>NZ_MWSJ01000029.1 GCF_002237755.1 Lysinibacillus sp. KCTC 33748 | reverse complement strand
ATTTGTTGCTGCCGCTTCGCTTTCGCACAGTTAAAACATTTGTTGCTGCCGCTTCGCTTTCGCACAGTTAAAACATTTGTTGCTGCCGCTTCGCTACAGGGTCTCGGGCCAACAGATGTTTTTTGCGCGAAAGCGTAGCGCTAACTTAGCAGCAGCAAATGATTTCATGATATATAGGAAACATTCGTAAATATTGTATTGACACCATTTTGGTTTTCAACACAAAAAACTCCCTACATCCTGAATGATGTAGAGAGCTTGAATTTATGATGTTATATAGAAGAACGGTAACTATTGAGAAACTTCTTTTGCTTGCTGACCAGATTTAGCTTAACAGCAGTTTCATTTAATTCATTACGTATTTGTAAATCGTAAGCATTGTCCACAAAACTAGCTGCTACATTATTTGGACGTTGCTGTTGGATTTGTCTATTATTACTTAATTGCTTTTTACCTTTATTCTTTAGCAAACTGTTTTTAAACTGTTTCTTCGGATTTTGTCCGAAATTATGGCTTAAATCTCCAGCATGTAAATACTGTTGTTCATTACGAAATATACTACTAGTCGTCGAACTTACTCTAGAAGTCCTCATAAATAATTACCCTCCTTTACTTTTTATCAACTTTGTAGGTATATATATCGACATTATATGCTCGAACTTAATAATACAGAACCAAATTGCTTAAAAAAATAGAAAAGAGTTATTTTCAAAAGTGGTCATCACTTTTTTATAACTCTTTTCCCAAATATTACTCATCATCAATAACGTGGAGTTGATTTCCGTTCCGGCTAGGAGCTTTGTTGCTGCCGCTTCGCTTTCGCACAGTTAAAACATTTGTTGCTGCCGCTTCGCTTTCGCACAGTTAAAACATTTGTTGTTGCTGCCGCTTCGCTTTCGCACAGAAAACGTCCGCTACGCTGCATGGTCTCGGGCCAACCGATGTTGGTCACGAAGGCGTTATCACAGGACGTGATGTTCTTAACCTTCGTTCCTCTATCGCTGATCCCCCCGTAGCGAAGATCAACTTATCTACATAGTAGATGCTTTAATAACTATCATCCCTATATTTTGGTAATGAATCTCAAATATAAATTACTTCCAAAAATCATCAAATATTGTAATTGGCATATGGCGTTTGTGCTGTGAACGTAAATAATGCCCTTCTAATATTTTACGAGCTTCTTCAGGGATAGCCTTCCCCTCTAAATAATCATCAATTTGGTCATACGTTAAACCAAGCGCTTCTTCATCAGGTAATGAAGGACGATCTTCCTCTAAGTCAGCAGTTGGTATTTTTAAATATAAGTGCTCTGGGCAATCAAGTGCCGCTAACAACTGCTTACCCTGACGCTTGTTGAGACGGAAGATAGGCATTAAATCTGCACCGCCATCCCCAAATTTTGTGTAAAAACCTGTAATTGCCTCCGCAGCATGATCTGTCCCAAGCACAACAGCATTATTCATAGCAGCGATAGAATATTGCACCTTCATTCGCTCACGTGCCTTTTCATTCCCTTTTGCAAAATCGCTTAGTTCAATACCTGCATTCGTTAATCCTCTAACACTTGCATCGACTGCATCTTTAATGCTTACTGTAAAAGTTTCCGTAGGTTTGATATAGTCAATCGCATCTTGACAGTCCTTTTCATCTGCTTGCACACCATATGGTAAGCGAACAGCCCAAAATGAGTACTTCGCTTCTCCCATCTCGGCATTTAATTCATCGACCGCAAGCTGCGTTAACTTTCCAGTTAATGTGGAGTCTTGACCACCTGATATTCCGAGAACAAATCCCTTTACAAAACTATAACGACGCGCATATTCCTTTAAAAAATCAATGGATTTGCGAATCTCTTCCTGCGCATCGACAGTAGGTAATACACGTAATTCCTTTATGATTTCTTGTTGTAATGTCATTTTGTCCTTCACTCCTTACGCTTTACAAGCGATTGACCATTTCACTTACTTCTTCAATATTGCGCATTTTATTATTCCAGCATTTTTGGCTTAGATCGACTGGGTATTCCTCAGGATTCATAGCACGTTTATATTCATCCCATAGCAGTTCTAAATTATCTGCTGCATAATCGCGCATTTCTTCCAAAGTAGGATTTTGATATTGTATTTCGCCATTTTTAATCACTTGTTGATGTAGGTTTTTAGCTTCAAAGTTTGTAACAAATTTTGATACGAATGTATGAACAGGATGGAACATTTTAATGCGTTTCTCTGATTGAGGATTTTCATCGTGCATTGTAATGTAATCTCCCTCTGCCTTGCCATTCTTTCTATCAATAATACGATATACATTTTTAAGGCCTGGCGTCGTTACCTTTTCAGTATTCGCTGAAATTTTAATCGTATCTTCTAATTGTCCATCGTTATTTTCTATCGCCACCATTTTATAAACAGCCCCTAAAGCAGGTTGGTCATAAGCGGTAATGAGCTTCGTACCAATTCCCCACACATCAACTTTTGCGCCTTGAGCCTTTAAGTTTAAGATCGTGTATTCATCTAAGTCATTCGATACGATTATTTTAGCGTTCGGGAAACCTGCTTCATCTAACATACGTCGTGCTTCTTTTGACAAGAAAGCAATATCCCCACTGTCTAAACGAATTCCAATAAAATTAATGCTGTCACCAAGCTCTTTTGCCACTTTGATTGCTGTTGGCACACCCGATTTCAACGTATTATAAGTATCTACAAGGAATACGCAATCACGATGGCGTTTTGCATAAGAATGAAATGCATCATAATCATTTTTATAGGCCTGTACAAGTGCATGCGCGTGTGTACCAGATACCGGAATGTTGAAAAGTTTACCTGCTCGCACATTACTAGTTGAAGCAAAACCGCCTATAAACGCTGCACGCGTTCCCCAAATCGCTGCATCCATCTCATGCGCGCGTCGTGTGCCGAACTCCATCGCCACTTCATTTTTTATAATTTGTTTAATACGACTAGCCTTCGTTGCAATTAATGTTTGGTAATTCACAATGTTAAGTAATGCAGTTTCAATTAACTGCGCTTCCACTAAAGGTGCTTCGATGCGGACAATCGGTTCATTAGCGAAAACCGTTTCCCCTTCCACCATCGAATACATATCCCCTGTAAAACGAATATTTTTTAAATATTCGATAAAATCTTCTTTATACCCAACCTCTTCACGCAAATACGCTATGTCCGAATCACTGAAATGAAAATCACGTAAATACTCAAGAATTCTCTCTAATCCCGCAAAAATTGCATAGCCATTGCCAAACGGTAACTTTCTAAAATATAATTCGAAAACCGCTTTTCTATTATGTATACCATCCGCCCAATATGATTCTGCCATATTGATTTGGTACAAGTCTGTGTGTAGCGCTAAGCTATCATCTGCATAATTTGATCTCACAAGAAAACCCTTCTTCCGCTTTGATAATTAGTCCTAGTATACACTATATACCCAAATTCTTGCGTATTACATCCTCTAACTTTAATGTCAGGTTTCCTCACATTAATAATCAGAAAATTTAGAAACTTTCACATTTTAGACATACTTTTTAATACCGCTTTCATTCCCCTTTTTAAAACATTTTCAACAAACTATTACGAAAGTCGAATTATTACATGTAATAAAACGTAACATGAATATTCAAATAATTATTGCGCCGTTTTTCATAGCGTTTTAACATGTAAATTAAATTTACTCAAGGAGCTGATATGGATGAAAAAAATAGAAGCAATCATCCGTCCCGAAGTTTTCGGCGCGGTCAGGGATGGTCTTGCACAGGAAGGAATTGCAGGGCTCAGTGTTTCAGAAATTGCTGGCTGCGGTCGTCAATTAGGGCGTACAGGGTTATTTCGTGGAAATACCTACGAAATTGAATTTTTGTCGAAGTTGAAATTAGAAATGATTGTTGATGATGAAAAAGTAGATTCCATTGTTGAAGTTTTATTACGTAAGGCAGCAACTGGCAAGGTTGGAGATGGCAAAATCTTCATTTTTCCAATAGAACAAGCAATTCGTATCCGTACAAAAGAAGTCGGATCAATTGCAGTAGAATAAGGGGGCGATATATATGGATGAGATAACAATATCTATAAATTTAGTTTGGATGATGCTCGGTACAATTTTAGTATTCTTTATGCATGCAGGATTTGCAATGGTTGAAGCAGGCTTTACACGCTCAAAAAACGCAGTCAATATTATTATGAAAAACTTCCTAACTATATCACTTGGCGGCATTGTCTATTTTCTCTGTGGTTACGCTATTATGTTTGGTGATTCAGTTGGCGGTATCTTCGGTACAAGTGGCTTTGCCTTAAATGGTGTAGATGATCTTTCCCTCTTTATTTTCCAAACGATGTTTGCAGCAACTGGAGCAACAATTTTATCTGGAGCAGTGGCAGAACGTACTAATATTTTTGCTTATATTTGCGTAATTATTCTCATGTCGTTACTTGTTTATCCTGTTGTTGGTCATTGGGTTTGGAGCGGTCATGGATGGTTAACAAATCTTGGTTTTATCGACTTTGCTGGATCAACCGTTGTACATTTAACAGGTGCAGTTGCGGCATTTGTAGCTGCGGTAATGGTCGGTCCTCGTCTCGGTAAATATGAAAATGGTCGTGTTAACGTTATTACAGGACATAGTATTCCATTAGGAGCTTTAGGCGTATTTTTACTTTGGTTTGGTTGGTTTGGCTTCAATGGTGCCTCAACATTAGCTGCTGATCCTAAACTTGTTCCTAGCGTAATTGCAAATACATTTTTCGCTGCCGCTACTGGTGTTGTGGTTACAGCCCTTTATACGAAATTTCGATATGGTCATATCGATGGGTCACTCACATTAAACGGTGCTTTAGCAGGGCTTGTAAGTATTACCGCTGGTGCAGCTAATGTTAGTATTGTCGGTTCACTCATTATCGGATTAATTGCTGCTCCATTATTGGTCGAGGGCGTCCGCTTCATTGAATGGAAATTAAAAGTCGATGATCCTGTTGGTGCCATCGCCGTCCATGGTATCTGTGGTATTTGGGGTACTCTAGCAGTTGGCTTGTTTGATATTGGTGGTCAAGGATTATTTTATGGAGGAGGTTTCGGCCAATTAGGAGTGCAAGCGATTGGGGTTATTGCTACCATTGCTTGGGTTAGCGTTTCAGTAGCTGCTGGTTTACTTATTATAAAAGCATTTGTCCCATTACGAGTTTCTGCTGAAGATGAAGTCACTGGCCTAGATGTCATCGAACACGGTGCTCCGGCTTATGAGTTTCAGGATATTTTCAAGGGCTCTGCAATGCGAGGAGAAACATTTGCTCATCGTTTAACTCATTTCGGTAAAGCAAATAACAATGTCCAAGAAGAACATGTATAGTATTTATTGAACTCCATCTTCTTTAATACAAAAAACAAGAATCTGCAATCTCTTCGGCCAACTGTTTCCCCAAAGGTTATGCAGATTCTTGTTTTATGCTCTCTCTAGCTCCAGTAAAAATTCTTTCATAGCAAGCCCACTACGGAAGCCGGTTAGTTTACCATCTTTGCCAATCACACGATGACAAGGAATAATCGCTAATATTGGATTGGCGCCGATTGCACTACCTACAGCTCTTACTGCTTTCGGATTGCCGATACGGTGTGCAATATCTGAGTATGTTGTAGTTGTACCATACGGTAGTTCCTTCAAAGCATCCCATACTGCTAGTTGAAATGGCGTCCCTTTAACATGTATTGGTAAATCAAACTCAGTAAGTTCCTTATTGAAATAAGCCGATAATTGCTTAACATATTGCTGTAACTTTTCTTTATTTTCTTCAAAACGAAAGCCTTTAAATGGCTTTTTCGCCCACACTTCCACCTCTTCGAATGGCGCATTTGGTGTTCCGATATATACTAGTCCATCATCTGAGGCAATGATATACATTGTGCCTTGTGCATATGTTAAAGTATCTACATATAATATATCCATTCTCTATCCCCCTTAACTTTATTACCCAATGTTAAATAACTTTAGCTTCCCTTTGTTTCATGCTACAGTTATTTTACCTATTAGTATAAAGGAGTTTTAACTTTATGAATACGTCATATGAGCCTGCCATTCACTTTCAACAGGTTAGCTTTTCAGCGAATGACAAGACAATCTTACGATCAATTACTGGGTCATTCCCTAAAGGAAAAATCACTACATTAGTCGGCCCTTCAGGTGCTGGTAAAACAACTCTACTTAAATTGTGCAATGGACTATTATCACCTACTGATGGTCAAATATTAATTGATAATCAAAACATTTCTACATATGAACCAACCGCTTTAAGAAGACATGTGAGTATGGCTCTTCAAGCGGCCCCTATGATAGAAGGTTCTGTATTTGATAATCTTGCACTTCCTCGCTCGTTACAAGGAGAAAAGCTTACAGAGCAGGAAGCGATCCAATATTTACATGATGTCGGACTTGATCAAAGCTTTTTACAACGCCCTACGAATAAATTATCAGGTGGACAACGACAAAAAGTTTCTATTGCTAGAACACTTATTAATCAATCCTCCATTTTATTGCTAGATGAAATTACATCTGCACTAGACCGTCAATCCGTGCAAGAAATTGAGACGCTTATTGCTACAATCAATAAAAAGTTTAATGTCACAATAATTTGGATTACTCATAATTTACAGCAAGCACTAACAATCGGCCACTTTACATGGGTCATGATGGATGGGGAACTAATTGAAACTGGACAAAGCTCCTTACTTCACGCACCTAAAAATCCACGTGTCGCTGAATTTGTACAGGGGGTGAATGAATGACGTATACTTCGCTTTCCTTAACGTTAATTTTTGTGTTAATTCCACTTCTACTGTCAAAAACCTTAAAGCTAGGACTTGAAAAAGATACTCTCATCGCTACTATTCGTTCTATTATTCAATTACTTGCCGTCGGTTACATTTTAAAATTTGTCTTCGATGCTCAAAGCTATATTTATATCTTCCTCATGATTGCATTAATGATTTTAGCAGCAACACTCAATGCTCGTAAAAAAGGGAAAGGCATTAAAGGCATTACATGGAAAATAGCAGTAACTCTCATTACCGTTGAATGTGTTACACAAGGGGTATTGCTTGGTTTTGATATTGTACCATCAACAGCGCAATATATTATTCCAATTAGCGGCATGATGATTGGTAATTCAATGGTATTATCAGTACTGTTTTTAAATCGTTTTACATCAGAAATTGCAAGTCATCAGAACGAAATTGAGTTAATATTATCGCTTGGCGGCACACCAAAACAGGCTATTCATCGACAGCTAATGCAGGCGATAAAAGCAAGTATGATTCCTACGATTGAAAGCCAAAAAACAATTGGTCTTGTTCAATTACCAGGTATGATGAGTGGCCAAATAATCGGTGGAGCAGACCCTATTCATGCGGTGCAATTCCAACTATTAATCATTTTCGCCCTGCTAACAGCAGCGACATTATCAAGCATAATGATTGGTTTTTTAAGTTATCCTGCACTTTTTAATGAACGCATGCAAGTTCTTGAAACGAAATAATCGTTATATTAAAAACAATATATATTTTCTAAATTATGTTATAATAAAAAGAAAAATGCAGCAGTGAGGAGAATGACCATGTTATTACGCGATTTTTTCATCCATTTATCTGAAAACCAACTATTAAATAGTACTGCAAAAAAATATGGCCTAAAATTAGGAGCACAAAGTGTAGTAGCTGGTACAAATATTGAAGAAACGATTGCTAGTATCAAAGAGCTAAACGCGCATAATATCTCTTGTACAGTAGATAATTTAGGGGAATTTGTTTCAACCGAAGAAGAAGCAACAAAAGCTAAAGAACAAATCCTTGCTGTTATCGAGGCTATTCACGAAAATAGCGTTGATGCGCATATTTCGTTAAAGCCATCTCAATTAGGTTTAGATATTGATGTTGATTTTTGCTACGACAACTTATATGAAATTGTAGAAAAAGCAGCAGCATATGATATATTCGTAAACTTTGACATGGAAGACTATGATCGTTTACAAACTTCTTTCGATATGGTTGAAGAGCTTTCCAAAACGTTTAATAATGTGGGTACTGTTATCCAATCTTATTTTTACCGTGCAAAAGACGATATTGAAAAATTCCAGGACTATCGCCTTCGTATCGTAAAAGGTGCTTATAAGGAGCCTGTAGAGGTTGCTTTCCAAGATAAATTAGATATTGATTTAAATTTCATTGAGTTAATTGAATATCATTTACTACATGGTAAATTTACGTCCATCGCAACACATGACCATAATGTTATTGCACACGTAAAACGCTTTGTAGAGGACAATAATATTCCACTAGATAAATTCGAATTCCAAATGCTTTACGGCTTCCGTACAGATTTGCAAAAAGAGCTTGCAAAAGAAGGCTATAACTTCTGTGTATATGTACCATTCGGCGAAGATTGGTACGGCTACTTTATGCGCCGTTTAGCGGAGCGTCCTCAAAATCTTAATCTTGTTACAAAACAAGTATTTACGAAAAAAACGAACACAGTCCTCGCTGTAGCAGCAGGTGCATTCGTTCTTGGACGTTTAACAAAACGTAAAAAATAAGGTCTAACATAATGAAGCCAGAAGCTTAATTGATTAAGCTTCTGGCTTTATTCTTTCAAGAACGTACTTTCCACAGGCAAACACTAAACCGCTTCCCTCACTTACTGATTTATTTCAGATTCTCAGTTTATCTGTTGTTCTCGCAAGTAAAATTCCATTTATCGGAAATATATTGAAAACGTGTAATAAAAATAATCAGTGAGGGTGATGAAAAGCCCCACTGATTAAAGTTTTATATTATTCAACATGTAAAGCAATGGTAGAAACAATGGCTTCTGCTGCATACTCCCATTTACCATCAATAAGACTACCTAATTTTTGCCCAAGCTCTTGGATCATTTCTAGCGTAATCGGGATATCATTTTTTTGCGCTAATGTAGCAATAAACGGAGCAGATAAACTTGTCCATCCGCCTCGATCAATTTTGATCTCCACTTGTTTTACTTCTCCGTTTTCTTTTTCAATGCGATAGTATAGCTGATCATCTGGACGCCAGCTTAAGTGATGGGATATTTGCCCATTTACAACTGTTAGATGATCCATTTTCGAAATAGAAACAGGTTTTACATTAAATTCATGACCTAGTACATTTAGTTTTTTGATTTCAGGTCCAACTAATGCTGCCTGAACAGCTTGATCCATACTACTTTCTAATGGGATAGATGAATCTGTCTCAACTATATCGTTGCTTGCAGCCAAAACGGCTGAAGGATTTGCGCTTGTCACGACAAATGTTGTTGCTAAAAAAGCTATTGAAGTAATTTTTGAAATTTTTTTCATAATCATTTCCATCCTTCCCATTAAAACGTTTTACTTTTACTAAATATTATCATTAGTAGTTAAAATATACAATATCAATTATTCTTTTATAATGACAAAAGGCACTGAATTTTAATTATTCAATGCCTTTTGTCTATTTTTTTCTTATTTTTTTCTTAGTATAAGTGTATTACTACTTATTCCACCCTTTTTCCTTAAAACGAGCGATGGCTTCAATACGATTTCCAACATTTAATTTTTCTAAAATAGTGGAGATATAGTTGCGGACAGTTCCTGCTGATAAAAACAATTCTGCAGCAATTTCTTTTGTCGTCTTGCCCTCTGCAACAAGTGTCAGTACCTGGCTCTCGCGGTCAGTTAAAGGATTTTCACTATCATCCTCATAGACAAAATCAACGAGTTCAGGCGCATATATTCTTCTGCCGTCCATAATTGTCCGAATGGCACTGGCCAATTCTTCTATCGGACTATCCTTTAGTAAATAGCCACGAACGCTGGCTTTTCTTGCACGCTCAAAATAACCTGGCCTTGCAAATGTCGTTAATATAATCACTTTACAATTAGAACCTGAGGCATGCAGTTCCTCGGCAGCATCCAATCCAGTTTTTACTGGCATTTCAATATCCATAATACAAATATCAGGCTGATGCTCTTCAACAAGCGCCAATGCTTCCTCACCATTTTTTGCTAAGCCGACGACCTCCATATCATCCTCCATACTAAGTAATGAACGGAGTGCGCCTAATAGCATACCCTGATCTTCAGCAATTACAATTCGTATCATGTCACAGTCCTCATTTCTATATGTTCTTCAGATTTTCTTTGACCTTCTGATGCGTAATCGCCACTGGAATCGACACTGTTAATGTAGTGCCCTCTTCACTTTCGATTTTAAAAGAACCGTTTATAAACTCTAACCGTTCTCGCATTCCCTTTAATCCGTTACCCGTTTTCCATGCTTGTTTTTTGGTGATTCCTTGCCCATTATCACGAACAACTAAATATACTTCCTTAAAATTTTGATGGAAGGCAATTTCGCATTTTGTAGCACCACTATGTTTAACGACATTATTGACTGCCTCTTTTAAGCACATGGATAATACATTTTCTACAAGCGGTGGAACTTGTAATGCATCTTTATCACCATCAAATACAAATTCCATTTCAGCAGCCTTTAATATTTGGGCAATACGCAAAAGTTCGTCCTCAAACCTAGCCGTTCGCATACCCGATACTAATTCACGTACTTCTTTTAATGCGATACTCGCCGTTTGACGAATATCCTTAATCTCTGTTAGAGCCTGCTGTGGATCACGTTCAATTAATCTTGAAGCTAAGTCGCTTTTTAAGCCTATCATCGACAACTTTTGACCGAGCGTATCATGTAAATCCCGAGCAATACGTTGGCGTTCTTCAAAAACAATTAACTCAGCTATTCGTTCATTAGCAGTCTCAAGCTGACCTTCTAAATTTTCGCGTTTATTTTTTGAATAAATCGTTAGTGGGAGAAGCACAACCGCTAAAATTGTTAAAACAACAAATGGTAGTTGTGATAAAAATAACTGTAGCTCAACAAAAAAGCCAACACCTGTAGAAATAACCGTAAAGCCAATATGTAGACCGTATATAATAAAGAAGCCAACCGGTTTACGAAGATTTCCAATAAAGAAAGCTGTGAAAATTGATAAATACACATAACCATACAATATCGTCATAACGATATTAATAACCATTTCAAAGCTAATCCACATATAAACAAGACCGTTTTTCGAATTCATGGAAAATCGGTAGAAAATAAAATATAGCATTAAAAATGTAATGCCAATTGATATTTCTAGATAAGATGATTTTCTAAAAATGAAGAAAAACGGTAGGAAACAGAAAATAATCCATAAATATATACTGAGCATTGGACTATTCGGAATAATACTTTGCCATTTCCTCAACATAATCTCACGCTCTTTCCTACTTTTCCCTCATTATAACAAGAAAATTTATTTTATGCCTCCACATGATGTTTACTGAGCCTGTTGTACAATGTTTACGTAAAACAGCCATCCCTTAGAAGAGATGGCTGAAAAATTTTACTAAGCAGCTAAACTGCCTCTTTCTTTTCGCTTAATTATTTCATTAACGTCTTTAAAGGTTACAAACTTGCCTTGCTCTTCATCATACAACTTGTAGCGTAATGATTCTAAGCTTGTACGTAACGTAATTGTCGTTGCAGTGTGTAATGGCGGTATGTCATTATGCGCCTTTTCAAGATTATAGTTCGGTACACGAGGAGCTAAATGGTGTACATGGTGGAAACCAATATTGCCTGTAACCCATTGTAATAGCTTTGGTAATTTATAATACGAGCTACCTTCAACAGCAGCCTTTACATAATCCCACTCTGAGTCATGCTCAAAATAAGAATCTTCATACGTATGTTGGATAAAAAATAACCAAATGCCAAGAGAAGCAGCCACAAACAATGTTACTACATGCACTAATAAAAATGCTTGCCATCCCATAAAGAAAATTAAGGCTGCACAGATTCCTACGATGGCTACATTTGTTAAATACGTATTAATACGTTCTTTCTGTTTAGCATCATTTCGATTACGACGGTTTAAAATTAACACCATAAACAGTGGACCTAAGCCAAACATTACGAATGGATTACGGTAAAAACGATACCATAAACGTTGCCCTTTAGATGCTTGTATAAATTCTTCCACTGTCATCATATCAATATCACCGATACCACGCTTATCTAAGTTCGAGCTAGTTGCGTGGTGAATTGTATGCTCACGTTTCCATTTTTCATATGGGAATGATGTTAACACCCCAGTTACAAAACCAACCCAGTCGTTTGCTTTTTTACTTTTGAAAAATGAGCCGTGTGTACAATCATGGAAAATAATAAAAGTTCGTACGACAAATCCAGCAGAAATTACACTTAACCCAACTGTTAACCATGGTGAAACATCCACTAACATATAGCCAGCTACCCAAAGGGCAATTAAAGGTATAATCGTATTAACCATTTGAAAGATACTTTTAGCCGTATCAGATTTCGCAAATGGTGCTACATCTTGGCGCAGTTTTTTTGTTTTTTCTTTATCTGTTGCCATTATATTTACTCCCTCGTTTCCTTTTTTTCTTATGACCTCATCATAAAACAAGAGTACAATCATGCAACAGAAGCAAACATCATAAAAAGGATATGACATTTGTCATATCCTTTTATAATGTGTACAAAGGAATAAATATAAATTAATATGGCTCATCACTATAAAGTGGAGTTGATTTCCGTTCCGGCTGGGCGCTTTGTTGCTGTCGCTACGCTTTCGCACAGTTAAAACATTTGTTGTTGCTGTCGCTACGCTTTCGCACAGTTAAAACATTTGTTGTTGCTGTCGCTACGCTTTCGCACAGAGCAAAGCTTCCTGGGCGCCCAGCCTACACTCAAATCAACCTATTATACAACGCGTATTTCATCTTCAACTTTTGGTGATAAGAATGTGGCATTGATATGAGTAGGCAAGCTGAAAAGATATGTCATGTCGAATACTTTCTACACTTTTGGTCCAGTTAACTGTAGCTGATAAAATACAAGATCTAGCCACTGTCCAAATTTGTAGCCTGCGTTTTTTATTGTCCCCGCATATTCGAAACCTAGTTTTTCATGTACTTTTATGCTCCCGATATTTTCACCATCAATGCCCGCTACGAGTGTTTTCACATCTTGCTCTTTAGCAATTCGAATAAGCTCATACATTAATTGGATAGCTATTCCCTTTTGATAATGATCTTTATGCACATATACAGAGTGCTCCATTGTGTGCTTATAGCCTGGATATGGACGGAACTGACTATATGTTGCAAAGCCGGCTACTGTGCCATTGACGTCAAAGACTAGCAGTGGATTACCGATTGCTTGCTGGTCCTTGAACCATCGTCTTTTTTCTTCTAACGATTGAGTTTCATATCGATAAACGGCTTTGCTCGTTAAAATAATGTCATTGTAAATATCTAAAACACCAGGTAAATCTTTCTCTTCCATTAATCGAATCATCATGCTCACGTCCTACTTCAATTATGCCGCGGCTTTAACCTCTTTACATAAAGTTATAACACTTTTCCTAGCATTACACATTAAAATACCGAGCATCTGGATGTGCAAAGACTATTGCTGAAACAGAAGCTTCAGGCTCCATCATAAAGCCTTCCGTTAAATGCACACCAATGTCTTCTGGTTTTAATAAGCCAAACAATTTCTCTTGATCCTCCAAGTTCGGACATGCAGGATAGCCAAATGAAAAACGCTGCCCTTGATATTTTGCGGCGAAACGATCACGCATTGTAAAATCTGTCTTATCCGAGAAGCCCCATTGATCACGAATTTCTTGGTGCATACGCTCCGCAAAGCCTTCCGCAAGCTCAAGTGCTGTAGATTGTAATGCATGACTTTCAAGGAATTTCCCTTCCTCTTTTAGCTGACGAGCTTTCGTCATAACCCCTTGTCCAGCTGTTACTACCATTAAGGAAATATAGTCCATTTCACCGCTTTCAACTGTTTTCAGGAAATCTGCAAGACATAAAAACGGTTCAACTTGCTGACGCGGGAAGGTAAATCGTTCAATTTCTGTTTTGCTATCTGCTGGATCATAAACAACTACATCATCCCCATCGGCTTGTGCAGGGAAAAACTGATACACACCCGAAGGCTTCAATAAATCACTTTGTAAATAATCGTCGACTAAATCTTTTAACTCTGTTGCCCTTGCATCGCCAGCATCAAGCAATTGCTGTACTTGACCTTTTAAGCCTAGGTGATGTCCAAGTAATGTCCGCATATTAACATATGGATATAAATGCGAAACCGCATAATCTCTCTTTACATGGCGTCGCAAATCAGCCGGAAGAAAGACAGAAGCTCCCTTTACCGTGCGTACAGGCTTAACAGTTACTTCTTTAGCCGGGCGAGCTGCTCTTTTTTCGTCTGCCTCTAAGCGTTTTTTGCGAGATTCCTCAATTTCAACTAAGAAATCCGCACGTGTACCTTTCCCCATTAACCGATTTACTTGCTCTAATCCTTGCATCGCATCCTTTGAATAAATGACAGGACCATTATATTCGCCGGCGATTTTTGTTTCAGTAAAGCGACGAGATAATGCCGCTCCCCCTACTAAAATAGGAACATCAATACCCGCTTCCTTGAAATCTTGAGCTGTAATAACCATTTGCTGTGCTGATTTTACAAGTAAGCCTGAAAGCCCGACGAAATCTGGCTTCTCCTTACGAATCGTTTCTATTAACTGAGCAGGTGTTACTTTAATGCCAAGATCAATTACCTTATAGCCATTATTACTTAAAATAATATCGACAAGGTTTTTCCCAATATCATGCACATCGCCTTTTACAGTAGCAAGTACCATTTTCCCCTTGCCAGCACTCTCTTCATTTTTCTCCATGAATTGCTCTAAATGTGCCACTGCTGCCTTCATAACCCCTGCTGATTGTAATACCTCCGCTACGATGAGCTGATTATCGTTAAATAAACGGCCAACCTCTGCCATTCCGTCCATTAATGGTCCATTAATAATATCAAGCGGTGTTTCAAAAATTTCACGAGCAGCATCTAGATCCTCAATAAGCCCTTCCTTTGTACCTTCTAAAATATAGTAAGCTAAACGACCTTCTACTGTTTTTGGAATATCTGCCTCTGTTTTTTCCTTCTTTTTATCACGATAGAAATCCGTGAAAACAGCTAATGTTTCATCATTTGTATGGAAGAGTAAATCATTGGCTAGCTTAATTTCCTCCTCAGGAATGGATGCATAACGTTCTAGCTTCTCCGTATTCACAATTGCATAATCTAATCCAGCCTGTGTACAGTGATATAAATATACGGCATTTAATACTTCACGACCTACTGGTGGCAATCCGAACGAAATATTACTAACACCAAGTACCGTTAATGTACGTGGCATTTTTTCTTTAATCAGGCGAATTCCTTCTACCGTTTCAAGTGCTGAACCAATATACTGCTCATCTCCCGTTCCTACTGGGAACATTAATGGGTCAAAGATAATATCTTCAGGAGCAATACCCCACTTTTCTGTTAACAATTTATAGGAACGTTCAGCAATCTCAAGCTTACGCTGTCGATCAACCGCCATGCCTTGCTCATCAATTGTCCCCACTACTAAAGAAGCACCATATTTTTTCACTAGCGGTAAAACTGCGTCAAAGCGCTCCTCGCCATCCTCTAGGTTTATAGAGTTAATAATCGCTTTCCCTTGAGAAAACTTAAGTGCTTCCTCAATTACTTTTTCATCTGTCGAGTCAATTACAAGAGGTACTTTTACTTTTTTTACAACCTCCTGCATAAAGCCACGCATATCTTCTAGTTCATCGCGGTCAGGGTTTGCTAAACAAATATCGATAACATGTGCTCCATTTTTCACCTGGGCACGCGCGATTTCTGCAGCTTCCTCAAACTTCCCGTCAATAATTAAATTTTTAAACTTACGAGAACCGATTACATTTGTCCGTTCACCAATAAATAACGGACGCATAGAATCGTCATACACCAATGGCTCGATACCAGAAACTACATGACCATGTGTGGCATCTGGTAATTGACGAGGCTTTTGGTCCTTTAGCACTTCTCGAATAGCAGCAATATGTGCTGGGGTTGTACCACAGCAGCCTCCGATAATATTTAGCCACCCCTTTTCTGCAAAGCCTTTTAGCTTTTGTGACAGCGATTCAGGTGACTCATGGTAGCAACCTTCCTCGTCAGGTAAGCCTGCATTCGGGTAACAGCTAATATAGCCTGTTGAAAGCTCTGCTAGTGAACGGATATGATCCGTCATAAACTCTGGTCCAGTTGCACAGTTTAAGCCAACTGATAATGGCTTAATATGCTCGATGGAAATATAAAAAGCATCAATTGTTTGACCGGCCAATGTTGTTCCCATCGGTTCAATTGTTCCCGATATCATCACAGGCAGCTCTTTTTCAGTTGCCTTAAAAGCACGAGATACCCCCAATGTTCCTGCCTTAACATTCAACATATCCTGACTAGTTTCTAGCAACAGAACGTCGGCTCCGGCTTCGATTAATGCCTTGGCCTGAACATAGAAGTTTTCCTCTAACTCATCAAATGTAATACCACCTGTAACTGACAAGGTTTTTGTAGTTGGTCCCATAGCCCCCGCTACAAAACGTGGCCAATCGGATGTAGAAAACTCATCTACTACTTTGCGTGCAATTTCCACAGCACGTGTATTGATTTCTTCTGCCTTCGCACCAAGATCATATTCATTTAATACAAGTGGTGTACTTCCAAATGTATTTGTACAAATAATATCTGCTCCAGCTTCTAAATATTTTCTATGAATTTTTTCAAGCACATCTGGTCTAGTTAGCACGAGATTTTCATTACAGCCATCATATTCCTCGCCGCCAAAATCCTCTGCTGATAAATTTTCATTTTGTAGCATTGTACCCATTGCGCCATCAAGAATTAAAATTCGTTTCTCTAGTTGTTCTTCAATCAAGTGCTTAGCCATTTATACTTACCCCTTTTTTCTGTTCATCCAATTGCTCAATAAATTTCATCAATTCTAGTGTCATGTCATAGCGTAAAAATGGTGTGATGAGGTAAATACCATTGAAATATTCCGCTGCTACTTCTACTAATTCCTTAGCAATTGCAATTCCTTCTAGTGTTGCGCGTTCTTTATCATCGCCACATTCCTTCATACGGGTTAACACATCATCGGATAGTTTGATACCTGGCACTTCATGATGTAAAAACTCCGCACTTTTATAGCTCGTTACTGGCATAATGCCTATATAAATTGGTGTTTCTAAATGCTTTGTCGCGTCGTAAATTTCCACGATTTTTTCCTTTGTATAAACAGGCTGCGAAATAAAATAATCTGCGCCATATTCAATTTTCTTCTCTAATCGAGATACCGCGCGATCTAGTACACGTACATTAGGATTAAAGGCTGCCGCTACAGAGAAATTCGCCTTTTTACGAAGTGGTTTCCCCGAGAAAGATACACCTTCATTTAACTGTTTTATTAATTGGATTAGCTCCATTGAAGATACGTCATAAACGCTTGTGGCCCCTGGAAAATCGCCCACCTTCGTCGGATCTCCAGTCACTGCTAAAATATCGTGAATGCCTAGTGCATTTAATCCCATTAAATGTGATTGAAGTCCAATTAAATTACGATCCCGGCATGTTATATGAGTTAACGGTCGTACCCCGTGTGTTTCTTTCAGTAAGGCACCCATTGCGACATTACTAATCCTTGGGGAAGCAAGTGAATTATCTGCCATCATGACTACATCTGCGCCCGCCTCATATATTTTTCTTGCTCCTGCAATAAAGCCTTCAATTTCTAAATGTCTTGGTGTATCTAACTCCACTATAACGGAGCGTTCACGTTTTACTTTTACATGTAATGGTTCGTAATTTGCTGGCTCAGCCTCACGGACAATCTCTACTTTTTCTGGCTTTGCATACTTTTCTTCGACTGGGGATAACTCCTCTAAGTACTTTTTCGCTGCAGCAATATGCTTTGGTGTCGTACCACAACAACCACCAATTAAACGTACCCCCTGATCACGAAGCTCTACAGCTGCTCGACCAAAATAATCTGCCTCCGACTCATAAACGACACGGCCATCCTCTACATCAAGAAGAGACGCATTCGGATACGCTGACATAAATGCTTTCTTAGGAAGCTCTACAACTTCAAATGCTTGTATTGTATGGTGGGGACCTAAGCGACAGTTAACACCTACGAGATCAGCACCTAGCGCTTCAAGTTCATGTAAAGCGTTATTTAAGCTCATTCCATTTTGTAAAATCCCTGGTTCGTGCATAGAAATTTGAGCAATAATCGGTAATTTCGTTTTAGCTCGTAGCATTCCTAAAGTCGCTGTTAACTCTTCAAAATCATAATATGTCTCCAGTAAAAGACCATCTGGATTTCCTGCAAGTAAAACGGTTGCCTGCTCATCAACTGTTGCTAAGATTTCCTCTAACGTTGCATCGCTTTTTCGAATACCACGGATTCCCCCAATAGTACCTAAGACAAATTGTCCACCATCTGCCGCTGCTCGTTTTGCAATCGTTATAGCAGCTTCGTTAAACTGCTGCACACGAGATTCTAATCCATAGCGGGCTAATTTTATGGCATTAGCTCCGTAAGTGTTCGTTTGAATAATATCGGCACCTGCCGCTATATACTCTCTATGAATCTTTTCAATTAATTCAGGTCTTTGTATATTCATTTCCTCGTGGCAATACTCCAAGCCATAGCCGTATAAAACTGTACCAATTGCACCATCTGCTGTAAGAACATGCGTTTTTAACCTTTCAAGCAATCCCATAAAACTAGCCTCTCTTCCTTTATTTATCAATTATGCCTCGGCATAATTGCATCCGGAATCGGCTTTGTGCTTAGGCCTGCACGAGGGCCGACACGATGTCGGTCATTTCGGTAATGCCACAGGAGGTGGCGTTTTTACCGATGCAGGTCAGTTAGCCATTATCGCATGGGTGCGATGGTTTTAGGCTAACATCCCCAAAGCACTCCTTTCCGATTCCGTGACAACCGCCGGAGGCTTTAACTTCTTTCAGTGGATATTTGGTACCCGCTGAAAGAAGTTAAAATAAAAAAGCCTTCTTTTACAAAAAAAGAAGGCTTTAACGTTTCGTCATTGTTTTTTCCTTCTCATCTTCGACACTATGGTCCTCTGGATTTAGCACCTGACAATAAGTTGGTTGCTGAAGCTTCATAGGGCCAGTCCCTCAGCTTCTCTTGATAAGAATGTTGTATGAATTTTTTAAATAATTAAAAGAATCATATCGTTTACGAACGATTGAGTCAAGACTATTTCACAGAACAGAGGTAAAACTTCACGAAAAATACCAGATTTTGATTTAAATCAAACAATTACGATAGTTTTTCAGCAAGCTCCTCACCAATTTTTTTACCATTTTGAATACACGCACCTATGCCTACTCCGAAATAAGAGCACCCCGCTATTGATAAATTCGGATAGTTTTTCTCAAGCTCTTGTACGAGACCTTGCAACGCTTCACGATGTGCCAAATCATATTTTGGCATTTGGTCGATCCATTTTGTCACATCCACAATTGTTGGTGTTTCCTCAATACCCAAGCTTTTTCTTACATCCTCTAGAGCAACCGCTGCTAACTCTTCATCTGACATCAAACGCAATCTCTCATACTCAGGGTTAATGCTCTTATAAAAAAGTCGAACTAGTAATTTTCCTTCTGCTGACGTGTGTTTCCACTTGCGACTTGTCCACGTTGCTGCATTACAAATAACATCTGAATTATGTGACGCAATATAGCCTGTTCCATCCGCCGGTAATCTATTATCGGGTACATCAAACCCTAAGTAAATCGTAATGGCGGATGCAGTATTGAATTGTTCAAAATAGCCGTTCAAAGATTCATCCTGCACTAAGCTTTGTACCGCTTCATTTGGCAGTGCCATGACAACATGATTTGCTTCAATTATTTTACCGCTTGCTAATGTAACGGAGTACTGATTCTCCTGCTTTTTAACACTTGTAGTGGCAATCCCTTTTATAATTTCTACATCCGTTAATGTTTCTTCAAGTCGATCAATTAGTGATGATAAACCATTTTTAAATGAAATAAATTTTTTATTAGCGGCTTTCAAAAATTGTTCCCTGTTTGCATCAAAGCCTTTAATAATACTACCGTAATCGTTTTTGTAATCGATTAAATACGGTAAAGTGGAAGCAATTGAAAGTTGATTTAAATCTCCCGAATATACACCTGCAAGTACGGGCGCTATTTGGTTTTGAACAAGCTCCTCACCTAAATAGTACGTTAGAAATTCCCCAATCGAACTTTCCTTAGTAAACCCTTCATTTGGCATGGTTAAATCCGTTAATGCTTCTTTTTTACCTTGCTCTGATACAAGCGTGCTTTCCTCAAGAGATTGTAAGCTCATAGGAATACCAAACGTTGAATCCGCTGGGATAGCATGTAGCTCATTATTTGTGTAAATATACGAAACACCCGTTTCGTTATACACAAGATTTTGTTCAAAATTAAGTTCTTCTACTAATTCCATAACACCTTTATGACGCGCTACTATAGAATCAGCACCTGTTTCCAAGATAAAGCCTTGTTCATATGCAGAATGAAGCTTGCCACCAAGGTATGTATTTTTTTCAACGAGTACAAGCTTTACATGTAAGTTTTTCTCCTGAACTTGGCGTTGTAAATAATGCATCGTACACAAACCCGTAATTCCGCCACCTAATACAACAACTGTTTTCATATTAACCGCCCCTATTTTTAGTTCTTAATTTCAGTATAAACTTTTTTTATCGAAAATTACGTTAAACCCTTTACAAATTTAGCAAAAATGGAGCTATCCAGCACATGGGATAGCTCCATTTTTTTCTATGTTCAATTAGTATATATTGAATTTAACAGCATATTTTCACCGGTATCTTTTATCTACCTAGCGGATCGTATATATTAATAGTTGATATAGTGTTATTTATAGCTTTTCACTTCATTAATTTAAATTTTGTGCAAAACTAGCTAGTTCTTCAGCGGAATTTTTCACTTCATTAAAAGCAATACCTAATTGACTTAGTACTTCTACTATTGCTTGTACTTCTTTTTCCATCTGTCCATTTTGTTCTTTGGCTTCGGTCATAGCGTCCAATATGTTAGTAAATTGACCTTCCGTTTGAACCATATTTTCCTCACCAGAAGTTACCTCTTCTTGAATATTACTAAGCGAGTGAACAAGTTTATCAGTCCGCTCATTCGTTTTATGTAGTAAAGTCGCAACCGATGTGACAGATTCCTTTGTTTGAATCGATAGCTTTCTCACTTCATCTGCAACAACACTAAAGCCTTTACCCGCTTCTCCAGCGCGAGCCGCTTCTATTGCCGCATTTAAAGCCAACAAGTTTGTTTGATTAGCAATATTTGTCACAACATTCATAATCGATTCCATTTCCCTTGACATATCTGCCAACTGTGTAATATTTTCCGCTATACCATCAAGCGAGTTAATAATATTACTCATATTTTGCGATTGATTCTTTAATCGTTCACGACCCTCTAATGCCTGACTCTCAGCCATAGTCGACACTTGAAGTGATTTTTTTGCCAGTTGTTTAATTTCATCCGATTGTTCGCTTAAGCGATAAAACGAGTTGTTTGTTTCCAATGATATTGTGGCAAGACCTTCCGAAGACGCTACGATCTTTTTCTCTATTACTTCTTTTCTACGTTCTATTTTTTCATGAAGTTGCTCAATGGTATGCTCAAAAGCCTCTAAAACTAACTGTTGCTCAAAATTAGATATTTTCGAGATAGCCCTAATTGTATTAAGTTGATCCATTGGATGATGAACATGTTCTTCAACTAAGTCAATAAATGATGCCGTTAAATCTTGAAAAGCACAAATATACCATTGTGTTTTAAGCCCGATATGTACATGTACTTTAGCAATTTTAACTCTTCTTTGATAAAAATCATCATCAATCGTACCATTAAACATTTCAATAATATGACGTCTTAAAGTAATTTTCAGCTTCTCTACAGAACTATGTTTATTAATAATATCTACTAGAGTACGTTCAGTTACAATCATTTCATAAAATCGATTAACAATGTTATCAATATTGCCTTCTACAAAAGGTTGAAAGGCTTTTAAATATTGTAAATCCCGCTTCGTCAATTTAAGCAAATCAATTTGCTTTTTTATTGAATGGCGATTCGCTATATCCATTTTTACAATGTATTGCTCTAAATCTAACGCCGTTGTCTTTCTCTGTTTTTGAAAAATCACACATTTACCCTCTTTCATGCCGTGTACTTTTAAAAGCTGAGAAAAATTTAATTCCATTCACTAAAAAATAAAAAAACATCACCATAAAGTAGAATTGATTTCCATTCGGGCTAGGCGCCTTCCTGTGGAATTGTCATCCCTAACTTTTAGTGAGAACACCCTCAGGATATTTATATATATATTACCTGTGACTCTGTCTTTTGTTACGGGCTACAATCAACTAAAAATGGTAACTTTATAATTAGCTATCGCTACTAACTACCTTTCAAAATCCCTCATATACCTTATACATTTTATAAATAGCTGTCAATTTTCAAATATACATTTTTTACCATTAATTGAACAAAAAGTACCTGTTGTCTTACTTATTATCTAAAACAGAAAAAAAGCTACCACAATACTTTTGGGTAGCCAATTGACATCATCTCTGTTTTTTTTATGCTTATTTTTCCTTTGTTTTAGTTCGAGGTAATACCACTTTATTATATTGATATTTTTACCACCAATCACAACTGATAATATATACCTATCTATCGCACCTGAATTGAAACTTATTATCCATTCAACAAATAGCGATAATTAATTCTAAAAACCTATTACTTTTTAATAAAAAATACTTACTTTCCTTTCAATTCTTGCAGTAAAATTGCCGCCTCCGCACTTCCTGCATCTGCTGCAAGTCCATACCATTTTATAGCCTCTTTAATATTTCTAGCTATTCCTTCTCCTTTATTGTATATGTGCCCTAGTTGTAATTTTGCTTCCGAATCACCTTGAAGGGCGGCCTGTTTAAACCAATGAATACCTTTTTCAATATTCCGTATACCTGTTAACCCTTTGCTCCAAATAAAGCCCAAATCATAAAAGGCATCGACATGATATTGCTTTGCTGCTCTTTCATACCAATATAATCCACGGTTCACATCTTTCGGTTGCCCTAACCGACCCTCTAGATAGATACCTCCAAGCCTATATTGTGCCTCAACATAGCCTACTTCAGCAGATTTTTTATAATAGCTACAAGCTTGCGCCTCGTCTTTGTCGACTCCTAATCCCTGCTCGTATATAATTCCGAGTGTAAACATGGCCTCTGCCACACCTTGTTGTGCGGCAAATTCGAACCACTTCTTCGCAAGTACCAAATTTTCTGGCACTCCCTCACCGTTAAAATACATATCCGCTAAATTATTCGCGGCATCTGGATGCCCTTGCTTTGCTGCAGCCTCGTACAGCGAAAAAGCCATGTTATAGTTTTCTTCTACACCTATACCTTCAAAGTGAAAATTACCTAGTGCATATTGTGCATCAGCATTATCTTGTGATGCTGCTAACTCGAACCACTTCACGGACTTTTCTGGTTGGAAATATGTCCCGTCGATTGCACTATAATATTCACCAAGTTGAAACTGTACATCCGCATCCTGTTCCTCGATGGCATCTTTGTATAAGTCAATGATTACTTCATGATCAAGATCTTCTTCGTCAAATGCTTCAACTTGCTCATTTTGATGAATAAAATACCATTCCAATATATCAAGTACATCATCAACAACCTCAACGCAATTAGCTAACTTCTCCAATGAAGAAATTTGCCAAATGAAAATATAAATAGGGAGTGGAATTGCTTCACGCAGTAAATCATCATATTCAGCTAAAAGCGTTAGCACATTCTCCTGTACTGACTGTGTCTGTTCTGGATGAATAATTTGTAAATGTCGTTGTTGTTTTTTTTTCAATAGCCCCTGCACAACTTGATATACAATTTTGTGCAAGGCTGCTAACTGTACTTCTTTGACTGCTATCAAATCAATGTTTTGCGCAAAACACGTATCTTGTGTTTGCGCGAGCTTTTGTAGGGACCCTATTCGCTCTTTATTTTTTTTTGCTAAAAATTGCCCATACATTCGTTTCCCCCCTCGCACACTACTATCAATTTCACCTTGGCATAATTGTTGCTGTCGCTACTTTGCACTGCGCTTTCGCACAGAAAACATTTGTTGCTGTCGCTACGTTAACACTTCGCTTTCGCACAGATTAATTGCCACAGGAAGTGGCACTCTTAGACTGAGTCCCCCTATTTCAGCAGGTATTTAGACACACTCTGAAAAAGGAGCCCCATCCGCATTCATTTCACCACCTTGAAGTGGGAGTCTTCTACTGAATGAAAAAAATGCACCTTGCCACTATTATATGGAAGACAGCTCTATATTGGTTACACATATGCTCTCAATATTAAGCCAATAAACAATGTAATAAACAAAAAGACAGTTACATGAATCCATTTATACATTTCTAATAAACCAATAAATTCACGAGTAAATGCATTAGGTACATAATAAAAGGCTGTCTTTGAACCAACACCTTGTGCATCAAGCTTCGCCTTTTTAGCATAAATACTTGCACGGAAAACATGAAAATTATTCGTTACGAATAAGGATCGATATTTTTTCCCCTGAGCATGTTTATCCATAATTTCTTTAGAGAATGCCATATTCTGCTCAGTATTTGTCGATTGATCTTCCATAAATACTTTTTGAGACAGTATTTGATGTTCGTCAACTATATATTTTTTCATAGCATATGCTTCTGATACTTTTTCATCACTTCCCTGTCCACCTGAGACGATAATGTAAGGTCGTTCATCATATTTTTTAAACTGCTTTACTGCCTCGTCTAAACGGCTAGCTAAAAGCGGCGGTACTTTATCTCCTATTAGCCCTGACCCTAACACAATAATATAGTTAGGCTCATAAAAGATAGGCGTAAAATGATATAGAGTAGCGTAGGCCATTATGCTTGTATATAAAAACATTGTATAACCGAAAACCAAGAACCCATAGAAGAAAAGAATATGCCAAAGATCATTTTCGATATTCATAAAAATCACAAATACATACCAAATCATCATAATAAAAAAACTCAAACCAAAAACAGCTAACAATAGATTTCGTACTTTACGTCCTTCTTTTTCAAGTAAAACTCTACTATTAAAAAACGTAGCTATCGATAAAATAAACATAATACTCGGGAAACTTCCAAGTATTACGACTATACCCATCTTCGACACAATCCCCTGCTCATTCGGGAGAAATACAGGATGACTAAGTACATTGCCTAAAATAAACAACCCTACAAGGCCCAGAACTACTGCATTGAAAAACCGTCTTCTTTCCGTTATATAAAAAATTAAAAAAATTGAAATTAATAGTAATAATGTTGAGATCATCGTTTCACTCCTTTCTTTCCATATACCCTTTTTAAGGCTTATCCTCTTAACTCGAGGTTGATTTCCGTTCCTACTAGTGGCGGACGTCCAACCTCACTACAATTAACGATATACGTAATGCATGTCCAATATTTGGATTAGCATTGTCACTACTTGTTCAAATTTGTGCATATACATAAATTGATGAAAGCGTTTATTTTATTTTTTGAGATGGTTCATGTAAAATTACTATTAGATTAGTTTATGACAAAACTAAAAATTATATTGGAGGAATGTAAGTAATGAAAAAAATTCTTGCCGCTCTTTTTGCAGCGACACTTATGTTTGCAACTGTAGGTGCAACATTGTTCATCTCAGATACACCAACTGCAGAAGCTAAATCCTATAAGTCAGGTAAAAAAGGCTTCTCAAACAATAATAATAACAATAGCTCAAATTTCCAAAAATCTCAGGATAAATCTAAAGATCAAAATAATGCAACAACAAATAAAAGCACAAACAAAACGGATTCAACAGCTAAGAAAGGCGGCTTCTTCTCAGGCGGTCTTATGAAAGGCTTAATGCTTGGTGGCTTAGCTGGCTTACTATTCGGAAGTCTTTTCAGTGGTATGGGTATGCTTGGTAATATTTTAGGCTTATTAATTAACGTTGCAGCCATCATGGTTATCATAATGCTAGTTGTAAAAATTGTTAATATGTTTAAAGATAAAAAGCGTAAAGAGGAAGCACAATGGCACAAATAATTAATGAGCAAGATATAATTAATGCAATTTGCTTATCTCAGGCTTACTATAAAAACATTCGCCCTGAGGATGTATTTGTAGAACTAACATACGATGATGACGCGGGCTTCGGTGCAGAAGTTGAAACGAATGGTCAAGTCGAGATGTTCAATACATCAGCAATGATTGGCGCACTACGTGTATGGATTAAAGACGTCCTACATGGTGATCCATTTTCAACAGGAATCGAATTAGTCTTAGACGATGAAGAAGGCATTATTGCTAGACTATCGTAAATAAGTAAAGAATAGCAGTTCAGTAAATCTTATAGATTTATTGAACTGCTTTTTTATTTTTTCAGACGTTGTATTGCTTGTTCTTTCTTTTCTTCCTCAATTGTAAAATCGACTATTGATCTGCCGAGCATTAATAGCGTAATAAACATGACGCCTGTTCCAACGATTAAATAAATCATCGTAAATATCTTTAAAAAATTTCTAGTAGGATACAATCCCGTCTCAACACCGGTTGGAATTAAACTCACTACTGCAAAATACATGGCATCAATCCAATACCATCCTTCCGTTCCTTTATAAAACATTGTCCCTGAAAGAATGATAAAAAATAACGTTGTAAACAAAGATAGAAACTGCGGACGCTTGAATGACTTCCACATGCCTACTAACAATCTTTTCGCAGATAAAATAAATGACAGCATCGCATTCTCCTTTGATCCATTTTCACTCCAGCGTTATTACAACTCTAAATTCGTTTCTCGCCATAACGGTTGATTTCCGTTTCGACTGGGCGCTTTGTTGCTGACGCTTCGCTTTCGCACAGTTAAAACATTTGTTGCTGACGCTTCGCTTTCGCACAGTTAAAACATTTGTTGTTGCTGACGCTTCGCTTTCGTACAGAGCAGAGCTTCCTGGGGGCGTCCGATGAGCCGCTTTTGTTGTTGCTGTTGGTCACGGAGGCGTTACCACAAAACGTGATGCTTTTAGCCTTCGTTCCTCTAAATCGCTAATCCCCAAGGAGTCCCCAGCCGTAACGAAGATCAACTGATCCATATGGTAAACTTTCCAACAAACATCATCCCAAACTTTGAATGAGGAACTCCTAAATTGTACTAGATATCCATCGCAATAAAAATAACATATGCAAACGCCTAAAGGTAGAGGTTTCTATTCACAACCTCTACCTTGAATGATTTCATTTCTTTAATAGACTATTAAAGTTCACAAATATTTTCGCTGCATGGCCACGTTTTGTAGGAGCCTCGGGTGAAAATCCCCCTTCACTACCTATAATAATACCTTGTTCATACAACATAGTGATTGCATGTTTTGTTTCTTCATCATAAGAGGCAATATCTGAGAATGGAGCTTTCCCTTTCACCACATAAGGTTTCTTTTGCTGATATACGTAAGCACGATTAATCATTACTGCTAGTTGAGCGCGAGTAACTGGCAGCCCTGCGTTAAACGTCCCATCCATCCCCTTAGTTAGCCCATATGCATAAGCTGCTGCAATTTCTGACTGAGTTCCGACATCATAGCTTGCAATGTCTGTAAATGGTGCCTGTTCCTTCGTCGTTAAACCGAGACTTCTAACAAGCATCGAAACGGCCTCTGCACGAGTTAAAAATTGCTCAGGCTTAAACGTACCATCTGGATAACCGTTCATAATACCCGCTTCAGCTGCATTCAATATAAACCCCTCTGCCCAATGCTTTTCTATATCAGGAAAGCTTAAAGTTCTTCCAGTAGTAAAAGTAACTGTTGGACTTTGAACACTTTCATTCCCAGCCGCATCAACCGCTTTAATTGCTACTGTATATGCTGTATTCGCTATTAAATTATTCAAAGTTATAGCGTTTATTGCAGCATCTTGTGTAAATGTCAGCTTACCGTTTACATATACTTTGTAACTAGTGACACCTACATTATCCTTTGCTTCCTGCCAGCTTATTTTTACCGTTGTACTATCCATCATGTTTGCTTGGATCGTTTTTGATACATCCCATAACGTACTTGTTTTAATCGCTGGTAAAAACGCCTCGTTCGCTACTGCTAAATAGCCTGCTTCACTTAAATGAATATTATCAGGGTTTGGTAAATAGCTTGGAACATCTTTTGCTACAATATTGTATGTCGGTACAAAAATGGCACCCGCTTTTTCAGCAGTTGTTTTTATCGTTGCATTCATAACTTTTAATAGCATTTTAAATTGTTGCTGTACATCCTCACTATAGTACGGAAAAGAATTATAATAGCCCATCACATAAATTTGAGCATTCGGATTAAGCTTCTTTATTTCTTCTAAAATAGCAGCAATATTTTTTATTGCTCCCTGGGAAGCTTTTAGCATCATTGCTGCATTAATGCCTGTTGTCTGAGACTCTTCTAAAATAGGTATTAAATCATTGGCACCAACGGTTAGTGTAATAATTTCAGCCTCTTTAATAGATGTGCGAACCTTTGCCTTCTCGCTTGGATAACCGAATCCTACCACTGACTTTTCCACATTATTTTGTATATCCTTTAATATATCACTCGTTGTATAGCCTGAATTGGCAAAACCCTTATTATAAGACGTAATTAAACCATCTTGCTGTAAAGCTTGTGCAACAAAATCCGTGTAACCTAACCCAATCATACCAACCTCATTCATACCATGTGCTAAGGAATCACCCAGTGCCACATAATCTGCTTGAACTACCCAACTTGGCGCTATGTAGTCTCTTTGTTCCTCAGCATTTACACCTATTGGTACTACTAATTGACATGCCAGAATGCTAGCCGCTAAAAACCGAAATTTCTTTGATGATTGCACACCCTCACTCCTCCAAATTTTACTAATTACTATTTTAATATACAGGAGATGGAAATAGGCTAAAAAAGCGTAATTATTTTTTCGTGGTCATCACCAAAAGTTGTGATGACGTTTGCTAAAATGTACGCCAAGTCTTCGTTCCGGCTGGGCGACTCCTTGGGGATCAGTGAACTGCGCTTATGTGATGAACTTTTTTTATTCCAGCTGAACCTTCCCATAAATGCCGCCACCACCAACTTCGATTGTCAATTGCCCCGTTCTTGCTAATTCAATCATCTTGGCAATTTTATGTGGCACGATTTGTTCGAGTTGTTCTAGCGTAACTCGATGCAAGATGTTCATCTCTGTACCAAATGCTTGTACTAATCGTTCCATCATTTTCGGCCCTAATCCTGGAATAAAGTCTAGTGGTACTTGGTGAATATATGGTGGTCGTGCACGTTTATCAGTTCCTTGCTCTGAAAGCTCCTTTATGCGTGTTGCAACCCCTTTTATAATTTGCGTGCTTTCGCAGTTTGTACAAATTATTGTCGAGTTGCTGAGTTGCTCACCACATTT
The DNA here is from genome assembly GCF_002237755.1 of Lysinibacillus sp. KCTC 33748. Taxonomy (GTDB): domain Bacteria; phylum Bacillota; class Bacilli; order Bacillales_A; family Planococcaceae; genus Lysinibacillus. The sequence goes on along the minus strand of NZ_MWSJ01000029.1, from coordinate 31,890 downwards.
TGCACAGACGGTTTGATGATATTTACCAAGCAAAGGATTTAAACCATAATTGGCTGTTACTGCTCGACCTTGTTGCTCATGAAGCGCCATCCTTAATTCTGTAAAATTTGCATTAGAAAGTCTCAATTTTTGATACTCACGTGCAATTTTCCCAAGTGAATGTGCATCAGAATTGCTGACAAATGTATATGCTTGCAGTTCTCTAATGTTACTCACCATATCAGTATTGGAGCTTAGCCCAAGCTCTATCGCATCTATAAGCTGAGGGTCAAAAACTTCTGTTAAACTACGATGTACACCTTTACCGAACAAACTTTTAAATGGTGTGAAGACATGGGCAGGAATAAAAAGACCGCCTAATTCATGAACCTTTTGCTGCAATGTGCGCCCATCGCAATAAATTCGCTGAGAGCTTAAATGGATATTTTTCATATGATTAGACATCCAGTCTGAAAATTCCCTCATAAGCGAAAGTGTTGGAAAATAAGCAAGCACATGGATGGGTCCAAGGCAATGCTGATCATAAATCTCAATTTCAGAACCTGGAATAAGTGTAGTTTCTTGAAAACGAAGTCCTCCCTGTTCCAGCTCCTTCAATTCGCCCTGTTCTATCATCTTTGCCATTTCATCCATTACTTCTGGTGAATGACAATCAATAATCCCGATAATCTCTAGTCCCTTTCTTGCGCTTGAATTCTCTAAAATTCTTGCTAATGTTAACGTTTTACTGCCAGTTATTTTAACAGCACGCCCACTTGAAGTGCGTCCAATATGAATATGTAAATCTGCATAGAAATCCTGCATCATTGTAACCAACCCCTATCCACTCTTTAAAGTGAAACAAAAAAACCTCACATTGCTGCAAGGCATTTTATTCGTAATTATGATGGATGATTGCTGTGAGTACTATTATTTGACTCAAAGGCACCCGAGCCCTGTGATGACATTGTTGAAGAATCATAGGCTACTAAGGTCACCCCAATGTTCTTTTCTAGCTCATTAATTCTTTCAAGCTGTTGCTGATTTAGTTGCGCAATTTTTATCTCTTCCATTTTCATCAAATCCTTTCACGAATAAAGTTCCCTAAACAAGAAACATATATACACGAAATAAATGACTGACTGTCAGTCATTTTTCATTGACTTTATTTCAGCTATTTTGTAACATAATAAATAAGCAGGCTAAAAGCGAGGGATTCCATGTCAAAAGAAGAGAAAATTATTCAAGCTGCAATTGAAGTTTTTCGTGAAAAAGGAATTGAAAAGACAAAGGTTTCAGATATCGTAAAAGCTGCAGGTATTGCGCAAGGGACATTTTATCTTTATTTCCCATCACGGCTTTCAGTTATGCCTGCCATCGCAAAAGTTATGGTTGAGAAAATTATTGCTGATATAAAAGATGGTATTTCAACACAGGAGCCTTTTGCAAAGCGGCTTGAAAAGTTAGTAGATATTGTTTTTTCTCTAACAGAGGAATATCGAGATGTATTTGCACTTATCTATGCTGGTATTACACAAACCGAGCATATGAAAGAATGGGAAAATATATATGCTCCCTATTACGAATGGATGAATAATTTCTTATACGAAGCTCAACAAGAAGGAACGATACGTGAATCTCTAAACACTACACGTTCTTCTAAACTTATCATCGGTCTAGTAGAATCTGCTGCTGAACAAATTTACTTGTATGATGACAGTGAAGAAGAAACAATTAGACTTCAAAAGCTTGAGCTCCTCGACTTTTTACATCATGCACTCGGTTTACGTCACGCCTAAGTGACGTTCTCTTTTACACTAAAAATGACTGAATGTCAGTCATAATCATGGATAAATGAAAGGAATAACTATGCAAAAAGATTGGATTTATGTTGGATTAACTAGTTTGTTTGAATTGTTTTGGATATTTGGTTTTAATGTTGCCGGTGCTTGGTGGCATTGGATTATTATTGTGTCCTTAATTGCATTGGATTTTCATTTCTTATCGAAGGCTTGTGAAAACCTACCTACTGGCACAGTTTATGCGACTTTCGCAGGGGTCGGTGCGATTGGTACTACATTAATGGACATTTTTATTTTCGATGGTGAGTTTAATACGATTAAAGGAATTTTCATGTTCATTTTAGTATTGGGTGTTATCGGTCTTAATTTAGCTGATAACCCTTCGAAAGATTATGATGAAAAGAAAGGAGCTAATGCATAATGGGCTGGTTACTTGTTTTATTAGCCGCAATTTCAGAAATTATCGGTGTTGTAGGTTTACGCTTTTATAGTCAGAACAAAACTATACGTAATTTATTAATATATGTTGGCGGCTTTGGTATGTCCTTTGTGCTTTTATATACCTCCTTTAACTATCTACAGTTAAGCATTGCCTATGTAGTGTGGATTGGTATTGGTACAGTTGGGGCTGTTCTCGTGAATATTATATTCTTCGGTGAATCTAAAAACCTGACGCGAATTATTAGTATCATCGCCATTATCATTGGTGTGGCAGGCTTAAAAGCAGTATCTTAATTTGACTTCAATTCTTTAATACTGTGAATAAGCCTTTTGAAATAAACTTTTTCGTTGAAACTTTATTTTATAACTATGTAAATAGTGTATCTTGAGGATTTTATCACTATTAATTAGAGTGACAGGCCAGAAGATATATACTATATACAGTGGTTGATCTTCGTTACGACTGGGCGACTCCTTGGGGCTCATCGGACGCCCCCAGGAAGCTCTGCTCTGTGCGAAAGCGAAGCGTCAGCAACAACAAATGTTTTAACTGTGCGAAAGCGAAGCGGCAGCAACAAATGTTTTAACTGTGCGAAAGCGAAGCGGCAGCAACAAATGTTTTAACTGTGCGAAAGCGAAGCGTCAGCAACAAATGTTTTAACTGTGCGAAAGCGAAGCGGCAGCAACAAAGCGCCCGGTCGGAACGGAAATCAACCCCTCGCTTTGCCAAAAACCATAATTACAACCTTAATTTTTTTGACATAATAGGCTTTGATATATCAATCACTTTATGTAGTTTCTAAAGCTTCCTTCGTGAATTGCTCTGGGATATACGTTAAATATGGCTTACCTGTCAGTGAATGTGTTTGAATATCGGCATAAACCCCAAATACATCTTGTAATAATGCCGGTGTAAGTACTTCTTCTGGCGTGCCAAAACAAACAATTCGACCTTGCTGTAAAACATAAATTTGATCGCAATACATAGCCGCAATGTTTAAATCGTGGATTGCAGCAACAACTGTTAATTGTAAGGTTTGGATTAGATCCATAAGCTGCAATTGATGCTGAATATCTAGATGATTTGTTGGCTCATCTAAAATAAGCACTTGTGCTTGCTGAGCAAGGGCACGTGCAACCATCACACGCTTTTTTTCGCCACCTGAAAGAGAGCTATAGCTACGTTTCTCTAAATGAACGATACCCGTTTGCTTCAGTGCATCCTTTACGATTTGAAAATCTTGCTCTTGATCAAGCTCCAATAGTTTTTTATGGGGTGTTCTTCCCATACTCACTAAATCATGCACTGTAAAATCGAATAAGACCGGTGTTTCTTGACTCACAACTGCTAGATTTTTAGCTATATTTTTACTCGATTGCTTTAGAATATCTTGTTCATTTAATAACACTGTTCCACTTTCTGGTTTTAACAAACGATACATATTCTTTAATAGCGTTGACTTCCCACTACCATTAGGACCGATCAACCCAACAAATTGCTTGTCCTTTATTTGAACATTTACTTCATGTAATATGCGTTCATCAGAAATGGAGAATGATATTTGTTTCGCTTCTAATGTCATATATTTTTAATCTCCTTCACCGAAAGAATAATTGTTACGACGTAGCAGCCAAATGAAAAATGGACCTCCGCAAAAAGCCGTGATAATTCCTATCGGCATTTCCTCAGGGGCAATTAATATTCGAGCAAGTGCATCAGCCCAAACTAAGAAGATCCCCCCTAATAATGCGCTAATCGGTATGACATACTTATGATTTGAACCTACAATTAGCCGTACAATATGTGGAATGATTAAACCAACAAACCCAATTGAGCCACTTACAGCAACCAGCACACCCGTTAATAATGATACTAATAAAATAAGCTGTATTCGAAATTGTTGTAAGTTAACCCCTAATGTAACTGCTGCTTCTTCTCCAAGAAGTAATAAATTTAAGCTGCGATAGTTGAGCCATAACAAGGCAAATACTACAATAAAAATGACTGCAGGAATTACAAGAATACTCCATTTCGCACCTGCTAGGCTTCCTAGCATCCAAAACATGACTGCCTTCATTCCCCCCTCTTGCTTCGACAGCATTAAGATAAAATTTGAAATAGCAGATAAAATAAATGACACCGCCATCCCTGAAAGTAAAAGTCGAAAGACGGACACTCTACCGCCAACATGTGATAAGAAGAAAACTAACCCCATTGCTGTGAGAGAGCCTAAAAAAGCTGATACGGACAGAGCATAAACGCCCAGAAATGAAAAGGCACCTAAAATGATGACAGCTGTGGCACCAACCGTCGCTCCAGAAGAAATCCCTAAAATATATGGTTCTGCAATTGAATTACGAACGAGTGCCTGAATAGCTGCTCCTGCAATTGCCAAGCCTGCTCCGACGATAGCAGCGAGTAATACACGTGGAGCCCTTATTTGCCAAATGATAATTTCCTGTGAGCGACTCCAATCTTGTACGATTGAGCTTTGTATAATAGGGATTTTAGAAAGGATAACCTTCCATACATAAAGTGGTGTAACGGAAACCGATCCAACCATAATTGCAATTGTCATTGAAATTATAAGTACTAGAAAAAGGGTCATTGAAAGTAACATAAATTTTCTATTCATCTGTTTATTAACTCCTAATCATTAAACATCAATTTCACCAAGCCGTAATTGTAGCTGATGCTTCGCTAACATTAGCAGAACGAAGATAAATGAAAGAAAAAAGGGTATTCCATACACATGCGCATGGAAATACCCTAGAATCAATTAAACCTCGGCATAATCGCGTCTTTCAGCGTGTGTTTGGACACCCGCTTAAAGAAGTTAAACATAGTTAGATTATCTTCTACTATTGTCCGTAATCGCTTTCATCCTCGTGGGCATTACAGGAATATAACTAAATGGCAGGTCTCCTGACTTCGAATCAATGCACCTATGATTGCCTTCCCATCCTAGAACAGTGGCTAAGTCATCATAGAACTCCTCGTTACAGTTGCGGGACAGTGTCGGATTTGCACCGACTTCCCTTTTAAGTGACACTTTGTAAAAGATGTCACACCATTAGCATCGAATAATTTAAAATTATGACAATTCTATCATATATTTCAATAGTTAGTCTATACTATCAATCATTTATCAAGTTAAAAAACACCCTTACGTTAACCAGAAATAATAATCAAGTTGACACAAAAACTTTATTTTTTTACACTATTATTATCAACTTTACTTTCTAGGGGTGAAATAATGACAACCGTTGTGGAACATACACATCAAAAATTAAGAACAGTAGATATTGCATACATTGGACTATTTTCAACATTAATGATGATAGGAGCTAATATTACGTCCATTGTACCTTTCATGGTTGTAGGCGGAGTACCGATCACATTGCAAACATTTTTCGCTATTTTAGCGGGACTTATTCTCGGTAGTAGAAAAGGGGCTCTCGCTTGTACTGTTTATATGTGCATCGGTTTAGCAGGCGCACCTGTATTTGCACGATTCAGCGGTGGCTTTGGACAAATTTTAAGTCCTACATTTGGTTTCATTGTCTCTTTTATATTAGCTGCATTTGTCGCAGGGCTTATTGTAGAACGCAGTGGAACGAAGAAAAGCTATATAGTTGCTGCATTAGTTGCAACTGCTATTAATTATTTACTAGGGACAAATTGGATGTACTTTGCCTATAAGCTATGGGCTAGTGCGCCTGATGCTTTCACTTATAAAATAGCATGGCTTTGGATGATGCCTCCTTTGCCAAAGGATATTATTTTAGCTATATTCGCGGGTATTTTTGCATACCGTCTTCAAAAGGTATTAAAAATAATTCCAATTAAATAAAGAGATAAAAAAACTGTCCAAAAGTATATAACATACTTAATTGGACAGTTTTTGGTTCATCACCAAAAGTTGTAAATGACTTTTGTTAAAACGTTTATAGTTGATTGTAGTGTAGACTGGGCGACTCCTCGGGGATCAGCGATAGGGGAACGAAGGCTAAAAGCATCACATCCTGTGATAACGCTTTCGTGACCAACATCGTGTTGGCCCGAGACCCTGCAGCGAAGCGAAGCGGCTCATCGAACGCCCCCAGGAAGCTTTACTCTGTGCGAAAGCAGCGTCAGCAACAAAGCGCCCAGTCGGAACGGAAATCATCCACACGTTTCGGTGCTGATTCCAGTTTTTTATTTTTAAACGTATGTTTTCATCCAGTTTAAGAAGTTAGCAATAACTACATCTAGGAATTTAATAGTACCCTCATCTGTTAAATTGCCTTCAGCATCAAATTTAGTGTGTACTGCGCCGATATAAACATCATTACCACTAAGCAATGGTGAATTTACTCCAGGTGAGAATAAAATATCTCTTAAGTGTAATTGTGCTTTAACAGTACCTAAATTACCCATTGATGCGCCCATCATGAATGATGGCTTGCCAATCATTACTTTATCAACGCGAGATAACCAATCGATGGCGTTAACCATAACACCTGGCACTGTACCATTATATTCTGGAGTCAGCCAAAGAACGGCATCCGCCTCTTTTACTTTTGCTTTAAAATCTAATACTGTTTGCGGTGCTTCATTTTCAATATCTTGGTTATACATTGGTAGGTCATTTAAGCTTAATACTTCAAGATCCAATTTCTCCGCATAACGCTTTTGAATAAATTTCGCTAACTGCAGATTATAAGATTCTTTACGGATACTACCTACGATTGCTACTACTTTCACAATACTTCCTCCTAAATGTGCATTAAATTTATTTTTTGTAAAGCACCTTTATTTTATACCGACCTAATAATAGGTTGCAAATTCTTCAACTGGTTTACGATAACCACGCAAGCGACGACTACTTTCTTTTTCCTTACCAATTGTAATCATTAGCGCAATTTCTTGTGTTTCCGGAACATTAAAAAGGGCTCTCATTTGTTGCTGATCAAAGCCAATCATTGGACATGTATCCCATCCACGATTTTTGGCTGCCAACATAAATAACATAGCTGAAAGTGAAGCGTTACGAATGGCTTCCGCTTTCTTAAACTCCTCGCCGCGCTCTTCATAAAATTTTGTATTTTCTTCGACAAGATTTTCTAACTCACAAGCATTAATAATGCCTAAGTCTACCATCCCTTGACTAAGGTTAGCAGTATTTTTATAGGCTTCTTTATCTCCTAAAACAAGTATAACCGCTGAGGCTGAGTGCACTTTATACTGCCCATATGCCGCTTCTCTTACTTTTTCTTTTTTTTCTTCATCTAAAACAACGATGTAATTAGTATGCTGTAAATTAAAGGCAGATGGAGCAAGTTTGACATCCTCCAAAATGGGACGTATATCTTCTTCGCTCATTTTAATGCCCTCTATAAAATTATTCACAGAACGACGCTTATCTATTACCTTTGCAAATTCCATCCAATTGACCTCCAATCATTTTCTTTTAAAAATATGTAATTTCCATTCAGCGAGGCTTGTGTTTCTCTACTGAATGGAATTAAAAATATTACTCTTATTCTTTATCGAACGTAATCGTACTTCTTACAGTGTCTATAGGACGAACAAGCTCTTCAATTTGTGCACGCTTTGGCTCTAAAAACGGTGGCAACGATAATTTTTCACCTAATGTTTCATAAGGCTCATCCCCCATAAATCCTGGACCATCAGTAGCTAGCTCAAATAAAATTTGTGGTGCAACTCGCGCATAAAGTGATTCAAAGAAGTGACGGTCTACATAACCCGAAGTATTGAAGCCAAAGCTTTCAAATCGTTCAGTCCATTCATCTAATACAGCGCGATCCTCTACGCGGAATGCAGCATGATGTACTGTACCGAAGCCTTGACGAGCTACTGGTAAAACTGCGTTAAACTCTACAACGATTTGTGCACCGTTTCCGCCTTCACCAACCTCAAATAAATGGAAATCCTCTTCCTCTGCAATTTCTGTAAAGAGCATCACTTTTTCTAGCATTTCTTTGAAATATTTAAAATTAGCAACTCTTATAATAACCGGACCTAAGCCTGTAATTGCATACTCAAGAGGAATCGGTCCATCTTGCCATGGAGTACCTGATGCAACGCCTGTATTGTTTTCATCAGAAATAAGTTGATATTGCTGATCATCAAAATCTACGAATGATAAAGTTTTCTTGCCAAATTGCTCTTGTATACCTGTATGTTTAACATTTAATCGATCAAAACGTTTTACCCAATAGTCCAATGCCGCATCTGTAGGCACGCGGAATGAAGTTTTGGAAATTTCATTAGCTCCATGCACACCTTTTGGGATGTTTGGGAAATCGAAAAATGTCATATCAGTACCAGCACTACCTTTATCATCTGCAAAGAATAAATGATATGTTTGGATATCATCCTGATTTACTGTTTTTTTCACTAATCGCATCCCTAATACATAAGTAAAGAATTTATAATTCTCTTCCGCACTACTTGTAATAGCTGTAACGTGGTGAATTCCTTTTAAATGATTCATTTTATGTTCCTCCTATTTATCTCGAATTCGAGATATATACGTAAAATTTTTTATTTTTCAACTGCGTTTAAACCAACCTTTTTTAAAGACAGGATCATTGTGTCCATCTCCTGTTGATCTAATACTTCAAAAATCTCATTAATTTTTTGTTCATGCTTTGGAAATATTTCTTCCATCAACGTTTGTCCTTCATATGTTAATAAAACATATGTGACACGACGATCCTTTGGGCAAGCTCGTCGATACACAAAACTTTTTTGTTCGAGCTTATCAATAACATACGTAATACTACTGCTTGCAATTAAAATTTTCTTTCCAATCACTTGAATTGGTTGCTCACCATGGTGATATAAAAACTCAAGTACTGAAAATTCGGTTTGATTTAAATCGTATTGAAGTAAATCTCTCTTTGTTGCATCCTGAATCGTTTGATACGCCCGGAACAAGACCGTAAAAGCTTTTAAATTACGATTGTTTTCCTTCATACGACTCCCTCTTCTCATTTACTTCGAATTAATTTATCTTTAATTCGAGATAATAATAACATATAAAATTATTAACGGCAATCCTTTTGTTTTACTGTAATCATCAATTATGCCTCGTCATATTTGTAACTGCCGTTTCACTTTCGGTACAGAAAACAACTGCTGAAAGAAGTTAAAAAGGGCATCCCCTAAAATAGGAGATGCCCCTTCATATATCGATTACTGATTAATAGTAGTAATGGCGGCCGTTGTCTTCCTCATTTATAGCCTTTGCTAGACGAACTGTAGAAATCGCCAAATCTGCATACGTCACTTTCCCAGTAGCATTGAATTTATTTTGCTGTCCATCAATTAGACCCATCGCACTTGCTAAAGCAATATAACCTGCGTATTCCTGTTTAATTGAGCTTGCATCAGCGAAGTTTAATTTGTAAATGTCACTATGCTTAGCAGCACTCTCTAAATTTAATATACGTACTAACCATTCTGCAAGCTCTTGACGAGTCAATTCTTTATCTACTGCAAATTGATCCGCCGGTTGTATAATATTCATGCCTACAGCTTGTTCAACGACTCCATATAATGGATGCTTTTTGTCAATGTTATTAAAGGATTGCTTCTCGTCACCTCTTCCATAAGGACCAAAATCATAATATCCGTATGTTAATGATTTAACTAAAATTTTCAAAGCTTCTCCCTTGTTTACAGCTGTATCAGCGTTAAAGTTCGCTGGGTCTTTAACTTCTAATACATTTTGTTGTAGTAAATAATTTAATTCTCCTCCAGCTGTTGGATGTGAAATAGCTGGTTTTTCTTTGGCATCATCAACATCTTGAAGCCATTTACCAGTTGTTGCATCAATACTATTGAATAAGCTTCCATCATAAACTGGAGAGTATACTAAATCATAGTGATGTTTATCCTCGCCATCCTGTTTTGCATACTGAAGCTCCAAGCCTAGCCCCTTATTGAACGTTTCTTTTGCTTTATCAGCAGGAATAGCTTTATTCACAGCTGGCCAATTATCAATCTTGTGATTACTAATATTTAATGAACTTAATTTCCCATCTGCACTAATACCTACAGAAATTTCATCCCCTACTACAGCAATACCATTGACAATACGTGGGAAGGAGAAGTAATAACGTTTACTATCTTTATCATATATTGTTTCTTCTATTGGTTTTGAATAGTTATGAAGATAGGACGGAGCCCACTCTTTTAAGTAGTCTATCGCTTTTGCTAAAGCAGCTTCTTTTGCGATCGGTTCAACTTTCTGATCTGTTTCCATGAAATCTCTACGTATATCCCAGTAGTCTGTAATCTCACCCGTTGCCTTGTTCACTTCGAATGATGCGCCATATCCACTATTTGCTAAATGATACATATAATTCACTGAATAAATTGTCTCACCATTGTCATTTTCTCTTTCATTAACCGACTCAATTTGTAGCTTCACTTTGTCTGAATCGACTTTCAAGAAAGACTTAGCTAACTCTTCAACTTCTGCTACTGTAACGTCCTTCTTTCTAGGTTCAAGTGGTTGCGATGCCAGTTTTTCTACACCTTTTGCCGTTGGTACTTGAGAAGTAAAACCATTTAATGTATGCCACTGCCCATTTAATGCATGCACACCCGTGAAGTTTGTTGGTGGCATATACACAAGCTTCGCAATAGATTCGCCTGTTTGGTAGTTATAATCCACTATATAGCGTAAATCTACTGACAAATTTTCGCGAACTTGTGCAAGTATATCTGATTCATTCTTTTTCTGATCTACATTATCAAATGTTGCCTTACTAGTTGACTCAGTATTACGATACATACTTACAACTTCACCATTTGCTAGAACAGTAATATTGAGATTCTCATTACTTAATGGTACACCATTATGTGTTGGCGAATAATTGAATGAATACGTAATTGGTTCAGATAAAGGTCGACTAAAACTAAAACCAAAATCACCAAACCAATCGTCTTCACGAAGCTTGTAATTTGCAGTATTCGGCAATTTCTTTAAGAAGTCTTGGGCAATTTTCTTTGCCTCAGCCTCTGAATACTTCACTGGATACAATGCATCCGCTATATTGGCAGGTTGATAGTGGAAATATTCTAATTCTAAATTTTCGCCTTTAAACGTAAAATCACCAAAAACATCTTTGCCATTGATTGTCTTTTGGAAGCTTAAGTCATAGCGTATTGTAGCATCATCATTAAAGTAATGCGCTTCCCCCATTGAGAAATCTTTCTCTGATACAAATTTGAACTTGCCTGGGAATAATGTATTCAATTGCTTAATAAGCTCACTTTTTGTAACCTTTGTTTCTGTTGAAGCTACTTGGATTGCAACTCTCTCTTGTGATTCTTTTACATTTGCTGAAGCTTGTGCCATTGGCGAAATTACACCCACTGAAAATGCAGTAGACGCTAGTATGATACCTAACTTTTTGAATTTATCCAAAATATACCTCCTAAAATATCATTTACCATTATTATAATATATATTTCCATAAATGGAAATGTCATTTCCAGATAATTAATATTTATTAGAAAAGGGAATGAGCTCCTTTTGCAGAGAAAGTATTTACTCCTTAAGATTCTCATTTCTTTACTACATCAAAATTTGATCCAATCAATAGCCAATTTTGCGGGAACGGTAGACCTAATTTCCAGTAGCCCACTCCTCTAAGGTTGTACCTTTTGATTAAATTGAACTTCGCTTGAATAGATCTTGCATCCTCGAACCACACCACATGTGCTCTACCTTGCTCATCATAGTATTCAAAGAACGGAGCTTGAGATCTCAAATCAAACTGAATAGCGGCATTATATTTTTTAGCAATCTCAATTGCTTTTTGTGGACTAATTGCTTCTGCATTCGGGCCCCCTTGTACAAAAGGCAATGTCCAGTTATATCCATATAAATTCTGTCCAAGTATAATTTTGTTACGAGGTATCTCGCTTACTGCATATTTTACAACCGCCTCTACCTCGGGAAGTGGCGATACGGCCATAGGTGGCCCTGCAGAATACCCCCATTCATAAGTCATTAACATAACAAAATCCACTATTTCTCCATGTGCTTTATAGTCATGCCCCTCCGTCCATGGACCACGCTCACTAGCACTTGTTTTTGGGGCTAGTGCTGTCGATACGGTATAGCCTTGTGGGTGGAATCGACTCACCGCTCTCCTTAAAAAATTGTTATACGCTTCTCGTTGATCGCCCGGCAAATTCTCAAAATCGAAATGAATATCTTTAACGCTTCCTAAACGCTTTGCCTCTTCAAGAATATTACTAAAAAGCAAATCCTGTACTGCTGTACTTTGAAAAATATCTCGCGCTAAATCACCGCTAAAACTAAAATTCTCCAAATTTGAGACAACCATCGCTAGAGAAGCTCCTGTATCATTAGCAATCTGCGTCACCCCTTGACTCGGGGGACTCTTAAGCGTTCCATCCCGCCTTGCCTCATAGCTAAATAAAGCTAGATACGTTAAAAACGGACCCGCTTCTCTTGCTTGGCTCAATAATGCCTCACTAACGAATGTCCCTCTCGGCTCTAAATACGCCAATGTTTCAGCTTTTGTTTTTGGTTGAGGTGGAATATAAAGTCGCATACCAATCGATAAAGGCTGACTCGGACTAATATTATTGACTTGAGCAAGTGTTAAATAATTAATGCCAAAGCGTTGGCCGATTGAATATAAACTATCCCCTGACTGAACATAATAAAAATTTCCGACAATCGGTATTACAAGCGCTTGCCCGACAACTAATCGATTCGGTTCAGGAATTTGATTGGCATCTACAATACTTTGAACTGTTGTCCCATACGCCTGCGAAATACCCCATATGGACTCCCCTGCCCGTACAACATGTATTTGAATGACAGTGCCTCCTTCTTGCTTGATAAAATTACACCTATAAAGCTTATGAATTAGAAAAGGAAAAGATGTCATTACTCAGTAAGCACAGATTCCCTAAAACAAAAAAAAGATCCATCGCTTGTTACAGCGACTGAACCTTATTACCATTAATTTTTTTATAGTATTTATGACACGCTCGATAATAGAATATGAATAGAAAATAAGCAAACAACTGAAGTATAGAACCTATAAAATGAACATTTTCTCGCATACTTGTATCAACATTTATTGAAAATGCCTGTATGACAAAACCACAAAGCATAAATGCCATGAATTTCTGGTATGTTTTAAATGTTTTAACTTCAATAGGTTTATTATTATGAATGTGTAATAATAATTGAAAAACCCAATACATGAAGATGATGAATAAAAATTGCATAAACTGTACACCAATTTCACCTAGTATACTATGTCCTAGCCATTGACCTAGCTCTAAGAAAAATGTCATTACCGCCAAAATAATAGCGAAGTTTTTCGACCAACGCTTTAAATTATGGAACGTTGGCAGTAAGTGAATACCATATGCAAAAAATATATAGCCAATAAAATCTGGGAACATATCCGGTAATCCGAAAAAACTTGAATCTACAAAAACAAAGCACACCCCGTTAAATAAATGATCGTAAGGATTTTTCATTATTTCATACCCCTCTCATTTGTTTTCATCAAATAGTTACCATGTTCCTGTTGAATTTCATCTAAATAGTACTGCTTACTCGTATAATCGTAGGATTCGCTATAGCTTGGTTGTACAATAGGTTCATCCATATTTTGATGCTCTGCATAAACTAGGTTCCCTACCCATGCCAAGAAAGACAAAGAAAATGTCATGTAGACAAGTCTTCCCTTCGTAAGTCCTTTGTAATAAACGAACAAAATAAACAATGAGAGCGTAAGCATGAGGAACATACACACTATATTAGTAAGATCTTTTTCCGGATTGATAGTTAACTGTGCTGCATTTTTCAAATGGAACGATTGTCCTGTACCAATGCTGAATACAAATAGAAGAACAACTAGCGTCACTGGAACGGTTAGTATGGTTGCGATAGTAAATCTTTTTGTCTTTTTTATATGAGTCATTTCGAGTTCTTGACGTAATTGATTTGAGAAATCTATATCTGGATCTTTATCAGGGCGTTTTTTTAGTGCGTCAACTAAATCGTAATCACGTTCTTCCATCAATCATCCCTCCCAACCTTTTTTCGAAGCCTTGCCATTGCTCGGTGAAAATCAACACGTACCTTGACTTCCGAGATACCTATTATCGCTGCTGTTTCTTGTATCGTGTAGTCTTTTAGCATTCTGCAAATAATGATTGTCCGATCATGTGATTTTAATGTCATTAATGCTTCTTGTACTGCCTGCCATTGCTCATTTTTCTCCACAATCTCTAAAGGCTTTGGTACTTCCTTCAAGACGGGCTGCCAGCTAAGTTTTTCTGTTAATAAACGCTTTATTTTCTGCCTTCTATGTATATCTACTGCTGTATTCCGTGCGATTGATAAGAGCCAAATTTTCACTTTATCTTTATCCTTCAAATTATGTAACTGCTTCATCGCCTTAAAAAACGTTTCTTGTGTAATATCCTCTGCCTCTTGTTTGCTATTTGTATAATAAAGCGCAAAATGATACACATCACGATGATAACAATCGTACAAATGTTCAATTTTTAATATATCCTGACGCAAAACTTCACCCCACTTTCTACACTTACAAATAAGTCGTCGCAACTAATTATTTGTTACACTTTTTCAAATTATTTTCACAACTAGCGTAAAACACCTCGTTGTAAATATTAATCAGGTTGGTAGTGTCAATTCCGAGGCAAGCCATTCTAAAATGGATATGCGTAGTGTTATTGTGGAGGAATTAGCGAAGTTATTCCCGTCTGGGCGATGTCCAGTCTCCACTACAATCAACTATGTATCTTCTGGCATGTTGCTCTTTTTATATTTTGTCTTTTAAACAATAAAATGCCCTCCAACGATTATGGAGGGCATAGGCATAAACTACCCATTAAAGCCTTATTGGTGAAACAAAAAATCAGTGGAAGATGTGGACCCCACTGATTAAAGTTACACTTTATTGTACATCTGATTTAATCATCTCAAATAATAACGGCACGTTCGTTCCGCGTTGTAACGAATTACAGCCCTCCATTAAAAATGACCAGCTCATTTTCATTTTTTCTTTATACGAAAGCTCTGCATTAACTGGAAGATAGTCTTTTAAAAACTCTTCTATAGAACTCGATAAATTGTCCATAAATTCATCTGCCTTTTGCACCTTTTCCGTTGCTATTTCATTGCGCTCATTCCATAGTACATGCTCTAAGTTTGTAGAAAAATAAAATAGCTGGTACGGTATTCTTAATCGCTGAATGCTAAAATGATCATTCGCCACAAGGATTTTGGCATTATTCGCCTTCATTTCATTGCGTTGCTCGATTTGTTCCTTACGCTTCTCAGTTTTCACCAATATTGCATCTTCTGTATAGTATAGTTTTTGCTCAATATCTTCCTTTACTTTGACAAATTCGGGGTCAATAAAACAACCGTCTGCATCGGTAATATGAACAACAGCAGTTAAATCCTTCGCTAAAAACTTATACTTTTGCAAATAGTTCTGAATCACTCGCGTAACGCTATTTTTAATATTAGGTATCCGTTTATTGGCATCCCACTTCGTTAAAATATCTTCCCGTTGTACATCAAAGCGAATCGTAGAATTTGCAAAATGTTCATCTAGATAATCCTCTAAAACAATTTGCTCCGTCTGCCCCTCTACAATAATTAAAAGAACTTTTTTAGTCATGCTGGACACCCGCTTTTCTAAAGGCACGCTTAATTTTAAATATCTTCGTTTCTTTATAAACCTCTTCATCCTGTCCGCCCAACTGGATTGCACGTAAATAAACATCTCGAGCATTATTCACCTCTTTAATACCTTTTAGCTGCATATAACGACGTTCCTCGTTCGTTGTCGTAAACCATAAGTTTTTAATAGCAAGCACCTCTAACACGCGTAAATTATGAGACGTAAAAATAAGCTGGCCTTTTCCGTCCTCATCAATCACTGTTAACAACTCGCCTAATAAATATTCAAAAACACCAGAATCTAACTCATCAATTACTACACAAGCATTCGGGTTATTATAAACGGCAATGAGCACACTGAGTACAGAAATAATTTTCAAAATCCCTTCTGACTCTGTTCTTAGTGGTAATTCGCGCTCCCCTCGCTGTGATAAAAATTCAAAACGGACTCCTTTTTCTCCATTATCCATCGTTTGTTTTGTAATGACATTAATCTTAATAGTTAGACCCGGAATAATCGCTGATAATACACGATTACTTTGTTCTATTACTTCACATAACACATTAAACGTATCCTCTGGCAATAACGCTGGTCCTTTCAAATTGTAAGGGATAGAACCACGAGTTTTTTCTAGATGGATACTAAATGGCATGCTGCGCTCCTCAAATAATGGTGCGATATTTTGATTATTAACAACATGTAGATCTCGATTAAAATCTATTGCTAAATTATGAAGTAATTGCATTTCTAGCTCTGACAATCTGTCTTGTAATAATGGCTTTAAATCTTTGTGAAAGATAAAGGACGTATATTGTTTTTTAGATAGTTGATGAATGACTAGTAATTGGATACGCGTTTTTTCATTCATATCAGAAAGAGTAGCTTTACGTAGTTGTATGTCTTCCTCTGTAACATTAATTAGAATTTTTGAACGCTTACCTTTCTCATTCTCTCTGTAAGCTATACGTTCTTCCGTTGTGTACAGTCTGTTTTGATCTTCTTGTAACTCTACGTAATAATTAAGAAAAAAAGTGCCAAATGGATTTTCTACAAGAAACTCAAACTCAATACTTGCCGTATCCTCTCCTGCCATAATTAATCTCTTTTCTTGAGACGGTAATTTTATTTCAGTAATCCAGCCGGAGATCAGTGCCTTTAACAAGCCAAATGCATCAACAATAGTTGTTTTCCCTGAACCGTTTTGTCCGTATAAACCTACAACGTTAGCCTTAAAAAATGTCTCAAAATTCACCGTTAAAACAATTTCGCCATGTCGTACATTTCGTAAATTTTGTATCTTAATTTTCTTGATTTTTATAATGGCCATTTATCTAAACATCCTTTAAATGATATTTTCTTCTATTATAATTAATTTTGATATATTTTATAACATTTTCTACTTTAACGAATTATATCTTTATCGAATATGTACCTATTTTAATGCCAACAACGATCATAATAGAAGGCATATGTAGAGAAGAAAAGTGAAGAAAGATGTGTTTCATTAGCCAATCCGTATTTAAATCTCGACGATATTGTTATTAACATTCCGTTTTACCTGGTTCCGAAAAAAGCAAAAAAGCACTTCTCAAATTGAGAAGTGCTTTTATTAGCTAGAGCTGTAGGTTACATCATTCTTGGCATGCCGCCCATACCAGACATAGCTGGCATTGCTGATGCTGGTTCTGGAATATCTGCTACTACTGCTTCTGGTGTTAAGACAGAACATGAAGTAGTGTTATCTATTCTACTGAATCCTCACATTCAACTGCTAGTATATCTACGTAGTAATTTGGTGGATTTTTAGTAATTAATTATGATAACAGACTGGTAAATGGCGTACAAATAGAAAATTTCTCTCATTAATGAGTGCCATCATATAAATCATATTTTAAATTGTGTTCTACATACTGTGCTTCTTCCTCGGGCGATAGCAAACGAATTGCTTTCCCTGAATTTCTTGATTCATCGCCACCTTGAAGTTGCCATATGGAATTGTGTTCGTCAACGGCGTTTGAAAAATCACCTTCCGACCATCTTTCCAATATTGAAATATAAAGTTCTTTATATTTATAATTGCTTTTTTGGGAAATTTCCAACAATCGGTCAACTTTTTCTTGTGTTATTTGTTCATGACCCCATTTTACTTTAGCTTCAACCTTTTGGTGAGACATGCTGTGAATGGCTTCGTTCACTTTGTTTTCTATTAAGTTGTCAGGATAAAGCAACTCTTCTTTTGTAACAGTTTTACTTTCAAGAATTACTCCATTATGTTCAACAGTTGCTTTTTCTTTTTCAGGAACAGGTTTCTCCATTTGTTCAGTGAATTTGATGTAACCAAAAATCCCACCAAAAATGGCCATTATTACAATAATGACGATAACCGATTTTGTTTTTCTCTGCATATTATTAAACCTCACTTATAATTTGTATTCAGTATGAAATTTTGGTTTATTTTATGTAATTTGTTTAATAATAACAGAAGATTGAAACGAGGTACAATAGGTACTTACCGTTTTAGAGAGCACCTGTTCCGAAGTGTTTAATAAACACATCAAGCCAAAATCGTGGGTGGCTAGCATTTTGCTAGGTACATAACGTTTCGTTAGAATTTCGCCAACTTGTCCGTAATCGGCATCGTTTCTTTCCTTCTTGTTTTCCCAAAGATTGATATTGACCTATTTGCGAAATCAACATCGCTCCATTGCAAATTACAAATTTCACCTCTCCTAATAACTGTGCCAAGAATCAACACAATGATTAAGTAGTCACGATATGCCATGTATGTTTTCTCACGTCTTTTGATACGTCTATAGAAATTGAGCATTTGTTTAATCTGTTCGTCCGTAAAAACTTCAACTTTAGTATCCTGTTTTTGCATTTTGACCTTATGTGCAGGATTTTTCGCAATGACTTCACATTCAATCATGTAATTCAAGAACGCTCGTATTCTCAAAATTTTGGTATTAATTGTGCTTGGTTTATCACCTTTTTCTTGGCAAACCATCAAATGTTGTCGGACATGATTATAAGTAATATCCTCAACATTTATTACTTGGTTCTAAGTGCAATAATCAATGAATTTGCCTAAAAGCGTTTTGTAGTTTTGAATATTTGCTTTGCTCGTGTTTTTAAATTTCCTATCATCTAAAAAGTCTTGATATGCAAATTTAAGCAACAAAAAAACCACTCCTCTTGTTTACCGAGAAGTGGTTTTTGTTATTGAAATTAATTATTTACATAACTGCTTCACAAATTGGTTGAAAAATAGTAGTAACTATTTCACAAGATGAAGGAGAAAAACCCTTACATCATTCCTGGCATGCCGCCCATACCAGACATATCTGGCATTGCTGATGCTGGTTCTGGAATATCTGCTACTACTGCTTCTGTTGTTAAGAATAGAGCCGCTACAGATGCTGCGTTTTGTAGAGCTGAGCGAGTTACTTTCGCTGGGTCTACTACGCCCGCTTCGATCATGTTTACCCATTCGCCTGTCGCAGCGTTGAAACCTACACCAATTGCTTCACGTTTTAGACGATCCACAATAATTGAGCCTTCAAGACCTGCGTTGTTTGCGATTTGACGTACTGGCTCTTCTAAAGCACGTAGAACAATTTTCACACCTGTTGCTACGTCGCCTTCTTCTGCATCCGCAACTTTTTCAACTGCTGCATATACGTTAAGAAGTGCAGTACCACCACCTGATACAATACCTTCTTCAACTGCTGCACGAGTTGAGTTTAGAGCGTCTTCAATGCGAAGTTTGCGTTCTTTTAGTTCTGTTTCTGTTGCAGCACCAACTTTGATTACTGCTACACCACCTGCTAATTTTGCAAGGCGTTCTTGTAATTTTTCTTTATCGAATTCTGAAGTTGTTTCAGCAAGCTGAGCACGGATTTGACCAATACGGCCTTCGATTGCATCTGCACCGCCAACACCTTCTACGATTGTTGTATTATCTTTTGTCACAACCACTTTTGCGGCGCGACCAAGTGATGTAATATCAGCTGATTTAAGGTCTAAGCCTAATTCTTCTGTAATTACTTGACCACCTGTTAAAATTGCGATATCTTCAAGCATTGCTTTACGACGGTCACCGAATCCTGGAGCTTTAACCGCTACAGCATTGAATGTACCACGAAGCTTGTTCACTACAAGTGTTGCAAGAGCTTCACCTTCAACATCTTCAGCAATGATTAACAGTGGACGACCTTGTTGTACCACTTGTTCTAATAATGGTAATACTTCTTGGATGTTTGTAATTTTTTTATCAGTAATTAAAATGTATGGATTATCCAATACAGCTTCCATTTTATCTGTATCTGTTACCATGTAGTGTGATGCATATCCACGGTCGAATTGCATACCTTCTACTACATCAAGCTCAGTTGTGAAGCCTTTAGATTCTTCAATTGTAATAACACCGTCGTTACCCACACGTTCCATTGCTTCTGCAATTAATTGCCCTACTTCATCATCAGCAGCAGAGATGGCCGCAACTTGTGCGATTTCCTCTTTGTTGCTTACTGGACGAGAAATAGCGTTTAATTCTGTAAGTGCTGCTGCAACTGCTTTGTCAATCCCTTTACGAATGCCTACAGGATTTGCACCAGCTGTTACGTTTTTTAAGCCTTCACGAATAATTGCTTGAGCTAATACTGTTGCAGTTGTTGTACCGTCACCAGCGATTTCGTTCGTTTTAGAAGCAACTTCCGCTACTAATTTTGCACCCATGTTTTCGTATGGATTTTCTAGCTCGATTTCTTTTGCAATTGTTACACCATCATTTGTAATAAGTGGTGAACCGAATTTTTTTTCTAAAACTACGTTACGACCTTTTGGCCCTAGAGTAATTTTTACTGCGTTTGCTAATTTATCTACACCTTGTAGCATTAATGCACGTGCTTCTTCTGAGAATTTAATATCTTTTGCCATTTGAATTTACCCTCCTGGAATGGAATATTCGTTAAGCTTCATCAATATATTTATAAAAATTTCGCCATACTGTCATTGTCACTAATATGTTTTTTGTGACAATCACTAGCGGTATTTACTTTAAAAGGAATTCTCACCAAAACGTGTGGTTGATTTCCGTTCCGACTGGGCGCTTTGTTGCTGACGCTTCGCTTTCGCACAGAGTAAAGCTTCCTGGGGGCGTCCGATGAGTCATTGATCCCCAAGGAGTCGCCCAGCCTCCACTCCAATCAACCTATTTATACATAGTAGACGTTTTAAAAAATGTCATCCACAACTTTTGGTGATGAATCTTTAAAAGTATTAATTTATTCAATAATCGCAAGAATATCGCTTTCGCGTAAAATTAGGTATTCATTACCTTCATATTTAACTTCTGTACCAGAGTATTTAGAGAAAATAATGCGGTCGTCAACTTTAACGTCAAGCTCTACACGTTGTCCGTTCTCTAATATACGACCTGTCCCAACTGCTACAATTTTACCTTCTTGTGGCTTTTCTTTTGCAGAGTCTGGCAGTACAATACCGAATGCAGATTTTTCTTCTACCTCGATTAGTTCGATTACAATACGATCTCCTAGTGGTCTTAACAAGTGAAACAACCTCCTATTAATTAATTATAAGATTAACTCTATTAGCACTCTACCCATACGAGTGCTAACACAATTATTATGATAATCAATCACACTTTTTTTTGCAAGTCAGAACTTCGAAAAATTTTGTTTTCTTTCCATATTCCTCTACAATAGAAAGGTAACATAATGAATGGAAAGGATTTTGACTGTGAACAATTCTACAAAAATAAGTAAGCATAAAAAAACAGCCCTTTATGTTTTAGTGATTTATATCGTCATGCATCTATCAGGGATATTGCTAGCAAAGCCGTTTCACAAGCTTATTATGAGTACAACTGGTTTGCCTAGCGAGCAAGCTGCTCCTCTTACGCAAGGTTGGTATATTGCACTTAGCTTTGCCACTGCGTTAATTCTAAGCTTAATCCTAACATCTCGCGATAAAGCGTTTTGGGATATTTATAAAGGGAAGAAAGAAACGATACCACTGTCAATTATGTGGGGAATTATTGGTTTCTTCTTAGTTTTCTTTGGCCAAATGATTGGCGCAGCGATCGAAATGGCCATATTCGGTATCCAAGGTGGATCGCAAAACACAGCTGATATTGTAGCTATTGCAAAAGGTGCTCCTATTGCGATATTAGCGATAGTTGTTTTTGGACCAATATTAGAAGAGTTCGTCTTCCGTCGTGTTATTTTTGGATCGCTTGTCCAAACAACTAATTTCTGGATAGCCGGTATAGTAAGCGCCATTTTCTTTGCCCTTATTCATATGGACTTCTCACATATCTTGCTTTATACAATTTGCGGATTGATCTTTGCCTTCTTATATCACAAAACAAAACGCATTTGGACGTCCATTATCGCCCATGTCATGCTGAACGGTTTTGTGACACTTGTACAATTGTATGCAGAACCATTGCAAAAGTTTCTTCAAGAACTAGAAAAAATGCAATAAAAATCAGCGGGTGTTTGGACACCCGCTGAAAGAAGTTAAATTTAACTGTATCTATCACGACGAAAAAGCTCGATGCTACTAATTAGCATCGAGCTTCTATTATTATTGATTCAATTCTTCGATTTGACGTCTCTGCTG
Source organism: Lysinibacillus sp. KCTC 33748 (assembly GCF_002237755.1). Taxonomy (GTDB): domain Bacteria; phylum Bacillota; class Bacilli; order Bacillales_A; family Planococcaceae; genus Lysinibacillus. The sequence goes on along the minus strand of NZ_MWSJ01000029.1, from coordinate 9,289 downwards.
TTCAAGTGCCTCTTCTATCTGACGTTTTTGCTCAGCTTCTTGTTCTTCCTTCATTCGCATTTCCTCTGATTTTAAGTATTTCTTATAACCAATACGAGAAATCATAATGCTAATTTCATAAAGAACAAACAACGGTACTGAAACCATTAAGTGCGAAGCTAATTCAGGTGGCGCGATTAGTGCAGCACATACAAATAAACCAAAGTATGAATACTTACGAATACGAATTAGTAACTCAGGAGATAAAATCCCAATACGTGAAAAGAACAAGACTACAATCGGTAATTGGAAAAGGAAACCAAAAGGTATTGTAAGCTTAAATAAAAACGAAAAATATTCATGTATACCAATTGTTTGTTGAATTTCTAAATCGTTTGATAAATTCATCATAAACTTTATGACATAAGGAAATAGTAAAAAATACGAAAAAGACAGCCCTGCTAAAAACAATAAAAATGAATACGGTATATAGCTTAAAGTTGCTTTTCGTTCTACGTCCCTTAATCCCGGGCTAATAAAAGCCCACAATTGATACATCAATACCGGTGAGGATAGGATAAATGCTATTAAAAAAACTACTTGGATATAAATTGCAAGTGGTGTTACTACATCAAATGCATGGAGCTCTATATTGTAATTCGCTCCAGTACTTTGAAGGTATTTAACAAGTGGCTTTGCAACAAAGAAGCCGCCAGCCATAGCTAGAACAAAGAAAACGGCAACAATGAAAAGCCGTTTTCTTAATTCTTCTATATGTTCAATGACAGTTAGATCTCTTGGATTCATTCCACAAACATCCTAACTTACTTATCTAATTCTTTCTTTTTCTTGTCATCATCATCTTCGTCGGCTAAACCTTTAGTAGCATTTTTGAATTCACGTAATGTTGAACCAAATGCTTTACCAAGCTCTGGTAACTTCTTAGGACCAAAAATTAGTAATGCGACAATTCCGATAATAATGAGGCTCATAGGACCAATACCACCCATTAAAGCCACCTCCTCTTTATATCCATCATTTTAACGCATATTTAGCCATTTTGCTAACTAATTATATGTGAAAGTTTTTCGTCATTCTCTCAATTTTATACATACTTCTATTGAACAGAAACTGTGAGCTATGCTATCAATTATACCTCGGTCTAATTACGCCCTAAGGCTTTAACTTCTTTCAATGGGCGTTTGTACACCCGCTGAAAGAAGTTAAATTATGTACAATGATCACTCTTCCTGATTACGAATTAAATAAATAAGCGCCTGCAACTCTACCGACAAATCGATTGTTAAAAGTTGCATTTTATCTGGTACTGTAATACGCTCTGGCGTAAAGTTCAAAATTCCTTTTGCGTTCATCACTGCTAATCTATCAGCCATTTTCTGTGCAGAGCGTGGTGAAACTGTTAAAATTGCAAGCTCCGCTCCATATTCCGCATATTTTTCTTCCAATAAGTCAGGGTGAAAAACAGGAATATTGCTAATCATTTTCCCTTCTTTTGGGGCCTTCGAGTCAAATGCAACAACGATATGAGTATTGTGGTTTTTTTGAAAATTATATTTTAATAAAGCACTACCTAAATTCCCTACACCAATTAACGCAACTTTAGTCGCTTCATGTTGATCGAGCGTTTGGCTAAAAAATTGTAAGAGATGCTGCACATCATAGCCATATCCCTTTTTCCCAAGAGCACCAAAATAAGAAAAATCTCGGCGAATAGTTGCAGAATCAATTTTCATCGCTTCACTTAGTTCCTTCGACGAAATGCGTTCCATGCCTTCTTGTGCAAAGTTTTGGATAAAACGATAGTAAAGAGGAAGTCTTTTCGTAGTGGCTTGTGGAATTTTCAATTCTTGTTTCAAACTTTTTCCTCCTTAAAATGTATCAAATTCTATTTATGATACAGGCTTTATATTTCTAAATTTATAATATTCACTGGAGGATTTTCCTTTAGTTAATGGCGCTTTTACGCCACTAAATAAAGGGAAATCGTTTCAATCTTACATGACAGCTTGGAATAAGTAAAGCATCGACATTGCAAGCCAATCGCTCATCCATTACACTAAGGAAGAATTGAGGTGTCATGAATGATTGTTTTACAGGTCAATCAACTATATAAATCCTTCCTTGCAGATGAAATTTTAAGTGGCGTAAAATTAGAAGTTCAACATCGTGACCGAGTTGCATTAGTAGGTCGTAACGGTGCTGGTAAATCCACTTTACTTAAAATTATTGCTGGTCAAATGTCATATGACTCTGGCGATATTATTATCCCGAAAGGTATACAAATTGGATACTTAGAGCAGCATGCTGGTTTAAACTCAACATTGTCGATTTGGGATGAAATGATGACAATTTTTGAGCCGCTTATTGCCCAAGAACAAACGCTACGATCATTAGAACAACAAATGGCCGACCCAGCTGTTTATGAAAATCCTACTTTATATGCAAAAATAATGTCTGAATACGATCATTTACAACATAATTTTAAGGATGCGGGTGGCTATCAATATGAATCGGATACACGTTCTGTGCTTCATGGTATGCAGTTTTATCCTGAGGATTACCAAAAGTCAATTAGCTCACTATCAGGGGGACAACGGACGCGGTTAGCACTTGCTAAGCTTCTTTTAAGTAAACCTGACCTATTAATCCTTGATGAACCTACTAACCATTTAGATATTGAAACCCTCTCTTGGTTAGAATCATATTTAAAGGGTTATGAAGGGGCTATTCTAATTGTTTCCCATGACCGCTACTTCTTAGACCAGGTTGTTTCCATTGTCTACGAAGTATCTCGTCATCGCGTCACAAAATATACAGGCAATTATAGTGCCTATTTAGATGAGAAAGCGAAAAATTATGAGCGTGATTTGAAGCTATATGAACGTCAGCAAGATGAAAAGGCCAAGCTAGAGGAATTTATTCAAAAAAATATTGCTCGTGCTTCTACTACTAAAATGGCACAAAGTCGTCGTAAAATGCTCGAACGAACAGAATGGATGGACTCTCCCGAAGGTGATGAAAAGTCAGCAAGCTTCGGTTTTACAATTGAACGCCAAAGTGGTAACGATGTATTATCTATCGATGACTTAACGATAGGTTATGGTGATAAGAAAATATCAAGCGGCATCACACTACGCACTTTCCGAGAAGACCGCATTGCACTTGTTGGACCCAATGGTGTTGGTAAATCCACTTTATTAAAAACCATTGTCAAAGATTTGCTACCATTCACTGGAGAGATTCGCTATGGTACAAATGTTCAGATTGGTTATTATGATCAAGAGCAGGCAAAGCTATCGAGCAATAAAAGTGTTCTAAAAGAGCTATGGGATGAATGGCCTTTAATGAATGAAAAAGATATTCGCACAGCGCTAGGCCGCTTCTTATTCAGTGGAGTTGATGTAGATAAAACCGTGTCGTCTTTATCTGGTGGAGAAAAAGCCAGACTTGCATTAGCTAAGTTGATGATGCAAAAGGCAAATTTCTTAATTCTTGATGAGCCTACCAATCACTTAGACTTAGATAGTAAAGAGATACTGGAAAACGCACTTATTGATTATCCTGGAACGCTCTTATTCGTATCGCATGACCGATATTTTATCAATCGAATCGCTACTAAAGTAATCGAACTGTCTGGTGATGGTTCCTTTGAGTACTTAGGTGACTATGATTATTATCTTGAGAAAAAACAAGAGCTACTAGAAATCGCCCAAATGAAGGCTGCTGCTCAGCCGCAAGCGCAAGCTGATGTACCTGAGAAGATCTCTACTTCTAAAATTGATAAAGAGGCTAAAAAACGAGAGCGTCAAATTAGACGCACGCTTGAGGAACTAGAAGAGAAAATGCAACAAGAAAATCTTGAAATAGCTCGCTTAGAGGAAGCTCTTTGCGATCCTGAGATTTTCACAGACCACGAAAAAATTCCACAACTCCAGGATGAATTATCCACTTCTAAAGAACAGTACGAATTATTTGAAATGGAATGGCTGGAGCTAAGTGAAGAACTTGAAAATATTACCTTATAACATCCCCTACCGAACTTCTTTCTTTACATTGGGAGTATTGTAAAGCCATGTGCCTTGTCGCATGGCTTTTTACTTTACTCGTCTTCATTTTTCATATATATTGGTCAAGTGCTATTTTTCGACAAAAAATGCCCACAACTTTATACACACTATAAATCTAGTAATACCAACATATCAACAGACTTTTCCACATTGTCCACAATTCAAAAATATTTTATTCACATGATTCTGTGCAAAACAGGCTACTATATATTGAATAATCACAAGTTATGCACAAGTTATCAACATTTTGTGCATAAGTACGGATGTTCGCTCTTTTATTTTCGCCTTGCCTGTGGATAATTTTCTGAAAAATTTGTCAACTAATCAGATTTATATTTTCTTATGTCCACTGTTTTCTCAACATTTTTTTCACAAAAGCAAAAAAGAGGTGTTTTAGAATTAAATCTAAAACACCTCTTTCTGAAAGAATTTATACCCAGGATTTTAACTCCAATCCAGGACGACCGTTCATTGATAAATTGCCTCGAATATTCATTTCAAACATAGGTGTTGCTGCTGCCCCTATCATAGCAGCATTATCTGTACACAGCTTTAATGGCGGTACATACAACGGGATACCTTCTTCCGCAAATACTGACTCAAGTGATGTACGTAAGCCTTTATTTGCCGCTACACCTCCAGCTGCAATAACTTGTTTCACTTTATATTCACGTGCTGCCCGTAATGTTTTAGCTGTTAACACTTCAACTACGCTATCCTGAAATCCTTTGGCTACGGCAGTCGGAGAAATCTCTTCTCCACGCTGATCCATATTATGCTTATAATTAATAACTGCTGACTTTAAACCGCTAAAGCTAAAATCATAAGAACCTTCCTCTAACCACACTCGTGGGAAGGTTACAGCCTCATCTCCCTCGTGTGCTAGTTTGTCAATACGTGGACCACCTGGGTATGGTAAGCCTAAAACACGTGCAACCTTATCATAAGCTTCACCAGCTGCATCATCTCTCGTCTCACCAATGACTTCAAAAGAGCCATGTTCTTTCATATAAACTAGCTCTGTATGGCCACCTGATACAACTAGTGCTAATAATGGGAATTCCATCGGCTGTATAAGTGCGTTAGCATATATATGTCCAGCTATATGATGCACACCGATTATCGGTAAATCATTGGCAAATGCAAAAGCCTTCGCGGCATTAATCCCAATTAACAATGCACCTACAAGACCAGGACCTTCAGTAACTGCCACAGCGTCTAAATCAGTTGGCTTCATATTTGCCTGCGCTAATGCTTCTTCAATAACCACTGTAATTTGCTCAACATGATGACGAGATGCAATTTCAGGTACAACCCCACCAAATCGTTTATGACTTTCTATTTGAGATGCAACCACATTTGAAACAATTTCAGAGCCATTTCGAATAATCGCTGCTGCTGTTTCATCACAGCTCGATTCTATTGCTAATATAATTCGATCTTCCATCATAAATTCACCCACATGACAAGGGCATCCTCCCCGTTATCTGTATAATAGCCTTTACGTATGCCACCGTCTTGGAAATCAAGCTTTCGATAAAGATTTTGAGCAACTGTATTTGTCACTCGTACCTCTAAACTCATGACTTCCATACTATGGTCTTTCGCAATACGCATTGCCTCTCGCATTAACCCTTCACCAATTCCGCGACCGCGAGCAGCATCTATAACGGCTACGTTCGTAATTTGCGCTGCGTCTATTACCATCCACATTCCACAAAAACCGATAATGTTATTATATTCATCTATAGCTAGCACATAATGTGCATACTGATTTTCATGCACTTCATAATAAAAAGAGTCTAACGTCCATGGTGTAGTAAATGTAGCAAGCTCAATTTCATACACTACTGGGACATCTTCAGATACCATTTTACGAAATATTACATTACTACTCATGTGCCTTCTCCTTTTGTTCCTTCAGCCAATTCGCCTCCGCCTCTGCAATACGTTTGTATTGCGGGACAAAATGATGAACAGCATCCACACTTGGTAGCTCCACTTTCGTCGCTAATCGAACTGTTTCACTTGCTCTTGGCAAGTCATGACTAAATGGTATACGTTGAGCATAGTCACCTAGCACCTCTACGATTTTATGCCAAAACACATCTACATCTACTCCAACAAATAAAATCGGTGCCTCTAAAGCCTGTAAACGCTCTAACAGGCCATCAATATGATCGTGATAATCATCTATAATTGTTTCAAGCTCACGCCCTTTATAAACGGCCGTATAAACATTGCCTCTTCGCGCATCAAAAATAGGACAAATAAACCCATCATATAGTGCTGCATTTGCGGCTAATGACTTTAAGCTAGATACTCCAACTAAAGGCTTTTTCAATGTCCATGCTAATGTTTTTGCAAGCGTCACGCCTATTCGTACACCTGTATAAGAACCAGGCCCTTCTGATACAGCAATCGCATCCAACTCGCTTGGCTTTATACCAGCGTTTGCTAGCACTTCTTCAATGGCTGGCATAGCACCTGCCGAATGCGTTAATTTTATATTTTGTACAATCTCTGCGACCACTTTACCATCCCGTATTACAGCAATAGAAAGTGGTGCATTCGCTGTTTCAATCCCTAACCAAATCATTTCATTAGCTCCTCACATAATGCCTCATATCGCTTTCCCAGAGGTGTTAATACAAATCGTCGTTGATTTTCTCCCATTCGGTAAATTTCTATTGCAAGGCGCTCCTGTGGTAAATCCTGTTCAATCAAATGAGCCCACTCGACAACTGACACCGCATCACCATAAAATAACTCGTCCCATCCAAGGTCTTCATCGCTTTCTGCTAAACGATAAACATCTAAATGATTAAATGGTAACCGCCCTTCATATTGCTTTACAATCGTAAATGTCGGGCTATTGACTGTTCTCTTCACGCCAAGCCCCTTCGCTAATGCTTTCGTAAATGTCGTCTTGCCAGCGCCCAAATCACCCTCTAATGTAATTGTATCCTGGGCTTCTAGTACGCTTGCTAGCTTCAGCGCAAACTGCTCAGTATCATCAAGTGAATTCATTATTTTTTCATACATCATCTCTTTTTTCCTCTCCTAGCTCCATTACTTCTAGTTTACCGAAACAAGCGTAAATGTTCAAAGCATCCAATGGATTTTAAAAAAAACAATTACACCTTGGCGTAATTGTTGCAGCTTGTCGACAAAAAGAATATAAATTACTGTATATCGAATTAACAAAAGTGATGCTCATCATGGGATGAGTCGATAACTTGAAACTACTAATCAATTATGCCTCGGCATAATTGCGTCCGGAATCAGCTTTGTGCTTTGGCATGAGGGTAGGTTTGCCTAGTTTTTATACAAGGCAAACCTATTCATGTAGATTGCTAGAGAAAAACGAGATCATTTCAACGTCACTACTATACAACTTATGCAAGAAAGCATTCATCAAAAGCCTAAAACAATTATGCCTTGGAGTAATTATCGCTATCGCTACTACAACATGTGCAAAATGAAGAGACAACATCCTTATAAAAAGAAGTGCTTATTTTTTTTTACCCTTTATCTCACTAATCTCTTTTTTAACCAATTTATCATCTTTAAATTGTACATTATAAGCTTTTGTCATAAGTATTTCATCATTCCAGCGGTATTGATCTTTTTTCAATGTTTCTCCTGCTCCCCCTGCAATTTTTACTACCTCCATATATGTCATACCTTCTTTTATTTTTTCAAATTCCGCTTCATTCATATTTTTTTGCCAGTGGTACGCATTGGATTCCTCAATATCTAAGATAGAATCTCCACAGCCTACTAGTATTACAGCAGCACATATGAGCAAGCTTATATTAAGACGTTTTATGTAATAATAATTTCTCATGTAACACCTCCAAATCTTTTTCACACGAGAGAAATCGATAATATCATCGTCTTTTTTATAGTTAATGCCCTATTTGTTAGATTTATTACCTAGCTCTTTATTTCTATCACTCTTCATCAACTGTAGTGAAACGTAATGGTAAGGTCTCTACAAAAGCTACATCCTGTCTACTGACTTGTTTGTTAACACGGGCACTATAGGGTCTTTTCTAGTCTGTTTTATGCAGGGGTTCGAGGTATTCACCTCCATCTTAAATTGGATTGAATAAAAGAAATAATATTTTTAGAAATTATACATATCCACTAATTTCCTTATAATAACAATAAAAAAAGTTCTTATGATTTAAAAGCATCATAAGAACTATATTATCAATTATAATGGCGGTCCCGACCGGGATCGAACCGGCGATCTCCTGCGTGACAGGCAGGCATGTTAACCGCTACACCACGGGACCTCTTTAAGACATTTATAAATATATCATATGTAATTGAAGTATGCAATACTTTTTTATATATTTTTATTTTTATATTCTCTATCTTTTTCGTATCGACTTTGCAAATCTATTATGTCGACGTAAGATTGGATTTGACTTTGGCTTATGCCTGCAGATTTTTGCGTGAAAGCGAAGCGGCAGCACAACATGAAGGTCGACACGATATCGGTCATTTCGGTAATGCCACAGGGCGTGGCGTTTTTAGCCTTAGCTTTTCTATTTCAACGGGCGTTTGGCCCCCCTGAAAAGCAGCTTAACTTCGCATTCCTCACACCGTAGAGGTAGGAAAGTTTTGTATCTGACGCTATGCTTACGATACAAAAGACATTTGTAATTAATGTTTCACTTTCGCTACGAAAACACTCTTGCTGAAAAAAGAAAGAAGGTAAATATAAAAAGAGCAACTACAAAACACTAGTCTTGTAGCTGCTCTTTAATTGTTTTATCGTCAACAGCTTTAGCTTCTTGTCTATAATAAAAAAACAGCCAGCACACAGCTGACTGTTTATATTGCCTAGCGACGTCCTACTCTCACAGGGGGAAGCCCCCAACTACCATCGGCGCTAAAGAGCTTAACTTCCGTGTTCGGTATGGGAACGGGTGTGACCTCTTTGCCATCATCACTAGACTATTGTCGACCTCCAATACACGGCGTATTACTGCGTCAGCTTCTCTCGTTCAATCGGTCACGTACAGAGGTACGCTCCCTCATTCACTCGTTTGCTTCCTTGTACTACTTGTGTCTTGAAGCTCTCTTCGGCTTTCAATATAAGTCGCATTTCTTCGTCAGCTTCAGTCGTTCAGTCAGTCACGTACTTGAGTACGCTCCTTCCCTCTCTCCATCGCTTCCTCGAACTACTCGTATCTTGAAACCCTTGA
>NZ_MWSJ01000028.1 GCF_002237755.1 Lysinibacillus sp. KCTC 33748 | reverse complement strand
GACTACAGGTTGGCTCCCTAGTACAGTCGTAGCATCAGTTTAACATACTAAAGCCTTATGAAAAATCGAAAAATCACTAGGCTTATTCGGCATGGTCCAATTTATCAAAATAATACCAGAGAGTTAAGAAAGTTATTATAGATACTTGACTAATCGTAAGAAAAGAGCTGCCTATGCAACTCAATGAATTCAAGTAAAGCCAGCGTTAGTTGAGTAAGAAGTTTAGTTTCTAAATAAAGCGATATTTACGTGAAAATTGCGTGATAACCAAAATACTCGTTAACCCAACAACGAGATACCATATTATATTAAAAGGAACTATGTACATTAATACACCAAATAAAATAGCTGTTAAAAAGCTAACTGTAATTGATTGTACATTCGTAATTTTATCTTGAATTAAATAATATAAAGTGAATGGTAGTGCTAAAGTAAATAACGGAATATAAATTGTTACAATAGATATTTCAATGAGGGATATTGAAAGCACGGCTATTATAAAACCTATTGACGTAGTAAGCGTTCTTCCTACAAATACTTTACCAGTAAAATAGCCGTATAGCAGAATAAACATAATCGTTAAACTGGCACAAATTCCCGTTATTAATACAAATGAATGGCCCATGAAGAAAGCTGCTATTGAGAAACAAACTAAAGAAACGAATGGCAACAACAATATTGAAGGATTTTGCACTTTTTCTATATTCATTACATTTGTAAAACCTACAAGGAATAATAAAGTAAATGGAATCGCCAAATATCCTAACTCGAAGTGATTACCTAGATTAATATAACTAACCTCAAGTTTGCCGACCATTATTATTACAAGTGATGCACAAATATGACCAATCAGTCCCCAAATGCTTGATAATTTAAAAGCTTGGGTAAGCTTATCCGTAATTACAATTGAAACGATGCCAATTAATAAAGCTAAATATAACAAATTTTCCCCTCCCAAATTAATTCATTAGAAATACTCAAAGTTAAATATCACTTTCTACAATTATACAGGAGATGTAAAAGATATCCAAATAGAATAGTGATGCTTATTGAACTATCCTGCTCCGTTAGTAGAATAGCAACAATCTTTTAGAAAACAGCCTTATAAATAAAAAAACGCCACAAAAATGTGACGCTTTTCATCGCTTTTCTGCTAAATGAGTTGTTGATTTCCGTTCTGGACAAGAGATTCCCTGGGCATCCAGTCTCCATTACAATGAACCAATTCATTTAGCTAGTATCCAATTATTTATTAATATTGAATAAGTGTTTTAATGTCTAAGTCACCAAGTTTTGCACGACCGTTTAGCTCTGTTAATTCGATAAGGAAGGCACAGCCAACTACTTGACCACCTAATTGTTCAACTAAACGCACTGTCGCTTCAACTGTACCACCAGTCGCAAGTAAGTCATCACAGATTAATACTTTTTGACCTGGTTTAATCGCATCATTGTGCATTGTTAGTGTATCTTTACCGTATTCAAGGCCGTAGTCAGCACTGATTACTTCACGTGGTAATTTTCCTGGCTTACGAACAGGTGCAAATCCAATTTCAAGCGCATAAGCAACTGGGCATCCGATAATGAAGCCACGAGCCTCAGGACCTACCACAATTTCAGCACCTAATTCTTTTGCGTAACTTACGATTTGATCTGTCGCATACTTGTATGCAGTACCGTTATCCATAATTGTCGTAATATCTTTGAAGCTGATACCTTCTTTCGGCCAGTTCTCAACCGTTGTTACGTATTGCTTTAAATCCATGTTATTGTTCCTCCTACGAAACTTTTTCGCATATTAATGTAATCGTTCATCAAACCATTGTTTTATTTCTATATAAGGGGCATATACTAGCTTTTGCTCCATTTCAATCTGTTCTGAACGCTGTTTGTAAGACGGTGCCTCTGTAAGTGCCTGTTTCGGTGCATTCACGTTGACAGTCGTCAGTCCACTCTCCATTTTAACAAAATCAAGCTCAAAAAACACCTGTGTCATAAATTTTAATGCATCTAATGGCCAACCTGTATGCTTCGCTAATTCAGACAAATGCATATTCAGTGGAAAAGCAGGACGATTTTTTAAAAACTTATAATACCAGGAGAATTGCTCACGTGTAGGCAATCCACTGAAATACTGAGAATCAGGCATATAAAAATGTGCATAAATACGGGAAGGTGCTGTTTTTCGTAAGACATCTTCTAACATTTGAACATTTTGTGGCAAATCTAGCAGCACGATATAATTGGTTTGTTCTACATTTGAAAGCTTAGGATCCACTGCTAGGATTGGCACACCAATTAACGACTGGTAATAGGTTACTGTCTCTGGACGGAAGGCGATGAATGTTGCCTCCTCTTTTGGGACCGTATTTAACCAGCGTGATGTTTGTCGGATACCACGAATATCAAATAATTGCCATTCAGTCGTTTGAACATCCTCTATCATAAATTGTGCTTTTTTACGTCCTTGCCACTCGTTAATTTGTAAATCTCCAGTAAATGAAACTTTTATTCCATATGTTAATTCATCGTGTAAATGTCCTTTATTGAAACCGACGCTATCCAATTTTTCATAGCCATCCGTCAATTCCATTTTTATATGATTTTCTGCTGCTCCAATTTTCCGCATGGAGGATATTTCCACATCTTCGAGCACATATACAGGCTTCGGAAAATCCGTACCATATGGACCGAGCGATGATATTTCTTCAATAGCATCTGCTGAAATTTCATCTATTTTTAGTGGGATGTCAATATTGAGAACAGGTGTTAATTGCTCTTCTGATAAACATGCTCTTGCTTGAGTATCTAAGCGTGCTCTTAATTCATCAACATGCTCAATGGGTAACGTCATCCCCGCTGCCATAGGATGCCCACCAAAATGAGGTAATATATCTCGATTTTTCGCTAGTTCATTAAATAAATGGAATCCTTCAATACTACGAGCCGAACCTTTAGCTGTTCCTTTTTCATAGTCTAGTGACAATACAATGGTTGGACGATAATAAAGCTCTACAAGACGAGACGCAACAATCCCTACTACCCCAGCATTCCAGCCTTCTCCAGCGATCACTAAAACGAGTGAATCTCCAATTTTTTTATCTGATTCGATGAGAGCAATGGCCTCATCTGTAATACTCTTTACAATATCTTTGCGTTCACTATTACATGTATTAAGTTGTTTCGCCAATGCTGTTGCTTTAGCATTATCCTCAGCCATTAATAGCTCTACACCTGGTGCCGCTTCTCCAAGTCGACCAACTGCATTTAAACGCGGTCCAAAGTAAAAGCCGATTGTTTCTTCACTGATTTTAGCTTGCTCTGCACTTGCAACTTCACACATCGCTTGTACCCAAGGGCTGAGTGAACGACGCATTTCTTCTATTCCTCGCTTTACTAGGTAGCGATTTTCATCAACTAATGGTACTAAATCCGCTACTGTTCCAACAGCTACATATTCGAATAAATGCGTTGGCAGTTCCCCATATAGAGCATGAGCTAACTTAAACGCTACACCTACACCTGCTAGCTCACCAAAAGGATAATGTCCTTCTGGTATACGAGGATGTAAAATAATATCTGCAGGTGGTAATTCATCGCCTGGTTCATGGTGATCTGTAACGATAACATCCATACCTAGTTCCTTCGCGATACGAATCGGTTCCATCCCTGAAATACCATTATCAACTGTAATAATTAGTTGAACACCCTCTTCATGTGCTTCACGAAATAGTGCTTCGTGCGGTCCATAGCCGTGAATAAAACGATTTGGTATTTTAAACGAAACATCGGCACCGAGATCAAGTAACACATTCAGCATGACTGTCGTGCTAGTGACACCATCCGCGTCATAATCGCCGTATACTAGGATTTTCTCTCCATTATCAAGTGCTTGCTCTATACGTGCTACCGCTTCTGCCATGCCGTGCATTAAAAACGGGTCATGGATACTTGCTTCTGTCATATTCAATAAGCTCTCTGCGTCAGCAGTTGTTTCGCAGCCTCGTGCTGCTAAAATTTTTGCTGCAATCGCAGAAAGTTGTAGGTCATTTTGTAATGTTTGGACAAGCTTCGCGTCTGGACGCTCTACTTGCCATCTCTTTTTCGATAGAATCATCTTTTCACTTCCTCACGAAAGCTATTATACCGAAAATCTAGACTATCCGCACTATCTGCTAGAATGATAGTTTTACCTGTAAAGTTGTGGCAGTCCGTCGTCGTTTCTACTACTCTCTAACAATCTCAAAAGAAAAAAGCCTACTCCGTTAAAGAGTAGACTTCTGAAACACACCTTTTGAAGCAGACACTAATGCCTCAATCTTCTCCAAATTACCTTCATGCAATGCTGTCACGATCGCACTACCAACGATTACACCATCACTAAGTGCCCCCATGCTTACCACCTGCTCAGGAGTTGAAATTCCAAAGCCGGCTAGAACTGGTATTTGGCTTGCTTCACGTAAGCGTGCAAAATGATCATGTAAATCATCTGCAAAACTTGCACGGGCCCCTGTAATTCCATTGACTGTCACAGCATAGACAAACCCTTGACTAGCAGCCGCAATACGTGCAATTCGCTCAGGAGGACTTGTTAACGATACAAGCTGAACGATGTCGATACCACGAGAATTTAAAGTGTCGCGTAAGATCTCACTTTCTTCAAGCGGTACATCAGGAACGATTAACCCTTTAACACCCCCTGCTACACAAGCTTTAGCAAAAGCCTCTAACCCAAAAGCTAAAACAGGATTAAAATAAGTCATGACAACTAATGGAACTTGAATTTCTCCTCTAAATGAAGCTAATACTGCAAGCACTTTACGTAATGTTACACCTTCGGCTAAAGCACGTTCACCTGCTTGCTCGATCGTCGGTCCATCCGCTACAGGATCCGTAAACGGTATACCCACTTCAATTGCCGTTACACCCATTTCCTGTAGCTTCAGGATCGTTGGCTTCAAAGTTTCCAGACCCCCATCCCCCGCCATAATATAAGGTACAAATGCTTTATTACCAGCGATTTTCGTTTGTTCAATTGCCTGCTGTAGTTTTGTCATTACACTTCTCCTCCTAATGCTTTTCGGACAGTATGAACATCCTTATCTCCTCGGCCGGACAAGCAAACTACAATGATGTCATCTGTAGACATTGTCTTCGCAAGTTTTGCTGTATAAGCAATAGCATGGGAGCTTTCTAGTGCAGGTAGTATACCTTCCGTTTTACTCAGTAATTGCAAGCCCTCAAGTGCTTCACTATCTGTAATCGAATCAAATTGAACACGCCCAATATCATGTAAATAACAATGCTCTGGACCTTTCCCTGGATAATCTAGACCAGCTGAAATAGAATGTGCTTCCTGCACAAAACCATTTTCATCTTGTAATAAATACATGTATGCACCGTGTAAAACGCCTAGCTGTCCACCTGCAATTGCTGCCGCATGCTTACCTGTCTCAATGCCACTGCCTGCAGCCTCTACTCCGTATAACGCTACAGTCTCGTCATCGACAAAAGGATGGAACATACCGATTGCATTACTACCGCCTCCTATACAAGCAACGACTGCATCTGGTAAACGACCTTCTTTATTTAAAATTTGCTCTCTAGTTTCAACACCAATTACACGCTGGAAATCCCTTACGATTTTTGGAAATGGATGTGGTCCTAAAGCCGAGCCCAAAATATAATGAGTATCCTCAACATTTGTCACCCAGTAGCGTAGTGCCGCATTGACAGCATCCTTCAATGTTTTTGAACCTGTTTCTACAGATTCCACTTTTGTACCGAGTAACTCCATGCGAAACACATTCAACTGTTGGCGTTTGATATCCTCTGCGCCCATAAAAACAACACATTCAAGATTTAATAATGCGCATGCTGTTGCCGTCGCCACTCCATGCTGCCCTGCACCTGTTTCTGCCACTATTTTCTTTTTACCCATTCGTTTTGCAAGAAGTGCTTGACCAATCGCATTATTAATCTTATGGGCTCCAGTATGATTTAAATCTTCACGCTTTAAATAAACCTTCGCGCCACCTAGCTCTTTTGTTAAATTTTCTGCGTAATACAACGGCGTTTCACGACCAACATATTGTTGTAAATAATAAGCCAGTTCCTCAGTAAATGCTTGATCATTCATTGCCTCATCATAGGCTGTTTCTAATTCCAACAAAGCTGTCATTAATGTTTCTGGAACAAATTGACCCCCAAATTTTCCGTATCGCCCTTCCTTTGTCGGTACACTATTTGCAATTGAATTCGCCATTATGCTCTCTCCTTCTTTACTGCCTGTATAAATGCGGTTATTTTAGCTATATCTTTTACACCGTCTGTCTCCACACCACTTGATACATCTACCATAAATGGCGACACAAGTGATACTGCTTCTCCTATATTTTCAGCTTGCAAACCACCTGCTAACATTAACTTTTCTCGCGGAATCCCTACTTTTTCTAGGAGGGTCCAATCAAACGTATTACCACTACCTCCTTTAAAGTCTGTTCCTGGCGCATCAAATAGGTAATAGTCCACATCATAATTAGCAGCAACCTGAACATCTTCAGCACCTCTGACGGACAAAGCCTTAATTGCAGGATAGCCTTGCCGACGAATAAAATCAGGAGATTCCTCCCCATGGTATTGCACATAATCTAGTGGCACACTTTCTATTACAGTTCGTAATTCCTCCGCGCTTGGATTAACAAAAACACCGATTTTTAAAACGCTCTCTGGCACATGTTTGGCTAATTGTTGTGCCTGTTCAATCGTCACTCGTCGTTTACTTGGTGCAAAGACAAAACCAATGGCTTCAGCCCCTGCCTCTACTGCTGCCCGTACATGCTGTTGTTCCTTTAGTCCACAAATTTTTACTTTCATCATACAGATGCCCCCACCTTATTGACCTGTAAACTTTTTAGAGCAAAACCAGCATCACCACTGCGCATTAATGACTCACCTACAAGAACGCCACTAGCTCCCATAGCCGCCACCTCTTTAGCGTCTTCTTGTGTCCATATCCCACTTTCACTTATTAAAACCTTCTCTTCACCGAACGGAAAAGCTTCAGCAATTTCACGTGTTCGGTCTAAGCTCACTTCAAACGTACGTAAGTCTCGGTTATTGACGCCAATTAGTTTGGCACCAACTGCAATAGCTCGCTCAAGCTCTTCGAGATCATGCACCTCCACTAATACCTCTAAATTTAAACCTGTTGCATAGCTATACAGATCACGTAATGCTTGATCGGTTAACCCGGCCACAATTAATAAAATAATTGATGCACCTGATGCCTTCGCAAATCGAATTTGCACACGATCGATCATAAAATCCTTACAAAGAAGTGGCGTTTGGACAGCATTTGCAACTGCAGCTAAATCATCAAAGGAGCCTTTAAAAAACTGTTTATCTGTTAAAATGGAAATGGCTGCTGCCCCTGCGTCTGCATAAATTTTTGCTTGTGCCACTGGATCTGCCCCTTCCGCGATTAGCCCTTTCGAGGGGGAAGCACGCTTCATCTCAGAAATAACTTGTAATGTTTCAGCTTTTCGCAATTGCTCAAACAACGATGGACGCGGTTTTTCTGTAAAATTCGCTAAAGGGTCGGGCTGTTCAAGTAAAGCACAAACTTCAATCTTTTTTTGTTCGAGAATTTTATTTAAAATATTCATTGTTGGACCTCCACTCCTTTAATATGCTCACTATAAGTAACGACTGCCTCTAATTTTTGAAGGGCACGCCCGCTAAAAATACTATCTTTCGCTATTTCTACACCTTCTTTAACGGTTTCAGCGATTCCATAGCTGAACAACCCAATACCGGCATTCAATAAAACGGTGTCAAAATAAGCATTTTGTTCACCGGCTAATAATGAACGCATAATTGCCGCGTTTTCATCTGCATTACCTCCACGAATAGCCTCTATTGGTGCATAGCTGAGACCCGCTTCTTCTGCAGTTAACGAAAATGGAATTAAGTCTCCCTTATCTAGTAAGACAAAAGTATTTTGACCAGCTAATGACGCCTCATCTAAACCTAGTGGCCCAGAAACGACCATTGCACGTTCTCGCCCGAGCATTTGTAATACAGATGCATATTCCATGACAAAATTAGGACGATTAATACCTGTAAATTGCGTCGATAAAGGCACTGGATTCGTAAGAGGACCGACAAGATTAAAAATTGTTGGCTTGCCAAGTGCACGACGAACCTCGCCAATTCGCTTTAATTTCGGATGAACATTCGGAGCATATAAAAAGGCTATTCCTTCTTTCTCTAACAGATCGACAGTTTGTTCAATAGAAATATTCGTATGAATACCGAGTGCCTCCAAAACATCAGAGCTTCCTGATGCCGAAGATATTTTTCGATTGCCGTGCTTTGCCATTTTGACACCGGCACCCGCTAATACAAAGGCGCAAGTGGTACTAATATTAAATGTATTAAGTCCATCGCCACCAGTACCACAATTATCCATATAGACCCCTTCGTTTGCTGGGAAGTCTAATGCAAATGAACGCATAGTTGTGGCTAATGCAGCTACTTCATGTGCAGTTTCACCTTTGACAGATAATGCCGTTAAAAAGCTTGCGATTTGATCCTTTGGTGTGTCATCTAGAAACATCCATTTTGCTGCCTGTAGCATTTCCTCATACATTAAATGCTCTCGGCGTTGTACTTTTTCACGAATACCTTCCATTAGTGGGAACCTCCTTCTTTTTCAAGTAGCTGTAAAAATTCCTGTTCGTCCTCTTCTACTTGATTCAAAACTTCTTCAATATTTGTATATTTGGTCACCATTACAGTCGATTGCATATGCATCGTTTCATTTTCTATGACAACGGATTTCCCTGTTAAGGCAAAATCAAGATGACCGTTAAAACCAAGAAATCCAAGAGCACCTCTAAATATCCCAGTAGTTTGATTAGATTCATCTAAATTATCCTTTACCTGACCCTTTGGAACACACGTTGATGCAAAGGATGGTAATGTCGCAGCTAATACATCAAGTGCTTGAAGCATCGGTAGGATTTGTCCCTCGACTCTCGATGTCATGTGCAATGCATGCGTGGAACGCTCAATTCTCATCGCCTCAATGACTTGAATGGAATCTCGGAAGCACACAGACTGTAGCTCTTGTTGCACGGCAGAAACAAGTACAGCATGCGACTCCCTAATATTTGCGTTTTCATGTAGCTTGCGTTCCTGCTCTAAATCTTCACCCTTTGTGGAGCCTCTAGGAAATGCCCCCTCAGTTGGTGTGGCAATCACACGCTCACCTTTTACTCGAATTAGACTTTCAGGAGATGTCCCTAAGACAATATGATCGTCAAATTCTACATAATACATATAGGGAGCAGGATGTTTTTTTCGCAATTGACGATATAAAGAAAAAGCATCTCCTTGTAAATTTGCTAAAATGCACTTTGATAACATAACCCTAGTAATATCCTCATCTAAAGTAGCTTTGATCGATGCAAGAGATGTTGCAAACTGTTCATTCGTAGTCGATTCGAAAGGGTCAAAGCTACAAGCCGTATCCTCATTCTCTCTCCCTTTTAAAAGCTGCTCTGCCAACACTTCTAAATTTGGTTCTTTTTTTTCCGCATCAATATTCGTATAAATTAAAGTAACCTCATCTGTTACATGATCAAACACAATAACTGTCTCATATACATGGAAATGCACATCTGGTAACTCCGCTTTATCCTGTTCAGTCGAAAACCTTGTTGTTGTACCTTGACCAACATAGCCAACAGCTCCGCCTGAAAATGGGAATTGTGTCGTATTGGATATACGTGGCATTAACCTTTTCATTAAAACAAACATGTCGCCCTTATGTGTATAGGTGTGTCCAGTCTTATATGAATATTCCTGAATCTCATCTCCAAAGCCTTTATATGTTTTTCTTGGATTAGCGCCGATAAAAGAAAAGCGTCCTGCTCCTTCATGCTGTGCTGAACTTTCCAGCAAAAATTTATGTTTCCCTTGAAGGCGTCTAAAAATTAAAATCGGTGTTAATGAATCAGCATTAATAGTTTTCATTTTTGTTCTTGAACTCGTTGATAGCATAATGACCAAGCTCCTTTTCTTAAAAATCCACTACCTTTAGACTTACAAATGTTTAGTTACTGAATCAGTTCTTGTTGAAAAAAAGATCAGCATAGCGTAGGGTTGATTTCCATTCCCGCTGGACGCTTTCCTAGGGGCGTTCGATGAGCCGCTTCGCTTCGCTGCAGGGTCTCGGGCCAACAGATGTTTTTTGCGCGAAAGCGTAGTGCAACGTAGCGGCAGCGACAGATGTTTTTTGTGCGAAAGCGTAGCATTCAATACCTGCAAATTAAAAACAACAAAAAAAGTCCTCTGCAAAAAGGATTTTTCCTAATTGCAGAGGACGATCATGACCGCGTTGCCACCTCATATTAGAGCATATTTGCTCTCCCTTAAATGCTCAGCTTAGTTCGCCAGATCAATTATGCCTCGGCATAATTGTGTCCGGAATCGATTTTGTATTTGCACAAAGAACTTCCTTCCGATTCCGTAATCTTTCAGCGGATGATTGGACACCTGCTGAAAGAAGTTAAATTGACAGATCTTTTGAATTTATGTCAAAAAGATTTGTCTTATCTAAGTCAAAGCACCCCCTTTAACGTGGGGAATCCGTTCGCTATTATAATTAGCGACTCTCATAAGTCCATTCACATAAGCTGCAAATCAGTTCGCACCATCCACTGACTCTCTAAATTGCACACTTATGCTACTACTCTTATTCAACAATTTCTCAGCTATTCTCATCTAAACTAAGCTCATCTGTTCTAAGGCTGGCCTCGCTCCCGAGACCAACTACCTTGTACCGAACAAAAAAGTTAGCCTTATTCTATGCTAAACTACGATAATTGTCAATCAATTCAGAGAAAAAGAAAAATGTTAAAAAAAATTAAGGAAGGTAAACAGTGTTGCAATTGATTCTATTTTAAAGAGTTTGTACAAGTATTCATTAACCTAATTGAAGATATTTCAGCCACTTCAGTACAAATTTCAGCAAGTGCGAAAGACGTCACTGCCTACAATGCAGCAGGTGAATAGGGTAGCTGCTGCATTAAGCAACAATGTTCTACAACCGCAATCTTACTACGGCAATTTAAACTTAAAAACAAAAAGAATCTTCAGCTTTCTCATGATAGCCAGAAGATTCTTTTTTCATCAAAAACAGGGAAAGAAATATTTCCTTCCCTGCTTCATTTTAATGCTTATGTTAAACAGTAGGCTCGTCAGTACCCCATTGTTTTTTCTCTTTTTTGTGTATTTGACCATCTGATTTTTTCATTTCACGAACTTTAAGTGAATACCAGATTTGTGCAGCAATACAAATTGAAGAATACATACCTGTGATTAAACCAACTAATAACGCGATTGAGAAGTTTTGAATCGATGGTGCACCTAAAATAAGAAGTGACACTGTCACGATAATAACCGTTAATACTGTATTAACAGATCGACCCATTGTTTGACGTAATGATTTGTTTACGATATCCGCTAACACTTCACGGTCTTTAATCGTATCATATCGATCTAAGTTTTCACGCATACGGTCAAACGTAACGATCGTATCGTTAATAGAATAACCGACAATTGTCAGTACAGCCGCAATGAACGTAATATCAACTTCTAAGCGCATAAAACTAAATACAGCAACAATTAAGAATACGTCATGTAGTAACGAAACAATTGCCCCAATACCCATGCGCCACTCAAAACGAACCGCTACATAGATAATGATACCGATAGCCGCAAGAGATAATGCTTTAATCGCATTTTTCACAAGCTCTTTACCAACGGTCGGAGACACTGTACTTATGCCAGGTTCATGACCATATTTTTCGCCTGCTTCTTTTTTGAACTTTATAATTTCTGCTTGCGTCAGGTCATGTTTATAACGGATAACCGCTCCGTTGCTCTTTTCACCTGTCAAAACGATATCTTCTGATGAGAAGCCAATACTATCTAGATATTTGGATACTTCTTCTTTATTCAACGTTTGCTCCGCTTCAATTTGCACACGTGTACCACTAGAGAAATCAATACCAAGGTTTAAGCGGAAAATACCAAGAACCACTAAACCGGCCACTAAAATAGCTAATGAGAATGTATAGAATTTCTTACGGTTGTGTACAAAGTCAAAACGATCAAATTTCGTTGATAAATCTAATGTTCCGATATTTTCATCCAGGCTATGCTGTTTAGATTTTGGAATACCAAACCATCCTGGATTGTTGAAGTAGCCACTATTTACAAGTATTCCTTGTAAGACACGAGAGCCCCAAACAGCTGTTAGGAAGCTTAGTAAAATACTAATAATTAATGTTGTGGCAAACCCTTTAACAGAGCTTGTACCCCATTGGAATAATACGGCAGCTGCTAATAATGTAGTTAGCTGTGCATCGACAATGGCTGACAAAGACTCCTTCGAGCCAATTTGGAATGCTTGTTTAACCGAATAACCGACACGTAATTCCTCACGGATACGTTCTGCGGCAAGAATATTTGCATCTACCGCCATCCCTATACCGAGCACGATTGCTGCGATACCCGGAAGCGTTAACACCGCATTAATCCAACTGAATACAACTAGTACTAGGAAAGTGAAAATAGCAAGTGTAATGATGGAAATAAAGCCAGGTAAACGATAGTAGAATAGCATAAATAAGAAAATTATTACTACGCCCACAATACCGGCGAAAACTGTACTTTTCAGTGCTTGGTCACCAAATTGTGCACCAACTGAAGTAGAATAAATTTCATTAAGCTTAACAGGAAGTGCCCCAGCATCTAAAATACCCGCTAGATTTTTCGTTTCTTCAACTGTGAAATTCCCGCTAATCATAACATCTGTTGTATCTAATCTTTGGTTAACTGTCGCAGCAGATGCATAGCGAGGCTTCGCCTTTTGTGATTCAGTTTTATATGAATCAACACCTTCTTCAAAGTCTAACCATACAACAAGTAAATTTTGACCTGCTGGTTTAGCAGCAATTTTACTTGTGATATCAGCAAATTTTTCCGCATCCTTTAACGTTAGCGAAACTATAGGTCGATTTTGTTGGTCAAAAGAACCTTTAGCGCCACCTGGCTTTAAGTCATTACCATCCAGCAATAAATTGTCATCGACATCACGGAATGTTAAATTTGCAGAAGTAGACAATAATTCACGTGCTGATTCTTGGTCTTCGACACCCGCTAATTGCACACGAATGCGGTTTTTGTCTTCAACCTGAATGCTCGGCTCACTTACCCCGATAGCATTTACACGCTCACCAAGAGCTGTTGCTGTTGCCGATACAACTTCTGGTGTAATTTTTTGTCCCTCTTTTAATTCTTTAACCTCATAAAGAACCTCAAACCCGCCTTGTAAGTCAAGGCCTAGCTTAATGTCCTTTAAGACGCCGCCTACAGTCGTACCGATGGCTGCTGTAAAAATAACCATTAGTAGTACGAATGCAACTATACGACTTTTAAGTTTCATTTATAAATCCTCCTCGAATTGGTGTAAGGCAATTCCTTACACTACAAACAAGTATAATAGCAAGTCCTTTTGAAGCGTTTATTCCTCCTTTTCCTTTAGAATAATGTTGCCTGTGCTTCAAAAAAGATTGCTCTACTTATTTCGATCGTTCATAACGCGCAAATTTATCCCTGTATTTGAATAGGTGTTTTGCCTCCAAATTTAGAAAAGAACTATTAGGAGGGTTTTGGTAAAAATACTTATACAAATAAAAAAAAGCGCAACACACTCATTATGAAACACGTTGCGCTTGGTGTCAATTCAACACTTTTAGTATTCTATTATTATTTGACAAATTTCACACATTCTTCTTAAGTTTTAACCGGGCCAAGCAGCATTTTTAACTCTTCCGTATTCAATTCTGTAAACCAATCATTACTTTGTAAGAATTCTACTTGATTAAAAGATACGATATCGGACGGTGATACTGCAAAAATAGTGGCGATAATTTCATGTATGCGTAATTGTTCAATATTTTTTCTGCGCCATTTTTTCTCTACACAATAGCGCCATAGTTCTTCTGCTGTAATCGCATTGTATTGGTAATATTTAAACTCTTCCATCTTACTATCAATTGCAGGACGGATTTTTTCAAATAGTTGCTCATGCTGCATACTCATTTTGAATCATCTCCAATCAAAGTCGTATCGTAAGACAAGTTTGCATACAAATAGTGTAAATGAATTTTTGTGGCTTGAGAAGGGACGGATGGCATGAGTTCTTTTGTACGGGGAACACTATTTTTAATGTTCGTGATTTTTTTATCGAAACTCTTTGGCTTCTTTTATAGAATGCAATTTATGCGGATCGCTGGTGAAGAGGCAGTCGGCATTTATATGACCGTCTATCCGGCGTTCATTTTCTTCATCTCACTCATTCAACTTGGACTACCTATTGCTGTGGCAAAAATTGTAGCAGAGTTATTAGCAAAAAACAAACGCGAGAGCATCTATGGTGTTATGCGTACGGCTATTTTTTGGTCATTTATTGGAATGATCGTCTTTATGCCAATCGTTGCACTAACTATACCATATATATCGACTACACTTTTACATAATGAACATACAACATTTACGCTTTGGATTGCACTCTTTGCTGTACCAGTTTCTGTTGGCTCAGGTTTATTACGCGCTTATTTACAGGGTATTGCGAAAATCACACCAACAGCTTGGGCTCAAATGATTGAGCAAATTATCCGTATTAGTTTCATCACTTTGACACTGCCATATGTGGCTGCCTATAATAATGCTGCCGTTACAGCAGCCGCTGCTATGGGTATTACACTACTAGCTGAAATCGTTGCTTTCTTGTATTTGTGGATTCATTATATAGTCTCAAAGAAAAAATTATTGACACGAAAAAACAAAATCGAGGCTTATCCTGCCTCTCCAATGTTACGAATTGCCCTTCCTTCTGCAGGAAGCAAGCTATTCGGATCTTTTACTTGGTTTTTAGAACCTATCATTTTTTTAAAGGCGTTAACTATGGCTGGTTTAACAGCCTCCGCTGCAACAATTTTATATGGGGTTATTTCGGGTGTACTAGTCCCCCTATTATTATTCCCTGCTTTTGTGTCTGCAGCACTTTCAATTGTACTAATACCAGCTGTAAGTGACGCGGTTGCACGTCAGCATATACCACTCTTACAGGAACGTATCTCTGTTTCATTGCGACTATCTTCTTTAGTGGGCTGTGTTGCCGCTACGTACTTTTTCGTTCATGGAGACGAATTAGCTGTGAAGCTCTTTCACTTACAAGAAAATCGTGGTTATGTGAAAATATTGGCTCCTATTTTTTATTTTTATTATATACAAAGTCCATTGCACTCTATATTACAAGCAATTGGAGAAGCACGCGCAGCAATGATGAACTCCATATACGGTGGTCTTGGTAAGCTCTTTGTCATGTTCGTACTTGCCTCTCAGCCGGGTATACAAGAAAAAGGTGCCGTTGTGGCGATTGGCTTTGGCGTTTTACTGACTTCGTTTTTGCATATTGCAACAGTAAGGCAACGTAAAAATTTACGTGCTGGTTTTAGAATGTTTGTTGTTCCATATGGCTGTTTTATTGCTGTTTGTGTTACCCAGTATTTTCTGATGCAAATAATGCCACTACCATTTATTTTAAGTAGCTGTGTAACTTTGTTTTTACTTTTTACATTCTTACTAGTTTCCAATCAATTACGAATAACTGATTTGCGCTACATTCGTAAATTGGCCAAGAAAGTTTAAGATTCTTTCAGTTGAATATGCAGCCGATCTTCCTCCCAAACACAAAAAAATACAGTGTTACTATCCGTAATATTATTTTTAGCAAGCTCTGCCATTAACCAATCAGCATCTTTGTGCAATACCTTTAAATGCCTCTCCTGAATATCACCATCGATAATTAATGGGTAAACAAATGCCTTTTCATCTTTTTGGTAGACGGACAAATTGCCAGATGGCTCTAAATAAGCATAAGCAATATCTGTAACGGAAGCATTTCCATTTTCGCGTAATTGTTGACACAAATCATCTAAGTTATAGCGTTGCTTGCGCATTTCACTTTCTAAAATGACACCGTCTTTTATAAGCAATACTGGATCACCATCAACTAGGTCACGGAATTTTTTATTTTTGAGTGACAAATATGCAGTTGCTATTTGAATGAAAAACAACACGATGATTGGTAAAATCACATTAAATAAAGGACTTTCGAAATCATCAAGTGCAAACGCAGCAACTTCAGCCATTAAAATGGATACAACTAAATCGATTACAGATAATTCGCCGACCTCACGTTTACCCATTAAACGAAAAATTATTAGGATAAACACATATAAAAAGCAGGTTCTAAAAACAATCATTAAATATTCTTCCATATCGTCACCCCCATACTATTCAAGGTGACCTTACTTATCTTTTTTTATACAGGATGATGGTATATCTTAGCTTTGATTTTTAACACTTAACTTCTCGGAATTCCTTATGACGGAACTTTATTATTTTGCATGCTAACCTTAATTGAAAATCGTGTTTTCAATTAAGGCAAAACCTAAAAAAACGCACGAATAACATAAAAAAACAACAACTCTTTAATTAGGAAATGACACCATGTAACTTTCGTAAATCAAAAGAATAAACCTTAGTTGTTTGTGTACAATAAAAGGAGCTATAATTCCTGCTTTTTAAGTGGAAAAAACAAAATTTTCTCGGACAGTTAACAGGACGTTTCAAAATGCTCACCCATGTAGTTATTGTTTATAAGGTCCTTCTTGTACTTCCGTTTAGTAAACACCCTGCTTTTTTCCAACTTAACAGGCTAATTCAAACATGAAAACAAGGTGAGAAAATGAAAAGGTTAGTAATTTTTCTAGTTATTGTTGCTTATAGTATTTCGCTCATTAAACCTTTCCCTATTTACGGATATAATAATGAGAAGATTCCCGTTCTAATGTACCACCATTTGGATAAAAACATGAATAATAATACAGTCATTTCCCCAGAGAATTTTGAACAACAAATCAAAACACTTAAAGAGAATGGATACAACTCTATTACAGCACAAGAATTATATGATTACTTGAACGGTAAAACAGAATTGCCTAAAAATCCGGTGTTAATAACTTTTGACGATGGTTATTTAAGCAACTATGAAAAAGCTTATCCGATTTTAAAAAAATACAAAATGCATGCAGAAATTTTTGTTATCACCAGTCATGTTCTAGAAAGAAACGGAAAAAATGCGTATCCAAACGAAATTCCCAAAATGAATTGGGATCAATTAAAAGAAATGGAGGATTATATAACCATCCAAAGCCATACTTGGAATTCACATAATAAATTACAGTCATTCAATGGCGGAATGAAAGGTGCTATATATGGTCGTAGTTACATTAATGGAAAGCTCGAAACACAAGAAGAGTACGAAGAACGAGTTAAAAAAGATTTTATTCTTTCTAGGGAAATTATTAAAGAAAAGTTAGGTTATGAACCAATTGCTCTTAGCTATCCCTTCGGAACTAATTCTGAAGATGCAATGAAATTGGCGAAAGATGCTGGATTTAAAATGGCTTTTGTTATTAAAAATAAAGGTGTTACTATGGGCGATAATGCATTTGCTTTAAGCAGAATAACGGTGAATGGCAATGACACTGGAGCAGAATTAATTAAGAAATTAAAAAATGGTGGCACTTAGCTAAAATAAAAAAGAACATCGATTATGCCGGCGTTACGTCCTGAATCGGCTTTGCGCTTAGGTTTGGATGAGAGTTGATACAATGTTTCGATAATGCCTTAAGACGTGGAGGAGATCTCAGTATTTGTCGCTTCAAAAACACTTACTGAAAGAAGTTAAAAAAAGACTTACAACTAATGTAAGTCTTTTTCTCATAATTATTTTAATTGGTCGCCATTTACTACTCGTCCAATTGCTTGACGGTCAAATTTAACGCGCACATTGTCTGCAATTTTTAATGTCACAGCTGTGTCCTCGATTGAGTCAATCTCGCCATGTAAACCACCGATTGTAATAATTTTATCTCCACGTTGCAAACTGCTCTGCATATTTTGTGTTTCCTGCTGTCTCTTTTTAGCAGGGCGGATTAAAATAAACCACATTGCAACGAACATGATTAAAATCATGATTAAGCCAGAATATTGTTCCATCATTCTTGCCCCCTTTCCAATTCTACTTTAGTATAGACTATTCCACCATAAAAAAGCGATGGACAAGCCCAAAATTTTTCTACATTACTAATATTTTTTCTACGATAGACATTTTTTTGCTAAAAACATTCTCATTTCACACAAATTTACATGATCTTTTTACTAAATATTAGAAGTTCTTTGCGTTTGGCCCATTAAAGCCGTATTTCTCGAAAAATTCTTCTCGGAAATCACCAAGACGGTCTTCTCGTATTGCCTCACGTACTTGCTCCATTAGTTTCAATAGGAAGTGTAAGTTATGGTAAGTTGTTAAACGTATACCAAACGTTTCTTCCGTACGAATTAGATGACGAATATAAGCGCGTGAATAGTTTTTACATGTATAGCAATCGCAGTTTGGATCAATTGGTCCGAAGTCACGTGCATATTTTGCATTTTTAACAACTAAACGGCCTTCAGATGTCATTAATGTACCGTTACGTGCAATACGTGTTGGTAATACGCAGTCAAACATATCAATACCTCGAATAGCACCATCAATTAATGAGTCAGGTGAACCTACACCCATTAAATAACGTGGTTTATTTGCTGGCATTAATGGTGTTGTAAACTCTAATACTCGGTTCATAATGTCCTTAGGTTCACCAACAGATAAGCCTCCAATTGCATAACCAGGGAAATCAAGCTCTACCAATGCTTCTGCAGAACGACGGCGTAAATCCTCGAATTCTCCCCCTTGAATAATACCGAATAGACCTTGGTCCTCTGGACGTTTATGTGCCTCTTTACAACGTTTAGCCCAACGTGTTGTACGGTCTACTGATTGCAGCATATAGTCATATGTCGCAGGGAAAGGTGGACATTCATCAAAAGCCATCATAATATCCGAACCTAAATCATTTTGAATTTCCATCGCCTTTTCAGGACTTAAAAACAATTTGTCCCCATTTAAATGATTGCGGAAATGAACCCCTTCTTCTTCGATTTTACGGAATTGACTAAGTGAGAACACTTGGAAACCACCTGAATCTGTTAAAATCGGGCGATCCCAGTTCATAAATTTATGCAGGCCCCCTGCTTCCTTAACAATATCATTCCCAGGTCGTAGCCATAAATGATACGTATTTGACAGAATAATACCTGCATTCATTTCCTTTAATTCCTCAGGTGACATTGTTTTAACAGTTGCTTGTGTCCCTACAGGCATAAATGCTGGCGTTTCGAAAGAGCCATGCGGTGTATGCACGATACCAAGGCGTGCTCCAGTTTGTTTACAAGTATGAAGTAGCTCATAACGAATTGCTGGTTGTGTCATATTATAAAAATTCCTCTCTTATCTAAAGTAAAAACAGTACTCCGATTTTTTCTTTATTCGCCTTTTGGACGAATAAACATAGCATCACCAAAGCTAAAGAAACGATATTTTTCTTCTACAGCTTGTTGGTATGCACTTAAAATTGTTTCTTTTGTTGCAAGCGTACTAACAAGCATTACAAGGGTAGACTTTGGTAAATGGAAGTTTGTAATTAAACCATCCACAACAGTAAATTCATATCCCGGATAAATGAAAATAGACGTCCAACCTTGTTCTGCTCGTACTTCACCTCCATATTTAGAGCCGATCGTTTCTAAAGTACGTGTAGAGGTTGTACCAACTGCAATTACTTTACCACCATTACTCTTTACTCGGTTTATGATAGATGCGGTTTCTTCCGTTACACTATAAAATTCAGAATGCATTTCGTGATTTTCAATTGAATCTACACTTACAGGACGGAAAGTTCCAAGTCCCACATGTAAAGTGATAAAAACAACTTCGACCCCTTTTGCTTTCACTTGCTCTAGTAATTCTTCAGTAAAATGCAGACCTGCAGTTGGTGCTGCTGCTGAACCCCGCTCTTTTGCATAAACGGTTTGGTAGCGATCCTTATCCTCTAACTTTTCGCGAATATATGGAGGTAGTGGCATCTCACCAAGTTGCTCTAAAATTTCATAAAAAATGCCGTTATATTTAAACTCAAATGTACGTCCACCATGATCAAGCTCTCCTGTACAAGTAGCTGTCAGTAAGCCATCTCCAAATGTTACAACTGTGCCAACTTTTACACGCTTAGCTGGTTTAACAAGCGTTTCCCATTCATCCGTACCCGCCATTTGCTTTAATAGCAGTACCTCTATATGAGCACCTGTCTCCTCTTTAACACCCATTAAACGTGCTGGTAATACTCTTGTATCATTTAACACAAGACAGTCTCCAGTTTGTAGCTCATCTAAAATATGAGCAAAATGGTGATGATCTACATTTGCTGAGCCTGGCGTCACTACCATTAATCGACTAGCTGTACGATCCAAAAGTGGGGTTTGTGCAATAAGCTCTTCTGGCAATTCAAAATCAAAATCTTCTACACGCATGAAAATACTTCCTTCTTCTAGGTTTGTTGGGGATATTCATATCCAAAATGTTCGTAGGCCAAATGTGTTGCCACACGTCCACGCGGCGTCCGTTGTATAAAGCCGATTTGCATCAAATATGGCTCGTACACATCCTCAATTGTAACGCGTTCTTCACCAATAGATGCTGCCAACGTATCCAAGCCTACTGGGCCACCTCGGAAGCGCTCAATCATATTGGTCACAAGTTTATGGTCAATATGGTCAAGCCCTCTAGGATCGACTTGTAATAGCTCAAGCGCTTGCTTAGCAAGTCCCTCCGTTATCATACCATCTCCAAGCACCTGTGCATAATCTCGTACTCGTTTTAGCAGACGGTTAGCAATACGAGGTGTACCACGTGAGCGAGTTGCCATTTCAAGTGCTGCTATTTGTTCAATATCAACATCAAATAAAAGTGCACTACGTACAACAATTTCTGCAAGTGAAGTATTATCATAATACTCCAATCTTAATAATACGCCAAAGCGATCCCTTAAAGGTGCTGATAATGCACCTGCTCTTGTTGTTGCACCCACGAGTGTAAATGGCGGTAAATCAAGTCTTACAGAACGCGCTTCAGGGCCCTTACCAACGACAATATCTAAACAAAAATCCTCCATGGCAGGATAAAGCACCTCTTCAATTGCACGAGGCAGGCGATGTATTTCATCAATAAATAGCACATCTCCTGGCTCCAGTGAGCTTAAAATAGCTGCTAAATCGCCAGGACGTTCGATAGCAGGGCCACTAGTCATGCGCACATTGACATTCATTTCATTAGCAATGACAGCAGCTAATGTAGTTTTCCCAAGTCCGGGTGGTCCATATAACAGCACATGATCTAAACTTTCCTGACGAAGCTTTGCCGCTTCAATGAAAATTTGTAAATTCTCCTTTACCTTATGTTGACCAATATATTGTGCTAATCTTTGTGGGCGTAAAGATAATTCAAAATGTTCATCATAGCTACCTGCCTCACTAGCCATCATACGTTCAGACATGTACTTTCCCCCCTTTCACTATTTTAACTTTAATAGCAATTGTAAAGCTTGTTTCATAAATGCATCTGTTGTTTCAAGCTTGTCGTTATCTTCGAGCTGTGGTCGTATTTTTTCTAGTTCTTTTTCAGAATAACCTAGTGCCATTAAGGCAAGAATAGCTTCTTCAAGCTCATGTTTATATGGATTCACACCAAATAACGGTAGCTCATCTTCTGTACTTGGTAGTTCAATAGTATCTAACAATCCGCCAAGTTTACCTTTTAAATCTAGAATCATTTGACGTGCCGTTTTCTTACCGACACCAGGAAACTTTACTAAAAACGATTCATCCTCTCGTTCAATGGCACTGATAACCTGTTGTGGATTCCCAGTAGCTAAAATAGCAAGCGCACCCTTTGGTCCAATCCCTGACACTAAAATAAGTTTACGAAACAGCTCTCGTTGGTCTAAATTTGGAAAGCCATATAACACTTGTGCATCCTCGCGTACATGCAAATGTACATAAATTTGTTGTTCAAGTGCTGATGTCCTGAACGCAAATGGATTAGGTGTATTCAGCTGCCAGCCTATCCCTTGTTGTTCTAGGACGATATACTCAGGAGTTATACGCTTTATTTGCCCGTTTAAATAATCATACATTCTATAATCCCTCACAATCATCGTCTTCGATTATAGCATATTGCGAACGAATGCTCGACTATAACAAATGCGCTAAAGCGCTCGTTTACATCCGACAAGCGCTAGAGAGCCCGAAGCAAAAGTAAGTGATTCACCACTTTTTCCCGAGGGATCGAAACGACCTCGAGAATGTAGCGCTTTAGCCTAGACGAAAACTATGCTCTAGGTTATACACAGTTAAGAATCTATAATTTCCTTACCATTAAGAAATGGCACAAGTATTCATTCACAGACAAAAATGACCGCCGAAAGACGGTCATTTCTTTATCATTTTATCAATATCGTACCACAGTTTTGGCCAATATGTGAGAGCTCGTTTTGTAAATGGCACTAAATAATCTAAAAATACCAGCTGCTGAGCTAATGGTAAATCTATTGCAAAAAGCCATTCACGTAATAGCTCATTTGGATATTTTAAACGATGTAGCTTTTTTTTATCTAATCGTTTCATCTCTGGTAGCTCTGCAAATATTTTACCAAGGTCATAATTTACAGCTGGCAGTACACGATGCAACCATAAAATATATTCATCATCCGCTTCTCCAAGGTGAGCCAGATCAAAATCGATTAAACGTAATTCACCATCTGTGCACCATAAAAAATTATGATGTACGACATCTCCATGTAAAAGCGTTATTTCTTTTTCAGGTACATCTTCCTGCGCGATTAACTGTAATGATTTCTCACTATAATGTAAAATTTGATCGATTTCTTCTTTTGTTAAAAATGGGCGAAACTCTTTCCGTCTGCTTTTAAAACGCATAAAACGCATTTGCCATTTTAAAAGCTGTGAATATGTGTGCAAGCCTGGCACACGTTGCCAAGCAATTTTTTTATGTGTATCATGTAACATATTTAATAACTTCAGTGATTCCTTCCGATCTTTTTTACGAGCAAAATTAGCACCATGACTTCCCTCTTGCCAATCTTGCACGATTAAATACTCGTCATCACTTTTCATTAAAGGCAAAATCAACGAGGGTTCTAGATATCCAAGCTGTCGATGAATAGCCCTCACCTTTTCTGCTATTTCTATCTGCTTTGCTCGTTTCACAAAATAATTATTGGATTGATATTTATACTTCCAAATATTCGGCTTTACTTCTTCAATGATATACGCTTTTTCACCATCGATAAGGCGTCATCCCGCCTGGGAAAAAGTGCGGTGACATCCATGGTCCTACTGACGAATACGGCATTGGGCAATGTGATGGACATGGTGGTGGACATGGTGGCGGGCATGGTGGCTGACAGAAACATGGGTCCATGTGCCAATTTGGCATCATAGCTGGCTGAGCATGACAACCACAAGGCTGTTCCATTTCCGGCATAGCTTCAAATTCTGGTTTCATAGGGAAGAATGGAGATGTACTAGATTCTAAGAAATCCCCTACCCCAGCAACTTTTTCGCATCCCATTTCACATGATGGTTGCTCTGGCATTGTATACGCCTCAACTTGCGGCTCCATTGGCATTGGCATATGCATCGGCATTGGCCAATACATATGATGATGCACTGGCTGATGGCAGCTTGCACAATGTGGTACTGCTGGCATTTGTGGCATGATAAAAATCGGTTGCGGCATTGGCATTGGTGCTGGCGTCGGTTGGGCTACAGGTTGTGGTGGTGGTTGAATTTGAATTGGTGATACAGTTTGCTCTACACTTGGCATGACAACTTGTTGATTCCAGCTAAGCTCAACTGGCGCTGGCTGAGGCATCGGCATCGGCATCGGCATTGGATACGGAATTGGAATCATCTGTGGTTCTGGCATTGGTGGTGGTGGTGCAATAATTGGTGGTGGCATTGGTCGCTGTACTTCTTTTTCCTTAAAGTGCTTTGTAGGTGACTCCTTATGCATATGTTCCTTGTGTCCCTCTTTATGTGATTCCCTATGTCCGTCTCTATGTCCCCCCTCTCTATGTCCATCTCTATGCATTCCACGATCTGTTTCTCGATGATGTTCTCTATGTGGTTCTTTGTTTATTTTTTCAGGTAGGATAATTTCCATGCCCGGTACAATATAGTCTGGGTTAGCGAGATGGGCATTAAGCCGCTTTAAATCTTCAAATGAAACTCCGTACTCTTTCGCAATCTTCCACAACGTGTCTCCCTTTTGGACAATATGAATACGCAATTTTTTCCTCCCTTCCTCTCTTCGTATCATATGTTCAATGTTCCAATTGGATACAAAAAATTCACCCATGTTAGAAAGGCTTCATGGTACACTAGGTTTTAAGGAAAACTGCTTCCTTTATTACAAGCAGAGGTGATCTCTTATGAAAAAAATGTTAGGCGAAGAACGCCGACTGCAACTTCTAGCACAACTAAAAAACAGCACAGCACCTATAACAGGGACAGACCTAGCTAAATTCGCTAATGTTTCTAGACAAGTCATTGTTAATGATATGACATTATTAAAGGCTAGGAATGAGCCTATTATTGCTACTAGCCAAGGATATCTTTATATGCATCAGGAACAAATACAGCAGACCGTTGAACGGACAATTCCTTGCTTTCATACAGCAGAAAATGCAGAAGATGAACTGATAACAATAGTTGATTGCGGTGGGACAGTAAAAAATGTTATTGTTGAACATCCTATTTATGGAGAAATTACTGCATCCATTATGGTCTCTAACCGTCATGAGGTAAAAAAATTTATTCAACGTGTCAACGAAACACAAGCAAGTTATTTATCCGAACTAACAGGTGGTACACATCTTCATGTTATTTCCGCGCCTTCTGTTGAAATTTTAGATTTAATTGAGCTTACTTTACGAAAAAAAGGCTATTTAGTTGTCGATCAATAAGTCAACAAATTTTCCTTCCATAATGTATAAAATCAAATAATTGATTCAAAGCTGCTAGCCTTCACGGAGACTAGCAGCTTTCTATTTAAATGAATTTATATGGTTTACTATCAGGTGTATTGATTAACCATTTATACATTCTAATTAATTCGAAAGGCTGATTTCCGCTACGGGCTACTCGCTTTCCCGCGGGAGTCGAGTAGCCCTACGCTACAATCAGTTAAAATGGGGATATATTAGCAAAATAGCAACAAAAAAATCCTTATATATCACTCAAATATAATCCTCTTTTTTCTCTATCGACAACCTGATAATATTATTATTTAATTTTTTGAAGCTTATTTCATTATTTATGTAATCATATGGAAAATGCTATTGCAATTTCAAAAAAAGAGCTATCCACATTAATTGGATAGCGCATTTTGTTGAAAACTATGATGGCAATGCATTTCAAAAATGAATGCTAGCTACTTAATCAAACGGAATAAACTTATAACAGTGACGCGACTGTAAGACTGCTGTTACAGTATTCTCGACTACTCTTACGCACAAAAAACTTCTGCGAAGTTTTTTGTATGTTTTAAGTGACATGCTAGAATATACATACTATGAGAAATGGTTGATTGGAGTGGAGACTGAGCGACTCCTTGGGGATTAGCGTCACAGATGAGACCCTGCAGCGAGCCTTGCGAGTGAAGCGACTCATCGGACGCCCCCAGGAAAGCGCTCAGTCGGAACGGAAATCACCCCCTCGTTTTGCAGAAGAGCCATACTTTATCTAGCTTTCATCCACATTAATTGGATAGCTTCAAAGTTAAAGAAATCTTTTTCGTTGTGAAGGTGTTGGCAATAAACAACTTTCTTTCCGTCCAAAAAGACGATATCTATTTTTAGCAAATAGTCGGTACATTATATTTCGTATAAATAGAGGAATAAGAATGAAAACATAGCAGACAGGCCAAAAACTATTTAATCTCCTACAAATTTTAAGTGCTGCAGTAGATTCAAAATAGACCTTCCCATGCTCAATTAATATGACACTATCGATATTTTCTGGTATTTCGTATTGAGCAAGAAACGCCTGCCCTGCATCACTCTGGATGGATGCAAATTGAAAATATGCTGCATGATCATATTTGATAATAAATTGCACACTGCTATCACAAAAATTACACACTCCGTCAAATAAAATAACGCCGCCCATACAATTTCCTCCTAGCGAAGACGACATTGATTACTCGTCTGATGTTCGATAAGTAAAGTATGTCCCAAGTGACTTCACTTTGCAACCAAGTGCAGCTAGTTCTTCCATAGCCCCACGCATCATTGGCTCCTTTTCATCTGCTAAAACATCAATCATAAAGAAATAATCGCCTAAGCCCGTTTTTAATGGGCGTGATTCGATTTTACTTAAATTTAGCTGTCGCCATGCGAAAACTGATAATACTTGATGTAACGCCCCTGAACGATCTATTGGTAATGTAATCATGAAAGTTGTCTTCGCCTGTCCATCTGATAATTCTTGCGGTAATCGTTTATTTTGCTTAGATAATACGAAGAATCGTGTATGGTTAAAATGGAAGTCATGAATATTAGTTTGAACGATTTCTAAGCCATATTTTTCTGCTGCCGCTGCATTTCCTACTGCGGCAATGCACTCATTAGGATTTTCGGATACAAATTTTGCCGCTGCTGCCGTTGATGTCGTTTGATGTAACGGAGCATGGCTGAAACGATAAAATAAATATTTATGACATTGGGCTAGAGCATGTGGGTGTGAATAAACTCCTGTGATTGATTCCCAATTGTCTTTCTGCGCTTTATTGACCATTAAATGCTGCTGTATTTTTAACTGAAGCTCACCTGTAACATATAAGGTCGCCTCATGAAATAAATAATCAAGCGTTAACGATACAGATCCTTCTAAAGCATTTTCCAGTGGTACAACTGCTAAATCCACCTTCCCCTTCGCTACCGCCTCAATACATTCTGGAATTGTAGAACAAGGGACAAGCCACTCATTCGGAAAAGTTGCCTTTGTTGCTAAGTATGTAAATGATGCCTCAGGTCCTAAATATCCTATTCGTTTTTCCCATTGTTGCTCTGTCATAACATTTCCTCCTGTTCATGGTTTTATTTAATTGGCTCACCACCAAAACGTATATACATGATATACGTTTTAACAAATGTCATCCCTAACTTTTGGAGACAAGCCTCTTTAGTTTCACTAATGTAAAAATTCGGAATTTTTAATTCCTAAAAAACTCCTTTTATTCTACATCAAATATTAGGTAAGGCATAGTATGAAGCTTCCCAAACGCTCCGGAGCCTCTATGGTTATCCATTCCTCTTCTCTATGAATTTTCTCTATCGATATAGAATAAGGAGCTGTCCCATGAAGTGATCATTACATCACATGGGACTGCTCCTTTTGAGCTTATTTACATTTTGTCAAAAATTTAAACATGCTGTCAGTCATTACAATGCACCCGAACTAATTACTTCCGCTGACTCTACAAAATCTAAACGTTTAAGTTGCTGTATTAAATCATCAAGTTCACATGTCATACTAGTGACATCTAGCGACAACGTAACATTAGCACGTCCTTGAATCGGTATCGTCTGATGGATAGTCAGTACATTGCAATGCGTAATTGTCACTGTTTCTAAAAGCTTTGCAAGTGTTCCTTTACGGTCCTGAAGCTGTACAAAGACTGTTAAAATGCGTTCCTGCACAATTGAGTGAAAAGGAAATACAGCATCACGATATTTGTAAAACGCACTACGCGATAAATCCACCTGCTTTACCGCATCCCAAATGGAAGTTACCGTACCACTTGAAAGTAAGTGTTTCGCCTCCAAAGTTTTTTGCATAGCATCCGTTAAAACATCTTCACGAACTAAATAATATCGCTGATTCGCAACATTCTTCATACGCTTCCCCCTAAAACCTATTCTTAGTCGACAAATTCAAATTCGAATTCCAATAAGCGTACAAT
Organism: Lysinibacillus sp. KCTC 33748; assembly: GCF_002237755.1. Lineage (GTDB taxonomy): Bacteria > Bacillota > Bacilli > Bacillales_A > Planococcaceae > Lysinibacillus. The sequence goes on along the minus strand of NZ_MWSJ01000028.1, from coordinate 37,971 downwards.
ATCGCCATTTTGTGCACCACGTTCACGTAATGCTTCATCGACGCCCATACCACGTAATTGGCGTGCAAAACGACGTACACCGTCCTCGCGGCTGAAGTCTGTCATTTTGAAGATACGCTCAATCGCATATCCACCAAGAATGAATGTACCATCAGGATCACGAGAGATTTCGATTGAATCTGCTTCAGATTGGTGTTTGTAAAGTACCGTTGCATCTGATTCTTCATCTAGATCGTCGAATAATGGGAATTCTGGAGTTACTTCCAGTAAGTCAGCAATTTCAAATAATACTGGCTTTAAACCTTGGCGAGAAACCGCTGATACTGGGAATATTTTCACATCATCGCCCACTTTTTCACGGAAAATTTCTAAGTTTTCCTCTGCATCTGGCATATCCATTTTATTTGCCACAATAATTTGTGGACGCTCTGTTAAACGAAGATTATATTGTTTTAGCTCATCATTGATTGTTAAGTAATCTTCATAAGGATCGCGCCCTTCCATACCCGACATATCAATTACATGTACGATAACACGTGTACGTTCAATATGACGGAGGAATTGGTGACCTAGACCAACACCTTCGTGCGCACCTTCGATTAAACCTGGTAAATCGGCCATTGCAAAGCTACGATGATCATCCGTTTCAACCATTCCTAAGTTCGGTACGATTGTAGTGAAATGATAAGCACCTATTTTTGGCTTTGCCGCAGAAACAACAGATAATAATGTTGATTTACCTACACTTGGGAAGCCAACTAATCCTACATCTGCTAGTACTTTCAGCTCTAATATAACATTTAATTCTTGTCCTGGCTCACCTTTTTCAGAAAGTTCTGGAGCAGGATTGGCTGGTGTTGCAAAGCGGGAATTCCCGCGGCCACCGCGACCAGCTTTTGCGATAATCGCTTGTTGACCATGCTCTACTAAATCCGCAATAACAACGCCTGTTTCTTCGTTCATTACAACCGTGCCCGGTGGTACTTTAACGATTAAATCATCTGCACGTCTACCATGCATCCCTTTACTCATACCATGCTCACCACGGTCAGCCTTGAAGTTGCGTTTGTAACGGAAATCCATTAACGTTCGCAGACCTTCTTCAACTTGAAAGACAACATTCCCACCGTGACCACCATCGCCACCAGCAGGACCACCATTCGGTACAAATTTTTCACGACGGAAGGCTACCATTCCATCCCCACCGTCGCCACCTTTTACATAAATCTTGACGTGATCGACAAACATTTAATTCACTCCCTGCTTGCACTCAATACATATATCCAAGACGTATTTGTCTCTTCCACTGTTTGAATGTCTAATTGTTTCAAACCTTTTTCGGTGAATGCATCAGCACTCCATTGCCCATTTAGCGTAAATGTCACGGCAAATGTATGATCGTCAACACGTACATCGAGCGCTAAGCTCTGCTCTGTAAATGGATCTAATGTATCATAAACATGCATAACTGTTTTGTTTAAGTAATCTACAACTTCCGAATCAATCGTATTTGTGACAGGCATTTTTATATCACCACTAAGCTTCATTGGCAATGAAGGATAGCGCCAGCCTGCCGTTTGCAGCCATTCGATTGTTTGCGGTAATTGTATTCGATTAAGGATAGAAAGTACTTGTAACTGTTCTGAATAATTTTGAATAAGTTTTTTTGATTCATCAATTCTACCTAAATCTAAATTCATGCGAATAAGCTGCAGCTGATTCACATAATCATGATTTGCAAAACGTATTACTTCACTAATGGTTAGTGATTGATTGTTCATCCCATTCACTCCAATAAAGTTATCCTTACTAGTATAACAAGTTTTGCTGTATTTTTCCCTTAAATCTTCATCGAAATTTAGCCAAAAAAAGGACTGCAATAAATGCAGTCCTCCGCTTTATGTTATCTTATAAAAGATTAAGCTTCTTGTGTTGCTGGGTATACAGATACTTGTTTGCGATCGCGACCTAAACGTTCGAATTTTACAACGCCGTCAACTTTAGCAAATAGTGTATCGTCACCACCACGACCTACGTTTGTACCTGGGTAAATTTTTGTACCGCGTTGACGGTAAAGAATTGAACCACCAGTTACGAATTGGCCATCAGCACGTTTAGCACCAAGTCGTTTAGACTCAGAGTCACGTCCGTTTTTAGTAGAACCTACACCTTTTTTAGATGCGAAAAATTGTAAGTCTAAAGTTAATAATAATTTCATTGTGTTCCACCTCCTACTTGGTTGTAGTTGATTTGGATATATTGTCCGTAATTTTGCACCATAGAATACACTTGGGCTGTCATTACTTGGACAATTAACTGTAGTTTTGCATCAATCTCAGGCTCTAAATCTGATGGTAAGTCTACCTTAAGATAGCCTCCACCTTCAGCAGCTTGTTCGACTTCTGGCTGTAATTGTAATAGTGCATAAATAGCATTTACCGTACCGATGGCAATGGTAGATGCTCCTGCACATACTAAATCCTTACCAGATTCATCGTATTCCGCATGTCCTGAAAATTCAAATGCTGACACATGTCTATTTTCATTGTGATGAATCGTAACTTGTATCATTCGCTACACCTCATAATTAAGCGTTGATAGCTTCAACAACTAATTTTGTGTAAGGTTGACGGTGACCTTGTTTACGACGGTAGTTCTTTTTAGCTTTCAATTTGAAAACAACGATTTTTTTCGCACGGCCTTCTTTCACAACTTTCGCTGTTACAGTAGCGCCTTCTACGAATGGAGCTCCAACTTTAACGTTTTCGCCACCTACGAATAAAACTTTATCGAAAGTTACAACCTCGTCAGCTTCTACACCTAATTTTTCAACATAGATTTCTTGACCAGCTTCTACTTTGATTTGTTTACCACCAGTTTCAATAATTGCGTACATTTTACTGCACCTCCTCATAGACTCAGACTCGCCTGTTTATAAAGGTGATCATACGATACTTAAACCTTTCCAGAGCGGTTATAGTAGCACAGGTGCTACAAACAATAACATTAAAATATTACCACACGATTTCTATCAAGTCAATCTTTTCATTACATATTTCTCAAATGCTAAACGATATTTTCGATAATTCCATTCCTTTAACACTTGAAGCCATATAAATAAACATAAAATTGCTATAAAAATAGATTGCGGAAGGTAACTTAAAGTTATCATGAATAGTATAAAGGCAATTATAAGAGAAAGCCAGTAGTAATATTCAAACGCACGAACACTTGGATTGAATAAAAATAAGCACGCTAAAAATATTCTGCCACCGTCCAATGGAATAATCGGTATAACATTGATTGCTAATAGCACAAGTTGCACATTAATAAGCTTAGTCGCAAGCAGCTCTGGCATAAAAAAAGCGAGGCCAATCCCTAATATTGTAGCGATTGGTCCCCCTAAGGCAATCCAAAGGAGTGACGTTGCTGGCACAGCCGCTGGATTTTCAAATTCTATTTCCCCTCCGTAAGGTGTAATTACGCATGATTTTACGCTAACGCCACAAAGCATCGCCATTAACAAATGACCTGCTTCATGCCATAATAACGAAGATAAAATAATAGCGTAATAAGCAATTTGACCGGTAAAAATCATTAAAAATACGAGAGGGATACATAGAAGATGCAGTTTAATTTTCATTGGACTCCGCTGTTTCAAGCCACTGTACAATCTGCTCCAAATTATATTGTGCCTTTTCTTTCTCAATTGAGATATAGAGTTGCCCCGTCTCTTTCATGCCGATTAAATCGTTTGCCTGCACTGTTGTGTATGGAAGTTGTGCTAAACTATCTAGCATACCATAGGATACAGTTGTACCATCGTCATAACTGATTGTCATTGTTTTACCAGTATATTTTGTATGACCGGTAAAAACGACAAGACCACTCTTTCCAGCATAAACCGGTAAGCCCATGTCATATTGCAATAAAAAGCCTTCCTTAAAAACTTCCGCATTGGCAAATGTTAATAGTTCAGTTTGTCCAACATCACTCGATACTAAAATTGTTGCATCATCTTTATTTAACCAGCTTTGTCCGAGCTCGCTTAAATAAGTCAAATCAGCTGATGTTGTAACAAGTTTTCGCACCGGTGTTTCCAATACGCCTTGATCCTCTAAACGAATTACTAGCATAGTTGCAGCCACAAGTAATATCGCGACCAACCATTTCCATTTTTTAAACAAGCCCTCATCCTTTTTTCACACTATATGAGCTTGCATGTCCATTCATGCACAAAGAAAAAACCTTCTCGTACAAATGCACGAAAAGGTTGATGATTATTTTGAAAATAACGCTTTTAGTTTTGAAAATACACCTTTATGTTCATCTTCAATGGCCATAAGTGGTACAGACTCTCCAAGTATTCTTCGAGCAATATTACGGTAGCCAAGAGATGCTTTATTAGCAGGATCCATTACTACTGGTTCACCTTTATTGGACGATGAAATAACCCCTTCATTATCTACAATTATTCCTAATAAATCTATAGACAAATGTGTTGTAATTTCATTCACATCCAAAGTATCACCGCTTTTCATCATATGCTGGCGAATACGGTTAATAATTAGTTTAGGTGCCGTAATTTCTTCCTGTTCGAGTAAGCCAATAATTCGATCAGCATCACGCACAGCAGAAATCTCTGGCGTTGTTACTACAATTGCATGATCAGCACCAGCAACCGCATTGCGATAGCCTTGTTCAATGCCCGCTGGACAGTCTATTAAAACATAATCATAATCTCTTTTTAATTCTTCTACTAAGCTCTTCATTTGCTCAGGTTTAACAGCATTTTTATCTGTCGTTTGAGCAGCAGGTAATAAAAATAGTTTTTCATCTACACGTTTATCTTTTATTAGCGCTTGATGAATCTTACAGCGCCCTTCAACAACATCTACTAAGTCATAAATAATTCGATTCTCAAGACCTAAAATCACGTCCAAATTACGTAAGCCAATATCTGTATCTACTAAACATACTTTTTTACCTTGTAGAGCCAATGCAGTCCCAAGGTTAGCCGTTGTCGTCGTTTTTCCGACGCCGCCTTTACCTGAAGTTATGACGATCGCTTCTCCCACACTAGCTTCCTCCCTTAGACACATTTAACAATGGTCGAATATTTTTTAACGCGTGAATTTGATCGTACGTAATGCGCCCATCATAGCCAATAAATGCACAAGTCATCTCTTCTTGATTAATCGTTTTTACATGTTCGTCTGACATTGCCTGAACCTGATCAGCAATCATGATATGTGTGGCTTCAAAACAAGATGCTGCAATGATTGCTTCCTTATTACCATGAACACCAGCATGTGCAATTCCTTTAAGTTTACCTAGGACATACACATTGCCAGCTGCTTCTACACGCCCGTTCGGATTGACATTCCCTACGATAATAATATCGCCTGGCGAACGTAGAACTTGACCCGATCTGACCACACCTAAATATGTATCTTGTTGACTTTCAATCCTTTTCTGGTTGCTCTCATGGACAGTCAGTACTTCACTTTGCACTTTTGAAACGATTAGTTGCTCTGTTTCCTGAACAATTTTAATAAGCTCTTTGATTTGTTCATCAGAACAGTATCGATAGCCCAAATATAATTGTACATCTACTTTACTATCGATACCGCTCTCTGAAACTTTCTTTTTTAGCTCTTCTACTAAATCGACATACGCACATTGATCGTCTAAATGAAGAACAAATCCATCCTTTGTTCCCTTCATATTAACTAACTGTTTTTTCATGAATGCCTCACCCCACGTTGCTCTTTGTTAAGAAACTTCACGTGCTCTCTGTAAGACACGCGCATTAATCAGATACTTGAAGGCCCAACCAAGAATCATTAAAAATAGTGCATTAGCAATGATCGTTGGCAGTAGTCGTGAACGTAAGAAATCCGAAAATGGAATCGTTGTAAAGTCGATAAGATAGAAGAATTGATAAAGTATAAATTCTAAAATTGCTACTAAAACAACTGAAATCGTCGTTGTCACAACTAAGTGCTGATGAATAACTTTCACAATTGACCCTGCTAAAAAACATACTAGCGGAAACAGTACTGAATATAATCCAATAATATCAATGTAAAACACATCATACAAGACACCAAAAAAAAGTCCATACATTACCGCTCGTTGACGGCTGTAATAGATGGATATAAATATTAAATATAAGATTAAAAATCTAGGGACCAAATAATAGATATGCCCTTTCACTTCAATCGGTGAAAGCATAGCAAACTCTGGTTCTAGTAAAAATAGTAAAACTGCCACAGAGGGAATGAGAAATCGAACCATTATTCAACCTCCTCGTTACCCTGTTGTGGATGTGTTAAATCTCCGTTCGATTTATTACCATCAGATCCATCTATCATCGTAGAGGAACGTTTAGCAATAACAACATAATCTAAAATTGAAGAATCAGCAGATGGTCTTACATAAGCCATTTTCGTTAAGCCATGATCATCTGTACTTACTTCAGTTATTTCTCCGATTGGCACATTTTTTGGGAAAATACCGCCAAGTCCCGATGAAACTACTTGTTGACCTTTTTTAACTGTTACTCTTGAATCGATTCGCTTCATGATGAGTTCATTACGCTCTTTATCATAGCCCTCGATTAAACCGTATGCTTGTTTATCTCCTGGAACCATCGCAGAAACACGATAGTTTGGATTATTTGAATATAAAAGCTCTACCGTAGAGGTAAAAGGCGTCACTTTAGTAACTTTACCGATTAAACCTTTCGCTGTCATAACTGCCATATTTTTTTCTACACCGTGTGAAGATCCTTTATCTAAAATAATTTTGTCTTCCCACTGGTCAGGGTTTCTAGCAATAACTGTGGCATGAATCGGATCATATGCTTTTAAGCTTTCCGATTTGTCCATAAGCTCTTGAAACTTTTTAATATCAGATTTCAAGTCCGATGCCTCAGCTTGTACAGCAACAAATTCATCTAAGCGTGCTTTTAAACGTTTATTTTCTTCGTACGTGTTTAAGAGGGAATCAATATTATCAAAAACACCAGCAATATAATTCGCCGGCTTCGCAACAATAGATTGTGCGACGCCGACAGTGTCTTTAATAATTTGCTCTGGTAAAGTTGCATTAGTCCGTTCACGTAATGAGAAGCTAATCAATGCCACAATAAAAACCATGCCCACAAGCAGCAAAATTAATTTCTTATTGAAAAAAAAGTGTGGCATTGCCTAAACCTCCTTACCCTTTAACTTGTTGTTGACGAATTAAGTCAATATGTTCTAAAGCTTTACCTGTACCAATAGCAACACAGTCTAGTGGATCTTCTGCGATAAATACTGGCATATTAGTTTCTTGGCTAATAACTTTGTCTAAGTTTGTTAATAGCGCACCGCCACCTGTTAGGACAATTCCGCGTTCCATTACGTCTGCAGATAATTCAGGAGGTGTTTGTTCAAGCGTTTTTCGAACTCCATCAATAATAGATGCTACCGCTTCACGTAATGATTCAGAAATTTCCTGTGATGAAATTTCGATCGTTTTCGGTAATCCTGTTAAAAGATCGCGCCCTCTAATTTCCATTTTTTCTTCTGGACCTTCAGCCAACGCTGTACCAATTTCCATTTTCACTGCTTCCGCAGTACGTTCACCGATTGTTAAGTTATATGTTTTACGAATATACGAAATGATGGATTGGTCCATTGCATCCCCGCCGACACGCACGGATTCACTTGTTACAATACCACCTAATGAAATAACCGCTACCTCTGTTGTACCACCACCGATATCAACGACCATTGACCCTGTTGGATCCCATACTGGTAAGTTTGAACCGATTGCTGCTGCAAATGGCTCTTCAATTGTAAAGGCTTCTTTAGCACCTGCTTGGCGAGCAGCATCAATAACCGCACGTTGTTCAACCGATGTAATACCGTAAGGCACACAAATCATAACATTCGGTTTTTTCCAATTACCACCAGAATTTTTACAAGCTTCTTTTAAATAGTATTCTATCATTGCTGTAGTAATATCAAAATCAGCAATAACGCCATCTTTCATAGGACGAATTGCTACGATTGAGCCAGGTGTACGACCAATCATATTTTTTGCATCGTTACCTACTGCAACGATATCTCCAGTTTTTGTATTTTTCGCTACGACTGAAGGTTCGCGTAAAACGATTCCCTTCCCTTTAATAAACACTAATGTATTCGCTGTGCCAAGGTCAATCCCGACATCTTTATTTCCTAATCCAAACAATTTGTGTACTCCCTTTCTATTTAAGCCATACTTTCGTTGACATCAACTTATACCTCGGCGCGTTTACACCCCGAGGCTTTATCTTCATTCACTCGGTGTTAGACACCTACTGAAAAAAACTACACACTCAATTATCTCACACCTGTTGGAATGAGAGTCTTTTTCTGAATAAAAATAAAATCATACCGTTCATTATAACGGAAAAACGCAAGAATTTATAGTGCCACATACCTCTTCTCACGGAAAAGATACTATTTTAATTCCCTCCCAAACAAAAACAGTACGTATAGATTAGCATATAATTTTTATTCTTGTAAGACAACGTGTAATAGGCTACCAATTTTTGTGAATATTATAGACATTTCTATGAATACAATAACGTATTCTATAAGAAAAGGTTCGTTTTCATTATTAGCTTTTCGCAAAAAAATACAAAAAAATTTTTTTTGTAAAATAATGGAGCGATTTGATTTTCACTAAATTTTAGAAACAAGGAACACTGTGAGGCTTCACGAAATGATTCGGTGACCACTCTACAATCTTAATTATATACCTCAACAAATCTTATTTAGCTAGAGATTGTCATCTTTAAACTAAATAAAAAAACTCTGCAAAATATATTGCAGAGTTAAAAATATCCTTTTTCTTTCAAACTAATAAACTGATGATCACCGATGATGAGATGATCGATTAAATCTATGCCTATAATATAACCAGCCTCTAAAATTCTTCTCGTCACTTCAATATCCTCATCACTAGGTGTTGGAACGCCACTAGGATGATTATGTGCACAAATTATAGAAGCGGCAGATCTTTTTACAGCTTCGCGATATATCTCCCTTGGATGGACAATCGAAGCATTTAGACTGCCTATAAAAATTGTCTTTCTATGAATAATTTGATTTTTCACATTCAAAAAAAGAACTACCAACTTAACATAAATACAAACTATTAATAAAATGATGATTGTAGATGTATTTCTTCTATTATATAGCATTAAGACCACCCATCACGGAGTGGTCTTTTTCAATGTTGAAATATTCTCTTAATAATACAGAACTACACAATACTTTTTTTATATTCTCTTAATTGTTCTATTACTCTCTCAGCTATATCTTCATCCCACCCCATTTCAACGAGAGTTAGAACATCAATAGACTGTATATATATATGAATTAACAAAAAAATTACTGCAAAGTAATTAGAAATTGACCACCCAGAACCATGGTAAATGTTTCTGAAGACACCAGAAGATTCGCTTAAGTTATCTTTAATTATACTGTCTAATTGTCCTATCGTTTTTATTCCAAAGAGCTTACATATTAATATTAATTGTAAAGCAGAATCTTTGTGTACTTCATCTGTATTAAACCGTTCATAGTCCAAATTAAATCCCACTTCTTCGGCATTTTCTACAAGAATTTTAACATTCGATGAATTTTGTATGTATTCAGTTATCGTCAAAAGATTAAGTCCAAAAAATTCCAATCCATCTCCTTTACTACTACTCTTAACTTTAGCGATGATTGCACTATTCTTTTTTTTCACATCCATGAATTCTTCATCAGCCAATTCAAAAATACCCGCAAGTCTAAAGAGTTTTCTTTTTAAGTCGTTAGGTACTTCTTCTTCATGCTTGTATTGTATAGAGTGTGAAATGGATGCCCAAGCATGTTGTAACACAGTTCTAATTTGAACTTCAAATTTATATTCTCTATATTTTGACCATTCGGGTAATCTTAATCGTTCTTCTGAAAGTGATAATATGTAATGAACTGATCTATATCCAAATTCATTCGATTTGAGGAGTGCCCCCTTATCAAGCGAGTTCTTATCATCAACTTTAAATTCATCTTTTATTAACGTTTCTACTAACTCAACATCATCTTGGTAATATGTAATAATTCTTACACCTGCTAAATCAGTAATTTCATTTAATGGATTTACGTATTTATTAGATTTTTTTATAATTTTACTTCTAAAACTATTGACTTCTTTTGCTCTACCCTCAATATTATGAATATTAATTTCATTATTAATAAGTAGCTCTTCTAACAAGTGAACTATTCTATCTGTAAAAGCAATGTATTTTGGTCTTTTTTTTTCGTATTCCGTTACTAAATCATTAGTATTTTCCACCCTATATCCCCCTCAATTTATTACATATCTAATAAATATATTAAACCTATATTATCCATAAATTCAATATATAAATAATTATTTAAGTGAATATACTAACAAGGAAGCAAAGGTTGCTTTAGTTGGAGAAGAAATATCTTTTAAATTGAAATCTACGATAGGCAGAAAACTAATCTTGGTAATCTTTTTTTATATGTACTATTGGCAAGATTTTCTATAGAATTAAATTACATTATTCTGTAAGGAGTGCATGACATGGATACAATAGCAGAAACAATTAAATTTGCAGGCTTTGGAAAGAAGAAAGCAATGGCGAAACAAATTCAAATGTTTGACGATAGACTGACAGAACAAGGCGAAACGCTACTCGCTGTATGTGCATCCGTTAAAGGTACAAAACAGCTTTATGTCACTGACCAACGTATCTTATTACATGAGATTAAAGGCATTGTTTCAAACGATGAAAGAAGCATTCCTTTATCTTCTATTAGCAGTATCAACATTTCTAACAAACTTGTTTACTCAAAAATTGAAATCGTATCTACTGGAAACGTAGCTATCATTGACGATGTGCCAGCTCATATTGCACTTGAAATTAAATCAGGTATCGAGAACTTAAAGACAATAAATAAAACTGCGTCTGCTCCATCTGCTAAGAAGGAAAAGGACATGTACGATGTTGCCGATGAAATTCGTGAATTGAAGGAACTGTTAGAGGATGAATTAATCACTCAGGAAGAATTTGACGCGAAGAAAAAGCAATTGTTAGGGATCTAGTCACTCGTTTGAGTGGCTTTTTTATTATTAAATATACAAGATATTTATTATGGTAAATAAGTATTGTATTGGTTAAGGTTGTTTTTATAGGTTATTTATAATAGCCTTGTTAATTTAAAGGAGGATACATAAGTGGTAAATTCATTTAAGAAAGGTTTTATTTATTTAGCGTTAATGCTGTTAGTACTAGTAAGTTTTAACGTTGAAAGTGCTTCTGCTACAGAAGTAGTTGATTATGAGGAAGGAGTAACTAATTTAAATAATACTCCTGATAATAGTGCAGTAGTCCTAGATATTTTAAAAAAGCCTGAAAAGGGTTGGAAAAGGTATGACGATTCAAATGCAAAAATAAAATACGAAGGAAAATGGGATAACAATACTATTTATCCGTATTCTTGGAATGGAACAAGACATATTTCCGATAGCCCTGACAAATTGCTCAAATTCAATTTTAAAGGTTCCAAACTTAGGATTATTGTTAATACATCTAGTAATCGCTCCGAGAGTGTTAACATAATTATTGATGGTGAAAGCTATGTTTTTTCAACAAAATTTACTTCTAGTACTGGTATACTACCAACTTATTTAGCATTTGAAAAAACAAATTTAGAAAATAAAATCCACAATGTGGTAATTAAAGACACAACCGGTAGATATCTTGATATCGATGCAATTGATGTCGAAGGAACTTTATTATCAGAAAACGAGATTCCTAACGGTGAATCCATCACATTAGACAAAAATAATTTAGAACTATTAGAAGGAAGCCAAGATAAATTAACTGCAACAGTTACCCCAGATACAGCAAATGTAATATGGACTTCTAGTGATGAATCTATTGCAACTGTAGATCAAAATGGTAATGTAACTGCCCTTCGTGAAGGTGAAGCAATTATTACTGCTAAGGTCGAAAACACTGAACTAGTTGCGACTGCTACAATTATCGTTAAAAAATTAAACAATGAATCATCGAATGCTATTCTAAGTATCACATTGGTGAACGGTATAACAAAAGAATATGATGTTACAAATACCGTTTTAAACAATTACTTAAATTGGTTTGAAAGTGCACAAGGTACTTCGACATTCAAATTTTCAAAAACAATTTCACCTTATAAAAATGTAACAGAATATATCGTACATGATAAGATTGCTTCATTTGAAGTAAGAGAATATTAAACGTAAAAAGACCAGGTACTCAATGATATGCTCCCCTTAGATAAACAGATTTTATTTTTTAATCTGTCTACCTAATAGGGAGCATATCAATTAATTGAGTACCTGGGCTTTTTTTGAAGTTTAGGTTTAGGAAAAATATGAAATCTTACATTAATAAACAACACAACAACCTAAACAAATTCTGAACAAAAACCACTCTACTAATGAGTGGTTTTCTTCATTAAAAATTAAAGTTTTACGATGTTTGCAGCTTGTGGTCCACGTTGGCCATCTTCTACTGAGAATTCAACTTTTTGACCTTCTTCAAGTGATTTGAATCCGTCACCTTGGATAGCTGAGAAGTGTGCGAATACATCTTTCCCGCCTTCCATCTCGATGAAACCAAAACCTTTGTCTGCGTTAAACCATTTCACTGTACCTTGTGCCATTTATAATGACCTCCATTAATTGTATTAAATAAAATCATACTACTTTAAAAGAAAAAAATTCACACATTACAAAAAGTATCTAACAAAACACGATTACTCTTTGTAATATGTGAATTCATTGTTCCCTTGCAAACGATTTTATTACATCAACTATATGTTAAAAAATCATATTTGTCTAGTGTAAAAGCGAACTCATTAACTATAAACTAAGCTAAATTATGATGAAAATATTTGGGTACCGTACTAAAACGAACTATTTCTTATTATTTTCACGTTGAGCAATGATAAGCTTCAAACCTTCATAATCACCAGTAGTCATAGTTCCATTATCAAATTTATCTAACCACGACTTTTCAATCAGCTTTTTATCAACAGCTTGTTTAATATAATCACGTACTGCTGCCTTTGTAGTTTCGTTTGTGAATTGCATTTTATCATCATCCTTCTCTGTTTCTTTTGGCTTCATAGCTTCTTCAATACGATTTAAGAAACTATTCCAACGTTCTTCACTTAAAATTCGATGCGGGCAATATTTGCCGTTCCAGTCCTGGTGTTTTTTCACACGGTCAACACCCCAACCATATTGCTTCAATAACTTGGCAATGTACTGTACTGCGTTTTCTTCTGCAGCAACGTAACAAGCGCCACCACTCTTGCTATAGCAGATTTCAACTCCAATTGAAAGGCGATTACCTTTAGTTAGAGCGTTAGGATCGGTACTACCTCCACCGTCACCACAATGCCAAGCGTTACGGTTGAAAGGTATTGCTTGAATAACTTCTTTATCATCTACAGCTACATGATAAGAAACCTGATTATTATTACTAAGCATGTATGCAATTTCATTAGCTGCTGGTGCATCATTGGCTGTATTGTGTACTGTAATAAATTGAGGGAACATGATATACGGTGCCTTAATTGGATACTTGGTTGGAGGTAATAAGATTTGTCTGAATGTATATGTCATTTGCGCCCACCTTCTTTATTAAGTTTTTCAAGTGATTCCCCAACAATTCCTGGCATATCTACACCTAATGTTTGAAGATTTTCAGCGATTGAACCACCTTCTTTGTATAGGAATAATGCTAATGTGAAACCTGTTAAATAGAAATCTAAGCCAAAAATCAAATCAAGTAGAATAACAAATGTAATAGCAACTAGCTCCCCAATCCATCGAATAATACCATCTCGCATAATCCGTGATTGATAAGGTGATACCTTTTTCCATGTTTTCAATAAACCTGTTACAAAATCCAGTGCTTTAAATGCGAAATATGCAAGTAGCATATATAAAATCGTTGCTGGTACTAATGATAAAAACGGATATTGAATTAATTGTGCAATGTCCATAAGACACCTTCCTTTTTGCATAATAAAAGCCCTCCACAATCTGCGGAAGGCATAAAAAATAACGCTAGCTTTTGCTGCGTTTACTTATCTGCATCTATTAATTTTTGTACAGCTTCTCGCCACAACAACGGCACCTGGTCAACTGTTCGCAAATTCTCTTTAATTAAATCCCAATATAATTTAGCCATTATAAAACCTCCTTGTTTATTAATGTCTCTACTAAATCAGCAACAGCTAATTGATTCTCTGTTTTGTCTCGTTGTTGTGCTTCTGCTGATTCAGCCAATGCCAACATTAACGTTTTATTTTCTGTTTTTACGGCGTTTAGCTCTTTTTGCAAGTCCTTAATTTGTTGCTCGGGCGATGTAGGCGGTAACACTTCGTCAAAATACTTGTAAAATAGTTCCTGTGTATCCGTGTTATAAAATAAATCAGCGCGTTTACCAGGAATGTTTTCAGCTTGCGGCACTTCGTCTACTAGAATACCTTGTTTTAACTCTTCCTCCGTTAGATACTCTGGTACGTAGACGTATGACGCAATACGTTTTATGCTTGGTTCATTTGTCTTTTCTAAAAATAAAAATACTTTTCCCATGTGTATATCCCCTTTATCTTATTACTTTTAGTGTTCTTGTTACTACAGTCGGTACAACGTTAAACGTATCATAAGACCCTAATACAAACGCGTTTTCGGAAAAGCCTAGACACTTTGCGGGACTATTTGTCTTGAAACCCGCACTCCATACTTGGGAGGCTTCAGGAATCGCGATTTTACCGTCAGCAGACATCTTTTGTAATGTAGCCCCTGTATCTGTGTAAAATGCAAAGTAGTCACCCTTAAAACCTAAACCCGTGCCGTTATACGGAACGGTTACAGTGGTTACGACTGATAACGACCTCGTGTATTGCACAATAGCACCACTGGTCAATACAGCTAAACCACCTGTATTATTTGGAGCTAGACCGCCATAAGAGTACGCGGGTTGCACTGAGGTTTTTCCACTATATACAAAACCGAATGAAAACCAATAAACAGCTGTGAAACTCCCTACATAAATTTGGTCCTCTACAGTAGTAATCCAATATGGATAGTCGTTGGTGTAAAGGTATTGATAATAGTTAGAACTTACTGTCACGTATTTGCCGTTACTATCGAACCTTGCGAGATATTCGTAGTTACTGCTTCCAGCGCCCACTAGTATATATGCATTTCCACCAAGTACTTGTACGCAAGTATTTCGAACATTTTCAAATCCAGTAATACTAGGTACTCTATCAGAATTTACACGCGAGCCTGTCATAGCGTCCATCGTCTCGATTCCGATACCCCCAGTAAGGACACCATCGTAGTCCCGGTAACAGGCGTATAGTTTATCGCCAATAACAAGCAGACTACCCATATATTCGTATTTAACGCTTTTAACGTAGCGTGGCAACCCTGTTCTAGTTTCCCAACAATACAGCCACGTATCGCGAGTAGACCCACGATAGGCGAAACCCAACTCAATGCCGTTGACTGTCGCAACTTGTGTAGAGTCCCACCTATGATAAGTGCTTATATTTTCTCTTACACTAGTTTGTATATAGTCCCTGTTTACAAGGTCTTTTACTTTTATCAAGTCGTCTTTATAATATCCACCCCCTTCACCCTGTAAGATAAAAGCCGAACCGTTGAAAGCTACGGAAAATATAGAACCTGACGCAATTTGGCCGCTCGCAACTTGCGCGCCGTTTAAACGCAGTATCGGAAATGCCGCGGTTGTGTAATCCTTTGTTTTTATTGCCAGGGTCATATTGCCTGAGTTAGTAAAGTTACTGAATACTCTAAGTCCCGCACCTTGTTTTGGTTTTTTATTGGCGGTGTCCATAGGTACACTGTCAGAAACTACGACTAACGTGTTAATAGTGCCGCCTCCACTTACCCATGTTGTGTGATGTAATGAACTTTCATGTACTTTTAAAGCTGTATCGATAACCTCAGCTTGCTGATCCGTATACTCTTTAGCATTTGTTTCAACGTTTGTTACTTCGTCCTTTAGCTCATTAATGGCTCCTGCTAATGTCTTATCATTCGTTTCTAAATCAGGAATCGTAGTTGCACCTTCTTGTAATTCACTGATTGCATTCTCTAATACGACCATGTTGTCGTTTAAATCCTGAATGTTCACGTTGTCCGTTAAATCAGGCTTTTTTAAATTTAATTTTGGCGTAAGTTTCATTAAATCACCTCATCCCATATTCTTACCTCGTCCCAAGTCATTTTGCTTACATCGTTCCATGTTCGATTACTTACAGAACCCCAAATATTAAACGTATAAGCATAATCAAATTGCAAATGAGCTGGAACAATAATATCAATAGCTTGCTTTAGTCCTTCTATGTTGTCAGGAATGCCCTTTGAGCCAACGAAACGAATCTCATAAACACCTGGCGTATCTGTTGGATTTACTTCTACTTCTCCGTTGCCAAAAGCAGATGCTACAGCTTTAATAGTTGCTTTGGTTGTTTGGTCAAAGCTTGCTCGATTACGTGATGTAATTTGTTCCCTGCGTTGGTCATAACGCAATGAGCTATTTTGTTTAATACCAAGGTCACGTTCGTAAATCGGCAAGGCTTCAATAGCTGTGTCCACAAAAAGGTTCCTATCAACTATTTCTAGCTGTTGTTCAGTGTTGCGGAACTCTTTGTCCTCTGAGTTTAAAACAGCCCTGAAAATAGTTGATTTGCGCTCATACAGTGGTAATTGCTTAACCAAGTCTATTAGATAATCTTTTGTAGAAACAACTATACTTGTAATCATTTCAGTTTGTGTCTGCATGATAATAGGCGACTGAACTACTTTAACACCTTGCGATTGTAGCTCTGTTATGACTTCATTTTGTGAAGTACCTGACGTTGCTACGGTTACGCCCTGTGCCTGCAGTTCTGTTTTGGTTATCATCAATGCTAATCTAAAACATTCCCATTGGTGAGACGTTAACTCGCCCCATGTAAATGTGGACACCTGGCCCCATTCTGTTTGTGATAATACGTGCATGTCCTCACCTACTTAAGCCGTACAATTAGATAGTTTTTAGGAATCTTGTATTGGCTAGACACATCGATATTCTTTGTAAATTCTGCTTGCGATTTAAACAGCAAATTGCCACCTGTTTTCGCATCATAAATGCCAATGTGTGAAATATCTCCCCAGGACTCTGTAGCAATGGGGAATAAAATATCAGCGTTATTCGATGTTTGACCATCTGTTGGTGTTGCGAATATGCCTTGCTGCCTTGCATAACTTGTCGTGTTCACTTCAACATCGTTATTAAAGAGGGCTACATATACTGTCGCTGTCCTTATATTGTCCGTTAGAACCTTATTTTTCAAATACACTGTCATGTGATTCATTCATTAACACCTCCCATTACTGGCACCCCATCATCAGGGATAACTACATTTGCTGTTGATCCATTGATAAGTAGATCCTGATAATCCATAACTCCGTCACTATCTATAATGAGCGCTCCAATCTTTGCATAACTTACAAATGAAGCTTTAAAGGCTATTTCTTTTAAGTATTTAGTAACGTTCTTTTTGACATTTGTTTTTACAATTTCCTCAGTGAACCCAGGCATTAATGTTAGGGCCACTTTTAAATTGAGAAACAATGCAACTGCAGGTATTACAAGAAGATCCTCAACACCAAACGGCATTTCCTTCTCGATGTGTTCCCTTACATCTTCGACTATCTCAATCGGTGCAGGTAGCTTATTCGCATCGATAATGACAACTTTCATTGTTAATGGGCCATTGTAGCGAGGGAATACTTTTGCATCTCCTACGCCTGTAACTTCTAAGGCCCATTCGTGGTAATGATATTTATTACCTGCTTTCCCTGGACGTTGCAACTTATCGTAATACCGTTGGCGTAAATCATCATCGCTTTCTTCATCGTAGCCATCCACAACAGGCTCAGGATTATACACATTGATTAAGCCTGGTATCGATACAGGGAAATTTTTAATTGTATTAGCTGGCACATTTCCTATTTGGCCAAACTCGTTACATTGTATTCTGACATGGGCTAATCCACTTTCATTTAGTGCTACTTCTTCGATTACCGTAAATAAAATGGTTTCAGTACCTACCATTTCGCCAGTTCTTACAATCGTTCCAGCTGCACCCGATACAATGACAGTAGTTGTAGCTTGTGTGGCCAACTTTCGACTTTGCCCTGTTCGTTGATATACGGTACGTGTTAATTCATCACCTGTTAATTTTTCAACGTCTAATTTATCTTGTACTTCTGCAATCTTCTTTTGCTGATTTGCAAACTCAACAGCTGCAGGTTTTGTTGCATCATAAATAAATTCGCCTTTTGCCTTGTCGTACTCGTCATTAATGCCTAACATCATACGATCATGAATGAGTTTTTCATTTTCCACTTTAAGCAGCCACCTCCTTTAACTGTTCATCAATATCAAATGCACCTTCTACCGTGATAACTCTAAATTGAATTCGCATCCATTTCCCATCACGAACAAATTGCCACTCCTGGACATCTTGAATGTGTGTATGCTCCAATAATGCTGCAGTAACTTCTCGTTTAATTTCAGCTTCTACAAAAGCGCGCGGCAAGCTAGATCCTATTAAATCCTCCAATGTAGCACCGAAAGGAATATCCTTGTAAATTCTGAAACGAAAACGCTCAGTCTTTAAAACTTTTAAGATCCATTGCTTCAATGTTTCAAGACCATGAATTGCAACCATCTTTCCATTACGAATTACAAAGTCACCTTTATCAAAATCATATAAAAAAGACTTACCAAGTGGCGGCAAGTCTATTTCAGTTTCCTGTGTATTAAATTCAAGTTCTGCAATCTTAGGTAACATCAAACTTCACCGCCTTATCGATAACATAATAGAGTTCATCATCAGCTGTTGGTATTAAAATAACTTCATCACCGTTAATTAAGCCTTTATTAATAATTGTTTCAGTAAATATTAAATGCTCATTATCTAAAGTGATTGTTTCGTTTAGCTGTATATTTGTATTTGGTGGAGGTGATATGACAATTCCAGTTGTCATAGATTTTGAAGTACCTGCAGTGCTGGCACCACCACCACCGCCATTTTTAATTATCACAGCTAGTTCAGTTATTGCATCCATTTACTTCACCTCTAAGCTAGGCTTCATCGTGTGGATTCCTTTGCTGATTGTATGCAACACATCTTTAATTAAAAATGTACCCTTAATGCCTGTCACTGGCTCCTCTAATTTAAACAGGCGTCCAGCTCTAAAATTATCATCACCCATTAATTCAACATCATTTTCCTCTATAACTTTTGAAAACTGCTTTAATTCATTTTCAGCAATCTGTTTAGCGCTTTTCTTCTCATTCTGATCTAGCTTAACTACTTTAGTAATTCGGCCATATTTCTCAACCATTTTATTATCCGTTTTTGTTAAAACAACTTTATCATTGTTGCCTACAATCTGAATTGTGTTGGCCATGTCCACAATGCTACGTTTTTTAGATGGATTCATAATAGCTGAATGGATGTCGTACTTTGTACCACCTGCATAAAGTTGAAATGTTCCAGTAACTACTACATTACTTTGTTTTTCGATATATAGTTTACCCTGGCGCATTTCCATTAAATATTTCACGCCTAACGATTTTTCTGCAGTCTCTAAAATGTCTTTAATAATTTCACTTACTTTTTTATCGTTATAAATTTGTGCTATTGGTTTAGGAATAGATACAATTTTACCAATTTGAATATTAAAGTCTTTAGCTATTTTCTTAATACAGGCATCCGCAGATAACTTTTTAAATTGATATACAGCTGTGGATTTATTTAAATAAAAGGCATAGTCAAATCCAATGTATGAAATAGGAGAAGTACCACTCTTTACCTCGTCCACAATAATAACACGCGTGATTTCTTTTCCGTTGTTAAGCAAAACAACCATATCGCCTATATCGCACGGATTCACTGGAAAGTAATTTGTATCATTGAAAGCAATGCTAAAATTAAGTTCATCCCCTAATTCCGCCATGTTACTACGCCAGGTTAGAGTGCCTATCATTGGTGTTATATTCGTCTTAGTACCACCCTTGATTAACCATAATTCGTGGGCCATCATTTCACCTTCTTCTTTTCAAGATTAATAAACTTAAATTCTGATAGGCTGAGACTGTAATAAATATCGCCCGACCCATCTTGCGGGCCATATTCAAAGTTTTCAATAGTCATTGCTAAATTAATTGGTGTGTTTGTGATGATTAAACGAATAGGGACTCTCTTATCAATCCAAGATTCAATGATTTCAACGTATTCCCAACCTTTATAGGCTCGATTTCGAGAAAAAGGATAATGTTTTAAAGGGAAAAAGGTTTCAATTGTTAAAGCCTTCAATCCCCTACGGCCAATTACTTTAATATCGCCCTGGTTAATTGTTGTGAATGTTTCATTATTCATCGGGCTAGGTATTTTAAATTCAGCTGGCACTATAGGAAGTTGAATTATTTGTTTGCGATTATTGATACTTAAAAATATATCCATCTTTTCAACCTCCCTACATATTGGCCAATCTTAATTTAAGCATTGGTACAAACTCTTCCACAACTTCTTGTGCTGTTACACCTTTAGCGTTCAAATTTTGAATAATAACAGTTACGCCACTTGTTTGACTTTGAGGTGAAACATTAGGTGAACTTGTAACCGTTGTTCCTCCTGTTGATGTGGTTGGCTGAATCATTTTGTCAATGTTGTCTATGTTTCCACCTGCAGCGCGAACACGTTCAGCTTGTCTTGCTGGAATAATCATTTCATCTTTGTGGATTTGTGCTAAATGATCGTTAGGTATGCGATTTGAACCAACATCATACTGTGGAACACTCCCACCAGCTGATTGCTTGTTAATTTTATCGACACCTGCTTTAACATCTCCCCAACTGACTTTAGGTATAATAGGGATATTTACACCAGGAATTTTATTGATTACTTCAATTAATTTGTTAATCTGGCTAATGACGAAATTCACACCTGCTCCAGCTGAGCGTTTAATAGCGTTCCAAGCTGTTTCCCAACCATTCTTAACTGTGTCCCAGTTACGATATAACAAGACACCAGCGGCAACCACTGCAGCGATACCAACAACCACCCATGTAAGAGGACTCGCAAGCATAGCTGAATTCATTGCCCACTGTCCAGCTGTCGCTAGGCCCATAGCTGTTCTAAAACTACTAATCATTGTTGAAACTGTTGAGATTACTTTCAGGGCGCCCATTCCTGTAGCTACAACGCCTACCGCTGTACTTACACCAATAAGAGTTTCTTTGATTGGACCCCAATTCTCTCTTACCGTGTTACCAAATTCGAACGCCTT
Source organism: Lysinibacillus sp. KCTC 33748 (assembly GCF_002237755.1). Taxonomy (GTDB): domain Bacteria; phylum Bacillota; class Bacilli; order Bacillales_A; family Planococcaceae; genus Lysinibacillus. The sequence goes on along the minus strand of NZ_MWSJ01000028.1, from coordinate 16,473 downwards.
TTCAACAACGCCCTGAATTGCTGGTACAAGTTCATCAGCTTTGTCAGCAACACTTTGTAAAAACTCCTGCGCTCCTGCTCCGTTTACAACATCGGCAATTCCTGTCTGTAACTCTCGCCAGGATGAAACTAGCCTATTTTTTAAGCTTCCTTCAACTTTGGATGATGCAGCATCGGTCGCCCCTTCAAAGTCTTTCATAGCTTCTTTCGATCCAAGCATTGCGTACATGGCTCCAGACTCCAAGTCCTCCCATTTTGTACCGAAAAGTGAAACGGCCAATTGGTTAGCAGTAACCTGGTCATCCATACCTTGTAACTCGGCTGTTACAGCACTTGCAACCTCAGCTACAGTTGCTTCGCCTCTATTGAATGATTCCCAAAGGTCAAATGTTGATTTACTCATGGCTGACATTGTTTCATCTGTTGATTTCGAGCCGTCTTTAACCCTGATTTGAAACTCTTTCATAACATCATTCACGTAGTCCAGATTGTAAACACCAGCTTTTGAGCCTCGTTCCATGATGCCGAAATATTCTTCTGCGCTATATCCCATATTGCCAAATAAAGATGAGTACTCGGCTACATTGTCAAACATCTCATTACTAAAGTTCAAACCACGTTGGCCACCTGCAGTAAATAAGTCAAATGCTTTATCTGCAGATATTCCGAATGCTTCCATCATATTGTTCGTACCGCGAGTGACTTCGTTTACATCAGAATCAAAAGTTTTACCTAATAACATTGCTTTGGAAGTAACATTACTAAGTTCCCCATTATCGATATTCTTCATGTTTTGTTTTACACGCGCTAATGCATTTGTTACTTCATCAATGTTTTCTCCGTACCCTTTGTTAAATACTTCTTTTGCGGCACTTCCGTACACTTCCATTTGCTCAGCGGTTGCACCTGTTTGAGCTTGTAACATATCTAAAGAGCTTCCCATGTCCAAGATAGATTTACCAACACCCACACCAAATGCTGCAACTCCTGCAGCACCTAACGCTCCAGCACCCATTGCCACCGTTTTAAATGCCTTAGTAGCACCTTGCCCGAAACGTTGTATTTGATTTCCTACCCTGGTAACACCTCGGCCAAAATCATCTGATCGCTCACTAGCACGCTTTAAATTGCTGGAAAAATCACGATCTTTCAATGTTAAGATTGCAGATATAACCCTTTTTCCCATTTCCTCACCGCCTTTAGCAAAAGAAAAAAGCTAGAACGGTATTGTTGCAATCGCTCCAGCTTTCCAATGTTTATTTCTTTCTTCCAATTCCTTGTCCAAACTTGCTGTCATAAACAGCTTTTCGTCATAAGGCAAATTTAATAACTCATCAAGCTTACGCCCTTTTTGAAGATAGTGATGAAGAAAATAAAAATCATCATCACTATCAATTAGTTTTTTATAGCTTTAACTCCGCCTTTTTTGTACCCTGCTAATTCAAGTGCCATGCCTGATAATTGTTCAATTTCACCAGGATCAAAGATTTTCGCCACGATGTCGGTTGGTAATGTACAACCGTATGCTTTCTGTAATTCTGCATCTTTCAAATCTGGTTCAACCATCGTGTTATACACCATGTACGCATCTGCGTCTGTATCGTTATTTTCATCACGAGCCATTTTCATTGTATCGATACATAAAGACTTTTCAGGTTTACGCAAAACAACTTCAACGCCTAAACGCTCTACAATCAATGTCTCAGTGACATCATCCTTCACTTGGTATTTTTCTTTCTCTTTCATTAAATCCGTAACTGATAATCGTTTGATTTCTTTTTTAGTCATAATAATTTTCCTCCGTTATATTTATTTAGGCGCTAATTAAATCGATAGGATCGTAATCTGCGAAGCTAAATGGCAATTCTTCAGACCCGACAGATTTTTGAGCAAATTGCATTAACATGAATTCATTGAAAGTTACTTCTTTAATGGCTATGCGCTCAGAACCTAAAGCGTCAGGATCGGCAAGCTTGCCCACGATATTAACCTCAGGTACTTTTCCCTTTTTTACATCAGCTGCTAATAACTTTGCTCCTCGGCTATACACTTTTTTCACTTTTAAAGATCCTTCACCTGTCCAACCTGTCATTTTTTTATGAGTGGCTGGATCTTCTGCCATGTCTACATCTTCGAAATTAATAGAAACTTTAGCTTCAAATTCCTCAACATCTAGCCATTTTTCATTATTTACCCACACACTACCGTAAGTACCGTTAATCACTTGATTAGATTTGAATTTTTTAGTCATATGTTCCCCTCCTTAAATCGCAATATCTAGATCTAAATCCTCCATAGCATCAACAATTTTGATTTTCCCACCTAAAAATACGTTTCGTTTAAAGGTTCTTTCTTTTACTTTTTGATCGTCCCAATCGGATGTATCAACGCTTATCTTTTCCCATGCAGCACGTTGTTTTTTAACACTTACCTCTGCTAAGTTATCAAAGTTAGAATCTAGTATTTCTTGATCTCCTAACCCTGTAAAATACACATTGATAGATTGGAAAAATAGTACCTGATTGTCATAGGTGTTGTTTAATTTACCGATGTAATATTTATCAAATGTTGTTCGTATATCGTCTTTAATCATGTCCTGCACTTCCATCACACGAATAGATTTAAAGTCTTCCGTTTTTACCCCTATAAGTGTCGTTAAACTATTTACACCTCGTCCAATTTTAATAACTTCGCCATCATTGATAAGAATAAGTTCACCGTTGTCAACGGCTTCATCAGGATCTTCTAATTCTGTGATAGTATCGATTTCAGGAAGTTCATAATAAGTAGCTGAACGAGTAAACGGCAACCCTGCTAAAATCCCAGCAATTCGGCATGTATAATCAGATGTTGTATACTCTTTCTCACCGACTTTAATTCCTGCAGTTGTGAAGTTAATTACCCCTTCATGATCGGCTGGGGTGTTAGGTAATACAGCTTTAAAGGTCTTTTTCTGATTACGCTTGGATTTGACCCAAGAATCAATGATTGCTGAGTCCTTATCTTCAATACCTGGAATAGCCAAGTAATTAAAGCGTTTATTATTTAATCGTACCAATGCGTCAGTGTAATTCTCTGCAGTCGTTGGCAATCGTTCAATAATAATTTTGCTTGGTGTACCCATAAACGTTTTCTGAATGTAATCTAAATTTTTTGGAGACCATTCATCCATTTCTATTTCGTCAAAACTTTTGTACACCACCGTGTCAGCTGTCTGCACTTCATCTTTTAGAATCAAAGCTACAATCCCTAACTGACTACGTTTGATAACATTCTCGGCTTTACCAATAAACTCAATATTAATAGCAGGTAGGCCCATTTTTTAATCCCCTTCCTCAACCAATTCACCCATAAGCTCAATTGGATATTTTTCATAAAAATCTTTTCCATTCTTTATTTCATCTTCGATACCAATGTCTTCATTTTCGTATTCACGGCCATCAAAGAATAGAAGATCAAATTCAAACTGTAGCACACCATCAATTTCATCAAAATACGGTTCGACTATGTCTAAATGACGACCTTCCACACTAAATTTAAGATCAAATAAATCGCCTATCTTTTCTTGAACATCTAATAATTCAATCGTGCTATCATTTTCATCTGCAGGAAAATAAAAAATGCGAACCGTGCAAGACTTTTCAACTTGTGTTAAATAGCCCTCACGCTTCACATTATCTAATTCCACTTTAAACGATGGCCGTGTAAATCCTTTGTTTACAGATTTACTTGAAACCTTTAATCCATTGAAGTTTGTTTTTAAGTTTCTGGTCACTGTTGTTCTGATATTTTCGAATGTAATCATAGTTTCTTTTTCTTCAACAGATCATCAAGCCATTTCACTGTTTCCTTTTCAACGTCACCTGAGCTTTCAAAATCTCGCATTCCTTTGTCTAAAGGTTTTTTACCTTGCACAAAATCACCTGTTTTATTGCCCTCATGGTCTACCATCCAATGCCCGTCCTCAATCAAGTGAGCGTGTGGAGATGAATTGTAAACACGTACAACCAGCTCGCCCTGATAACCGACAAAGACTTTTCCTCGTTTCCACTTTTTGTGGTACATACCTGTTTTCTTTTTTACGAGACTTCGAGATTTTTTAGCTACCGTTGCCCTTGCTTTTGAGCCAATTTTACGCATCAATTTTGGAGCTTCTTTTGGCATCTCCTTTATTGCTATATCATACAAATCCTTCTGAAAGTCAGTTAAACCGTTCATTTGAATGCTCAATTCAACACCTCCTGGACAAAGATTTCTAGCCACTCGTTTTCAAAATAAGGATTGAGAATATATTTAATTTCAAATTTATGACCCTTAAATCTAATCTGCATTTCTTTTGAAATGAATTTCCCAGCTGAATATCTCACCTTAATTTTGTGTGTAACATTCGTAAGGACGGTTTCAACTACTTGTTTTTGAAGCGACCCTGTTTGTGGAATTATAGATGACCATATCTTTTCGATCTCCTCAAATTCATTGGTTGTTTCGCCTAATCGATTTTCGACCTCGACATTACCCCAAATACTAATCCTTTTATTAAGGTTATTAGCTTGTTGTTTCGGCATAACTATACACCTCCTGAACAATAAAAGGTGTAATCGCATCAAGTGCTTTTTTCATTTCATCCTCTGCTACTCGGTATTCATACATAATTCCTGCAACCATCAGTACCAAGTATTCTTGTTCTGCGCCAGTTGCATTTTTCACATAACGCCTGGCATTTCTTAAATAAAAGGACAGTGAAGAATCCTCTTCACCATCCTCTCGAATGTGTTCCTTAAATTGTTCTAATAACTGATCCATCTAATCAGCTCCCTGGTTTAGTCGCTCCCACTTCATAACGGTAAACAGCTGGTTCGAATGGTGAATAGATTAATTGACCATCGATAAGGTTGTAAATTTGGAAACCGACTTTATTTGTGCCTGCATATTTTTCAACAAGCTTTTGAAGCTCCATGCCACCTTTAATCTCTTGAATGTGGAAGGCTTTGAAATCTCCAAAGTAGAATACTGGTTTTGTTGAATCTTCGCCATCAGCTGCATCCGTAAAATCTAAATTATGACCAAGTAATTTATACCCTAAGCCATCAGGTGTCTCGTAAAGAAGTGGTCGGCCATTTGCATCTAGTAAGCCCTCAAGAGCAGTCAGAGCCGCGCCATTTACAATCCACATTGCTTTTTTACGAACTTCTGTTGTTACTTGACCTTTCATTTTAACAAGCTGAGAATATAGCTTATTTGATAACCCTGCAGCCTCTAAATCCACTGGAACAGTTTCATAGAATGCAACGGCTTTCTTAGCGAGTGCGCCAGGGTTTTCATTACCTGAATCATTACCATTGAACATGTAATTTGTTTCTTTACGCACATAAGCTTTTTTCAATTCATCAATTACAATCTGCTCAATTTTTACCCCTGTACGTTTTAGTAATTTTTTCGTGATTGTAGCAAGCGCATCAAATTCAGCTGGATCTAAATCGATAGAATCAAACTCAATATCTGTTTCTTCGATTTCATCACCTTTACCGCGTTCTTTTTTACGTACATTTGCCTCTGCTTTCTTAACAAGTACAGGGTACTTAACATCTGCATCTGTGGCTACATACGAACCGTGTTTACGTAGTAAATTTTCTTCTTGTGCATATGTGATAACTTCTTTAGCAATCTCCACAGGGACAGTTACTGAGCCATTTCCTGCTTCAATGCCAAGTGATCGCGCCTCTCCTTCTGAGATATTACCAACAACGAAATTAGCGAATGCGGAACGAATTTCAGCTTCACGCTTCTTAGTAGACGTAGCATTTCGCGTTGATAAGGCACTTTGAATAGCATTAACTGCAGATCGTGCAGACTGAGACATACCACCACTGCGATTTTCTGGATCAGATTTAGAGTTAGATTTATTCTTGTCTTTGTCTTTGTCTTTGTCTTTGTCTTCGTCCTCTTCTTCGTCCTCTTCGTCTTTCTCTTCATCATCTTTATTACCTTTATTATCGGCACTACGATTTTCAGGTTCTTCATTACCTGGATTGTCTTCTAAATCAGCAAGGGCTTGTTCTGTTTCCGTAAGCTCTACAGAAATTTCTTCAATCTCAGCATTAACACCTTCGATTGCATCTTCTGCGATATTTCCAGCCTCTAATTGTGATCGTAATTCTGTTAAACGACCTTTTAAACGTTTCTGTAATGCTTTTAATAGTTTTTTATTCATGCTTGTTTTCCTCCAAAACTGAGTTTATTTTTTGTATTAATTTCAATCGTGTTTCAATCGATTTATTAGCTTCTTTTGAACGCAACGATACTTCTGTATCTTCATATGCTGGAATACTTACAACGCTGATTTCATGTAATTCAACGCTGTTAATTGTTCGAACAGGTATTTCAGGTTCCCAATCCCACGATTCACCAGTAGGAATAAATCCAAAAGAACATTGCGATATATCACCACGTTTTAAGCTTTCGGATAAATCCCTGGCCAATGTTGTATTTGGTAAATCTACCTCAAATTTAAGCCCTTTAGCGTCCTCTGACAGGCGTAATGTTCCACTCTTGGTTCGTCCTAACACGTTGTTCCAATCATGGTTAAACAGCGCGCGAATATCTTCATTTGAGACAATCGCCTCTGCAAATGCTCCTGGTTCAATAACTTCTGTGAACGTTCCACCAATATCAGTTGGGGAATTAAATACAGCTGCATAACCTTCAATTACATTTGATTCTGAATCGCCCTGGCTCCTGGTTTGAAGGCCTTGAATATCAAGTGTCCGAATCTCCTTTTGCTTGGCCACCCTCGTCACCTCCTTTCAAGCTGTTATCAGTAGCTTTATTAATGTCTTCACCTGCGATTAAATCTTTGGAAATGTACAACTTCATTGATTCCTCGGTGAATAATCGGTCAAAGCCTAGTAAGCCATCGCGAGCATCGTCAGGTGTAGCGACCATTGTTCTAACCAGGTTATAAGCAATATTTGTTTTCGTGCTGTACGGTACAAAGTCCAAAATATTAATCTTGAATTTCAACCGTAAATTTGAATTTGGGCCGAAAAAAAGAAGACTCAAATGGTCTTCGAAATTTTGCATTATAGATTTAACAGATTTATTGTGTAAGTACATCATGGCTTTCTCTAAGTCCGTCTTTAACATTGCTCGATATGTTTCAACATCGATATTTAAAAACTTTCCAAGATCCTTTTTATAAACATTTAAGTATGAGAGTATTTTTGCATCATCGATAGGGCTTTTAAGCTCATCAATCTCATAGCCTTTACCCAACGGAATGAGTTTAATTGTGCGACTTTCATCAATACCCTCTAACTGATCCAGTATTGAATTAATTAGAATCGATTGAGCACCATTTTTAGGGTTGATATGAGCGTCTAATTTTAATAGGAACGCTAGAATGCCACCCTTTTTATACTTATCTGTAAGCACCTTTTCAGCGCTCATAACACCTTCTAACGTGTCCTTCCCTAACTGCTTTAATCCAACACCTGTTAAATGGTTTAGCCCTATATTCTTAATGTGCCGAATCATCTTAGAAGGTATTTCAGTTCCGTTGATTTTAAAACGCTCCTCTAAATTACTGTCTAATTCAGCATCTACATTCGATACAATGTGAATCTCCTTGCCTGTGTAAAAAGGAAACACTTCTCCCTCAACTAAATAGGTGTTTACCATAAGCTTCATAAATTCCGTACCGGTTAAATATTTGTTAGGATTCCGCAGCACTTTTAAAATCGGATGGTTCGTAATATCTTTGCCTGTGTCCTGGTCTTCAACAACTACCTGAGCCAATGTAATTTGATTACTTATGTCTTGCAGCAACTCATAAACATCACTTGAGTGTAAAATATTTTCGTCATCAGCAAACCATCCATTTAACCTAACACTTCCACCTATTGAATCCTCGATTAATCCTCGCTTCTCAACTTGGCGTACTAAAAATCTTGAAAACCTATCCCTTATTCCCACTATCTCACCTCTTTTCTAAACCTATTTAACCCTTCATCTGACAAAATATGATAATATATTCCCGGTAAGGAGGTGACAAATCATGACACAAATTCCATATGCTCACTCAAATGGCCATCTATCTGTAAAAGTAGATTTAAAACACGCTGCTGAAGTTTTTCTAGTAGATTCAATTAATTTCAACAGGTACGAATCAGGGCTAGATTACACATATCACGGCGGGTATTATACAGAAACACCTGTAACTATAAACGTAAAAGGTGTTGGAAGATGGTATCTTATTGTCAACAATGATGGCGAGTATTATAACTATAGTTTTTATTAACAAAACCAAAACAGACTACCTTTTTATATGGTAGTCTGTATCACCGATAGATTGATTTCACATACTCATCTAATCCATCCATACTTTCAGCCATCATGTTTAATGTCTCTTTATGAGCAATTAAAAAAGCAACAAAACCGTCAATATGTTCAGGACTTTTTCGCTTGGATGGTGTTTTTAAATTATTGATATTTGTAATTACTTTGGCATTTGAAGCACAGAAAACAAGTAACGGATTATCTGTTATTACTTTGTCTTGTAAAAGAAGAATTTCGAAATCGTCAAATGGCTCGTTCATTACAGCTGGATACTGCGGCACTTCTACACATGGTACACCTAACATTTCCCACTGTTCAACAAGCTTTTCGGCCAATGCAGGATCATAATTTATTTGGCGTAAATCGAAATTATCAAATACCCACTCAACATATTCATTCACCATATCTTCACTTACTGTTTTACCAGGGCATAATGTCACGAATCCTTTTTCTGCAAGTTCACGATATGGAACATTACGCTGCAGCTCTTTCTCTTCAATCCCAAACTCAGGAATAAAATACATCTGCTTCACTTTTAAGATTGGTTCGCCATCATCATCATCAAATGTCGGCACATTAATATTCACGCATGTTAAATCGGTGCGTCTTGATAAATCGACTCCAATAACGCACGTTAAACCTTCAATTTCGCCAAGATCATCAACAGTCATTTTTTCTAATTGGTCAAGGTCAAAATAAGTCTCGGCATAGTTCACGAATATATTTAAATGCTTAGATAAAAACTCGGCACGGTTAAAGCTGTTGTTTTGAGCCTCTAGAAACGCATTTTCTAAAAATGTCATGTTTACAGAAACTCCGATATTCGGATTTACCATGCGCCACACTTCGCGATCTTCCCAATCATAGCCCTTGTTCGGTTCGTATATCATCACAAACCAAGAATCGTCATTATCGTTCTTCATAGCCTCTTTAGCATAGGCGTGTATTTGAGCGCCCAATGCTCCTGTTTGCTTTCCAGCTGTTGTTGTGATGATGTTCAAAGGTTCTTCCTGGGCAATTTGAGCAGAACGCAAGTTATCATACTGCTCGCGATCCATTTGGGCATGTACTTCATCAAAATAATTACAGTAAGGATTTTTACCCTCGTTCCCTGCGTTATCTTTTGTTAGAACTTTTAATGTGTTGGCATATTTTATGCCGTCTTCAACAAAGGTGTATTTAACAGATCTGACCGAATCCTCTTTACCCTTGTAAATTCGTGTACCTGGACGCAAATCAGGGCTATTTTCAATCGTTAGGCCAATAGGAATAGCTGCATTTTGGCATTGTTCAAATGTATTGGCTGATATATAAAAGTCAGCGCCTTTAACACCCTCGCCATACATGCCATAAATTACAGGACTACCGCCCATAATTGTTTTACCGTTTTTCTTTGGCACCTGTAGATATGCATTTCGAACAACTCGCACAGCTTTTCCAAATTCATTTTCACGCTGCCATCCGTAAATATTAGCAAAGTAGAACTTTTGCCAAGTTTCCAAGATTAAAGGTTGGCCAGCCCATTTCCCTTTCGCGTGTTTCAAGAAAGTTTCGGTAAAATAAAGCATGTCATTGGCTTTGTCATTATCAAACCAAATATCCTTGCGCTTCTTCCATCGTTTATAACGCTTCACCATTTGTTTGATACTGTGAGGATAGGCTTTTGGATTAGATTCAAACTCTTTTACAAATTCATCAGAATAATTCACTTCAAAATCAATCATGATTGCATTTTCCTTTGTCTAAATTGTACAAGTTTGCTACTTTCATTTTCGTTTTCGTCAGGGGTAGGAACATTGTTCTTATCCTCGTCACCTTTAGCAAGTAATGTTCCTGATTTTTTTATGAGATCTTTGTTTTTGCCATCTAATCCAAGTTGACCAAGTAAACGAGCTAATTCTTTTCGTAGCTTCTCAGTATTTTCACCAATTTCTTTTGCTTGTTCGTATTCTTCGAAACAATCCAGGTACACTTCAATTAGCAAATCTAAAGCAGGTGAATAGGTTCCAGCCTCAACCAATGAGTCAATAATTCGTTTTTGCTGTTGTTCACGATTAGAAGATTTCTGTTTTGTCACACCTTCATTTGTCACGGTGCTGTGACATTCCTCAGAAGCCATTTTTTCAATCCATTCATAACGGCTTTTCCACTTTCTAACCGTAGACTCTGCAGCACCGACAGCCGTTGCTATCTCTGCATTTGAAAGACTTCCTTCACTCTCTTTAAAAAGCTCAAATGCCTGTTCATATTTTTTGGTCAATACCTATTCACCTACCTTTGTCACACTTAAATTTTTTCAAAAAATCTTTTTGAGGCGCGCAATTACATGCTCATACGGTCTACAGAAAAATGGACAAAAAATTAATTTGATAGGGGGGGCTATCGCTAATTAATCACCAATTAAACTTATATTTTGTATTTGATTTTGTCTCATTCTCGACTATCATGTGACACTTAGGACATAGTGTTGTCACGTTATCAGCATCGAGCTTTAGGTCAGGCCTAACATTGATCGGTATGATGTGATGGTGTTGTGCTGTCTTACCAAACACAAACTTATTACATCGTGTACATCTTCCTTTATCTCGCTGATAACATTCAGACTTTAAATCCCTCCATGCCTCAGTACTATAGAACGGCTTATTGCTGGCACCTACATTCCTTTTCTTTCGTCTATGCTTATCACAATACCTACCCTTGTCTATTAACTGTCGGCATCCTTGCTCACTACAATATTTCATTCTGCATCAGCTACTAACTGCGCCTCGATATATTCACGGATTGTATCAGGCTTCTTTAGATTACCTGGCACTTCGATATTGTTTTCTTCTGCAAACTCTCTCAGCTGTGTAGCAGTCATACCATCTAAATTAATTACGTGTTCTACAACTGACGTAGCTGGTTCACCTGTGCATAACATTGACTCTGGATTCTCAGTCACTTCAAATGATGGATCCTTACCTGCAGGTATAAATATTATTTTCTTATCTTTATTGCACCAGTACTCTGTGCCGTTAGCTGTTGTGCGATATGATACTTTCATTGTTATTCACTCCTTCCTCCTCTTCTTTCATCAACTCACCATTTGATTCATAACGCCTAACCTCTATAAATTCATTACCTTGTAACTCCATTTCAAGAATCGCTACATCGTCTGTCGATTCAAATTCGTTACTTGCTTCGACTGCACTTTGTAACGTTGTAAAGAATCGTCCTTCTGATAATGTCCAATTGCTTAATGCGAATACGTCATTGATATTGATTGTTACTTTTGCTTCTGCCACTGTTCATCCCTCCACAATTCATAATGATTAGCTCATTAGCTTTTATAGTCTGTTTAGCTTTCGACTTTACATCTTCAAGACTGCACACCCTATTCATAACCCCACGATTATCGTCTGCGATTATTTAATGGTCGATAGGATATACAGTCTTCAAGGCATAATAAAAAGCCGCAACTCGTAGTGAGTGCGACTTTACCAACTAATTATTCATATCTAAATAACTTCATATCTTCCATCATCAATTCAGCATGCCATTCAGCTTGATCCTGTTGGTATTCTTCAATCGTATATTCATACCTAGAGTCATCAACATAATCATTAAACTTTTCAATATGAACTTCGAAAAAGTCACACACTACAGTGTAACAGAATTTTAATGTTTCAATTAGTTCTGAAACTTCTTGCTCATTAAAGCTTAGACTAAAATGCATTAATTTATTTCTAATCTTATTTAATTCAAATATTGCATTTCTCATATTATCGTCTATTTCTACATCACATAAAAATTCGATTCGAGCTAATGCTTCTTTTAACGATACGGTTTGGAGATTAGGATCTACTTCGAAAACATCCTTTTTATTACCCTTTTTCAAACTTTCTTTTGCCTTTTGATAATCTTTAATATTCGTAAACATTAAAGCAGCACTTCTCTCTGCCAACATTACTTTCAATAGAATTTCTATACCATGATTCAAAAAAATTACAGCGTCTTTTAAATTATGGGCGATTCCATCTACAAGATCGTCTAATTTTTCTATGCAAGAATGAGCCCCTTTTATAGAATCTGCACCATTTCCCAACAAAGAAAATCCTATTAGTTTTTGATCTTTTTGTTCTCCAAAAGTTTTTTCCATTTTTATCGCCTCCATCTACCTATACATCATAAGACAAATGGAATGATGTGCCAATAATACAAATCTGATACACATAAAAGAGACTACCAATTTAGTAGCCTCTCATGCTTGTTTTCGAAACACACATACAAGCGAACGTGTTTATATTTGTAAAGCAATTAATTTATAGCGCATTTCCGTGCGCTTTTTGATACTACTATCATATAACGGTTTTTCAATAGATTCAGCCACTACATAGTAAGGTACTATTTTAATACATTACTTAGATGATACTTTTTCAGCATACTGCATCATACGCATGATATTAGCGTGTTTCATCTTAATGTAGTTTGTACTGTAATTCAATTCATAAGCAATCATTTCGAGCGTCTTGCCTTCCACATGCTTACGATACAGTATTTTATATTCAAGCCCATTGAATGTACTAATAAGGGTTTTTAAATCATGAAGATCATTAAATTTATGAGCTAATTCATATTCGATTGCTTCAATTTTTTCTTCTACATTTGCACCTAATGATTTAGCTTCAAGCTTGTACTTACCTAAGTCATTTACATTTTCCCAACGTGCTAATTCACGTTTTGTTTTATCGAGATTGTATTCAAGGTAAGTAATTTGTTCTTCAAGCTTTCGATAATCCTTCAACCATTCGTACATGTGCAGCACCTACCTTGTTTGTTTATTTTATTTAAAGCTGTACTTTTATTTTTAAAATCTATTTCACAGGCAATTCACTATACAAACATAGCTATCACATCATAATAATAGTAAGGTAAAGCTAATTTAGCCTTACACCTCCTTACCTTTTTACTTAGGGTCACTCCATCCCAGGTGGCCCTTTTTTTATTGTCTTATCTCATAAAAATATATTTTTTAATGCCCATAGCTGATTGGTTTAACAACCATACTCCTTCTCTGCAGCCAACATAATATATAGTAATAGTAAAAAGGAGGTGTTTTTTATGGGATACTATGGTGGAAATGTTGGTGGCATAAATGAAGGCTGCTATTCTGGCGGCGGTTATGGTAATGGTTCAACATTTGCCTTAATTGTAGTTCTATTTATTCTTCTAATTATTGTCGGCGCTACATTCATGATGAATACTGGATATTAACATTTCCGATTTAAGGGTCGCCATCCCAGCCTGGTGACCCTTTTATAGTTTATTTCCCCAAAGTTTTAATAAACGACTATTATCGCTTTATTGGCATGCCTGCGCTTTAATAACTTTTGAAATTTATTTAGTTCCATTTTGTAATTCCTCCAGTTTTTTAATGACTACAGTCGCATATACAGCGCCATCAATCATTTCTTCACGGAAATGTTTAAGCCATTCAATAGTTGAATGATCCATTGGATTAACCGTTGTACCATACTTGGCCATACCTTTAGCAGTCTGTAATTCTAGTAAATTTTGCATATCTCGTAATACTGGATTTGCTAAGATTTGTTCTTCTATTGTCATGCTTTTAACCTCTTTCTTCTCATACGTACTTTTATTCTTTCCAGCTATAATTCAAAAATGTCTTTCAACTGATTTCGTACCATTTTAAATTCAGTAGTGTTGTTGATAGAATTTTCACTAACTAAATTACACAATTCATTGGTTAATTGAATTAATTTATTTAGAACTTCAACTTTATTTTCATTCTGTTTAACAGTTCTATGAAACTCAGGTGTACACACTGTCATACCTTTTACAGATACAGTCATAAGAACACTCCCTTTTCTCGCAATATTCAAAGTTACATTTTAAGAAAGTGAATAATGTAACTACAAAACTCAGTCATACCAAGGGTTCACATCACCTTTTCTATCAAAAGTTACGGTTACATTATGTTTTCCAAAGCTATATATAAACTAAATCAAATTCTATGAATTATATTCATCAAATTTAATACCTGTTATATATATATATATATTTGTAACTTTGTAACTTAAGAGAATAAAGATAGTAGTACCAAGGGTTTGAGTGGGTTACAAAAAAGTTACAAAATCGTAAAAGTTACATTTTTATTTTGTAACCGAGCATTTTTTGTTAAAGTATTCATGTTATTTAGCACAATTCCGAATAGTATTAATAACTGACACAATTCATTTTTACTATAGAAACACTCTTGCTGCCTTACCGTTTATCTTCTTTACGCCGATGGATAATTCGAATTTTTCACACGTACTTTGTACAAACAACTTCCTACTCTGTACGTTCAGTCCGTTTTCCTCAGCCCATATTTCGTATTCCTCGAAGCACTCTGGACTTCTTCGACCTACAAAATAATCCTTCTGATAATCTTGGAGATACTGCAGCACACTATTGTTCTCTTCGTGGTAGTTGTCGTTGAAGTTTTTAACAATATCGGAATCTGTAAACTTCTCATTTTCATAAAGTCTCAAATAACCCTCAATAATCAATCGTAGCCAATATTCAAGTGCTTCAGTAGTTGTCAGATTCGTGATGAACCGCTTGTCCTTCTTTTTCGGCTTTGAATACATCGGTAACCAATCTACACGGCGCTTGTACGATTCACCTTTTTCAAATGATTTCAGGATATGATTACTTGTGAAAATCAGAGACGTTGTTAACTCAACCTCCCTAGACTGCTTGAATAAATTCCTTGTTGCCACATAGTCACAGGTGCTGATATTCTTCAATAATTTCATCTGTTCGTTATCTATCGGTTGATCTTGGATATCGTCACCTAAGTTTGCTAATTTACCTTGCATTGTTGTGAAATAACGTTCATCAGACATGTTCTTGATACTCAACCCTGTACAGTTCTTACTATTCAATATCGCTCGAATAATGGTTAATAGCGTACCTTTACCATTCCCACCGTCCCCGATAAAAATGAAGAATTTCCCCATCATTCGTTTAAATTCCTTGTTGACTATCAAAGGATGGGATAATATTTCTAACAAACGCAAACGATAATCAGCGTCACTATCCGTTAAATGGTCAATATACTCATCAACAGCTTTAACAGGTTCTGCGTCTGGATAGTAAAAGATATCTATATTAAATGGTGTAAATTCTTGATATTCCACTTCGATGAATTTACCATCTCGTAAAATACCGTTTTTAAACTTAATGTCGAATGTTATATTAGAGTCAATTAGCGGCGCTCTGTACTCCATCTGTTTATATATCTCATCTACATATCTGGTTTTTTGTAATCCAACCTCTGCAAATATCAATCTCTTTAACTTGTTATCATCATTGATAAAGTCACCATTTTCAAAGTGATATAGGATATCCAGATATTTAACGACCTTATACTTCGTCATGATGAAATCTGCAATGGCTGGCTCATCATCCTTACCAGCTGTGATCTTCACATCGCGTGAAATGGTTTGAAATTCATCCTCGGATAAAGGTTTAGCGAATATATTGTTGTTAATAAACCGCAACACACTTTGCCACATAGATAGTTCATTAATTTTCATACGATGAGCGAACAAAGCTTTATTACGACCATCACCTTCGTCTAGACCTAGTAATGAGTCAAGACGTTTACGTGAATATAGAAAATCAGGTAAGTCCTCCCGCACACCTTCATTTTCAATTTCACGTAATATGCCGTTGCGCTTGATGGTTATATACTTTGTATTTGTCAGATGCTTATATTCCGTTTCAAAACCGAGCGGACACACTTTTGTAGCCCCTCTGAATCCCACAGGTTTTTTGAAGTAAAAATGACAACCTCGATCAGTCCACACAATCTGTGTTTTAACATTGAAAATACTAATCATCTTTTGAATAACTTCTTTAGGAAGATTATCAATGTCTACAATCAAATCATTATCAGTCAATACATAACCAGCATCTTTAAAGTGGTCATGATTGTCCGAGATATCAGCACCTTTGACAGCGTGTTTTAAACCTTCTTTAAATTCGATATACACATCTCATCACACCCACCGTTCCAATTTCTTGTTGATGATTTGGTAATAATGGTTTAAGTCCACTATCGTTTCGAAGTTGTCTAATTTGTCACAGTCGT
>NZ_MWSJ01000027.1 GCF_002237755.1 Lysinibacillus sp. KCTC 33748 | reverse complement strand
CAGCTTCTAATTTCACTTTTTCTTTAAATTTAACCATACAAAAACTGCACCTCCAATTGTTAGATTGAGTGTCTAATAATTGGGGAGCAGTTCATCATCTGTGGAGGGCTTTTAATTTGCAGAAAAGGAAGGTGTCAGATGAAAACAGACACATTATATACATCCATATAATAGCCACTTTCTTGATTCAACAATAGAGTGGACCACCTCTAGAGCATCCACTGTCATATTCTCTTTGGTAGAAGGGAGTAATTAAAACCTTTAAAACTGATTCAACACATCATGATATATAGAATCATGTAATTATTGAGTCATTCTACATGTGAAATATTTAAACTGTATTCCTTCTTAAAAGTTTCAATAAATTTAATAGCACTTTTTGAAAGGTAACGGTCCTTTAACCAGATAACGGCGGAATCTGATTGAATACTTAGTTCTTCAAGCTCCAATATTTTCAGGCCATTCATAGAAAATGAATGTAAGACAGACCTTGGGAGTAAGGAAGCACCGACACCTTCTCTAACTAGGGACATAATCATAGCAGCGTCTGAACATTGACAGACAATATTTGGTTCATAGTGATATTTTCTACAAGCTTCTATAACCAGTTCGTATTGACCAACACCCTTAAAACGTTGTAGCAACATTAGTGGCATACTTGAAAGTTCATCTAGTCTTAATGTATTTTCATAATTCCACGTCTCAGGGATAACGGCAACAAAATGGTCCGGAGGTAATGGCAGTGAAGATAAGTCATCTGATTCTGCTTCTAAAGGTAACCGCACTATCGCAACCTCAATATGCCTATTTCTTAAATCTTGTAATAATCGATAGGTATCCCCTTCGTATAAACGAAATGTTACGTTTGAATACTTTTCTCGGAAAAAGCGAATGCGTTCAGGTAGGTAAGAAAAGCATGTTTTTACAGATCCAATTGATAAGATTCCCTTAAGACCTTCTCCTACCTCTTTCACTTCCATAATTGTTTCTTCAATCTGATTTAAAAGATTGGTAGCTCTCTTATACAAAACTTTTCCTGCTTCTGTTAGTTCTATATTCTTTCCATTTCGTACTATCAAAAGAGTACTAAGTTCTTCCTCCAGCGCTTTTAGCTGTTGACTAAGGGGGGGTTGGGCCATATGTAACTTTTTCGCTGCTCTAGTGATTTGGCCTTCTTCAACAATAGTGGCAAAGTATCGCAATTGTCTTATATCCATGAAATTCCTCCTTAGAAAGCATATTTATTTTATATACGTTACAAACTTTTTAAATATTTTAAATATTTTAAACTTAATGATACATTAATCTTGAAAACGATTCCATGAAAAGGTAGAAAAGGAGAAGATAAAATGTCTAGAATTCGAAAAGCTAAGGAAAGTTTAAAAGGTTCGATTGCACCAGTTATTACACCATTCAAGGAAGATGAAAGTTTAGATTTACAGACATTTAAAAGTTTAATTAACTGGCAAATAGAAAGTGGGAGCCATGGTATTTCGGTAACCGGGACTTCTGGGGAACCTAGTTCTCTAACAATCGAAGAGAGAGAGCTTGTGATGGAGACAGCAAGTAAAACGATTAACGGACGAGTTCCATTTATACCAGCAACGGGATCAGTTAATCATAATGAAGCGCTTCGGCTAACAAAGGCTGCTCAAGAAATGGGAGCAGATGCTGCGATGGTCATTGTCCCATACTATAACAAGCCTTCCCAGCAAGCATTATATAAACACTATAAAACTATTGCCAATGCCGTGGATATTCCAATAATTATATATAACATTCCTGGAAGAACAGGAGTGAATATGGAAGTAACAACAATGGCTCGACTTGTTGAAGATTGTCCGAACATTATTGGTGCCAAAGAGTCAAATAAAGATTTTGAGCATGTCAATCGGGTGCTATTAAATTGTGGTAGAGATTTTAGTCTATTCTCGGGAATTGAACTTCTTTGCTACCCAATGTTAACAATCGGTGGGAAAGGTTCTATTAGCGCTACAGCAAACGTTGCACCGGCGAAAGTAGCAGAAATGCACAATGCTTGGGAGGAAGGAGACACTGAAAAAGCGTTAGATCTTCATTTTGAATTAATGACATTAAATGATGTGTTATTTAAAGAGACTAACCCTGGACCAGTAAAAGCAGCGCTGGGCATGATGGGTAAAATTACGCCAGTTTTACGCAAGCCAATGGATTTACCATCTGAGGTACTTCAAAACGAAATTCGTGAAGTTTTAAATCAATATGGCATCTTGTCAAATGAGATTGTAACTAAATAATTATTCAAAATCTAAAAAATTCTCTTACTCCTTGTTATAGGAGTAAGAGAAGAATGAGGAGTGTAATAACATGCAAGTTCAAGTAACTGAGACTCAAAAAAATCACGTACACAAGCAAGTAGCAAATGTAAAACTATATATTAATGGACAGTTTGTCGACAGTAAATCAGATGCTATTTTTGAAAATAAAAATCCATTTACTAATGAAATAAACAACTATATCGCTGAGGGGCGTGAAGCGGATATAAATCAAGCAGTTCTTTCAGCAAAAGAAGCGTTTGAGAATGGTCCGTGGGGCAAGTTGAAATTGAAAGAAAGAATGAAATATATTAATAGAATTGCAGATCTCATCGATGAGGAGATTGAAGAAATCGCTTTCTTAGAATCATTAGATACAGGTCTACCAATTAGCCAAACGAGAAATCAAACCGCACGTGCTGCAGAAAATTTCCGTTTTTATGCACGTATGGTTGAGACAAAATTGCATGGCGAATCTTACCCAATGGATGATGAATTCATTAATTATACAGTTTATAAACCATTAGGAGTTATAGGGTTAATTACGCCATGGAATGCCCCATTCATGTTAGAGACTTGGAAAGTAGCGCCTGCATTAGCAACTGGAAATACTGTTGTGCTAAAACCAGCTGAACTTTCACCATTGACTGCAAATAAATTAGCTGAAATTATTCATAAAGCTAAAGTTCCTGATGGAGTCTTTAATGTCGTTCATGGATTTGGAGAAACAGCAGGGGCTGCTCTTGTTGCTCACCCAAATGTGAAAGCGATTTCATTTACAGGTGAAACGACTACAGGTTCCACTATTATTAAAAATTCTGCGGATACTTTAAAGAAAACCTCGATGGAGCTTGGTGGGAAATCACCTTTAATTGTATTTGATGATGCAGATCTTGAACGAGCTTTAGATGCAGCAATATGGGGGATTTTCTCTTTTAACGGGGAACGTTGCACATCCAATTCTCGAGTATTCTTGCATAAAAATATTAAAGTTCAATTTGTTGAAAAATTATTAGCACGTGTCGCAAACATTAAAATTGGTGACCCAATGGATTCATCAACTGAGCTTGGTCCGCTAATTGAAAAAGGTCACTACAACAAAGTAAAAAAATATATAGAAATCGCTAAACAAGAAGGTTGTGAAGTAGTTCAGGGCGTGGTTCCGGAGAAGGTAAAGGCAGGTAATTTTGTACCACCGACACTTTTATTAAATGCAAAAAATGACATGAGAGTATGTCAGGAAGAAATCTTTGGTCCCGTTATGGCCGTAATCGAATTTGAAACAGATGAAGAAGTACTTCATATGGCAAATGACGTATCTTACGGACTAGCTGGCTTTGTATGGACAAAAGATTTAAAACGAGCACATCGTATGGCGGATGCTATTGAAGCAGGTATGCTTTGGATTAACGCTCAAAACGTACGAGATCTTCGAATTCCATTTGGCGGTATGAAAGATAGTGGAATTGGAAGAGAGGGTGGTCATTTCGCAATGTTTGAATTCTATACAGAACCAAAGGTAATCCATGTTGCTATAGGTGACCATCATATTCCGCAATTTGGGAAGTAAAAACTATTTTCTAAGGGGGACACAATAATGCCAGCAAAAACAGGAGAGCAATATATTGAAAGAGTCGATAATGCACAGGCAAATATATGGATTGATGGCAAACGAGTAGAAGGAAAGATTTCAGAACATCCAGCTTTTAAAGGAGTAATGAAAACTCAGGCAGAACTTTACGATTTGCAACATGATCCAGACAAAAAGGATTACATGACATATGTATCTCCAACAACTGGTGAACGGGTAGGGACATCTTTTATTCAGCCAAAAACAAAAGAAGAATTGGTGACACGTCGCAAAATGATGCAAGAATGGGCGAAATATAATGGTGGCATGATGGGACGTTCCCCTGATTACATTAATGTCGGGATGATGGCGTATGGTTCGGCTGCAGAAATGTTCGGAAAACAGGACTCCATCTATGCCGAAAACATGGCCAACTACTACGAGTATTGCCGTGAAAATGATTTATCTTTAACACATACGTTGATTCAGCCTCAAGTCAATAGGGGAGTAAATTCAGCACAGCTTCCAGATCCGTATATTGCAGCACGAATTAAAGAGAAAACATCTGAAGGGGTCGTTATCAAAGGGGCAAGATTACTTGCTACTCAAGGTGGTATTACCGATGAAATCATGGTATTCCCATCTACTTTGTTAAAACAATCAGCTGAAGAAAATCCATATGCATTTGCATTTTCTATTCCTAATAACACACCGGGCTTGAAATTTATTTGTCGAGAATCTTTTGATTATGGTAAGTCTCATTTCGACCATCCACTAGGATCTCGCTTTGAAGAAATGGATACCATTGTTGTGTTTGATGATGTTGTCGTTCCGTGGAATCGAGTCTTTGCTCTTGGTGATGTTAATGTGTGCAACCAGGCCTACAATGAAAGTAATGCAGTTGTTCATATGACACATCAAGTTGTATCAAAAAATATCGCGAAAACAGAGTTTGTACTTGGTATTCTTCAATTAATGGCAGAGACCATTAATATTGGCCAATACCAACATATACAGGAGAAAATCTCTGAGGTAATTATTGCACTTGAAACGATGAAAGCATATGTCGTTGCTGCCGAAGCAAATGCAAAAGTGGATAGATGGGGAACTATGACACCAGAATTTGCACCGTTAAATGCAGCGCGTCATTACTTCCCGAAAATTTACCCACGCTTTACAGAAATTATGCAATTAATGGGTGCAAGTGGCTTAATGGCGATTCCAGCAGAAGCAGACTTCAATTCTGAAATTCGTCCGGATCTTGATAAGTATTTACAATCAGCCACTGGAGATGCTTATGATCGTGTGAAACTTTATCGTTTGGCATGGGATGTATGTATAAGTTCATTCGGTACTCGACAAACACTTTATGAGCGCTTCTTCTTCGGTGATCCAGTTAGAATGGCAAGTACGCTTTATAACGGGTATGACAAACAAGAATATGTTGATCGTGTAAAAGAATTTTTGAATCGATCAGAAGCGTTAGTTAAAAAATAACTAATTAATCGACTAAGGGAGATGAGGAGTATGGATTTCAATATCATTCGTATTGCCAGAACTGTTATAAATGTGAAGGATTTAGACCGTTCAAAAGATTTTTATGTAAAAGCGCTCGGTATGATTGAAACGGAAACTAAGGACGACTGTGTTTATTTGAGAGGGCTTGAAGAACACACACACCACAGCTTGGTCCTTAAAAAGTCCGAGACGTTAGGGGTACACGCACTCGGTTACAAAGTAGAAAAAGAAGAAGATCTTGACCGTCTGGCTGAATTGTTTCAAGCAAAAGGCTTAAAAACAAAGTGGCTAAAGGAAGGTACTCAGCATGCTCTTGGGCGTGCACTGCATGTACATGATATTTCAGGAATGCCTCTTGAATTTTTCTGCAAGATTGAAAAAGCAGAGCGCTTACTTCAGCGCTACGATTTATACAGCGGTGCACGAATTCAGCGGATTGACCACGTAAACTGTGCTGTACCGGATGTAGAAAAAGCTTACAACTTCTTTATCAACGAGCTAGGCTTTGCATGTTCTGAATATACAACTATAGAAGATGGAAGTATCTGGGCTACGTGGCTCCATCGCAAACAGACCGTGCACGATCAAGCCTTTATGAACGGAGATGGTCCGCGTCTTCATCACTTTGCTTACTGGCTACCGGATCCACTTGCTCTAATTCATTGTTGCGATGTTTTAGCTTCTCTTGGTTATTCAGAGAACATTGAAAGAGGTCCAGCACGCCACGGTTTATCCAATGCGTTTTTCTTGTATTTAAGAGATCCAGATGGATATCGCATAGAGCTGTATAACGGAGATTACTTAACAAGTGACAATGACTTCGAGCCGATTCGATGGGATTTAAATGACCCACGTCGTCAAACATTATGGGGGGCAAAAGCACCGGACAGTTGGTTTAATGAAACATCTCCGTTTTTAGATATTGAAACGAATGAACAAATTCAATCAAAAGCACCAAACCTAGCACAGCGCAAACCAGAGCTTGTTATTTAAATAAAAGGAATGGAGGAATTTTAATGGATGATCGTACATTTCGAGATGCGATGGGTAAATTTGCAACGGGCGTAACAGTTATTACAACGGACATTGATGGAGAGCCACATGGCATGACAGCAAATGCCTTCATGTCAGTGTCGCTAAACCCAAAACTCGTACTAATATCAATTAAAGAAAATGCAAAAATGCTCGATAAAATTAACC
Source organism: Lysinibacillus sp. KCTC 33748 (assembly GCF_002237755.1). Taxonomy (GTDB): domain Bacteria; phylum Bacillota; class Bacilli; order Bacillales_A; family Planococcaceae; genus Lysinibacillus. The sequence goes on along the minus strand of NZ_MWSJ01000027.1, from coordinate 60,895 downwards.
GTTCCGGTAAATTTGCAGTAAATATTTTATCGGAAGACCAGCAAGAAATTTCCATGTTATTCGCCGGCCAGATCAAAGAAAAGCGAGAACCAGAATTTGACCGCCTAAACGAAATCTCGGTAGTAAAGGATGCACTAGCTAATATTGTATGCACTGTATATGGAAAGCAAGTAGCTGGTGACCATACACTGTTCCTTGGAGAAGTGGAAGAAATTGTTCTTCGTGAAGGAAACCCTCTGACATTCTTTGCAGGAAAATATGGCCAGATCACTGCACCGCAGTTAACTTAACATAAAAGGAGAGGGCAAACGATGGAGACAATTACTATTAAAAGTTCAATTGATAAATCAAAGTTCACTGAAATGGAAGCTTGTGTTTTGGCTCTTGGTTTTTTTGATGGCGTTCACATCGGCCATCAAAGAATTCTTGAAACAGCAAAACGAATTGCTGTGCAAAAACAATGCGCCTTTGGTGTTATGACGTTTTATCCGCACCCAAAAGATATACTCTTTCCTCATTTGGAGCCAATGACTTATTTAACTCCGCTTCCTTTGAAAGAAGATCGGTTTGAAAAGCTGGGTGTTGAGAAGTTATTTGTTGTTGAGTTTAGCCCTGAGTTTGCTCGTCTTTCTCCTAACGATTTTGTTGAACAATACATTATAGGACTTGGATGTATACATGCTGTAGCAGGCTTTGATTATCATTATGGCTATAAAGGACTCGGTAATATGAAAACGTTATCAGAGTATAATCCCGGAAGTTTGGAAGTAACGACTGTTCCAAAGATCCAATATGATGATGAAAAAATTAGTTCAACAGCAATCCGAAAATTGCTTGATGAAGGTCATGTGCAAAAGATTCCTATGTACCTTGGCGATTTTTATGAAATTAATGGAGAAGTAAATCAAAGTTCCCTTTTTTACAACAACCATCAGTTTCTTAAATTAATAGTAAAAAAGAGATACCGAATGCCTAAACCAGGTATTTACCATATTCAAGTTGAAATAGATGGTAATAATTATGATGGAACCTGCCACCAAATATCTATAAATGAGCAACACCCTTCATTATTAATACAATTAAAAGATTGTTCTGTATACCCATACAAGAAGCGGATTAAGGTAAAGTGGCTAGATTATAAATATGGCAAGCAGAATGAGTCCTACGGAATGAATGAATACATGAAAAAAGATGAGCTAGTGATCTAATGAATAGAAAGCTAGAAAGGAGTAGACTATGAATTTAAAAGTACAAGCAAGAAAGAAAAACTTATACATTGATGGTCAATGGCAAGAGGCCACTGAACATGCATCCCTAACATCTCCATACTCTGGAGATGTTATTGCATATATTCCTAAGGCTAATGAAAAAGAAGTGAATGAGGCAATCGAAGCTGCATGTCGTGCAAAAACAGTAATGGCGAAAATGCCAGCTCACGAACGTGCAGCTATTTTGGAACGTTTGGTAGGTTTGTTTGAGAAGCGTTTAGATGAAGCTGCAGAAATTATCGCTTTAGAGGCAGCTAAACCAATTGCTACTGCGATCGAAGAAGTGAAACGGACAATACAAACGTATAAGTTTGCAGCTGAAGAAGCAAAGCGAATTCATGGAGAAACAATTCCATTGGACGCTGCACCAGGTGGAGAAAAACGAGTTGCATATACGGTGCGAGAACCTATTGGGGTTATTGGAGCGATTACTCCATTTAATTTCCCGATGAATTTAGTTGCCCATAAAGTAGGTCCTGCCATTGCCGCAGGAAATACAATTGTATTAAAACCAGGATCTCAAACCCCACTATCTTCTTTCTTTTTAGCAGAGTTGTTACAGGAGGCTGGTTTACCTAATGGAGCTCTTAATGTGATTACTGGAAGCGGAAGAGTCGTGGGAGATAAAATCGTGACCGATGATAGAATTGCAGCTATTACATTTACGGGAAGCCCAGCTGTTGGAATTGGTATTCGAAACAAAGCAGGACTGAAGCGCGTGACATTAGAACTGGGTTCAAATGCTGCCGTTATTATTGATAAAGGGATCGATATAGATTCAATTATTAATCGTTGTGTGAAGGGAGCCTTTTCTTTCCAAGGTCAAGTATGTATATCATTACAACGAATTTATATTCATGAAAGTTTGTACGAAACATTTGTGCAAAAATTCGTTGAAGAAACTCAACAACTCAAGATTGGTGACCCTTTAGATCCACGTACGGATGTTTCAGCGCTTATTTCAAAAGAAGATGTGGGACGTACTTTAGATTGGATTCATGAAGCGAAACAACATGGAGCAGAAGTAGCAACCGGGGGAATCGCAAAAGGGAATATTCTATTGCCAACAGTATTATTAAATGCAGATTCTTCTTTAAAAGTTTCGTGTCAAGAAGTGTTTGCTCCAATTGTTATCATCAATAAAGTTCAAACAGTAGAGGAAGCAATTGAGCAAGTAAATGATTCGAGATATGGTCTCCAAGCGGGAATCTACACAGATAATGTTCATACAGCGTTAACAGCAGCTGAAAACCTTCATGTTGGAGGCGTAATGATTAATGATATTCCAACGTTTCGTGTAGATCACATGCCTTATGGAGGTGTGAAGGAAAGTGGAGTTGGAAGAGAAGGAATAAAATATGCTGTAGAGGAAATGACAGAGCTAAAACTAGTAGTTTTTAATAGAAATTAAAAATCGAAAAATTAGAAGCATTTAAGAACCCTATTAAATTATTAGGAAGAGGTGCTATCAATTTGGAGCTAGTAAAAGAACAGAGTAGTGTAAAACAAGACATCGAACAACAAGACAACAAACAAATAGATTATAACAAAATTTCCACTTCGGAGGATTTTAAACAACTACTTTTAAATAAGAAAAAGTTTATTATTTCATACACCATTTTTTATTTGGCATATTCTCTAGCTTTACCATTCCTAGCCTTGTTTACAACTATATTAAACGTCCAAGTAATAGGAGACATTACGTTAGCGTGGATTTACGGTATTTCAATTATCTTCATGTCATTTTGGGTATGCAGTGTTTATGTAAAGAAGTCTGCTGAATTTGACGAAAAAGTAAAGCAAATCATAGTAAAAGAGGGGCTGTAGACATATGGGATGGGATATAATACTTCTTTTTGTACTTATGTCAATAGGGGTACTTTTCATTACGTACTATGCTTCCAAAAAAACAAAAACGGCGGGTTCATTCTATACAGCTGGAGGTGGTCTGACTGCTAGACAAAATGGGCTTGCTTTAGCTGGAGACTTTATGTCTGCATCTACCTTTTTGGGGTTAATTGGAGCCTTTTCTTTAACGGGATATGACGGATTTTTCCTTATGTACGGTGCCCTAGTTTCTTTTCTTGTCATTTTATTTTTAGTTGCAGAACCATTAAGGAATCTTGGGAAATATACGTTAGGTGATATGATTACTGCTCGATTTAAGTTTAAACAAGTACGAGGTGTAACAGCCTTCAATACAATAATCATCTCAGTTTTTTATATGCTTGCACAGCTTGTTGCTGCAGGAGCTTTATTCAAATTATTATTAGGCATTCCGTATAATACTTCAGTCCTTATTGTTGGTGTTGCTATGTTAGCTTTTGTTTTGTTTGGAGGAATGACCGCAACAAGCTGGGTTCAAATTATTAAAGCCGTTCTTTTAGTAGGTGGAACCTTTATTATGTTTGTAATGGTTATGTGGAAATTTAATTTTAATTTTATTGGCATTTTTACTGATATGAAAACAGCCACTCCTTTTGGAATTGATTTCTTAAATCCTGGTTTAAAATATAAAAATGGTTGGGATGCAGCTTCTTTAACTCTTGGGCTCATTCTTGGGACAGCGGGTCTACCCCATGTATTAGTTCGCTTTTTAACTGTACCTAATGCTCAGGTTGCCAGAAAGTCAGTTGTTTGGCTTATGTGGATCATGGGGCTATTCCATATTATGGTCGTTTTCCTTGGGTTTGGAGCAGCAAAGCTAGTTGGAACTTCGAATATTATAGAGGCTAACCCAGCAGGGAATATGGCAGCGCCGTTATTAGCAAGGTATATTGGCGGAGATTTTATGTTTGCTTTCATTTCTGCGGTTTCTTTTGCTACGATTCTCGCAGTTGTCGCTGGAATTGTGGTTACGGGAGCAACAGCATTTTCCCATGACTTTTATAACGAAATTTTAAAAGACGGGAAGGCAACCGAAAAACAGCAAATGTTTATGGTACGTCTTGCATCGATTCTCATCACTGCTATCGCCATTTCCTTATCATTATTTCTTCAAAATTTCAATGTTGCCTTTGTAGCATCAATCGCTCTAACATTAGCAGCGAGTTCGAATTTACCAGTTATTTTATTAACTATTTTTTGGAGAAAATTCAACAAAACTGGAGCAATATTTGGGATGCTTATAGGATTAATTAGCACGATTGGTCTAGTTATGTTGAGTCCAAATGTTTGGAATCCAGAACCAGGTGTAGCTTTATTTACTGGTAATCCTATTTTCCCTCTTGCATCACCAGGAATTCTTTCTATACCGCTAGGTTTCTTAGGCTGCTATATTGGTACATTAATAGGGGCCCGCAAGTCAAAAAATGTAGAGGATAATTTTTCGGAAATTATCGTTAAGTCAAATATAGGTAATGATGTTAAAGGTGTAGTTAATCATTAGTGTTTAAGTAATCATCAGAAGAATTTACGAGTTTATGAGAGGAGTGAATAGTTATGAGTAAGGCAATTATTAAATTTAGTGAAACCCTCCACACAAAAGAAGTGGAAGTAGATCCTCAAAGCAATACAATTATTCTCGGTGATAGAAATTTAACAGTAGAGCAGTCCTCTTTAGAGGCGCCGATTTCAGGTACAGTATATGGGGCTTTATTAAATTATAGTGGCGAGCTTAAAGCATTAGGTTCATCGTTAACGAAAGAGCCTTATAAACAGCCTCCCAAAGCGCCTGTCTTATATATAAAACCTGTGAACACCATTACTGGATTTAAATCATCAATTCCATTACCCGAGGATACATCTCATCTGCAAGTAGGTGCCTCATTAGGCATTGTCATTGGAAAAGATGCTACTCGTGTAACTGAAGAAAAAGCTTTAAATCATGTATTAGGATACACCATTGTAAATGATGTGAGTATTCCACATGAGAGTTTTTATCGACCAGCTATTAAGCAAAAAGCAAGAGATAACTTTTGCCCTGTAGGTCCATGGATTATTGAACGCGATGCAATCGTTGACCCTAATAATTTGACAATTACTGTATTCGTTAACGATGAATTAAAACAAAAGAATACAACGGCTAATTTAATTCGTCCTGTATCGCGGTTGATTTCTGAAATTTCTGAATTTATGACACTGTATGAGGGAGATGTTTTACTGATTGGGGTACCTGAAAATCCTCCGTTTGTTAAAAAGGGAGATCGAGTACGAATTGAAATCGATGGAATCGGTTATTTGGAAAATACAGTTGAATGAGAATCTCATTGTTTTAAAAGGAGCGCGATTATTATGAAACATGCACGTGTAGTATTTCAGGATGTCGTTCATCACGCAATTGAAACAGATGACGGTCATCTTAAACTAGATAATGGACAAATTGTTTCTGAGGAGGAAGTGGTCTGGCTACCGCCTGTCCAACCTAGAACTGTTTTTGCTTTAGGACTAAATTATGCAGATCATGCAAAGGAACTTGCTTTTCAAGCACCAACTGAACCTTTAGTTTTTCTAAAAGGTCCTAATACTTTTATCGGTCATCGAGGTCAGACTTACCGACCGGATGAAGCTACCAATATGCATTACGAATGTGAACTTGCAGTTGTCATTGGGCGTTCCGGGACTAACATTAAACGAGAAGATGCATATGATTATGTAGCAGGATATACCGTTGCAAATGACTATGCCATCCGTGATTATTTAGAAAACTATTATCGTCCGAACTTAAAAGTAAAGAATAGAGATACTTGTACACCAATTGGTCCATGGCTAGTCGATGTACAAGATATTGAAGATCCTATGAATCTTACATTGCGTACTTATGTAAATGGAAAAGTTACGCAGGAAGGCACAACGAAAGATATGATTTTTAATATTCCTCAATTAATTGAGTATTTAAGTAGTTTTATGACATTAAATAAAAACGACATTATCCTTACTGGTACGCCTGAGGGCTTAGCTGATACAAAGGAAGGAGATGAAGTCATTACTGAAATTGAAGGAGTGGGACGACTAGTAAATACCATTATTAGTGAAAAACATTTCTTAAGAACTAAAAGTGATAACGCTATTTTTAGTCAGTGAAAGGGATGAAAATACATGCCGCATTTTTTTGTTGAGTATACCGATAATATAAAGAAAGAAGCAGACATTCCGAATTTACTTAAAAAAGTGAATGATATTTTGATTAGCCGTAGTAATCTTTTTCCGACTGGAGGAATTCGATCAAGAGCAGTAGAACTTCAAAATTACCGAGTAGCAGATGGAGCGGAAGATGATGCATTTGTTCACGCTATATTAAAAATTGGGGCGGGGAGATCGACTGAAAATAAGAAAGAAACTTGTGACGAACTATTCGAAGTAATCAAGGATCATTTTGCTGATTTATTTTCTAGACGATATCTGGCATTATCTATGGAATTGATTGAATTCAGTGAGGAAGGTACTTACAAGTATAACAATATTCATAAGCGTTTTAATAAGTAAGAAGGCGCTGAAAGTCAACCTGCGTTAAAGGTAATAGATTTAAATTTGGCTAAAAGAAGTTTTCTAGATTTTTAATCTAAGATCTTCATTACTGTTGTTTCATTGATTAAAAGGCTCATAGTCGACATTTTTCAGAGGGTATGAGCCATTATATCAAGACAACATTCAGGAGAATTTGTTAATGAAGGGAAAAAATAGGGAATACAATGTGGACAGGACTATAAAAAGAAAACAGAAGTTATATAAAAACCATTTGCTCAGAACTTTTGCTTAGGGTAAATAATTTAGTTTGTAAGAGTAGTTCCGCTTTTTACAATAAAAAACAATTGATATCGCTTACAATTTAGGTTACATCGCGTTAAGTTTAGATTTTCATTTCAGGAAGGGGACTTTAAATGATAAAGAATCAGGCTTTAGATGTGAACTGCATTGAATGGGCAAGTAAAATAAACAAAAGTTATATTGGAGGTCAATGGGTAGAGGGGGGGAGTAAAAGAATTTATTCAATAAAGGATCCGTATGATCAGTCAACTATTACATCTGTAGAATTAGCGAATATAGAGCAAATAAAAGACGCTTATCACAAAGCAAAAGCAGCACAAAAGGAATGGGCTAAATCTACTCCAGAACAAAGAAGAGAGGTTTTAACAAAAGCATTAGACTATTTAGAGAAAAATAAAGAGCATATTTTGGAATTAATTACACGAGAAACAGGTGGAACACTACTTAAAGCTCATATTGAGTTTGGCTTTGGGGTTAGTGACATAAAAGATTCTATTAATATGGTTGATGAAATATACACACCCAAAAATTATGTATCTACTACGCCAGGAAAGGTTAATCGTGTATATCGATTACCTTTAGGTGTTATTACGTCCATCACGCCTTTTAACTTTCCATTTAACATGGCAACAAGAACAATTTTCCCTGCCATTGCTCTCGGGAACAGTGTTGTTCATAAACCAGATCTCCAAGTTGGAATAGTTGGTGGACAAGTTTTTGCAAAGGCTTTCGAAGAAGCAGGACTTCCAGCTGGAGTGTTTAATTCAATTTTAACTGATCTTCAAGAATCAGGAGATGAATTCCTGTTAAATAAGAATTCTTCGTTTATCAGTTTTACAGGATCGACTGCAGTAGGAAAACATATTAATAAGGTAACAGGCGGAACATTAAAGCAAATGGCATTAGAACTTGGAGGCAATAATCCTTTAGTAGTTTTAAGAGATGCCGACGTTGAACAAGCAGTGAAAGTTGCCATCTTCGGGAAATTTCTGCATAGTGGCCAAATCTGTGCGATAACAAACCGAATTATTGTTAATAGAGATATTTATGATGAATTTGTTGCTAGATACGTAGAAAAAGTAAAGGGATTAACAGTAGGAGACCCCAAGGACCCTAACACAATTATTGGACCTGTTATAAATGAAAAACAAGCTGATAAAATTATGGATTTAGTTAATAAAGCAAAGGAAAGTGGATTAAAAGTTGCTGTAGAAGGTGACCGTACAGGGAATGTTATTTCTCCATTTGTATTTGTTGACGTACCAAATGATTCAAGTCTTGCATCTTGTGAAATCTTCGGTCCTGTTGCACAAATTATTCCGGCTGAAAGTGATGAAGAGGCCATTCGTTTTGCTAATGACACGGAATATGGATTATCCTCTTCCATTATGACTAGTGACTTAGAAAGAGGGGAAAGATTAGCCCTTGAGATCGAATCTGGTACAACACATATAAATGATATGCCTGCAGTGCTAGAAGGAAATGTTCCATTTGGTGGAGTGAAACAAAGTGGAATTGGACGTTTTGGATATGAATGGATTGTAGAGGAGTTTACTGTTGCGAAATGGGTATCTGTACAGACGAGTGAATTAGATTATCCGTTTTAGGATTACAGTGAAATTCAAATTACAGATTTTCCGAACGAGCTAAACCCTGCATGCGCTTTCTCGTTCGGGAAATCTGTAAATAGAGAGCCAGAGAGTAGACGTAGATGAGGACCAACCGTTAATAATTGCAAAATAACTACTTACACATACTTTCTGTAAGAAAAGTAGTAAACCGTTGATTTGGCTGTTACTTGATTAATCGAGGATATATTAAGCATCGATTTGTAAGCGCTTACTAATATGTGTTAAAGGGGGTATAAGTGATTAGTTCTTTAAATTCGAAAATAATTAGTTACTTGCCGTCTCAGCCTGACTTTGAATTTCAGACAGATTACTATATTGAACAAAAAGTTAGAATTAAACCAAACCAACCATCTATTCTGTTTTATCAATTTAAAATGGGAGGGGTAAGTAGTCAAATTTCTGTTATCCCGGATGGGTGTATCGATATTCTCATTAATTGTGATCAGCATTACGGTAATATTTGTGGAAGCGTTACTAAAAGTAGAGTGATTAACCTTCTCCCGAACAGTACATACTTTGGTATGCGTTTTCTGCCATGTCTAGATATTAAGAAAATAAAATTCGGTATAAAAGACCTTACAGATAAAGAAATTTCCTTAAATGAAATGTTTCCTGTAAATACGAATATTTTAGAAAGGGTAGTAACCGACGAAAGTTTTGTGGAGAGAGTCAATATATTCAATGAAATATTGGAAAACCAAATTTTTGAGATGGATAAATCAACAAAACTAATTAAACAAGCATTATATAATATATACGCGACAAGAGGTAATATTACCATAACTCAACTTGCAGAAGAAGTAGGATATTCAACTAGATATTTAAGAAAACAATTTGAAGACCATATTGGAATTTCCCCAAAATTATTTAGCCAAATAGTAAGATTTCAATCATCACTAAATATGCTTCTAAGGACAACCCACTTTACGTTAAATGATGTTATTTATGAGAATGGTTATTATGACCAAGCCCATTTGATTCATGAGTTTCGGAATTTTGGATGCATGACACCTTATCAATTAACTGGGCAAAAAAGTTGCCTGAAAACCAGCTAAATAATGTTTGTATTGCTAAAGCAATTACTTATTTAAGTAATTGCTTTTTACGTGCGCCTGGCATGAGCATATTGGAACAATTTATGAGTAAAAATTTAGAATGTTCCGATTTTTACAATATTAAATGATCTTCATCTGATAATCTGTAATTAATATTAAGAATGCTTATTGTTCCTACTACAGTTCGTAGGAAAAAATGGCAATAAACAAAACGAAAGAGGGGGAGTGTCAGATGAATGACGAAATATATTAATGGTGATTGGGTTGAGGCTGTGTTAGGCAGAACGTTTGAGTCTATTAACCCCAGAACTGGAAATGTACAGTTAGACAAAGCATGCCTGAGTTGACTTGAATGAAAAGGTTTGAATATGGAGGATAACGCTTTGTATAAATAACAAAATTATAATAACGCCAATGGGGGTAGGGATTATAGAAACACAAAAATCAGTAGAGAACATTCAAATTTTATCAGATGGGCAAAGTCTAAAAAGAAGTTTAAAGATGCGTGATTTAGTTATTTTTGGTCTTGGCTTTATGGCACCAGTTGCAGCGATGTCAATGTTTGGAATTATCACTTTGGTATCTCAGGGCCATTCTGTCCTCTCATATGTTCTTGGTTTTGTTGCAATGTTATTTACGGCGTACAGTTTCGGTAAAATGGTTGAAGCTTACCCAGTTGCGGGCTCAACCTATACCTACGCCCATCAAGCGCTACACCCTAAAATAGGATTTATAGCTGGATGGGGAATGCTCCTTGATTATCTGTTGATACCCATGCTAACTTTTTTGATCAGTGCAAGTTTTGCAAACGCCCTTGTACCAAGTATTCCGGTTTGGGGTTGGGTTCTCATTTTCGCTATCCCAATCACGATTGTAAATATAATTGGAATTGATATAGCAACTAAGTTGAATTCAGTTTTAGTGCTCTTCATGATTATCGCGGTGATCGCCTTCGTTTTCAGCGCAAGTCACTTTATTATAACGGGTGAGTTATCTTTAATAAGCTATAAGGCAATTTATGATGGTGATTCATTTTCAATAGGAGCAGTTATTGGCGGGGCAGCTATTGTTATTGTCGCTTACCTAGGTTTTGATGCTATAACAACCTTAGCTGAAGAGACGAACGTAGCGGGGAATAAAATTGGTTTGGCCATTATGTTTACCTGTGTCATTCAAACGGTATTTTATGTTTCCGTCACTTATTTAGCAGTGATTCTTGTAGGAAATTATTTAACTATTGATAATCCCGACACAGCCTTCTTCAACGTTTTAGAGACGATAGGGGGCGGGTTTCTTCAGACTTTTATTACATTTACGATTATCGCATCTGGATTTGCAAGCGCCTTAGCAAGCCAATCAGCTTCAAGTCGTCTGCTCTTGGGGATGGGACGTGACAATGTCATCCCTCAAAAATTTTTTAGCTATATCCATCCAAAGTATAAAACACCGATGAATAATATTTTATTAATGTCAATCATCGGAGTTATTGGTGCAGTATCTTTGGATTTGCAAATTGTCTCTGACTTAGTTGCATTTGGTGGATTATTAGGATTTGCTTTCGTGAATATTTGTGTAATTAATCATTATTATTTAAAAAATAAGCAAAAAAATATCGTTAAACATTTGATTGTTCCATTAATTGGGATGTCAGTTTGTCTTTATATTTTGTGGGGGCTTTCAACAGCTGGAAAAATAGTTGGATTTACTTGGATGGGAATTGGTGTTTGTTATTTCGCGATTCGATCCATGTATTCAAAAGAATCCAAGAAACTCCAAGAAACTCTTAACAGATATAGAAGGGCAGAATATTAGTTAAATAAAATAACAATTTTTATACCTACTCAGAGCATTAGCTAAATGAATTAACAAAGGCTTTATTGATAGGACAACTAGTTAGGAAAGTTAATTATATTTGTCTATTAAAGGAGGAATAAAATATGCAATATGTTACAAAACGGAATAACCTAAGCAAATTGGAATTATCAGAGCTTGATAAAAAACATTATTTGCATCCGACTACACCACCAAGAGCTCATTATTTATCAGGGCCTTCAACAATCTTTACAGAAGGTAAAGGAATTTATCTGAAAGACATAGAGGGGAAAGAGCGTATTGATGGGGTTTCGATGCTTTGGAATGTTAATCTTGGCTATGGAAATGAAGAGCTTGCTGAGGTAGCAAAACAGCAGATGTTAAAACTTTCTTACAGCTCTTCATTCAGCGGACAATCCAATGAGCCCGCTATCCTTTTAGCACAGAAAGTGGCCTCATTAGCACCTGGTGATTTGAATGTTTGCTTCTTCACATCGGGAGGTTCGGAATCTAATGATACTGCATTTAAACTAGCCCGTTTTTATTGGAAAGTAAAAGGTCAGCCAGAGAAAACAAAAATTATTTCTCTTGAACAGTCATTCCATGGGGTTACAGTAGGAGCCACAAGTGCTACAGGAATCGAGGGATTCAACAAATTTGCGAACTCCAATGCTCCGAACTTCCTTACAGCTGCAGCGCATGTTTTGAATGCAGAGCTTGGTGATAAAAGTGATCCAAATTACTCGCGTTCGATTCGTGGGATAATTGAATCAGAAGGATCCGACAACATAGCCGCTGTCATTCTGGAGCCAATCCAAGGAGCAGGCGGGGTAAGGTTCCCTCCTGACGGATACCTTCAAGCTGTTCGCAAACTTTGCGACGAACACAACATTTTGCTTATTGCAGATGAGGTGATTTGTGGGTTTGGAAGAACTGGAAAGACCTTTGGTGTTGATAATTGGAACATTGTTCCGGACTTTCTATGTGTTGCAAAAGGAATCTCAAGTGGCTACGCACACCTGGGTGCCGTAATTATGAGAGAGCATGTAAGAGAAGCATTTATTCAATCAGATGAAATGATGTTCCATGGATTCACATACAGTGGACATCCAATGGCTTGCGCGGTTGGTTTAAAGACACTTGAGATATTAGAAAGAGATCAAATTGTTGAGAATAGTAGACTTCGCGGTGAGCAATTATTAAAAGGACTTAAGTATCTCGAAAGTAATCATAAACATATAACGAATGTAAGAGGTCTTGGTCTACTTGCCGGTATTGAACTAGTTAAAGATCCTGAAAACGGCATCGCATTTGATCCGTCGGTACACGCCGCAGCTCTGTATACAGATATATGCATGGACTTAGGGCTACAATTGCGTTACTTCGATTGGAAGGGAACAAATACGGTTGCTCTTGCTCCACCGCTTATTATTACAAGCCAACAGGTTGAAGAGATTATTAACAGAATGTCTGACGCTCTTAAAAGGTTCGAAAAACAAATTTAAATCACGCTAGCAAAATCTATTAAGACTATTGATAGTGATAGTAAAGACTATATCCAATAAACAACTGCTGACCAGGCGCTCATAACATATGAGTACCTGGTCTTTTTGTGTTTATTCATCATACGGTCTAAACTTGTTACGGAGCAATGTAAGTTCATCTTTTTCTCTAGTATCATACTTTTTAAAAATAATTTCGGTTGTTCTTTAGCTACTATTTAAGAAGTAACCCTGTACATATAACGTAAGTAAGGCAAAAAGCAAGACAATAAGTAGGATATTTATTGTTCCTAAGTAGTCATAGTCAAAATTACTATGGATAAAAAGAAGGTATACTAACGATTGCTAGTACATTAAGAGCTGTATTTGCAGGGGCTTATGGAAAAGCTTAAAACGAGTAATTAATTAGACAATTGAAATATCATCTGTGGAGGACGAAGCGCATAGAGAGAGCCCTGTACCGTTCAATTACTGGCTAGAGGAAAGGGGTGTTGTTTTTATACAATATTAATTCCTGCACTCGCATTACCAAGAATAATGTCAACGGCAGTTTCTCCTGGTACCGATGAAATATAAAGTACCATTAATAAACGATCACCTGCAGTTACTGGTACGGGTGAGATAGTAGCCGATGCAAATACTAAAAGGCCTACGGGTATAGGTTCTGTAATAGATGGAACTAAATCAACGCTAGCACTTGTACCAGTAAAAGTATTACTTCCTACAGGTGCAAGAAAAATTTGAGCACGGATTGTCACAGATCCTGATTCTACCTGCCCAGCAAGTGCATTATATGAGGCTGAAATAGCAGTTATATTCCCGTCACGTGGGACGGTGAAGGCTTCACTTAAAAGTCCGGTTAAATTAATCGTATTATTTGCAAGAGGTACAAGGTCTACAGCCGAACCAAACCCTATGAGACTAGCAAGTCTATTGCCAAGTATATTTTCAACGACTGTTTGTCGTCCAGAGGAGAAGGGAATTATTGAACCACCTTGATTTTCTCCGCCATTCCCAATTTTTGAATTGATACAATTGATATCTGTGGCCACAAATGGTCCTAAGTTATTACAATCTTTACTTGCTGATGAACGATTACAATTATTTTTGCACACAAATTTCCCTCCTTTCATCGCTATGATATGTTGAAGAAGGGAAGTGAGAAGGGCTATAAACTTTATAATTATTTCTTTATTTTTAAACGATGAAAAAAGCCTCTCATTTTGAGCGACTTAATGTTGTTGTTTCTATTGGGAGAAGGGGGCATGCTATCAAAAAAATCTCTACATGTCGTAAGTAACGTTTGTTTATATATTGAATACCATTTTTCTCTAGTCTTTAATAATTATTAGCGCCAAATTTAACTTGCACATTAGCATCCTCGCATTCTTTTATTACCAGATAGATAATTTCGTTTACGGAATATTTAGATAGTTCCTTTGCCATCACTGTTACAGAAACTTTTTTGCCTTCTATTCTTACTAAAGCATCGGGATAGCCTAGTGACTTAATTTGCATCTCAAGCATTGTTTCTGTGGATTCTTCTTTATTGAGAGTATCAATTTCAATAGCTGCCTTGTTTTTTTCTTCAGCAAAATACCCATCTGATGTAATTTTTTGAGTTAATTTTTGGCGAAGTTGATTTCGTTCATTACTAACTTGTAGGCGCGTTTCTTCAAATAAAGAGCTTGGAGAGGAAACTTCTTTTGTCACATTCTGTAAAGTTTCTTTTTGATCTGCATTTTTTTTAAATGTAATCTCCTCTTTTGATTGTTTTGGTGAATCTATCAAAGAATAGACTGAAATAACCGCTACTAGAGTTAATAATATAAGTAACCAAGACGATTTACTTTGTAGGTGCATGTACTGTCCCTCCATCAGTTTAATGGTTAATGAGCCATCACTTGAAAGTAGTTAAGAGAGCATCGTTTTATTTACCTTAAATATATTCCTAAGAGACCTAATTCTTACATAAACCTTGAAAATAAATTAAGTCCACAAATTTGCACAAGTCTGTTATGGATTGTTATAAACTTAGAATAAGAGAAAACGATTTAAGGAGGAAATTATTTTGATAATTATAGAAACAGAAAGGCTAGAATTACGAGAATTTAATGATGAGGATATTTCTGTCCTTTACACAATTTTTTCAGATGCTGAAACAATGAAATATTATCCATCCTCATTTAACTTAGAACAAACTAAAAATTGGATTGAGAAAAATAAACAAAGATATCGAGAAGATGGTTATGGTTTATGGGCTGTCTGTTTAAAAGAATCAAAAGAATTAATTGGAGATTGCGGCCTTGTTAAACAAATCGTTGATGGAAAAAATGAAGTTGAAGTGGGTTACCATATTCATAAAAAATATTGGTCTAAAGGATATGCAACTGAAGCAGCTAAAGGTTGTGTGGAATTTGGATTTGCACATTTGGGACAAGAAAGATTAATAAGTATTATTGATCCAAAAAATGGAGCTTCTATTCGTGTGGCTGAAAAAAATGGCTTAATGAAGGAAAAGGAATCGTTTGTTTTTAATAAAACTCACGATATATATTCATTAAATAAGTTGTAATTGTAAAACATAATGAAGACTAAATGATTACAACTACAACTTTTTGATACTTTATGATATAGAGGATTATTTATTATTTTAGTTCGATAGAAAGTTCCTTTAGGAGATTTTTATGAAAGATCCTTTTTTAAATAGTAGTGCTTATAATCCCGTCCAACATTGTCCAATGTACCGTAAACTTGATATCCGTGATTTTCATAAAAATCTAAAGCCTGAAAACTTAAAGTATCGACCTTTATGAAATCACAGTTGTTATTCAAAGCTATTTGTTCGATTTCTACTAATAATTTAGAGCCATAACCTAATCCGCGAATTTCCTCATCGATCATAAGTGTATGTATCTCTAACCAATTCCAACAAATTTCCCCCAATATGCCACCACGGACTTGGTCATTTTCATCTGTAAGGAAGAGGTTGATTGCTTGATATCGGCCTCTTAAATCTTTTGGAAAGTGTTTTAAATTGTATTCGTAAAGCTTTTTATTAATTAAAGATTTTTTATGTTCATTTTGCTCCTGTAAGATTTTATATTGCATACATTTTTCCTCCTCTTTTATAATGTTAAATTTCGCTTCCAAATTATATGGTGGCTATTCTCATTCTAATAATGTTCCGTTTTCGATTGTTCACATTTGCGGTAAATTTTAGATAATAGTAATAAAGAAAAGAAATTACTATCCGTTATCTACCTTCGATATAATAAAATTGGGTTATCATAAAAGTTTGGGATGGCATTCGTTAAAATGTGTGTCACGTTATAAGTTTGGTGATGAACTATACAATAGCAGGATTAATTTTGTAGGTAAAGAAGCGGGTGGTAAAGTGAATTATATTCAAATTTATGCTGGCCCAATGCCCGTTTGCAGTTGGTATTATAGATGATTTGAAAAATATAGAAGAGAAAAGGGGCATTCCTTTTCATACATATCAACTAATGGCGAAAGATGAAGCACAGAATGCACCTATCATATGAACAACCTTTGGACTATTTTACAATGGTCAGTTTATTTCATATAAAATTATGAGCGCAAACAAATTCGAAAAAGTATTTAATTACATTATGAGTAGGGAATTTATCCCCTTTTGATGAACATTAAAATTAGAGCAAATAAACAAATACCTATAAAAGAACCTAGAGTAAACGACCAAGAAAAATAATCGAAAAAGATGTATGCAATTACGATAGCAAGCATATATCCGAGAACAGTGCCCAACAATTGTTTTTGGATATTCAACGTTCTCACTCCTTACAGCTTAGGATTTTTAAAAGTTATTACCCTTATTTATATTTTATAGAATTATCAGGTAAATATCCATAAGAATTAAGAATTCAGGTAGATCAGCTTTGAAAATTAGCAAACAGTATACAGAACATTAAATATAGGGAGATCAACAGGATGGATGGCATTTAGTGAAATAATGATCTCAGTATTATTTATGAGCTTATGGCTGCTAAAACAGTTGAGGTAAATCATTATCACCATCATGCACAACAATTTTTCTTTGTGGTATTTGCAACAGCAACGATCGATATTGCCGGAGAACGAATTGTGCTACAAAAAAACGCACCAGATGGTAGAAAGAATAGTAAAGCTCACAAGTACAAAGGAGATGTTTTACTACCAGTCTCCTTAAGTGAAGCAAATCCAACAATAGAGGAATATATAGGATTACACCCAACAACAGGCTGGAACGCTCGGTGAGGATGAGAAAGCTCCTCGGAAGGTTTATTTTGGAGTAGTCACAAAACTGCTATATAAAGGAGTTAATTTTTTGAAAGCAAAAAGCATTAAATTATATGAATTTGGAAGCCCTCGGGAAGTTTTGAAGTTTGAAAATAAAATGATTCAACCTCCTCAAGAACAAGAAATTCTTGTTCGAATGCTGGCACGCCCTATTAACCCTTCTGATTTAATCCCAATATGGGGGAGTTATGCCCATCGAATTTCTTTGCCAAATATTCCTGGCTATGAAGGGGTAGGTATTGTAGAGGATGTAGGCCCGTGTGTTTCTCAGAATCTTATCGGAAAGCGTGTATTACCTTTGCGAGGGGAAGGAACTTGGCAGGAAATTGTAAAAACAAGCGTAGAATTCGCAGTACCCATTCCAGATACTATAGATGATTTTACTGCAGCACAAATGTATATCAACCCAATGACAGCTTGGGTAACATGTACAGACATATTACAATTGCGGCCAAATGATGTTTTAATAGTCAATGCTTGCGGGTCCGCAATTGGACACATATTTGCTCAGCTAGCAAAATTGTTAGGTTTTCAATTAATCGCGGTTACGAGAAATAATAGACATACTGACGATTTAATTCAGCTTGGTGCTTCCTATGTAATAGATACTTCAAAAGCACCGCTTTATGAGACAGTAATGGAACTAACAAATGGTCGGGGCGCTAATGCTGCTATTGATTCTATTGGAGGGACAGCTGGCAATGACCTTGCTTTTTGTCTGAAATCTGGAGGGGACTTTTTAGCCATTGGTCTTTTATCAGGTGTGCAAGTGAATTGGCAGAGAATCGTTAAAGAGGCAAATATAAATGTAAATATGTTCCATTTACGTCATTGGAATAGGCAAGTATCGGTGGGAAGATGGCAACGTACATTTCAGCATTTAATCCATCTAGTTAATAGTGGAAAGTTAAAAATGATGACGGTGGATTCTCATTATGATTTGTTAGACATTAATAAGGCGATAACGGCTGTTGAATCATCTAAAACTACTAAAGGAAAGATTTTTTTAACAAGTTATAAATAAATAGAAAGACCGAACTATCCCGAAACACTTCATGAGCGTTTCATTGAGCTAGTTCGGTATTTTTGTTAGCTGAAACACTTTTGTCCCAGCATCTTTCCTTATAAGTATGATTTGCCAAAAAAATCTAAGCTTACTGTGATTCTAAAATAAATCAGTTGATAAATATCGTAGACCAGTATCAGGTAGGATAACGACAATTCGTTTTCCTTTGTTCTCTGCACGTTTTGCAAGAGCTGTGGCGGCAAATATAGCAGCACCTGATGAAGTACCTACTAATATACCATCTGATTTCGCAACTGCGCGTGCAGCCTCATAAGCTTGTGTAGTTTCTACCTCAAGTACTTCATCAATTATATCTAAATGAACATTCGATGGTACACGGACCTCGTCAGCATCGGAGAAGCGGTGAACACCTGTGATTTCAATGATATCTGGATTATGAACGGTAGCAATGGAATTAACAGCAGGCTCTACACCAATGATCTGAATAACTGGATTTTTAGATTTTAAGTATGCTCCAGCACCACTTATCGTACCCCCTGTGCCGATTGCTGCCACAAAGATATCAATTTGTCCGTCCGTATCCTCCCAAATTTCAGGACCAGTAGTTAACCTATGAACATTTGGGTTGGCATCATTATTTAACTGATTTAAAAACACAACATTTTCTTCTTGTTCAACGACCGTTTCTCGAAATACTTTATTCGTTTCAACAAAGTCACCCTCTGTTTCCTCAAAAGCAGCTACCATTTCTGGAACATCTGAAAAAGGGACAACCTCCGCTCCGTATGCCTTTACAGCCTTTGTGCGCTCTTCACTAACACCATCCTGCATGTAAATTCGAAGCTTATAGCCTTTTGCTGCTGCAATTGCTGCTAGACCAATACCAGTATTGCCACTTGTTGTTTCGATTATTGTTTTATCTTTTGTTAATACACCACGAGCTTCAGCATCCTCAATCAACGCTTTAGCAACACGGTCCTTCACACTATTAGCAGGATTAAAATACTCTAGTTTTACGATAATTTCGGCTTCTAGCTGTTGCTCTTTTATATACTGATTTAATGCTAATAGTGGTGTATGACCGATTAATTCTGTAATAGATTGTTTGATCTTATTCGTTACAATTTGACCCATCACAATCAACCCCTTTAATTTAACCTACTTATCTTACTTGTTTAATAGGAATTAATGGAATTGTATCATGATAAATCCATTGAAGCAATAAAGTGCCTGATAGAAAGATTGAATCTAATGATAGAAAAAAATGATGAATCATATCTACACATTAATTTTTCCTGGGGCTATGCGAAAGTGAGTCGAGTGTAACACAAATTGACGTCTTATCAGAAAGAAATTCCTTCATTATTTTTGATTAATTAAATTTTTTTAATCCAAATGAACTAATAGTAGGTTTAAAGTAATCTTTAAAGTGCATAAATATATGTTTGTTTGGAGGGATTTACTTTAAATTTGCTAATTAACGATATTTTGGAATAATATTTGTTAAAATGTAGCCTTGTATAAAAGTTGGTTTGAGTGGTAACTAGGTGACTACTTGAGATCAACGGTAAAAAAGAGCTATTAAGTTAGCTTGATGTTATTTGGGAGATGAAAGTATGAAAGAAACAATTTCTTCAGTTTGTATAACTGCTGAAACAAAAATTAACATGATGAAGCATAAGTCTGCTAATTATTTATTATTAGCTATTTTTGGCGGACTTTTTATCGGATTTGGAATTTTGCTCATCACTACTATTGGCGGCTTATTAAGTCCGACTGAGGTACCAAGTATGAAAATCTTACAAGGATTAGCATTTGGTGTGGCGCTTAGTATGGTTATGATGGCTGGGGCAAATTTATTTACTGGTGATAATCTAGTTTTAACGGTTAGTACACTATCAAAAAAATCATCGCCATTAGAGATGTTGGGCATTTGGTCGTTTAGTTACATAGGAAATTTCTTTGGTTCTCTTTTAGCAGCCGCATTATTTTTTTACTCGGGGTTAGCAGTTGGAGACACAGCAGCTTACATTGAAAAGCTTGCTACAGCTAAGATGAATGCTAGTTTCGTTGAGCTTTTATTGCGAGGTATTTTATGTAATTTACTTGTATGCTTGGCCGTATGGTGTACGTATAAATTGAAAACAGAGGCAGGAAAATTAGCGATGATTTTCTGCTGTATTTTCCCTTTTGTCACAATAGGATTTGAGCACTGTATAGCAAATATGACATTGTTTTCTCTTGCTCTTTTCATACCTCATGGTGAACTAGTATCGTTTGGTGGAGCCATTTCAAATTTATTGCCTGTAACACTAGGGAATATTATTGGTGGAGCTGTTATTGGTTTTGTTTATTGGGTAAATGGCAGAGATTAATAAATCACTAAATATTGCTAATGTAGTCAGTTTAAGTAGAGTAAAATACTTCTTGCCATGGCAATTTGAGAAGTGATTGTAAGTACCTGTTGATATATACAGGAATATAAAGCGATGCGATTATATCAAGTGAAATTAACGGATGAATACTTGACAATTTCCATCTCTTAATACTTTGACTTTTAGATAAATCGTAGATAGAATGACAGGTAGAGTTGCTTATGTAACTCTACCTATTTTTATTGTGATTAATACGAGAAATTAATAGATAATGTAATAAACATAAAAGAGCGGAGGAACTCAAAAATGGAACAAGAAGTCAACCAACATACGATTCTTCAAGCAATTTTAGAGCTTTCAAAGCAAATGCAAGACATAAAATCGGACCTTCAACAACAAATCGAAGCAGTTGAGAAGAGATTAGAAGAAAAACTCGATGCAGTTGAGAAGAGATTAGAAGAAAAACTCGATGCAGTTGAGAAGAGATTAGAAGAAAAAAACGAAGTGTTGGAAAAAAGATTAGACAAAGTTGAACAAAATTTAAGTCGAAAAATTGATCTTGTAGATGCAAAATTTGATATTTTATCATCGGATTTAATAACGACAAAAGCTGAAGTATCTATGCTTAAACAAGTAAAATAATATCAGTTATGCCTCGGCATAATTCTGTGACACATGCTACCGTATCCCTTAAGGTTACGGTATTTTTTTATGGTATAATAAATGTCACAAAGGAGTGAAAAAGATTGTTAAAAACAGAGGTATTTGAACAATTAAAAAAGGCAATGAAAGAAAAGGATGTATTAGCAAAAGGCGTATTAACGCTTTTGAAATCTGCTCTAGATTTAGCTGAAAAAGAAAAGGGAGTAGCTTTATCGCCTGAAGAGGAAATGGCTATTATAAATCGTGAAGTAAAGCAAACAAATCAGGCTCTTGAGGGCGCTCAAAATGCAGGTCGAGCTGACTTAATTGAAAAAGAAGAAGCAAAATTAGTTCTGTTAAAATCATTTTTACCAAAGCAATTAACTGAAGAAGAAATTGCAGAAAAGCTTGTGGCAGCTGGCGTTGTAAAAGGAATGAACATGGGTGAAGCGATGAAAATTGCAAAACCTTTATTAACTGGTCAAGCTGAAGGCGCTGTTATTTCAAAAGTTGTGAAGGGCCTTATTTAATATCGTTAGAAACAGCCCCCTACTCTTAAGTAGTACGGGGTTGTTTTTTGAGTTACTATATTTTTGTGTAGCTATTGCCAAAAGATGAAAGTGCTTTTATACTTATTGTTAACCACTGGTCAATAAGGAGGGTACTATGTCGCCACGTAAGCCATCAACAAAAGATTTGACGAAAGAAATGATTGTAAACGAGGCTCATAAGCAATTTATTACGAAGGATTTTCAGCAAATATCAATGCGTAGTATTGCTAAAGAGCTTGGTTGTAGTCATGGGGCTATTTATTATCATTTTAAAAATAAAGCCGAAATATTTTATGCGATATTAAGTGATTATTTTTTTGAACTAAATAATACTTTAGATGAAAATATGAACGGTCCTGAAGATCATGACACTAAACTGCTGAATGTTTTTGTAGGCTTTATGGCGTTTGGTTTAAATAATCAAAGTCAGTATGAATTAATGTTTATCATGAGGGATAGCGAAATTGATGGGCTATCGCAAGAGGCAGCAAACCTTAGCTATGAAAAATTTGCACAATCTGTACGTTTCTTATCAACAACAGAACTGTTGATTTCAGATATTCATTCTACATTCATTGCTCTTCATGGATTTGTTGCACATTATCGTCATTATGTTAAAAATTATGAGGAAGCGAAAGAAGCAGTGGATGTACATGCAAAATTTCTTATGAAGGCTTTAACATTTAGAGAGTAGCTCTAGAAAAAAATCTAGAGCCTTCTTTTAACAGTTATTTGACCAGTGGTTAATTAAAGGGGGAATATAGTTTGCAAAAAGCATTAGTTATTGGGGCATCTGGTGGTATGGGTTATGCGCTAGTAAATGAACTAGTTAGTAGAAATATACAGGTAAAGGCATTTGCTAGAAATGAAGAAAAGTTAGTTGCACTTTTCCGGCAGCACAAAAATGTCGAAATCATTTCAGGCGATGTATTTAATGAACAGGACATGATGAGAGCTTCAAACGGTGTGGATATTATTTTTCATGCTATTAGTTTTCCGTATCAGGATTGGAAAAAACTCCATTTGCGATGCTTAGATATGGTGATCAACATAGCCGAGAGGCGAGGAGCGAAGATTGCATTTGTAGATAATATTTATGCATATGGAAGACAATCGACAAACCCTGTAATAGAGCAAGCTAGAAAGGAACCACAGACGAAAAAGGGGAAAATTCGCTTAACGATGGAAAATAAATTGAAAAACAGTAATGCACCCTCGTTAATTGTACATTTTCCTGATTTATACGGACCAAACGCAGAGAACACAATACTCTATGAAACATTAAAAAGTGTTGCGCAAGATAAAAAAGCTAATTTTGTAGGGAATATGCAAGTGAAGAGGGAATTTCTTTATACAGTTGATGGCGCAAAGGCTATGGTAGAGCTTGCTTTGCGAGACGACACCTATAATCAAAATTGGAATGTGCCAGCTGCTCACCCAATTGCAGGGGAAGAACTAGTGAAAATTTTACGTGACATTACTGGCTACAAAAAGGGTATTCGTACAGTTTCTAAAGGCATGATCCGGCTGATTGGAATATTTGCTCCTTCTATGAAAGAAGTAGTTGAAATCTTGTATTTAACAGAAGAACCAGTCATTTTAAGTGGGGAGAAATTTGAAAAGGAAATAGGCGCTTTACCAAGTACTTCGTATAGAGTAGGGCTAGAAGAAACGCTTGCATGGATGAACAAGAGAGTATAAAAAGACTTTTAAGTGACAATGAAAAAATCCGCATAAACTTCTGTTGGTAGAAACTTACCTACAGAAAGCATAGCGGATTTTTTATTAGTATTTCTTACAGCTGAAATTTTTGTATGATATTACGAAGTTGTTGTGCCATCTCAGCTAAATTATTTGAAGACGCCGTAATCTCCTCAATACTAGCTGATTGTTCCTCAGAAGCAGCAGCCACATTTTGAATGTTTCCAGACGCTTGAACGGCTACTACACCAACTTCCTCTACAGAAAATGCAATGTTGTTAACCCCGTCATTAATGTTAGAAATGATATTATTGACAGAATCCATTTCTTGAGTTAATGAAGTAATATTCGAATATATTTCTTTAAAGGCTACACCTGATTCATTAAAGCTAGTAGAGCTTTCTGCAAGATTATTACTGCTAATCTCCATAGATTTCACAGCTTGAGTAGACTCTTCTTTAATCGTCTCAATTCGTGTTCGAATACTATTCGTCGCTGCTAAAGATTGGTCAGCTAATTTACGCACTTCTTCGGCTACAACTGCAAAGCCTTTACCATGCTCACCAGCACGTGCTGCTTCAATAGAGGCATTTAAAGCGAGTAAATTTGTTTGATCCGTAATCTCGTTAATTAAAGTGACAATATCGCCGATCTCGTTTGAATAAGTGCTTAAACGTTTCACAACATCTGAAGTCTCTTGAATAGCATTAGATGTTAAGGCCATTTTTTCTGTAGCACTTTGAATCGTCGTATTACCTTTTTCAGAAATAGAAGATGCATTAGATGCTTTAGTAGTGACATCATTTACGCTCGCTACAACTTCTGACATCCTTGTGGAGATTGTCGTAATATGAGTTTCTACTTCTTCAATAGAGGAAGTTTGTTTTTCTGATCCTGCAGCTACCTCTTGCATTGAGGATGTAATTTGTTGAATAGATGCACTTGTTTGCTCAGAGCCTGCCGACAACTCTTCTGACATAGCAGCTACTTGCTCAGCATTTTCAGCAATTTGCTGAATTAGTGAGCGTAAGTCTCCTGTCATATTTTCAATGCCATCTGAAAGCTGTGCAATTTCATTAGAACCCTTTATGTTAAGTGATTCAACAGCTAAGTCGCCTTGTGCAACCTTACCAACATAACTAGTCATATTTTTAATTGGTTTAATAATACCTTTACTAATGACATAAGCCACAATAATACCGAATATCAAAAACATCACGGTCATGATGATACAAATCCAAAGAGTTTCTGTTTGAAGCTTAGAAATAAAGGAAGCGTCCATATCTAAACCAAAAAGAATATCAGTATCTTTAAATGGTAAAAAAATCGATTTATGAATTCCATATTCATCTTCATAAATATCGCTGGATTGAACAGTTCCATTATCTAGTGCATCATTCATTTCCTGGCTAAAAGCATAGCTCTCTTGATAATCATCTTTATCACTTAATGCCACGATATGTTCCTTACCGTTTGCCCGGGAAAGAACGTAGGCATTTTGAATATCATACTCTTTAAGAGCTTCATTTAATTCCTTTAATATGTCTTCATATTTATCCTTATCACCGTCATCTGCAGCTTTGACGTCATTTATGTCAATATCATCAAAAATTACATTTGATATAATTTCTAATTCTGACTCAAATTGTGTAATAACGAAATTATCGATGATCCGATTAGATGTAATAAATAATACGATACTAAATATTACAGAAATAATAGCAATTGGAATAGTAAAACTGGCAATATATTTATAGAGTAAAGAGCTTTTAAATTTTTTGACTATACTCAACTTTAGCAGCCTCCAATACTTTCACCTTTTGTTGTAAGAACTGAACCATATCACTAATATGTTCTGTCTCAGTATAAGGAGAGATTGAAAAGAATTTTGCAGCAGCGACTGGAAGTTGTTGTTTTGTATCGCTAGTGTTGACAGTGCAAACACGTGTTGTATCACCGAAAAATACTTCGTCGCGACCTTCTCCTATAATTTCAAATAAAGAAGCATTTAGGCCATTAATATATTCAATTTGATCTTGTGTATAGCTACCTGACTGTTCAGAATTCCAATTCAAACCTTCTGGATATAAACGGAAGGCTGTGACTGGTCCAATATTAGACTCATTGACTACTTGTAACATTGGCGTTTTCTCAGCTAACTGCGCACGGAACGCTAAATTTACACGCACATAATTAGCTAATATTTGTTGGTAGCCTTCTTTACCAAACGCCTGTAATGCAGCATAAATAGCAATTGAACTACCCATACGAGAGCACTCTAATGTATAGCCTGTATGGTAAGAACCATAGCCTCGATTACCTACATAAGGTGTGTCAAAGTCCTCGATATCTAATAGCTGCAAATGTTTTCCTTCTTTTATTAAGAATAAGCTTGTTAAATACGGTGTTTGACCAAGCTTTTGGAAGTCGAAGCAAAGGCTATCTGCAATAGGTAGATATTGCATACGTTCTCTAATTTGTTCAAGTCCTTGTAAAACATCAGTTTCTAGTTGAAGTGGATTTGCCTTAAAATCATAATCGTTGAAAAATGCGTAAAAACCACCTAACGCTGAATCAGCGTGAATATGTATAGGCTTTAAGGAATGTTTTTGTTCTAGCTCAGTTGTAACAATTTTGATTGCTTGTACATCATCTATAGCAAATTGATCTGTAGCGCCTGTTGTAGCAACTACATAAACTGGAATACCACCTTTTTCGATAACCTCAGTCATACGCAAACGTAAGTCTTCAATATCCATTGAATGATCTTGTCCAGCTTTAACGCGAATTAAATGCTTGCTACCGATGCCGACTGCTTCAATTGATTTTAATAAGCTGTAATGAGCATTTTCTGAAGCAAAACAATATAAATTATTAGGTATGCCATCTTCCTTTGCGTTAGGGAATTGTTTAGCGATTGCAAGACGTAGCCCACTGAAAACAGCCCCTTGTCCACCCCAAGTTGTGTAACCAAAGCTTTGTGTATAGTCGTAGCCAACTAACTTCGACATCATTGCTACTACTTTTACCTCACATTCTGCGGCAGCAGGTCCGTATACATCCCATAGATTGTTACCATTAAGTAGAGCATTTGTGAATTGGCCCAATATGCCTGGAATGCTTGCCATTGGCAAAACATTTGTTACAAAGTTGCGTGTATGGTAAGGATGTCCTTGCATCAATTTTGTTAATTCATTTACAACTTGATCAAGCCCGACACCTGAAACTGGTACTTGATTTTCTTGCATTAACTCTTTATAGAAATTGTCAGAGCGTTCTTTCATCGGTCCAAGAGTCGTTGTTTGTGGATCTTTTAATTCATCTAATGATGTAACAATTTTCTCTAATAGGGTTAAAAAGTTCTCTCTTTGTTCGATATTTCCATCTTCACTTTGGAATAATTGCTGGATTTTTTTCATATTCATCATCCTTTATAGTTCGTTTTTCCCCTGTTTTTTTATTTCATAAAAATAGGTCGTTTTACTAAAATAATGATAACATATTATAACAAAAAATGAATTTATATTTTATTGGAAAATTAATTTTAGACATTTCTAAATAGTCTAACTTGTTTTGTGGTGAAATATTTGGGGAATTTATATAATGGATTATTTCTGTTAATGTTGATTTTAAAGGGTTTTCATGACATTTTTTTATGTATTTTTGCAAAGTTAGTGAAGGGGGAATTCTATGAGGAAAAGAAACTTTTTATGGTGAATACTATGCAAATAATAATTTTAATTTAATAAATAAATGCGGATTTTTTAATGCTTTATGACTATGAATGAGAAGCGAGTATAAATGATGTGATATGTTTGTCCTGCATCACAAGCTGTTGTAAACAGCAGGACTTTTAAACACCATTCGCTGATGTGAATACGTATGATTTCCAATTTGGTGACCTGCCTGGACAATTTTTTTAGCTTCCTCTGGATTTTCCTCAATTTCCTTTCCAATTAGAAAAAAGGTTGCTTTAGTGTTGTAGTCGTCTAATAAGGATACAATGGCGCTAACATTTTTAGTAGGGCCATCATCAAAAGTTAATGCTACGACCTTCTGATGTGTTTCGACATGTGAAGTAATAGTGCCAAATAGTTGGTACGATCTAGCATTCATCAACTTATATGTACCAAATCCTAAAGCAACAATGAATAATAGACCAAGTCCTAAATAAGTAGTCCTCTTTTTCAGCATAAACACTCCTAACAATACCGATAATTTTTTAATGTTAAACCATACTAATTGGGAGGTGAAAAAATGTACAAATTGCTATCACATAATGATTTAGATGGAATAGGTTGCGGAATTTTAGCCAAACTTGCTTTTCAAGATCAAGTGAAGGTAAGGTACAATTCGATTTCAGCGCTTGATCGCGAGATTGAATTTTTTTTAGACACGAACGAACAAGGTACATTTTTATTAATTACAGACTTATCTCCAAATGAGGAAAATGAAAAGAGATTAGATGATTATTATACAGCAACTGGCAATGTTCAGTTGCTTGATCATCATAAAACAGCTTATCATTTGAACGATTATGAATGGGGTAAAGTAATAGTAGAAGATGAAAATGGATATTTAACATCAGCAACGTCCTTATTTTATCAGTACCTTGTTTCACATGGGTTTTTAGAACAAACAAATGCCATCACAGAATTTGTAGAGTTAGTGAGACAGTACGATACATGGGAATGGGAAAAGAATGATAATCAACAAGCACGTCGGTTAAACACTCTCTTTTTTTTAGTATCAATCGATGACTTTGAAGAAAAAATGCTTGAACGCTTAAAGACAAGCGAACACTTTGACTTTGATGAATTTGAAAAGAAAATGTTGCGTATGGAAGAAGAGAAAATAGAACGGTACATCCGCCGAAAAAAACGGGAGCTAGTTCAAACATCGATAGGAGAATACTTTACAGGTGTAGTGTATGCAGAATCTTATCATTCAGAGCTTGGGAATGAATTGGGAAAAGAAAATGTACACCTTGATTTTATAGCTATATTAAATATGGGTGGCAAAAGAATTTCCTTTCGCACGATTCATGATCATGTAGATGTTTCAGCTATTGCAGCAGAATTCGGAGGGGGAGGGCATCAAAAAGCAGCTGGTTGCTCTTTAACAGATGAAGCTTATGAGAAGTATGTAACACAAACATTTCATATAGCACCAATACCTGAAGATGCCAAACGAAATCGCTATAATTTAAGGTTTTCTTCGTTTGGGACAATGTATAAAAATCTTGAAGAAGAAAATTTCCTTCTATATTCAATAAGTGATTTTGATTGGATAATTGAAAAAAATAAACTGCCATTAGATCAAATCTTTACAAGTTTTTATGAAGCGGAATGGTTTTTAAAAAGAAATTATCAAGCATGGTTAGTGAAAGATGAGTTATTTGTAGAGTATTTAATGGAAGAGGCCAAAAAGGTTCGTCATCAAGAGTAAGGGATATGGACTATTCCTAAAGTAGTGTTGAAAAAATGGTCAAGGGAATCTTTTAGATTGTGCAACGATTTAAATGAGAGGATTTCCTCTTATTATCAGTGACGATACTATGCTGTGTGGTTGATTGAAGTGGTGACGGGGTGACTCCTTGGGGATCAGCAATAGGGGAACGAAGGCTAAAAAAATCATACCCTGTGATAATGCCTTCGTGATCAACATCGTGCTGTCGCTGCGCTTTCGCACAATCAAAACCCTCTGCTGCCGCTACGTTAGCACTACGCTTTCGCGCAAAAAACATCTGTTGGCCCGAGACCCTGCAGCGAATCGGCAGCAACAAAGCGCCCAGTCGGAACGGAAATCAACCCCTCGTTTTGCCGAATAGCAGTACTTTATGTTCATTCAGAATAAAGGAATATACATTATTCCTTTAGATACATAGCGAAATCAGCCAAATCAAGACAACGTTAGAGGTTATATAATGTTCAACTGAAAACTACAATAAATAAAAAGCTTTTGTGCAGACATACTTTCTTAAAATGAGGTGTACATGATGTCCGATATGCTTCTAGTTGAGAATCAGCCAAAGGGAAACCTAGGACGCAAAATATGGTTTATTGTAGTATTGCTTTTATTGGTAGCTACTTGTGTCATTGTTTATTATTTTTTATTTAAGAAAGATTTGAATTTTGAAGCATACAAAACAGTTGTCGACAAAACTACTGAAAATGCTCTCGGACGTTTAACGTTAAATGAAATAATCATTGATGATAACCAAATATTACTGAACGCTACTTTTAAGCCAGTCAAGGACTTAAATTTCGACAATCAAATCTTTTTCTTTCCACAAGTTTTTGTGAATGGAAAAGAGCTCACGGTTAGAAATGGAGGACAGACAATCCAACAATCCAATAAAAATTATACAATTTATAGTAGTGTGAAATTAAGAGAACTACCAGCAGATAAAATATTAAGCTTAGATATTCGTTATAACAACTGGAACGGGGAAAAAAAGATTGACGAGCCATGGGAATTTCAAGTGAAAGCTTCGCAAGAGCAATTACAAGAAGATAGAAATACCTTCTCTGTTGAGAAAAAAGTAAAGCTATTAGATGGTCAAGAAATAACGATAGAAAAGGTTGTTTCTACACCAATATCTACAACGATTTACTTTCATTCCGAGAAAAGCTTACTAAATGAAGCGATACATTTTAAAATTCAATCAGCGTCAGGGGAAACTTGGCACATTAACTCTGCTTATCCTTTAAATGAAGATTATACAAAATGGGGTGTCCGCCTCGACGCATTATATTTGACCGGAAATAGTTATGAGCTAATTCCAGTTGCTAAAAATGGAAGTGAACTGGGCTCTGCTATTAAAATTGAAGATAAATAACGAAACCTACATCCGTAACTTTTTAAATTTTACAATATCTTAAACTAAAAAGATGATTACTCAATGTAATATGAATATATATGACATCGAGAGTAGTTGAAGATATTGCGAAAATTATGGGAGATTTTTTTAGTTTCACTAAAATTAGGTTGTACATCCTTTGGGGGTCCTACTGCTCATTTAGGGTATTTTCAAAATGAATATGTTCAGAAGCGTATATGGCTATCTGATAAAGAATACAGTCAACTAGTTGGACTCAGTCAATTTTTACCTGGGCCAGCATCTAGCCAGGTAGGGATGGGTATCGGCTTATTAAGAGGCGGTTTATTGGGGAGTGTTGTGTCATTTCTTGGTTTTACATTGCCATCGGTTTTGTTGCTTATGGCATTTGCGTATTTTTCTGCATATACAGGGATGGATATGGGCTGGGTTCATGGCTTAAAATTAGTGGCTGTTGCGATTGTTGCACAAGCTATTTTAGAAATGTCCCAAAAATTAATCCCTAGTATTCGCCATTTTATAATCGCTTTGTTAGCACTTGTAGTAGTGCTTTTATGGGTTCATCCACTTGCTCAAGTAACTACTATTATTGTTGCTTCTTTTATAGGCTATCTCTTTTTTAAGATGACTAATCAAAAAGAAGACCCAAAAGAAACGCTTGTGCCGATTTCAAAAATGACCGGTGTATGTTTTTTAGCGCTGTTTGTTCTATTACTTATTGGTTTACCAATCGCTAGCCCAATTATTCAATATGAATGGTTTATGTTATTTGAAAAGTTTTATTTATCAGGTGCATTAGTATTTGGTGGAGGTCATGTCGTATTGCCTTTACTAGAGGCGCAGTTTGTCCAAAATGGATTAATGGGTTCTTCCGATTTTTTAGCAGGATACGGAATGACGCAGGTAGTCCCTGGTCCATTATTTACGTTTGCTTCTTATATAGGTATGGTCATTGCTGGAGTGCCAGGGGCTATTATTGCAACGATAGCGATTTTTTTACCCGCATTTTTGCTTATAGTAGGGGCAATGCCTTTTTGGCTAACTCTTAATCGTATTGCCGGATTAAGAGGAGCGATGGCTGGTGCAAATGCAGCGGTTGTTGGCATATTAGCTGCAGCTTTTATTCATCCGATTGTTACACAGACAATTCAAAATGGACTGGACATCGTAATTGCAGCCGTTTTTTTATGGTGCTTAATGCGTTGGAAAATTCAACCTTATTTGCTCGTGCTAATTGGGATTTGTGTAGGGATTGTATGTTATTAAGTACACAAAAATATATTGATATGCATTTATTCCTTTCTCGATGAATCAAACCCACTTGTTGCAGTGGGTTTTATTTTTTTTGTGAAAGTTGGCTATTTAAATAAAGTGTGTACAGCTTCTTAACTTTAAAACATGTCCAGCAGGATTGCTGTCATGCAATTGTTATAGATAAATAATGTCCAAACCATTTAGTTTTGATTTAGTTATTTTAACTGGTTGGATTCATGGCGTTCCCTGTCACGATTGTTTATAATGAGGAAATGGAAAAAGACTAACGAGAAAGAAGGGATAGCTATGGCACGAGGTGTTTACATTCATATTCCTTTTTGTCATCAAATTTGCAACTATTGCGATTTCAATAAATTTTATTTTAAAAATCAACCAGTTGATGAATATATAGAAATGCTTGGCAAGGAGATGGAGCTTGCGACTAAAAAATATCCTGAAAGTTTTAAAAAAATCGAAACGATATTTCTTGGTGGCGGTACACCAACAGCATTAACGCCGCAACAACTAGAGAGACTTCTTGAACTTATCCGTACGTACATTCCAATGGACAGTGTGACGGAGTTTACGTCAGAGGCCAATCCGGACGAGCTATCAGAAGCAAAATTACAAGCATTATTTGCTGGTGGTGTAAATCGCATAAGCATGGGTGTGCAATCCTTTAATCAAGAGTTGTTAAAAAAGATTGGCCGTACACATAGCAACAATCATGTCTATGAAACAATTGACTTAGCGAAAAAGGTAGGTTTTAGAAACATTAGTTTGGATTTAATGTACGGTTTGCCAGGACAAACGATGGCACAATGGAAGGATACTTTAGAAAAAGCGTTCGCGCTTGATATACCACATTATTCCGCTTATTCACTAATCGTTGAACCGAAAACGATTTTTTATAATCAATACACAAAAGGTAAGCTTCATTTACCAACTGAAGATCTTGAAGCAGATATGTATGAGGTGTTAATGAACCAGATGGAGGTACATGGACTTCATCAATATGAAATTAGTAACTTTGCTCAATCTGGTTTCAGTTCTACACATAACAAAATTTACTGGGAAAACGATGAATATGCAGGCTTTGGTGCGGGTGCTCATGGATATCTAGCAGGTGTGCGATATTCAAATCATGGACCATTGAAAAAGTATATGGATACAGTAAATGCAGGAGAACTACCAATTGTATATGAACATGTTGTAACAGAGAAAGAAAAATGTGAAGAGCAAATGTTTTTAGGGCTGCGTAAAACGGAAGGAATTACACACACTATATATGAAGAAAAATTTAATGAATCCATGCATAGGCATTACTCACATATCATAGAAAAATTAGTTTCAGAAGGTCTATTGGAGCATGATACTAAAGGAATTCGCCTTACTCGAAAAGGTCGTTTTGTAGGGAATGAAGTATTTCAACAATTTTTACTAGAAGATTGAGCGATATCGTTGACATAAAATGTAGGATTTGATAACTTAATAATAGTATTAGCACTCCTCTTAGTTGAGTGCTAACAGAGGTGATGATCATGCTAACAAATCGGCAATTACAAATATTGCAAGCTATAGTAGACGACTTTATTATGTTTGCACAGCCGGTAGGTTCTCGCCAAATCTCCAACAAGCAAGAGATTACATTTAGTCCAGCCACAATTCGAAATGAAATGGCGGATTTAGAGGAATTAGGCTTCTTGGAAAAAACGCACACTTCCTCTGGTCGAGTGCCTTCGGAAAAGGGTTATAGATTTTATGTAGATCATTTGTTGAGCCCTCAAGGCATTAATTCGAGGGACATTCAGCAAATCCAATCAATTTTTAACGATCGCTTAGTAGAAGTAGAGCATATTATCAGAAAGTCGGCCAATATTTTATCGGAGCTGACATCGTATACATCGATTCTTTTAGGACCAGATGTCCAAAGACATCGTGTTAAACGATTTTCAATTGTGCCACTTTCTAGCGATGCAGCAGTAGCGATTATCGTAACGAATAATGGACATGTTGAAAATCGCATGTTTAGTTTACCTCCTAATTTTACCGCTTCTGATTTAGAGAAAATGGTTAATATCTTAAATGAACGTCTAGTTGGTGAGTCATTAGAAGATATTCATAAAAAACTCGAAGCTGAAGTGCTAACAGTATTACAACAGCATGTTCAATCAGCGGATGATTTTATTCGCTCTCTCGTGACAGCGACGATGCATAATTCGGAAAGTAAAGTTTTCTATGGTGGTAAAACAAATATGTTCAACCAACCGGAATTCCACGATTTAAATAAAGTCCGTATGATTTTGGACTTAATGGAAACGACTAGCCAAGTGCAATCGCTCTTCCATCCTAATGAATCGGGCATTCATATTCGTATAGGCTCGGAAAATAAACAACTAGAAATGGAAAACTGTAGTGTCATTACGACCACTTATTCTATTGGTGAAGAACAGCAAGGGGCTATAGCAATTATTGGTCCAACACGAATGGATTATAAACGTGTTGTTGCTTTACTAGATGTAATGCGCATGGATTTAACACAAGCCTTTACGAAGAATCGTAGTGATTGATAATGAGGAGGATTTCAAGTGACGGAAACAACTGAAAACAAAGACCTTGTACAAGAAGACGTACAAGCTGAAAATGAAGTAGAAGAAACAGAAGTTAAAGTAGAAGAACAAGAAGTCGAATTAACAATCGAAGAACAGTACGAAGCAAAGCTAGCTGAGTTACAAGCAAAGCTAGACGATGAGGAAAACCGTCATATACGTTTACGCGCTGACTTCGATAATATTCGTCGTCGCAACCAACTTGATCGTGAGGCTGCTGAAAAGTATCGTGCTCAAACTTTACTGTCAGATTTACTGCCAGTCATTGATAATTTTGAGCGTGCCTTACAAGTTGAAGCGACTTCAGAAGAAACGGCTTCTATCGTAAAAGGTATTGAAATGGTGTACCGTTCTCTGATCGAAGCAACTGAGAAGGAAGGCTTGCAAATTATTAAAGCTGAAGGTGAGCAATTTGATCCAAATGTTCACCAAGCTGTTATGCAGGAGCAAGATAGTGAAAAAGAGACTGGTGTTGTTTTACGCGAGCTTCAAAAAGGTTATATATTAAAGGATCGCGTATTACGCCCAACGATGGTATCTGTGAACGAATAGACTTAGTACTATTTAGTTAATTACAATTATTAGTTAGAAAACGCATCATTTGCGTTTCAATAATAGGAGGAAATTTTAATGAGCAAAATTATCGGTATTGACTTAGGAACAACAAACTCATGTGTCTCTGTACTTGAAGGCGGAGAACCAAAAGTAATTCCAAACCCAGAAGGTAACCGTACAACACCATCTGTTGTTGCATTTAAAGGCGGAGAACGTCAAGTTGGTGAAGTAGCGAAACGTCAATCTGTAACAAACCCTAACACAATTATTTCTATTAAATCTAAAATGGGTACATCTGAAAAAGTTCAAGTGGAAGATAAAGAATATACGCCACAAGAAGTTTCTGCAATGATTCTTCAATACTTAAAAGGTTATGCTGAAGACTACTTAGGTGAAAAAGTAACAAAAGCAGTTATTACTGTACCTGCTTACTTCAACGATGCTCAACGTCAAGCTACAAAAGACGCTGGTAAAATCGCTGGTTTAGAAGTAGAACGTATTATCAACGAACCAACAGCTGCTGCACTTGCTTATGGTTTAGACAAACAAGATACAGATCAAAAAGTATTAGTATTTGACCTTGGTGGCGGTACATTTGACGTATCTATTCTTGAATTAGGTGACGGTGTATTTGAAGTATTAGCAACAGCTGGTGATAACAAACTAGGTGGGGACGATTTCGACGATGCTATCATCGAGTATCTTGTAGCAGAATTCAAAAAAGAAAATGGCATTGACCTTTCAAAAGATAAAATGGCTATGCAACGTCTAAAAGACGCAGCTGAAAAAGCGAAAAAAGACTTATCAGGTGTAACATCTACTCAAATTTCTTTACCATTCATCACTGCTGGTGAAGCGGGTCCATTACACTTAGAAATTTCTTTAACTCGTGCTAAATTTGACGAAATTACATTACCATTAGTAAACCGTACAGTAGGTCCGGTACGTCAAGCATTATCTGATGCAGGTCTTTCAACATCTGAAATTGACCAAGTAATCTTAGTTGGTGGTTCTACTCGTATTCCAGCTGTACAAGAAGCTGTACGTAAAGAAACTAATAAAGAACCACACCGCGGTGTAAACCCTGATGAAGTTGTAGCAATGGGTGCTGCAGTTCAAGGTGGCGTATTAACAGGTGATGTTAAAGACGTAGTTCTACTTGACGTAACACCACTTTCATTAGGTATCGAAACTATGGGTGGCGTATTCACAAAATTAATTGACCGTAATACTACGATCCCAACATCTAAATCACAAGTATTCTCAACTGCAGCTGACAACCAACCAGCAGTAGATATTCACGTACTACAAGGTGAACGCTCAATGGCAGCTGACAACAAAACATTAGGTCGCTTCCAATTATCGGATATTCCGCCAGCACCACGTGGTGTACCACAAATCGAAGTAACATTCGATATTGATAAAAATGGTATCGTATCTGTTAAAGCGAAAGACCTTGGTACAAACAAAGAACAAACAATTGTTATCCAATCTGATTCTGGTTTATCTGAGGAAGAAATCGAACGTATGGTAAAAGATGCAGAGGCAAATGCTGAAGCGGATACTAAACGTAAAGAGGAAGCAGATCTTCGCAACGAAGCTGACCAATTAGTGTTCCAAGTTGACAAAACAATTGCTGATTTAGGCGAACAAATTACAGAAGACGAGAAAAAATCTGTAGAAGATGCTCGTGATGAGCTGAAAAAAGCGCTTGAAGCTGGCGAATTAGAAGGCATTAAATCTGCTAAAGAAAAACTAGAAGGTGTATTACAACCACTAGTAATGAAAGTATATGAACAAGCTGCAGCAGCTGCTCAAGCAGCTCAAGGTGGCGAAGCAGGTGCAGAAGCTGGCGATGGTAAAAAAGACGACATCGTAGACGCTGACTTTGAAGAAGTAAAAGACGATAAATAATAGTAAGTAACACAGTTAAGTGAAGAAGCCAAAGACCGCTTGCGGCTTTGGCTTTTCTCTTTATTTACTGCTATAAGTTATGCCCATTTAATTGTCTAGTGGCGTAGGGTATTTAAGAGAAAAGAGTTAAAAACATGTGATGCAACATTTTTAATGAATAATTAGTAATAAAATAGAGGCAGTTTTTTTAACTGCATGATACAATAGATTTTATGCAAAAAGAGCGGAGTGTGAATCATGGAGAAACGCGATTACTACGAGGTGCTTGGTTTAACGAAATCGGCTTCTAAAGATGAAATTAAAAAAGCATACCGTAAATTATCAAAGCAATACCATCCTGACCTTAATAAAGAGCCAGGT
This sequence comes from Lysinibacillus sp. KCTC 33748, assembly GCF_002237755.1. Classification (GTDB taxonomy): domain Bacteria; phylum Bacillota; class Bacilli; order Bacillales_A; family Planococcaceae; genus Lysinibacillus. Next base: position 23,772 of record NZ_MWSJ01000027.1, on the reverse strand, counting down.
GCAGATGAAAAATTCAAAGAAATCGCTGAAGCTTATGAAGTATTAAGTGACGATCAGAAAAAAGCACGCTATGATCAATTTGGCCACGAGGATCCAAATGCAGGCTTCGGAGGCGGCGGCTTTGGCGGCTTCGAGGATATTTTCAGTTCATTCTTTGGTGGTGGCGGTCGCCGTCAGGACCCGAATGCACCACGCAAAGGTGATGACCTTCAATATCGTATGAATATTTCGTTTGAGGAAGCAATTTTCGGAAAAGAAACAGAAATCGAAATTCCTAAAGATGAAGAATGTAATACTTGCCAAGGTTCAGGTGCAAAACCGGGTACTGATCCTGAGACATGTTCAACATGTCAAGGTGCAGGTCAAGTAAATCAGGCAGTAGATACACCATTTGGCCGTATGATGAATCGTCGTACTTGTTCTACATGTCAAGGTGCAGGTAAAATCATTAAAGAAAAATGTTCTACTTGTCGTGGTGAAGGGAAAGTTCAACAACGTAAGAAAATCAAAGTTAACATTCCAGCAGGTGTTGACGATGGTCAGCAAATTCGTGTGTCTGGTCAAGGTGAGCCAGGTATAAATGGAGGACCTGCGGGGGATTTATATATTATGTTCCGCGTTCAAGGACATAAAGAGTTTGAGCGTGATGGCGATGATATTTATTTCGAACTAAAACTGACATTCCCACAAGCAGCTCTTGGTGATGAAATTGAAGTTCCGACTGTTCATGGGAAAGTAAAACTACGTATTCCAGCGGGAACACAGTCAGGTGCACAATTCCGTCTAAAAGACAAAGGTGTCAAAAACGTCCATGGCTATGGCACAGGGAATCAATATGTAACAGTAAAAGTTGTAACGCCAGAAAAATTAACAGAAAAACAAAAGCAATTACTACGTGAATTTGCGGAAATCAGTGGTGATATTCCTGAAGAGCAAGGAAGCACACTATTCGATAAAATTAAGAAAAAATTCCAAGGTGAATAATTAGAGGAGCTGAGGAGCTACGTGAAGTGGTCAGAATTATCCATTCATACAAAAAATGAAGCGGTAGAAGCAATTTCGAATATTTTGCATGAAGCAGGGGCAAGTGGTGTGGTTATTGAGGATTCTGCAGAATTTGCGAAGCCACGAGAAGATCAGTATGGTGAAATTTATGCGCTAAATGAAGCAGATTTTCCGAAAGATGGTGTTATTGTTAAGGCTTACTTATCGGAGTCTAGTTTTTTAAATGAAACAGTCGAAGAAATTAAGGCGGCTATAACGAATCTAACGAACTTCAACATCGATATTGGTGAAAATGTTGTTTCGATTGTGGAAGTTAACGAGGAAGATTGGGCAACAGCATGGAAGCAATACTATCATCCTGTAAAAATTTCTGAACGCTTTACAATCGTACCAACATGGGAAGAATATGTACCAGTAACAACAGACGAACTAATTATTGAATTAGATCCTGGTATGGCTTTCGGTACAGGAACACACCCTACAACTGTTATGTGTTTACAGGGGCTTGAGAAGGTTGTAAAAGAGGAAGATTTGGTTATCGATATCGGAACGGGTTCGGGCGTTTTATCAATCGGTGCAGCCTTACTAGGTGCTAAGAGCGTGCATGCACTTGATTTAGACGAAGTAGCTGTACGTTCAGCACAAGAAAATGTTGCATTAAATAAAGTGGATGATAAAGTATCAGTATTCCATGGGAACTTATTGGACACTGTAAAGGAACCAGCTGATGTCGTTGTGGCTAATATTTTAGCAGAAATTATTATGTCCTTTACTGACGATGCATTTTCAATTGTTAAACCGGGTGGATTATATGTCACTTCAGGCATCATTGCCGCAAAACGTGATGATGTAAAAGCAGCACTAGAAGCTTCAGGCTTTGTAATCGAAGAAGTATTATTAATGGAAGATTGGGTAGCAATCATTGCCCGTCGACCACAATAAGTGGACTGAGGAAGCGCCAAATCGGAAGCCGAGTGCTTGTGATTTGGCGTTTTCTCTTCTTTCTAGAAAGGAGTACGGTTTTAAATGCAGCGATATTTTATTGAGACAGCCATAGCGGAAGCAAGAATTAGCGGAGAAGATGCCCGACATATTGAACGAGTAATGCGTATGAAAGAGGGCGACAAAATCGTAGTTGTCGCACAAAATACTGCTCATATTTGTGAAATTTCAGCCTTTGAAGGGGATGAGGTACACGTTCAAACTACGGGTGAAATCGTTCCTTCACCAGAGTTACCTGTCCATGTAACAGTGGCATGTGGGTTGCCGAAGGGCGATAAGTTAGAACTGATTACACAAAAGGCGACAGAGCTTGGAATGTTTGCCTTGTTGCCATTTGAAGCGGAGCGTTCCATCGTTAAATGGGATAAAAAGAAAGGTGCCAAAAAGCAAGAGCGTCTACAAAAAATTGCAAAAGAGGCAGCTGAGCAATCCCATCGTACACATATCCCAGAAATATATGAACCGATTTCTTTTAAACAGCTAGTAGAACAAGTAGGCAATTTCGACGCCGTTTTTATAGCGGATGAAGAGGATGCAAAAGCAAAACAACGTACAAGGTTTGCAGAGAAGCTAAAAAACGTGTATGACAAGAAGTCGAAATCTATTCTTATTATCTTTGGTCCTGAAGGCGGCATTGCACGAAAAGAAGCGGATGCCCTGCTTCAAGCAGGTGCTCAAACGATGTCTTTAGGACCCCGAATTTTACGAGCAGAAACGGCACCACTCTATGCGCTATCTGCAATATCGTATGAATTTGAATGACACAGCGTTTAGCCTTGTTAAAAGAGATTTTCACACAATGAATGAGTAAACATCATTTTTTTTTGCATATATAGGCAGTCGTGCAAAGGTTTAGAAACTACATTCAATGACTGTTTTTATTAGGTAATCCTATAAGTAGAGCCGATTCAATAAACTTTGAATCGGTTTTTTTAGTGAAATCCCATATTGAAGGAACATTGTCAAATCAGGCATCACAACGGTGAGTACCTGGCATTGTGTTCATTTTTATCCCTCAGCTCAAAAATCCCCTTTATTTAAATGAATAAAAAACTAGTATACGCGTCCATTCATAGATTTAATTGCAACATATTCTGATACTGAGAGCTCTCGAATACTACAAAATGAAAAGAGGGGAATTTTTTGAGTGGTCAATGTGAAAATCAAAATCAAATGCCACCTTGTCCAGTAACATCAACTGAACAAATCCCATTAAATAGTGAGGCTACTATACTAGCCGCTACACCGGTTACGGCACCAACTATTAAAGTTCCAGTTGCACTTGCAGAACCAACACTTCAAATAGTTGTGGAATCAGATATTACGCTGGATCCTGCAGCAACTGAAATCAAAAGAGTGAAAAAAAATGTTTTCCTAAATCAAGTTAAATTAGTGCCGGTTAGATTTGCACGTATTGATAACACTGACTTTTTTAGGGTAACAAGAGCTAAATTGTTTGTAGCAGGGCATATTCGCAAAAATATAGAATATGCTTCAGCGGCATGTAATGGAGCGCTACAAGATAGAATTGCTGATGTTCCGTTTTCTGGTTTTACAGAACTTATTTTCCCACAAACACTTGGAGGCACTACTCCAATCATCGGAATTTCCGAGTTTGCTGAAGCGAACTTCCTGAATGAACGTACTCAAATGGATGCTCGATTGGATAAGGCTTTCTTCCAAAATCTAGTGAAGTACAATGAGCAACCATTTGGCGAGTTAGTTGCTGCAAACTTCTTTGAACTTGATTTTTCACCAGTTATGACATCACCTGAAGGTACTTTCCGCACATTGCGTGAAAAAATTGTTCTAGATCTTACAGTAAAAGTACTGCAAGTTCAACAAGTCCGCCTTGGAGCTGGTAGTGCTGTAATAACTCCTGTTTTACCAGGATTGACTCCACCGGTTAGTCCTGCTGATCCACCAGTTAGACCTGATCCTCCTTCTAATCCTTGTTAATTAGAGGAGCGAGTAGATAAAAACGGGTGTTTCGAGGGATATTGAAAATCCAATATTTGAATTTTGGCAGTTGACAGTTTGATTGAATAGAACTGTTAACTGCCTTTTTGCTATATATTATCGGGTTGAAAACAAAATAAGGTAAAGATAGATATTTTCTATTTCAATAATCGACTTAAACGCATTTCTACTGAGATTTGGAAATGACCGAGTGGCAAAAGTAAAAGTAATGCATAAAATGGATTGTAATTATAAGTGCAACACTTAGATCAAAATAAAAGAAAAAAGAATTTCATGGAATTAAAAACGAAGAAGGGTTATAGTGTGAGTTTTCTTGAAGAAACGGATTTTGAACATGTCTCTCAAGAATAACGCATAAAGTCTGAATATTTGACCAAAAAGCTGTCTTGGCTGGAAAAATGCTTAGGAGTTTTTTACAAATCACCTGTTGCACGTTATTTGTCAATACATTATTTAGGAGTGAACGAATGAAAACTCCATGGATTAATTTTAGAGAAATGAAAGAAATAAGTTCCAAACAAAAAGTTTTCATCAATTGTAATTATCAAATTAAACCCAAGAAAAAGATAGATCATACACCTCAACTAGATACTACAGGTGACATTTCATATTCTTTAAATGTCGATTTTAAAAATAATGACCTTGCTATAGAAAAAGATGAAACCAGCCTTGCAACGCATCTAAATCCCGATAGTGAGCTACTCATTCCTCCTGAAATTGATGTTGAGAATGAAATGAACGATCCCCTTAATAAAGAAGAGGCGGATGAAACCAGTCCTGTAGAAGAAGAGGATCTTGAAACGCATTTAGATTCTAATGGCGAGCTACACGGCACTTCTGAAGTTGATGTAGAGAATGAAATGAATGATCTCCGTAATAAAGAAAAGGCGAATGAAACCAGTCTTGTAGAAGAAAAGGATCTTGCAACACATTTAGATTCTAATGGCGAGCTACACAGCCCTTCTGAAGTTGATGTAGAGGATGAAATGAATGATCTCCGTAATAATGAAGAGGCGGATGAAACCGGTCCTGTAGAAGAAGAGGATCTTGCAGTGCGTTTAGATCCTAATAGCGAGCTACACAGCCCTTCTAAAGTTGATGGAGATATTGATACAGAAGAGATGGAGAAAAACAATTCTACAGGTGATATTAGTGTATCTATTAGTTCAGCGCAAGGACAAATATGTTCTATAACCAAAAAAAGTCTAATTTCTACTCATATAGAAATTGATGATTTTCTTCATGCTCCTATTTGTGGTGAGGTTGTTAAAAATACATTTGATTTTCTTGATTTAAACAATCAACTTACCCCTCAACTTGAAACTAAACTATTTAATACTTCAACCGATTATCCTGAACAGCCCGATTGTCGTTTAGTTCACTCAAAAATTAATGAAATAATATTTTTAATGAAAAATGATACTTATGAAAAAAATAATCAGACGAGTAATCCGTCTAAATCAGTTGTAGTTCCTTTACATAACACACAATCAATTAAAAAAGGAGAAACAAATAATCACTCTTACGCTTCCGATGATGTTATGCATATTAGAGTTCCGGTTGTTGTAGGGGAATATAAGATAGAAATATGTCTTGAAGAATTTATTCAAATTGACAAAGGAATTGTGGGAGTAAAAGATATCTCGAATGAGGTAGTACTAACCAATTGTAGATTCGTACCTAGTCAGTTTTCCCAATCATTAAATAATGGGACATGTACAGCGTTAAAGGGAAAATTATTTATTGAAGGCTTTATAAATCAAAATATTGAATATACTACATTTCAGACTACGGATGCAGTACCTGCACAAGATGAATCAATTATTCATTCAAACCAACTGTGCCAAAATATGGTATTAGAATTGATCATTCATATGCTACAAGTACAGAAAATTCGAGTCCGTTATGACAGTCAAGAGTCTAGAGGGTAATAAAACTTATCTCTCAACTCAAAAATCCCTTTTGTAATATCAAAAAAAAACTAGTATATACGTCCATGTATAGATTTAATAGCTACATATTCTAGCAATATAGAGAGCGCTCTCTAATGACTAAAAAATGAAAAGAGGGAATTTTTTGAGTGAACAATTAGAAAATCAAATGCTACCTTGCCCTGTAGCATCAACTGAACAAATACCTTTAAATAGTGAGGCTACTCCACTAATCGCTACACCAGTTACAGCCCCAACTATTAAAGTTCCAGTTGTACTTGCAGAACCAACACTTCAAATAGTTGTGGAGTCAGATATTACGCTTACTCCTGCAGCAACTGAAATCAAAAGAGTGAAAAAAAATGTATTCCTAAATCAAGTTAAATTAGTGCCGGTTAGATTTGCACGTATTGATAACACTGACTTTTTTAGAGTAACAAGAGCTAAATTATTTGTAGCAGGACATATTCGTAAAAATATTGAATATGCTTCATCAGCATGTAATGGCGCACTTCGTGATAGAATTGCAGACGTTCCGTTTTCTGGTTTTACAGAACTTATTTTCCCACAAACACCTGGAGGCACTACTCCAATCTTAGGGATTTCTGAGTTTGCCGAAGCGAACTTCCTGAATGAAGTTACTCAAATGGATGCTCGATTGGATAAGGCTTTCTTCCAAAATCTCGTGAAGTACAATGAGCAACCATTTGGCGAGTTAGTTGCTGCAAACTTCTTTGAACTAGATTTTTCACCAATTATGGCAGCACCAGAAGGTACTTTCTGCACATTACGTGAAAAAATTGTTCTTGATCTTACAGTAAAAGTACTGCAAGTTCAACAAGTTCGCCTTGGAGCGGGTAGCACTGTAGTAACTCCTGTTCTTTTAGGACTTACTCCTCCAGTTAGTCCTTGATCTAGTTTTTAGAGGAGTAGAACAAATAGTACAAATTAAAGGGCTGTTCTAAGAAAATGTAATTGAAAAAACTGCCCAAAACTATTTAACGGCACTGATAAAAATTTACTATTTGAGTGGGCAGTTGAAAGTTAGAGTGAATCTAATTTTCAACTGCCTTTTTGCAATTTATTTTGAGATTGGACTTTTTTTCTTTTATATTATTTGTATTTTTAGTAGAGCAACTCTTATTAGTAGACAATTTTCATTTATATATTTTTTGAAGCCTAGCCAAAAAGCTAGGCTCATTTTATTTATTTGTGCTATTATAAGACACGTTGATAATTTAATTTATTGTAGTGTACTCTTGAAAGGATGATATATATTATGAGTAACGAGCGATCAAAAATCGTGAGTTTCCATACTCTAGGTTGTAAAGTAAATCATTATGAAACAGAAGCAATTTGGCAGTTATTTAAAGAAGAAGGTTATGATCGTACGGAGTTTGATCGTCAAGCAGACGTCTATGTCATTAATACATGTACAGTAACAAATACAGGGGATAAAAAATCACGTCAAGTTATCCGTCGAGCTATTCGTCAAAATCCAGACGCTGTCATTTGTGTTACAGGATGTTACGCTCAAACATCCCCAGCTGAAATTATGGCGATTCCTGGTGTTGACATTGTTGTAGGAACACAGGATCGTACAAAATTACTTGGCTACATAGATCAATATCTTACTGAACGCCAACCAATTAATGCTGTGCGTAACATTATGAAAAATCGTGTGTATGAGGAATTAGACGTGCCTGCATTTACAGACCGTACACGCGCATCTTTAAAAATACAAGAAGGCTGTAATAACTTCTGTACGTTTTGTATTATTCCATGGGCACGTGGGTTAATGCGTTCTCGAGATCCTCAAGAAGTATTAAGCCAAGCCCAACAACTAGTGGATGCAGGGTATCTTGAAATTGTACTAACTGGTATTCATACAGGTGGCTATGGACAAGACTTAAAAGATTACAATTTAGCCCAGCTTCTACGTGATTTAGAGGCAAATGTGAAAGGTTTAAAACGCCTTCGTATTTCTTCGATTGAGGCAAGTCAATTAACAGATGAAGTGATTGAAGTTTTACGTGAATCAAAAATCGTTGTTAACCACTTACACATTCCAATCCAATCTGGCTCTGATACAGTTTTAAAACGTATGCGTCGTAAGTATACAATGGAGTTCTTCGGTGAACGTTTAACTAAACTACATGAAGCTTTACCAGACTTGGCGGTCACTTCTGATGTAATCGTAGGTTTCCCAGGTGAAACTGAGGAAGAGTTCATGGAAACATATAACTTTATTCGTGACCATAAGTTTTCTGAATTACACGTATTCCCGTTCTCTCCACGTACAGGTACACCAGCTGCGCGCATGGAGGACCAAATTGACGAAAACATTAAAAACGAACGTGTTCACCGATTAATCGCTTTAAATGATCAATTAGCGAAGGAATATTCTTCTCGCTTTGAAGATCAAGTGCTAGAGGTAATTCCTGAAGAATTCGTGCATGATGAAAGCGTTGAGGCAGGGCTTTTAACAGGCTATACTGATAATTACTTAAAAGTAGTATTTGAAGGTCCAGAAAGCCTAATCGGTCAACTTGTAAAAGTGAAAATTACGCAAGCTGGATATCCTCATTCTAAAGGACAATTCGTTCGTGTATTAGAAACTATAAAATAAAAAAAGAGTACCTATGAATAGAAACACCGTTCAAACTTTGAACGGTGTTTTGCTATATTTTAATTTCTTTCAGTGGGTGTCTAAATGCCCGCGAAAGCGGAGTCTTGGAGTCGAATGTGCAAGCACAAACTTGATTCCGGATGCAATTATGCCGAGGCATAATGGATTTGTTTCTAAAATAATTTGAATTCATCTAATTTCATTCAAAATTAGACGGAAACGTTAAAAAATGTTATGATTCCAGAGAGGTACGTACAACTTGTTGATAGAAGGAGAGTCTAATAAAATGGAACAAAATTTCGCACGTATGATTGATCACACATTATTAAAGGCTGAAGCTACAAAAGAGCAAATCGAAAAATTGTGTGCAGAGGCAAAACAATTTAACTTTGCGTCTGTTTGTGTAAATCCAACTTGGGTGAAATATAGCAGCGAGCTTTTACAAGGCTCAGATGTTTTAGTTTGTACAGTAATTGGCTTCCCTTTAGGTGCTAACACACCAGCTGTTAAAGCATTCGAAGCGAAAGATGCGATTGCTAACGGTGCAAAAGAGGTAGACATGGTTATCAATATCGGTGCATTAAAGGATAAAAACTATGACCTTGTGCAAGCAGATATTGCTGCAGTTGTTGAAGCGGCAAAAGGTAGCGCACTTGTAAAAGTAATTATTGAATCTTGCCTTCTAACTGATGAAGAAAAAGTAAAAGCATGTGAGCTAGCTGTGGCAGCAGGTACTGACTATGTGAAAACATCAACAGGTTTCTCTACTGGTGGCGCAACTGCAGAAGATATTGCCTTAATGCGTAAAACAGTAGGCCCAGATTTAGGTGTAAAAGCTTCTGGCGGTGTACGAAGCTTAGAAGATATGCAAAAGATGGTTGAGGCTGGAGCTACTCGTATTGGAGCAAGTTCTGGTGTTGCTATTATGAACGGATTAATTGCAGATTCTAATTATTAATAGTAATGAAAACCCTTATATAGTAAGGGATAAGGGGCTGTTCGTTAAGAACTAGCCCCGTTTTTATTGAAAATTTGATTGATAGTCTAATAATGGAAAATATTCATTTCCTGAAATGATATTTCTATACATAAAAAAATGAGCAAATTGATAAATTCCATTACTTTTTTTGGATGATTATTATCAAAATTTAACCTATTGAACGATTGTTGGTGTTTCATTCACAATACACCTCTTTTTAACTCGTAGTAGATGTTGTATTATGAAGAGTACTTGTAAAAATGTACAGAGAGGAATATTATCATTTTTATGGGTTTGCTTCGAGAATCTTATAATAATCTTGATGATTGGATCATTTTACAAGAACTTTGTATAGATACGAACCGAATTCTTACATAACTTAGTAACATCGATAACATAGGGTATTGAAGATTGAACGCGTAGATTATAATTAGGTCAATCAAATACTATTATTTAATCTTAATTCCCTCGCCGTTTTTAATATTTCCTTCGAGTGTTTTAAATGAAAAAATAGGGGAATATATGATGTTTAATGATATAGGTAACGATTTGTATTAAAAAAGGAGAAGCTATTCGTGGAATTCATAAGCAGTTTTATAAGTCAATATGGATATCTAGCTATATTTTTAATCTTATCTTTAGGAATAATTGGCTTACCCATTCCCGATGAGATCTTAATGACGTTTGTGGGATTTTTGTGTCATGAGGGACATTTAAACTTTCTATTGAGTATTATCTTAAGTTTTTTAGGCACATCCACTGGTATGGTATTTAGTTATGCAATTGGAAGTAAATTAGGAACACCGTTAATAATAAAATATGGAAAGTGGTTTGGACTAAATAATAGACGGTTTACTAAAGTTGAACGATGGTTTCATCGTTTTGGACCGTGGACAATAATTATAGGATATTTTGTTCCGGGGATTAGACACGTTACAAGTTACATGTCTGGAATCACACAGATGAAGTTTAGTACTTTTCTGGCTTTTGCTTGTTTTGGCGCTATGGTATGGGTAATTATTTTTATTTCTATAGGATATTTTCTTGGAGTAACATTTTAAAAAATAATACGGTGTAATTTTTATCTGTGCGTATGATGGGGAAAGAGACCTTGCCAAACTAAACACGTAATAAAGCTCGCATTAAATGCGAGTTTTATTACGTGTTTGTACTTATACATGATGCGCGAATTATTTCCTACGATAATAAAGGGCTACAGATAAAACAGTTTTCTAACATCCTTTACTTTAGATTAGATCAAGTTTTTAATTGCTATGTAAGGGAGGTTTGAAAACGGATTCGATACATAGTTCCGTAACAATGTGACTTTCTCCAGATCGTAACACGTCTGAATAAACATTAAATGTACCTCATATACTCCACTGATGTAATTGATACAGAAGGGAGGATACAATGTTTACTCAATATAAGTATTGGAAGCCTTTTGTTAGTCCGTTCGATCCATGTCCACCTATAAGGGTTAAAAGTTTTTCAACACCGCCCCAATTATATATGGGTTTTCAACCGCCTGGGCTACCGCAATACCCAACCCCTAGAGAAGCTCTCAAATCTGGTACGTTATGGCCTCAATTATTTAGCCCCTATCCAAATCCCCAACAAGGGGGGATAAAGAATGAGTAAGGAGATGCCACCCGAATTTTATACGCTACTTGAAGAAATACAAGCCATTGATTTTGTAATAGTGGAATTAAATCTTTATTTAGATACTCATCCTCACGATTTTGATGCTATTCAGCAATTTAACGAAAACACTGAAATCAGTATGCGACTTAAGGTTGAATTTGAACAGAAATTTGGTCCGCTTATGAATTTTGGGAGAAGTTATTCAAATTATCCGTTTAATTGGATAGATACACCTTGGCCATGGCAAGTTTAACTTTTTAATGTATTAGGAGTTTTTTTTGCGCACGCCCAAAGCCGATTCTGAATGCGATTATGATCAAGGCATAATTGATTATGAGTAACTAGGAGGAACTATTTTTGTGGTATTATGAAAAAAAGCTCCAGTATCCAGTAAGGGTGAGTACATGCAACCCTATGCTGGCTAAGTATTTAATTGAGCAGTATGGTGGTGCAGACGGGGAATTAGCAGCAGCACTTCGATATATGAATCAGCGCTATACGATTCCTGATAAAGTAGTTGGTCTGTTAACCGATATAGCGACAGAGGAGTTTTCTCACTTAGAAATGATAGCCACGATGATTTACAAACTGACGAAGGATGCTACTCCAGAGATGCTAAAAGAGGCGGGTCTGGGAGAACACTATGTCAATCATGACAGGGCATTATTTTATCAGAATGCAGCTGGATCACCGTTTACGGCAACTTACATTCAGGCTAAAGGGGATCCGATTGCTGATTTGTATGAGGATATTGCAGCTGAAGAAAAAGCAAGGGCGACATATCAGTGGATTATTGATTTATCAGATGACACTGATTTAAATGATAGCTTAAAATTTTTACGTGAACGAGAAGTTGTTCATTCTCAACGTTTCAGAGAAGCTGTAGAGATTTTAAAAGACGATAGGGATAGCAAGAAAATCTTCTAAAACATATCGAAGGCTGTTTCAAGGGGGAAATCATCTTAGGACACAACCTTCGATATTTTGCCTTTTATCTATTCAACATTTGAAAAAATAGTAAGATCCTTTCTATGGCCAATCATAACTAATAGATCGCTTTCTTCAATAATCTGATCAGGAGATGGTAAGATGGTAATATTACCATAGCGAACTATGGCAATAACACTGACATTATATTTCGAACGAATGTCTAAATCCCGTAAACTTTGTCCGACCATTTTAGACGGAATCATAATTTCCTCTATACTGTATTCCTTTGATAACTCAATATAATTCAGCATGTTTGGTGAAAGAAGCTGATTAGCTACTCGCTCACCCATATCTCTTTCAGGGTAAATAACCCAATCAGCACCAACCTTTTCTAAAACCTGTCCATGTCTTTTGCCGAGAGCCTTTGCAATTATTTTTTTTATGCCTATTTCCTTTAATAATGAGACCGTTAAAATACTTGATTGCATATCAATACCTATAGCGACGATGACACAATCGAAATTTCTGATTCCGATGGAGTTAAGTGCTTTTTCTTCTGTCGTATCAGCAACTACTGCATGTGTAACATAAGGTTCAGCATCTTCGACTTTTTCCTCATTAATATCGATTCCTAAAACTTCATTCCCAGCTTCATATAATTTGCGGGCTACGCTTACACCAAACCTACCTAGACCTATAACAGCATATTGTTTGATTGTCATTGTATGCATCGCTCCTTTATTATGGTTAGCCAATCATAATCTTTCCTTTTGGATGACGGAAAGCCTCCGTTTTTCGACGATTTGTAATGGCAAAAGCAATTGTTAAGGGGCCTAATCTTCCTACAAACATTGTTAATATAATCAGAAGACGGCCACCGGTTGATAGCTCAGGAGTTAGCCCCATTGTAAGTCCGGCTGTTCCGAATGCAGAAGTAGCCTCAAATAAATACATCATAAAACTATGACGTTGTTCAATAAGACTTAAGACGATGGTAACAAGTACGACAATCATCATCCCACACATTGTAACTGTTAAAGCTTTCAAAATCGTTTCATTAACAATTCTACGCCTAAAAAGCACTACATCTTCTTTCCCTTTCATTTGACACCACATCGTAGCAACTAAAACAGCAAAAGTTGTTATTTTAATACCTCCAGCAGTTGATCCAGAACCTCCTCCGATGAACATTAACCAAATGATTAAAAATAATGTTGAATGTGTTAAATCACCAATAGGGAGGGTATTAGAGCCAGCAGTTCTAGGTGTCACGGCTTGGTATAATGAACCAAGAATTTTGCCCCATTCAGATAGTGGGCCAATGGTTTTACTATTGTTGTATTCAAATAAGAAAATTAATAGCGTCGAGCCAATTGTTAAAATAAACGTTGTAGTTAAAACAATTTTTGTATGCACTGAAAGTCGCTTCGTCCCGCGGTATTCATATAGTTCATTAATAACAATAAATCCTAAGCCCCCGATCGTAATAAGTGCACAAATAGTGAATACGACGAAAGGATCATCGACATATTCTGTTAAGCTTTTAAATTCACCCATTATATCGAACCCAGCATTATTAAAATTCGAGATGGCATGGAAAAATCCGAAGTAAAAGGCTTTACCTACAGGCATATCGAACGAAAAACGAATAGATAAAATGAAGCCACCTATCATTTCAATGATTGCAGTAAATAACAGGATCCTTTTAACTAATTTAACTAAACCGGCTATTGTAACGTTATTAAATGCCTCTTTTAACAAAAGTCGTTCTTTTAAAGAAATTTTTTTTCCTAATAGTAAAAATAATAACGTCGCAAATGTCATAAAGCCCAGTCCGCCAATTTGGATAAGAAAAAGAATAACTAATTCTCCAAATATCGAAAATGTATCGCCGGTATCTACAACAATCAGTCCTGTTACACAAGTAGCAGAGGTAGCGGTAAATAGAGCATCTAAAAATGAAAGACCATTAGTATCGACCGTTGCAATGGGGAGCGTTAAGAAAAATGTTCCGATTAAAATGATGATGGCGAAGCCCAAAACAAGCGCTTTTGGAGGACTTAATTTATTGATAAATGTTTTCATTTTATTCTCCTCATTGAACCTATAATTAATAAAATTTGTATGTTTATTGTTGTCCAAAAGTGAGCTGAAAATTCTTAAGGGAATAAAACCAAAAATTCACCAGATTAATTCGTACACTTTCTATTGACCATTTTTAGACAATACGTTATAATTCTTTAGTACACAGCAAATGGTTAATAGCCTATTTGTGTATTGACGTGTGTTCGGAGGGAGGGAAAGAGAGATGTCAAAAACTGTCGTTCGCAAAAACGAATCGCTTGAAGATGCTCTTCGCCGCTTCAAACGTACTGTATCAAAAAGTGGTACAATTCAAGAAGTTAGAAAGCGCGAGTTCTACGAAAAACCTAGCGTAAAACGTAAAAAGAAATCAGAAGCTGCACGTAAACGTAAGTGGTAATTTAATTTCCCATTAAAAATCCCTACGTTCATAACACGCAATTGTATGATTCACTGAGCAGACAAAAATATACCTGAAATTAATCGCATGTTGATTAATTTCAGGTATTTTACATTAGCTCATTTTTACGTACATATTGGAGAAGCCGAATGTAATCTTTGTGATTCATTCGGCTTTTTTGTTACATACTTAATTGTAGAAGCTATATCCGGTTATTAGGGCTACATAAGTTAATAATTCACTGTATAATAAAATTATTAGGATTTATGAAACTTTTTGCATAGTCAGTCGTATATACAGGAGAGAAGCATGTTAGAAGGGAGGGAAAAAGATGCGAAGACGAAGAATCCTCAGCTATTTAATAGTTATTTGGATGACATTTTTGTTAGCGTTTCCATTAACGTCTGCTTTTGCAAGTAGCAAGGTCTTCCATATACCAATTCATAATGAAGTAGAAAGAGGACTTCACGCATTTTTAGAACGAGCTTTTAAAGAGGCGGAAGAAAACAATGCAGAAGCGATTATTTTAGACATTCATACACCTGGTGGTTTTGTGAATGCAGCAGGTGATATTGCAATGCTTATGGATGCAACGGATATACGTAAAATTGCGTACATTAACAAAGATGCTCATTCTGCAGGTGCCTTTTTAGCCTTACATGCGGATGAAATCTACATGGTGCCAAATGGAACGATCGGGGCGGCTGCAGTTATTGATTCAGCAGGAAATGCAGCAGATT
Organism: Lysinibacillus sp. KCTC 33748; assembly: GCF_002237755.1. Classification (GTDB taxonomy): domain Bacteria; phylum Bacillota; class Bacilli; order Bacillales_A; family Planococcaceae; genus Lysinibacillus. Next base: position 8,450 of record NZ_MWSJ01000027.1, on the reverse strand, counting down.
TAAAGGCTCATAGTGCATGGGTTGCTCAAATGGAGGCAGCTGCAGAATCAAAAAATCGCGATCCAAAATATGCACGAGCAATGGCTGATGTATCTGTTGATTTACCAGAATTTCGAGCAGGAGAAGGGAATTTATTAACGTTATCTGCTTCAGAGGCAAAAAAAGTTGGTTATTCAGATGAAACGGTTTCGAATTTCCAGGATCTTTTAAAAGCAACTCAAATAGATGAGCGTGATATCGTTCCGATTGAACCTACTTTTGCTGAAAAACTCGCTCGTTTTATTACAAATCCAATTATCGTTCCGATTTTATTGTCGATTGCAAGCTTAGGGCTTGTAGTTGAGCTATATTCGCCAGGTTTTGGTGTTCCGGGTATAATGGGATTGTCAGCGCTAGGATTATTTTTCTTCGGTCATATGGTGGCGGGCTTGGCAGGTTATGAGACATTACTTTTATTTATTGTAGGTTTAGCGCTTGTTATAGCGGAGTTTTTTGTCCCCGGTGGTATTGTAGGTATTTTAGGTGGTGCGCTAATATTACTAAGTCTAATACTGGCAGGTGCAAACATGATGCAAATGATTATAGCGATTTTCATTGCATTTGTTGTAGCGATAATAGGAATGGTGATCTTGATGAAATTTTTCGGTAAAAAATTGCATGTTTTAAACAAGCTTGTCTTGATGGATGCGACAACGACGGAAGAAGGCTATGTATCTAACGTGAATCGCACAGAGCTGCTTGGAAAAGTGGGTAAAGCGATTACACCACTTCGTCCGGCGGGTACAATGTTATTTGGAAGTGAGCGCATTGACGTAGTATCGGAAGGTGGCTATGTTGATGTTGGGAAACATGTAGAAATTATTAAAGTAGAGGGCTCACGTATTGTTGTGAGACGAACAGAAAAAGAGATGGAGGAATAGCAAATGGGTTTTGATTTAGCTTTATTAGGTCCGATTGCAGGGCTAGTCTTATTATTCATTGTAGTCGCGGTATTCTTTACTTTTGTACCAGTGGCGCTATGGATTTCTGCACTTGCTGCAGGTGTCCGTGTTAGTATTTTCACATTAATCGGTATGCGTTTACGTCGTGTAATCCCATCACGAATCGTGAACCCATTAATAAAAGCACATAAAGCAGGATTACCTGTTACGATCAATCAACTTGAAAGTCACTATTTAGCAGGTGGTAATGTTGACCGTGTAGTAAATGCGTTAATCGCGGCTCATCGTGCAAATATTGAATTATCATTTGAACGTTGTGCAGCTATTGATTTAGCGGGACGTGATGTATTAGAAGCGGTACAAATGTCTGTTAACCCGAAAGTCATTGAAACACCATTTATTTCAGGCGTTGCGATGAACGGGATTGAAGTAAAAGCGAAGGCACGTATTACTGTACGAGCAAACATTGAGCGTTTAGTCGGTGGTGCTGGTGAAGAAACGGTTATTGCTCGTGTAGGTGAGGGGATCGTTTCGACAATTGGTTCGGCTGAGCATCATACAGAAGTTTTAGAACACCCTGATATGATTTCTCAAACTGTTTTATCAAAAGGTCTAGATTCAGGTACAGCATTTGAAATCTTATCGATCGATATTGCTGATGTTGACATCGGCAAAAACATCGGTGCTGAATTACAAATTGAACAAGCGCAGGCTGATAAAAACATTGCACAAGCGAAGGCTGAAGAACGTCGTGCGATGGCTGTAGCGAACGAGCAAGAAATGATTGCACGCGTACAAGAGATGAAGGCAAAAGTAGTAGAAGCTGAAGCTGAAGTACCACAGGCTATGGCAGAGGCTCTACGTTCTGGTAATCTGGGTATTATGGATTACATGAACTACCGTAACATTCAAGCAGATACAGCGATGCGAGACTCCATTTCTAAAGTAGGCTCAGATAAATCAGAAACTAATGAATCTAACCAATAAAAAAACTGAAAGGAGCGGTACTAATAAATGGAACAATTAATTATATTTGTGATAATTGCCATAGTCAGCTCTATTTTCGGTAAATCAAAAAAGAAAGAACAAAAACCAATGCCTCCTTTTAACAAGGATTCACAAGTAGAGCCTCCTGTTATAAAAAAAGCAGAGGTGACGCAACAGCAACAATCTAAACCACAGAGTTTTGAGGATTTTGCACGTGGATTTTTAGGTGAATGGGAAAATGAACAGCCTCAATTCGAAGAGCCGAAAAAAAATGTCGAAAAAACAGTAATTGAAAAAACACCGAGCTATGTAGCTCCCTCTTTAGTCCCGACTGAGAAAATGGGTCGTACTTCGAATAGAGAAAGTATTGGCCGTTTGGCAGCTGGAAAAAAAGTCGAGGGAGTAGCTGAGTCACAATCGGCTTTTCAATTACCGACATCAAAAAAATCATTCATGCAGGCTGTTGTAATGGCAGAAGTTTTAGGCCCTCCAAAAGCAAAAAGAAAATAACTAGCATGTCCTCCTTTTTCGATGCATATATTGCCGAAGAAGGAGGCATTTTTTTATGAGAAAACTATTTCAATTAACGCCACTACTTGAATTATTACAATATGAAACACTAAAAATCATTGGCCCGTATCGTTTTCTACATGCTGATGCTTCATCGTGCTCTTTTATCTATGCAGATTATCATATTACTGTGCGTGGAAAATCAGTGGAAATTAATGCTCTTAAAGAAGATATGCTGCATCTTTCTGTAGAGGATTTACAGGAGCTTCAGATGAAAATGACAAAGAATATGGGTGTGAGCGATAATGTGGAATAATCGGCCAATTATCATACGTATAAAGCGCCATGAAAATGTTCATCCTTTTATTCAAGCATTGCATGCGCAACATGTGCCATTAAAGCGTGTTGTTTTTCGTGAACAAGAGGTTGTCTTTGAAACAACTATGCATTATCTACCAAAGATTCGCCGTGTGCGTAGCCGTTACCGACTTAAAATGGCAATCTATTATGCAGATGAACTTCAAGTTTTTCGAGCGCAGCTTTGGACTTTGCTTGGCCTAGCGTTGATGATATTAATACCATTACTATGTGCGCAGGTTATTTGGCGGATTGATATTAAAGCGGCAACACCGGAGTTAGAGGCACGTCTAGGGAAGACCTTTCAAGATACATTTCAATTAGAAACACCCATTTCTAAAAAAAACTTACCCTCAGATGCAGTTATGCGACAGAAGCTATTAGAAGGGCATCGAGACCTTTCGTGGGTGCATATTGAAAAGTACGGTGGACGAGTGATTTTACGACCTCAGGAGTCACCGAAACAAACTAAACAAACGAATGAAAAGCTAGCGGAACATTTAGTAGCAACAAAAAGTGGTGTAATTACTCACTTTAATATTCAAAATGGAGAACGGAAAATTTCAGTTAACGATACGGCTTACGAAGGTGATGTTCTCGTAAGTGGTGTAATTGAAAGTGGTGAAGATCAAGTCTTTGTTGGAGCAAAGGGAGAAGTTTACGCAGATTATTGGCTTGAATGTTCATTTAAAATTCCAACAAAACTAACGATGGAAACGCTACAACAAAAGCAGTGGCGCGTATTAGTGAAAGGTATTCATGAAGAAAAAGATAAAGTTGACTATGTGCAAAAGAAAGATTTACCTGATTGGCTCGATCCATATGTTTCGGTTGTTGAGGAGCAGTACACAAAAAAAGTGCAAGTAGAGCTTAATGAATCCAAAATAGATTCATTGCTCATACCATTGCTTCATGAAAAGGTACTTCGTTCACTACCTGCGAAAACGGTTATAAAAAAAGAAAACCTTTTACAGGTAAAGTGGGGGAATGGTACAGTTGAAGGGAAAGTTCTATTTTTAGTCAATGAAAACATTGCCAGTCCAATACAAGGCCTACAAGGAGAATGATTATGTCAGAACATTTAACTGTATTACAAGTGGATAATCCAAACGAAGCGGTCATGCTACTCGGAATTTCCGATGCAAATATGAAATTAATCGAAGAGGCTCTAAAAGTCCATATTATTACACGTGGTGAACAAATTCAGCTTGCTGGTGAAGAGGATGCAAAGGAACAAGCAACATTCCTTTTACATGCTCTTTTAAAGGTCATTCGTAAAGGAATTAATATTGATCAACGTGATGTTGCAACAGCAATTGAAATGACACAAAAAGGAACGATTGAATACTTTGCAGAACTTTATGATGAAGAAATAGCTCGCACGACGAAAGGCAAGCCTATTCGTGCAAAGACAATAGGTCAACGAGAATACATACAAGCAATCCGTCATAAGGACGTTGTTTTTGGTATCGGACCAGCCGGTACTGGGAAAACGTATTTAGCGGTAGTCATGGCAACACAGGCGCTAAAAAACGGGCACGTTAAGCGTATTATTTTAACACGTCCTGCAGTAGAGGCAGGAGAGTCTCTAGGCTTTCTTCCGGGGGATTTGAAGGAAAAGGTAGATCCTTATTTACGCCCTCTTTATGACGCTTTAAACGATATTTACGGATCAGAACAAACACAAAGGCTTATTGAAAGAGGCACAATAGAAATTGCGCCTTTAGCATATATGCGTGGCCGCACATTAGATGATGCCTTTGTTATTTTAGATGAAGCTCAAAATACGACACATCAGCAAATGAAAATGTTTTTAACGCGACTAGGATTTGGCTCAAAAATGGTCATTACAGGCGACAAAACACAAATTGACCTACCGAAAAATATGGAATCTGGATTAATCGTAGCAGAACGAACATTAAAGTACGTAAAATCTATACATTTCCAAATTTTAGAACAAGGTGATGTAGTACGCCACCCAATCGTAGCAAAAATCATCCAAGCCTACGAAGAGCAGCAACTTTAGAATTGCGCAAAGCGCAATTCTAAAGTCTGCACCGAAAGTGTAGTGAAACGAAACGGCAGGTGCAACAGCCTTTAAAAAGTCTGCATTAAAATGCTTAGCCACGGATATAAAAGATAGAACAAATAGAAAATGGTTTAAAAATGGAAAAAATTGTGACGGCTATACGATGTGTATAGCTGTTTTTTTACTTTCTTATACATTTTTCGGGAAAAATGTTTTTTGAATTGGTATGATAGAAGGTAGATAGAGGAGGTGCAAGATGGAGAAACAATTAAAAAAAATAACAGAACTTATTGGCTTTCGCTACTTTTTAATTGTCATTCTCATCTTAACAGGAGCCCTACAATTTACTTTTATGTATGGCAATGTTAAAGGTGTTACATATGATTTTAAACCATTACAGCTAGCGCCTGAAACAGTACGATCTACTAAAACGATAGAAGATACTTATAAAACGCAACAGGAACGAGAAAAAGCAACAAATGCAGTTGCACCAGTCTATCAATTTTCTGCAGATGTTGCTAAACAGCGAGCTTCGATTGTAACGTCTTTATTCGACTATGTTCTTGAGGTAAAGGCAGATGTTGAGAGTAGCAAAGAACCTATTCCTGTTGTCGATCAAGTGGCGCAGCTTCGTAAAAAACTTGAATCTATAGATTCAGAGCAAATGCCTATTGTCTTCACTGATTCACAACTAGAAGGATTGTTAGTACAAAGTGAAGCGGATCTAAAAAGAACAAGTACGCAACTATCAAAACTCGTGCAGGAATATTTACAAAAATCCATTCGATCGGAAAATGTGTTTGCGTCTCAAAATGATTTTGAGACAAAAATTCGTGGACAACGAGGCTATCCTGATAAAATATTTAATACGGTAGTTTTAATTGGTCGTACGAGTATTATTGAAAACGAGACGATAAACGAGGAACAAACGAAAATTAGAAAGGAACAAGTGAAGGAATCAGTTGAACCGACTCGAATTCTTCAAGGTCAAATCATCGTACAGGAAGGGCAAATTATTGATAATGAGGCGTTCCGTCAATTAGAGCTTCTAGGTATGGTAAGTAATAAGGCATCCATGAAACCGATTGCAGGGCTGATTATTTTAATACTTCTTGAAATGATGTTCATGTTTGTTTTATTCGAACGCTGGCATATAGATGAGTACAAGAAACGTAATGCCCTGTTGGTAACAGTAATTGTTTATAGTTTATCAATCCTGCTGATGAAATTTATTAGTCTAGTCTCAGGAAGTTTCGATGTTACGATTGCCTTCCTTTTCCCAACAGCATTGGCAACGATGCTAGTACGGTTATTAGCGGATGACCGTGCTGCAGTTCTTATTACGGTTATGACAGCAGCATCTGCGGGTGTTATATTCCAAGAGGGTTATTCATCTGTTATGCAAATGGAAATTACACTGTATATAATTTTTGGAGGATTTGCGAGTTTATTCTTTTTACAAAGTATGGAAAAGCGTTCGCATATTCTACATACTGTAGGTATTATAGGGCTCGTAAATATGTTATTTATTGCATTTTATTTACTGATGACACAATCTACCTACGGCTTGTCAGAGTTAGTGTTTTACTTTATCGCGGCAATGATATCAGCTTTATTATCAGGAGCTCTTACAATGGGTCTCTTACCATTCTTTGAATCAGCATTTAGCTTATTGTCATCGTTGCGTTTAATTGAATTATCGAACCCGAACCATCCATTGCTGAAAAAATTACTAATGGAGGCTCCGGGAACATATCATCATAGTGTTATGGTGGCGAACTTAGCGGAGGCTGCGTGTGAGGAAATTGGTGCGGATGGATTACTAGCTCGTGTAGGATGCTATTATCATGATATTGGTAAAACGAAGCGACCTGCTTTTTTCATCGAGAATCAAATGTCTGGTATTAATCCCCATGATTCATTGTCTCCGGAAAAAAGCGCGGAAATTATAATTGCGCATACTACTGATGGGGCTGAAATGCTAAAACGATATAAGATGCCACAGGAAATTATTGATATTGCTTTGCAGCATCACGGATCTAGTCTGTTAAAATACTTCTACTTTAAAGCGAAGGAAGAAGGAAAATGCTTAGATGATACAACGTACAGATATCCAGGTCCGAAACCACAAACGAAGGAAGCAGCAGTTATTAGTGTTGCAGATAGCGTTGAGGCAGCGGTTCGATCGATGAAGGAACCGAATGCAGAGAAAATTCAAAAGTTGGTACGAGCAATCATTGATGATCGAGTACAAGACAGTCAGTTTGATGAATGCGATATTTCGATAAAAGAGTTAAAATGTATAGAGAGAGTACTTTGTGAAACGTTGAATGGAATTTTCCACTCACGAATTGAATATCCAAAGGCAGATAAGTAGGAGGATCTATGATTTTAACAATTGATTTTACAGATGAAACAAATGAAGTGGCTACTGAGCATATGGAGCTTGTTGAAAAGCTTTTGCAGCTAGCTGCGAAACTAGAGAATATTGAGCCGGAAACGGAAGTGTCAGTGACGTTCGTTACAAATGAAGCGATTCAAGAAATAAACCGAGAATATCGTGACAAAGATCAACCGACAGATGTTATCTCATTTGCCCTGGAGGAATTAGGTGAGGGAGAAATGGAAGTAACATTTGAAGGGATGCCTCGTATATTAGGAGATATTATTATTTCAACAGATCGTACAAAAGAACAGGCAGCGGAATATGGGCATACATTTGAGCGAGAATTAGGCTTTTTAGCAGTCCATGGTTTCTTACATTTACTTGGCTATGATCATATGGTGCCAGAAGATGAAAAGGTGATGTTCGGTAAGCAGGATGAGATTTTACAATCTTTCGGCTTAGGACGAGAATAAATGAATGTTCGCAAATTTGTACGCTCTTTTGGGTATGCCTTTAAAGGTATTATTACAGCCTGTGCGGAGCAAAATTTTAAATCCCACTTACTAAGTGCGGGAATAGTTTTGAATGCTGGCTATTTTACGGGTTTATCACGTATAGAATGGTATATTGTATTGTTATTAATTGCTCTAATGTTTGCACTTGAAATGATTAATACAGCAATTGAACGAGTAGTGGATTTAGCTTCACCTACGATTCATCCGCTTGCTAAGCAGGCGAAAGATCTTGCTGCAGGTGCAGTACTTGTATTTGCGATATTCAGTGCTATAATCGGATTACTCATATTTATACCGAAATGGTTTTAAAAATTATTACTCGGTCATGAAGTGGTAACAAATGTGCTGGAGAATTATGATTATTGGGCTCGTCACCAAAAGTTAAGTGAGGACATTTGTTAATCCATGCAATAAGTTGATGAAGTGGAGGCTGGGCGACTCCTTAGGGATCAGCGTCATAGAGGAACGAAGGCTAAAAGCATCACGTCCTGTGATAACGCCTTCGTGACCAACATCCTGCTGTCGCTGCGCTTTCGCACAAACAAAACCCTCTGCTGCCGCTACGTTAGCACTACGCTTTCGCGCAAAAAACATCTGCTGGCCCGAGACCCTGGAGCGAAAGCGAAGCGGCAGCAACAAATGTTTTAACTGTGCGAAAGCGAAGCGACAGCAACAAATGTTTTAACTGTGCGAAAGCGAAGCGACAGCAACAAATGTTTTAACTG
>NZ_MWSJ01000026.1 GCF_002237755.1 Lysinibacillus sp. KCTC 33748 | reverse complement strand
GCTTTCGACGCTTCGATCACTTTCGAGCAAAAATCTTATTAAATTTAAAGTATAAAGAAATTGGAGTTCATCTGGGTTAAGGTGCTGAAAGAGTATAGCACCCCAACATTTGACTTAGAACCTTTTTATTTAGTAAAAGTAATTGTAGCTAAAGTGCAATGTCAGCTATAAGTACACAAAGATGAAATTGATTATTTCGTAAACAATGCAATTAGTTGTCTGGAACGCTTTCTACCTAAAACAGCTTCAACCTCTACAAGAATATCTTTTGGAATACCTAAAAAAAGCCATGAAAATGAGAATTGCTCCAAATAAGGCCGGAGTTTTTTTACTTCAGAAGTAGTAATTTCAAACCCTTCAGAACGTGCAATCGCAACGATTTCCTTATCACTACTTTGTGTTAATTGCTGTAAAAATTGAATACTCAAAGCTAATCCTCCTTTTAAAGTTGTTTATTTTTTAAAACAAAATCATTCTTGTGAACGTCGTGACAGCTATGAAATCCTTCACAATAAAATCTTATTTTCTGGCCATCACCAAAAGTTGTGGATACCATTTGTTAAAACGTATGCCATGGATATAAGTTGATTGGAGTGGAGACTGACGTGCCCAGTAGGAACGAAAAATCAACCACACGTTATGATGATCTTATTTTCTTTACAAAAACTGTACTTTCATTTATACTTACAACTTGTTAAATCGTAATGATTTTGAATTAGAAAGAAGAGAACATACATGAAAGAATCATTAATTGATATTGAAAACGTGTCATTTCAATATGACTATACACAAGTATTAAAAAATATCTCTTTCCGAGTGGAAGAGGGAGATTTTTTAGCACTTCTAGGTCCGAACGGTTCTGGGAAATCTACATTATTAAAAATTATTTTAGGGTTACTAAAACCAATGTCTGGAGAAATTAAACTATTTGGTGAACCAAGTACAACTTTTAAGCATCGTGAATGGATTGGGTATGTGTCACAAAAATCGAATGCCTTCAATTCAGGGTTTCCAGCAACCGTACAAGAGGTTGTGAAAAGTGGATTATCCAAAAAATTAGGCTTATTTAAAAGACCTGGACGAGATGCAAAGGAAAACGTCTTAGAAGCATTAAAAGCTGTTGGAATGGAAGCATTTATGAATCGTAATATTGGAGAGTTATCTGGTGGGCAACAGCAACGTGTCTTTATTGCAAGGGCATTAGTTAGTGAACCGAAGCTATTAATATTAGATGAACCAACTGTCGGCATTGATCACGAGAATGTGCAGTCCTTTTATGATATGCTGGCGAAATTGAATCGGGAACAGGGAATTACAATGATTCTTGTTACACACGATGTGGATACAGTGTCCAATCGTATCAGTCATGTAGCATGTTTAAATCAAACTATCCACTTCCACGGTTATAAAAATGAATTTGATACAATTTCTCACGATGCGCTTGATGCTTGGTACGGTCATTCCGTGAGAAAGATTCACTAGAAGGAGAAGGCTAATGATTGAAGCAATATTTAACTATGAATTTTTACAAAATGCCTTTTTCTCTGGGCTAGTTATTGGCATATTGGCACCGCTGCTAGGTGTTTTTATTGTCGTTCGAAGGCTCTCACTTATTGCTGATGCCTTATCACATGTGACACTGGCAGGTATAGCGGGAAGCTTATATATCAGTCAATCTGTTACAGCCTTGGCAATGCTAAATCCAATTTACTTAGGTATACTGGCTTCTGTCAGCGGTTCCATTTTAATTGAGCGTCTAAGACGTGTATATAAGCACTATGAAGAACTTGCTATTCCCATTATTATGTCAGGTGGGATTGGTATTAGTGCAATCTTTATCTCGCTTGCAAGCGGCTTTAGCACGGATTTAATGAGCTATTTATTTGGTTCAGTGTCAGCTGTATCACGTCAGGATTTATGGGTAGTAGTAGGAATTGCTGTTGTTGTCGCTATCTTTTTGTTTATATTTTTCAAGGAACTCTTTGTTTTATCTTTTGACGAGGAATATGCAAAAGCTAGCGGTCTGCCTGCACGTTGGATTCATCTCTTATTTATGATTATTACAGCACTTGTTATTGCTGCAAGTATGCGCATCGTTGGTATTTTACTTGTATCATCACTTATGACGTTACCAGTAGCTGCTGCAATGCGACTTGCAAAGGGCTTTAAGCAAACAATCATCTATGCAATTGTCTTTGGCGAAGCGGCTGTGTTAATCGGTTTAGTTAGTGCTTTCTATTTAGATTTAGCACCTGGTGGTACGATTGTCGTTACTTCTATCTTAATTTTATTACTTGTTATCCTAGTGAAGAAATTAGTATTTAAAATGGCTGCAAAACAGGGGGAGGTAGCGCAGTGAACGTTTCTAAAGCGTGGGGAATTTTAAAAGAAAACGGCTATAAAAAAACAGATAAGCGGGAGTTAATATTAGATATGTTTGCAGCAACAGATAAATATTTAACTGCTCGAGATTTATTAGGTGTTTTGAAAAAAGATTTTCCGGGTATGAGTTTCGATACGATTTATCGCAACCTTTCAACGTTTGTGAAGCTAGGAATACTGGATGAAACTGAGTTATCAGGGGAGCGGAATTTCCGTATGCATTGTGAGTCTGAACATCATCACCATCATTTTATTTGTATGGATTGTGGCAATGTTAAGGAGCTAAATCTCTGCCCTATGGAAATGCTTGGAGAAAAGCTGCCAGACTATGAAATTGAAAACCATAAATTTGAGATTTACGGTAAATGTCCCGAGTGTAAACCTGAAGCTTTGTAAAATTTGAGATGATAATACTTAAAGGAAGGGGTAATTCCAAGTGAGGTTTCACTAGGAATTACCTCTTTTATCGTAACTATGTTGTTCTACTAGGAGCTTCAATGCTTCGACTTTTATTGCTCTTATGATATGAAAAGATATATCGTGGGAATTTGCCCTCTATCGCAAATAATAAAAAAGACGAATGATTTTAAATAAATCATTCGTCGATTTTTTTATTATTGATGTTTTTGTTGGAATTCTACCATAAAGTCACGTAAAGCTTCACAAGTCTCTAACGGTACAGCATTATAAGTAGAAGCACGGCAGCCTCCTACAGAACGGTGTCCATTAAGTCCAACAAAGCCTGCTGCTTTTGCTTCAGCAAGGAATTGTTTTTCAAGTTCCTCATCAGTAACACGGAAAGTGATGTTCATTAAAGAACGGCTTTCTGGTGTTGCATGGCCTTTATAAAATCCGTTGCTATTGTCAATGGCATCATAAATGACTTTTGCCTTTAACTCATTGTGCTTCTCAATTTCTGCAACGCCGCCTTTTGATTCTACCCATTTTAATACTTCACCTAGCATATAGATACCGAAAGTTGGTGGCGTATTGTATAAAGAGTTGCTATCAGCATGCGTTGAATATTTTAACATTGTAGGAATGTTATTATTCGCATTCTCTAATAAATCTTTGCGAATAATAACTACTGTTACCCCAGATGGACCAAGATTTTTTTGAGCTCCTGCATAAATAAGACCAAATTTACTTATATCAACTGGTTTAGAAAGAATATCACTAGACATATCCGCGATTAACGGTACATTGCCTGTTTCAGGGAATTCCTTCCATTGTGTACCGTAAATCGTATTGTTTGAAGTAATATGCAAATATGCATCCTCTTCATTGAATTGAATATCCGCTAAAGCTGGGATATTACGGTATTTATTTTCTTTTGTACTCGCAGCTTCTACAGGCGTACCAAATAATTTAGCCTCTTTGATTGCTTTTTCAGACCATGAGCCTGATAATACGTAGCTTGCTTTTTGATCTGCTTGAAGGAAGTTCATTGGAATCATCGTAAATTGAAGACTAGCTCCACCTTGTAGGAAAAGGACTTCATAGTTTTCTGGGATAGCATAAAGCTTTTTCAATAAAGCAATTGCTTCATTATGTACTTCATCGAAAATGGCACTACGGTGGCTCATTTCCATAATAGACATGCCTGAGTTACGGAAGTTTACTAATTGTTGTTGGGCTTTTTCTAATACTTCTAGTGGTAGGGCAGATGGTCCTGCGTTAAAATTGTATGCACGTTGTGTCAAAGTGGTACACTCCTTGTTTTGTTTTATAAGGCTAAACCTTATTCATAGGTTATTTAGTTCCTACTAATTGATTGTTGAATCTATCATGCTTTTACAGTCAGTTTAATATCATCTAGCAAAATTTTTCATGTAAGAACTTAGAAATAGATACTGACTATTAAAGCGGATAAAAGCACTTTACTGGATTATAACTCAATTTTCAAGAGAAAAAATAAAATTCTCACTATTCGAGCAGAATAATGACAGGCTCGCAACAAAATGTACAAAATTGAGTTAAATTTATAATAGATATTGAAGATTAAACACGAACAAATAGACATTTAGATATGTTAATAAGAGTTAATACTTCGTGATTTAATATATTGGTTAATCGGTGGAATTACAAAATGTTCGTGTTTGTTTATGTGTGGAATAAATCCTCCCCAAATATGTACTCACTTGCATATTCCTCCTCGGAAGGACACATTTCGTGGGTGAGGTCTGAGCCCAGAGAGGGTGTAGATGAAACATCGTGAGGGGGAGCATGCTGAAAGGACGATATTTTTCTAACCTCTCACAAAAACCAGTAATTTTCGGTATAATGAACTGTGAATACGGATTTAAGGGGTGTTTTAATGTATACAATAGATGAGGCATGTTTAGTTGTCGTTGATGTACAAGGGAAGTTAGCGACAATTGTTGATGAAAGCGAATCGGTGATTGAAAATGTGGCCAAGCTGGTACAAGCTATGGAAGCATTGGAGATACCGATTTTATGGCTTGAACAAAATCCTAGTCGTTTAGGTGGGACAGCGTTAGAGATTACTCAGCATATTAAAGGGCAACAACCTATCGCTAAATTGGCTTTTAGTGCGTGCCAGGAACAAGAGTTTGTAGATGCATTGAAGGCAAGTGGTCGTTCTCAATTTATCGTGACAGGTATCGAAACACATATTTGCGTCTACCAAACAGCTCGACAGCTAAAAGAGCAAGGGTTTGAGGTTGAAGTGGTTGCAGATGCAGTGTCGTCTCGTACAAAGGGCAATAAAGAGGTAGGACTTGAGAAGATGAAGGCTCTTGGAATTTTACCAACAAGCGTGGAAATGATTTTATACGAGTTATTACAGCGTGCAGATCATCCACATTTTAAAACAGTGTTACAACTCGTTAAATAACAAAAAAACTCATCATAACGATGAGTTTTTTGTTATTAAGCAGGCATGTCAGTCGGTGTTGGTTTTGCGTAGCCTTCTTTATAGTTATTATCAATTGTTTGACGAATTTCTTTGATGTCCATACCATCTTTATGCATCTTTGCAGACTGTACAGCAATTTCTAGGCAAACGAGACAACGGGTACCGTGATCATCCCAGACAATTGTTCCATCCTCTCGTTTTTCTTCAATAAAGCAGTTTAAATTGCTTTTATGTCCAGCTGATTCGCCACAGCCACAATAGCAGGGCATCCACTCTAAAATTTCTGTAGATTGTCCAGCGATTTGATACACTAAGCGAATATCTTCTGATTTATTGTTTAAAAATGATGGTAAAACATCTGCTGATGCAGTTTCCTCCTGAATATCTCCAGAAGCATGTGCATGTTCTTTGTGTGAAGCTTCTTTTTGTGCTTCATTCTGATTTTTTTCAACAGCTTGTTTATCTTCACCACAAGCACTTAACACTAATAACGACAAAGCAAAAATAGAAAGAAGTTTTTTCAACAAAAGCGCCCCCTATATGTTTACAATATGCCTATTATAACATTGTTCGTTGAAATATTTACAAGGAGGCAAATGAAAATCAATGAAATATATCTGACCCGCGTGTTTTGTTCATGAAATGTTCCATTTTCTCACTCAGTAATTTTTTCAAGAAGAAACCAAATAGAATGAAAATGAGCCAGAAGAAAGATAAAAAGGCTAGATCAACCCATACCTTTGACCAAATAATACCACCAACTGCCTCGCGCATCATTTCAATTGCATAAGTGAAAGGAAGAAATGGATTCATGATTTGGAAAAATCTAGGTAGTAATTCTACTGGATATGTGCCACCAGAACCTGCAATTTGCAGTACTAACATGACAATGGCTAAAGCCTTTCCGACATTTCCGAATACGGATACTAGTGTATAGACAATTGTAACGAACACTAAGCTAATAAATAGCCCAAATGGAATAAAGAAGTAAGGGGCACTAATGGACCCGTCTAAAATAACAATATCTCCAATTGTAATAATGAGCGTTTGAATAAATGAAAAAGTTGCAAATGTTAATAAACGTCCAAAGTATACTTGGCGAATACTGTATTGATCATTATTGTGAATATTTACAGATAGAAGAGAAATTAATAATAAACAACCAACCCAGATGGAAAGTACAGTGTAAAACGGTGTCATAGCTGTTCCATAATTAGCAATTGGAAACATTCTATGTTCCTGAAGCTTAATAGGCTCCTCAAAGAAATCTCGTTCTGCATTAACGTCGTTTTTCAATAATTGAACGATTTCTGAAATATCAGCTTCACTTTCTAATGTTCTCAGCTTGTCTGCAAGATCCTTAATTTTTGTACTTAAAGCAGGGAAATTTGTTTGTACTGTACCGAGTGTCTTATTAGCCGTTGCTAACATATTTTTAGCATTTGTTAAACGATCTGTTGCTTGAGGCAGAAAACTTTTTACATTCGTAAGCATTGTTGATGCATTTGTTAATGTATTTTTGGCAGAAGCTAACGTCGTATGAATTTGTGGCTCTAACTGATCATTATAATGAGTAAGGAATTGCTGAAGATTATTAGAAACATTTTGTGCAACGCTTTGCACATCAGCAAGGTCTTCTTTTATCGTTTCGATATCTATCGTATTTAACTGCTGTACTTTACTTGAGATGTCGGTTAGTAATGTATTCAGCTGATTTAAAGCGGTTAGAGAGCTAAAAGAATAATCAGTAAAACTAGGATTCGCCTGCAAATCTCCACGTATAGTTTCAAGTTGTTCAATTATTTTATTGTTAGTTAGTAAAGTCTTCACATCTTCAGAATTACTTTGCTGTAGTGCCGTCTGGATGTTTAGCACCTTGTTTTCAAGCTGTTTACGAGTCGACGCATCAGCTTGTGTTAATTTTTGAAGCGCTTCAATGGTTTGGATGCTAGTAGTTACTTTCTCACGTGATGCATCTAGCTGGTTTTTAATTGTATCTTTTATTTGCGCAATAGTAGCTGAATCTACATTCGCATTTTGAAGCTTCCCTATTATATCTGTAAATCGTTGAGCAATATTTTGTACTGCTTCTAAATCTTTTTTGATGATAGGGGATAGCTCGTTGAACACTGTATCAGCTTCATTGATCAAATTTAAGCCTCGATGGATCGTTGTTAGACCATCATTCATTAATTTCTCAACTTCGGGAACTTGGGTAATTGTGTGGTTTAGTAATGTCTCAGCTTCTTTACCACCTTTAGCAGCTTGCGCTAAATATGTTTCGATATCTGGGAGATGATGTTCGATTGTAAAAATATAATTTTCAAATTTTCTAAAGTCGGGAATTTCCCGCTCCATCTCAACACCGACCGTATTAAAAATAGAGAAAAGTGTTCCGCTGACAGTTGAAATAAACTCATTAGATACTTGTTGCGTTAAGCCACTCGCGCCTTTACTTGTGATTTTAGGAGCGATTGGATTGATTTTTTCATTTACATAATAATCGATATGCGCTTTTGTAGGCACATTTGACAGTATGGAGGTCAGCTTTTGTGAAAAATCATTAGGGACAACTATAACCGCAAAATAGTCCCCATTTTTTAAGTTATTTATAGCTTGCTCATGAGAAGTAAACTCCCAAGTAAAGTTTTGATTAGTACTTAAATTGTCTACTACCTCGTTACCAACATTAATATCTTCACCTCTAACATTCGCGCCTGTGTCTTCGTTGACAACAGCAATTTTCATGTTGGCAGTATGGGCATAGGGATCCATAGAGGCGTAGATATTAAGCCACGCATAAAGAGAAGGTAAAAAAATGAGCCCACCAATAATGACAGCAACTACCCAGTTTGTTAATATATTATGGATATCACCTTTATAAATTTGAAAAATATTTCGGATAGTGTGTTTCATTTTATTTATCCACTCCACATTCGTATTGAGCATAATAGATGTTATATGTATGTTTCCAAATTTGGAGCGAATTATGTTTGAATTATGAAAAAACTCATTTTGAAAGACTAATTAGTTTACTAGGATTTAAAAACCATTTATAATCAATCGCGAATACACTAAAAATAGGGTTTTTTAGTGTGGAAAGGGAGGAATACATTCTCGTGAAAAAACTACTAATTATTGGCTCGGTAATTGTTTTGTTATTTGCAGCAATTATTGTGCTAACTAAAGTCTCAAACAATAGCAAATTAGAAGGCGCAGAGAAACTTTATGGCGACAAAGATCTAAAACAAGAAACAATTGATCAATTGGATGATAAAAATTACCAAAATATTATGTTACCAGAAGAACTTGAAAAAAAATTAAAAGCTGGTGAAGATGTAAATGCTTATTTCTTCAGTCCGACATGTGTGCACTGTAAAGCTTTTACACCAGTGCTAATGCCTATTGCTAAAGAGCTTGGTGTTGATATTGCTCAATTAAATGTTTGGGAATACGAAGATTTATGGAATAAATATAACATTGAATACACTCCAACGTTCATTCGCTTTGAAGGTGGTAAAGAGGTTAAACGTTTTGTAGGTGCATTACCGGAAGAAGATTTACGTACATTTCTAAATAAAGAAGTATTAAAAAAATAAGCAAAGCTGAGACTGTATCAAAAGTTATTTTTGAGCAGTCTTTTTAAACTTCTTTAGAGGAAGTGTTTTTTGTAGCGAAAGTGAAGCGGCTGTTACTGAAGCTTTCTACCTCTATTGTTGAAAGAAGTTAAAGCCTCCAACCGATTATGGAAGCAATTATGTCGAGGCATAATTGATTTTGTAGTGTATACTAAATATACTGAAGAGTTGTACATTGGAGGAATAATGAATGACAATGGATGATTATTTTTATAATGGTGAGCTAATGAAGAGCTATGAGGTTGCTAAGCAAGTTACTAATGAAAATGAGAAAAAGTTGGCTAATAAATATATTGAATTGTTAGAAGAGTATGATTTTGCGAACTATCCAAAACCTACGCTGTCTGTGGAAACCCAACATGCAGAACGAGCAGATGAAAGCTATCCTGAATCGGATACCGTCGTCGAAATTCGTGCGATAGAAGATGAAGGAGAGTTTACAAATCGTATTAAAGAACTAGAGGCTATAGTGACAACAGGCACTCCGAATGAAAGAGCCAATTCATTTTTTACGCAGGGTGAACTGTTTTTGTTTGCACATCATTACAACGAGAGTGTTCATTGTTTTAAACAAGCAGTAAAAGAAAACCCTAACAAGGCGGTATATTGGGGGATCACAGGTCAAACGATGCACCGCTTTGGATGGATGCCATTCGATGCACTTGGCTACTTAGAGCAAGCTATTAACTTAGATCCACAAAATGCGCGTTGGAAATGGAATAAAGCACTTGTTCTTATTCAATTAGCGAAGGATTTGCAGATGGCACCGTTTATGGCAAATGCTGCGATTACATTGGAGGAGTCACTAACGGCTTGTGCCGAGCATCAGCGGTCTTTGAAAGATGCTATCCAAAATACAATAGATAATATGGATAGTTATGTATTTTCATAATAGATAGAAGATGTCTCAAAAGCTGAGACATCTTTTTTATCTTGCAAATGTTTATTTCCGAGCAGTAATTCATCTGTACTGAAAGCGAAGTGTCAGGTACTTACCATTCAGCGAAAGCAAAGAAAGTAGGTGTGAGATGAACTGCCAGTAAAAGTCAAAAGGCTAAAAATCAGTGGGTGTGAAGAAGATCCCCATTTAGTTTCACATTATTATATCATTAAGTCCTAAATTTCACTTTTGTTTTGGTCGAAAAGTCGATACTCTGTTGTAATCTTGTAGTATAATTAGCCTAATTATGAATAGAGCATTAGATAGAGGGAAATTATTTAGTGATTAACGAGGGGAGTTATTATGTGGAAATTTAATGAGGATTTTTCTTTTATGAAGCAGGGCATTCAATTCATCCTATTATCGATGATTTTGTTAATCGTAATTGGTTGCGGTAGTGATAAATTTTATGGGATATTTGGAGAGAACAACTATGTAACGATTCATTTAATGATGGAAATGCTTATTATTGTAGTGACAATGTCTATTTCATTTCAGGCGTGGTTAATTACGCCTTATATTTTATCTAATAAAGTTCTATATGCAGGGGCTTTGTTTTTAGCCATTAGCTTATTAGAAATGGCTCATGCACTCTCTTATAAAGGAATGCCATTTTTCATTACTGTGAGTACGCCATATGCATCAACATGGTTTTACATGTTTAGTCGATTACTATTATCGATTGGTTTTCTCTTCATTTTTTTTATAAAGGAGAAAGAAATCAAATCATTTTATCGTTGGTTTATTTATAGCTTGCCGTTTGTAATAGTTATTGGTTGTTTTGTCGTCATCTATGCCCCAACGTCTCTATTGCCACCTCTTATGATAGAAGGTGAAGGTCCTACTGTTTTAAAAAATACTTTTCAATATTTAGCTGTAGCGATACATTTGGTGATTATGGTTCTATTGCTTAAAAATTTTGAAAAAGCACCCAAAATTATATTTTTATTGTTTGGCAGTGCGATTTATTTAATTATTAGCGATTATCTTTTTACAATTTATCGAGATGTCTATGATATTAAAAATTTTATTGGACATATTTTTCAGTTAGGTGCATTTTATCTTTTACTCAGAGCAATTTATTTTTCTTCTGTTGAAAAACCTTTTCAGCAGTTAGTTGATACACAAGAGCATTTAGAAAAATCTCGTGAAAAAATGCATTTCATGGCTTATCATAATGAGGTTACAAATTTGCCAAATGAACGTTTTTTACTGGAAACTTTAAATAAAGATTTATACATATCTAAATCACAAAAGGCAATACTTGCAATCGGTATAGAAAGAATAACTGCGATTAAAGCGTCTTTAGGCAGTACATATGCAGACCAAATGATAGGCTTAATCGCGGGAAGATTGAAAAATGTTTTACCGGAGAAGCATTTACTATGCATGCTGAGAGAAGACTATTTCGTCGTGTATATTGATGAGGTGAGCAATACCCATCAATTGACGCAGCTTAGTCAACAACTTCAAGTTGTTATGGAAGAATCATTCCAAATTCAACATTTTTCTTTAAATAGTCAATTAAATATTGGTATCGCTTTATTTCCAACAGATTCTTATAAGGAGGAGGAGCTTGTTAGATTTGCTCTTTATGCTATGCATGAAGCGCAGAAAACGCCAACTCGTATACGATTTTATGAGTCTTCGATCTCTAAAGAAACGACTGAACGTCTTATATTAGAGAATGATTTACATGATGCTTTAGCAAATCAAGAGCTTTTTTTAGAATATCAACCGCAACTTGATTTACGTACGGGTCAAATTAAGTCGGTAGAGGCTTTAGTTAGATGGCAGCATCCAAAGAAGGGGTGGATTTCGCCGGGTGTCTTTATTCCAATTGCAGAGGAATCGGGATTAATTATTCCTATTGGACAATGGGTACTAGAAACAGCCTGTCAACAAGTAAAGAGGTGGGAAGCAGCTGGATTGCCACCGATTAAAGTAGCGGTCAATCTGTCGTTAGGTCAACTTTTTCAGCAAAATTTAGTTGAAATAATTCATAATGTTCTTGAGAAAACACAATTAGAGCCCAAATATTTGCAACTCGAAATAACAGAAAGTATGACGATCAATATCGATCATATGACGACGATCTTACACAAATTGAAGGCACTTGGGGTTACGATCGCGGTAGATGATTTTGGGACAGGCTATTCATCATTATCTTATTTAAAGGATTTCCCTATAGATTGCTTAAAAATTGACAGGTCTTTCGTTCAGAAAATACAATCGAACTCTACAGATAAAGCATTAGTTGACATGATTCTCTCTATGGCCAAGCATCTACAGTTGAAGGTAGTCGCAGAAGGAATAGAAGAGATAGAACAGCTATCATATCTAGTAGCAAGCCAGTGTGATACTATACAGGGCTTCTTATTTAGTAAACCTATATCTCCAAGAACATTACAGGAGAACTATGAAAAGCTTCACAATGATGCAAAGTATATTTTAGATTCAATTTCTGCGTCTAAAGTACAAGGTGAGCATACATAGCAGACCTAAACGTTAACCGTTTCTTTATATTCTACAATCATGGTATGATAGGGAGGAAATGATTTGTAGATATAAAGGACGGGTTTTTTGATGGCACAAGAAACAGCAAATAAATTTATTGAAAATGTATGTAATCATTTAGTGCGCAACATGAATATTACGAAGGTTGAAGAGCACTTTAAAGCGGCAATAGAGATGCAGCGTAAATCAGCACAATCTCAAGTTGATTTTTGGGATATGTTAATGATGAATATGCTGTATTTTACAGAAAATGAGCAAGTTTTGGAAAAAGAATTTTTGAAGATGCTCGAAAAGAAAGAGTGGTTAAAGACCACGGTACTTGAGGAAGAGCTATTGATGCATCAAATGCGTATTCGTCAGCAGGTCGCGGAACAAATGGATGCCGCAAAGGAATTGTTTCATAAGCAGTATGTGACAGAAAATATGACAGAGGAAGATATTGTTTACGATTATGCGTATAGCTCTGCAGGACATTCCATGCGTGTAGATTTACTAACAGTACTTGTCTCAACACCAGAGCAATCAAAAGTGCTATTTAACGCAGATCCACAAGAAACGATTCGCATAATTAACGGCTATATTGCTTATCGCACTGATGGGATTATTAATAAAGTAAAACTTTAAAACGCATTCGTGACCTTCATGTGCTTTTGTTGAGTTTTGTACATAAAAGCATCGTATCTCAAGCTGCTTAGGAAAGCGCCTGATCGGACAGACATCATTTTATCGCTATGATGATAAATCTATAGAAAAAGCTATTTATGATAACGGAGCAATCCTGTTTTTGTCTAGATATATTATGCAGTATAATAAGGTGACATTAAGTCCACCTGAAAGGAATTTTAATATGAATACACCGTTTACATTTAAACATACACAACCAACAAATATGGACCCAAATAAAAAATATCCAGCGATTTTTTTATTACATGGAATGGGTAGTAATGAAGAGGATTTACCACAATTAGTACAGGACTTTAAAGAGCAATGCCATGTATTTAGCTTACGTGGACCTATTACGCAAAAGCCTGGCTATGCTTTTTTCACAATCCAGGAGGTCGGTAAACCAGACCGCGAAGTTTTCGATAAAGTATTAGTGGCTCTACAACAATTTGTTCTAGAGGCTATTGCAGAATATCAAATTGATCCACATAAAGTGTATGTATTTGGATTCAGTCAAGGGGCAGTTTTAGCACAGTCACTTGCTTTTGCTATGGGGAATTTAATTACAGGAATAGTAGCATTAAGTGGCTACACACCAAAATTCGTTACAGAGGAATATGCAATTCGCCCAGTCAATCATTTACATGCATTTATTTCTCACGGTGATTATGATTATGTCATCCCGTCACAATGGGGCGTAGAAAGTAAAGAAAAGTTTGAGCAATTTGGTGCTGCTGTGACATTTAAACAATATCCAGATGGTCACGGTGTTACACCAGAAAACTTACGTGATCTAACTGCATTTTTAGCACAGGAATTACAAGATAATATTCAATGAAAAAAATATTCAAGGAAATCCTTAAAATGAATTTGATTTCCGGATAAGGCTATTTTCCTATTGGGTTATGTTGAGCGTTCCTACGTTTATGTTGTGGTTGCTGACGCTTCGCTTTGCCGAATAGCAATACTTTATTTAAAATTACCCTTAATTCCATTGATATAATTAGTTTTTCAACAAAATGAAAACCGAGACATTTAAGGATGTCTCGGTTTCGTTTTATTTTTTAGTGTATCATTCAATAGTTATTTTGATAAGCTTCGATCTTTGTCAGTCACGGCCGTTACTGCATCGTGAATCGTTGTTTCAAAATGATTGCTTTGTAATGAAGATACACCTTGAATAGTTGTCCCACCTGGAGAGCATACTTGATCTACAAGTGCCCAAGGATGTTCTTGTGATTGTAAAATCATTTTTGCACTGCCGAGTACTGCATTTGCCGCAATATCAAGCGCCATGTCTTTTGGCATCCCTTCACGTACAGCAGCACGTGCTAAAGCGTCAATATACATATAGGTGAATGCTGGTGAAGCACCACCAATCGTTGTAAATATAGAAAATAAGTTTTCAGGCACCTCAATAATTGTACCTACTGTTTCAAAAAGGGAATTGACAAGCTGAAGCTGCACATCTGATACTTGTTCACTCGCTGTAAAGCAGCTTGTAGATGCACCAATAATCGCATTAATATTTGGCATTACACGAACAATAGGAGTAACTTCAGATAGGTAATCTTGTAAATATGTTATATTTTTACCAGCGGCGATGGAAACAATTACATGGTTATCTTGTAAATGCTTTTTCACCTCTGGTAAAACATCTGGTAACATTTGGGGTTTTACACCGAGGATAATAACGTCACATTTTGACATAATATCTTCAATAGAGCTTGCGGCTTGAATCCCGTAAGAGGTTGTTAATTTTGTTGTTTTTGCTTTGGTACGATTATAGCCATAAATAAAAGTAGGATCAAAATCACCGCTTTTACACATACCTTTAATAATAGCTGTAGTCATATTTCCAAGGCCGATAAATCCGTATTTCACGTGTCAGACACTCCTTCATATAGTTAAAACATACACCTTAGTATAGAGTAGATTGTTTTACTTGAATAGTAATATGCTAAGAATCAAGTCGATTAGGTTCAAATTCATGTCAGTCGGTGGTATCATAGAAGATGCTGTGAATGAACGTATATCTCTATGTGAGAATATAAAGAGTAAAGAAAATCGTGTACTTTATGTGAACATTGAGACAGACTTTATCTAAAAGATGTAGAATAATATTTTGATATGTTTACTTTTTTCAGCACATATTTTTCGTAACGAAAGTGAAACGAAAGTTACAAGTGTTTTAGGTAACGAAAGTGAAACGGCAGTTACAAAATGTTTTAGGTAACGAAAGTGAAACGACAGTTACAAATGTTTTAGGCAACGAAAGTGAAACGGCAGTTACAAGTGTTTTAGGTAACGAAAGTGAAACGACAGTTACAAGTGTTTTAGGTAACGAAAGTGAAACGACAGTTACAAGTGTTTTAGGTAACGAAAGTGAAACGACAGTTACAAATGTTTTAGGTAACAAAAGTGAAACGACAGTTACAAATGTTTTAGGTAACGAAAGTGAAACGGCAGTTACAAATGTTTTGGGTAACATAAGCAAAGCACCTGCTGAAAATTTACTACCACTTAGGTTGTGAGTTGAATGTGGTTTTAAGTTACTTTGCGCAGGGTGTCTAGGCATCCGCTGGAATAGAGGAACTTAGGCTAAGAATTTCAGAACCTTTGAAAACACCTAAGTGACCTAACATCAATTGGCTTAAAGCCTCTGGATCAATTAGGCCGAGGTATAATTGTTTTAATAATTTGTCGCTTTTTAATGGTAAAGCGTGAGAAATTAAGAGAGAAAAGGAATTAAGATGAATGGAACAAAATCTAAAAACGGAGCCTAAACTACAGTCTTCCAAGAAGTCAGTGGAGAAGTCCACACGCTCTACAATTTTAGCGCAGACAGTGAAAACGGGAATCATTAAATCTAATTTAATTCCTATGTGGGCTGGATTAACGCTAGGTATGTACAAAAATAAAATGACTTTTGTAGAAAATATACCTGAAATTATTTTCGCGACAATTGGCTCTGCACTTGTTATTGGTGCCGCTGGAGCTTTTAATAATGTGTATGATCGCGACATCGATGCTGTAATGCCTCGTACGCAAAGTCGACCAACTGTAACAGGTGAAATGTCAGCTAAATCAGCGTTAATTTTAGCTTTTGCCATGCTCATTATCGGGGCATCTGTGTTGGCACTTGCTTCACCACTAGCTGCAGCATTTGGTCTCTTAGGGGTGTTTTTATATGTAGTACCTTATACAATGTGGACAAAACGACATACGATTTATAACACGGAAGTTGGGAGTATAGGAGGGGCGATTCCAGCGTACATTGGCTGGGCGGCTGTTTCTACTGATATTACACATCCTGCGATACTTGGCCTATTTTTAGTTATGGTCATTTGGCAGATGCCACACTTCTATGCCATTGCTATTCGTAAGCACGCTGATTACGAAGCAGCCAACGTTCCAATGCTTCCAGTTGCAAAAGGGATGCGCCGTACTTATTATCAAACGAACTTTTATTTAATTTTATTGATTTTATCAAGCTTCTTATTTGGCACTTTAAGTGTTGGCATTATGCTTGTTGCACTATTGTTAAGCATTGCATGGCTTGTTATGAGTATTTACGGTTATCACAGTAATAAAGATCAAACAAAGTGGGCAACAAAAATGTTTGTTTTCTCACTTATTCATATGACAATTTTATTTACAACAGTTATTGTCTACTCTTTAGTAGGTGTTATTTTTAAATTATATTAAAGCTTTCATTTAGCAGGAAAAGCCTACAGGTTACTCTAACTTGTTGGCTTTTCCTTTTCCACCGAGATTATTTGACGACTTGGCCATTCTAATGCATGTAACTGCCCTCCAAAAACAGCTCCACCATCAATGCCAATTATATTATTTTCTCCAAAGTAGACATTGTAATCTGTTGGATTTTGGTGAAGTTTATAAGTAGGTGTATGGCCAAAAATTACAGTTTTCCCCCCTTGATAACCTGCATGAAATTCTTCACGTATCCATAAAAACTCCATAGGTTCAGTCTCTGCCATAGCTACTCCAGGTACAACACCGCCATGTACAAAAATGGCATCCTCTAATTCGATGTAAATATCAAAGGTTTCGATAAGTTTTAAGTGTTCTTCGAGCTTTGGTAAGGTTTGAATAAAGCTAGGTAATGTATCGTTTTCAATGGCTTCCTTAAAATCGTCTATTTGATAGCCATAGCTTGCAAGTGTTGCATCGCCACCGCAAAGTCCAACCCAATGATTCCACGGTTTAGGGTGACCAGAGCGACAAGCTTTGAGCATGATGGCTTCATGATTTCCTAATAGAACACGTGCACCTTTTGTCTGTAATTCCGCCACTAAGTTTAAAACGCCACAAGATGCTGGTCCTCGGTCAATATAGTCGCCAAGTAAAAATAACCGATCTTGCATAGTATCATAATCAGCTTTCAATAATAATTCTTCAAAAAGTTCTAATTCCCCATGTATATCACTAATTGCTAGTATTCTATCCATAAAAAAGCATCCTTTCCAGTATTAGAGAAGCTACTATTAAGTATAGAGAGTGGTGTTGTAAAATTCTACTAATGTCACTTTTAACCGAAAGATTGATTGTAAAGATATCACTGTAAACGATTGTTTTCTAGTTACCTTTTATCATATGACGAAGTGAATTCATTATCTTATTCATTTGTCTATCTTGTTGAAAAATAGCGAGAGGAGAGTATTGGCTATAGACGGTTTAACTTTTTTTGTGAAAAAAAGCGTAAGAGGTGAGGGGAAAGCTAGTAAAGAAAGTAATCCAACAAATGCAAAAGGAACATACAAATGATGAAAATGAGCGAATGGAGAAGGCTAGTAGCGCAAGAATAGCAGCAACTACACTTATTCTTGCAAACTTTTTACATTCCTCGCGCATAACGTAGGAGTATTTGGTACGAATGCGCGAGTACAGTATTTAATTATTCTTGAAGATTTTCCCATGCTTGCTTAGCTATTGACTCGTCGAATGTTGATAGTAGTCGATAGTTGTCTGTATTTAAAATTCGAAAATGCTGACTAATGACATTTTGTTGTAGGCAATAGCCATTATACTCGCTAAGATTTTTCCACCATATGTATCCTCCCATTGTTTTTTCCTTAGGTTGTAAGGTTCCGTTATTAGCGATTAAATCGACAACTTCAAGTGGATCTCCGCCAAGCTCATGCTGTAAAATCGTGCTATCTCGGCATAATGCACAAACCGCAATCGTTGTAGTCCAGCCAGTTTGAATACGGCCTTTTTCAATTTGAACAAGTGTTTTTTTAGAAAGTCCTAGTAAATCGCTCATCTGATCTTGTGTTAAATCTTTTTCGGTCCGGATTAATTTCAGTTTTTCTGAAATAAGTGTGATTAATTGTTCACGATTCAAATCCAAAACACCCTTCCTTTCAGATAGTTAATACTATTATACATGAAAGTAGTAGGAGATGTTTTGTTTCGCTAGTGACTGTGATTAAAATTAGCGTTACCTAATTAACAATTGAAACATAAAAAAACAGACTGTCCCATCATCGATTCCTTGGACAGCCTGTTAGGTGTTTAAATCTCGTATTTTTTCGTGTCAGAAATAACACGGAAATGGATACCTTTAATTTGAGCACTTACTTTATGACGTAGGGTATCAATATCTACTAACTCATCATTATCATTGACACATTCTGTAATCTCTTGTAATAGCTTCGTAAATGCCTCTTTGAAGAGTGTACGCATATTATCAAAATCTAGGCTACGGAAGCTTCCGTCAATATCAAATGCCTCCACAGAATTTAATTGCTTTGAAGCACCAGCAAAACGATCATCGTACACTGTGTAGTTTTCATCCGTTACTACGATAATATATAATACTTCACCTGTAATTGTTTTTAATTCAATATTCGTTTTGTGTTTTTTGACGTCGGTAATAATATGAATACCGTCCGAATGATATAGTTTAAACAATTTCATATGTAATGCCCCCTGAAAATAGAATCATATCCATATATTTATTATATATGGATATGCCTAATAATGGTATGAGACAAAAGTATTTGGAAAAACTAGAATAGCCCTGTTGAATGTTATTTCTAAAGCTAAATTTGTTATAAACTATCAATAAAATCGTATTATCCGTATTACGCCTCTAATACGGTAGGTAAAATATTGCGAAGGGGACGAACCTCGATGTAATGAATACGATGACCTTGCTGCTCATATATGCTAAATATATATGGGGTTAGCTCAATGTTTTTAGTTGCTTTAATGCCATTGTTCACTGTTAAAAACCAACCGCCCAATGTTTCGACTTCTTCTGCTTCAAGCGTTACTTTTAATAGTTTTTCAACATCTTCAATAAGCATTTTTGCATTTAATATATAGTGATTGTCATTTACTTTTCGAATTTCTGCAATTTCATCATCGTCGAATTCATCACGAATCTCACCTACAATTTCTTCTAAAATATCCTCGACTGTTACAAGCCCAGATGTCCCACCATATTCATCCATTAAAATGGCCATATGAATGCGATCTTTTTGCATACGCACAAGTAACTCCTGAATAGGGATTGTTTCAATTACTCGTATAACAGGATTAATGAAATCTTCAAGGATTAATGAATCGTCTGTAAGTTGCTCCAGCAAACCGTGTGTAAACAATTCTTTGGCATTGATGAATCCTAAAATATTATCACGATCACCATCATAAATAGGATAACGAGTATATTTTTCAGCTGCGATGAAATGAATCATATTTGTAAAAGATTCATTTTTTTCAATTCCAGCAATTTCTGTTCGAGGAACCATAATTTCACGAGCAATACGTTCATCAAATTCAAAGACATTATTCACAAATTTTAGTTCTGTTTTATTGATTTCACCATTTTTAAAGCTTTCAGATAGTAGTAATCGTATTTCTTCCTCTGTATGTGATAACTCATGCTCAGAAGCAGGCTTCATACCAAATATGCCAACTAAGACTCGAGCTGAGCCATTTAAGAACCAGATAAATGGATACATCACTTTATAGAACAACATAATAGGCTTGGCAAAATGAAGTGTAATCGTTTCAGCTTTTTGAATCGCAGCAGTTTTTGGTGCCAATTCCCCGACAACGACATGTAAAAATGTTGCAATGGCAAAAGCACTACCAATTGTAAAGACCGTCATATAGTTATCTGGAATGCCAATCAAGTTAAAAAGAGGGTGTAGCATAAATTCAAAGGTTTTTTCACCGACCATCCCGATACCAAGCGCTGTTACAGTAATACCAAGCTGACAGGCAGATAAGTATTCGTCTAAATGATTGACAACATACTTTGCAGAAATGGCTTTTGTATTGCCCTCTGCAATCAATTGATCAAGCCTTGAGGCACGTACTTTTACAATGGCAAACTCTGTTGCCACGAAAAACCCAGTTAAAGCTAATAAAATGGTAAAAATCGATAAGTTGAGTATGGTCTCCAAATAGTCGTTCTGTATGAACAGAACGTCACCTCCTAATTATGAATAAGTAAAAGTAAAGATTGCATGAGTGCAATACTTTCGGGGGAAACATTTTTTTTAATCTTTTCAATATCTTTATTGTTTTGTTTGTTTATTTGTTCAAGTAGAGTAGTTACATCCTGCTCTAAGTCCTGCATTTTTACACGTAGCATCTGTACATCGATTTCTTCGTGCGGAGTGATGTTAAGTTCATGTTGTATTTCTATGAGTGAAAGACCTTGCTGTTTGCGTTGTTCAATATAGTGAAGTCGTTCAATCATTGTAGGGGCATAGTAGCGATAATTGGACGCAGAACGTTCAGCCTTTAATAAGCCGATGTTTGTATAATAATCGATTGTTCTTTTTGTAATGCCAGTCTTTTCTGCAAGCTCGCCAATTTTTAATTTCTCTGTCCCAATATAAACACCTCCAAACCATCACGTGATACTTTATTATACCTTGCTCGTTTTGTCATTTTCAAATAGAAGAGCCTAATATTTCTAAATTGTAAGATTTCTTGTAAGGAGGATTATTAATATAATGAACATAAAAAAACTTTTCTAACGACTAAATGTTAGAAAAGTAATATGTGTTTTCTGTAGCGAAAGCAAAGCGGCAGCAGCAAATGTTTTAACTGTGCGAAAGCGTAGCGACAGCAGCAAATGTTTTAACTGTGCGAAAGCGTAGCGACAGCAGCAAATGTTTTAACTGTACGACAGCAACAAAGCGCCTATCCGGAACGGAAATCACCCCCTCGTTTTGCCGAAGAGCCATTCTATATATAAATTTTTATAATAGAAAAGTTACGTGGTTTATTTTTGTAAATATGTATCATATAGGTGTTGAAGTGCATCTTCACCTGCCATTTCTACAATTTTTTTGTCATTGAATATAAGTGTTACATTTGTGCGAGCGCTATCAATTTTATCGTTCTTAATAGTGCACGTAACCTTTACTACACCTGTTTCTGCTAGCTGTTTTTTCATTGCATCATCCCATGGTTGCTCAGAAAATAGTGGTGCTAACCATGTGCCTCTCACATGAAGCTCACTTTTTTCAGCGTCATAATCCCAGCGCACGTCACGTAAAATAGTTTTAAATAGGTCATTAACTGTAAAGGATGTATCTTTATATTCAATGGCAATTGCTCGTATTTCATGTACATCACGACCAACTGCACTGGCTGCAGTTTCGGCTGCTGAATTGATGCCTGAAACCGCTTCTCTAATATCAGATAATCGATCACTACAGCCAACTAGCAGCGCGCAAAGACATGTTATACAAGTTACCTTTATCATCCATTTCACATGTAGTCCCTCCAGTATTGCAAGTTGATACTACTATAGTAACGAAAAGAAAACTATGAAAAAAGAGCATGAATGCTGGAGATTGTGACGGTTTTGCAACGATGCAACCTCCACTAGAATGTGCGAGAAATTGGAAGTTTATATATCTGAAAATTTGGTGAATAAATCAACGAAAGGGAGCGGTTTGTGATGAAGATTAATGATGAATTACTTGAGAGATTAGGAACTTATTTCGTGTACCATGCTGTTTATGAAAATTACGGCATTACCTTTGAAAATTTTGTAGAGCGTTGGTTACGGGGGATACTTGTGATATAAAAGAAGAAGAGTCGTGTTCAATGCAAGAACACGACCCTTTTGTTTATTTGAAGTAGTTAGTAATAAATTGGTTGGCTTCTTGCCAGTTATAAACTCGTACGACATTGTCCGGAACAGCAAGACGGTTATATGGAGTGTCAAATAATACGACAGGTATTTTTAATTCCTCCGCAAGCATAACCGCATTATCATGCTTATCCTCAAAAAATGCCTCAACTCCATGCTTTTTCGCTACGGAAATCTTATCGTGACTGCCAATCAGCTCGATATGGTCGTATGGAATAGACTGTGATTTAAACCAATTTACCGTAACATCTGATACATTCTCACCACGAGCAGAAATGTAATAAAGTTCGTAGTTTTCTCTCCATGTGTTTAAAATATCTTTTGCATCTTTAGCTGCTTCTGATACTTCGTACATATACGGCTCATTTTCTTTAAACCATGTATTAAATGCTACACGATCAATGGGATGTGGAAATGCTGATAAAAAATCATATTCGCACACATCGTCAAGCGTAATATTTACATTATATTGTTTATTGATATGTGGGATGAGTGTACTAGGACATGTTACTGTTCCATCGATATCAATCCCAAAGCGGGGCTTTTTCATGCTAGCACCTCCTTAGGCGTTCGCTTTTTCTGCTTCTTCAGCTGCGCGTTTTTCTGCCATTTCAGCAGCTAATTTATCGATTTCTTTTTTCAACTCTTCTACCATTGTTTCTTCAGGCACTTTACGAACTGTTTTACCCTTCATAAATAGTAAACCTTCACCGCGAGCACCAGCAATACCGATGTCGGCTTCACGTGCTTCACCAGGACCGTTTACCGCACAACCAAGCACAGCTACTTTTAACGGTACATTAAGTTTAGAAATATATTCTTCTACTTCATTGGCAATTGAAATTAAATCAATTTCGATACGACCACATGTTGGGCAAGAAATGAGGGTTGCCATATTAGAAGCAAGACCAAATGATTTTAATAGCTCACGTGCTACTTTTATTTCTTCAACAGGGTCTGCAGATAGTGAAATACGTAATGTATTACCAATACCTTTTGATAAAATTGCACCAAGTCCAGCTGCTGATTTTACTGTACCAGCAAATAATGTACCTGATTCAGTAATACCTAAGTGTAGAGGGTAATTAAAGGCTTTAGCCGCTTTTTCATAGGCTTCAATCGCTAGATTTACATCTGATGCCTTCATAGATACGATAATGTCGTGGAAGTCCAAGTCTTCCAAAATTTTAATATGGTGAAGTGCAGATTCTACCATACCGTCTGCAGTAGGGTAACCGTATTTTTCTAAAATATGACGCTCTAATGAACCAGCGTTTACCCCAATACGGATAGGAATACCTTTTGCCTTTGCTGCATTAACAACAGCCTCTACTTTTTCCTTACGCCCGATATTACCTGGGTTAATACGAACTTTATCGATACCATTTTCAATTGCTTTTAATGCTAATTTATAGTCAAAGTGAATATCAGCTACTAATGGAATATTGATACGTTTTTTAATATCTGCAATCGCATCAGCTGCACGCTCATCTGGTACTGCGACACGAACAATTTGACAGCCTGCTTCCTCAAGACGAAGAATTTCAGCTAC
The DNA here is from genome assembly GCF_002237755.1 of Lysinibacillus sp. KCTC 33748. GTDB lineage: Bacteria > Bacillota > Bacilli > Bacillales_A > Planococcaceae > Lysinibacillus. The sequence continues at coordinate 50,425 of NZ_MWSJ01000026.1, read as the reverse complement.
TGTTGCTTCGACATCATGTGTTTTTGTTGTACACATACTTTGAATGAATAATTCATTACTACCACCTATTGTTAAGTTACCGACACGCACGGGACGTGTATTTGTACGGTGACAAATTTCACTCATTAACTTTCTCTCCTTTTCGGGCCATACTTTCGACCGTCACTGACATTTATTTTAGCAGTGTAAGAAAATAAGGACAAGGAAGAAACGCTACTTTTTCATTTTCCGCATTTATTTTCAAATTCAAATGATAGCGGAAGCTTAATTTTTTCACCAGGAACAGGAGCCTGTAATTGTAAGTGTGGATTCAATTCATAAAAAATCTGTAAACGTTCAGGAAAGGTCATGGGTACTTTTGCAGGATGAAGTGCAAATAAACTGTGGATAGTATCGCCTTGAATAGTCTGTACAGTGATATAATTTGGCTCTCGCTCCTTCTCACACAGGGCGTTTTCTGTTTTTTTCTGAGAAAAGGCAGCAAGTTGTAATGATCCTTCTGTTAAATCTACCTTTATAACAAAAGCAAAAATAATAATGATAGCGGTTAACACTAAAGCACGCAAAAAATCCCCTCCTTTTCTACACTATATTTAGAAGAGAGGGGAATCATGCACATTATTTTGTAATTGGTTGTTTTGGATAATTTGTGATGGCTACAATAAGTAGAGTTACTGTTAAAAGTACAGAAAAAGCAGAGATAATCGTACTGTTAATCGGTAGATAATCTGATAGCATACTTAGTAGAGTTGCCCAAGTCATGGCAAATGTTGTCGTACGCCAAATGTGACGGTATTCTCCGCGACGCTTCATGACGTTCAAAATCAGCAGACCAGCCAAGGCGTAGAGAGAAATTTGTGCAAAAATAAGCATCGTTGTAAAAACAAAAAGCATGATAATTGTCACGGGATACAAAAGCCATTTAACGCCTTCTATGTATTCGGTTATTCCATTTAAACTATTCATATCAAATGTATCAACAGACATCCCAGCTGTAAAACGACCAAAAGAGAAAACTGTAACAACAGTAATTAGCAGAAAGGTATATTGAATAACTTTCCCGATAGGTAATAAACGATAGGCAGCAAGTTTTTTTGGATGAATTAAGCTATCGATAAATAGTTGTGAGTGTTTCATAAACATATCTCCTCCAATCGTTATTTTACCATGTTCAACTTTGACAAGATATGAAAATAGAAATAATAACTGAGAGTACGATATTGAAATGGGTCATCACCAAAAGTTGTGGATGACTTTTGTTAAAACATATACTATGTAAATAGGTTGATCTTCGTTTCGACTGGGCGACTCCAGGAAGCTTTGCTCTGTGCGCCAGCAACAACAAATGTTTTCTGTAGCGAAAGCAAAGCGGCAGCAAATGTTTTATCTGTGCGAAAGCGTAGCGACAGCAACAACAAAGCGCCCAGTCGGAACGGAAATCAACCACACGTTTTGGTGATGATTTATTGAAATGTTAATATTGTGTAAAGAAGTTAAAGGTTATCTTTACTTTTTCTTTATTATCATTTAAAGATTAGGAATAGAGTAGTAGAGACGTAGGAATTGGAGCGAATACAATTGACAATAGATTGGCAAAGTATACTATTTCAATTTTTAGGCGGTTTAGGAGTCTTTTTATTTTCCATTAAATTTATGGGGGATGGGCTCCAAAAATCGGCAGATGATCGACTGCGTGAATGGTTGAATCGATTTACAACAAATCCTCTAATGGGCGTGTTAGTGGGTATAGTTGTAACGATTTGTATCCAGTCGAGCTCTGCAACGACGGTAATTACGGTTGGGCTAGTGAGTGCAGGGTTTTTAACATTACGACAAGCAATCGGTGTCATTATGGGAGCCAATATTGGCACGACAATTACCGCTTTTATTATTGGTATAAATATCGGCATTTATTTTTATCCGTTATTAGCGATTGGTGCAGGGTTGTTATTTTTCTTTAAGAAATCTACCTATCAGTATATCGGACAAATATTATTTGGCTTCGGGGGATTATTTTTAGGATTAGAGTTAATGAGTGCAAGCATGCAGTCACTTCATCAATTAGCTGATTTTGAATCATTAACGCTTCAGCTAAGCAATCTGCCCGTTGTAGGAATTTTTCTAGGGGCAATTTTTACATTGCTTGTTCAAAGTTCAACAGCGACTGTCGGTGTGCTACAGGGCTTATACGCTGAGCATTTAATTGGTTTAGAGAGTGCTCTACCTATTTTATTTGGTGAAAATATAGGCACGACCGTTACAGCAGTATTAGCATCACTAGGTGCTTCTATATATGCTAAACGTGCGGCAGCGGCACATGTGTTATTTAATATTATAGGTACAATCATTTTCATGGTGTTCTTTACACCCTTTATGCAGTACGTTTTATGGATTAGCGGACTATTCCACTTAGAGCCGAAAATGCAAATAGCGATAGCACATGGCTCATTCAACATCATTAATATGATGATCCAGCTGCCATTTATCGGAGGATTGACTGTACTTGTCACGAAGCTAGTGCCTGGGCGTGATGGCAATATTGATGTGACAACGAAACATTTAGATCCGTCATTCATCGATTCCTCTCCAGCGATTGCACTCGGGCAAGCAAAGGAGGAAGTACTACGTATGGGGGAGCACGCGCTTCGTGGTTTAGAAGAAACATTTTTATATATGAAAACAGGTGAGGCTACTCACATTCCTACAGTTTTACAACTAGAAGTAGCGCTCAATCATTTAGACAAGGAAATTACGAATTATTTAGTAATGGTGTCTAAGCAGCCACTTTCTCGCGCAGACTCAGTAAGACACCATACACTTTTAACAAATGTACGGGACATTGAGCGTATTGGTGATCATTTTGAAAATATTTTAGAGCTTTTACAATATAAAGATCATCATGAGGTAACTTTAAGTAAGTCAGCACGACAAGATTTAATAGGGATGTTTAGCTTAGCGATTGAAGCTGTACGAAAGAGTATTGCGGCACTGGATACAGCTAGTTTGAGCTTGGCGCAGGAAGTAACTGAGCTCGAAAGTTTGATAGATGATATGGAAGATAAGCTTAGACAAAAGCATATTGCACGCTTAAATACAAATGAATGTAATGGAGCTGCGGGAATCGTCTATACAGATATCGTTAGCAATTTAGAGCGTATAGGAGATCATGCAGTAAATATAGCTGACTCTATTTTAGGAATTAGAAATTAAGGAAATGAAACCTTCAGCTTTGTAAATCCGTATGAAAGGAACTGCGCGATCAGGCGGGTTAAATAGAAATATTGAGGATTTCTTTGTTGAGAATGAGCTTATGCCTTTATTAGTTACGAGGAAACAGCTCTACTCTCGAATATAGAGGAAATCAGGACTTCTAATTATCTAACTTGATGCACGACAAAAGGGGAGGTTTTTTATGGAAGTTGTAGGCTGGGTATTAGTGATTGCCTGCTTTATCATTTCATTTGTTGGATTGGTGTACCCGATCATTCCAGGTGTGATTTTTTTACTTGGTGGTTTTTTAGTATATGGATTGTTTTTTTCATTTGCAGAGTTAAGCTGGTTGTTCTGGACGAGTGAAATTATATTTGTTGTCATATTATTTGTTGCTGATTCTGTAGCAAATGCCTTTGGTATTAAGAAATTCGGTGGCTCCAATGCAGGTATGTGGGGCAGTACTATTGGTTTATTAATTGGCCCGTTCATCATTCCTGTTCTAGGAATAATAGTAGGTCCATTTTTAGGAGCGGTAATTGCAGAGTTAATGGTAGAGCGTCGTACATTTGGAGAGGCTGTAAAAAGCGGTGTTGGCTCTCTCGTGGGCTTCTTAACATCGACACTTGCAAAAGCTGTGATTCAAATCGTCATGATTGTTGTGTTCTTTATAGCGATATGATTTTCTTCCCTAAGACGTTTAACAATTAAAGAAACAGGTTAGGATAGTAATCGTATTGGCTTTTCAGTCAAAAGGCTGAAATCTTTAATTTGAAGTATTTTTCGTTGAATGGTTTGACCAATTTTGATAATCTAATAATGTATTAATTATTTCTTTACTTTAGGAGGAACTTAACAATGGCTTATGTATTACCACAATTAACTTACGCTTATGACGCATTAGAACCACATATCGATGCAAAAACAATGGAAATTCACCATTCAAAACACCACAATACTTATGTAACAAACTTAAACGCAGCAGTAGAAGGCACTGAATTTGCTGAAAAAGGCATTAACGAACTTATCGCAAACATGGATGCTCTTCCAGCTGACAAACAAACTGCTGTTCGTAACAATGGTGGCGGACATGCTAACCATACATTATTCTGGGAAGTAATCGCTCCAGGCGGATCAAACACTCCAGTTGGCGAAGTAGCAAAAGCAATCGATGCTAAATTCGGTTCTTTCGATGCATTCAAAGAAGAGTTTGCAAAAGCTGCTACAACTCGCTTCGGTTCAGGGTGGGCTTGGTTAATCGTTGATGGTGACTCAGTTGCTGTTACATCTACTCCAAACCAAGACTCTCCAGTTATGGAAGGTAAAAAACCAGTCCTAGGTTTAGACGTTTGGGAGCATGCTTACTACTTAAACTACCAAAACCGTCGTCCAGATTACATCGGCGCATTCTGGAACGTAGTAAACTGGGATGTAGTAGAAGCTAAATTCCAAGCTGCAAAATAATCTCTATTTAGATAGAAGGCTATGCCCCGGTGATGTATCACCGAGACATAGCCTTTTTTGCTGTCTTTTTAGGTTCTAAATGCTTCTAGGTATCCTATAAATGGTTGGGGATGTTCCGATACGCCTGCTAAAAAATTAGAAGTCAGTCGGTTAAATTGAAGGAGGAGTTCGCCTTGCTGTTTGAAGAAGTTTTATATTGTGCCTCCCTCTTCCAATAATTTATGTCAAAACATTTTTCAAGTAATCAATAAAAAAAAGAAACTTTTCATTTTAAAATGCCGTCAAATAGAATGATGTTTTCAAACATAAATTCACAAGTACATGCTTTCCTGACGTATCTTCGAATGGTATACTAGGTATCGTGTATTTAAATTGTAATTAGATGAGGAGGGGAATACATATGCGCAAAGCACCGGGAAAAAACCGCGCGACGAATGTTAAAGCAAAACATCACTCTAATTTAACATTTCGTATGAATGTCCTTTTCTTTGCTATATTTATGGTATTTTCGTTGCTGATTTTTAGGCTTGGCTATATGCAGATTGTAAAAGGGGAAGATTATGTACGCGAATTAGAGCGTAAAGAAGAGGTACCTGTTAATACAAGTGTGCCAAGGGGACGTATGTATGATCGATACGGACGTATTTTAGTGGATAACCAACCAGAAAATGCTATTACGTATACGAAAATGCCGAGGACAACAACTGATGAAATGCTGGAAATAGCGGAAAAGCTGGCACAATTGATTGAGCAGCCTATAAACCGTGTCACTTTACGTGATAAGCAGGATTTTTGGATTAATAAAAATCGTGACGCTGCCTCTGAAAAAGTAACCGAGGCAGAAAAAAAGAAAATTGGAAACCAAGAAAATAAGACGACAAGTCAAATCAATGGAGAGATAGATAAACTTGTTCGTGAACGAATTACAAACGAAGAATTATTACAACTGACAGACAAGGATATGGAAGTATTAGCAATTTTCCGAGAGATGGCATCAGGCTACAATTTATCACCGCAAATTATTAAGAGTGAAAATGTATCAGATAGTGAATTTGCACTTGTCTCTGAGCGTTTAACTGAACTACCAGGCGTTAACACAACAACGGACTGGAAGCGTTTGAAATTATCATCACTTGCTATTTTAGGACGCACAACCGTACCAGCAAAAGGGATTCCGAAAGAAAAGCTGAATTATTATTTAGCTCGAGATTATTCACGAAATGACCGTGTTGGTGAAAGTTATATTGAAGCGCAATATGAAGATTTACTGCAAGGACAAAAATCCGTTGTTAAAAATATTACGGATAAAAAAGGTCAAGTAGTCGATACCGTTACGACTTTTGAGGGTAAACCTGGTAATGATTTAGTCTTAACACTGGATAGCGAGTTAACCGCTGAACTTGACAAAATTGTTGAGGAAGAATTGCTTAAAGTAAAATCACAAGGGGCTTCAGCTTTACTTGATCGTGCCTTTTTAGTTATGATGGACCCAAATACAGGCGATGTTTTATCAATGAATGGTAAAAAAATCGAAAAAAATCCTGAAACAGGAAAGAATGAAGTCGTTGATTATTCGTATGGGACCTTTACAACAGCTTATGAGGCAGGTTCTGCAGTTAAGGCAGCAACATTGCTAACTGGGTATAAATTGGGAGCCATTACGCCAAGTACTGTATTAGGGGATGAACCAATCCAATTATTAAATACACCAGTAAAAAAATCTGTTTTTAACCCTGGTGGCTATATTTCAATGGATGGTTTAAGAGCCTTGGAGCAATCTTCTAACGTTTATATGTTTAAAACAGCTCTGCTTATTAATGGAACACCATATAGCTATGGGATGCCACTTCGTTTAAAAGATGATACATTCCCAAAAATGCGTAATTCTTATGCACAATTCGGGTTAGGTGTAAAAACAGGGATCGATTTACCAAATGAAGTTAGTGGGGTACAAGGTCTAACTGGTCCAACCTATGGGGGTAAAGCACTCGACTTAGCTATTGGACAGTATGATACGTATACACCGTTACAATTGGCACAGTATATCTCGACAATTGCAAATGGTGGCTATCGCATTCAGCCACATGTTGTGAAGGAGGTACGTGAACCATCAAATGATGGGCAATCGCTAGGTCAATTAGTAACAGAAATAGGACCAACAATTTTAAATCAGATTGATAACTCAGCAGATGAAATTAACTATGTAAAACAAGGGTTACGTCGTGTTTATACAGGCGCAAATGGTACAGCAAAAAGATATTTTGCAAATGCACCATATACAGCCGCAGGAAAAACAGGAACAGCTGAAGTAATGTATTACGGGGATTTACGACAGTATAGGGGTCAGTATTCACTTACTTATACACATGTAGGCTTTGCCCCTTATGAGAATCCTGAAATTGCCTATGCCGTAGTTATTCCTTGGGCTTCAACAAACCCTAGACAACCTTTTTCGGCTAATAATGAGATTGCAAGAAGAGCTGTAGATAAATATTTTGAGTTAAAAGCAAAATATAACACTGAAAAAGTGACAGAAAGTAATGTAAAACAACCAATTTTACCTGCTATTACACAAGACAAAATTGGTGAAGATGAGCAAAAATAAGAGAAAACCGCTAGTGCATATCAATGCCTAGCGGTTTTTTTACAGTTTCAGAGTATTATTGACTACCCGCGAAAAAACCACGGTATGAAAAAATAATAACTTTCATACCGTGGTTTATTTATTCTCCAATAAAAGACTTATTGTACAGATAATTGTTGAATAGCTATTTCAAATTGTTGTTTCGGTTTTATTCCATAAAGCTCTATATTATTACAAAAATAAGACTCTACCATAAAATCAGCGGCTTCCTGTAGAGTATATTCCCGATGATCCATAATAAGTGTTAAATATGTTTTGAAGTAATTGGCATTTTGTACTTTTGCATGTTTAATCACAAAGTCAAACTCCTCTTAGATTATTTCCTGACACAATTGCTTATTATAGCATCTTTCCATTAGGAAGCAAGTTTATCCTTACTTTGAAGAATGCTCCTACCTCTGAAGGTAGTGAAATCCATGCAGCTATGGTCCCTTTCATAGGGGGACAGGCACCTAAGTAAATAGAGGAAATCAGTCTAAGTAAGTCCCATCCCGTGGCAATTTATCTATAGCGACAGCAACAACATGTTTTCTGTGCGAAAGCGAAGCGACAGCAATAACAAATAAGTCAATTGTAAACCCATCTTTACAATCGTTTACAAAGCATTACATTCCTTTACGTCTCTTTTACGAACTGTTTATACGACTTCAACAATTAGTCATTATAGTAAAGATTGTAAGACAAATAACTATAAAATGTTTATGACGGGGGCAAATGAGATGAAAAAGTGGAAGTACTTAACGATGACAGCGGTAATGGGGTCAGCATTAATGCTTGGCGCATGTGGTAGCGACTCTGCGCAAAAAGGTAACAATGCAGAAACAAACGCACCGGCGAGCACGGGACAAGATGCTGCTGACAAAAAGCTGCAAGGAGCTGTAGCTGGAGATGGTTCATCAACAGTCGCACCAATTATTGAAGCAGTTGTTGAAGAGTATGCAGGGGCTCAACCGAATGTCAAAGTATCGGTAGGTGTTTCAGGTACTGGTGGTGGTTTTGAAAAATTCATCGCAGGTGAGACAGACTTTTCAAATGCATCTCGTCATATAAAAGATGAAGAGAAAGCAAAACTAGAGAAGGCGGGAACTGCTTTTACAGAGCTACCATTAGCATATGACGGCATATCAATTGTCGTGAATCCTGAGAATGATTGGGCAAAAGATTTAACAGTAGAGCAATTAAAGAAAATTTGGGTAGAAGATGGTAAAGCTAAAAAATGGTCTGATATTGATCCATCTTGGCCGGACGAAAAAATTGTCTACTACTCACCAGGTACTGACTCAGGGACGTACGATTACTTTGATGAAGTTATTTTAGACGGTGCTGATCTAGCAAGCTCAGCAACATTATCAGAGGATGATAATATGCTAGTTCAAGGTGTAGCAGGTGACAAAAACGCAATCGGCTTCTTCGGCTACGCTTACTATCAAGAAAATAAAGATAAATTAGGCATCGTGAATGTAAATGGTGTTGAGCCAACAAATGAAACAATTGAATCTGGTGAATACGCACCGCTTTCACGACCACTATTTGTATATGTGAAAAATAGTGCTATGAAAGAAAGCGAAGCGGCATATGATTTTATCCAATTTACACTTGAGCATGCAGGAGAAATGGCAGAAGCAGTAGGTTATGTCAGTCTACCTGAAGATAAATATAGTGAAGCTTTAAAAACTTTAGAAGGCTTAAAATAAGTAGACCATGCATAGAGGGAAAGAGATGTATGCTCTTTCCCTCTATTATTTGAAAGGAGCACCCAATGGTTTCTAAAAAAGAAAACAAGACATCATCTGTGCAGCAATTAATTGCAAATTCGCGCAATCAAAAAACGAAGAAAATAGTGGAAAAAGCAATGCCAGCACTATTATTTTCTGCAGCCCTTATCTCAATATTGACGACATTTGGCATAGTTTTCACCCTTATTTTTGAAACGTTTGAATTCTTTAAACGTGTTTCGATTACGGATTTCCTATTTGGTACACAGTGGCTACCGTTTTCAGGAAAGGAACCGTTATTTGGGATTTTACCTTTAATAGCTGGAACATTGAAAGTTACGCTTATTGCAGTTGTCGTAGCAGTTCCGTTTGGCATAGCTTCAGCTATTTATTTAAGTGAATATGCAAGTGAAAAAATAAGACGTACAGTTAAGCCTATTTTAGAAGTGTTAGCGGGTGTACCAACAATCGTTTATGGCTTCTTTGCATTAACATTTGTAACGCCAATGTTACAGCAAATTATTCCAGGGTTAAAACTTTTTAATGCACTTAGTCCAGGGATTGTTGTTGGGATTATGATTTTACCAATGATTACGTCACTTTCTGAGGATGCGATGTCATCGGTCCCAAATAGTATGCGTGAAGGGGCTTTAGCTCTTGGAGCAACAAAGTTTGAAGTAGCTATAAAGGTAGTATTACCAGCTGCCTTATCAGGTATTGTCGCTTCAGTTGTTCTCGCTATTTCCCGGGCAATTGGAGAAACTATGATTGTATCGCTAGCAGGTGGATCTACGCCTAAATTCGATTTAGATGTGACAGACTCGATTCAAACGATGACTGCGTATATTGTACAAGTTGCAACAGGAGACGCTGGTTATGGTACGACAATTTATTATTCTATTTATTCAGTCGGATTCACATTATTTATCTTTACTTTAGTGATGAATTTACTAGCCCACTATATTTCGAAACGCTTCAGGGAGGTTTACTAGCATGCGCTATATGGACGACACGGCCGTCATGAAACGAATGACAAAGCGTATTACATTCAATAAAGTTTGGAAGTCATTTTTCTTCTTAGCAACAACCTTTGCTTTAGTGACACTTGTTATTTTGCTTTATCGCATAGTAACGCAAGGTGTCGATTATTTATCCATCGATTTTTTAACAAATTTTGCTTCACGTTTTGCAGATAAAGCGGGTATTAAGGCAGCTTTAATAGGCTCACTTTGGCTGATGGCAGTCGTCGCTCCAGTATCGATTATATTAGGTGTAGGGACTGCGATTTATTTAGAAGAGTATGCAAAGAAAAATCGATTAAATGATTTTATTCGTATGAATATCTCGAACTTAGCGGGTGTTCCTTCCATTGTTTTTGGTTTACTTGGGTTAACAATTTTTGTTCGAATGCTGGGACTTGGAAAAAGTGTTTTAGCAGCCGGCTTTACAATGAGTTTATTAATTTTGCCAGTGATCATTGTTGCCGCGCAGGAGGCAATTCGTGCAGTACCGAATGAACAACGAGAAGCTTCTTATGGTATGGGTGCGACAAAATGGCAAACGATTGTGCATGTTGTGCTACCAGCAGCCATTCCTGGGATTTTAACAGGAAGTATATTAGCGATGTCTCGTGCGATTGGTGAAACAGCACCACTAGTAGTTATAGGTATTCCAGTTATTTTACAATTTTTACCTAACGGCTTGTTAAGTCAATTCACAGCTTTGCCAATGCAAATATACGATTGGGCAAAACGTCCGCAAGAGGCATTTCAATATGTAGCGGCAGCCGGTATTTTAGTACTTATGACCGTGCTTTTACTGATGAACTCTATTGCCATTTTTATTCGAAATAAATTCCAAAAACGTTATTAATGAGGTGACCTTATGGTACTGGGTATTAAAGAGGAAAAATCAATTGTCAAATCCATTCATACGGCTACAAAGCCATCTGCTGATGTTGCAAAAAAAATAGTATATGATACACGTAATTTGAATTTGTGGTATGGTGATCATCATGGTTTAAAAGACATCAACTTAAGCATCTATGAAAATGAAGTAACAGCTATAATTGGACCTTCTGGCTGTGGGAAATCTACTTATTTAAAAACTTTAAATAGAATGGTAGAGCTTGTACCGAGTGTTCGAACATCAGGGGAAATAGTCTATCGTGAGCGCAATATTTTAGATAAAAACTATACGGTCGAGGAATTACGTACCCGAGTAGGTATGGTATTCCAGAAGCCAAACCCATTCCCAAAGTCTATCTACGATAATATTGCATATGGTCCACGTATCCATGGTATTAAAAATAAGAAGATTCTTGATGAGATCGTTGAAAAGTCTTTACGAGGTGCGGCAATTTGGGATGAAGTAAAGGATCGCTTAAACCAAAATGCATATGGCCTATCAGGTGGTCAGCAACAACGAATCTGTATTGCGCGTTGTTTAGCCATTGAACCAGATGTTATTTTAATGGATGAGCCAACATCCGCACTTGATCCGATTTCTACATTAAAAGTCGAGGAGCTTGTACAAGAACTGAAAAAAGATTATTCAATTATTATAGTGACACATAATATGCAACAAGCAGCGCGTATTTCCGATCGTACAGCATTTTTCTTAAGTGGAGAGGTTGTTGAGTACGATAAAACAGACGTTATATTCCAAACACCAGCAGATCAACGTACTGAAGATTATATTTCAGGTCGATTCGGCTAAGGAGGAGCAGTAAATGGTAGTACGTGAACGTTTTGAACAGGAATTAAAAGAAGTCCAAGAACAATTTATTGAGATTGCTAATAGTAGTGTCAATGCTCTTAAATTAGCATTTGAAGCATTATTAAATCAGGATTTAGAGGCATCTTTAAAAATTCTTGAGGATGATTTAATCATCAATCGTCTTGAAGAAGAAATCAATGATCATGTTATTTTAATGATTGCGAAGCAGCAGCCTGTAGCTACTGATTTACGTCGTCTCATGGTTCTTGTAAAAGCGGCATCTGATATGGAAAGAGTAGGGGACTATGCAGTTAATATTGCAAAAGAAACGATTCGTATAGGAAAAGAGCCCCTAGTCTTTCCTACAACAAATTTGCAAACGATGTGTAATAAGACTGTAGAAATGCTAGAAAGTATTATAAAAGCATTTACAGAGGAAGATACTGCTCATGCCAAGGAAATTGCTGAACTAGATGATTACGTTGATGATTTATATGGAGCGACAGTAACGCTATTGCTACGTGCCGGAGCTGAAAATCCAGCACATATTTCTCAAATCACACACCTAACATTCGTTTGCCGATATTTAGAGCGCTCAGCTGACCATGCAACAAATATTGCGGAACATTTATTCTACTTGGTCAAAGGTAAACATTATGAATTAAATAATTAGTAACCGGAGAGCCAATTATAGGCTCTTTTTAGTTTGTCGACATAAGAATAAAATGTATCAATAATCAAAGGTTGATTTACACTCCGAGTTGGCGCGGGCTTGGACTCAATCTCCTCGTCACTTCGTTCCTGCCGGGCTTTCAGCTCAAGCTCATCCCGCAGGAGTCGCCACTCTCCATGAAAAATCAACAGTTCCTATCGAAAGTATGAGTAAACATAAAGCTTTATTCATTAGGAGTAACGTTTGTTTTGCAGTCTGATAAGAGCCAATTATAGGCTCGTTTTTTCATAGTGTTGAAAAACAACGCTTAAGGGGATTTTTGATTTTTGTAAATATGGTGTAGGGTGATTCCGTGCTACTAATTCTCCTGTGAGCCAGTGTCGAGCCACTTTGTTAACACTCCACTTTTGCACTTGTACCCAATTCTTTTGATGCTTCATTTTCGCACAAACAAAACCCTCTGTTGCCGTTTCGTTGGCACTACGCTTTCGCGCAAAAAACATCTATTCCTGGAACGCGAAAGTAGGGGAACAAAGGCTAAGAGCATCACGGCCTGTGATAACGCCTTCGTGACCAACATCCCGTCGCTACCGCTACGGTAGCACTACGCTTTCGCACAGAAAACATTTGTTGCCCCAAGCGGCTCATCGGACGCCCCCAGGAAGTTCTGCTCTGCGCGAAAGCGAAGCGTCAGCAACAAAGCGCTCAGTCGGAACGGAAATCAACCCCTCGCCTTGCTGAAGAGCCGTATAATACTAAGTAATAGCAACATTTTATTAAAAATAGCGTCAAAATACTGCATGCATTATTGTATTGTCAAAAAATTATTTTGGTTATACTATAGACATTATCCGAAAAAATGTGCTGAGGTGGTGCTGTTTCGTGAAAGATGCTGTAGAATTACTCATAGAGAAATTTGATCTGGAATTCACACCAGAACAACGAGACTTTTTATGTTTTCTATATGAAAACTTACATCTTGAGGAATTAAGTGACAAAGAACAAAGTTTTTTTATTGACTATTTTTACAAGAGTGAAACATTACGAAATATGGCAGCATTTGCACTTGAATTGGCAGATATCATGCGTGAAATTTGCGAACTTATACCAGCTATTGAGAAAACCGAACGATTGACCAATGGAAAAGAGCAACGCTTGTATAATGAGCGAAAGTGGCAGATAGCTAGGCGTCAAAAGCTAAGTCGTCAAACAATAAAAAAAGGAAATATCCTATATGTTCCTTTTGATGAATACAAAGAAGAAACAGGTCCAATTATTATCTGTCTTGAACAAACAACAGGAATGGCTGCATATTCTGAACTTTGTAAAAGCATAATTTTACCGTTATTTATGAACGCGCACCGTGAACGTCGCGATTTATATATCGTTCCATATGACTGTCAAATTCATGTGCATTATCGATTCGAAAACGGTCATTTAAATTTATCAGATTTTAAGGATTTTATTGAATATAAGGCAAAGGGAGAAGCTGCAATTCTGCCAGTACTTCATTTTGTAAAAGGCTTGCTTCAAGAAAATCAGCATTGTACAGAAGCGGATATTATCATTTTTACAGAAGGTACTCCAATCGATGGACAGTATCTCGTTGGAAAGCAAGCGAAAGCTTTACTTGAAGAAATGAAGCGTAAGTACCATGCTGAATTTTCGGTTATCGCTATGCATGAACATAATTTTAATGAGCAGCAATTTTGGTTCGTCAACAAAGCTTTTTTTGCGGATGACGCTATTCAATAAAAAAGGAGCTGATCGTATTGATTGGCTGCTTTTTTGTAGTTAAGGACACTATAGATTTTGATGCCTGTGGTTCACCTAAGCATAGTCGGCGTCTAGGCTAAAGTGCTGCATCCTCGAGGTCGCCTTAATCCCTCGGGCAAAAGTGCTGGAGCGTTTACTTTTGCTTCGGGCTCTCAAGCGCATTTGTTTTGAATATACATAGTAGTTAGAGGAGAAAGATATGGATTCATTGAAGTGGTTATTACCTAAGATTACAGCACCGACATGGATGGACGTTATTGTTGCCATCGCTCTTTGCGTCGTTGGTTGGCTGTTTCAACAATTTGTAATAAAGAAAATTATTAATCGCATAGTTGTATTTTTGAGAAATCGTCAACGAGAATTTCAAGCAACGGTGCTAGAACAATTTAATAAATCGATTCGCTATGCATTCATGTCTGCGGTGATTGTACTTAGCTTGTCGTTATTATTAGATGTATTCTTATTTACACATGTAGCAACTAAAAATTTTGTGTTGTCTATTATGGTGTTTTTTGCCTTTAAAGGTGTATATGATGTATTACATTTTTATACAAAGCAGCCACTAACATTGAATAATGATGAAGAACCGAATGTCCTGTTACCGTTTTTTCTTCGTATAGGAAAAGTACTTATCATGATATTGGCAATGTTTATGATTGCTTCATTTTGGGATTTTAATTTGAATGGTTTTTTAACGGGGATTGGTTTAACGGGTGTGGCGATTGCCTTTGGTATTCGAGATACACTAGCACATGTTTTTGGTGGGATGTCAGTCGCATTAGATAACCCGTTTCAAATTGGTGATTGGGTAGCAACAGAGGACCAAAAAATTGAAGGAACAATTGAGGATATTAATCTTCGAAGTACATTAATTCAAACGGGTGATAAAGGGCTTGTTTATGTACCTAACTCTTATTTGGTAAATCGACCAATCTATAATTTATCCAAAAGGGAAAAACGAAAATGTGAGCATTTTTTATTTGTTGCTGCTGAAAATGAAGAAGAAACATTACGCAGTGCTTTAAGTGCCATTCAAAAGGAAATTTATTTGCATGCTCAAACAGAAAAAGATATGATTCATGTATGTATAGATGAGTTTTATCCAACTTCCTATCGAGTCCTTGTACGTTTCTTTGTGGCAACAAACGATACGGCAGTAATGCTGAATGTGCGACAGGATATTTTGTTTGCTATTCGTCAAATCTTTCAAGAACAAAATATTATAGTAGCAAATCCGGCTGAAGATGAATGGATTAGTACTAAAAAATAATTTGAATTGTTTGTTTTCTTGTTTTACAATGAATACATGCAATCAGCATTGATGAAGAGTAGTAGCCATTATTTTTTGTTTTAGAGAGCTAGTGGTCGGTGGGAACTAGTACAAAAACTTGGCGAATGGACTTCGGAGCTCTAATCCTGAATAAAGTATGGATTAGCGTCTGCCTACGTTATAGGGTATAGAGATGGTCTTTAAATCTTTCAGCGGCTACCTAAGCATCAGCTGAATGTAATTATGCCGGGGCATAATTGATGAAGACCAATGAAGGTGGCACCACGGCTTTTCCGTCCTTTTGTGATGGAAAGGCCTTTTTATATGTTTTGGTGGAACTGAACAGTGTTATACAGTTCAAGTTCCTGACACAATGTTTAGTTAAAAGAAAGTGAAATGGTAACGAAACGCCAGTGTCAAAACGCCAGTGCATAATTGATAGATTTTGGTGTAGAAGAGCAGAGCATAGAGAAGGAGAGAAAGAGGATGACAGTTGAGCTTAGAAATTTTGCCATGAAGGCATTACAGGGTGATATGATGACGCCAATTTCCGTTTATCAATCACTTGAAGGGAAGCATAAAATGCTTTTCGAATCGTCTGCCAAGCATGAAGAAAGCGGGCGTTACTCGTTTATCGCCGTCAACCCAATTGCAGAACTAATTGGAGATAGGGATGGTTATTCTTATACAAAAGAAGGAGAAACAGAAAAATCGAATGACAATGTATTGCTAAAATTACAGCAAGTTATGCCATATCATAAGACAAAATACCCTTTCGCCTTTTTTGGAGGAGCTATTGGGTTCTTTGGTTACGAAACAGCATTTTATACAGAACAAATAGGTGAATACTTGCAGGATGATCTAGAAATGCCCGATGTTCATGTCTTTTTCTATGATACATTTATTGTTTTTGATCATTTAAAGCAAGAGGTTACATTAGCAGCA
Organism: Lysinibacillus sp. KCTC 33748; assembly: GCF_002237755.1. Classification (GTDB taxonomy): domain Bacteria; phylum Bacillota; class Bacilli; order Bacillales_A; family Planococcaceae; genus Lysinibacillus. Next base: position 34,010 of record NZ_MWSJ01000026.1, on the reverse strand, counting down.
ATCGATTTATTTAATGAAGGGCGTTCTCTTGAATCGATGGAATTGGCTATTTCTACAATGCAGAAGCAGCTTCATGCTGGAACAACTTTTGACGCCATGACGTTTGGAGAGCTAAATTTCAGACCGATGATTGCCAAAGAAAATTTTGTTGCAATGGTTGATCGCGCTAAGCAGCATATTCGTAAGGGTGACATTTTTCAAATAGTCTTATCACAACGCTTCATTTCACCATATAAAGGGAATCCTTTTGCTTTATATCGTCAGTTACGTACTTCTAACCCGTCACCATATATGTTCTATATGGATTTTGGTACGTATACGATTTTAGGAACATCTCCTGAAAGTCTCGTTAAGGTGAAGGATCGAAAGGTCACGACAAATCCAATAGCAGGAACGAAGCCTAGAGGTAAAACTGTGGAGCAGGATAACGCGATTGCGGAAGTGTTATTAAATGATGAAAAAGAAATTGCTGAACATCGTATGCTCGTAGATTTAGGGCGCAATGATCTTGGGCGTATTGCTAAAGTCGGTTCAGTGAAGCTTATAAAATATATGAATATTGAGCGTTATAAACATGTAATGCATATTGTATCGGAGGTTATCGGTGAATTACGTGAGGATGTACATGTTTTGGATGTTCTTAGAACTTGCCTTCCTGCTGGTACAGTATCAGGTGCGCCGAAAATTCGCGCTATGCAGCTAATTAATGAGCTAGAGCCTGTGAAGCGTGGTGTCTACGCTGGCGCAGTAGGTTATATTTCCACTACAGGTGATATGGATTTAGCTCTAGCTATTCGGACAATGATCATCAAGGATTATCGTGCGCATGTTCAGGCAGGGGCCGGTATTGTGTATGATTCAGTGCCTTTGTCAGAATACGAGGAAACACTTAATAAAGCTCGCGCATTATTGGAGGTAAAACAATGATTTTACTAATCGATAATTATGATTCATTCACATATAATTTATTTCAGCAAATAAGTATGCTTGGGAAAGATGTTAAAGTAGTACGTAATGATGAAGTGACAATCGAAGAAATTAAGAAAATGCAACCAGAAGCTATTATTTTATCGCCTGGACCAGGTGCGCCAATAGATGCTGGAATAACAGTAGATGTTGTCAAAAAGCTTTATACGAAATTTCCGATTTTAGGCATTTGCCTTGGACACCAATCGATAGGTCAAGCTTTTGGGAGTAGCATCGTTCAAGCTAAACATATAATGCATGGAAAATTATCGACGATTCAATATGAAAAAACAGGCTTATTTGCTCAGTTAGACGGTAAAATAGAAGTAATGCGCTATCATTCACTCGTCATTGAGCCAAGTACGTTACATGACGATTTTAATATTTTAGCAAAGTCCAGTGGTGATGGTGAAATAATGGCGATTCAACATAAGGAGTACCCACTTTATGGGCTACAATTTCATCCGGAATCCATTGGAACACAAGAGGGGAGCATAATGATGCAAACCTTTTTAGAACAAATTTCATAAACGAAATAAAATAGGCTGCCATCAAAAATCAATAATTGTGATTTTTGGTGACAGCCATTTTTGCAAATAGGATGGTAATATTATTGCTTTTTCCCTGTAATCAATTTCGCAATTTCCTCTAATGACATTGAAGAATTGACATCGTAGGCACCAATTTGTAAGCTTCGAGCGTATTTAGGATTAGCAAGTAAAAGTTCCATTTCAACACTATTTTCGATGACGTCACCATCTTCAAGCTTTTGCGCTACGGTATATGGTTCCATACCGCTATAAATTTGAAGTGTCATAGTGGTAACGTTTCCTTGAGACGCCGATTCATGTTTATCTTTAGCCGATGTTTTAGGTGCATCTGTTTTCTGTGAGTTTTCCTTTGGAGCTTGTTTACCTTGTTCCTTTAACAATGCAATTTCTTTATTTGCCTGATCGAGCTTTTTTTGCAGCACCTCTACATTTTCTGTGTTGTTGGAAGCTTTCGTCGGAAGACCGATATTGAGATCAAAACGAACTGCTAAAGCTAGCAATGCTCCGACAAGAAAAAGTGCAATGCCAAATGCGCGGATAGCGGAATTATTCATAGATTACCGACCTCCGTTTGCAATTACTTGGCGGACTTGCTCTTCAGTTAAGTTCGAACGAATACTTATATCTGCTACAGAAAGACCCTGCTTATTAAGTTCAAGTACCTGACTTATAATAATTTGATGGATAGGTTTCGTTTTTGAAGCAGCTTGTCCTGTTTTTGATGTCTGAGCAGCCTGTTGAACAGTTTGCATGACCTGTTGGATGTTCGGATTTGGTATCGTGTTATTTTGTGCAGATGATGATTTAACCTGAAACTCTGGCTCTAATAACAGCTCCTCCTCAACAATTTTCAGACGACGTTTTAAATTATTTGTTTCTTGAAAAATAGAGATGGATAGCTCCTCTACATCTTGTTCGACTTTTTTTGAATTATTTTTGAAAAAGAACGACACGATAATTAGGAGAATTCCCACAATCATAAGTATGATGGATAAATCCACTAGTTTCACCTCATTAAGTATGTAATTATAAGGTATTTTACCATATGCAAACTTAATATGAAATGAAGGTAGATTTTTTTTTAGTTTATGTTATAATAGGTTAGTCGTATAAATCATGCTCAAAATTTAAATTCTTGATATAGAGTGGGAGGGTTAATAATGCGCGTAAACATTACTTTAGCTTGCACAGATTGCGGCGAACGTAACTACATTTCTAAAAAGAACAAGCGTAACAATCCAGAGCGTCTTGAACTTAAAAAATATTGCTCTCGCGAGAAGAAATACACTCTTCACCGTGAAACTAAGTAATCGCTCATTAAGCCAAAACCACTCGTGGTTTTGGCTTTCTACATTTTTAAGAGGGGGATAAGCTTAACATGGATAAAACAACTTTACGGAACGAGGTAAAGGAAGCTCTTGCCGAAATGAGTGAAGTAGCTTACCGCGATCAATCATTTGCTGTATTAAAAAAAGTGTTACAGGAACCATATATAATAGAAGCAACTACAATCGGCATTACCATTTCCAATAAGCCAGAAATCGACACAATTCAATTAATAGAAGAACTGTGGCAACTTGGTAAAAAAGTGGCAGTACCTAAATGTAATCCAAAGACAAGAGAAATGTCATTTTATGCCATTGATTCGTTTAACCAACTTGAAACTGTTTATATGCATTTGCGTGAGCCAATTCCAGAAAAGTGTGAGTTTGTTGACGCAAATGAAATGGATGTCATCCTTGTTCCAGGAGTTGTTTTTGATCCGTTCGGCTATCGAATAGGCTACGGCGGTGGTTATTATGATCGCTATGTATTAAACTATAAAAAGGGTAAGCTTATGTCTCTCATATTTAACGAGCAGCTATATGAACATATCCCAAGAGAAGCGCACGACTGCCCAGTAGATATCATTGTGACACCGACAAAACGTCTTGACTGTGTAACACAACGAGGAGCGAACTAAAATGGACAAAATGTTAGATATTTATGAATTACTAAAAACATATGGCACTTATATTTACACACGTGATCCGATTGGTGATTTGATGTTAATGGAGGATGAAATTCGCGAGTTGTATAAAGCGAATGTACTAGATATTAAAGATTACCAAATGGCATTGTTACTAATTCGACAAGAAACAACAAAACTTCGTATGAAAGAAAATAGCCAGTAAGTTTTTAAAATAAATCATTTGGGGTATTGTAAAAATAATGTAACATGTATGTAATATTCATAAAAACAGTGGCTTTCCACTGTTTTTATGATTTGTGAAACTTTTTACAATTAAAAACGTATATATTATTGTCCAGAGCGAACAAGGAGAACAGTTTTCCATAAATATATCTATTGATTATCTGTAAAAAATGGATTAAGATATATTTTGTTTCAGTAACAAATTGTAAAAAATTATTATTTTTTTGTAAGAAAGTAAGGAGGATGTTAGGAATGAAATCAATAAAGTGGCCTAAACATTCATTTATGATACTAGCAATTGTAGCAACTTGGATAAAAACGGTCATTGTTTATCACACAAGCTTTGAGATGAAAATTGAAAATGCAATGCAACAATTTATTTTGCTTATTAATCCATTGAGCTTCGTGCTATTTGCTTATGGTATTTCGTTATTCTTTAAATCACCGAAAGTTAAAAGTCGCTATATAATTACGATTAGTGTTATTTTATCGATTGTCTTATACGGAAATGTGGCATTCTATCGTTTCTACAACGACTTTATTACGCTACCGGTATTATTCCAGACAAGTAACTTTGGCGATCTAGGAACTTCAGTAGCAGCGATTGTCAGCCCTTGGGACTTATTATATTTCATCGACGTGCTGATTTTAATTTTAGCGAACAAATATTTGCCAAAGATGAAGGAAGCAGTAAAAGTCAACGTAGAATTCCGTCGCGCGTACTTCGTATTAGCGATTGCGATGACATTCTTAAACTTAGGATTAGCTGAAACTGAGCGTCCACAATTGTTAACACGTAGTTTTGACCGTGAATTACTTGTGAAAAACATTGGTACGTATAACTACCATTTGTATGATATTTATATTCAATCAAAATCCTCTGCTCAACGTGCGTTAGCGGATGGCAGTGAATTAGTAGAAGTGAACAACTATATTCGTTCTAATCAAGCAGCAATCAACCCTGAAATGTTTGGTAAATACAAGGGGCGTAATTTGATCCTTGTTTCGATGGAGTCTTTACAAAACTTTGTTATTAATAATCAAATGGATGGTCATGAAATTACACCATTCTTAAACTCTTTAACAAAAGATAAAGATACGTTTTATTTCAGTAACTTCTATCACCAAACTGGATTAGGGAAAACTTCTGACTCAGAGTTTATTACAGAGAACTCATTGTTCGGCTTAGGTCGAGGTGCGGTATTCTTCACGCATGGTGGAAATACGTATAACTCAATGGCTGAGCGCCTTGGAGATAATGGCTACTTTACAAATGTCATGCACCCGAATAATAAATCATTCTGGAATCGTGACATGATGTATCAATCATTACACATTAATAAATTCTATGATATAGATTCATATAAGATTGGCGAAGGGGAAGCAGTTAACTGGGGTATGAAAGACGTTCCATTCCTAGAGCAATCTGCAGCCTTAATGAAAGATATGCAACAGCCATTCTATTCGCGACTAATTACTTTAACGAACCATTATCCATTCACATTGGACCCTGAAGATGTAATGATTCCTGAATATACGTCAAACTCAGGTACATTAAATCGTTATTTCCAAACAGTTCGTTATATGGATGAAGCTCTTAAAGACTTCTTCCAAAGTTTAAAAGATCAAGGTGTATATGATAACTCTATTATTGTAATGTATGGTGACCATTATGGTATTTCAGAAAACCATAACAAAGCGATGGCTCAATATTTAGGAAAAGAAAGCATTACATCATTTGATAATGCAATGCTACAAGAAGTACCATTATTTATCCATATCCCTAACTCAGGAGATGGTAAAGAAATGACAGAGATTGCAGGACAAATGGATTTACGTCCAACAATTTTACACCTTCTTGGCATTGAAACTTCAAAAGATATGCAACTTGGTGCAGACCTATTCTCACCAGAGCATGAAGATTTCGTTGTTTTCCGTGACGGTCGTTTTGTAACAGATAAATATGTATACGTTGGTGAAGCTTGCTATGACAAAGCAACTGGTGAAGAAATTGATGGTGAGCCATGTGAGCCATACGCTGAACGAGCTACGAAAGAACTAGAAAATTCTGATGCCATCATTAACGGTGATTTACTCCGCTTCTATGACCAAAAGACAGGTAATTTGAAGCAAGGAGCAGTTAAGTAAACAAAGAAAGTGATCTCATGTTTAGTGAGATCTCTTTTTTTTTTTATTTTAAGCGTGTCTACTAGCGAGTTTTCAACAGAAGTGACGAATATAGTCTGGAAACTTCATTTAACACTTAAATGGGAGTTTTTGGAAGGGTTTTTATGTAATTCCTATCAACTGAAAATTTAAATCGTTCTGGAAGCCATGTAAGCAGCTTAGAGGAGAGGGGGCATTATCGTGTTAGAATGGGTGAAGAATTAATCCTCACTGCTCGAAAGGTCAAAAAGAGCAGCTCACAAATAGGAAGTAAATAGAAAAAAGAGCAGCCTCGTTATGGAGACCGCTCTTTCTTTGTCTGAATTTTAGTGTAATGTTGGTGGGTACCCGCTGTGAATTACAGTCATAATTACGAACCAACCGAATACTACTGCACTTAATAAGTTGAAAACAACGCTTAATAGGTTCTTTTCTTTAAGTGCTTGGAATGTACCAACTACAGCCAAAATTGAAACTAGACCAAAAATAACCATTAATAAGTTCATTAAAAATTGACACTCCTTTCGACATCAGAAAATGAATGTCGTCAACAATATTCCTCCTTAATTGTAAACGTTCTACTTGTTTTTGTCGAGAACTAAAATAGCTTAAACTATGAACATTTATCGTCAAATTGTGGTAAAGGCTGTATAATTGATATTGAGGTGATAGTAATGATGAACGTACGAAGTTATTCACTTGGACCTGTCCAAACGAATTGTTATATCGTATCGAATAAAAATAAAGAATGCATAATTTTTGATCCAGGAGAAGAAGCGGATCGAATTATCAAGGCAATACGTAGTAACGGCCTAAAACCATTAGCCATTTTTTTAACACATGCGCATTTTGATCATATCGGTGCCGTAAACGCTGTCCGCGAAGTTTTTAATGTGCCATTATGGATTCATGAAAAAGAAGTAAGCTGGTTAGGAGATCCAACAAAAAATGGCTCTAGTAAATACGCAGCATTACCAGATTATATTGTCGATGCTCCAGCTGAAGAAAATATAATTAAAAAAGAACAACTATTTGAAATAAGCGATTTTGGTTTTAAAGCTATTTTTACGCCAGGACACTCACCAGGTAGTATTTCATATATATTTGAAAATGATGGCTTCGCTATTGTTGGAGATACACTCTTTGAACAAGGGGTCGGTCGTACGGACTTACTAGGAGGATCAACAAAAATATTACTAGCATCCATTCATGATAAGCTGTTGACATTACCTGAAGATACTATTATCTACCCTGGCCATGGTAATTATACAACAGTCGGTGCAGAAATGGAGACAAATCCTTTCTTGAATGGTTTTTAATAAATGACATCCCAAAACTATTGGCGATGAACTTGGAGAATTTATCCTTTAAAAATCCCCCTGGCATTTTCGTAATGCAAAGGGGGATTTTACTATGCTTTGAATTTTTTCTGTATCTAATGAATAAATTTACATAAAAAAAGCATGTCTCATATTGGATGAGACACGCGTTTTTCTTTGTATTAATGACCGCCACCAGGTACGTGAATGAATGTTGTATAGTACGTGAAGCCAGCAAAGAATACAGTTAAATATGCTCCGAAAATGTACATGTACATACGTTCTGAAAGGTTCAAGAAGCCTAATAATAAGAATAAACCTGTATTACCTACGAATAATAGCGATACTTCGTTCATACCACCAAGGTAGAACATGACTGCAAAAATACCTGTCCAGAATGCCATAACTTTATACATATTATCCATGAAGATTTCCCCTCCTTTTGCCCACGACACAATAATCTCTTACTCATTATAAATGATATGAAAGGTATCTGTAAACTGGAACTTCTTCTTCTTTGTGACAAACCATTGGATTTTAAAAGTTAGTTATCCATTTCTGTCACGTTTATTTCATATTTACATAAATCACAATTATGTACCATGCTATCAATTTGTATAAAATCATTGCTCGAAAATAGTGCATCAACCTGTCCTTTTAAATACGATTCATGCAAAGAACAAACAAGTTCTGAATGAGTAGTAAGTTGCCCTTGGAATGGACAATTAAAAATGGAGAACGTCACTTTTTTACCGTTTTCTGTTTGTTGTACTTGCGGAATATAGCCAATTAATGCTGCATTATCAGTTAATAGCTGAAGCTTTTGTTCGAAGGAAAGGTTATTATTTAATTGTAATTCAGCATTTACATAATTCTTCATTTGCTGATAACCGTCTTGGTAGCTTATATCTTGGCATCTTTCTAGTGCAGGTGGTCCGAATTCTTCAATTAATTGGATTGTCCACTTTAATAGTCGCTCCTCATCACGTCTTGGGAACGTTAGTGATACACCTTTATCTGATGCCTTATAAACACGACCAGGTCTGCCACCTTTTCCAGTTTTAGCAAAATCCGCTGTGATGATGTTGATTTCTGATAGCTTTGTTAAGTGTAAACGTGCAACGTTTGGATGTATGCCGAATTTATCAGCGATGTTTTGGACCGTTACAGTTTTCTTCTCTTGCAGGATATACTCATAAATAGAGTATCTAGTTTCATCGGCTAACGTACTAGTAATTTTTAATGGATGGATCATTTACTTCACCTCTATGTAATTTTTAAATGTTATTTCTTTTACCAAGTGTTAGAAAAAAACCATGTTAATTCTATTATATTGTATTATTTAAAAAGATACAGTTCCTTTAGGCATAAATATTAACTTTTTCATAAGATACTGTTCATTTTTAGTGGAAATTTGCATGTTATTCACACTTTTATAGCAAAAAACACGTTTGATAGGAAAATTTATAGCAAATTATTATTTTACGAAAAGGGCTTTTTTCGTAATTGGTTATTATCTATACTAGGAAATAACGAATAGAGCGGTCATATTCAAATGAACTAGAAGAGGGGGGGTGTGATTTACTGAATATTTAAATAATAAAGCGTTCCAAGTCTTCGAGGTATATAGAAATATTTTTGAATTATGGTCGATGGGGCTAGTTATGAATAAAAGAGATGAGAATAATGATTATATTCTAGAAGCTTCAAGATGTACGCTAGCTTTAGTACTCGCAACTTTATTAATTTGGGGAATTTTTGATGTTTTCAATGCGCAAAATACTGGGTTTGGTTTTCCGTGGTGGTTAATAATTGAAATAGTTATTGTTTATACTATCTCAAGATACTACTTTACATTCAAAAACTCAAAAAAATAAACTTAAGCTAAAGATGCTATAACCCATATTGGGCTTGGATCTGCAGTAGCTCTTAATACAATGTTAGGTTCTATACATATGGTTTAAATCAATATAAATTCTGGTTTCAAGATACGTCAGTCAAGGCTACGCAAAACGATGAACATTAATACTTTTGAAGTGGGTAGTGATGGGTCCAATTTAAACGATTATAAATACGAGGCTCTGTAATTCGGTGCCTTGTATTTTTTTACGTGAAAATCCGGTAATTCAACATTTTAGAGGTCATGTGCAGACAAATTAATTAAGCGTATTAATTATATAACGTAGCGAGCGGCAAGCTGATTTTACATGTTTAACAATCATGTTGATCGATTGATAAAATTAACAAATTGCACTATCACTTTACTTCTTTATCTTAAAAATAGTTGCTCAATCCCGCTCATTAAATAAAATAGTTGCAATGTATATTGCAATGTGTAAAATGTGTATAAAGTGTATATATATTGTGTTATATTGAGTGTTTTACTAGTATGTTCTCAATCAACAAATGAAGAAGAGGGATTAGCATGCAAATCATTATTTCAAATAGTTCAAAGGAACCGATCTATGAACAAATTACAAATCAAATTAAGTCAATGATTTTAACAGGTGACCTCTTGGAAGGGACAGCATTACCCTCTATGCGTCAATTAGCAAAGGATCTACAGATTAGTGTGATCACAACCAAGCGTGCTTATGAAGAATTAGAGAAGGCAGGCTTTATTTATTCCATTGTAGGTAAAGGCTCTTTTATTGCGGAGCAAAATTTAGAGGTAATCAAAGAGAAAAAACTAAAAGTCATTGAAGAGCAGTTGAGTGCAGTCATAAAAAATAGCAGAGAAATAGGAATGTCACTTAATGAATTGCAAGAACTATTGAGTATTTTGAATGAGGAGTGAAGCAATGGAAAATGTCATTGAAATAAGTAATGTAAGCAAAAAATTCAAAGGTTTTTCTATTGATAATCTTGACTTGCAAGTGAAGAAAGGGTACATAACAGGGTTTATCGGGGCAAATGGTGCCGGAAAGTCGACAACAATAAAAATGATAATGAATTTATTGAAGCCAGATACTGGAGAGGTTAAACTTTTTGGATTGGACTACAAAACACATGAAAAAGAGATTAAAGAGCGTATTGGGTTTGTATATGATGAAAATGTATTTTTTGAAGGGTTGAACTTAAAGGATATAAGGAAAATTGTTGGTCCAGCCTATAGAAGCTGGGATGATGCACTGTTTTATCAATATGTAAAAAAATTCGATTTACCATTAAATAAACCTATAAAAACTTTTTCAAAAGGAATGCAAATGAAGGTATCTTTAGCGATAGCCTTGTCACACCACGCAGAGCTGATTATTATGGATGAGCCGACAGCAGGTTTAGACCCTATTTTTAGACGAGAGTTCTTAAATTTATTGCAAGAGTTTATGCTTGATGGTAGTCGTACTATCTTTATCTCTACACATATTACAACTGATTTAGATCGTATTGCAGATTATATAGCCTTTATGCAGAATGGAGAATTAGTATTTAATCATTCGGGTCATGATTTAGTCGAAAATTATGCCTTAGTGAAAGGAGGACTAGATCTTCTAGATAGAGACACTGAAAAAGCATTTGTGCGTGTTCATCGTGCATCAACGGGATTTGAAGCTTTAACGAAAGATAGAAGAACTGTCAATGAAATTTTCGGAGACAGTGTACTAATTGAACGTGCCTCTTTAGAAGACATAATGTACTACTTTAAGGAGTTGGACCATGCTTAATTTAATCAGACGTGATGTAATATTACAGAAGAAACATTTGCTGGTATTTATCCCCTTTATTTTAGTCTTTGTTATTTTTGACACATCACCAGTTTTGGTATTTCTCGTCGCTAGTATTTTTATCCCCTTTAATACGTATGGTTACGATGAGAAAGCAGAAACTGATATTCTATTAAATTCCTTACCGTATACTCGTAAAGAAATTATATCTCATCACGTTATATAGGTGCTATTGTTTATATGTCTTTATCTATTGCAGTAACGAGTTTAATCCTGTTTTTTTTTAATAAACCTTTTACAATTGTTGATATTGTAATCAGTAGCGGATTATTTTTATTATTTGTTGCTTTTACTTTTCCGTTATTCCAACTATTCAAGACAGGATACCTTACAGTAGTAGTCCTCATTGGCTTTGTTATTCTAACTAAAGTAACAGGGCCTATTGTGCCGTTTATAAGTGATTTTATTGTCAATAAACCTTTACAAATTTTTTATATGAGCGTGGTAATTACGATCATCACAATCTATGCTATTTCATGGGGAATTACTACGGCTATTTATCAGCGTAAAATATTCTGAATTTTTTTAAAAAAGGATTTTACTATCTTTAAAAGAGTTTTTCATTAACAGTTGAAGATGAAATTACTGATAAATATATTTTTACTTTTATATTTGTTGCATTTTTAATTGTTCATACATAAAAGATACAGGAGCAAATTATCATTGAAAAAATTTCGTGGGAAAAAGCGTTATTTTCATAATTTATCGATGGAACTGGACGTAGCGCACTATGATTTAGATTTTGGGGAATAAGGATGGTTTAATATTTGGCATACTCATCTTGATTATTATGCTTGATTTTGAAAACCTTTTGACAGAGTGAATCATCATGTAATGGACGCGCCGGTTCAATATTGTATTTTGGGAAGCATTACTAAAGGTGTGAAAAACTCCTTCTATCATTAAGGAATTATGAATTGTTTTTTTACACAAGATTATTTGAAAAAAATTGTGATGCTTATAAAAAATCCCCATCTCATTTCTGTAGTATGAAAAAAGATGGAGACCCTTTTTTTATTCGATGGATATTGGGATGGCAACAAAAAATAGTACACCTTGTTTGGTATTATTCATAGAATAAGTGATAAAAAGGGATTCAAAAATTTGTTTTACAATATATAATCCTAAGCCACTCCCCCCAGTATTTCGATTTCTTGACTTTTCGATTCGATAAAAGGGTTCAAATACGTGTTGTATGTTCTCTTCCTTAATTTCGACACCTGTATTAATGACTTGCATTTCGATATGATTTTGCTTAGATCCTTGGCTTAATTTAATATAGACCTTTTCGTTAAGAGGTGAATACATAATCGCATTATGAATGATGTTTTTACAAGCTTTTTCTAATAGAACACAATCCGTATAAACAAAAATGCCAGGATCAACTTCTTTTATTATTTGAATGCCTTTTTGGGAAGCAAAAAATTCGAGATCTTTTGTGATTGTATCTATTAACTTCGAAAGATTTACTTCTTCTACTTGTGGTTTAAAGGTATGTTGTTCTAGTTTTGACGTGCTTAAAATTTCACGAACTAGTTGTTCTATACTTTGAATTATTTGATGATTTTTTATTAAATATTGGTCACGATTTTGATAAGGGCCGATATTATATATCATCCCTTCTACGTAACCTTTCATTACAGTAAGAGGCGTTTTTAATTCATGTGCTACAATAGCAAAGAATTCCCTTCGCTTTGTTTCTACTTCTCTTTCTTTTTCAATATCACTTTTCAATTGCTGATTCGCTTTTTGTAAGTCAAGAATTGCTTGTTGTAAATTTATGGACATATCGTTCAAACTATTGGACAATTCCCCTAATTCATCCATAGAACAAATCTCAATTTTTTTAGAGAAATCCAAGTTCGCCATCTTTTGTGCACCTTCATTAATATAAATAAGAGGTTTTGTAATAAACCTTGAATAGAAATAAGCACTTCCTACACCAATAATCAGTACAATGATACTAATATAAGGAAGAAAACGTACCAAGACCTTTGAAGCTTCATTGATTGGTTGAAATGTTGCGAACACTATAAGCGTTAAGTTAATATCTTTGAATTGTATTGGAATGGAAATCTCATATGAATTACTAGGATTATCTAACCTCCTTGAAGGTATTCCTTTAACAAAACTTTTTGCTTGAGTACTTCCTTGAATAAAACTTCCTTGAATAGAACTTTGAAGAATAGTAAAAGAAGGAGAATAAATAATTGTTCCTTCATTATTTTGAAGGAAGATCATTGCGTTATTCTTTTGTGCGTATTCATCAAAAAGTGGTATTGCATTTTGAAACGAAATAACTTTAGATTTATTTATTATTTCTTCGATTCCTATTTGGAGCTGATCGGTTTTGTATTGCTCATGAAATTTAGGGAGAAAGAAGTATAAAGTTAAATAAATCAGGGTTGCAAAGGCAAACAAAATGAGTGATGTAGTTATAAAGAGTTTGTAGGTAATTCGCTTCATCTTCAAGGTTTTTAAGAGTTTATTCATCGATTTTATAACCAATGCCCTTTACTGTATTAATATAAGATGTACCTAATTTTTTTCGTATGTTTTTAATATGTGTATCAATCATTCGAGTTTCTCCGTGATATTCGTATCCCCAAACCTTTTCTACGATGCTTTCTCTTGTGAGTACCTTTTTCTCATTTCGAAGTAGTAACTGTAGAATTTCGAATTCTTTTGTCGTTAAGGGAGTTTCCACCTCATTTACATATACTTTATATGCATCGCAATCAACATGTATCTCGAAATGATTATTTATACTTTGATTATAGCTTCTTCTCAGTACTGCTTCGATTCGTCTCATCAAAACATGAAAAGAAAAAGGTTTCGTAATATAATCATTGATTCCAAGATTAAAGACTTTCACTTGATTTTGTTCATCTTCTAATGCTGTTAGCATAAAAATGGCTACAGTCGACTGACTTCTAATCATTCTGACTACTTCAAATCCATTCAGGTTTGGCATCATTACATCGAAAAGAATTAAATCAAAGGATTGTTTATTAAATTGTTTCATTCCCTCTAATCCAACTTCAACTATATACTGTTGTGTCATTAAGAATTGTTTAATTAATTCTTGAATTTCTTGATCATCTTCTACCACTAGAATAGGATAGTTCATCTTTATATCACCTCTCGTAGCAATTATATCCTTCTAATCTGGAGTTGATGTGGAGATGTATTAGAATACAATGAAATACTATAAAAAATTTACTGGAAAACTATATTTATTTCATACTAGCTCCAGATTCAAGAGACATGTTTTATACATAAAGACACAAGACAGAAGGAGATAACAAAAATTAAAGTCAGCACCGTACATAAATAAGTACGCAAGTGTAAGGTAGGAAATGTAATGAAGCAATATTCTAAATGCATATCAAAAAGGATTGCGATTTACCTTAAATGACTTACTTTTATAAATGGAACAAGTGTTTTTTTACATCTCTAGGTAAACTCCTGATTAACTCCATACAAACTCCAGATAGCATATTTAGAATAACAACTATCAAGGAGGTTAGGAAAAATGAATTTTATAAAACGAGCAATTCTTAGTATGAAAAAAAGAATAGGAACATCATTAATTTTGATGGCAGTATTCCTGATTGTTACAAATTTAGTGCTGGGAGGATTCGCGATCCAAAATGCATCACAAAAAGCTGCTGATTCAGCAAGAAAAAAACTTGGCGCAGATGTTACTTTAGGTCTTGATTTTGATAAATTAGGAAAACAAGCAAGGGAAACTGGCGAAATGCCTATTGTGCCAGATCTCAACATAAAAGAAGCAGAGCAGTTAGCGAAGTCCCAGTATGTAAAAGACTATAATTATATAACTAGTACTTTGGGAATTTCGGAGGGGCTTAAATTAGTAGGAGCTCCAGAAGAAGGAGAAGACGACGGAGGAGCAGGAGCAGGCAGAGCGGGAATGGCGGGTGTACGAGGAGGGTCAGCAGGTTCAGCTATAGAAATAGATATGAATTCTTCTTTTATGATAGAAGGAGTTCGGAAGACTTTATTACAAGAAAGTTTTAAAAATGGAAAAAGTAAAATCATTGATGGGAAACCAATTACAGAAAAAATGGAAGATAAGAATGTAGCTTTAATGGAAAAAAGATTAGCGGAACAAAACAAATTAAAAGTAGGAGATAAAGTTAAAATTCAATCAGGGGATAAGAAGAAAACCCTTGAAGTTGAAATTATTGGTATTTATGAAACGGCAGAACAAGGACTGGGCCAAAATCCCCCTCCTATAATGGATCCAGCTAATAAGCTATATATGCCTCACTCTACTTTAAAAAAATTAGAAGCAGATGAAGGTAATATAAGTAGTATTCAAGTCGTGTACTTCATGAACGATCCACTAGACATTGATGCATTTAAAAAAGAAGCAAAACAATCTGATATTGATTTTAAGTATTTTAAGTTAGACGCACATGATTCATTGTACAAACAAATGATTGGTCCTATCGAAAATATCTCTTCTACTTCTCAAATGATTATCTATATTGTATCTATTGCAGGTGCTATTATCTTAGGATTAATCATTATGTTATCGATTAAAGCACGTCGTAAGGAAATGGGAATTCTATTGTCCATTGGAGAGAAAAAATGGAAACTGATGGCGCAGTTCATGGTGGAAGTAGTATGTATTGCTATTTTAGCATTTGCATTATCTCTAGCAACAGGAGCTAAAGTTTCTCAATTTATAGGGGATAGCTTACTTTCGAGCGAAATTGCTACAGCAAGCGAAGAAGAAGAAAATCCGCAAAATAGTAGTACAGTTATGGTATCTGGACCTGGTGGTACGCTACAAAATGACACAGAAGATCCAATTGATGAAATTGATGTAAGTATAACAGGAGCGGATTTAGGAAAAATGGGGGGAATTGGACTAGCTATTGCTATATTAGCCACTCTTCTTCCAGCATTATCTATTCTGCGTTTAAATCCAAAACAAATCCTTTTAAAAGATGAATAAGGAGGCTCGATATGGAGACGATTTTACAATTTAAAAACTTAGATTATTATTATGAAAGTAACGGAAAAAAAGTAACGATACTAGAGAATGTTAATTTTTCTTTTCAAAAAGGGCTTTTCTATACGATTTTAGGGCCATCTGGATCTGGTAAAACTACAACTCTTAGCATAGGTTGTGGGCTGGATATACCTAAGAATGGTTATGTACTATATAATGGCAAGGATATTCGAAAAATTGGTTTGGATCGATACCGTAATCAAAATGTATCTGTAATTTTCCAATCCTATAATTTGATTACCTATATGACTGCTCTTCAGAATGTACTAACGGCAATGGAAATTACAGGTGTGAAGGTACAAAATAAAAAAGCAAGAGCATTAGAATTACTAGAGAAGGTAGGACTCACAGAAGTAGAAGCGAAACGCAACGTTTTGCAACTAAGTGGCGGGCAACAACAACGTGTAGCAATTGCTCGAGCACTATCTTGCAATGTGGATTTACTTATTGCTGATGAACCAACAGGAAACCTTGATGGAGAAACAGCAAAAGAGATTATTGAGTTGTTTCAGGAGCTCGCCCATCAAGAGAGTAAATGTGTAATTGTTGTTACGCATTCACAAGAAGTTGCAAAAAAATCGGATCGAGCAGTTTACTTAAGCAAAAAGAAGTTAGAAATAAAAGATATGAATAACCCCACTAAAGAAAAGTCGAAAAATATTAACTGTAACCCTATTGTAAAATAACATTTAAAGTGACCCTGAAAAGTTAGAATTGGTTATTTTATATGAAGTTTGCCCAAAATTAGTCTGGTAAGGTGTTGCACCCAAAAAGTTAGTGTAATAAATCTGAACTGCGCCCCAATCGTTAGACACACTCTAACAATTGGAGGTGCAGTTTTTCTATAGGTAAATTTACTGCTGAGGAAAAATAAGAAGCTGTTTTATGCTATTTAAGCAGCAAAGAAAGTTATAGAGAAGTTGGGAATCAATCAGTGTAGATCATAAATCAATCGTTAATTGGGTTAAACAATACGAACATAACGGCGTAAAAGTTTTTTGAAACCATATACAACGAGGGAAGATAGAATTTTCCTTAAAGGAAGTCCGTAGAATTACAAATGATTTACATCAAAAGGGAATATATCCAAGCCCATTTAAAATAAAGCAGGAATTAAATTCTTCTGATTCTTTATTTCTATAAATGGAAGTAAGAGAAGGGGGGAAAGAGATAGTAACTCATCTAGGATATAAATAAAAAGAATTAATTACATATAATAAAAATATGCAATTAATTCTTTTTGAAAGCAGGACTAAAATGTTAACCAAGAATGGAAAAACTTAATTAAGATATTCCTTAAAAGGTGAAGAAATAGAATTAACAGTTACAGAAAGAACACTTAGAAATTGAGTAAAAAAATACGAAGCCGCAAAAGAGTTGCATGGAAATGGATTTGTAGGTCTTCTCCCTCAAACTAAAAAAGAGGAAATAGAAATTCAAAGTCACCCCAAGATACTATTGAGTTAATGAATAGAATTATAAGATAGTTATGAAACAATTAAACTAAAATCTGCAAAACAAGTTTATCGCGAATTACTTGTTAAATGCGAGGAATTCAATATTGATATTCCTTCATATCAAACTTTTTGTAATGCGATTAATAATCGTTCAAAATATGAAGTTGAAAAGTTTTTGAAATACACTTAAAAACTTGGAATATGGATGTGCAATATTTATGATAAGTTCAAGCTTCCAAGTTCATACAAGCCTCCACTTTATAAGCCTTTCGAAAATGAAATTTCAGCTGTAAAAATCACCTATTTAGATTTAACTAATATAGGAAAAAAACTTACGTGCGTTAATTTGTAAAGATGATAAGGTGAAAAATGGAATAAATATCCAAGTCTGTGCATTAATGGAATATGATAATTCTCAACTATTATTAAAAGATAATGTGCTTATTTTAGAGTTAGATGAACTCTGAGGATATAGTAGTAATTTTTACTTTTAATACGAAATACTTTGTTTGCACTTTATAGAAAACGCAATTTTTTACTGAAGCAGATTATGATAAGTTTTAAATAAGGGACATATGAATGTACAATTCAATATGGCGAAATTACTAAAATTTTGATTGATATACAGTTTAAAAAAGATACAACAGATAAGTTAAATTTATGAAGGATTGAACGACTAAAGCTTTACGTTCAACCCTTCTATTTTCGTTTTGAAGCGGAGAATATCAACCGTTTATGGACTCCTGCAAGTATTCATGTAATTTTTTGTATGGATTAAATCATTAAATTTCCTAAAGTTAGAATATAAAGCAAAACACTTCCTAAAGTAAGGAAATAAAGAATAACATTTCCTAAAGTCGAGATATCTATTGAGAAAAAAATTACCTATACATATATAATTTCCAACAAATTTATTGCTATAAATCCTTACTACTCTTATGGTTTATATATCGGAAATTTTATCCTTTATGTCACATATCCGTCTTTGACTTAAAGAATAAAATTTCCATTCGGAAACTTTATTCTTTATTTGTGCGCCCGGCATGCGTATGAACTATAGGGTGAAAGTCCCGAACCCCGAAGGCAGAAGTAGAGGTCAGCCAAGAGCAAGGGTGTCCGTGGTGACGCGGAATCTGAAGGAAGCTGGAGGCAAAACACCGGTCCGAGGAACACGAATCTCATATAAGGCTAGGTATGATTGGATGAGTTTGCAATTCAAAACAAAGTCCTTTCTGTCGAAGGTCATATCGAGTAAATGAGGCGGATAGATGGTGTGAAAGTGCATGTGCTTACCCGGGGAGGTCTGATGGAAACGTGAAGTACCCTTCATAAATTACTTGGTGACAAGTAGCTGAACCATCAGAAGTCAGCAGAGGTCATAGTACGATTGGGTCTAGAACTAATCGGAAGGGCTGAACAACTAAGAGAGAATAGCCCTTGGCATTCCACCTTGAATGAATAAACACAGAAAACAGGGAAACCTCACGCTTAGAAAGTAATGGTGAAGTCCATGAGGGTATTTGCAGAGGGTGTAGTTCAGGTGGGCATAAGAAGACAATCTATTCACGGAAAGGAACGAAATGGTGATGTTGAATCAAATTCTAGCACGTCCGAAAATGATACAAGCATTAAAGCGAGTGGAAGCGAATAAAGGAAGCCAGGGAGTAGACATGATGCCCGTACAAACCTTACGTCAGCACATCCTCGAAAACTGGGAATCCATTAAAGCGCAAATTCTAACGGGAACCTATGAACCGCAACCAGTACTTCGTGTCGAAATCCCGAAACCAGACGGCGGTGTGCGTCTATTAGGAATCCCAACCGTGACAGACCGTTTGATTCAACAAGCTATATCGCAGATATTATCAAAGGAATATGACCAAACTTTCTCGGACAGCAGTTATGGATTCAGACCAAATCGGAGTGCTCATGACGCAGTCCGAAAAGCGAAGGGTTATATGAAAGAAGGATATCGTTGGGTTGTGGATATGGATTTAGAGAAATTCTTTGATAAGGTCAACCACGACTGATTAATGGCAACATTGGCGAAAAGAATTCACGATAAATCATTATTAAAACTTATCCGTAAATATCTCCAAGCAGGTGTCATGATAAATGGAGTTGTTTCAAGTACAGAGGAAGGAACACCGCAAGGTGGACCATTAAGTCCACTTCTTTCTGATATCGTGTTAGATGAGTTTGATAAAGAGTTAGAGAAACGTGGTCATAAATTCGTTTCGCTACGCAGACGACTGCAATATCTATATGAAGAGTAAACGTGCGGGAGAGCGTACAATAGTAAGCGTACAGCGATTCGTCGAAGGAACACTACGCTTGAAAGTGAATGAGTCCAAATCAGCGGTAGACCGACCATGGAATCGAAAATTCTTGGGTTTTAGTTTTTCGTACCATAAGGAACCAAAAGTTCGAGTAGCGAAAACAAGCCTTCAGCGAATGAAGAAGAAAATACGAGAAATTACCTCTAGAAAGATGCCATTTCCAATGGAATATCGTATCAAGAAATTAAACCAATATCTAATTGGGTGGTGTGGATATTTTGCGCTCGCAGATACCCCTTCAGTATTCAACAGATTAGACAGTTGGATTAAGAGAAGGTTGCGAATGTGTCTTTGGAAGAATTGGAAGAAACCCCGAACCAGAGTCAGAAACCTCATTCGTTTAAAAGTTCCATACGGAAAAGCATACGAATGGGGAAATACTCGAAAGGGATACTGGCGCATCTCAAAAAGCCCCATATTACACAGAACCCTCGGCAATTCCTATTGGGAAAGCCAAGGGCTGAAAAGTCTGCAAGTTCGTTACGAAACTTTGCGTTATTCATCTTAATTGAACCGCCGTATACGGATCCGTACGTACGGTGGTGTGAGAGGTCGGGAGTTAATCACTCCCTCCTACTCGATTGTGATTTTAAATATATATCTTTGCCGCGTTGGCAAGGATATACTTAATCTTATTTTAGGGAAGATTATACTTAAAAAGTAAGCTTGTAATCAAATTACGAATATTAATAACTTGTCATCTCCGAAACGATTGACAGATGAATGTATTGCTTAAGTTTTGGCGATGACTCAGTATGCAGGGGATGTCATGCTCGAAGCAGGCGAGCTTTTATTAAAGTTCATTTTAGACAATAAAATAACTAATGCTAAAAAATATACTCCTGATGGTACTAAGATATCATGATTTACCAAAATCGATTTTAAATTTGATATTACCATTAGAAAGGGTAGCTTGCGTTTTATATCCTAATTGTTCAGCAAGGCTTTTAACAGTTGCAAGTCCGAGCCCAGTACCTGAAAAGTTCTTGTCACGAGAACTTTCTCCAACATAAAAAGGTTGCCATATTCTAGAAATATCTGTAAGCGTAGTATCATTACTAATTTCAAATACACCGTCTTGGTGAAAGATAATTTGAATTTGATTCTCAGAAGCGTATTTGACAGCATTACTAATCATATTTTCAAAAATGAAACGTACTTTATCTTGCTCAGTCGTCAGCATAAATTCAGTAACTTCAGTTTTAAAATAAATTTGTTTTTCCCTTTGTATATGTCGATAATTATCCAATAGCTCATTAATCAACATAATTAAATCAAAGTTAGTTTTATTTGAATCGTTTTCTTCTGTTTTGGCGAAATAAAGCATATCTGTTATTATTTTTTCCATTCTATCAACTTGCTTGTTAATGGTTGTAAGATAAGTTCCATCATCCATACCATCTTCAATTCCACTGGAATATACTCTAACTAATGCTAAAGGAGTTTTAAGCTCATGAGTTAAACCAATCATAAATTGCTTTAAGTCAATGTTCCGTTTAGATAAATCCTGTTGCGCTTTTTCGAGTGCCTTACTCATTTTATTAATACTTTTTGCAAGGTCCTCAATTTCATCTCCTGTTCGAATTTCAGCCTGTTTAAAATCCAACTCGCCAATTTCTTTTGCAACCTTTTTAAGTTCATTTAACGGTCTTGTTAGTTTTCGGGATAGAAAGGCAGTAATTATAATAATCACTAAGATACTGACTATCAAAAAGAAGATGTTAAAACGATTAATAAAATAGGCTATATCAATAAAATTAGCCATAGAGGCTCCAATCATAATTAGCTGATTACCTTCTTTTGAATAATGTGCGATAAAACTGGACTTTTGTTTTCCCTGATTGTAAACCTTGCCCACAATTTTATCCTCATTAACTTTTTGTAATACTTCTTCAGAAACCCAAAATTTATTAAGTGCAATATGTTCTCTTGCAAGTTGCTGTTTTAAATTTTCATTCAGGACATTAATATTATCTTCTAGCGATACTGAAAGAATAGTTACATCAAATCGATGCTCCACCAAACTCTTATCCTCAAATTCCTGGTACACTGAAAAAGCATTAGTTACGTTTTTGTTCAATTGATGAAGATAATACCTCGGTAGAAAAAAATGACTTACCGCAAGTGAGATGCTAAATGTGATGATAACAACAAGAGTTATATATATCGTTAATTTTGTTCCAATTTTTCTTTTCATTCCCTTGTACTATATCCAACGCCTCGATGTGTTTGGATAATATCCTCTCCAATTTTTTCACGTAGACGTCGAATATGTGTATCTACTGTCCGTGGATCACCCTCATAGTCTATACCCCATATTAAATCAAGTAGTTGATCTCTCGTTAATATTTGTCTTCTATTTTGGCTAAATATACGTAAAAGCTCGAATTCAGTCTTTGTTAAAATCAATTCTTCTCCAGATTTCCATACGCGTTTGCTAGAAATATCAAATGAAACATCGTTTATTCGTTGAATGGATTCCATTTGCAACAATTTTTTTGCCCTCATTAATAAAACTTTTGGATAAAATGGTTTATTTACATAATCATCAGCGCCATCAGATAGAGCGATAAATTCATCCTCTCCTGTATCTCTAGCTGTTAGTATCAATACTTTAATTTTTTGATTCTTCTTCATTTCGCGGCAAACGGTAATCCCATCTTTTTCTGGCATCATCCAATCCAAAATGGCCAAATCAATTTTTTCATTATAGAAAATATCAAGTGCCTCTGAACCATTTGTAGCCGTAAATACCGTAAAGCCTTCCTTTTTGAAATAACTTTGTAAAATCCTTAACATATCTAGTTCATCATCAGCGATAAGTACATTCATATATTTATCTCCTAATTGTCATATTTCTCTAAATTATACTGTTCTATAATAGCAATTAATTTTTCTGGATATATAGGGTCTGTGGCATAATGATTTTTCTTCAAGGCATGTGCTGCTTCCTGATAATTCGCTGCAGCAAGAACATCATAATATTGATGCTTATTCCAACTCGTTCCTTCTAAAAATAATTTAGTATGGTCAATTAAGGCACTTTTCAAATCTGGATAAGCTCTAAATTCAGCTTCTATTGTATAACTTTTATTATTTTTATATTCAATAGTTGCCATTTTTACTGACATGCCATTGTAGCTACCTTTTATCCCAAATAAATTATTTGCTTTTACAGCCAATTCACTTTCACCATAATTTGATTCTAATATAGCCTGAGCTATTATTATGCTCGGTAATACTCCTCCTGTTTGTTGGTTTAATTCTACAGCTATAGGAGCGATTTCATCTATAAAACGAATTTCTCTATTTTCTTTCTGAAATGGTCTTATAAAAAAAACAGAAAGTAAAGCTAAACTAACTACTAGAATAATTATAAACACATTGTATTTTTTATATTTGCAGATTCTTTTCATTATATAACCTCTTTTTAAATGAATTTATTACATGTATTTTAAAAGAGGAATGTTACAGTCATTTTACAAAAGAATAAGATTAGATGAAAAACCTTTAATATCATTAATGAATACTTTGTTCGCTTCTTTCTAAAAAAAGTAGTACAAACTATAGTTTGTACTACTAATAAATAATTTTTACTAAACCTATGTGTAAAAGAATAAGGTTATTTGTTCAGTCCTTTTTTCAATGCATCCCAAATCGAATTATCAACCTCTATATCTTTTCTATCCGGTAGTTTGCCATTATCCTTAGCTTTCCAATAGGCCTCCTTGACTGGCTGACTTCCTAATTCAAAATCCATACCTTCCCACGTATCTTCACGAAATGCATAAAATGCCCAGTGCCAGCCATAATCATCGAAAATATCGATTAAATCCTTTATATATTGATCGGCACCGCCAACCATTCGGTTAATTCCAAACTCTTCAGCAATAATTCGGTTGTTTGGTATATTGTGTTGCTCTGTCCATTGTACAACTGGTTCTAAAAAATCTTTCAATGCAGCTTTATCGAACATTTTTTCTGCTTGATCTTCACCAACCTTTACCTTACCAGGATAAGTGTATGTGAATCCTTTTTTTCTATTTTGGCTTGTCATTTCATAAGGTTCATACATATGGAAAGCATATAACACATTATTGTCATCTATTGGTTTTAAATATTTAATCGCCCATGGAGTGGCAAATAAACCTGAATCTAAAATAATTGGTGTGTCAGAATCTACAATTCGTATCGAATCTACAATTGTTCCATAAAGCAGGTTTAAATCTGCAGGAGTATTTTCCAATTTGTTGTACCATTTGTTATAATCTTCAGTCCAAAAATCATTAAATCCCGTAGCTGTTTCAGGGTGTGGCTCATTCACTACGTTATATCCAACCACTGCAGGATGATCTTTCAAACGGAAGGCAAGATCTTTCCAAAAAAGTGCTGCTTGCTCATGATATTTAAAGTCTTGCCAAATACGGTCGTCATTTTCATAGTTATTAAACTGCCTCCAACGATTTCCTGGAAGACTTAGAACAGTCAGTACAACTTTTGACCCTCTTGCATATGCTGCATCCAAATCCTCTTTTAACTTTATAAAATCTTCTTCAACAATTCCCTCATATTGATCTGCATTACCGATTAAGAAATCCTTATTAGGACTAGGGTCAGGTTCGTCATTAAATAAGAAGCCTCTATCTTTTGCCCATTTATCAGGTGCTAAACGGATAAATTCAATATTGAATCCATTCGCTTCTTCATAATTTTTCGGTAAAGAAGAAGAATTCATAAAGTTTGTTCCTTTTCGTTGTTCAGTCCAAAAATCATTCTCTACCTCCTTAACTTCCTGTATTTCATGTTTCTTTTCTTGCTCTAAGGAACTACAACCAGCAGCAAGTGCTACTGTTAAAAAACACCCAAGGGAGGCTATCATTTTGAATTTTCCTCTCAGCCATTTCCTTTGATTTATTTCTCTCATATTATCACCTCGTTATATATACTACTGAACCAATGTTACGTGAAAGTGACAAATAAGCAGAGTTTAACAAGGGGTATTCAATAGGGGAGAGATAGCAATTTTAGTTTGTTATTAAATTGCTAATCGTGATTGATTCTTTGAATCTCTTTTATATAAATCTCCAAAATGACAACTTCCTGTAACAATAAGATGCTACAACATTAAATAAATTGTAGTTTTTTATGATAAATATAGAGGTGACAAATGAAAGGTAATACGAAAAACACACAAAAAAATAGGGTATCAATGGTGAAATTAATCACTCCATTGAAGCCGTTAATAAGAAGGATGTTTCAACAGAAAATTAAGTGGAAATGTGTTATTTCCCTTATAATCTTCATTTTTCCTATCGCTACTTATTTATACGCGTCCCACTTTGAAACAAAATCATTGTCTATTACATGGACTGATATCAAAAATCCTAATATTCCTGAAAGTTTTCAAAATGTAAAGATTGTGCAATTCTCTGACACACACTTTGGACCGAATTTTTCTCATAAGCAGCAGAAAATGCTAATCGATCAAATAAATGAAATTAACCCCGATATTGTAGTCTTTACAGGTGATTTAATTGACAAGTTTCATGAGTATACTTCCGAAAGAAAATACTCACAAACTATTTTGTCCCAAATTCACGCACCTCTTGGAAAATATGCAGTGTTCGGTAATCATGACCGTGGAGGCGGCGGAGGGTATTTGTACGAACAGTATATGGAGGAAGCGGGTTTTACAGTTTTAGTTAATGAAACTATAAAAATTAAGGCAAGCAATGATGACTATATTACGATTTCTGGTCTTGATGATTTTTTACTTGGCAAGCCAAAAGTGCAGCATACCCTTCAACACTTACAAGAGAAGGACTTTAACATATTGTTAGTGCATGAACCCGATGCAGTAGATGAAGTCCTTAAGTATTCAGTTGATTTTCAAGTATCTGGTCACAGTCATGGAGGACAAGTACAACTTCCATTCATTGGCCCTATTATCACTACTTCATTAGCAAAACAATATGTAGAAGGCATGTATTCATTAAAGGGGAAATCAAAACCATTGCAGTTGTATGTAAATCGAGGTATTGGTACAACAAGAATGCCTATACGCTTCTGGAGTAAGCCAGAACTTTCTGTTTTTTTATTAAAAAATTGAAGCTATCCGCAAGATCTCCTTTCCGTTTAATCTGGGAGAATAAATAAGGTTGGTTTTTAATGTGCCCCGGCATGCGTATGAACTATAGGGTGCAAGTCCCAAACCACGAAGACAGAAGTAGAGGTTAGCCAAAAGCAAGGGTGTCCGTGGTGACGCGGAATCTGGAGGCAAAACACCAGTCCGAGTAACACGAATCTTATATAAGGCTAGGTGATAAAGAGTTTCATCGAAGAAGAGTACAGTCGCCCAGGAGCAGAAGAGAATCTAAAAGTTGGAGACGTGAATCAAGCGTGGAAAAATCATAAAATTACTGCAGTAGAGGCAATACAAAAAGTAGGGATGAAGAGTAATACATTTTATAGAAGAGTCAAAGAATATGAATATTATTTACAAGAAAGCAATCTTTCTTAAAATAAGAGGTTGCTTTTTCTTATTTCCCCTTTTTGAGGAAGGAGGTAAAGATATAATATCCCGAATTACTTTCTATCTTATTCCTCCTCTAGGATATATGGTGACTTTTAAGCATATGTAAACATCCTCTTCTGGACGTGGGAAAGGGATAGGAACTGAACTTAAACGATGGGCAACATCGTGCAAGAGAATGCGGTTGTCACTTGGTTCAATGCTTTACTTGTTTCTGAACGAATAGGTATTATAGCACCGCACGATGGATTAAAAATGAAACTTTAAAATTTCTCTTATTCAGCTAAAGGGGATGTTCGTATTAGTTGAACATCTTTGAGCTGCCTAAACGGCTCCTTTTTTATTCAACTGGGGAATCAGATGGAACTGAACTTCAATAAATTGGGCATCTGTTCAGTAGGGGAAAAAGCTGCCGCCAGCAAAGTACAGGCAGGAGCTTCAACAAGTTGCCTAACTTCATTTTACAAGTTCTTCACAAAGGGTGCATTTTATTTCTCAACAGCTTTTTATTAGATATCCAGAAAAGAATGAATTATTTGCATAGATTTTACCTGATATGAAGATTAAATAAAGATATGGCAATGACGTTGATTCAACTTACTTACTCGCTTAATATGGACATGTAAAGTTCATATAAATAGATTAAATGTTACTTACATTTAATCTTGGTTAGAATGAACTTAGAATATTAAATAATTAAGCAGGGGATAAAAATGATTGATCCAATATTAATTATAGAAGATGAGGATATTTTACGAGAAATTCTTAAAGATTATTTTCTAAATGCAGGTTATTCGGTTTTAGAAGCTAAAGATGGTGAAGAGGCACTAAAGGTATTTCAAGAAAATGAGCTTAGTTTAATTATATTAGATATTATGCTACCTAAATTAGATGGATGGACTATTTGCCGACGAATTAGAAAAACTTCAAATATCCCAATTATTATGTTGACTGCTCGTACAGATGAAGATGATACATTATTAGGTTTTGAATTAGGAGCCGATGATTATGTAACGAAACCTTACAATCCACTAGTTTTATTAGCACGTGCCAAAAGGTTATTACATCAACGGGAACAGAAAAATGGTGTAGTAGGTGATTATCTAGAAAGCGGCGGCATTAAAATTTATATTCCGTCTAGGACAGTACAAGTAAATAATGAAGAGATTTCATTAACGCATACAGAATATGAAATGCTATTGTATTTAATGGAAAATAAAGGGATAGTTATAACTAGAGAGCAGCTTATAACAAAAGTATGGGGTTATGAACATATTGGAGATGACCGAACGATTAATAGTCACATGCGAAACTTGCGAAACAAATTAGGCGACCATTCCACATGTATAAAAACGATTGTTCGAACAGGTTATAAATTTGAGGAAATACGATGAAAAGAGGAATTGTATTTAAGTTGTTTTTATTAACAACAATGCTTTGTATACTTATATTGGCTACCATTTTTGTCGGACAAACAATATTCTTCAAACAATTTTATATGAATAAAAAAGTAGAAGATTTAGAATCCAATTTAACTGTATTTGAAAAAGAATATCGTAAAAATAGTAACGACATTGCAAAAATTCAGCAGCTTGAAAGAGATTTTGCTGAAAAAAATAATGCTTGGATTACAATATTGGATCAGTATGGTCTTTTAAAGCATGAGGATGATTTCTACATTGAAATACAGTTAAATGAGTATTATCAAAAACTAATTGGTATGAAAACAACTAAAGTTCCTTTATATATGATTGATGAGGATAATTCGGTCCAGTTGTCGGAATCATTATTGAAGAACAGTCAAGTATATATAATTGGATTCTTGAAAGAGTCGCAAATAATTCCAATCGAAATAATGATTGAACCAGCCGAAATAAATATTAATAATGAAGCGGATAGTAGAAATCAAAATATATTGGCAAAATCTTTTACTTTCACAAATAATATGCTCTATGAAAAAATAGGAGGAACTAGGGAAAATTTAAAAGAAGTATTTATATCTAATGAAAATTCTGATTTGGTTAATCTAGGAGGGGAAATTATTAATATTCAACTTCCAGAAAGTAATGATTTATCCAACGTCATTTATTCTAATTCATTATTTTTAGAGCAAATTAAAGATTTTCAAAATAAGTTATTATTAGATAAACTTGATTTTCCTAATTTCACTACACAACTAATTAATTATGAACAAAATGATATTAAATATAAGATTTTAATTGCAAAATCAGATGAAACGAATTCATATATATTTTCAATGACTTCGCTACAACCAGTTGATGAAGCTGTGCAAATGATTGAAGAATATTATATTTACATTGTTGCTTTTGTTTCTTTATTAATATTATTGGCATCTTATTACTATTCAATAAAAATTGCAAAGCCATTATTAAGGATTACTCATACAACGGAGAAAATAGCGAATTTAGATTTTTCTGAGACAATTGCTGTTCATTCAAATGATGAAATTGGAAATTTATCGAGGAATATCAACTTACTTTCGAACGGGTTAAGTATGTATATTGAACAGTTACAGCAAGACATTGAAAAGGAAAAAAAGCTAGAAAATACGCGTAAAGAGTTTATTTCTGGTGTATCACATGAATTAAAAACACCTTTAAGTATTATGAAAAGCTGTATAACAATATTGAGAGGGAATGTTGCAAAACATAAGAAAGAGTATTATTTCGATGCATTGGAAAAAGAAGTTGATAAGATGGATTTATTGATTATCGATATGCTTGAATTAGCAAAGTATGAATCGGGAACATATAAAATGAAAATAGATTCTTTTTATATTCATTCACTATTAGAAGAGATTTGCGAAAAATTAATGCCTGAAATACAACAAAAACAATTGCAAGTTGAAACCCATGTATCACAGATTAAAGTAGAAGCCAACAAACGCCATATCGAACAGGTTCTTACGAATTTTTTGACAAATGCTATCCGATATTCTCCTTTGCAAGAAAGAATAATTTTGGCGTTGGAGGTGAAAGGAGAACTGGTGAAAATAAGTGTGGAGAATAAAGGTGCTCATATTGAAAAAGAACATCTAGAGAAAATTTGGGAGCGCTTTTATCGGATTGATGCTTCTAGAAAAAGGTCAGACGGTGGTACTGGCTTAGGACTGGCAATTTCGAAAAATATATTAATGCTACATGGGGTAGAATACGGTGTTTGCAATACAAATAATGGCGTACAGTTTTATTTTTATCTACCAATTAAAGAGTGAAAAACAGCTCATACAAACGGTTTTATAAACCATTCGTATGAGCTGTTTTTTATGGAGCTACATAATTTCATATTGTTTTTATTTTGTAAAGAATTCAATTATCCCATCTACGATAGATATAGCAGTTTTGCTTTGAAAATCTTTAGAAACCATTCGGATTTCATCTTCTTTATTTGACGTAAAGCCCAGTTCTAGTAATACTGCAGGAGCAGAATTGTTCTTTAAAACATAAAAATCACTGTCTTTTACACCACGATTTTTGGCATCATTACTTTGCCTAAAGATAGATGTTAGCAGGATTTTAGCTAAATTTTCACCCTTATTTTGATGTGAGCTGTAATGAACAGTTATTCCGTTAACACTAGGATCGGTAAAAGCGTCGTGATGAATACTAATATACAAATCAGCTGAAGCATCATCGGCAATTTGAATTCTTTTTTGTAAAGCTTCTATTTGATTACGCCCTAAATCTATATCTTTATCACGTGTTAGGATGACTGTTGCGGCTGTTCTTTTTTCAAGCTCCTGCTTAATATTTAGTGCTACTGTAAGATTCACCTCTTTTTCTCTTGTTCCATAGGTTAAGCCAGTTGTGCCAATATCAACGCCGCCATGGCCAGGATCAATCACAATGTTTTTTCCTTCTAATAAATCAATGGTACTACTTTCTACTATAGTATTGTCAATTTCAATTATCTCAGCACGATTACCTTGAGTAACATACATTAGATAAACAATACTAGCACAACTAATAGATACTAAAAGATACTTCCAACTATTTTTCTTCATTTTTTTCATACTCCAACTATTAAATTCAACTGCTTAACGTGAACCAATAGTAAGATACCTAGATAAAGATAAAATGAAGAAAGGATAAATATGAAGTAAAACTAATTCCTGACTGTGCTTTAGGTTCAAAGATAAATCGATGAACCGTTGAGAAAGGAAAGTTATCATACACCATTCAATTAAATAGAGTCAGTAATCTTCTTTAATTTAACTCGACACAATCTGCATTTTATCTTTATATTGTTCAATTAAACTAACTTTTGAAGAGGAGAGGTTGAACAATTTGAAAACAAAAACATCACGAAAAATTATCATGAAAAGTTGGATAATAATAGGAATGGTTTTAACTACTATTCTAATGTTCTATATGAGAGAGAAGCCCGAAGCATCATCTGTCAAAATAATTGCAACGGAACAAAGTAAACAAATAGCACCAAAGGAACAAAGTGAAGTCATAAAAGAGGAGCCTAAAATAGAGAATAAACTATCGATTAAACCCGTAGGAAAAGTTGTATATCTAACATTTGATGATGGTCCTAGTCAATTGACGGGACGATTTTTAGATGTATTAAAAGAACATGATGTAAAAGCAACTTTTTTTATGCAAGGGGTTAATTTACAGAATACGAATTTACAAGACAATGTAAAACGAGCTACGTCTGAAGGGCATTATGTAGGAGCACATAGCATGACACATAATAGTAAACG
Source organism: Lysinibacillus sp. KCTC 33748 (assembly GCF_002237755.1). GTDB lineage: Bacteria > Bacillota > Bacilli > Bacillales_A > Planococcaceae > Lysinibacillus. The sequence goes on along the minus strand of NZ_MWSJ01000026.1, from coordinate 2,985 downwards.
TTTGTACACAGACGGTAAATTTGTACAAGAAATGAATGAAACAATTGCTATAATTCATGATCTTACAGGTGAAAATCCTAAATTAGTTAGAGCTCCATATGGTTCAGTTCCAGGCTTAGATAATGAACAACTGCGCAACCAAATTGTAGAAGCGAATATTAAAGTATGGGATTGGACAATTGATTCTTTAGACTGGAAATTGAAAAATAACCCATATCAAATTGTAGAAAACGTTAAAAATGGAACTTCGAGAGATATAGAAGTTGTACTCATGCACGAAGTAAGTCAAACACTTCAAGTACTTCCAAACATTATTTCTTTTTATAAGGAAAGAGGGTATAAGTTTGGGGTTTATAATGACTTCCTTCATTTCCCTTTAAATTTCCACAACGATAAACGATTGTGAAAAATTTAGGTGGATGTATTATATAAATCAATAAAATTGAGAATACGAGGTGACGTGTCTAACTAGTGTGTCAAAAAAGTATAATAAAGAATTTAAACAAACGGTAGTTTCACTTTTTCACTCGAGTACAATTGTCAATCTACTTTCTAGAGAATGATGGCGTGTCATTGTACCACCTAATGACAATTCATAAAAGCGACTTCGCATTCTAAGTTGCGATTAGAATTCGAAATTGAATAGGATTCATCTTTTTAAATTCTGTTGGAGGTTTCATTCCGAATTCACCTAATCTTGATTTTATCTGTACATTGTTCTGCAATAATTATTTATGTTGTACAAATAAATGAAAAGAGGGATTAAAATGAGTAAAAAGAATTTATTCATTGCACTTGGTATTTCAACAGCATTTTAAGTAGGCGCTGTGGGTATACCTACGCTAAACAAATTCAGAAAGAAGAGTTAGTAAAACCCGTATAAATAGTCAACACAAAAACGGATGATACAACAAAATAAGAAAGTAAAGAGCTATCAACTCAATATAGTTTTACTGATGAGGATTTGTTTACAACGAATGATCAGCCTGATTACTTTGCTAATGCATTCTTAAATAATAAGGACCTATTTTCTTTATTAAATATGAATACAACAGAATTAAAACAAGAATTGATAACTGGTAAATCGGTTGTAGAAATTGCATCATCTAAGAATGGATCTACACAAGAAGTGATTGTGGATATTGCTAAAGCACAAAAAGAGGTGCAGTTTAAAGGATGAGAAACAAAAGAAACGATAGAAGAATATTCTAAATGTATCGAAATAATAGTATTACAAGTAATTGAGTACAAATAAACGGTAATAAATTTTCTTACCACTTTAAAAACATATCAAACCGGTGATATCATTAATTATAGAATTAGTAAGGATACAGATTATACAAATGGTTTTGTTAACCCTTTGTATAATCTGTTCTTTTTATAAAGTTACATGAACTCATTTCTGGCACGAATTGAAAAGTGCCATTAAAGATAGATATTACATTTTCTTTAAATCATTGATAAAAAGCGTTTTACAAATTTGATGCTGGGAGGATGCGCTATCCAAAATGCATCACAAAAAGTTGCTGATTCAGCAAGAAAAAACTGGGCGGGAAATAACATTATTTTAGCAATAGTTAGTCCAATCCCCAACATTTTTCCTAAATCCCCACCTGTTACACTTACATCAATTTTATCAATTGGATCCTCTGTTTAACCAATACTTTCGGAATTTCGGATGGGCTTAAATTAGTAGGAGCTTTAGAAGAAGAAGAGGCAAGTTGAGCGGGAATAGCGGGTGTACGAGGAGAATCAGGTTCAGCTACGGAAATAGATTTGAATTAAGTCATAATATATAAAGGGTGATACATATTAGTCAAATATAATATGTATCACCCTTTTACTTTTTGCTCAGTAATCGCGTTTTATTGGTATATTATGTTATTATCGATGTTTATCTTGTCATTTTATTACTGATGAGTTAATTTATTTTTACCATGGAGTTTCAGTTTTATGCTCGATGACATGTATCACTTTTGGTTCAATATTTTTTAACATTTGCTCATATTGTTTACTATCGACATTTTCACCCTGAAATTGTACATCAGTCTGTGTTTTTGAAATGACATTAATTACTTGTTGTTTAGTAACGTTTTTAGAAGCTGCAATCTCCACTACAGATTTTCCTGTTGCCAATTCTTGTTTTAATTCTTGTGCGTTTATTTTTAATAAAGACAATAAAATTTCATCGTTCAAATAAAAGTCTGCAGTATAATCAGGTTTACCGTTTAAAGAAAATAAACCTTCGACTTTAATATTTGAAGGTGTAGGTTTACCTTCTAATACTTTTTGGATTTCTTCAGGGGTTGGTTCTTTAATTGTTTGAATTTCTTTAGGGATTGGTGCTTTAATAGAATTTACAGTTTCTATCGACTCATTTATTTCTTTTTTTTGAGTAGCATAGGCACTGCCAGCTCCTAGTAATAATGCTGTTGACATTCCAAGTACAGTGAATAATTTTGTCTTAGGATTTAACATTTTAAAACCTCTTTTCATTGTTCTATTGGGTGTTACAAGTTCTAATATAAACGCAGCATATAAAGATGAAGTGAAGATGATATAAAGTTGAAATCAAACTTTATTCTTCCACTAATCGATGCTTCAAAAGATTTGGATCCATTAGTGAAACAATTGTCGAATAGAATAGCAACCGTGTTAGAAGCTAATGAGTTAAAGGAGAAAGCTAAATCTGAATTTGAGATGATGTTAAAGGAGTTAAGTAGTTACGAAAGTGATATTAATTTTCTAATCAGAGATATTGAAGAAATGCTATCTTATTAAATCTTTTTATCGAGGGTACCGTATTAAGTAATAACTTATAAATTAATTAAATAATGCTATAAAACAAGTATTTTAAATTTAAAAGTTCTTTTTAATGCCTTCCACAATTATTGAAGTGACCCCTAAAAGTTAGACACGGTTATTTCATTAGGCAGCTTGAGTAAAATGAGTTCGGTATTGAACCGGACTCATTTTTAATTTTGC
>NZ_MWSJ01000025.1 GCF_002237755.1 Lysinibacillus sp. KCTC 33748 | reverse complement strand
TCGACAATTCAAGTATATATAAATCGGTGAATCTGTGCTTTTTTTATGCGTGGAATTGTGCGAATACCCCAAAAAATATTATAGAACCTAAAAAATAGAACCTCCACCCAAAATTAGAATGAAGGTTCTATTTTATTTTTTAGAAACAAATCGTTTACATTCTTTGTTTCTACATCTAATTTTATTTTAAACGAAGCGCTTCGTCTGTTGCTTCGTTAATTTCTTTAAGAAGCTCTGGATTTTCTGCTAATGACTTGCCGTATGATGGGATCATATCTTTAATTTTTGACTCCCACTCGTTAACATGTTGAGGGAAACATTTATTGATTACCTCAAGCATAACGTGTACAGCAGTAGATGCACCTGGAGAAGCTCCAAGTAATGCAGCAATTGAGCCATCAGAAGCACTTACAACTTCCGTACCAAATTGAAGCGTACCTTTACCACCAGCTTCAGTATCTTTAATAACTTGTACACGTTGACCAGCTACAATAATATCCCAATCATCGCTCTTAGCATTTGGAATGAAATCACGTAGCTCTTCCATACGTTGTTCTTTAGATAACATAAGTTGTTGGATTAAATATTTTGTTAATCCCATCTCTTTAACTCCTGCCGCTAATAACGTTGTAAGATTATGCGGTTTTACAGAAGCAAATAAATCCATATTTGAACCTGTTTTTAAGAACTTAGGTGAGAAACCTGCGAACGGTCCAAATAATAAAGATTTTTTGTTATCAATATAGCGTGTATCAAGATGCGGAACAGACATTGGTGGAGCACCAACTTTAGCTTTTCCGTATACTTTTGCGTGATGTTGCTCAGCAACTTCTTGGTTTTTACATGCTAGGAATAATCCACTGATTGGGAATCCACCAATATGTTTCCCTTCAGGAATACCTGATTTTTGTAGTAATTCTAGGCTTCCTCCACCAGCTCCAAGGAAGACAAATTTTGCTGTATGGTATTCCATTTTACAGCCTTTTTTGTCGTGCACTCGTACTTCCCATGAACCATCGCTAGTACGTTTCATGCTTTCTACAGTGTGATTGTAGTTGATGTCAACGTCTTTGTTTTTTAAATGGTCGAATAACATACGTGTTAATGCACCAAAGTTAACGTCTGTACCAGTGTCAATTTTTGTCGCAGCGATAGCTTCATCTGCTGGACGATCTTGCATAATAAGAGGAATCCATTCCTTTAGTTGTTCTGGGTCATCAGAAAATTCCATACCTTGGAATAAAGGATTTTTCGCCATCGTTTCATGACGTTTTTTCAGAAACTCTACATTGTCTTTCCCTTGTACTAAACTCATATGAGGTAAAGGCATAATAAAGTCTTGTGGATTACTGATTAGTTTATTGTTCACAAGATAAGACCAAAATTGTCTTGAAACATGGAACTGTTCATTAACGTTAATCGCTTTGCTAATATCGATTGATCCGTCTTTTTTCTCTGAAGTGTAGTTAAGCTCACAAAGTGCCGCATGCCCAGTTCCCGCATTATTTAATTCGTGAGAACTTTCTTCACCAGCTTTATCAAGCGACTCAAACACTGTAATTTTCCAATCTGGTGCTAATTCTTTAAGCATTGTCCCCAAAGTCGCACTCATGATTCCGGCACCAATTAAGATAACATCTGATTTAATTTGTCTGTTACTCATTTTTACCTTCCTTATATATTAAGATTTGCAGAAAGGATGTAAGCTCTCCTGCTGTCACAGTAAGCTCTGGAGTAACGTAGGAGTACATCTTTTCTGTATCAATTATTACCTTATTGCAGTGTATCATAATTACATAAAGATTAAAATATCAACTATCTATATGAGAGTTATGTGCATTTTTCGAGCCTTCTCCTTAATAAATCAAGAGAAAAACCCACTATTCCCCTACTAAGAATCACTACCTTTATTTAAGCGTTATGGAATAATCGTCCTAAATTTGGTTAGCGTTTTCATAAAATAATGAGGTTTTATTTATTATTATATTTATATAATAACATAAAAATATGGAACCAGTCTTGTTTTTGCACCAGCTCCACTATACATAAAAAATATATAGAATTTTCTCACTATTTTCTAGTGTTTTATTAAAATTATTTCTTTTTAGTCTAACCAAGAAAGTAAAACTCATTCTATTAGAGGACTTTTTATTTTCCAACCATCAATATCAAAATCACCCATCTGATTCATTACATGGTTTACTAACTCTTCATATACTTCCATCATCCTTTGTATATCCGTTTCTATTAAAGCTTTTAAAAACATTTCCTTAAATATGGAATCAGGGAAAACATTTTTTAAATATTTTTTATTATAGGCTGGATCTATAAGATAAGAATGCACTTGATAGTATGGAATGCTTTCTAATCTCAAAAACTGACAGTACTCAGAAAATACATTAGCTAATGAATTAAAATATACAAAGTGGAAATCCACTCTTTTTTGTTCAAAACAATCCTTTAAATTATCTAATGAATCCCATAGTGAATATTTTTTCATTTCTACTATTGTTTTATTAAGTTCATCATATTCATTGTTTAGCCAATGTTCAGCTTCGATTTTTAATTCATGAAGTATCCCCGTGTTATCGAATAGAATCTTTCCTGTCATCAATTGAACTATAGACATTGTTCTATGGTTTTGAAAATCTTGTTGAAAGTATTTGCGAATTTGTTTTGGTGGATTGGCGAAATACTCTATAAGAAAACCATTAATAAGTTTATTCCCTCTCTCTCTCCAATCAACATCATCAGATAAAATAATATGTACATCAATATCAGAACGATTTGTAGGATTGCCCGTAACATAGCTCCCACATACAAGTGCCCCTACTACGTCATTTCTATTTTTCCAGTCCTTTAAAAATTCTTCTAGCGCTATTCTCCATTCTTCCATAAAGTTATCATCACCTTCTTAAAAAGTTTGTGCTTTAGCATATCGTATATATTCAAAATTTATTTTATAAATCCTTTCTACAGGGATGAATTCTGTATATGAAAAAACACAGCCATATTTGCTGTGTTAATGATGGATGTGCCACTTTTGCCTATTGTTAGTTCAGCATTCGCATGAAGGGAGTTATCAGGATTTTAAAATGATACCGTGATTTTTTATTAGAACACCTATCTATCTTTATTTTTTTCCAATAGCTGCTCCATTTTATTATCAGCACGTTGTAAGACTTGCTTTATTTGTTTAATCTCTTTTTCTCTTTGAATCATCTGTTTATACTTATTTTGAAATAATAATTTCATCTGTTGAAGGCTTTGAATTTCCGATTCTGTCAATTCATCATTTTCATCCGTATTTTGCGACCATTCAAAAAGTATTTTAATTTCTTGAAGTGAAAAACCACATTTCTTTAGTTTTAGAATTGTACTAATGATCTCGATATGATCCTCGTTATACTCACGATGTTTGTTATTTATTTCTGGACGTAATAGACCCATTTTTTCATAATAACGGATAGTGTCTTTACTAAGACTAGTACATGTAGCAAATTCACCGATTTTTATGATCATCACCTACTCATAAATAAATTTATAAACCATTAATAGCAGTATACAATGGAATATGAAGCGAACGACATGGTGACTATATCTAAGCTGTTTATTTGTTACTAGCCCTTCCGCAACTGCTAATACATGTATCAAAACAAATTCAAGGATTAGCAACATCAGTACTAGAGCTTTGTTCGGTAAAAATATCGTTACAAGAATACAGATAAATAAGACAATAAACAAAAATGTTCGTATTTGATATCCGTTCTCTCTCCATTGCTGCAAGCCTGCAATCCCTGTCAATAATGCGTATAACCCTATCAATACATAAGTAATAATAGCCATTCACATCACCCCATTCTTTTAATACTTTCACTATAAAAGATGGAGTTAGCTCCATGTCAACAAATTTACGAAGAGAAGAATCATCTTCTAAACTATTACCGTTAGTACAAGTCAAAATATATCGCTTTTAATGACTTATTCTTTAAACATCCTTTCCACATTATGAAGTTCTATCTTTTCTTCTTCTTTTCGATAATCAAGGTAATCATCTTCTTCAGCAATTATTAGCAGTGAGATTAAATAAAGGAATTGGATAAAAATCCAATTCCAAATATGAATAGACGAGTTTTTTAGCCAGTCTCTATATCCTAGCAAATAAAATTCTACTTAGAAAATAGTAGCTAAATAGTTTTGAACAGATTCAGGTAATAGTTGAAAGAATAATCCTTCATATTTGATATCGAGTATACCAGCAATAAACATAATAATAATGATGAATATTAAAAGGAGTTTCTTGTTTTTAGAAATCCACTTCAATAGGCTCCCCTCCTCTTAAAAATAGCGTTTATAGTTTGCCAATTAAGTATATATTGATTCATGTATTATATAAACCTATCCTTACAATCATTCTCTGTCACCCAAATTGGATATGTTACATAAATTAAAAATAATGCTGTTGATTTTCTTTTAGTCATGAATTCAATTTAGCTCCTTCGGGTAAACAATAAATAACGAAAGCTTTTGTCTCACCAATAATTGCTTAAAATTTTATAAAGAAAGGAATTGCAATGGTAAACTTTAAATCATTTCGTGGTGTCGTTACTCAGATTGATGATTTCCCTATTGGGCAAAATGGTGAAAAGGAAGGCTGTTATAAACTGATGACGGTAGAAGATAGTACTCAGGGCATCGTCAATTTTGTCGTCTCACCTTCCACTTACTTTGTGAATCAAGAAATTGTGAACCCCGGCGATCGGGTTACTGGATATTATGATGGGAATGCGCCTGTCCCTTTAATATATCCGCCTCAATATCGAGCACTTGTTGTTGTAAAGGAAAATAACAATCAAAATGTCAAAGTCGACTTTTTTAATAACCAATTAGTTAGTAGTGATGGTCAATTACAACTAAATGTTTCTGCTTATACACTTATCTTACTCAAAAATGGGCAACCTTTTTCAAAAAGCCTAGCCAATCGGAACTTAATTGTGATTTATGGCCCTACTACAAGAAGTATCCCTGCACAAACCACACCGTATAAAATAATCGTTTGGTGTTAATTTAAGATTATGAACATATAGTTGATGTGCGTCCCTACCTAATCTAACATTCATGACATACGTAAATATCATTCCGACTTTAGTAATTACACAAAATTAAACTGAATATTAAAAATATACAAAGATTATTTCCCAGGAAAAGGTGCTCAGTCACCCGTCTTTCGCAAAATTTCGCAGAAAGAACGATTAACTGAGGATTACTGAAAGCAAACAAAATGAATAAAATAAAGCGGCTTAGTCCTTTCAATTATTGGACTTAAGCCGCTTAAAAATTATTATTATTTCTTCTGTCACTATTTGTCTTGCATTTCGTGTAATTGCTGCTTGATCTGCTCTAAGTACTCTTTATTTTGTTGGACTGTATCCAAATGCTCACCATATTCCTTTGCATTCATAAATGCATTTTCTGCATGTTCGATTTGATTGAAAGCATGCTCAATCGCTATTTCCTCTGGGTGTGACTTTACATGCTTCAACAAACGCTCCGCCTTTTGGACGGAGTTCCCAAACAAAGTGCTTGGGTGATCCTTTTTCCAACTCATATCTGAGTGCTTAGCCAATTCTACCTCTCCCCTTCCTGCCATTTAAATAAATAATCTAGATATAGTATTGTAAAATGTGCAGAAAATATGTACGGACAAAGTGCGAATATCTATGCAATCTAAACTTTGGCTTTAATATTTGCATGCAAAATAAAATTTCCCCATCTCAAAAACGAAAAAAAGAAGCACTAATGAATGCTTCCTCTACAAAATTTCTTCAGCCATTTTCTTATTGTCAGTATGGATGCCTCTCATCCCTTCAAAAAATGAATATTCTTCACTTAAATATCTTTCTAACTCTCCATTATCATGAGGAAGCTGCTCTAAGTAATACTTCGAGCTGTTTATCCTTTTTTGAATTTCCTGTTGATTTTGCGTTGTCGTACCATGTCCAGGTACGTGGGTCGTTATTTCATGATTAAGCAAAATATTTTCAGCTTTATTAACCGTATTTACATAGTCTTTATAGTTACTAAAAATAAATGGAAACTCAATATCTGACAAATAATCGCCAGAAAGAAACAGACCATAAGGCTCAATAACTGTAAATAAACCATCATTCGTATGACCAGGTGCTTGATAAAATGTCATGGTAAAAGAATCGAATTCTACTTTTTGCCCGTCCTCTGAAACGACAATATCTACATTTGGATATTGAGGTGAATAACTTCTATTCAAATAATACCCTTGGTCAAATTGTTTAATTTTTTGCATGATGTCTTCTTTGTTAGGATTTTCATCAAATTGTTTTGAAGCAATTATCTTAGCTTCTGGGAATGCCCCAGACCCAATAATATGATCAAAATCGCTATGTGTATAAACAATATATAGTTGTTTATCACCTCTAATCTCGTTTATAAAACTCTTAATGTCTTCAATTTCAGTAGGTAGCCAATTAGGATCTGTCATAATTACTGCTTCATTCGTTTGAATGATTGCCGAGGTAGTCATATATAATACACTTTGAAAAACTGTAATATTATTTTTTTTGAATTGAATCACCGAACCACCCTTTTCCCCTTATTTTCTTTTGATAATGAGTTAGTTATAATTTACCCGCTCTATTCCTTAGTTCGGTCACTATTTATAAAATCCTTCTTTAGGAAAAAAAGTATGCGAAATCAATTTAAATTTCACATACTCTTAGCTTTTTCTATAGATACAAATATTCATAATTAATGGATCACATTATTTTTAATCCCTTACTTATGATACGATTTCCCATAACTAGTTTAAATGTAGAATCAAATCAATGTCACCTATATATTAGGTAGGAACGTTATTTCAATCAAGGAGAGTCAACATGAACAACGATAAGGACAACACAGAAGTCATCTTACTTTCTAACCCATCAGAATGTTTAAAGCATCCATTTCATCATAAACAAATTGTCTTTACTGGGGCCCTTTCCACTATGACACGTTCAGAAGCTGCAAAAAGAATACGAGCTTGTGGAGGAATTATGCAAGGCGCGGTTACACAGGATACAGATTTCCTTATTCTTGGGAACAAACGTCGTGGTATAAGTACAAAACAATTAAAAGCTGAGAAGTTAATGAGCCTCGGCTTAGACATTCAAATAATTATTGAGGATGATTTTATTTGGCTCATTTCAATGCAAGAAGAATAGCTACCTCAAATTCAAACACCTTTTTTAAATCCCATCTAAAAAGGTATGAAAAACAACTACATACCTTTCACCTTTTTTATTACCTCAAACCCGTAATAATTCCAAATGATTTTAATTTGAAGGCTTACAATTCCAGAAAAATTTGAACAGTTAACTAAACAGAGTTTAAAAATAGTACGGCATAGTTTACTACACAAGCAAGCTCTACTATAAAACATATCTTATAGTATCCTAGCAAAAGGAGGTGATAAAATGGTGCAAATCCTTGATTACCAAGCAGTGGAGCCTCTAAGTACGTTTAACCTAGAAACTGCTTTTCCAATTCCACAGGCTCCATTTAGAGTTCTTTTAGCTTCAATTCAAATAAACATCCCAGGCACCGCTTCAAGAAATAATCGTGTCGAGCTACTTACAAGCGTTGGTGTAGCAGGAGTTACCGATATTTCTCAAATTGTATTTAGAGTGTTCCGTAATGGGAAAGAAATCTTTAATACTCAAGACGGGGTAGAATCAGCTGGTTCAGAACAAAATTACGTCTTTACATTCCAAGCTATTGATTCCAATTTAATAGCTGGCGCTAACTTCTATCAGGTTTTCGCTGAGAATTCTACTCCCAACACACAAGCAAACATTGTAGGACCCGTTTCTTTTAGTGGTCTAGCGATAAAAAGTTAACGATAAATAGCTCTTACTTTGCATTGATAATATTTAGGCCCTGCGCAAATCTGTGGCATAACATGATCGTTTTTTTTAAGAGTGTTGATTGATAAAGTGAGATGCATGTTTTAAAGCACATTATATAAAGATTAAAAATAATAAGCTGTATAGTAGTTATTAAAAATCTAACTTTCTACACAGCTTATTTTATTTATTTGTATTTAACGTCCCTAATATAAAATTTATTAGATACAGAGGTTATTTAGCAAATTGTAAAAACTTATTTATTCATGATACGTTTCTCTTGATTGGACTAAGTGAGATTTTATAAGTCTATTTGAAAAGAAGCACATTTCCTCAATAAATCAAAATTCCTTTGTCTAGAACAGATGTATTTCGCACCTGATTCCCTAAAATATACAGCTTTTTCAAATTAGGCAAATTCACTAAAGGCGCTACATTTGAAATAGCATTATTTTCTAAATGAAGCTCCTCAATTTGTTGCCACTTTTCCATAAAACTTAATGATTGTAATGAACTATCTTGTATAGTAAATGAACGCAGAGCTGAAAAACCAGCGAAGTAAGGCATAACCTTATCAACTTCGTTCACCCAGTCACCATTGTCTATTTGAAAAGATGCATCATTCAAATTTAAATGCTCCAGGTTGTTATTGTTAAACGAATTTTGACTATCAATTTGAAACTTACACTCATTACAATTTAACTTTTTTACATGCTGTAAATTGAATAATTCACTCGTCTCTTCATAAAAAGTTGTCTCATTTAAATTTATCGTTTGCAAATTTGGGAGACGATTTAAAGAATCGATGCCTTTAAAATCACCACCCTCCATTGCTGTAAGTTGTTCTAACTGTGGGTATTTTAGTAATTCTTCTCCATTCAAATACGACTGCGCCCCACTTATTTCAACAGTCAAATATTTTAAAACAGGTGCCTCTAGCTTGGGGAGCAAAGAACTTGCTAATTCTGCTTTTTTTAAATGAGGTGCTACAATCGACGATATTTCACCATGATAACCAGTTATCGATAAATCGGTCAGAGAAGACAGGCTGTTTACAATATCATGCAACTCTAATTTAAAAAGAGAAGCTAAACGCAGTTTTGTCAATGAAGACTTATTTCTAAGGCGTTCTACATTTGAAATATCCATATTTTCAAGATCAAGCGATTGCAGGTTGGGCATGTTTTGTATAAAATCAAGCGTTTTTAAATTTCGTACCGCTGTAAGCTTCAATTCTTGTAATTGATTCAGTGAATAGAACGAGCTAAAATCTGTCGCTTCACTTAGATCTATTGTTAACGACTGTAAATCAGCTAATGAAGACAACCACTTCAAATCATTGGCAGACATTAAGGACAATGATTTTAATGGCAGTTGATTCAGCAGAGGGAAGTCTGTAACCGTCTCAGTGTAGTACGAAATTTCAAGTGATTGAAGATTGGGAAACTCTAATAATAAAGCAAGTTCATCATTACTTCGAATTTGGATAGAGAGCTCTACAATATTAGACTTATCACTAAAATATTCAGCAATTTTACTAAATGATTCATTAAAGCTACCTGTATAGCTTTTTAAACCTTCCAGATGTCGGAAGCTTACATTTTCACTTCGTGATATTTCATAATCGCCCATCAAATTCAATACCGTCAGACCAGTAAAGGCTTCAAAATCTTTTTGTTCGATTTTTTGTGTATTTAATAGCTTTTCCATAATGATATAGTTAGAAATTTTGGCTTGCTTATTTGTAAATGGATCATCAAGACTGTAATCAAAATGCCACTGATCTTCAGAATGGTATGCTGCCAAATAACGGATACTTACAATTTCTTCTTTAGTTGGCAAAGCTTCACCTTTATCAAAAATATCTTTTAAAAAGAGTAAAAGAACTTCGCTTCCAGGCATTTTTCGAACAGATATTTTCTCACGGTTACCATTTTCTGTTTGATTGCTACTTAAGAGGAAATAGCCAAGGAATGCACAAAGGATTACAAACGGTACCATTAAAAGAGCTTTTAAATTCATTTTTGGACGTGTAGCTTTATTCGCAGAAGTTGCACCATAATAATTATTAATCGTCTGATCAACATAATAAACTTTATTCTCTTTCAACATTATTTCGGTCTCACAAAAAGGACATTTAAATGATTGTCCCTCTTTATATTCAATTTTCCCATTACAATTCGGACAATTTAATTTAATGAATTCCACTGGCAGTCCCTCCCCAGCTCTATTTTCAATTCAGCTAAGTTATCTAAAAAATAAATGTCATTATTTCTATTAAATACTAATTATCTCCCACCTTTAGACCTACAACAAAAAGTCGCCCAAGAAATTACCACTGTTTGATATATTTAAATTTACTTTCGCTACTTGAAATACAGGGAATACCTTCGCTTAAAGAATGATTGTAGTCCTACATAAAAAGGCTACTAATAAAAAGACAAAATACTCTTAAGATTTTTTTACTAATTTTTATATTTTTTCACCTACCTGTTTATTACTACTGTAAAATGAAAAGACTGGGACATTCGATACGAATTAAGAAATAATTTAATAAAAATTTATACAAGATAAGGATAAAATTGGGGGTTCATATATATATGTCTATGGAACAAACGAGGTATTCTCGGCTGGCTAATATAACAAAAATGATTAATATGAAGCTAGATTTACGTGAAGTATTAGAGCAGGTAACAATAGCAATTTCTGAAGAAATCGTCACATGTGATTCTGTGGGCATTTATTTACCACAAAAAGATGGTACATTCAGAGGATATGTAGGAAAACCAGCAGTTATTAATGGCTGGACTTTGAATATGCATATAATTGATACCGAAATAGATTTACTAGCAAAAGAAGTAATTGAAACAAAGAGAACCATCTATATTCCTGATACTTCGAAGGATAGTCGACCAGATCCCAGAGCAGTTGAGGGGTTCCATATTAAATCTTTATTAGTGCTTCCCATCTCCTTTGAACAAGAGTTATTTGGCCTTGTTTTTTTATTTGATTATGGAATTCCAATGAACTTAACAGACGAAGAAATTCAAACGGTCGAGGCATATGTGAATATGGCTGCTGTTGCTATTCAAAATGCAAACAACTTAACTTATAAAGAGCGCCTTATTAACGAAAAGCAGCTGCTGCTTGATGTTACACGTGACTTATCAATGTGCTCCTCACTACAAGAAAGCCTTGATAAATGCTTTTTCTACTTAGAGAAGTTTTTAGATAATAAAAATATAGGGATTCACCTTTTAGATCCTTTAGCAGAAAAAAGAGTGAAACCGGCTAAGTTGAGTAAGGAAAGTGATTGGACAGAAGAAAATTGGCTAAAGACACATAACAAATTTAAAATTGATCAAAGCAATGATGCTGTAATGCAGGAGGTTTTTGAAACCAAAACAGCCATTCTTATTCCAAATGTATTTGAGGATGATAGACCTAATCATGAAGTTTGTCGTAATTTCGGCATAAACGGTTTAGTTATGTTTCCTCTAGTTTCAATGGGTGAAATTTTAGGGCAAATATCTATTGTTAATCTTGAAGAAAAAGCATTTTATTACTCAGAAACCCAATTACAGTTGGCCCAATCCATTGTTGACACTACAGCATCTGCATTATCAAACCTGATATATATGGAAAAGCAAGAAATCATTATTGAGGAGAGAACCTCAGAAGTAATAGTGAAAAATAAAGAGCTTGAAAAAGTTGTAGCGGAGTTACAGCAGCTTAGCCGTGAAAAAGAGTTAATTCTCAACTCTGCAGGTGAAGGTATCTTTGGATTAGATCTTGATCGAAACATTACATTTTGCAATCCAGCAGGTGCACTCATGTTAGGTTATGAAACAGAGCGAGAATTAATCGGAAAATCCGTCGATATTATTATGAGTGGTAGTGAAACGGAAGACAAAATTATTATTTCATCCTTATTAAACACTAATTTCAACAGCTACAAGGTATTTTTTAGAAAAGACAACTCCAACTTTCCAGTAGAATATGTAACCTCCTTAATAAAAGAAGGAGACAAGATTGTAGGAGAAGTTGTCACATTTAAAGATATAACTCAAAGAAAGCAACTAGAAGAAAAGATTAAATACCACGCTTATTTTGATAGTTTAACGAATTTACCGAATAGAATTCTTTTAATAGATAGACTAACTCAAGGGCTAAAGTATGCAAAAGCGAACGGAGAAAAATTAGCAGTTCTCTATTTGGATTTAGACCGTTTTAAGTTAGTAAATGATTCGCTTGGACATAGCTATGGTGATCTATTACTTCAAGAGGTTGCCAAACGTTTAAGTACTTGCGTCCTAGGAGATGCAACTGTATCACGGCAAGGAGGGGATGAATTTACAATTTATTTGCCTAATATTAAATGTGAAAATGACATTTTGAAGGTTATTAATTGTATTAATGCTTCTTTCTCTAAACCTTTCAACCTTATAGACAATGAAATTTACATTAAAACAAGTATTGGTATAAGCCTGTTTCCTGATAATGGGGATACGACAGATACGTTAATCAAAAATGCAGACACAGCTATGTACAAATCAAAAGAAACACCAGGTACTAGCTACCATTTCTTTAGCGAAGGAATGGATACGAGAACTTTTGAAAGTATCAAGCTTGAAAATGATTTATATAAAGCATTAGAGCGAGATGAACTTATTATCTTCTATCAGCCACAAATAAACTATAAAACAAACAAAATTAAGGGCGTTGAAGCTTTATTAAGATGGAATCATCGAGAACACGGAATGATTACACCAGATAAGTTTATTCCACTTGCTGAAGAAACCGGTTTAATCGTCCCTATAGGTGAGTGGGTTCTTAAAGAAGCTTGCAAGCAATTGAAAAAATGGCATAACCAAGGATGTCCTTTAATTAGTATGTCTGTAAATTTATCCGTCCATCAATTCGAACAGAGTAATTTATTTTCTATTGTAGAAAATGTCCTACAAGAGACAGACTTGTCACCTGAGTATTTACAATTAGAACTTACAGAAAATCTAATTGTTAAAAATACAGAATTAACATTAAAAACAATGATACAATTAAAGGGACTTGGGGTAAATTTAGCCATAGATGATTTTGGTACCGGATATTCATCTTTAGGTTATTTGAAAAATCTGCCGATATCTACATTAAAAATTGATAAATCCTTTGTACAAGAGATGTTAACGGATGATGCAGCAGCAATTACAAATACAATTATTACCCTCGCTCAAAATTTAAAGCTTGAAGTTATTGCTGAAGGGGTTGAAACAAAAGAACAGGCCGATTTTTTATTGAGACAAAATTGTTATTTAATGCAAGGTTATTTATTTAGTAAGCCCATGAAGGCTGAAGATATTATGAAAAAATATTTCTATTAACTTAACGTTCTATATTATAAAAAAGGGAGATTTATAATGAAAGCAGCTCGTACGGTCTTAGAATATTTAAAAGGTAACGGTGTTCAATATATTTTTGGTATTCCAGCAGGTTCAGTCAATGCATTTTTTGATGAACTGTATGATATGAAAGACTTAACACCGATTGTAACAAAACATGAAGGCGCTGCTTCATACATGGCCGCCGCTTACGCAAAATATACAAACCAGATGAGCGTATGTATTGGTTGTAGTGGACCTGGTGGAACTAACCTAGTAACAGGTGCTGCAAATGCTATGCGCGAGCATTTACCGGTTTTATTTTTAACCGGTGCTGTTCCAGTTAGCACAATCGGCTTAAATGCTTCTCAAGAGTTAGATGCTCAGCCGATCTTTCAACCAGTTACTAAATACAGTGTAACAGTTAAAGAATCAAAGGATTTACTGAAAGAAATAGTAAAAGCCTCCGAAATCGCTATATCCGGAGTGCCTGGCCCAGTACATATTGCTATACCAATAGATGTTCAACACGAAATAGTGCAAGACATAGAAATACCAGCTCCACCAAAAAGAACAGCAATAGTTCCTGCTATGGATACTATTAAAAATGTAGCTGAAGAGCTAATAAAAAGAAAGAACGGATACATTTTAGTAGGACAAGGCGTAAGAAATTCAGTTGAACAATTACTAGAGTTAGCAGAAATTCTAAATTGGCCGATTCTAACAACACCGCAAGCAAAAGGATACATTCCAGAAAATCATCCTCTTCTAGTTGGCGTTTTCGGCTTTGCTGGCCACGAGGCTGCCTCAGAATTAATAGCTGATGGCGATGGACAAGTATTGTTAATCGTGGGTTCACGTTTAGGAGAAACAGCTACAAATAACTACAACTTAAACCTTACGAAAAACCGCTTTTCTATACAAATGGACTATGATCAATCGGTGTTCAATCGAAAATATGAGATTGATCTACCTGTGCTAGGTGATATCAATTTAAGTTTACTATTTCTTATAGAAGAGTTAAGAACTAAAGGGCTTACAAGAAAAGAGACTGCTCTTGAGGGTAAAGAAAATAATGCGCCTCTTGGAGATATGGAAGAATATAATACGAAAAACGTTCTATTAAGTATTCAAAAACATTTACCATCCTCCACTAGATATACAATTGATATTGGTGAATTTATGTCCTATGTCATTCATCACATGAAGGTTTTAGATAATGATACTTATGATATTAATGTCCATTTTGGCGCAATGGGAAGTGGAATTGGATCTGCCATTGGCTCAAAGTTAGCTGAACCTGAACGCCCTGTTGTATGTATCACAGGTGATGGTTGCTTTTTCATGCATGGAATGGAAATATTAACAGCAAAAGAATATAATCTACCGATCTTGTTTATTGTTATGAATAATGCTCGCTTAGGAATGGTATACCATGGACATGCTCTACAGTTCCAGCGTACTCACCCATCTTTTGAGCAAAATCCAATTAGTATTAGTGCATTGGCTTCAGCTATGGATATACCGAATTTCCAAGTAACAGAACTAGAAGATATTAACCAAGATACGATAAATAACTTACTGAATTTAAATGGACCAGCAGTCTTGGAAGTAGTTTTAACAGATAATAACACACCTCCTATGGGAGACCGAGTTAAATTTTTATCTTCCTTTGGAAAGTAAGAGGTTTTGAATCAATTATGCCGAGGCATAATTGCGTCCGGAATCAGCTTTGTGCTTAGGCCTGCACGAGGGCTGACACGATGTCGGTCATTTCGGTAAAAACGCCACAGGACGTGGCGTTCTTAGACTGAGTTCCTATATTTCAGCGGGTGTTTGGATACCCGCTGAAAAGTAGCTTAAATCCGCATTCATCTCACCACCTATAGAGGTGGCAGACTTCTGCTGAGAGAAGTTAAATATGAAAAGTCATATAGATTGGGAATCATATTCCCCTATATGACTTTTTTTCTTACAGAGATTTTCTATCTCCAATTACTAACTTATTTATGTATTCGTTTGTTTATAAATTTGAGAATGACTGTTGGATGACACCAAGTATAGCGCCTATTGTTTTTCCTTTGAAGGCATCTGGAACAGCCTCACCTGTTGGATTTAAGAAATAGTAACTATCGATTTCTTCTTCGAAGTGATACCCTATACTCGTTAGTGCATGTTGTAAATCAGAAGGTAATGCTACTAACCCAGTTTGTTCAGTGAAATAATTTGTAGGAAAGACCTTTACGTCAACATCACTTGCTCCAGTATATACTACAAATAAGTCTTTTTCATGTTGGACAATCCACTGACCTTTTGAATATAAAGAAATTCTTGCTCCTTCTAATGAAGATATTGCTTCTAAATTAACACCAAAAATTTCATTTATTATTTTGCGAATTTCTGCCCCTGTTATGTTGCTGTCATATTGATTTAGATAGGAATCTATTACCGCTCTCCCTGTTGATGAAGAAATTCCATCTATCTCTTCCTTCTCTTTTGATAAAATAGGTGTCTCATCTAAATTAATCTTGAAAACTAAATCTACAACATGACAAATCTCAGAACTACTAATTCCTTTTCCATAAGAGTCCAAATACTTGTCCATCATTTCTGCTTTTTTCATTGTTAACCCTCCGATAAAAACCACACTTACTTATAATACGTTTTTGTAAATTGTCTAAGCGCGGTTCATTTAAACAATATTTTATTTTTTCTTCGTACTTGCGCTCCTTCTTCTAACAACCTTATAAATTTTTTTGCTTCCGCTCACCATTAATTAACCGAGATGTTGTACCATCCAAAAGATATACACCAGATAAGAAACCAAGAACAATGCGAATTATATAAATTACTGCTAGATCAACAAACATCCAGAGTTTTACCATGCGTATTTATCCTTAATTTCCTTTTTCTAGCTTATCATAAATTTAATTTAGAGTTAATAAAACCACCTAAAACATTGCATTATCAATGTTTTGGGTGGTCTTTTTAATAATCTTACTTATGATACAGTTCACCGTATCATAGTAGGTGCTTCGTCTACTTTCCTAAAGTAATCAACCTTCACGCCTTTTTGAAAACTAAACTTCCCCCACATGTTGTATGACACAAGTTAATCCAGAATATAATAAAAGCGTTAACGATATTTAAACCTTTTTAAATTTTAAAAGCTCTATCAGCCCAAATTGAATAAATCATGCTTTCTTGAAATTTAAAAAGCTCCTGACATATTTTCAAATTGAAATAAATCAACTACAATGGTATGTAAATGGTGAAAATTCTAAATTCTACCCATTTATCTTTATTTATACAAATATACTTTAGAGGAGCACGAAGATGAAAAAGAAGGTTTTATCCTTACTTATGACCATAATAATGGTCCTATCAGTTAGCGTATCGGTGTATGCCGATGAAAAGTCGCCATCAGCGACAAGAGGAGAGATTGTAAAAACTTTGTTGATGGCAGCAGACGCTTATCAACAAGGAATTAATAAAGAAGCCATTATGCAAGGCTCTAAAAATGGAGATTTAAGAGAGAATGAGCCAGCTAAGAAGGTTGAAGCTTTAGTCATGTTGAGCAGAGCATTTGGAAAATTGCCAAAGCCTGTTGGAAATGATTTGCGCAGTGGAACATTCGGCGTCGAGTTCTCCGATGTACCCGCTTGGGCTAAAAAAGATATCGATAAACTGGCAAAAGCAGGCGTACTGACGGGCAATCCTGACGGCACATTAGGCGCAAATGACACTATTACGATCGCTGAGTTTCAAAATATAATTTCTAGAATTTGGTCGCTTAAAGGCTCCCATTTAAATGACGATTTTTATGAAGCAATCAATAAGGACTGGTTAAATAAATCGACAATTCCGGCTGGGGAAATCATGGGCGGCGTGTTTTCTGAGCTGCACAAGCAAAATAACGATAAAATAGAAAAAATAATAAATGAACTCGCTGGCAAACAGTTCGCAGAAGGAACAAAAGAACAAAAAATTGCCGACTTCTATTCGACAGCGTTGGATTCAAAAAGTAGAAATAAACAAGGGATGGAGCCTATCCAGAAATATGTAAAGGCAATTGACGAGGCAAAAACACTTGATGAACTCGTTCAAGCCGATCTTATCCTGGAGAAAGAATTGGGTCTAACCTCATTATTTAGCTTTTCAATCATGAACGATGCAAAGAACAGCAGTGAAAATGCTTTGTATTACTCTGGATTAACTTCTGTTCTGGATAAGAACAGCTTTGTAACAGAAGACGCGAAAGCGAAAAAAGCCTATATTCAATATATGACCAAACTTCTTGTGGCATCGGGCGAGGAAAAGTCTGCTGCGAATGCATTTGCCGAAAAAATATATGATATGGAGAAAGGCTTAGCTTCCGTATCACTTGAACCTCATGAACAAGGTGACGTCAATAAATACTATAATCCGTATACAATCGAACAATTCGATGACATGTTCAAAACAGTAGATATGAAACAAGTCTTGAAATCGATGAAAGTCGACAGTGCTGATAAAGTGATCGTAACCGATGTGAAGCTGGCGCAAAAAGGCGCAGATCTCTTGACTGAGGCTAATCTTAACGTACTTAAGGCTTACGCCAAAGTGCAATTGATTATGGCAACAAGCGGTTCGTTGTCAGATGAATTCAAAGATGCTGCTATTGAGTTTGACGCAACGTTATACGGCGTTACAGGTGAAAAAACAGCTCAAGAGATCGCTGTAGCCAAGACAACTAGCTCAATGGGCGGATATTTGGAGCAAATGTTTGCCGAGAAACATTTTTCACCAGAAGCTAAAAAAGATGTTGAGCAAATGGTAGAGAAATTAATTGCTACGTATGAGGAAAGAATCAAATCTCTTGACTGGATGTCAGAGACAACAAAAGCTAAAGCAATTAAAAAGCTGGATACGATGATTGTTAAGATCGGTTACCCAGATAAATGGGATACGACATTAGATAAAGTAGCTATCAAGACATATGACGAAGGCGGTTCACTGCTCTCTAATACCGTCACAGTAAACAAAGCATACATTGATGACATGAAAGCCAAGCTTGGAAAACCAGTGGACAGAACGAAATGGGCAACGAGTGTATATACCGTAAATGCCTTCTACAATCCTTTTAATAACGAAATTACGTTCCCTGCCGGTATTCTCCAAGCGCCTTTCTATGATATTAACGCTAAACCTGAAGCAAACTATGGTGCCATTGGCATGGTCATCGGCCATGAAATCAGCCATGCATTTGATAACAACGGATCTGCATACGACGAAAATGGAAATGCAAATAACTGGTGGACAGAAGAAGACTTTAAGAAATTCAAAGAGAAAAACCAGAAACTGATTGAGTTCTATAATGGAATTGAGATTATTCCCGGTGTTTTGAGTGACGGTCAGCTTACACTAAGCGAGAATGTCGCTGATTTAGGTGGAATGGCAGCTTCATTGCAAGTTGTATCCCAAATGAGTAATCCGGATTATAAAGCATATTTCGAAAGCAGTGCAGAAGTATGGAAATCCACAACTACAAAAGAATTTGCAGCGATGTTGAGCAAAAATGATGTACATTCAGCCAATAAAGTTCGGGTAAACCGCACGATTGTGAACTTCCAACAATTCTATGATACGTATGGAATTAAGCCTGGAGATGGCATGTATGTAGCCCCGGAAGATCGGGTTTCCATCTGGTAAAAATCAGAACAGATAGAGCTAATTCCGATAGCTCTTACATCAGTGTATAAAGGCAAAGAGGCTGTCTAAGACGTCCCTTTTAGAGTAAATAAATACACATCGAAATAAAAACCCCAAGAATGTCGATTTCACAGCATTCTTGGGGTTTATTTTTTTAAAGAACACACTCAATTATTTAGAGAATTTTTTATGTAGATATCTTGTGTAATAGATTTTAAAACTCTCTTTTTCACTTGTTTATTTCATATAATTTTTTACTAGCTCATAACATCTTTCTTTCGTATATTGAGCTTCAATTTTATACTTTGTAATTTCTTTCATTTCATCTTCAGCATACTTTGAAGCCGCATTTTTGGCAGAACTCTCTTTGTCTTTAATCCACTCTATTTGTACTTCTTTTAAACTCTGCATATCACCACTAGAAAGTTGCTGTTTTAACAAAGCATAAATTTCGTTTAAGATATTATCCCATCTAGTATATGTTTCTTTTTCTGCTTTTAAAATTTCTGTATTATCTTTATTAGTATACAAATGCTCCAAATCTGCTAAGCCAGCATCAATCGAATCTAGCTTCTGTATGTACTCATCTTTTTGACTTCCATTTGTAACTTTTTCTTGTTCTTCTTCAATAGTAGGTTGATTTGTATCTTCTGGAAATTCAAAGTAAGCATATCGGGCATCTGAAGTAATGATATTTGATTGAACCTCTTGACCTTTTGAGTTTTTGGCAACAGCATAAATCTTTATAATATCGTCAGCTGGAAGAGGGTACATTTCCCCTATTTCTGAAACAGTCATTTTAGTGGATTTCCCATTTACATAAACGATTGCATCTTCTATGTCAGAATCTAATTCTAAAGATGTCATATCCCAATCAATATCAATTTTCAGCTTATTTGATCCATTCCCTCGGATTGCCAGTTCACCGCTATTCTTCAAGTTAGCCCACTGGCCATCATACGTATAACTCCAGGCATAAACACCAGGCAAATACTGGCCCAATAATTGTGTGCCTTCGTTATCCGTTTTAACTTTATGATTATTAATCATAATTTCTATATCCTTTAATGGCGCTTCAGTGTAGACTTCTATTGGTACCAATTTGAATTCTACCTTTTTAAAGAGCCCAAACAAGACTTCCTTTTGTAAAATCGTTATCAAATCTGTACCATGACTATCACTAATGGGATCCGCGAATTCACCATTTTCTAAAGAATTTACTTCCTCTATTAAATTATCACGAATTGCGCTCCACCCATTTTCCTTTACATACAAAGAAAAACTTTCAGCATCATAAATCGATTTTTCAGGAATTTGGAATTCTTCTAAAAACGCTTGATAATCTTCTTGTTTCAATGCAGAATCCATCGCTTCAATCTGCTTCATCGGATCTAACATTTTTGTAATAGCAATATTTGCGATCACAACTAACCCGATCATTACTGCAATACCTATGATTGTAAACTTACTCTTCTTCGACATTTTTCCATTTTGTTTAGAATACTGTGGTCCTACAGAATTATTCGATTCAGATTTTGTTTCCCTTACCGAATTAATAGGTTTACCACAGTTCTCACAGAAATTAGTTTCTTCTGCATTTTGATGACCACAGTGAACACAAAAATCCATTTTTATTCCTCCTTACATATACATCAGCATATTATACATTTTTTTGAAAAATGGTACTAGTCTTACTAAAAAAACAGTAACTACCACCAAAATCAAAAGAACAAATACGCAAAAAGGGAGGCCAACACACAGCGTTACTCTATGTTAGCCCCCCTTACATTTCAAAAATAAAATGTTTAACTCTCAAACTGAAACTAAGGTAACTGAAATAACCTTCACTTACTTGTGATACGGTTCTCCGTAACTGTTCTAAGTACGTTTTTTATTCTTGATTTGAGTCACCAATCAGTTCAAAAACTGAATCCGAAATTTTTGGACCGATTGGTGGAACGACTCCAAAGCTACATCATCCCCTCATTGAAGAACTCTCTGCCATCTTATGTATTAGCAAATGATGAAACATTTACCAAAATCTATATATACATAGCACAGGAAAATAAAAACAGCCCAACTAATCTCTTAGCTAGGCTGTCATCTCACAGCTATATCAACTTTATTAACAATTACTCGTCAGTAAAGTAGAAAACCTCACTTACTTATTATACGGTTCACCGTAACTAATGTAAGTGCGGTTTTAACCAGTAACCTACTTTACACGGAAACGGTCAACACTCTGTTTCATTTCATCCGCCAGCCCATAAAGCATAGCTGCAAAACTGGCTACCTCTTGCATGGCTGCAAGTTGTTCTTCTGATGAGGCGGCGACGTGAGCAGAGTCGGCTGAAGATGAATCTACGATACCCTCCAGCACTGTTAGTGAAGCCGCAACTAACTCACTTACTGATGACAGTTGTTCCGAAGCAGCAGATACTTCATCAATCTGATCGGACACTTTCTGAATCGACTCCACGATCGAACTAAATGTTTGCCCTGCCTTATTCGCAATGTGTGTACCTGTCTGGGCTTCTGTCATTGATTTATCCAAAGAAACCACTGTTTTACTCGTGTGATCGCTGATGCCTTGGAGTATGTCAGTTATTTTCTCCGAAGAGATTTTGGACCGTTCAGCGAGTATACGAATTTCTTGAGCCACAACGGCAAAACCTTTACCATGCTCACCTGCTCGCGATGCCTCAATCGATGCGTTAAGTGCAAGCAAATTGGTCTGATTAGCAATGCTACCTATTAATGTAACCATCTCACTAACTTGATCGCTTAATTTCTTCAGTCCATGGATTGCTTCGACCGATGTTTTCAAGTTTTGTTCAATTGTGCTCATTTGAGCAACTGTTGTTTCTATATCCTTCATTCCTGCATTTGCGCTATCTGCTGTAACCGAAGCCAATTCTGAGACGATGGATGATGCATCTACGATTCTATGAATACCCATTCCCATTTCCTTCATTGATTGTTGACACTCATTAGTATGACGAAGTTGTTCATCGAGCCCAACAGCAATGTTTTGAATGGCACCTGTGATTTCTTGTGTAGCTGCTTCGGTCTGGGTAGCGCTTTCTTGTAATTGAGAAGAAGATACTGCAACTTCATTCGAAGAATTTTGTATGTTATGGGTCAATATCCGAAGTCCGCTAATCATCTGATTAAATGAACTTGCAGCCTTACCAATCTCATTATGGCTCAGTACAGGAATTTCAACGGTTAAATCGCCTTTCGAAGCATGTTCAGACACTTCAGCTAAACGTGCAAGCGGGCGCAACATTTTACGAAGAATGAATACAACCAACCCGATTAACATAAGTACAAAAAAAATACCAACCGTGATATTCGTCCATAGAATCCGTTGAAGTTCCTTTTTAACAATCCCGTAATCGAAATCGACACCGAACAAGGCAACTGGCTTCCCGCTTCCGTCATTAATCGGCGCTAAATACGAGATGAAAGTTCCACCTTCATCAGTGTAAACATCAGTTAAGGTGCTACCGTTTCTCATTGCATCTTCGTAATTTTTAAGAAAATCCGAATCTAATTCATATAACGTACCTAACTCTTCAGCATATTCAACCGGATCCCGACCATATTCTGAGTTATATAAGTATTCTTTGCCATCCTTCTTGATAATGTCCGGTGTTAATAAATAGACATCCACTACCATATAATTGGAGTTCATAGAATTAAAAATATTGGGGAGTTCTTCGAATGGTTTTCCCTCCAATGGTTGATGCTCAAGAATTGTCTTCGTTGCTTCAGCAACAAGAGGTTCATTTTGTTGAGTTATGGATTTGAATACTTTTCCATATTCATCAAATTGGCGAAAGTACGCCCCACGTTGATCGCGGATGGACAGGGAAATCATTAATCCGATAACGATAATTATGAGAGCGGAGAGAAATAACGAGCTCGTAAATACTAAACTTCTAGACTTCGCTTTTTTAGAGCGCTTAGTTGTCCTTCTGGTATTTAATAATTTTTTTCTTCCAATCAAGGGAAAACCCATTTTCATTACACCTTCTATTTTAGCTTTTATCTATAATAATACACATAGTTGCGGTTAGATCCCCGCTTCACGCAAATATTGTAATCCTTTTTATTGTGGTGGAGGGCTTAATATTCATAGTTACACTGTTTCAGCTCAACCAGTTATACATAAGTTATACATTTATAAAATATTTGGAGCAAAGTTTATTTTAGTTCTCCCTTTATCCCTCGTTAATGATTTTAATACTTCTTCATCAAAATTCCAATCTCTGTTTCTACAACATAAACTTTTAAAAGCGTATCTCTTAATTGGCCATCATCTTTCGCAAAGCGATTTGAATAATGTTTCAAGTTAAAATCGTGAAATTTAATTATTATATTTGCAGCTTCTTCAATAAAATTGTAATTATCAGCCACTTTAAAGTCTTTTATACTTAAGCTAAAAAGGTTAAGCCTTGAATCTATCTTCGATTGAAAAGTAGAACTTTGATTATTAATTACTTCTTTTGAACCTAAATTATGATATTTCCTTACAATGTCCGCAATATCTAACTTATCGTCTCAAAAATTAATAGTCACTTTTTAAATTATTTGTATACTACTCCTTCAGTTTGGTCACAAGTAAAAGCGAGGGCTGTTGGTATAACCCGCATAGCTGCTGTATATCCTAGAGATTTATCATCAATTAAATTATATTTACCTAATTTACAAGAGCAAGTAAAATCAGTTCGTTTTTCTTTATATGTATGGTGATTCTGGAGCAAGACATGATCGTGTAAGTATAAAAGATTCTACCTTCCTTGAAACGCCTATACTAGTCCCTTCAATCTTGAGCAAAATATAATTGCTAACTTTATAACTACCCTTCAAAATAAGATTGATTTTGAAGAAAAAAATTAGAAGGCTTATTAAACCAAAAACAAGCCTTCATGCAACAAATGTTCATCTAATCAACACAGCACCTTCCATACGAAAAGGAATGGTGCTGTATCAATTTCTTCAGAAAAAAACGCACTTACTTATGGTAAGGTTCACCCTTCATAATCCTAAAACTCCTATAAACCTGCTCCACCAAAACAAGTTTCATTAGCTGATGTGGTAATGTCATCTTTCCGAAAGACTGTTGCTCATCAGCTCGTTTTAACACATCGTCATGTAAACCAAGGGAACCACCGATGACGAACGCGATTTTACTTTTGCCGTAGGTCATTAGAGATTCAAGATCTGCCGCCATTTGTTCTGAGGTTTTCATTTTACCGTTAATGGCTAAGGCGATAACGTATGTATCTGGGCCGATTTTAGATAGAATACGTTCACCCTCCTTTTTCTTGACGATTTCCATTTCTGCTTCGCTTAGCTGTTCGGGTGCTTTTTCATCTGGTACTTCGATTATATCCATTTTTGCATAGCCACCGAGACGTTTTACGTATTCGTCTATGCCCATTTTTAAGTACTTTTCTTTTAGTTTTCCGACTGATACAATCGTTATATTCACACGTTATCCACCTTTACATTTCATTTACAAACAAATTATCCACAAAAGTTATCAACATATCCACAAGAGAATCCTATATCTTGTGTAAAGTTATTTACTTGATACAAGATATTCTGCAGGCTGTTCACAGTAGCTACATTTTGTGGATAACTTTTTATCCTCTTCGACTTTATCCATAATCGGGAACTCTTTTTGCTCTGCCACAAACATGTCTAAAGCGTGTTCTATATGGTTTTCACAGCTGTATTTTTCCATTTTTACACCTCTTCTTATTTTCCGAAATTTCCACAAACTTATTCACAATTCGGTCTATGTTATCCACAATCTATTGTAACAAAGGACAGGCAAGTATGGAAGAATAGGCTTCATACCGCCACTCACCTTGTTAATGTTATTATTCACAATTTTCTAGTTATCCACAATATTTTCTAAATCATTCTTCATAATTCAACGAAAAAATCAGTGGAGATCCTATCATCCCCACTGATTTTTAACTTTACAATGAACCACTATTTGTTAATGTTAGTGATAATTCCACTATTTTACCTTGACGATATACTTTCATCGTTAATTTATCACCAATTTTTTTGTCATTATATAAATGTTTACGTAAATCGATTGCTGTTTCAATTTTTTTGCCATCCATTTCAACTATAACATCGTATTGTTGAATGCCTGCTTTTGCAGATGGAGAGTTAGCTACGACATCTGTAACAACAACACCTGTTGTTAAATCTTTTGGCAATTGTAACGTCTGCTGTTGGTGGAATGACGGAACATCCGTTAAGTCTACTAATTGAATACCCATTGTTGGACGTTTCATTTCACCATTTTTCTCTAATTCCTCGATAATTGGAATTGCTGAGTTAATCGGAATTGAGAATCCTAAACCTTCAACAGAAGATTCCGCAATTTTCATGGAGTTAATACCGACTAATTCACCAGCAAGGTTAACAAGTGCACCACCACTATTACCAGGGTTGATAGCTGCATCTGTTTGTAATACTTCTTGTTGCCAATCTTTTGTGCCATCATTATTTATGTCCACTGGTACAGAACGATCTTTACCAGAAACAACACCTGTAGTAACAGAGCCATAGAACTCTAAGCCAAGTGGGTTACCTATTGCGATAACTGTTTCACCTTGTTTTAATACGTCTGAGTTACCAAATGTCGCAACTGTCTTAACGTCTTTAGAGCTGATTGAAATAACAGCTAAGTCTGTCCAAACATCGCGACCAACTAATTGCGCTACTTCTTTCGTTCCATCTGGCATTGTTACTTCTAACTGTTTTGCACCCTCAATAACATGGTTATTTGTCACGATAAAGGCTTTATCACCTTGAACTTTGTAAATAACACCTGAACCGCTTCCTGCAGGCTGTTCTGAGGCTTGTGGACTCCAGAATCCGCCGCTTGCTACTTCTTGAATATTCGTGATCCCTACAACAGCCCCAGAAGTCTTATCTACGGCTTTCGTAACATCAGTAGTCACTTCTGTTGCAACTTGATTAATGGTTGTTTCATTTTCACCCGTGCTGCTCGTCGTTGTACCTGGCATTTGATTGACAAGTCCAGGCATCATGAGCCACACGAGTAAAGCGCCAATGATGACACCGATAAGACCAGTGAAAAAATAACCACCCTTTCCTCCGCCACCGCCTTTCTTTTTATGACGCTTCTCTTGCGTTTCTCGCTCCTCTTGTTCGAGTCGCTCCTGAAGAGGTGACTTCTGTATATCATCATTTTTTAGAAAATCTTTGTTTTTATCATCATCTTGAAAATAGCTCATTCTCCTCGTCCTTTCTCTTATTAGTATTTGTTAGTTGTTACCTTAATATTACGATTCAAACATTAAAATCAGATGAAAAATAAATAAAATGGACATAAAAATGACTGTTCAATGCATTTTCTATAAAATGTAATTGAACAGCCTCATTAAAGCCTCATTTTTTTATTGTATAATTCGATATGATTAACTCACTTTAAGCCAAAAGCAATGTAGCCGACGTTTCACTTACGTTACATAAAACATTTGTAACTGCCGTTTCACTTACGTTACATAAAACATTTGCTGAGAAAAGTTACACAGTAACTAATTTTGTCGGCTCTTCTGCATCTGTATCAAATAAATTTAAATACTCTCCGGCAATAATACCGCAGGATTGCAAAGTTTGTGTGACACTCATGCGCGCAAGCTCTTTCATATTATTATCTTTACTTAAATGTGATAAATAAATATTTGTTGGTTTTTCAAATACTACCTCACTCATTGCTATAGCTGCATCCTCATTTGAAACATGCCCTACATCACTTAAAATACGACGTTTGATAGACCATGGATAGCGCCCCATTTGCAGCATATTCACATCGTGGTTACTTTCAAATACAAAGGAATCAGCACCTCGAATGATACCCTTCATACGGTCACTAACATAACCTGTATCCGTAATAACAACAAGCTTACGCCCGTTTTCATGAAAACTATAGAACATTGGATCTGCTGCATCATGTGATACAGCAAAGGATTCAACAGCTAATGAACCAAAATGCTTTACAGTATCCATTTCAAATTCAAAACGTTGCTCTAAAGGTATATCCCCAACTAGCCCGTCCATTGCTTGCCATGTTTTGTTGTTTGCATAAATAGGTACATTATATTTTCGTGCCAATACACCTATTCCTTTAATATGATCACTGTGTTCATGCGTAACGAAAATGCCACTTAGCTGTTTCATATTGCGGTCGACTTTTGTAAATAGTTGCTCCATCTTTTTGCCACTTAGACCAGCATCGACAATAAATGCATGATCATCATTCTCTACATAAATCGAATTTCCTGTACTGCCACTTGCTAAAACACTAAATCGCATCATTCAACTCCCCAGTCTTCCTCTTCACCTTGTTGCTTGTCTCCTTGGATTTCAATAATTTTTCCATCAATAGCATCAACGAAGTACTCTTCTATTTCTCCGTCCGATAATTTCACTTGTACTTCCCATGTTGGTATCAACACTTGCGTTTTATCTAATTTACTAAATGTCGAGTAACCTAACTTCACTTGCGCAATACTCGAGTCTGACTTTAATAGCGTTTTATTATAAAGTGTTTGGAAAATTTGAAGTGGTGGAATAACGGTTTCCTGTTGCTCCATCTCTTCTATATTGTCAATCATTGTCTGCTCATAATTTGTCACTTCGTTATCCATATTCCAGTGTACTTTTAACACGGCACTATCATTGTAATAGAATATTCGATTATTTTTCTTCTGGAAGAAAACTGCGACTCGTTCCTCACGGTCTACCTCCCATAATGCATAAGAATCCCCGTTTTTAACGTTTGTGTGGACAAAATCGATAAGACTTGCATCGTCATTAATATTTCGTAATTTCACAGGATTGATAAAAACAGCACTTATTTGTGTATGTGTCTCATCCGTAAAACTCACTTTCTGATTATCATCAGGAGCAGAATTTTTAAAAATATGCACTTCGCCTGTAATGTAAGTAGCAGACTCGTTACTATTAGGCAGTGGTCCATACGTAATATTATCATCTTTTAAACGGGCTTCTATTGTTTTTTCACCTAGTATTTCTACGCTCTGCGCTTCGTTATAACGATCTAAATACAACCAATACAAGAAAATATTTAAGATTAAAAAAACGAATATAAAAATAGATTTTGTTCTATTCCAATCCATTTTTGACACCCCCTACTACTTCAGGCGTCAGTCTCGTGGATACACCATTACGAATGACAAACCAACACGGCTCTATTGTCACAATTGTATTTTGATCAAGAGTCAAATAGAATCCCACAACAATGTCATCTATATCTGATAAAGCAATGTTATTTAGCTTTTTAATCTGTTCAACGACTTCTGTTCCTGACGGAAGTTCTTTCATCTCTCTTTCGGATGGAATATCTTTCTCAAAAGAAAAGTATGGACGTTTGTAGACGAAAATACGGTTATCTCCCCAAACGGTTGTAATTCGATTTATCGCCTGTTCACTAAAAATCGGTAATCCATGTAAATATAACTGATAATCTAATTGATTATTGCTTGTACTTGTTGATACTAAGCGATAATCATCTGTAAAGCCACCGTGTTCATTGATAAATTCAAAACTATCCTTCAAGAGCTTGGAAGGTTCTATTCTTATACTACTCTCTGCAGCTGGATTTGCATAAGTCAATGATTTCAATTTTGAATCAAGCACCATCTTTGACATTCCATCTTGATATTTTTCAGTAGTTGTACTTTCATCAGTTCGCCGGACATTTTTTAGATTTGTAAATAATACATCTTTTAACAATTCAGGTTTCTCTTCGATAAAATACGTATACTTTGATGATTCAATTTTATCGTTTGCAATATATAGTGAGGTAAAGCCATCTCGCTCCACCTCTGTAAAAGGACCATATGTTTTCGCTGGCTCAATAATATTTCGTACAAACTGATTAGCATTTTCTAGACTTACATGCGAACGCATCAATGATTCATTATTGCCACTAATGAAAAACACCTGTAACTCTTTGTTACTATACTTACTCCAATCTATAATCATACGATTAAAGGTTGTTTCAGGTAGCTCCTTATCGGCGAACTGAAAAATTGAGTTAAAGGCAGAGTAAGGAATCTCACCAGTAAAAAAGACAGTCATACAATTGTTCGTACGAATCATCTCGTTTAAAGAGTCGGCTGTAAGGTTATTGTTTACAGGCATTAAATCTAGAATATTCCATCCCTCAAATGCTTGCATAATATCTTCCATGACGCCATTAGAAACGGTTCCGGTAAATTCCTTATCAAAACGGTAAATAGCTTTATACGGACGAATGACATCCGCCATTTTCTTTTGTGGTCCAATCAGGATTTCTTTTCCTTCAGTCTGTTCAATAACTTTATAATCTGGCGTGTATGTCCAAATCATAAAAGTTAAAACTACACTTAGCACAACGAGTAGAAATAATACACCTGATTTAACTGGTTCTATATATTTCATTCCCACTCACCTGCCTCGTCAAAATCATCTAAATTAAGTGGTAATGTGAAGAACACTGTTGTTCCATGTCCTTCCTCACTTTCAGCCCATATTTTACCATCGTGAGCTTCAATCATCTCCCTCGCAATAGCTAGACCTAGACCAGTGCCTCCCATAGATCGTGCTCGTGCTCGATCTACTCGATAGAAACGGTCAAAAATACGTCCTACATTTTCCTTAGGAATTCCCATACCATCATCAGAAATCATCACCTTCAGCATATCTCCTTGCACTGTAAAGCCAAAGCGAATATTACCTCCATCTGGTGAATACTTAATAGCGTTGGAAATAATATTATCGATAACTTGTGTCACCTTATCTGTATCAATCTCTACATAATAAGAGGCTTCTGGTAATAAACGTTCAAATCTCACTTTGTCTGACTTAGACATTTCAAAACGATCAATAATACGGTTAAAGAATGAATTGAATAGAACAATGTCTTTATTCAACTCATAATCTGAACTATCCATTCGTGATAACTGCAATAAATCATTCACTAATCGGATCATACGCTCTGTCTCTGTTTGTGTGACATTCAAAAATGTTGGAGCAATATTTTCATCTTTCCATGCACCATCCGCTAACGCCTCTAAATAACTACGCATCGTCGTTAATGGCGTCCGTAATTCATGTGACACATTCGATACAAATTCTCTACGATCCATCTCTATTTTTTCCTGCTCCGTAATATCATGCAGTACGGTAATTAGACCATTAATAAAGCCCGTTTCTTTTTGAATGACAGAGAAATTCGCACGCAAAATATACGGTGCGTCTGCTGTACTGAAATTTAAATTCACCGCATCATTCATGTGAATTAAATCCTCAAAACTATACTCTTGGTCAATACCTAAAACAGATGCAATCGGACGACCTAATGTAATATCTCTTGAAATATGGAGAAGCTCTAGCGCGGGATCATTAATAAGAATGATCCGCCCTTTTCGATCTGTCGCAACAACACCATCCGTCATATTACTAAGGACCGAATCGAGCTTTCGCCGTTCTGCCTCTGTAGTAGATTGCGCCTCCTGCAAGCGATTGGTTAAATGATTAAAGGTAATAGCAAGCTGCCCAATCTCATCTGTACCATAAACCCGCACTTTTCGAGAGTAGTTACCCTTTGCCATCGCCTGTGCCTGCTTACGCATATCTGAAATTGGCTGTGTAATTGTTCGTGCCACTAAAATCCCTAAAAAGATCGTAATCACCATGGACACTGCCGTACCCCCAAGGAAAATACGGTTAATGTCATTCACTTGTTCAAAAACAGATTCAATATCAGCTTCAATGTAAAGAACCCCTATGATTTCATCATCAGGACCTGCACCATCTCGAATTGGCGAAGCTAACACCCACACTCGATTTCTTGTTTTATTATCAAGTTTAATGTTTTCAAATAAAGTTTCCGCAGAGATGGCACGGCGCACGAGATCATTATTTGAGCGCTGTCCAATCAAACCTTGATTGTCTACCTCAGATGTGGCGCGAATACGTTGTCTATTATCGATGACACGGATTCCTAAAATATCTCCATCAGAAACGTCCTTCAACCCCGTTGAAAACTCCATAACTATCGTTTTCAAGCTCTCTTCAAGAGTTGGCATACTACTTTCATCGCGCTCTTTTAACATTTCTTCACGAATGCTATATTGCATCAAATCGACACGTTGAAAAATGGATTCCCGAAAGTTTTCTTTTAAATTCCGCTCTAATTCACGCGCGAAATAGATTCCTATTATTTGCAAAGCAAGTAGGATTAGTAAGATGTAAATTAGTACTAGCTTTACATGAATTGATTTAAAGAAGCTTACTTTCTGCATTCCTTTTTACTCCTGTTCAGGATTTCGTAAATAATAACCTACTCCACGACGTGTGACGATCCAAGCCGGATGACTAGGATTGTCCTCTATTTTTTCCCGCAAACGACGAA
Source organism: Lysinibacillus sp. KCTC 33748 (assembly GCF_002237755.1). GTDB lineage: Bacteria > Bacillota > Bacilli > Bacillales_A > Planococcaceae > Lysinibacillus. Next base: position 42,993 of record NZ_MWSJ01000025.1, on the reverse strand, counting down.
TTGTTACATCTACTGTTCGTACATCGCCGAAATAATCATAGCCCCACACAGTCTGCAGTAAATGTTCACGCGTCATCACTTGACCGATATGCTTACCTAAGTAATGTAATAATTCAAACTCCCTATGTGTTAGTTCAATTGCCTCATCACGTTTCAGCACTAAATAAGCGTCTGGTTGAATAACTAGAGAGCCTACTACAATTTCATTGGATTCTTCCTCGACTTCTTCAGCAGTAGGAGCTACTACCTGTAAGCGACGCATATTCGCCTTTACACGCGCAATAAGCTCTCGTGTACTAAATGGCTTCGTCACATAATCATCTGCGCCCATTTCTAATCCTAATACTTTATCAATCTCAGAACCTTTTGCTGTTAGCATGATGATCGGAAAATCATATTTTTTTCGTACTTCTCTACAAACTTCCATTCCATCACGCTTAGGTAACATTATATCTAAAAGCATTAAATCCGGTTGCTCTTCCTCAACCTTCTCTAGAGCTTCATCTCCATCATAAGCACAAATAACTTTGTACCCTTCTTTTATTAAATTAAACTGTAAAATATCTGCGATTGGTTTTTCATCGTCAACAACTAAAATGGTTTTGTCCATATATTTCTCTCCCTTTCGCTTTTTATCTATTCTTAAACGATGTGTATTCTATCTATTATGATTTGGCTTTGTAGTTAGGCCTGCAAATGTCTTTTGTGCAAAAGCGCAGTGCTAACGTAGCGACAGCAACAACATGAGGGCCGACACGATGCAGGTTAGTTAGCCGTTCTCGCACGGATGCGATGATTTTAGGCGAATTTCCTATAAGCACTCCTTGGCGTTTTCATAGAATGTGAAGTTTTTAGCCTAAGTTCCTCTATTTCAGCGGACACCCGTTGAAAAATAACTTCACTCCGTATTCAACTCCCCACCTATAAAGGTGGGGGATTTTACTGAAAGAAGTTAAAGTAACTACTCTTAACTCTACCATGCTTTTTGCTTCTATGCATTATTCTAAATCCTAAGACATTATACGATATTTTATCCAACTATATTTCGACAAATATTTCTTGGGAAATAACATAGATTTAAATACAACGTATACAAAAAGACAGTCCTACTTCGGACTGTCTTCTATTCGAACTAATTAACGCCCTACATATGTTAATGGATTTTCTAACGAACCATTTTTTTCAACTTCAAAGTGTAGATGTGTACCTGTAGAATTTCCAGTCGAGCCCATAACACCTATAACCGAACCTTTTTCTACCACTTGTCCTACTTTTACTTCAATTGAAGAAAGGTGTCCGTAAAGCGTTGTATAACCATTATGATGATCAATTACGATACGATTACCGTAACTACCTGAGACACCAGCAGCGACAACAACACCATTATCTGAAGCTAAAATATTATAATTATTAGGACGAGCGATATCAATACCACGATGGAGTTCTCCCCAACGTTGGCCCATCCCACTTGATATATAGCCACCCACTGTTGGCCAAGTAAATTCACCTGTACCACGTGATGAAATCACTTTCGTACCAACTACTTCAATTTCATCAACTGGTTGTTGTATAATATCTTCTTTTAACGCAACTTTGGATATACGAGTTCCGTTTTCAGACGTTAACAAATAAGATGTTTCTTTACTTCCATTAACACCTGGTTGTTTTATCACTTTCTCACCTTTATACATCGTCGGATCTTCTTCAACTATTTTCTTAAACGGAATAGTATCAGTAACTTTCTTCTCCTGTTTTACCTCAAGTGTTACAAATGGTTTAGCGACTGTTACGTTTAATGCTTGTCCAATCTGTAAAACTGTATCAACAGTGATACCAGGATTTAACGCTACTAGCTCAGTTGTTGTTAATCCATGTTTTTGGGCAACCGATCCTAAAACATCACCTGATTGAACTTTATATGTTACTTGTTCAAGAGAGCCTGTCATTAAATATTTCACGGCTTCCGTAGGCGTTACAATAGCATTTGGTGCTACTTTTTGTATTGCACCTGAAACTTCCTGTTTAAAAGAAACATCTACAAGGCGCGCTTCACCAGTCTGTAATGGTGGAATATTCGTTGATTGTTGGTTAACATATAAACTATTTAGCTCTTGCTGTGAAACATATTGTAGTTTTAGCATACGAATAGTATCTTCATAGTCTTTTGCATCTTTTAAAGAAACTACAGGCTCACCATCTACAGATAATGTAAATGATGGAGCTTGAACTACTAAAGATTGTTCTAATTTCTTCAAAATCTCCACATCTTTAGTTTGATTACTAAATACTTTCTCTGGGATTATTTTGACAGAAGAACTAGCATCAATCGATAACTCTTTGTATTGTTGACTTGCTCCTTTTTCCTTTGACGCAATAATTTCTTCAATAGCTTTCTCATTAGAGACCGCACCTATATATTTATTTCCCACGTAAACGTGATAAATTTTATTCAAATCTTCATTATGATTTTCTTTTGCAAAACCTACATCAAACGTTAAACTTGTCATTAACACTGTAATAATGGATATCTTTTTAATTGAAGAAAAAATGTAAGTAAATCTACTGTTTTTTTCTTTTCTTGACCAAGACGAACTCATCAATAAAGCCCCTTCCAACTTTAACCTTTAGCAGGATTAATTACCCACAAGGATTTTTTGCACCAATATACTGTACCATAAAGAAAATTCGGTTAGATTGTTTTCATCTTTTTGTAATGTAAATGTATTATTACTCTACTACTTGTTACAAAATTACTATTTTTGTAGCAATTAATAAAAATAATTTTAAGCGCGGATGTTCTCTCCAGCCACGTCTTTTCAAAGGATATCTAATGTAGATTCACTCAATACGTTTCGCTTTCGGTGCACAAAGGACATTTACCGAATTATTCCAGTTAATTTGTAGTGTTTGAGAAAAATGTAGTATTGTATATATTTTTAGTATGATTTAAGACTTACCACTTTTTAGTTTTTTAATATTCCGATAAAATAGAATGGAGATATACTAGTTGATTGGAGCGATTAATTTGAATGATTCACAAACCTCTGGAATAACCACTAAAGTAAGAAAGCCCCAAAGCAAAAATACTGTTCGTAAACTTATTATAAGGACCATTATGGTGTCATTAGGTGCAGTCATTATGGCACTGGGGCTGGAGCTATTTTTAGTACCAAACAACATTATGGATGGTGGAATTGTAGGCGTATCCATTATCACTTCGCATTTATTAAGTTTACCTCTTGGTATTTTCATCTTCATTTTAAACTTACCTTTTATCTTTTTAGGCTATAAACAAATTGGTAAAACTTTTGCACTTTCATCAGGACTCGGAATAACAGTACTCTCATTAGCAACACTTTTCTTACATAATATAAAACCATTTACTCAAGACACACTATTGGCCACAGTTTTTGGAGGCATGATTTTAGGTATTGGTGTCGGAATCGTCATTCGTTATGGTGGTTCGTTAGATGGGACAGAAATTTTAGCTATTTTATTTAATAGTAAAACGCCGTTTTCCGTTGGTGAAATTATTATGTTCTGCAATGTACTTATCTTTACGGTAGCAGGATTTGTGTTCACATGGGAACAAGCCATGTACTCTATCCTGGCATACTATATTGCCTATAAAATGATTGACATCGTCATTCAAGGGATGGAGGAATCAAAATCTGTTTATATCATTAGTGACGAAATTGATGAAATCGGACAGACCATTATGGACCGACTTGGTCGAGGTGTGACTTTCCTTCATGGTGAAGGGGCTTATACGGGTAACGATAAAAAAGTTATTTTTACCGTCATTACTCGATTAGAAGAATCGAAACTTAAATCAATCGTTTCTGAAATTGATGATCATGCTTTCCTAGCAATTGGTAATATTGCAGAGGTTAGAGGTGGTCGCTTCAAGAAAAGAGATATTCACTAATGACAAAAGGGCGTACCGTATATGGTACGCCCTTTTGTTGTGAAAAAATATAACACCTATGAAATTAAGTATGGCTCTTCGGCAAAACGAGGGGGTGATTTCCGTTCCGACTGAGCGCTTTCCTGGGGGCGTCCGATGAGCTGCTTGGGGCAACAAATGTTTTCTGTGCGAAAGCGTAGTGCTAACGTAGCGGCAGCGACAGGATGTTGGTCACGAAGGCGTTATCACAGGACGTGATGCTTTTAGCCTTCGTTCCTCTATATCGCTGATCCCCAAGGAGTCGCTCAGTCGTAACGAAGATCACCTACTTCATTTAGTGTATTTTTGCATATCATTCTAATATATAAATATATAGAAGTTGTAACAGTTGTCTTTTGTATGAAAGCTAAGCGACAATAACAGATGTCTTTGCAAAAGCGTAGCTACAGCAGCCATAACGTCCTCTTTGGAATACATAAAATATAGTAATAAGTCATCTCTCACCTCAAAATTCAGTGCCAGCAAAGAGATTTGGTATAAAAAAAGACGTACCGCATATGGTACGTCCTCTTTTGATTTAAAATTATTTTGCTTCCCAAACGTCCACTAATACGTTCGTTTGTTCACGTGCAGGACCAACAGAGAAAGTAGCGATTTCAATACCAGTTAATTCACTTACGCGTTCTACATAGCGTCGTGCATTCTCAGGTAGCTCTTCTAATGTTTTGCAGCCTGTAACATCTTCTGACCAGCCTGGAAGCTCTTCATAAATTGGTTCACATTGTTCAATAATATGAAGGTTTGCTGGATATTCAGTAATTGTTTCATCTTTATATTTATACGCAGTACAAATTTTCACTGTTTCTAAGCCAGATAAAACATCAATTGAATTAAGCGCAAGATGCGTAATACCACTTACTCGGCGTGAATGGCGCACAACTACTGTATCAAACCAGCCTACACGACGTGGACGACCAGTTGTTGTACCGTATTCACGGCCAACCTCACGAATTTGTTGACCTACTTCATCAAATAATTCAGTTGGGAACGGTCCATCACCAACACGAGATGTATAGGCTTTAGATACACCAATAACACTTGTAACTCGTGATGGGCCAACGCCAGCACCAATCGCTACTCCGCCGGCAACAGGATTTGAAGATGTTACAAATGGATACGTACCTTGATCGACATCAAGTAAAATACCTTGTGCTCCTTCAAATAACACTTTGCCGCCTTCATCTAGTACATCATTTAAGATTTTTGACGTGTCTTCTACATATTTTGCGATTTCTTGTCCATAGTTGTAATATTCCTCGAAAATTTCTTCGAATGTTACACCTTCAACTTCGTAAAATTTCTCAAATAACTTATTCTTAATTACTAAATTTTGACGTAGTTTTTCTTCAAATACATCTTTGTCTAGTAAATCAGCCATACGGATACCGATACGTGCTACTTTATCCTGATAACATGGCCCAATCCCTTTACAAGTTGTACCAATTTTATTATCGCCACGGCTTTCCTCATCAGCGATATCTTGCTTTATATGATATGGCAAAATAACATGCGCACGGTTAGAAATTCGTAAATTATCTGTATTAATGCCACGCTCTTGTAAGCCTCTAAGCTCAGTCACTAATGACTTTGGATTTACAACCAAACCATTTCCGATTACTGAAGCTTTTTCTTTATAGAAAATACCTGATGGGATTAAGTGTAACTTATACGTTTCACCATCAAATTTAATTGTATGACCTGCATTATCACCACCTGCAAAACGAGCGATTGCATCGGCTTTTTGTGAAAGGAAATCTGTAATTTTACCTTTTCCTTCGTCTCCCCACTGTGTTCCTACAACTACAACTGATGTCATAGTCAGCACCTCCGTTAGATACAATTTGTATCTCAATTTTTAAGCCGTTAATTATTGTAACAATGATAGAAACGCCTAGTCAACAAAAATACTTAAAAACACGAACGTAAAATCAAAAAATATGATTCAACGTTCGTGTTTAATAACAGAATGGTATGAATATTATCTAACATTCAGATTAATTCCGTTTTGGCATAGTCGCAAACGTTATGTTCCTCTTTTTCAATCAGCATTTGGCCAACATAGTGTATGGTTGATTTCCGTTTCGACAGGGCGCTTTCTTGAAGTAGTCCAGTCGTAACGAAGATCAACTTATATACATGGCAAATGTTTTAACAAATGGCATCTTCAACTACTGATGGTGAGCCAAATAAATATTTAATCACGTGGAGGCGGTGGCGGCATTTGCGACCAATCCACATTAATGAATTTGTTGAATTCTTTTTTAAAGGCAAGTGTAACTGTACCCGTTGGACCGTTACGCTGTTTAGCAATAATAATTTCAATCATATTTTTACTCTCGGACTCTTTATCGTAATAATCATCACGATATAAGAAGGCAACAATATCAGCATCTTGCTCAATACTTCCCGATTCACGTAAGTCACTCATCATTGGTCGCTTATCTTGACGTTGCTCAACGCCACGAGATAGCTGTGATAATGCAATTACTGGAACCTTTAATTCACGCGCTAAATGTTTTAAAGAACGTGAAATCTCAGATACCTCTTGCTGACGGTTCTCCCCTGGTTTACCACTACCTTGAATAAGTTGTAAATAGTCAATCAAAATCATACCGAGGCCATGCTCTTGTGCTAAACGTCGACATTTTGCGCGAATTTCATTAATACGTACACCCGGTGTATCGTCAATAAAAATTCCTGAATTTGATAAACTCCCCATTGCCATAGTTAGTTTACCCCAATCTTCTGTTGTTAAAGCACCTGTACGTAAAACTTGTGCATCTATATTTCCCTCTGCACAAAGCATACGCATAACTAGCTGCTCAGCACCCATCTCTAAGGAGAAGATCGCAACATTTTCCCTTGCTTGAACGGCAACACTTTGTGCGACATTCAATGCAAAGGCTGTTTTCCCTACAGATGGACGTGCAGCAACAATAATTAAATCGTTACGCTGGAAGCCAGCTGTTATATTGTCTAAGTCACGAAAGCCTGTCGGAATACCTGTAACATCACCTTTTTGTGATTGAAGCTGCTCAATGTTATCAAAGGTTTCCACCAATACGTCTTTAACATGCTTAAAGTCACCCGCATTTTTACGATTAGCTACCTCCATCATTTTCTTCTCTGCTTCACCAAGTAATGCCTCTACCTCATCTTCACGAGTATAGCCATCTTCTACTATTTTAGTAGCTACACGAATTAAACGACGTAATAGAGACTTTTCTTCGACAATTTTCGCATAGTGTGCGACGTTAGCAGCTGTAGGGACAGCATTGGCGAGCTCTAGTAAATACGATAGCCCGCCAACATCCTCAATTTCTTTTTTAGCTGATAATTCTTCAGTAACTGTGACAACATCTATCGCTTTTCCCAGATCACTTAAACGTAGCATCGTTTCGAAAATTTGCTTATGTGCATTATGATAAAAATCATCTGCTAGTAAAATTTCAGATGCAGTGATTAACGATTGAGGATCGAGGAAAATCGCACCGATAACCGATTGCTCGGCTTCCCGGTTATGCGGTGGAACGCGATCCATCATCGGTTCGGTCATGGATTGTCGCCCCTTATTCTTCCGTTACATGAACTTTTAATGTAGCAGATACTTCATGGTGTAGTTTTACAGGTACATTTGTAAAGCCTAGCGCACGAATTCCATCACTTAAAGTCATTTTACGTTTATCAATTTTTATGCCATGCTTTTTTTGAAGTGCATCGGCAACTTGCTTTGAAGATACTGAACCAAATAGGCGACCACCTTCACCTGATTTTGCTTTTAGTTCTACCGTTAAAGCTTCTAATTTTTCTTTTAATGCTTTTGCTTCAGCTAATTCGGCAGCAGCATTTTTAGCTTCTAAATTCTTTTGACCTTCTAATTGACTTAATGCTTGTGCATTTGCTTCAGCAGCATAACCATTTTTAATTAAAAAGTTTTGTGCATAGCCGTCTGCGACATTTTTTATTTCGCCTTTTTTCCCTTTTCCTTTAACATCTTTTAAAAATACTACTTTCATGATTCAGAACTCCCTTCGAGTACCTCATTTATGGCCTCTTCTAAATATTTTTTTACTCCAGCAATGGAATTTGATTCGACTTGGCAAGCTGCATTAGTTAAATGCCCGCCGCCGCCTAGCTTCTCCATAACAAGCTGCACGTTTACTTCGCCAAGTGATCTTGCACTTATGCCGATTTTGCCATCTGACCGATGCGCAATGACAAAGGAAGCACCGACATCCTTCATTGTTAGTAATATATCTGCGGTTTGCGCAATTAGTACAGAGTCATACACTTTCGCTTCTTCACCTACAGCAATAGCAATACCCGGTTTCATGAACTTAACAGTCTGCACTATTTTAGAACGTTCAATATACGTATCGACATCTTCTTTTAATAATCGCTGTACTAGCACTGTATCGGCACCATTTGTCCTTAAATAAGAAGCCGCTTCAAACGTACGGGCTCCTGTACGCAGTGTAAAACTCTTCGTATCGACAATAATTCCCGCTAGCAATGCAGTAGCTTCTAGCATATTAATCTTCGCACGTTTTGGTTGATACTCGAGTAACTCTGTCACAAGCTCAGCTGTAGATGATGCATATGGCTCCATATAAACAAGCGTTGGATTTTCTATAAAATCCTCACTTCGACGATGGTGATCAATGACCACAACTTTTTCTGCCAACTTCAATAGTTGTGAATCGATGACTAAATTTGGTTTATGTGTATCGACAATAACGAGCAACGATTTTTCTGTCATTTTTGTCGCAGCTTCCTCTGGCGTTAGGAAATGTTCATAGAAATCCGATTTACTCTCAATTTCATTCATTAAACGTGTTACACTTCCGTTTAACTCTTCAAAATTTATGATTACGTAGCCCTTTACATCATTCATTTGTGCCATTTTACGTACGCCAACAGAGGCACCAATAGAGTCCATATCAGGATTTTTATGTCCCATAACAAACACTTGGTCACTATCCTGAATTAAATCACGTAGTGCATGAGAAATAACACGAGCTCTAACGCGTGTACGTTTCTCAACCGGGTTAGTTTTCCCGCCATAGAACTTCAGCTTTCCTGTAGGCTGCTTGATAGCAACCTGATCACCACCACGACCTAAAACAAGGTCTAAACTTGATTGTGCTAGTTCACCAAGTTCTACTAATGAAGATGACCCTGCGCCAACTCCAATACTTAATGTTAATGACATATTTTTTTGCGCCGTTTTTTCTCGAATTGTATCTAAAATAGCGAATTTTTTCTTTTCAAGCTCCATTAAAATCGATTCGTTTAATACAGCTAAAAAACGATCAGATGATATTCGTTTCACAAATATCCCTTGCTCAGCCGCCCAATCATTAACAATTGATGTCACCAGCGTATTCGTTAAACTACGTGGCTGGTCGTCCATTGCTTGTGTAATTTCGTCATAATTATCAACAAATAAAATCGCAATAACTGTACGATCAGCATAGTATTGTTTTTCAATAGCTATCTGCTCAGTGATATCAAAGAAATATAGTAAATTCTCTTCTTTTTTATAATAAACTCGGTACTTACGATCATGCAGCGTAATCGTATCTTCGTTTGTTTCCTCGGACTTCATTAGCACGTAAATGTCGTCAGATATATTAACGATCCCTTCACCTACTAAATTCTCCATATTTAAAACGCCTTGCATATATGGATTCGACCATTCTATTTCATATTGATCATTGACAAGCAAAATCCCAATTGGCATTTCAAGTAATGCCTCTTCCCCAACTTTTTTCATGCGGAAAGAGATGGATTCAATATGCTTTTCTGTTTCTTCAAAGGTAATCTTTTCTACCTTCCACGTATAAACCATTAATAGAACAAAACCTACCCCGTAACCGATACCTATCCCGATATTCCAAATACATAGAAGCACGAACGTCACAATGCCAAAAATGGAAAGAACAAAAAGCGGATAGCGAATTGGTCGTTTTCTAAAAGTCCCCATTACATCAGCCCCTTATTCTTTGGTTTTCCCCTTCACAAGTGAACGTAAGTCGAAACCTAAATCTACGATGCCTAGCAATATTATAATGGATGATAGTGGTAAGGCTAACAAAGTTGCTACCCACTTAACAGCATTAGGCATTTCCTTTTTAGAAATAAAGTAATGTATAAAGGAAATCCCCTGCAGGATTAATAACATCCATAAGATAGAAGAAACATTTAACACAATAATATCTAATGTAGATCCAAACTCCGGACGCACAAATAAATTAATGCATAAAACAATCATGTAATACCATAAAATAGATCGTGGTAAACGCATATTTTGGAACGGTGCAAATTTTGGTACGTCTAAACCAAGACGTTTTAATACAGGTAAATTTAACGTTATGATAATAAATGCTGCCATAAATGCAGTGATTGTTACTGTTGCAGGTATTGTCAGCTCAATTGTTTTTAACATAGCATCAATTTGTTCTTGCTGAAACACTACTTGACCTGTCACCGTTTTTGCAAGTTCATTTGATTGCTCATAATTTTCGCGTAAAAGATCCGTGCTCATGCTAATAATATTGATATTAGCAAATTGAACATAGGCTACATAGACAATTGCCATTGACAGAAGAACAGCCACCCCAGACGACATGAATAGGTAAAGTTTGCTCTTCTTTTGATTAATTGCACTTCCTATAACGATACCAAGTAACGCCAAAATAAAGGCAAATGGTAGCATAATAATGCCACTCGTTAAAATGGTTAAGATACATCCTACTACTACTACGAGTATTGATGATGAACGCTTGTAATTTGCGCTATACCAAGCAATCGGTAGTGGGGCAAATAGTAGACCTACTATAAAAATGAATGGTACATATGCAGAAATAAGCATTAGAATCGTAAAGATTGCGACCATCATTGAGCCTTGTACAAGCGCCTTTGTTTGATTATTCGGCATTGAAAACCTTCCTTTTTTTAGTCAAACTTACTGACCTTTATTGTACCATTTTTTCAGGTTATTGAACAAAAAACGCTAAGAACAACTTATGCTTTGTCATTAATTTTGTAGAACCGATGACTAAAGCATAAAACACATAGCTATATAGGAGATTTTTTACCGAAAAAGCATAACAAATTCATTCATTGATTATGTTCTTCTATATATATTATTTTAAAATTTTTTCAACAATAAAAAAAAGCAACTTACGACAGTTACTAATACATAAAAAAAGGCTTTTAATCGAAGTGATTATAAGCCGTTTTGTTTTAAAAATGTCCTTAGTCGATTGTTTCTCAATCTCTAACGTTCCATCTTTTCTTTATTCATGTCTATTAAGAGTGTAATAAATTCTTATCATAATAGCAAACGGTAATATATAGAGCAATTACTGAGATAAACCAAGCCGATGACCATAGCGTGGAGTTGATTTCGGTCGGAACGGAAATCAATATGACATGTGTTTAACCATCCTCAGCTTTCGTTAAAATAAACAATATTACCATTTAATAGAATTGAACATAACAATATTTACCTTAAATTAAACTAACCTTACTCTTTAGTGAAAATACAACTTTGATAAATAAAGGCTGTTTTCGTAGACATTGTTGTTTTGGGTAAATAGTGTAATTCAACAATCGGGCCAGATTGTTGAATTACACAGTTGATGAGTTATGCCCAAAAATAGAATTAGATTATGAAGAGTTGTACTTAAATTAACAAGACAGAATAGTCTAATTCATGGAAATAAGTTAAATTCTAATGATAAATACTGTAAAATTTATTTATTACTAATTAAGTAAAATAAATTTATATAATAGATGGTAAATTCCAAATAGAGGTGAATTTATATGCCTAAAATTGACAATATGTTAGCAATTCTATGGATGCTTAGTTCAGGTGAAAAAATTACTGCAAAACAAATTGCAGAAAAGTTAGAGATGAATATAAGGACTGTTTATCGTTATATTGATACACTTTCAACAAGTGGTGTACCTATAATTTCAGACACAGGACATAACGGTGGATATACTTTATTAAATAATTTTATTGAAGCTCCTCTTTTTTTTGATTTTGAGGAGCAAACTTCACTATTTCACGCTGCTGTTTTTGCAGAAGAAGCCGGATATTATGGAGGTGAAGCACTAAATAGGGCCATTTCAAAACTAAGTAAATACTCAAATCAAGAGCAGGAAACAAAGATAAATCAACATTTAACTAGTCTTGAAGTAATAAGTCGATTAAGTTCACTCTCTATGGAACCTTTTTTGAAGGAGTTGGAGCAGGCCGTAGCTGACGGGTACTCAGTAAAAATTCTTTACTATAAAAGTGGCGAAAAGCAATTAAATTATAGATTGGTCGATCCGTACAGAATTATCTATTGGAATAATAAGTGGTATGTGATTGGATTTTGTCATCTTAGGAATGATATCCGTAGTTTTAGAGTAGATCGAATTGAAAGTCTAATGCTAACCGAAAATAAGTTTAACCGGCCAGAAAATTTTTCAGCACGTGATTTTTTTATGAGAAACCTCCTTCCAACTATAGAAGATAAGGAAGGGATTACTTCTTTGGTTATTAATGGAAATACAGGGGCGTTAGGAGATATTTGCCAACATTGGTTTTTAGGACATTATTTACAAGAACGTACTTCAAATCAAGCAGTATTTCTTCTTGAAAAGGATATTATACATACATATGTACCTTATTTACTTTTACCGTATGGTAAATCTATTCAAGTTATTGAGCCAATAAGTCTAAAGAAAAGACTTATTGAAGTTCTGTCGGAATTAATAAAATTTCATGAAGTATGATAACTTCCCTGACGTTAGCTGTCAGGGAAGTTATCTTATAATAGGCTATATTAATTGAGATTGGAGCGTTATTGAATGCAAACAAAAAAAGTGTATCTTTATGTATTTAATACAATGTCAGACTGGGAATATGGATATTTAATTGCTGAATTAAACTCTGGAAGATATTTCAAAAAAGATTTAGCCCCATTAAGAGTAGTTACAGTAGGAGCTAATAAAGAAATGATTACTACAATGGGAGGACTGAGCATACAACCAGATATTTCTCTTGATGAATGTACGCTTGAGAGTAACGATCTTTTAGTCTTACCTGGTGGGACTACTTGGAGAGAAGATATTCATCAACCTATCTTAAAAAGAATTGGCGAAGCTTTAAAGCTTGGTACTATTGTTGCTGCAATTTGTGGTGCAACTGAGGCTCTTGCGAATATGGGATACTTAGATTCTAGAAAACACACAAGCAATGACTTAGAGTATATTAAAATGGTCTGTCCTAATTATAAAGGAGAAAAATTTCATGAGGTGGGACCTGCGGTATCTGGTGACAACTTGATTACTGCATCAGGGGTAGCACCTCTGGAATTTACTATGGAAGTACTGAAAAAACTAGATGTATTTACACCCGACACATTGCATTCATGGTATAACCTAAATAAGACTTATAAAACTGAATACTTCTTCCAGTTAATGAATTCAATAAATAGCTGAACTAAAAATCAACTCAGCAGTTTTATATTAGTTCAAATAAAACCATGCTTTAGACAATGCCAAAGCATGGTTTTTGTATATTACTTATATATGTTTATGGAAGTAAAAAACTTACAAAGCATTCCTGAAGTTTTTATAAATAGAATTGGTAACTAAATCTTTTTTATTGCATATAGGTGTGCTTTTTTCTTTGGCAATAATGATCTTCAAGAATCGGGCGCGATTGTGGAATAATCCTAACTTTCCTTTATAGCAACAATCTTTGAGAAAACAGTATAAATAAAAAAGCACAACAAAGGTTATGATAACCTTGTTGTGCTTTTATTAATAAATAAATTTTATTTATCTTCAGCAACGAATGGAAGTAATCCCATAATACGAGATACTTTAATAGCAGAAGTTAATTTACGTTGGTACTTAGCGCTAGTGCCAGTTACGCGACGTGGTAAAATTTTACCGCGTTCAGAGATGAATTTTTTTAATAAATCCACATCTTTATAGTCGATATTCGTAATGTTATTAGCAGTGAAGTAGCAAACTTTACGGCGTTTGCGGCCTCCGCGACGTGGTGCCATAGTGTGTCTCCTCCTTATCATTTTTTATTTTAGAAGTATTAGAACGGTAAATCGTCCTCAGATACTTCTATCGGTCCTTTGCTATTAGCAAATGGATCCTCATCTACACGTGTATAATTCGGCTGATTCACAGGTGGTTGATTTTGCTGATAAGCATCGCCTCCAAATGAACCCTGTCCTGGCATAGCACCACCAAACTGTTGTTGTGGTTGACCACCGCCATATGACGGTTGGTTATTACCGTAAGTCTGTCCACCACCATATTGAGGAGATGCAGGAGCACCGCCACCATTACGAGGTTCTAAAAACTGTACGCTATCGGCCACTACATCTGTTGTGTATACTCGCTTACCATCTTGTCCTTCATAACTGCCTGTTTGAATACGGCCTTCCACTCCAATTAAACTTCCTTTTCGCATGAAGTTCGCTAGGTTTTCAGCCTGTTTGCGCCAAGCAACACAGCTAATGAAATCAGCTTCGCGATCACCTTGTTGGTTTGAGAATGTTCGATTTACAGCAACTGTAAATCTTGTAGACGCAACACCATTAGGCGTATAGCGTAGCTCAGGATCTTTTGTTAGTCTTCCAACTAATACGACACGGTTTATCATCAGAAATGCAACCTCCTTTTTTCAGCATTTTGTTAAAAATAAATGATTATGCTTCTTGGCGAACCGCAATGTGACGAATGATATCTTCGCTAATGTTAGCAAGACGTGTGTATTCGTTAATTGCATCTGAAGTAGCGTTTACTTTAACGATTTGGTAGAAACCTTCGCGGAAGTCTTGAATTTCATAAGCTAAGCGGCGTTTGCCCCACTCTTTTGATTCGATGACTTCTGCACCGTTAGAAGTTAAGATTTCGTTGAAACGTTCAACTAAAGCTTTCTTCGCTTCGTCTTCAATGTTCGGACGTACGATGTACATTAATTCGTATTTTCTCATCTGTTTACACCTCCTTATGGACTTAGGCTCTCCTGTATACAGGGAGCAAGGAGCAAGTAATAATTATTACTCACATCAATGAATTGTAACATATAGATACATGTCTTTCAAGTCGCAACTAAGCAATTCTTTCTATATAATGATCTTAATTTATGAATGAACGGAGGATCTTCATGCTACCAGATAAAGAACCAATCGTAATAGAGTTGGATATAAAAAAACTAATGATGGACAATATTGTTGTCACAAGTGGCCTTGCCATATTATTTGTAGCTATTCAATATATTTGCTTTAAAAATTTTGATTTTTCATTTTGGCATATGATACTTGGATCTATCCTTTTTGTTATTCTATATATTATTTTCATTGTCTTACATGAAGCCTTTCATTTAATTGGCTTTATGCTCTTTGGAGGTGCACCCTTTAAATCGTTAAAATATGGTCTGAATTTAGAGCTTGGCATAGCGTACGCAACAACTGAACAACCGTTACCGAATCATGCAATGAAAAAAGCTTTATTACTCCCATTCTGGACAACTGGCGTTCTCCCTACAATTGCTGGTTTTTATTTTAATAGTACCGTTTTAGTGTTAGTGGGAGCCTTTTTAATCGCTGGAGCAGTAGGTGATTTTTCTATGTATAAAGAATTGCGCAAATACCCAAAGAACGCGTTAATACAGGATGATCCTCATCTACCTAAGCTTTATGTATATATGCCCGAGGAAATGAAATAACTTTGCTAAGAGTCACGTTACATATAGAATCTGCTTGTCTCCAAGCAGATTCTAATTTTTTCACACAAATTTATGGCGTTAAAAAACTATGCTGTGCAGCTGTATATAAATTTCTCCAAATACGATTAATTGAAGATGTCTCCGTAATTGCATCCATGCCAAGCCTACGTATTAAGCTAGTGGCAATGTCTACGCAAGCCACTGCAGTATCTTTACTTATTCGTGAAAATTGTTGTAGCTCTTCTTCAGTCAATTCATGACCTTCTTTATGTTTTTGCCAGTATTCATTCAACATTAAATAATATCGCTCTTCAAACTGTTTAAAGTTTTTCTGTTGCTGCATCAATAAAAATTGTATGGCACCCATATGTTCGGTACGGCTTGGATCATGCTTTCTTTGCTTTACTAAAACAGACGCCTCTTCTAAGAAATTTTCTGTTATTCCAAGACAAACACTTACAAATGAAGCTTCTGCAAATGCACCAAACGGAAAACTATGTACTGCACTTCCATATTTGTTTTTAATTATGCCCAATTGGAATGTTTCCTCTTCAGGTACCCAAACATCTTGCACACGAATCGTATGGCTAGCTGTCGCTTTTAAGCCCATTGCTCGCCAATCATTAAGAACCTCTACTTGATCACAATTTACTGAGCAACTAATTATTTTATCAGTTCTAATACCTTCATTCTCGACAAAGCAATTCATCGTAAAAGTTGTAGCATAATCTGCTCCACTACAATACTTCCATTGACCTGTTACACGGTAGCCCCCATCTATTTTTACCGCTATGCCCGAAGGATAGCCGCTGCCTGCTATGACTGCATTTCTTGGTGAAAATATTTTTTCACAAACCTCTTTGTTCCATGTTGGAATAAACGCGTTACCCCCTGTCCCTATTGTAATAAGCCACCCAAAGTTGCCATCAAGTGCAGACATCTGCTGGAATACTTTAATGCCCTCTAGTAGCTCTAAATCTTTACCGCCTAATTCCTTTGCTGTGAATAGCTTAAACAATTGCTGCTCATAAATAAGCTCTTTTATATCTTTTGGTAATCTACCTAGCTCTTCAATTTCTAAACCACGATCTTTTATTTGTAATATGTTCATACTAATCCTCCAGATTGAAAATTCAGATAAAAATATATACAAAAAAGGCAATCTATTGAAAGATTGCCCCTGTTCGTTTTTTACACATTGAAACGGAATAACATAATATCGCCGTCTTGTACAACATACTCTTTACCTTCAAGACGTACTTTACCAGCTTCTTTAGCAGCAGGTTGAGAACCAGCTTCTACTAAATCATCGAAAGCAACTGTTTCTGCACGAATAAATCCACGTTCAAAGTCTGTATGAATGACTCCAGCACATTGTGGTGCCTTCATACCTTTACGGAACGTCCATGCACGTACCTCTTGTACCCCAGCAGTGAAGTAAGTTGCTAGTCCTAGTAAATCATATGAAGTACGGATTAATTGGTCTAAACCAGATTCTTTAATGCCTAGTTCTTCTAAGAACATTGCTTTTTCTTCATCATCAAGCTCAGAAATTTCTTCCTCGATTTTTGCACAAATTGTGATAACTTGAGCTCCTTCAGCAGCTGCATACTCACGTACCTTTTGCACATATTCGTTATTATCTGCGTCAGCAACTTCATCTTCTGAAACGTTTGCCACATAAAGCATAGGTTTAATTGTTAAAAGATGAAGTCCTTTAATAACCTTTAGCTCGTCTTCTGAAAGCTCTGCAGCGCGTGCTGGTCGACCGTTTTCCAATTGTTCTTTAACTTTTACAAGAATTGGTTCTTCGATCATTGCTTCTTTGTCTTTTTGCTTTGCCATTTTGCCAACACGTTGTAATCGCTTATCAACAGATTCTAAATCAGCAAGTGCAAGCTCTAAATTAATGACCTCGATATCGTCAATCGGATCTACTCCACCTGATACGTGCGTAATATTTTCATCAACAAAGCAACGTACAACTTGGCAAATTGCATCTACTTCACGAATATGAGCAAGGAATTTGTTCCCTAACCCTTCACCCTTTGAAGCGCCTTTTACGATCCCAGCAATATCTGTGAACTCAAATGCTGTTGGTACTGTTTTTTTAGGTGTTACTAATTCTGTTAGTTTATCTAAACGTGCATCTGGTACTTCAACAATACCGACGTTCGGATCGATTGTTGCGAATGGATAGTTTGCAGCCAATGCGCCCGCTTTTGTAATTGCGTTAAATAATGTTGATTTTCCGACGTTAGGTAAACCAACGATTCCAGCTGTTAATGCCATGAATGGACACAACCTTTCTTTGATCTGTTCAAATTTACTCTTATCTCCCGTACTAACGGATACTGTGAGGTTACAGAAGTCCTCACTGATGAATCACTGTATAACCCTATCTATTATATTGATTCACTCATAAAAAGTCTAATACACATCAAACTAGTCTTCACTAGCGGAAATTAAAACCTTCTTCATTTTTTTCTCAAATTCGCGGCGTGGAATCATGACGCTATGCTGACAGCCTTCACATTTAATGCGTACATCCGCCCCCATCCGAATAATCTTCCACTTATTTGTGCCACATGGATGCTGCTTTTTCATTTCAACAATATCATTTAAACCAAATTTCTTTGCGTCCATATTACTCACTTCTCCCCTCTTCATTTCCATTCACACCATAGAACATCATTTTCGGATGAGCCATTGGTATATTATTTTCTTCAAAGAGTTTTGTAACATCACGACGAATAGTACGAGCCACTCCATGTTGTTGTTGTGGTAATGTTTCAGCGGCTATACGAATCGTTACTTCTGTACCCTTAACATTTTGTACACCTAAAAAGACAGGTACTGCTACAAGTTCCTTATGAATTTCAGGTAAAGAATTTAAATACTTTTTAATAATAGATTCAGCTCTTTCAAAATCGGCATCGGTCGTCATTTGTAAATCTATATAAATTTTAGAGTTATTGACAGAGTAATTGACAACATCACCAATTGAACCATTCGGAATAATAAACTGCTCTCCTGTAGAACCATTAATCTTTGTCGTACGTAAGCCTATCTCTACAACAGTTCCTTCAGCAGTATTGATTTTTATATAATCGCCAACACCAAATTGATCTTCAAAAATAATAAAGAATCCAGTAATGACGTCCTTTACTAAGCTCTGCGCACCAAAACCAATAGCTAAACCGACAATCCCTGCTCCTGCCAATAACCCTGCTATCTTAATCTCTAATATAGAGAGAATAGCAATGATTGCTGAAAAATAAACAGCATAGGAAATGACACTTTGTAATAATCTTGAAATTGTTGTTTGGCGACGTTCTGAATGATCTAAAGGCGAACGCATACGCATTAAAAACACTTTTTTAATAAATTTTTTACCTAATCGAACGGCTAACCAAGATGCGATCAAAATAACCGTTATCTTAATTGAAGCAGTCATTATCGTTTCCCAAAGCTTCTCCGACATCAGCTTATCCCATAAGTTACTTAATACCCTTTCACTAAACCAATCCATTATTACCACCTCTTGAATAACTTGTTAAAAATTTGCGTATACTGCATAAAAATCGAGCACTTCTTAAAAATAAAAAGGAAAGCGAGTTTTTTTATGAATACTATACCAAAATTGTTACTCCCTTATTCTCTTCATCATGAAAGTAAAAATATCGTTTGGCAATTAAGTACATTATTTTTAGAACATATACCTTTTCATCATGAACGCCTTATTTTCTGTTGTATTGGAAGTGACCGTTGTACAGGTGATACGCTTGGGCCGTTAACAGGTAGCTTCCTCAAAAAGTCTGTTAGTTTTCCATATGAGATTGTAGGCTCTTTAGACAGTCCTTTGCACGCTCTTAATTTAGACACTACTATGCAACAGCTACACAATCATACTATAAAACCTTTCATTATTGCGATTGATGCATGTCTCGGAAGTGAACAAAATGTTGGACATATTTCTGTACAAAACGGACCTATTTTCCCGGGAAAAGCTGTAAAAAAACAATTACCTCCAATCGGTGACATTTCCATTAAGGGAATCGTCAATGTTGGAGGCTTTATGGAAATGCTTGTTTTACAAAATACAAGACTTCATATTTCCTATGCAATGGCTGAAAAACTTTCAAGAGCTCTATTGCTCGCTGCACATCGTTACTCACTGAAAAATATAGAAGATAGCAACCACAATACCGACAACAACGATACCTGGCAACAAGTTAGCAGCCTTGATTTTAGTTAAACCTGCTATATTTAAACCAATGGCGAAAATCATTACACCGCCTACAGCAGTCATTTCATGAATAAACATTTGTAGTGCAGCATCTGGTATAAAAGAGCTGATAACACCAGCAAAAAGTGCAATTAATCCTTGATAGACGAATACAGGTAATGCAGATAATAGCACGCCAATACCTAATGTAGATGTTAAGATGATCGATATAAATCCATCGATTAATCCTTTTGTAATCAGTACATTATGATCATTACGCAGACCACTATCGAGTGCACCAATGACGCCCATAGAGCCGACTAGAAAGATTAAAGAAGCTGTTACAAAGCCTTCTGCTATACTAATTTGATTATTATCAGTACGTTTTTTACTGAATAAAGATTCTACCCATTGTCCAAGTCTATTCATTTGCTTATCTAAATCTAACCACTCACCAATTACTGTACCGACCACTAAACTTATCATTAGAATAATAAAATTATCACTTTCAAAGCCCATTTTAATCCCTAAAAGTGCAACTGCTAAACCAATAATCGATAATACAGTAGACTTCATCGATTCTGGTATATTTTTAAAAATGCGTCCTACCAATGCTCCTACCATAATGAGCAGCGCGTTAATGAATGCCCCTAGTAATACCACGTCCCTACCTTCCTTCTCTCTAGATAAATAGAGAGCGCCTTGTAGTTTGGCGCTCTGATTACGTTATCATCTATTTTTCTCTTACTCTTCTTGTAAATTTAGTATTTCTAAAATGCGTTCTAAATCATCTTCAGAGTAAAATTCAATTTCAATTTTCCCTTTATTATTAGCTTTTCTAATTTGTACATTTGTTCCAAAATAATCACGTAACTGTGATTCCTTAGCTGCAACAAATATATCCTTTTTCTTCGGCTGGGTTGTTTCACGTGAAACTTCTTCATTTAAGTTGTGTACTAACATTTCAACTTGTCGCACATTTAAGCCTTGTTTAATGACCTTATTAGCCACTTCTGATATTCTTCTTTTATTTTTCAATCCAAGTAATGCTCGTCCTTGTCCCATCGATAATGTCCCATCGTTCATAAACTTACGAACATCCTCTGGTAATGCAAGTAAACGAACGTGATTGGCAATATGCGGTCTGCTCTTCCCTAATCGTTTGGATAACTCCTCTTGTGTTAAATGTAAGTTTTCCATTAAGCTTTGGTATGCCTCAGCCTCTTCAATAACTGTCAGATCTTCACGCTGCAGATTTTCTAAAATAGCTAACTCCATCATTTGCGTATCTGTTAGCTCTTTTATAATAGCTGGAATAACCTTTAACCCTGCTAATTGAGTTGCTCTATAACGGCGTTCCCCCGCTACGATTTCATATTTACGTCCCTTTTTACGTACGGCAATAGGCTGTAAAATGCCATGTTCCTGTATAGAGTCAGCTAATTCTTGTAAAGTTTCTTCATCGAATATTTTACGTGGCTGAAATGGGTTTGCGACGATAAGTTCTAATTGTATCTCTTCCACTTGCCCACTTTGTTCTAAAGACTCCCCAGGAAATAGTGCACTTATGCCTTTTCCTAAACCTTTAGCCATTTTTAATCACTTCCCTCGCCATCTCTAAATACACTTCTGCACCTCTTGATTTTGCGTCATAAGTGATAATTGGCTGTCCATGGCTTGGAGCCTCACTTAATCGCACATTACGAGGAATAATTGTTTTATATACTTTTTCTTGGAAATATTTTTTCACTTCATCAATAACTTGTAAGCCAAGGTTTGTTCGTGCATCAAGCATCGTCAATAATACACCGTCAATGTATAATTGCTGATTTAAATGTTTTTGCACTAAACGGACAGTTGATAACAACTGGCTTAATCCCTCTAATGCGTAATATTCGCATTGTACAGGAATAATGAGTGCATCCGAAGCCGTTAAAGCATTAATTGTTAGTAGCCCTAACGAAGGTGGACAATCGATAATAATATAATCATAGTCTTCTTTTACATCTTGAAGGGCATGCTTTAAACGTACTTCTCTGGAAATAGTCGAAACTAATTCAATTTCTGCTCCTGCTAATGAAATGGTCGCCGGAATGATTGCTAAGTTTTCGACATTTGTTTGTTGAATGACGTTTTCAACTTTTTCATCATCAATTAACACATCATAAATACAGCCATGGAGCTCTCCCTTATTAACACCAAGTCCACTTGTTGTATTTCCTTGTGGATCAGTATCGATTAAGAGCACTTTCTTCCCTAAATATGCTAGACAAGCGCTCAAATTGACCGATGTCGTTGTTTTTCCTACGCCACCTTTTTGATTGGCGATTGCTATAATTCTACCCATTTAAAAGCACCTGCTTTCATCTATCAAAGTCCACTTTGACAAATCATTTGTAAAATCACTATTCTATACGTCTATCTTACTTTCATTCTATCAAAAAAACAGAACAGAGTTGTATAAAATATTAAGAATATATGCAAAAAAGGAGACATCTCAGAAATATTACTAAGATGTCTCCTCCGTACAGAGATATAAAAGCGACTTATCATCATAACGTTGGGTTGATTTCCGTTCCGGCTCAACGCTTTCTCGGGGGCGTCCTGAGCCCACAAGGAGTGGTGGCCCAAGCCCCTACTCTAATCAACTTATATATATGATATACGCTATACAGATGACATCCTCAATTTTGATGATGTCATAAAAGTCATTTTTTTATTTTTTTAATAAAACTTCAATCACGACTTAAGACTTTTTCTTTTTAGGGATTTTCACTGTAATTTGATAATATTCCTCTGTATCTTCTTCTTCAGTCTTAACTGTAATACCGCTCTTTGTTACCATTGATAACGACTGTTTAATCGTGTTTAAAGCAATACGTACGTCTTTACTAATGGCCTTACGCTTCGGCTTTACTTTCTTCGGCTCTGCTTCTTCTTGTACTTCCAACTCTGGATGCAATAAAGAATAAATTTGCTCTTCTAACTGACGAACATTCCAATCATTTTCAATCGTTTGTTGTAAAACTTCTAGCTGTAGTGGCTGATCTTTAATTGCAATTAAAGCACGTGCATGTCGTTCAGAGATTTCACGTTTTAAAATAGCATGCTGTACTTCCTCAGGAAGCTTTAATAAACGCAATTTATTGGCTACCGTGGATTGTCCTTTTCCAAGTCGTTGGGCTAGAGCTTCTTGTGTCAGCTCATGAAGCTCCAATAATTTTTGATAGGCAACAGCTTCTTCAATTGCTGTTAACTCCTCACGCTGTAAGTTCTCAATTAACGCGATAGAGGCTGTTTCCTTATCAGTTAAATTTCTTATAATTGCCGGAACTTCTGTCCATTGTAGCTTTTTCATTGCTCGATAACGACGCTCACCAGCAATAATTTCATATTGTTTTTCTGCTGTTTTACGTACAACAATTGGCTGAATTACACCATGCGTATGAATGGTTCTTGATAACTCTTCAATTTTTTCATCATCAAAAATAGTACGTGGCTGAAAACGGTTAGGCACAATTTGATCAATCGGCAGCTTTATAACCTCTTCCGCTGCATGAACCGTCTCTGCTTGTTCTACTTCATTTTTCACAATAGGCTCAGTTTTATTTCCGCCTCCAAAAAAACGTGAAAAAGGACTTTTCATCCAAGTGGCACCACCTTTTAGTAACTATCTTGCTCTGTTTTATTCTATTATTATTTATTATATTTCTTAAAATGTATATAGTTCGTAGATGTCATTTGCGTGAACCATCCATAACTAGTATGTATGCTCAAAATAGAAAAAATATTTTCTACTTTGAGAAGTTTCACATGAAACACTAATTATTGAATCGGTGATTTATTTGGTACACCTGGTTTACGCGGATATTTTTTTGGTGTTCCTTTTATTTTATCAAAGATATATAACATGCGGTCACTTTCTTCAACAGGTAGATGGAAAGAAAACTCTTCTTTTAGTGCAACCCCTAATGTAGTCAATGCTTTTTTGGCATCTTTTAATTCTTCCGCACCAGCTGCTGCTTTTAAAGCAACAAAATAACCACCTTGTTTCGCTAGTGGTACACATAACTCTGATAAAACCGATAAGCGGGCTACTGCACGAGCTGTTACAACATCAAACTGTTCACGATATTTCGCATTTTGAGCAAATTCCTCTGCACGTGCATGTACAAAATTCATATTCTCTAATTGTAACTCATCACTTAAATGATTTAAAAATGTAATTCTTTTATTTAAAGAATCGACAATTGTGACATGTAAATGTGGGAAACAGATTTTAATTGGAATACTAGGGAAACCAGCACCTGCTCCTACATCACAAACTGTTGTTACTTTTGAAAAATCAAAATAGAAAGAGGCACTAATCGAATCATAAAAATGTTTTAAATAAACACCTTCTAAATCGGTAATAGCTGTTAAGTTCATCTTCTCATTCCACTCAACAAGTAACTCAAAATATTTTTTGAATTGAGCAATCTGCTTTTCAGAGAGTTCGATGCCCTTTTTCTTTAAAGCCTCGATAAATTGTTGTTCGTTCATGTAAAGTCTCCTTTTTCTATATGGCTTTACTATCCTTACATTGACTTGTAAGCATGTATTCGCTCGCTCTTAAAATCAACTATGAAAAAATAGCATAGCCATCAACTATGCCTCGGCATAATTGCGTCCTGAATCGGCTTTGTGCTTAGGCCTGCAGATGTTTTTTGTGCGAAAGCGAAGCGACAGCAACATGTTTTTGTCTGTGCGAAAGCGAAGCGACAGCAACAACATCACGAGGGCCAACACGATGTCGGTCATTTCGGTAATGCCACAGGACGTGGCGTTCTTAGACTGAGTTCCTCTATTTCTGAGGATATTTGGAAACCCCTGAAATAGTGACTTAAAACCGCATTCATCTCACCACCTATGGAGATGAATGCTGAAAGAAGTTAAAAATAGGAAGCGGGCACAAAGGTATGCCCGCCTCTTATTCACTTTACTGTTCTTAATTATTCGCCGCTGACGCGTGCGATTTTACCTTGCTCAATATAAACAAGTAATATTGAAATATCTGCTGGGTTTACACCGGAGATTCGCGATGCTTGGGCAATGGAAAGTGGTGTAACTTGTTTTAATTTTTGTCGAGCTTCTGTTGCTAGACCTGAAATAGCATCATAATCAATATTTTCAGGGATTTTTTTATTCTCCATTTTATGAAGCTTTTCAACTTGTTGTAATGCTTTTTCAATATAGCCTTCATATTTAAGCTGAATTTCAATTTGTTCCTTCACTTCATCCGAAAACTCTATGTCGGCTGGAATTAATGAAGAAATTAAACCATAATTCATTTCTGTACGTTTTAATAAATCTGCTCCACGAATACCGTCTTTTAGTTCACTGCCACCTACAGAGCGAATAACAGCTTGTGTTGTTTCATTTGGTTTAATAATAACTTCACGAAGACGTGCAATTTCGTTATCAATCAGCTCTTTTTTCTCATTGAATTTTGCATATCTTTCCTCAGTAATCATTCCCATATTAAACCCTTGCTCTACCAAACGTAAATCAGCGTTATCATGACGAAGTAGTAAACGATATTCCGCACGAGATGTTAGTAAGCGATACGGTTCATTTGTTCCCTTTGTTACTAGATCATCAATTAATACGCCAATATAAGCATCTGAACGACCTAAGATTAATTCTTCTTTTCCAAGCGCATTAGCAGCAGCATTCATCCCAGCCATTAAGCCTTGAGCTGCCGCTTCCTCGTAACCTGATGTACCATTGATTTGACCAGCAGTATATAAGCCTGTAATGCGTTTTGTTTCTAACGTTGGCCATAATTGTGTTGGCACGATTGCATCGTACTCAATAGCATAGCCAGCACGCATCATTTCTGCTTTTTCTAAGCCTGGGATTGATTTTAGTAAACGTGTTTGTACATGCTCTGGTAAGCTAGTTGATAAACCTTGTACATACACTTCACGTGTATCGCGACCTTCTGGCTCTAAGAAAATTTGGTGGCGCGGTTTATCGTTAAATCGCACAACTTTGTCTTCAATAGAAGGACAATAACGAGGACCCGTACCTTTAATCATCCCTGAGTACATCGGTGAAAGGTGTAAGTTTGCCTCGATAATTTCATGTGTCTCTAGGCTTGTATAAGTCAGCCAGCAAGGTAGTTGATCCATGATGAATTCAGTTGTTTCAAAGCTAAATGCACGTGGAACTTCATCCCCTGGTTGAATCTCAGTTTTATCATAATCAATTGTACGGCTATTCACTCGTGGTGGTGTACCTGTTTTAAAACGCACAAGGTCAAAGCCAATCTCTTTTAAGTTATCTGCTAAACGAATAGACGGTTGTTGGTTATTAGGACCACTTGAATACTTTATGTCTCCAATAATGATTTCACCGCGAAGGAATGTACCTGTTGTGATAACAACTGTTTTAGCGCGGTAAATAGCACCGATTTGTGTAATAACACCTTTTACTTCCTCGTCTTCGATAATTAATTCTTCCACCATACCTTGGTGCATTGTTAAGTTTTCAGTTTCCTCCAACACGCGTTTCATTTCTTGTTGGTATAAAACTTTGTCCGCTTGCGCACGTAATGCACGCACAGCAGGACCTTTCCCTGTATTTAACATACGCATTTGAATATGCGTTTTATCAATAACTTTCCCCATGACGCCACCTAATGCGTCAATTTCTCGTACTACGATTCCTTTGGCAGGACCACCAATGGAAGGATTGCATGGCATAAATGCAATCATATCTAAATTGATTGTTAACATCAGTGTGTTAGCACCCATTTTGGCTGCGGCGTATGCAGCTTCAGAACCTGCGTGACCTGCGCCAATTACGATAACATCAAACGTGCCTGCCTCATATTTTGTTGGCATAGCTCGTATCTTCCTTTCTTTAATAAAATTATTTTCCTAAGCAGAACTGTGAAAATAACTGATTAATTAGGCTTTCCTGTACTGTGTCACCTATAATTTCACCAAGTAATTCCCATGTTCTTGTTACATCTATTTGCACCATATCAACAGGTACACCAGCTTGTGCTGCAGCTAATGCATCCTCGACTGTTGCTTGTGCTTGATGAAGTAATGCAATATGTCTTGCATTTGAAACATATGTTAAATCGCCCGCTTCAATTTGCCCTTCAAAGAATAACGCGGCAATCGCTTCCTCTAGTTCTACGATACCCTCTTCTTGTAAAAGAGAAGTTGTCACAACGCGACGGTTGCCTGCTAGCTCTTTGACTTGTGCTAAATCAATTTTTTGCGGTAGATCTGTTTTATTAACAATTACGATGTAATCCATCGCTTTAATCGTTTCGAATAGACGCTCATCCTCGACAGTCAATTCTTCTGCGTAGTTTAAAACAAATAAAATTAAATCTGCTCCACGCAACGCCTCACGTGAACGTTCAACACCAATTCGTTCAACGATATCCTCTGTTTCTCGAATACCAGCTGTATCGACTAAACGAAGCGGAACACCACGTACATTCACGTACTCTTCTATAATATCACGAGTTGTCCCTGCTATATCTGTCACAATAGCCTTATTCTCCTGTACTAAACTATTTAAAAGAGAAGATTTCCCAACGTTTGGGCGACCTAAAATAACAGTTGATAGACCCTCTCGTAATATTTTTCCCTGAGAAGATGTTTGCAAAAGTTTACTAATTTCATTTCGTACCCATGTACATTTTTCTACTAATACTGGTACTGTCATTTCTTCTACATCATCATACTCCGGATAATCTATATTAACCTCAACTTGCGCTAATGTCTCTAGTAATGCTTGGCGTAAGTCACCAATTAAACGCGATAATTTGCCATCCATTTGTCCTAACGCTACATTCATCGCTCTATCAGTTTTCGCTCTTATTAAATCCATGACTGCTTCTGCTTGTGATAAATCGATACGTCCATTTAAAAATGCACGTTTTGTAAATTCACCTGGCTCTGCTAGTCTTGCTCCATTAGTTAATACTAGCTTTAATACACGGTTTACCGAAACAAGTCCACCGTGACAGTTTATTTCTATTACATCCTCACGAGTGAATGTTTTAGGTCCGCGCATTAATGACAGCATTACTTCCTCTACAACCTCATTCGTTTTTGGATCGACCAAATGTCCATAATGAATTGTATGTGAAGCCTTAGTTGTTAAACTTTTTCCACCAGGCGATCTGAATATTTTATCTGCAATTGCGACTGCTTCGTCCCCACTTAAACGAACAATAGCAATAGCGCCTTCACCCATAGGTGTGGATATCGCAGCAATTGTATCGAATTCCATTTAATGACCTCCTTAACGTTATCCACATGTGGATAAATAAAAACCGACCAATACTTACTAACACCTTAGACTAACATATTTTCTGTAAAATCTAAAGTAAGGATAATTTCCAATTGTGGATAATCAGAAAGTTCTACATTATAGCACGTATTTCGACAAAGGTTGCAAATGCCAGAGCGTTAATTCTAGATCATAAAAAAAACTATTTTGCCAATGAATAAAGTATGCTCTTCGGCAAAACGAGGGGTTGATTTCCGTTCCGACTGAGCGCTTTCCTGAGGGCGTCCGATGAGCCGCTTCACTCGCGTTGCTCGCTCCAGGGTCTCATCTGTGACGCTGATCCCCAAGTAGTCGCTCATTCTCCACTCCAATCAACTACTTCTCTTGAAATATAACTTCTGGCATGTCACGCATAATTTTTAGAGATAAAACGAAAACTTCAACAATGTTAATCTGTGCGAAAGCGAAAAGTAAGCAACAATAACTGGCGTAAAATTGTGTCACTGATATAAGTCTTTTTTTCGATTACGGTAAATAGATATAGTGTTCACTTTTGAATTGAATAAAAATTATACAAGTTCTATTGGAGTGGAAGGCTACTCGACTCCCGTGGGAATGTGAGACAGGCGAGACCCTGAGGCCAACATATGTTGGTCACGAAGGCGTTGTCACAGGACGTGACGCATTTATCCTTCGTTCCTTTAGCGGAGGAAGCGGCTTGACGCTCGCCCACAGGAAAGCGGGTAGCCTGGAACGGAAATCACCCTCACCATGAGGCACCACTACATTCATAAAGATTCCCTATGCCATCTTGTTTTTCAACAACATAAAAAAGTCATTTTATCAGGACGATAAAATGACTTTAGCTTTGTCTGTATGCTTTTACGAAGCTTAGTCGTTTTTTACAGGCTCAATGACTAAATAACGATTAGGCTCCGTTCCTTCTGAGTATGTTTCAATATCAAGGCGATTTGCCAATTGATTATGAATAACTTTTCTTTCGTACGACTGCATTGGCTCAAACGTTACACGCTGATTTAAGCGAAGTGCTTTATCCGCCATACGATCTGCCAGTAACTCCAATGCTTCTTGACGACGTTCACGATAGTTTTCTACGTCTAATTTCACCATTAAGAACTGCTTGGCACTTTTATTTAACACAAGATGTGTTAATTGCTGCAAGGAATTTAATGTTTGACCACGTTTCCCTATAAGCAGTGCAGCTTTCTCGCTTTTCAGCTGAAATAATACATATTTCCCTTCACGTGTCGTTTCAATTTCAAGATCATGAATATCCAATTGTTCTGCAATGTTTACTAAATAAGACTTTGCATCTTCAATTGGGTTTATCGAGGTATCTTCTCCCTCTTTTTGTTCCTCTACGACTTGTTGAACCGCTTCGATATCACTTAGTTGTTCAGAAACTTGTGAACTTATTGTTTCAACATCATCTATTACTGTTGATTCGACAAATTGATTCGTATTTTGCTGTTCAGCTTTTTCCGCCTCAATCGTTGGCCGAACCTGTACTTCCTTTACTGTTACACGAACTTCTGCAGATCGTGCCCCAAAACCTAAAAATCCTTTTTTACCTTCTTGTAAAACTTCAACATCTACTTGTTCACGGGTTTTTCCAAGTTTCTGTAACGCTAATGAGATCGCTTCTTGTGTTGTTGCGCCTATTTGCGTAAGTTGTTTCACTTTTTAGCCCCTCCATTTTGAGCAGGTTGTGTTTTATCTTTTTTCCAAGGTTTATAAATAAACAGGTTTTGAGCAATCGAAATAATGTTACCGATTACCCAGTATAGTGATAATGCTGCTGGTAATGCCATACCGAAACCAATAATCATAAATGGCATAATGTACATCATTATTTTCATTTGAGGGTTATCCATCGCCGGGCCCGTACGTAAAACAACAAATTGCATTAAACCAGCTATAATTGCTAATGCCGGTGCAGGTTCTGCTAACGGGAAAATAAAGAAATTCCCTAAATCGAAAGCAGCTGTAGCATTCATACGACTAATCGCATGGTAGAAACCCATTAAAATTGGCATTTGAATGAGTACAGGTAAACATCCAGCAAGTGGATTGACACCAGACTCACTCATAAGCTTCATCATCTCTTGTTGATACTGTTGCTGTGTCTGTGCATCCTTAGAAGCATACTTCTTTTGTAATTCCTTCAGTTTTGGCTGAATTTCTTGCATTTTTTTAGAGCTCTTTGTTTGTTTAATCATTAATGGAAGAATGGCTAAACGAATAAAAATCGTTACAACAATAATCCCCCATGCATATGAACCAAGCATTTCAGCAAAGTATTTAATCGCTGACACTAATGGCCAAACAATGAATTCATTCCAGAAGCCTGTGCTTTCTTTGGAGATTGGTTCATTGAATTCTGTACAACCAGATAGTAGTAATACTACTGATACTAGCGACAAAATTACCCAAAGTTGTTTCTTCAACCTTCTTCCCCCTACAAATACTATTCACTTTTTCTAAAACTATATGCATTCTCTTCTTTATACATTTACAGTTTCCTGCTACTGAATAAAGTTATCAGTTATTTTATCATGCACATAACGTTTCACTCTACTAAATATTCTAACAATGTACATATATTTGCTAAGTAATGTTACTAATCATTCACATATCGCAGTGAAATCTTACTTTAAAATACCCCTGTGTGTATTTTAAGTGATTTCACTTTCACGCAGAAACGCTTTTACTTCACCACTTTGGTTGCCATCCATATTACGTCTTCTTCAAAACCTTTGCGATTCGTAGTACATGCTGCAAACTTTGTTTTACTTCATGAAAATCCATAGTGGCCGCCGGTTGTCTGGCGATAATAACATAGTCCATATTCTGCTTCACTTCATCTTTTAATTCATGAATACTTTGTCGAATATAGCGCTTGATCTGGTTGCGTGTTACTGCATTCCCAAGTTTTTTGCTAACCGATAATCCTACACGAAACTCTGCTTGTCCCTCTTTTTCTAAAAAATATACGACAAACTGACGATTAGCGAAAGATTTACCCTTCTTAAACACCTTTTGAAAATCATCGTTTTTTTTCACTCGTTGGCGTTTTTTCATTACTTTCACCTGCTACTCGATAATTATCCTTTGATCCTCATTTCTAGTTTTCCCAAAAATAAAGAAAAAAAAGACCACTGATGTGTCTCAGTGGACTTATTTTATGCTGATAATACTTTTCTTCCTTTACGACGACGAGCAGCAAGAACTTTGCGACCGTTTTTCGTGCTCATACGTGCGCGGAAACCGTGAACTTTGCTGTGCTTACGTTTCTTTGGTTGGTAAGTACGTTTCATTTATATAGACACCTCCTGAATGAGTTGAATTTTTCAACATACAGACCTGAATATTATATAAAGTAACTAGTTATTTTGTCAATGACTTTTATAAATTTATATATTTATGCAAATCCACATCTATGTTTCCCTAAAATCCTCTTCTCCTGAATAAAATAAATTATCCACAGAATACTTGTTTTTTTTACACAGAGTTGTGTATAGTATTTTTTGCATATTTTTTTATCCACAACACTTATCTACACCTTTTTCACATAAGCAGACCTTGTGGACAACTTGGACGTGCATAAATAAAAGGTATGTGGATAAGTTTCACAAACTATTGAAATAGCTTTGTTTTTCTGATACGATATCTGTGCTTCACTTTGTTGAAAACTGAAATTACTTATTATTTTATCCACAACTGTTAATATGCTGTGGATAATTTTTATCACAGCCTTTGGTTAACTTTTATCCACAACTTGTGAGTTTGTGGACTAGTTGTAAAATGAACGTGTTTCCCGTTTCTATAAATGCGCTTTTTTAAATTGTATTGAACTGTAAAGGAGATTAGCAGCTTGGAACATTTAGAAGAACTATGGAATAATGTCCTGGCTCAAGTTGAACAAAAAATTTCTAAACCAAGCTTCGAAACGTGGCTTAAGTCTACTAAACTACTTTCCTACAATGGTAGTGGTTCTACTGTGACGATTGCTGCGCCAAATTCGTTTGCTCGAGACTGGCTTGAGAATCATTATATTCATTTGATTACAGGTATATTAACGGAGCTTACAGGCGAAGACTTGCTTATTAAGTTTGTTGTTCAAAAAAACCAGGATTCGGACGATTTCGATTTACCAGCGCCGATTATCCAAGCAAAAAATGACGATCACCATGATATTTCACCAGGTATGTTAAACCCGAAGTATACTTTTGATACGTTCGTTATCGGCTCTGGTAACCGCTTTGCACATGCTGCCTCGCTAGCTGTTGCAGAAGCACCTGCGAAGGCTTATAACCCATTTTTTATCTATGGGGGAGTAGGGCTTGGCAAAACACACTTAATGCATGCGATTGGTCATTATGTACTGGAACATAATCCAAATGCAAAGGTAGTCTATTTATCATCTGAAAAATTTACAAATGAATTTATTAACTCAATTCGAGATAATAAGGCACTTGATTTCCGCAATAAATATCGCAATGTAGATGTACTGCTAATTGATGATATTCAATTTCTAGCAGGAAAAGAATCAACTCAGGAAGAATTTTTCCACACTTTTAATACATTGCATGAAGAATCGAAACAAATTGTTATTTCCAGTGACCGTCCTCCTAAGGAAATTCCGACATTGGAAGATCGTTTGCGTTCTCGATTCGAATGGGGACTAATTACAGATATTGCGCCTCCTGATTTGGAAACTCGTATTGCCATTCTTCGAAAAAAAGCAAAGGCTGATGGTCTAGAAGTGCCAAATGAAGTCATGCTCTATATTGCGAACCAGATTGACTCCAATATTCGGGAGCTTGAAGGTGCGCTTATTCGCGTCGTTGCCTATTCATCACTTGTTAACAAGGATATTAATGCGACTTTGGCTGCTGAGGCACTAAAGGATATTATTCCTAATTCGAAGCCACGAACTGTCACTATACTAGACATTCAAAATGCAGTAGGTGAGCACTTTAACATTCGTTTAGAGGATTTCGCCGCGAAAAAACGTACAAAATTAATTGCCTTTCCACGTCAAGTCGCGATGTATTTATCTCGCGAATTAACAGATTTTTCGCTGCCGAAAATTGGCGAAGAATTTGGTGGACGCGACCATACTACTGTTATACATGCTCACGAAAAAATATCTTCTATGTTGAAAAATGACGCTCAGCTTCAGCAAGATATTAAACAAATTCGAAGCATGCTAGGGAAATAATACTGTGGACAACCCATATGTTTAAACACAAACTTATACACAGTCTATCTACATGTGGATAGACTGATTTTATTCACTTAAACACACTTATCCACAAATCCACAGGGCCTATTACTATATCTTTTTTATTTTATATAAATAAATAATATAAATATGTGAGGGAAAACGAATGAAATTTGATATTTTACGTGACCGTTTATTAGAGGGTTTAAATGATGTCATGAAAGCCGTAAGTTCTAAAACAACTATTCCAATTTTAACAGGGATTAAAATCGATGTAACAACAGAGGGTATTCGTTTAACAGGTAGTGACGCTGATATTACTATACAAACATTTATTCCAGTTGAAGAAGATGGCCAACAAATAATTCATATTACAGAAACAGGATCAATTGTTGTACAAGCTCGTATGTTTAATGAAATTGTACGTAAGTTACCAACAAATGAGGTTGAAATTCAAGTAACAGCTAGTTTCCAAACTCATATCCGTTCAGGTAAATCTGAATTCCACTTAATTGGCTCAGATGCTACTGAATATCCTTTATTACCTGAATTAACAGAGGATCAAAAATTTACTATTCCTGCAGACCTATTAAAGTCAATTATCCGTGAAACAGTATTTGCTGTTGCCACTTCAGAAAGTAGACCGGTGTTGACAGGTGTAAACTGGCAGATAAAAAACGAAGCGTTAGTCTGTGTTGCAACAGATAGCCATCGTTTAGCAAGACGTAAAGTTCAACTGGAAAATTTACCTGAGGTTGAACATAGTGTTGTTATTCCTGGTAAAAGTTTAAATGAGTTAAATAAAGTTTTAGAGGATTCAACAAATCTTGTTCAAATCGTTATTACAAGCCAGCAAGTGTTATTTAAAACTGGAGAAGTATTATTCTTCTCACGTTTACTTGAAGGTAACTACCCAGATACAACACGTTTAATCCCAGAAGAATATCAAACAAATCTAACGATTAACGGTAAATCATTATTACAAGCAATCGATCGTGCATCTCTTGTTGCTCGAGGCGACCGTAATAATGTTGTACGTTTTGAAATTTTTGATAATCAATCTGTGGAAGTTTCTTCTAACTCTCCAGAAATCGGGAAGGTTCAAGAAGAAATTCCTGTTGAGTCATTAGAAGGGGAGAACTTAAAAATTTCTTTCAGTGCGAAGTACATGATGGAAGCATTGAAAGCAATAGATGGTCAAGAAGTAGTCATTCAATTCACAGGAGCAATGAGACCGTTTATTTTGCGTTCTGTTCATGACGATGCAATTTTACAGTTAATTTTACCTGTACGAACTTATTAAATTTCAAACAGTTTTGGTTGGAGAGATTAAACTCCATAACTTCAAGCTCTAAATACTTTGAAAAACGTTCTGATAGTCGCTAGTTGCGGCTATCTTTTTTTACTTATGGCGGAATTTTAGGTATGATAGAGAGATAGACAGTTTGTATTTGGAGGGGAACTCAACTATGAAGGACATTAAAATTGATGTAGAGTTTGTCACATTAGGGCAACTTTTAAAAATTACCGATGCTATTAGCTCTGGTGGCATGGCGAAATGGTTTTTACATGAAAATGATGTTTATGTAAATGGAGAAATAGATGATCGCCGCGGTCGTAAATTGCGTGATGGTGACATTGTAAATATTCCTGGGTGTGGTCGATTTCGTATCGTTGACACAACTGGACAATAGATTATGCTGATAGAGCAGTTAAAACTTACAAATTACCGTAACTATGATGATTTAGCATTAAACTTCTCTCCAAAAATTAATGTTTTCATTGGTGAAAATGCACAAGGGAAAACAAATGTTATGGAATCTATTTACGTATTAGCGATGGCTAAATCTCATCGAACGACGAACGATAAAGAATTAATACGTTGGGATACAGACTATGGTAAAATAGAAGGGGCCGTTCGAAAAAGGCATGGTATTTTACCGATTGAGCTTACGATTACGAAAAAAGGAAAAAAAGGTAAGATAAATCATATAGAACAAAGCCGCCTCAGTCATTATATTGGCCAAATGAATGTCGTTATGTTTGCACCCGAAGATTTAAATGTCGTAAAGGGAAGTCCGCAATTACGACGACGTTTTATTGATATGGAGATTGGGCAAATTTCGCCTGTTTATTTGCATGATTTATTAACCTTTCAAAAAATTTTAAAGCAACGTAACCATTTTTTAAAAATGAATCAAGGTAAAAAAATGCCAGATGACGTGATGTACGAGGTTTATAATGAACAATATATTCACGCAGCTACCCAAATTATTCGAAAAAGATTTCAATTTATGGATTTATTGCAAGAGTGGGCAGAGCCAATTCACGCAGGTATTTCACAAGGGAAAGAAACGTTAGCTATTAAATACCGCACAGTAGCGGGTATTGAAAAAGAACATACTTCCAGTGAAATTGAAGGCTATTTGCATAAAAAGCTAATTGAAGCTAAGGACCGTGAATTTGATCGAGGTGTAACACTAGTTGGTCCACACCGAGATGATTTGCAGTTTTTAGTAAATGGCTATGATGTTCAGACATACGGTTCACAAGGACAGCAACGTACAACCGCTCTTTCCTTAAAACTTGCTGAAATCGAATTAATTAAACAAGAAACAAATGAAACACCCATACTACTTTTAGATGATGTATTGTCGGAACTCGATGATTATCGTCAATCGCATTTATTAAACACCATTCAAGGTGAAGTTCAAACCTTTGTTACGACTACAAGTGTTGATGGAATTCATCATGAGACGATGGAGCATGCACAGCTGTTTCACGTGAAACAAGGAGCGATTGAAGAAAGTTAGCCCGGGGAGTTTTTTAGATTACAAAAGAATGGTAATAGTCAGCTCGGTTGACTGTTCATTCATTTACACACAATGATGTTATGAAGGAGTAGATGAAAGCCGTGGCTATAGAGAACGAAGGTTTACAAAATCAAGCTTATGAAGCCGATCAGATACAGGTATTAGAAGGATTAGAAGCTGTACGTAAAAGACCAGGGATGTATATTGGTTCAACAAGCTCTAAAGGGCTTCACCATTTAGTATGGGAAATTGTTGATAACAGTATTGATGAGGCACTTGCAGGATTCTGTACAGATATAAAAGTAACGATAGAACAAGACAATTGGATTCGTGTAGAGGACAATGGTCGTGGTATTCCGGTAAGTATTCAAGAGAAAATGGGTAAGCCTGCTGTTGAAGTTATTATGACAGTGCTCCATGCTGGCGGTAAGTTTGGCGGTGGAGGATACAAAGTTTCAGGCGGTCTTCATGGAGTAGGGGCATCTGTTGTAAATGCTCTATCTGTCGAGACAATCGTTCAAGTTCATCGTGAGGGTCATATTCATGAAATTAAATTTGAACGTGGAAGAACTGTTCAAGAGTTAAAGGTTATCGGTGATTCAGATCGTAACGGAACAACTACACGTTTTAAAGCAGACCCTGAAATCTTTAAAGAAACGACTGTTTATGAATATGATATTTTAGCACATCGTATTCGTGAATTAGCTTATTTAAATCGTGGTATTAGGATTACAATTGCTGATGAACGCGAAGGTGAAGAACGTTCTACTACGTATCATTATGAAGGTGGTATTCGTTCTTATGTAGAGCATTTGAATCAATCTAAAGAGCCAATCCATGATCCGATAGATGTTCTTGGAGAAAAGGATGGTATTTCAGTTGAAATTGCTATGCAATATAACGCTGGATTCTCTTCTAATATTTTCTCATTTGCTAATAACATTAATACGTATGAAGGCGGTACACATGAATCTGGTTTTAAAACTGCTCTAACACGTGTTATTAATGATTACGCACGAAAAAATGGACTTTTAAAAGAGTCAGACGCAAATCTCACTGGTGAAGATGTTCGAGAAGGTTTAACGGCTATTGTTTCTGTAAAGCATCCGGATCCACAATTTGAAGGACAAACAAAAACAAAGCTTGGTAACTCTGAAGTTAGCCAAATTACTAACTCCTTGTTCTCAGATGGTTTTGAACGATTTATGTTAGAAAATCCAACTGTTGCTCGTAAGGTTGTAGAAAAAGGTCTAATGGCTGCTCGTGCACGTGTTGCTGCTAAAAAAGCACGTGAATTTACACGTCGTAAAAATGCACTTGAAGTATCAAGTTTGCCAGGTAAATTAGCTGACTGTTCATCTACAAACCCATCTGAATGTGAAATTTATATCGTTGAGGGTGACTCTGCTGGAGGATCTGCGAAATCTGGACGTGACCGACACTTCCAAGCAATCTTACCGTTACGTGGTAAAATCCTTAACGTTGAAAAAGCACGTTTAGATAAAATTTTATCGAATGCAGAGATCCGTGCAATGATTACAGCATTTGGCACAGGTATTGGTGAAGAGTTTACTTTAGAAAAGGCTCGTTATCATAAAATCGTTATTATGACAGATGCCGATGTTGATGGTGCGCACATCCGCACATTACTTTTAACATTCTTCTTCCGTTTCCTTCGACCTCTCCTAGAGGCAGGTTATATTTATATTGCACAGCCACCTCTTTATCAAGTTAAGCAAGGTAAACATGTTGAGTATTGCTATGATGATGTTACTCTTCAAGCAATTTTAGAACGGTTACCGAAAATGCCAAAACCAAATGTACAACGATACAAAGGTCTTGGAGAAATGAATGCAGAGCAGCTTTGGGAAACTACAATGGATCCTGAGCACCGCACATTGTTACAAGTAGAATTAGATGATGCAATTAAAGCAAACCAAGCATTTGAGCGTTTAATGGGCGATGAAGTTGAACCACGTCGTCAATTTATCGAAGAGAATGCAGTATACGCTAATTTAGATATTTAATTTTTCTTGAGAGGAGGTCTACACTTTGTCAGAACAAGAACGCTCCGGTGTTAAAGGAGTTAATATAACAAAAGAAATTGAAACATCCTTCCTCGATTATGCGATGAGTGTAATCGTTTCTCGTGCATTACCAGACGTACGAGATGGATTAAAGCCTGTACATCGCCGTATTTTATATGGCATGCAGGAACTAGGGAATACAGCAGATAAAGCGTACAAAAAATCAGCACGTATTGTTGGGGACGTAATGGGTAAATACCACCCACATGGTGACTCATCTATTTATGATGCAATGGTACGTATGGCGCAAGACTTCAGCTATCGTTACATGTTAGTCGATGGTCATGGTAACTTTGGATCTGTCGATGGCGACGGAGCGGCAGCAATGCGTTATACAGAATCACGTATGTCTCGTATTGCAATGGAAATGCTTCGTGATATCAATAAAGACACAATTGACTATACAGATAACTATGATGGTTCAGAAAAGGAACCTATCGTCCTTCCAAGTCGCTATCCAAACTTATTAGTAAATGGAGCGGCAGGAATTGCGGTTGGTATGGCGACAAATATTCCGCCACATCAACTTGGGGAAACGATAGATGCAGTGATAGCACTTTCAGAAAATCCAGCTATCACAACAGAAGAATTGATGGAAATCATTCCAGGACCTGATTTCCCAACTGGTGGATTAATTTTAGGTCGTAGTGGTATTCGCCGTGCCTATGATACTGGTCGTGGCTCCATCATTATTCGCGCAAAGGTAGAGATTGAACAAAAATCAAATGGTAAAGAAACAATTCTTATTCATGAATTACCATACCAAGTGAATAAAGCTAAGCTTATTGAAAAAATAGCAGAGCTTGTACGCGATAAAAAAATTGATGGTATTACAAATTTACGTGATGAATCTGACCGACGTGGTATGCGAGTAGTCATTGAAATTCGTAAAGATGCAAATGCCAATGTCGTTTTAAATAATTTATATAAACAAACAGCTATGCAATCGAGCTTCGGTATTAATATGCTGTCATTAGTAAATGGTCAGCCTAAAGTAATGGGCTTAAAAGAAATGTTGCATCATTATTTAGAGCACCAAAAGGTTATTATTCGTCGTCGTACGGAATTTGACTTAAGGAAAGCGGAAGATCGTGCACATATTTTAGAGGGCTTACGTATTGCTCTTGATCATATTGATGAAATTATTGCTATTATTCGTGGTTCACGCAGTGGTGATGAAGCGAAACCTCAATTAATGGAGCGATTCAATTTATCTGAACGCCAAGCGCAAGCTATTTTAGATATGCGTTTAGTTCGTTTAAGTGGATTAGAGCGTGAAAAGATTGAAGCAGAATATCAAGAACTTCAACTATTAATTGCTGAATTAAAAGCAATTTTAGCGGATGAGGCTAAAATTGTTGATATTATTCGCACTGAAATATTAGAAGTAAAAGATCGCTTTAATGATACACGTCGCACTGAAATTACTTCTGGCGGTTTAGAAATGATTGAGGACGAGGATTTAATTCCAGTCGAAAATTCAGTCGTAACTTTAACGCACAATGGTTATATCAAACGTTTAGCTGCGAATACATATCGTAGTCAAAAACGTGGCGGTCGCGGTGTACAAGGTATGGGCACAAATGAAGATGATTTTGTAGAGCATCTTATGAATACTTCTACACACGATACAATTTTATTCTTCACTTCAAAAGGGAAAGTGTTTAGAGCAAAAGGTTATGAGATTCCGGAATATGGTCGTACAGCGAAGGGATTACCGATTGTTAACTTACTCAATATTGAAAAAGGTGAAAAAGTAACCGCAATGATCCGTGTAGGTTCATTCGATGAGGATGCATACTTTATCTTCACTACTAAAACAGGTATTACAAAGCGTACACCAGTATCTCAATTTGCTAATATCCGAACAAACGGCTTAATAGCTATAAGTTTGCGAGAAGATGATGATCTTATTTCTGTTCGTTTAACAGATGGCAAGAAACAAGTGATTATTGGTACGCGTGATGGAATGCTTGTACGTTTCCAAGAGGATGATATTCGTTCAATGGGCCGTACTGCAGGTGGTGTACGAGGTATTAAACTACGTGATGGTGACGAAGTAGTTGGTATGGAAATCGTTGAACCGGAACAGGAAATTTTAGTTGTTACAGCAAAAGGTTACGGTAAACGTACATCTGAAGAGGAATATCGTTTACAAAGCCGTGGTGGTGTTGGATTAAAAACAATTCAAATCACTGATAAAAACGGTCCAATGGTAGCTGTAAAAACGGTTGATGGTTCAGAAGATTTAATGCTGATCACAATTAACGGCATGCTAATCCGTATGGATGTGAATGATATCTCATTAATTGGCCGTAGTACACAGGGTGTTCGTTTAATTCGTTTAGGCGATGACGAGCTTGTTGCAACTGTAGCGAAGGTTGAAAAAGAAGATGAAGAATTGATTGAAGAAGAATCGAACGAAGAAAATACCCAAGTAGAAGAGTAATAAAAAGACCGATGACGACAGCTAATGTTTGCCGTTCATCGGTTTTTTCAGCATAAATCATGAAAAATAAGTAATTATTTTGAATTCCATGATAAAATAAGTTTAACTCCGTTCAGTGGGTGTCCAAACACCCACTGAACAGAGGGATTCAGTCTAAGAACGCCACGTCCTGTGGCAACGACTGAGTGACCAACATCACGTTGGCCCAAAGCCTCCGGCGGATGTCACAGAATAGGTAAGGAGTTCTTTGTGTAAGCACAAAGCCGATTCCGGACGCAATTATGCCGAGGCATAATTGATCCTTAAATTTATGCAAGCGAAATAGTGAAGAGGAGTTAATTGCGTGGAAACTATACATGTCCCAATTTCGGAGTTACGCATTGGTAAAGTAATTTCTGAAGATATTTTTGCTAATACACAACATCCAATAATTTTTAAAAACACAATAATTTCCCACGAGCATTTTCAAGTTTTTTTTGCTTTTAATATTTCAAGAGTCCCTGTTTATAAAGAAGGTGTAGAAACTCAATCAGAAGTAAAAGAAACAGGTTTAGTTGTTCCAACAGAACCTATACCGACTTTCAGAAAGATTTATGACAATTCAGTTGAACAATTTAAAAAGGAATTTAAAAATTGGGAAGCTGGTGCAAAGGTAGATATTGCGAAAGCACGCAAAATTATTTTGCCACTATTAGAAATGGTTTTAGAAGATCGTACAATAATTTTTGATTTAAATGAGTATTCAAATCCAAAAGACTATTTGTACCACCATTGTGTAGCAACAGCATTGATTTCTTCGGTGATTGCACAAAAATTAAGCTATGACAAAGGAATTACAATTCAAGTTGCAATTGGAGGGTTATTAGCTGATTGTGGAATGGCAAAAGTTCATCCGCGTATCCGCGATAAAAAAACAACCTTAACAGAGCAGGAGTTTAATGAAATTTATAAACATCCGATTTATAGCTACAGCATGGTCAAAGATGTAACAATCTTAAAGGATACAATGAAAGAGGCTATTTTCCAGCACCACGAGCGTTTAAATGGTAGTGGTTATCCGAAAGGAGAAAAAATCGCTAATATTTCTACTTTCGCTCAAATTATCGCTGTTGCAGATGTATTCCATGCAATGACATGTGAGCGAGTATATAGAACAAAGCAATCTTCTTTTAAAGTCATAGAGATGATTAATGAATCTGAATTTGGGAAGTTTGATATTAAAGTAGTACGTGCACTGATAGATATTGTTGCTGACCTTCCTATAGGGACAATCGTTGAACTATCTAATCTGGAACAAGGCGAAGTGATGTTTGTAAATAAATTTGCACCAACTCGACCACTTATTAAATTAAGCCAATCAGGGGAGATATTTGATTTAGGTAAAAATCGTACCTTCTATATTTCACGTATTATAACAAATTTATAATAGTTGAAAGGCAACCCATTAATATTGGAGTTCGCCTTTTTTTATTTTTAATTCGATCGATAAATTATATAGGTGATAAAACAAAAGTATCAACAAAGACTTAAAGGTTTAAATGAAGCGAGCTAAGTACGAGAAGATGAATCTCATAAAAACCAAGTCACACAGAGAAATGAACTTTTTGAAATTAGTTAACTTCTTTCAGCAAGTGTTTTATGTAACGTAAGTGAAACGTCAGTTACTGAAGTTTCCCACCTTCGGACTAATCTTTTTGAGCATAGTGGTGTAGA
Source organism: Lysinibacillus sp. KCTC 33748 (assembly GCF_002237755.1). Taxonomy (GTDB): domain Bacteria; phylum Bacillota; class Bacilli; order Bacillales_A; family Planococcaceae; genus Lysinibacillus. Next base: position 432 of record NZ_MWSJ01000025.1, on the reverse strand, counting down.
CGAATAATAGATTTTAAAAAACTATTAATTAATTTTGAGAAAGTGTTGACATAGTTTTAGATTCTTGATATTATTAGTGAGTCGCCAAGAGGTGACACTAAAAAAAGATTAATGAACCTTGAAAACTGAACAAGCAAAACGTAATCAATAAAGTTTTTAGTAGCTAACCTTGAGTTGGTGAACGGAACAAAATTTTGGACATCAAACATGATGCCAGCAAAACAATTTGAGCTAATCAAATTTCTTTTATGGAGAGTTTGATCCTGGCTCAGGACGAACGCTGGCGGCGTGCCTAATACATGCAAGTCGAGCGAACAGAGAAGGAGCTTGCTCCTTTGACGTTAGCGGCGGACGGGTGAGTAACACGTGGGCAACCTACCTTATAGTTTGGGATAACTCCGGGAAACCGGGGCTAATACCGAATAATCTATT
>NZ_MWSJ01000024.1 GCF_002237755.1 Lysinibacillus sp. KCTC 33748 | reverse complement strand
ACTGGGGCTACTGGGGCTACTGGGGCTACTGGGGCTACTGGGGCTACTGGGGCTACTGGGGCTACTGGGGCTACTGGGGCTACTGGGGCTACTGGTGTTACTGGTGTTACTGGTGTTACTGGCGCTACTGGTACGACTGGTTCCACTGGCGTTACTGGCGTGACCGGTTCTACTGGGGTCACTGGCACTACCGGAGCTACTGGTGTTACTGGCGCTACTGGGGTCACTGGAGCTACTGGCGTGACCGGCTCTACTGGGGTCACTGGGGCTACCGGTGTGACTGGGGCTACTGGGGCTACTGGGGCTACTGGTGTTACTGGCGCTACTGGTACGACTGGTTCCACTGGCGTTACTGGCGTGACCGGCTCTACTGGCGTGACCGGTTCTACTGGGGTCACTGGGGCTACCGGTGTGACTGGCTCTACTGGGGCTACTGGTGTTACTGGTGTTACTGGCGCTACTGGTACGACTGGTTCCACTGGCGTTACTGGCGTGACCGGCTCTACTGGCGTGACCGGTTCTACTGGGGTCACTGGGGCTACCGGTGTGACTGGCTCTACTGGGGCTACTGGTGTGACTGGTGTTACTGGCGCTACTGGTACGACTGGTTCCACTGGCGTTACTGGCGTGACCGGCTCTACTGGCGTGACCGGTTCTACTGGGGTCACTGGGGCTACCGGTGTGACTGGCTCTACTGGCGTGACCGGTTCTACTGGGGTCACTGGGGCTACTGGTGTAACTGGCTCTACCGGCGTTACTGGGGCTACTGGCGTGACCGGCTCTACTGGACCTACTGGGGCTACTGGCGTGACCGGCTCTACTGGCGTGACCGGTTCTACTGGGGTCACTGGAGCTACCGGTGTGACTGGCTCTACTGGCGTTACCGGTTCTACTGGGGTCACTGGGGCTACTGGTGTAACTGGCTCTACCGGCGTTACTGGGGCTACTGGCGTGACCGGCTCTACTGGACCTACTGGGGCTACTGGCGTGACCGGCTCTACTGGCGTGACCGGTTCTACTGGGGTCACTGGAGCTACCGGTGTGACTGGCTCTACTGGCGTTACCGGTTCTACTGGGGTCACTGGGGCTACTGGTGTAACTGGCTCTACCGGCGTTACTGGGGCTACTGGCGTGACCGGCTCTACTGGACCTACTGGGGCTACTGGCGTGACCGGCTCTACTGGACCTACTGGGGCTACTGGCGTGACCGGCTCTACTGGACCTACTGGGGCTACTGGCGTGACTGGCTCTACTGGCTCTACTGGACCTACTGGGGCTACTGGTGTGACTGGCTCTACTGGACCTACTGGGGCTACTGGTGAACGTGGCATTACTGGGGCTACTGGGGCTACTGGGGCTACTGGGGCTACTGGGGCTACTGGGGCTACTGGGGCTACTGGGGCTACTGGGGCTACTGGCTCTACTGGTGGCACTGGACCTACTGGCGCTACTGGTGAACGTGGCATTACTGGGGCTACTGGCTCTACCGGTGTGACTGGCGTGATCGGCTCTACTGGACCTACTGGTGTGACTGGCTCTACTGGTGGCACTGGACCTACTGGCGCTACTGGTGAACGTGGCATTACTGGGGCTACTGGCTCTACCGGTGTGACTGGCGCTACCGGCTCGACTGGCTTTACTGGGGCTACTGGCGCTACCGGCTCGACTGGCGTTACTGGGGCTACTGGCGCTACCGGCTCGACTGGCGTTACTGGGGCTACTGGCGCTACTGGACCTACTGGCGCTACTGGTTTGACTGGCTTTACTGGACCAGCATTTACAGAAGGTTTCTCAGCATTTAATAATGCTGTATCAGTAAGTGCTTCTAGTACAATCGCCAACTGGAGTGTTGCATCGCCATATTTCACAACACCAGCATTCAATCCAGTGACCGGAATTTTCACTGTTCCAACAACCGGAAGATACGCTTTTGAAGCAACAATCAACTACTCAACTACTGCAGTAATTACCGTTGGCTTAGGGGCTGGCATCAATCCATCATTTGCAATTCGCAGAAACGCAGCAGCAAGTTTAATAAGCGGATTATTCCCTTTATTAAATGTAAATATTATAGCCGTATTGAATTTACGCACTATCCTTGGTAATGGGACAGTAACATTGGCTGGAGAAGTCGAGTTAGATGCAGGTGATACCATTGATTTATTCTACAACGCTAACGGTTTAACGATCGGACTTACTCTTGGAGGAGCGAACTCTGGCGGTATTGTATGGTCATGTCATCGAATTTCATAGCATTAAAGAACAAAAATTTTTACTGGTTTGAACAACTAACATTCTAACATTCTCTATAAGATCTTTACTGGGAAAGTAGAAGCTTACTTTCCCAGTTTTCTATTTCGATGTATCTAACTTGTGCAATTTTTACTTTTAAACGCTCCTATTTCATACTTTACAAATAATTTATCGCGGAGGAATCTCTTAAAAGCAATAAAAAAGTAGTACAAACATTTTTCAAGTTTGTACTACTTCTAATAACTATTTAATCCACAAACATTTCCGTTAGTACTTCGTCAGCAACATTTTTACCTTGCTCAACGCACTCAGGTATTGATATTCCTTCGAAAGAACTCCCCGAGAGCTTTACAGCGGGAAAATGTTCACGTAATTCTTGTTTTACTCGCTCTACCTTCGCTTCATGTCCTACGGTATATTGTGGCATGGCATTTTTCCAGCGGGTAACTACAGTCATCAACGGTTCTCCATCTACACCAATTGTTTTCATTAAATCCTGCAAAACGGTCTTTTCAATTTCAGTATCGGATAACGCTACAATTGCCTCATCGCCCACTCGGCCAATATAACTACGTAAAAGCACGTAATCATCCGGTGTTGTTCCAGGCCACTTTCGATTAATCCAAGTACAAGAAGTTATTGAAAAATCACTATTTCGAGAAACAAAAAATGATAACGCATCTAGATCACCTAACTGGTCTTTTTTAAATGCCATTGTCACAGTAGCAATAGTTGCCGCCTTCATCGTACTCAATTCATTTAATAACTGATGTTTGCTGAACATTTTTCTTGCTACATTAAAAGGTGTTGCAATAATAACAGCATCTGCTTTTAATTGTGTAAAATTGTTTAACACAACTTGGACAGTACCATCCTTACCATGCTCAATTTCTTCGACTTTAACACCCTTCATAACTGTACCAGGTAGTAGTGATTCTTCAAGTTTTTCGATAAGTGTCTCAAGACCATTATTAAATGATTGAAAAATACCCTTATCTTTCGTAGTAAGATCGTTACTTAAAAAATTTGTACCAGACTTTTTCATTCCAATAAGTAAGCTACGATATTTTTGCTCTAATCCATAGAGCTGCGGAAATGTTGAACGCATACTTAACTGCTCAATATCACCAGCAAACGTTCCAGCAAGTAATGGCTCTACTAAATTTTCTACAATTTCAGCACCGAATCTTCTTCTAAAAAATTGCCCTAATGGTTGGTCATCATCCTGTGCAGAGCGCGGGATGAAAAAATCCCCCGCTGCACGAACTTTCCCGCTAAGTGAAAACAAACCTGATGTAATAAATGACGAAACATGTGGTGTTGCCCCAGACAAAAGATTACTAGGGATTGGATACAATTGACTACCAGCAGCAATATAAGTCGGCCCTGTATTGCTTGTAATCATTTCCTGTTCAATGCCTAAATCCTTTGCCAAAGCATATACATAGTTCTCACGATCAAAAAAAGATTCTGGCCCGCGCTCGATAATACAGCCATCTTTTCTCAGTGTTTGTATTTTTCCGCCAAGACGTAATGACGACTCGACAAGTACGATATCTAACGGCAAATCTTTTGCGCTTGCTTCTTTTTGCAAATAGAACGCAGCTGTGAGGCCAGTAATGCCACCGCCTACAACAACTACCTTTCGTCTTTTCTGAGTCACCAACATCATCACTTTCTTTTCGCTTAGCTTAATTTTTTATGAATGGCATCAACCATTGCATCAATAAATAATGGGTGTGTATTTGGCATGGCTGGACGATAATATTTCGCGCCAAGTTCATCACAAACAACTTTACATTCATAATCGTTGTCATATAAAACTTCTAAATGTTCTGTTACAAAGCCAACTGGCGTATAAACGAATGAACGGAAGCCCTTTTGCTCATAAAGTTCACGTGTTAAGTCCTGAACATCTGGACCGATCCACGGCTCAGGTGTTTGTCCTGCTGATTGCCAGCCAACTTCTACATTATTGACACCCGTTGCTTCTTTAATTAGTCGAGCCGTCTCAATTAATTGATCTTCATATGGATCGCCCAACTCTTTAATTTTCTCTGGAAGTGAATGTGCTGAAACGATTAGACATGCTTTTTCACGTTCTTCATCAGACATTGCATTAAATGTTTCATTCACTTTGTTTTTCCAATACTCAATGAACTTTGGTTCATCATACCAAGATTCTACAGAAGTAATTGTTAATCGATCTCCAGCTGTTTCTGCTGCACGACCATTATATGACTTAATAGAGAACGTTGAGAAGTGAGGAGCTAATACGATAGAAACCGCTTCTTTAATACCTTCTGCTACCATTCCTTCTACCGCATCTTCAATGAATGGGTGGATATGCTTTAAACCAATAAATAATTTATATTCCACTTCATCTTGCACTTCATTTAAACGTGCGCATAAAGCTTCAGCCTGCGCCTTAGTAGCAGCAGCAAGTGGTGATAAACCACCGATAGCCTCATAACGACCGCGTAAATCCTCTAAATGCTCTTCTGATGGTTTGCGACCGTGGCGAATATGCGTATAGTAAGGTTCGATGTCTTCTTCTTTATAGGGTGTTCCGTATGCCATAACTAATAATCCTTTAACTTCTTTCATTACCTTTTCACCTCTAAATAATAGTTAAGTATATCTTTATCGTACAGTATGTGACAAAAAGAAGCTGTCCAATTCATTAGGTTGGACAGCACTCTTTCTATGATGAAATCGAGATATCATTCATAGAAAAGAATATGAAAGTTAATATCTTGTCCACATCTATATTAAGAGCGTGCTTGAATTTGTTGAGCACTATACTCATGAATAAGCGCCGTTAAACGTTTTAACACTTCTGGATCTACCTCTGGGAATACACCATGACCTAAGTTAAAGATGTGCCCTGGCATTTCTAAGCCTTGATCGATAATATCTTTCGTGCGCTTTTCAATAATTGACCAATCAGCAAGTAATAGTGATGGATCTAAATTCCCTTGTACTGGCTTAGTTATACCGTTAGCACGAGCCTCTCTAATTGGTAAACGCCAATCTAAGCCAACAACATCTATCGGTAAATCATTCCACTCTTTCGCTAAATGACTTGCACCAACACCAAACTGAATAAGTGGCACATTTTCTTTTTGAAGCTCTGCAAAAATACGTGTCATAATTGGTTTAATGAACACACGATAGTCTTCAACATTTAAAGCACCAACCCATGAGTCAAAAATTTGGATAGCTTTTGCTCCCGCTTCGACTTGGGCTGAAACATCAGAAATAATCATGTCAGCTAATTTATCCATTAATGCAAACCAAGCTTGAGGCTCTGATACCATAAATGACTTTGTTTTATTATAGTTTCTTGAAGGACCCCCTTCAATCATATAGCTTGCCAGAGTAAATGGCGCACCTGCAAAGCAGATTAAAGGTACATTCAGTTGTTCTTCTGTTAACATTTTTATCGTTTCTAAAACGAATGGTGTATGTTCTTTCGCATTGAATTCACCTAGTTTTTCTATATCAGCGACTGAGCGAATAGGATTTGAAATTACAGGACCTACGCCTGCTTTGATTTTTACATCTACTCCAATACCAGGGAGTGGGGTTACTATGTCTTTGTATAAAATCGCTGCATCAACATTGTAATTTTCTACTGGTAATCTCGTTACATATGCACAAAGCTCAGGTTGAAGTGTAATTTCCTCTAAAGAATACTTTTCTTTAATCGCACGATATTCTGGCTGAGATCGTCCTGCTTGTCGCATATACCACACTGGTGTATGTTCCGTTCTTTCTCCCCGTGCAGCACGTAGAAGAGTATCATTAAAAGTTGTCATGAATAGTTCCTTCCCCTCAATAAAATTCATATAGTAAAATTCTCTGATTTAATTCGTTATTATTGATATCCGTTTTCAATAGTAAACGCTTCCTCTGTTATTGTATAGTTTTCATAGGGAAATGTCATAAAATTGTTCTTTCTATAGGATTTCTTTTTTGACAAAGCTATATACTTCCATTTAAATGGAGATAATCACGCTATATTATCATTTCCGCCTAAGCGTACTAGTTGCTTTCGCGTAGATAACAGTGGGTCTAAGTAGTGCTACAAGCACAATTCATTCCTTTTAAAAGATGAACATTCATAAGGAGGACAATAGTTATGTATATTTATTTAACTTCTGGTACAGGTGATTTTTTAGAGCAGTTAAAGAATAAACATCCAAACGAGGCGTTGACTTTAATACACGGAGAAGGTAACTCTGTGCTTATACATGAAACCAATGGAAAATCTATATTTGCCACACCTCGTAAGTTTGAAGTGCTAGATTCTGTAAATGCTCTAGAAGAACGAGGCTTCTTTGTTTTCAACAATATTCCTGTGACAGATGAAGGTCGACCAGTTTTTGAACATCGCTTTTTAAATCGAGCACGTGCTATAGAAGATGAACCAGGCTTTGTAGCATTTCGACTACTTCGTCCATTAAATAGTGAAACATACATTGTCATGACACAATGGAATGGTCCTCATTCATTCGAAGCATGGAAAAGCTCAAAGGCCTTTGCATCAGCACATGCTGAACGCAAAGAATCAACAGGCGTGAATCAACAAAACATTTTCTCAGCAGCTTCCTATGTCACAACCTATAGTGCCGCTCCAAAAGAAGACAACGAAGATTAGTTGAGGTGCGCGAGTGTGTGCTGCTCTTCCGCGGGTATTTCACCCGGAAGCACGGGTATTCTCTGTTCTTCCGCGGGTATTTCACCCGGAAGCGCGGGTATTCTCTGTTCTTCCGCGGGTATTTCACCCGGAAGCGCGGGTATTCTCTTCTCTTCCGCAGGTATTTGCCTGGGCGCGGGAATTCATTACTTTTCCCAAGGATATTCTTTATGAGAAACGTTTACCCTCTATTTATCCAGTTTGTAAAACTATTATGTTATTAATAAAAATCTAGGATAATCCGTTTAAGGAGGTTTACTATGAACCAACATCTACTTGAAAGAATTGATGCTCATTTTGATGAAATGGTGGCGATTCGCCGTCATCTGCATATGCACCCGGAGTTAAGCTTTCAGGAGCAAGAAACTGCTAATTATATTATTCAATATTATAAGAAACTCGGCGTACCGGTTGAAGCTAATGTCAGTGGTCACGGTTTAATTGCGCGGATTAAGGGGAGCAAGCCAGGCAAAACGATTGCCTTACGGGCAGACTTTGATGCTCTTCCTATACAAGATGAAAAAGATGTACCATACAAATCAACTGTGTCTGGTGTTATGCATGCTTGCGGGCATGATGGTCATACAGCTACTTTGTTAATTATCGGTAAGCTATTGTGGGAAATGCACGATGAGCTAGTAGGAGAATATGTACTAATTCATCAACATGCTGAAGAGGTTGATCCAGGTGGAGCAATTGGGATGGTACAGGCTGGTGCCTTGGATGGCGTTGATGCTATTTTGGGTACACATCTTTCTTCTAACCATCCTACAGGGATAGTTGGCTACCGCGTAGGGCCGACGATGGCCGCTGTTGATAGTTTTGAAATAAAAATTCAAGGTCAAGGCGGTCATGGCGCGCATCCGGATCAAACAAAAGATGCGATTGTTATTGGCTCTCAGCTTGTTATAAATTTACAACAGCTTGTCGCACGTCGTGTTGCCCCAACCGAATCTGCTGTTTTGTCGGTTGGTTCATTCGTGGCATCTAATGCCGACAATATTATTGCCGATACAGCTTACTTAAATGGCACAATTCGAACGTTTAATAAAGATGTTCGTGAAACGATGGAACGTGAGTTTAAACGGGTTATCCAAGGTACAGAAATTGCGCATGATTGTACAATTGAACTGAATTACCGTCATGGCTACCCTGCGGTTGTAAATCATGAGAAGGAAACACTCTTTGTGCGTAATATCGCTCAGGATATTTGCGATGTTACTGAGATTGAAGCAACTATGGGGGCTGAAGATTTCGCTTATTACTTAGAAGAAAAGCCAGGTACATTCTTCTTCACGGGAGCCCGCCCAGCTAAATATGCACCACATCATCATCCTAAATTCGATATAGATGAAAAAGGGATGCTCATTGCTGCAAAGGTATTAGTATCAGCAGCACTAGATTATCAATTAGTAGAATAGAAGACAAATGCACTGGAGAACCCGAAGCAAAAGTAGCGCTCCACCACTTAAATCTCTCTTTAACAAAAATAAGCTCATTTCTCCAATTCTATTATTGGAAAAATGAGCTTTTATAATTTGCTGAACACCATAACGTGGGTTGATTTCCGTTCCGGCTAGGCGCTTTCCTGGGGACGTCCGTTAATCCGCTGGAGCTACAAGGCTGTTGATTATCACAAGACGTGATGCTCTTAGCCTTTGATCCCCTATTCTGTGACGCTAATTTCCAAAGAGACGCCCGGTCTCCACTCCCATCAATTTATTCAACGGCATATGTTTTAACTAAATTCATTACCCTATGGTGATATGCTTAAATTTCAAGACTTCGAGGCTTTAGAAGTCAATTCACTCACAACCAAAATGATTATAAAAGTAACATAAAACATCGGCTGTGTGATACCACATAGACCCACTATAATCGCTTGCGTTATCATTGCAAGACGCACAATTTGATTGACTGCTACCTTACGTGCTTCATCCGATAAAGGATAAAGCATGTCCATACGAAATTCACCGCTTGATAATAAAGCTGATTTTAATTGAATAGTTGTAGCAAAGCTCAATGCACCTGCAATAATCCATGTAACGACTGGGATATCTACAAAGGCTGCAATAACAGCTGAAATTACTGTTAATCGGAGCCATAAATAAAAATGATCATCTGTTCGGACGAATGTACGGAACACTAAGTACTTTTGGGCATTGTCTTTCTTGTATGCCACAAATTTATAAAGCCAATCAAGCCAACCACGACGACGGATACTACCTCGCAAATGTGGAACGTCCGTGAAATAATTAGCAAAGCGATAGAAACTCATCATGCGATTTTGTTCCAGCTTTACAAAGTGCTCGTACGGAATAGGCTCACCAGCACATTTTTTTCTAAATATTACAATATACACACATCCAACTGCAGCAGCAACAGTAGCTAAAATAAGCTGCATTTGAAGCGCCATGTACACAGTAACACCAAAGATAACAGCTCGAATTAGTCTGTCCACCCAAATCATTTGACCACGTTCACTATAACGATAACTAAATTCACCTTGCACGCTAAAATACTTCAATATAATAATAAGTAGAAATACTGACCAAATTTCAGATGTTGTTAATTCAGTAACAGCCTTAAGTAAAGGGATGCTTACGATATAAACAATTGCAACAACCCAAACCTGTGACCAAAATGTCCACGCTAACGCCTTTTTAAAATAATGTGACATTTTCGATTCTAAAGGTAATAAATACACTTGGTCAGGCTCTCTCAAAAGTGAAGTTGGACGACTAAATGCTAGTAAAATCCCCACTGCCACTGCAATTAAAACCTCTGCTGGAAAATCCGGCTGTACAATTTTCAGCCATTCACTATATTGATAGCCCCCTGCTCCAATAAGAAATACTAGTACAATCGCTATATGCCCCGTAAAAATAAATCGCATATATTTTTGCACTTCACCTATATAGTGCATAAAGCGAGAGGACCATACATCACGCAAGTTCTTCATGGTCGCGCTCCTTTGTCATTGCAATATATAAATCATCCAATGTCGCATGTGGCATCGCAAATGCCTTGCGTAAATCCTCCATTGACCCTTGTGCTCGCACGCGTCCTTCATGCAATAAAATGATACGGTCACAATGCTTTTCAGCGGTCGATAAAATGTGCGTAGACATTAAGATAGAAGCGCCTTCTTTTTTCTTTTCATCCATCTGATCAAGCAAGGATTGAATCCCAAGCGGGTCGAGTCCCACAAAAGGTTCATCAATAATGTAAAGACTTGGATTGACTAAAAAGGCGCACATAATCATAACCTTTTGACGCATACCTTTTGAGAAATGCGATGGGAACCAATTCAGTCGTTTTTCCATTCGAAATTCCTTTAATAATAATTGCGAACGAGCTTCAAGTGTTGCTTCATCTAGACCATAAGCCATCGCCGTTAATTCTAAATGTTCACGTAATGTTAGCTCATCATATAACACAGGTGTTTCAGGGATGTAAGAAAATGCTGTACGATACTTGTCCGTATTTTCCTTTAACGTCACACCATTTAAACGTATGTCTCCTTCTTTTGGAAGCATCGTTCCGATGATATGCTTAATCGTTGTACTTTTACCAGCTCCATTTAAGCCAATTAAGCCAACAAGCTCTCCTTTTCCAATCGAAAATGATAAATCTTTAATAACCGGCTTTCTTGTATAACCACCTGTCACATGTTGTACCTCTAATACCGTCATACCATCACTCCTCTTCTCGTTTATATTTTATCAAAAATTAGCAAATGATACAGTTATGAGTATGATAGAATGTATGTACATATATAATAAGGAGGAATTTTCGAATGAGCGATTGCCTATTTTGCAAAATCATTGATGGATCCATCCCAAGTACAAAAATTTATGAAGACGAACATGTCTATGCATTTACTGACATTTCACCTGTAGCGAAGGGACATACCCTATTAATTCCAAAGCATCACTGTAAGGACCTATTTGAGATGCCTGAGGAAGTAGCTCGTAATTTATATGCAGCTGCACCCAAAATTGCGAATGCTATAAAAGCTGCTTTTAACCCAATTGGACTTAATACGATTAATAATAATGGTGCTGCAGCTGGACAAACTGTTTTCCACTACCACTTACATTTTATTCCTCGTTACGATGAAAAAGAAGGCTTGGGATTAAATTGGCAAACACAAAAATATACACCAGAGCAATTATCTGATGTTGCGGAAAGCATTAAAGCCAACCTTAAATAATTTCTGACACACTCGAATTGTCAGAATTTCTTATTGCAATTTAAAGATTTATATCGTACACTCACAAATAAGTTTCGCTAACGGTCATGAGGACACGTTAGGAGACAAAAAAGATTAGCATAGTCGAGGAGAGATTAGAAATGAATACAAAGAATTTAGTATTAATGGCCCTTTTAGTCGGTGTTGGTGCTACACTTTATGTGGTCACACCAGGTATGGTAAACGGCATGAAGCCTGATTTCATGCTAACAATGATGTTTATTGGCATTTTATTGTTCCCTACTGTTAAAGAAACGTTCTTACTTTCTTTAGCAACCGGTGTACTGTCAGGTTTGTTTACAACGTTTCCAGCTGGTCTTGTTCCAAACATTATCGATAAAGCAGTAACGGGCTTTGTCTTTTTAGCGATTTTAATTGTGCTAAAAAAATTGGCAAGCAACTTTATAGTATCTGCTAGCTTAGTTGGCTTAGGAACAATTTTATCTGGAACTGTCTTTTTAGCAGTAGCACTTTTTGTATTCAACGCAAATGTTGGTGCAACATTCGCTGTACTGTTTGTAGGGGTTGTATTACCTGCTGTAGCATTTAATGTCATTGCTTTTGCAATTATTTATCCTATAGTTGCAAAATTAGTGAAACGCTCTAAATTCCAAACAGCTATTTCAATTTAATAAAAGGTGCATACAATTAGAAAATACACCTTTATCTTCAAAAGAAACTAAACCGTGATTCAAAATCACTCGTTTAGTTTCTTTTTTATTTTTGTATATTTGCATTTCATGGTTTAATAGTAGGTAACACATGATAATTACAGGAATGAGGTAATCGATATGAAAGCAAAACCATTTTTATTTGGACTTGGAGCTGGGATCGTCGGTGGTACAATCGCTGTACTTCTTTCAACTCCTCAATCAGGACAACAATTACGCGCTAATTTGCGAGCAAATGCTGAAAGTACAAAGGACAAACTTTTGGATGTAAAACAGCAAGCAGGCACAGTAAAACAATCTGTTCATTCGCTTACTAATGAAATAAAAAATAATATACCACTAATAATAAATGATTTAAAACAAACTATTACTACATTCACTGAAGAAATAGAACCTTCAAAAAATAACTTACAACAAGAAATAGATGCATTACAGAATTCAATAAGCGAAATCGAGAAAAACGTTGCACAATTTACAGAAAAAAAGAAAAAACCGCAAGAAAAAGTTAGCGACTAAAGTCCTTTACGATTAAATAAGATTATATATTTTTATTAATTTCTATTGGTAAAATGTTATTTTTTAACCACTTTTCAATTTTTTAATTTTTCTAACTTTAAACTTTTTTCCTTTATTGCTATAATATTTTTAAAATGTTAAAGAAAGCAGTAGGTGATGGCTTTGTCAGAGGAATTGTACACTCAAAAAGAAGCGATGCTTTATAGTCAAAGAATTGCGCAAATATCAAAAGCCTTATGGAAAGCAGTTGAAAAAGATTGGCAGCAATGGATTAAACCCTACGATTTAAATATTAATGAACATCATATTTTATGGATTTCGTATCATTTAAAAGGGGCTTCAATTTCTGATGTGGCGAAATTTGGAGTAATGCACGTTTCCACTGCATTTAATTTTTCAAAAAAATTAGAAGAGCGTGGATTCCTTAAGTTTTCAAAGCGTGATGACGACAAGCGTAATACGTATGTTGAGTTAACAGAAGCAGGTACAGAACTTATTGTTGAAATGAATAGCAATTATCATAATACTTATCATTCTGTGTTAGAAGGTTCATTAGCTTTAAAAGACTTATACGGTCGTTTCCCAGAATTTTTAGATGTTATGGCTGTTATTCGCAATATATATGGAGAGGACTTCATCGACATTTTTGAGCGTTCTTTCCAGCACTTCCGTGAATCCTTTGACACGATCGAAGAACGTTCAACTGTAAAAGGATAAAAGTGAAACTACTAGGCTTTTAGCGTTAGTTGTTCGTAATCTAAACCTAATGGCCGTAAAAGCTTATAATTAAAGAGGTATTTCAGAAATATTTCTGAGATACCTCCTTTTTCTTGCATTCTAATATAAATCAATTTAAATTAAATAGACCATTCATATTACGGAGTTGATAATCATGCATTGTTGGAAAATATTAAATCTGGAACATCATTACGGAACAACGCGTATTATGATCATGTCTGTACTTGTTTTTTTTACTGTCTTTTCGCTTTCCTATGTGACATTTAATTTATTTAATGATGAGCACTATACAGATCGTTTGTTTTGGCTTTTTGTTATTGCTATATTTGCAATTTACCCAATTCATAAATGCTTACACTTTCTAGCATTATATGATTTACGTCAGCAATTAAAATTGCGTGTGCGTACCCAATTTTATGTTATTCCTGTTCTTCACATGCGTATCCGTGAACCTTTATCGAAAAACCGATATATTTTAGCTTTACTTTCACCATTTATTGTACTAAATACAAGCATTTTATTGGGTACACTACTATTCCCTGCGTATACTCATTATGGTACATTACTTTTAGCTTACCACTGTAGTCTATGTGTAATAGATATTCTATATGTAAAATATTTATTGAATTCACCTAAAGACTCCCAGATTGAGGAGACGCCTAAAGGCTATGAAATTTTAGTGCCACCTACTATTCACTAAATTGCTTGTACTTGTGTTTTATTAACGTTTTTTGTTATGCTATTACTATTGAAAGAGGGGAGGAATAGACTTGCTGTTAATGATTGTAGTTCTATTCTCGGTATTCTATTTATTTCAAATAAACCGCATGACTTATGCGCTGTGCATGCGACGTGAAATTCCCGAAGAAAACCAACCAAAAGTATTCCGAACTATAAATATACTTATTACAATTTTACTTGTCTCATTTTATATTGAAGTTTTATATGCAGTATAGTTAAAAAGAAAAGTGATCCGCGTCAGTCAACGTTCAGAGGTAAATCGAACGCCTTATGTGACCGCGCGATCTGATCAATTATATTTAATGGAACGTGACTTCAAGCGGACTGCGCGAATGCCTTTACATTGTTAAAAAAAGCTAAGGAAATTAAACCCTTAGCTTTTCGTTATTTATATTAATTAGTATAGGAACGCTGCACCAACAATAATTAATAAAATAAATAACACAACTAATAAAGCAAAGCCTGAGCCTGAGCCGTAGCCGCCGCCACCACCGTATCCTCCGCTGCCCATAACTTCACCCCCTTTCTTTTCTATATCCTATGCGCTTGCAAATATGAAATATAGGCTATACTCAAGGGGAACCATTTTGTTTTTAAATCGTTTATGTTATAGTAAAAAATGGGACGAAACCATATAAGGAGAGAATATCCACTATGAAAAAGACAGTTTTATCTTTAACATTAGCTGCTTCAGTATTAGCACTTGGTGCTTGTAGCGGAGACGACAACAAAACAATCGCAACTTCAAAAGTAGGTGACATTACAGTTGCTGACTTTAACAAAACATCAAAAACTTTAGCAGGATCTCATATAATTCAACAAATGATGACTGAAAAAGTATTAGCTGATAAATACAAAGTATCAGATAAAGAAATCAAAGAGGCCTATGACGCAACTGCTTCACAATTCGGTGATAGCTTCGCCGATGCACTGGCTGCAAGTGGCTTAACTGAGGAAGGCTATAAAGATGCTTTACGTATTGAACTTCTTTCAGAAAAGGCTTTACAAGAAAAAGCGTTTAAAGAAGCAGATGTAAAAAAACATTATGAGCAAATGAAAACTGAGTTAAATGCTCGCCATATTTTAGTAGCAGATGAGAAGACAGCTAAAGAAGTCATTGCTAAAATTAAAGGTGGCGCTTCTTTTGCGGATGTAGCAAAAGAATACTCAACTGATACTACCTCTGCTCAAAATGGCGGAGAGCTAGGTTGGTTCTCTGTTGGTGCAATGGTAGATGAATTTAATGACGCGGCTTATGCCCTTCCTTTAAAAACATTAAGTGAACCAGTTCAATCAAGCTTTGGTTTCCACATTATTGAAGTTACGGAAAAGCGTGATGTAAAAGGTGTTGGTTCATTCAAAGACGAAGAGAAAAACATCCGTACACAAATGCTAGCTAAATTAAAGCAAACAGGTGAAGATCAACAAATTCTTAAAGATATCGTTGCAAAAATGGCAAAAGATGCTGATGTAAAAACATCTGATAAAGAATTAGAACCTGCTATTGAAGCTCTTACAACAACAAGTGAGGAGCAAGCTAAAGCTGCTGAAGAAGCAGCTAAAAAAGCTGAAGAAAAAGCTCAAAAAGAAAGTAAAGACGACAAAGAAAAAGATTCTGAAAAATAATCTTACTAGTTGTTACTTTACTATATGAAAAAGGGTTACGCCGATACAGGCGTAACCCTTTTTATACAAAAATGTCTGCTAAATGAAGAAAAATGTAATCCCCAACCTTTGAATTTACTATATAGTCGGTTTATAAAACGATCGATTATCAAGTGGAAATAGTCTTTCCGTAAATTCGCCTGGCGCTGTTTTGCCTAATGCTCTTGTTAGCATGTTCATCTTCGCATCAATATTATCAATATAATGTAAGATTTCCGCTTCTTGAATCATCGGTTTTTTCGGGCTACCCCATTCTTCTTTACCGTGGTGAGATAGTACCATATGTTGCAATAGCATGACTTCCTCGCCCTCGATTTCTAGTTCACTAGCAATCTTGGCGATTTCATTGACCATAATAGTAATATGACCAAGTAAATTCCCTTCAACCGTATACATTGTTGCAACAGGTCCTGATAATTCAACTACTTTACCAATATCATGTAGAATAATCCCTGCATATAACAAATCTCGATTTAACGTAGGATATAAATCAGCAATTGCTTTTCCTAGTCTCAACATGGACACCATATGATCTAATAGACCAGATGCATAATCATGATGATTTTTCGTAGCAGCTGGATAGACTAAAATAGCATCCTGATGTTTTTTAATAGCTGTACGTGTAATTCGTGATATATTCGGATTTTTAATATCAAAGAAAAATTGCGTCAATTCTTCATATAGTTCTTCTTTTGGAGTTGCCGAGGAAGGAACTAAATCATTAATAGCAATTCCCTCCTCTGGTTTTGCAACACGGATTGCCTTGATACGTAATTGATTTTTGCCACGATAGTCATGAATTTCTCCACCTACACGGACAATTGCTTCAGCGTGATACATTTTTTCATGATCTTCATTTGTATCCCATAGCTTTGCTTCAATATCTCCACTTTTATCTTGTAATAACAGTGACATAAATGGCTTTCCGACTGTGGTAACCCCTTTTGTCGCCTGTTTAATTAATAAAAATTGATCGACTGTTTCTCCAACCTGGAGCGTCGTAATACCCTTCATGTTGACGCCACTCCCCTTTCATTTGCTAGTGCTCCTACATCGACAATTTGGTCTTTCTGCCAATGCTCGAGCATCGCGTCATGGCAAGTAAAATATAAAATTTGACGTTCATATCCTACTTCTTTCATTAATTGTACCATTTTGTCTGTACGGTTTCGATCAAAATGGACAAAAGGATCGTCCATAATAAATGGAAATGGAGCAGAGGTTGTTAGCGTTTTTGCTAGTGCCATACGCAACGAAATATAAGCTTGCTCCTTTGTAGCCTGTGATAATTCTGCCATTTGATAACGTAATCCAGAAACATCCTGTGCAACAAAATAGCCTTCATCGTTTATTAAAAGCTTATCGTAACGCCCACCTGTAAACGTATTAAATATTGCATTAACTTCTGTCAAAACATGAGGTAGTTTTTCTTCTCTTAGGCTGAACAATGTTTCATGGATCGCAGTAGCCAATGCTTTTTTTGAAGCCCATTGTCCTATCAGCTGTTGCAACACTGATTTCTCTTCTTCAAACTGTTGAAGCAACTGGCCATATTTCTCGTCATTTAGAAGATTCTCCTTTTGGATTTGCAGTGTCGCACGTTGTTCTAAGCAATGATCGATCGCTACCTGCATTGTTCCTCGTTCTTCTTCTAAAGTAAGCAGTTTTTCATTTAGCTGTTCCTCTTCTAGCAGTGACTGCTTGTTGTCTACATTTAGCGAGGCTAGCTGACTCTGAATGGCTTGAAGTTCTGTTTTTATTTGTTGTTGTTGCTCAAATTGTTCATGTGTTTCATAATAGCCCTTCTCTGTTTGTACATTCGCAGCATTAAATAACTGAGTAATTTCAGACTCATAGCTGTCTATATGTGATTGCACTCCTTGCATTTTAGTCTGCAGACTAGTCAACTGCTCTTTTGCTTGTTGGGATATTTGTTGCTCCTGCTGTAAAGTAAGAAATGTAGTACGTAAATGCATAAAGATTTCTTGCTCACTATATTCTGTCTTTAAGACTCGCTGTATCTGTTCTAGTAACTCGTTTTTCTCCGCTTGTATCGTTTGTAAAAGCGTAAATGTACTCTTCTTTTTTGCTGCCAACTCTTGAGCACCACGAATGCGCATAAACAGTTCTGGTAATAATGTTTTCGGTATATTTCCCTCTAACCGATAGCGCCCTAAAAAATGGTGGAGCAACTGAGTAGCCTCTCCACTTACATGCTCAGCCCGTTGAATTTTATATTCAAGTTTCACATATTGACGTTCTTTTTCTTGCTGTTGCTCATTTGCATGCAACAATCGATCCTCAAATTTTTGTTTTTTTAGCAGGATAGTCTGAGCAATATTTTCCTCCTGCTCTAACTCACGCATTTGCTGACTCTGTTGTTTACTCGGCGCTTCATGAGCTTGTCTAGCAAATTTTAAATATAAAATAATGATGAGTGACATAACCGCTCCTACAACGATAACAGCCATATTTTTTTCCATAACACCATAGATACACGACAGTATACTTATAGCTAATACAATAAATATAAAAATACTTGGTTGTTGTTGTTTCGAGCGTTGTGACCTTCCATAACGCAATTGTTCAAGCTTTCGCTTACGCTGTGGCCACTGTGCTAAAATATGTTCTTCCTCCGTAGTTAATGACTCCTGGTGAAGCTGTTGTTGCAGTTGAGCAATTGTATCTAATTCTGCATGTAGTTGCTCTAACGAACGCAAATGAAATTTCAGCTCTTCTTCTGCTTCTTCCAATAGGCTTAACTGTTGTTGAAATTGTTCCTCTTGCTGTAATGATACGGTTTCTTCAAGCAAAATATCTTGCGCTGTTTTTTCCTGAACACCTAATAAACGGAACTGAGCTTCTATTTCTTGCTCAATTAAATACAGCTCATCCATTAAGTTCTGTTCCTTTACAACTAACTGATTCCATGTTGCTTCCTTGTTCACAAGACGAGACATCTCAGTAATAACTTGCTCGTCCACTGTTAATTGTAGCTTACGTTGCAGTCCCTGATACTGATCCTTCAGCTGCTCCATTTGCAGTGTTTCATGCATAAGTCGATCCTTTAATTGCTCATAGCGTCGGATCCCTTCTGGAGGAAACTGCACATGTTCATAGCTTTTTTGCGTCTGTTCGAAAGACTTTTGCTGCTTTAGAAGTGGCATAGCCTGCCTCAAAATTGTGAGTTGCTCCCAATTTTGCTGCTCTGTTTTTTGTTGACTATATAAGCCCTCTAGCCTTAAATCGAGCTGCTGTAATTGTAATAATTTATCCTCAAAGGTCTGAATATTACCTTGCTCTTGTTTAATCGTACGTTCTAGCTTTTTTAAATGCTCCAATTTTTGATTAATGAGTGGCACTTTGCCTGCTTTTTTAAAAAGCTCACTAGCATCTTTGTCCAATTTCTTTTCTAGAGTTGATAGTTGTTGTATCCCAGTTGTTCCAGAGGCAAGTAACAAATGTGTTAGCTCCTCCTCTGACATTTTTTCAATGCCCTGTAGCTCGTGTAATGAAAAGGAGAAAATAGACTCAAAGGAGGCTTTTGAATAACCATATAATAGCTTTGCTAAAAGCTCCTCATGCCCCATTGTTCCGTCTTCTAAATAGACCGTAACATCTCCAGCTGCCTTTCCTTTCATACGTTCGATCGTGCATTGCCCATACGTTGGATGCCAAATCGTCAGCTGACCACCGAATTTAGTCGATGCTTTCGGCTCATATTTACGTTGTGCCTGTTGCCTCGTAGGAAATCCAAAAAGCATTTGTAAAATAAACTGTTGAATGGTCGTTTTCCCCGCTTCATTCATACCATAAAAAATGGTAACCCCTTCGCGTAAAGTAATGGTGATATTTTCATGCTTTCCAAAGCCATAAATTTGGATTTTTTGTATCGTTAGCATGTTATTCACGCCCTTTGAATTTCTTCTGCTAATAATTCTTGTGCGTCGTGCATTAAATTTTTAATGTCTTGCTCTGTTAAAGGTTCAATCAGCCTTGCACCGCCAGCATGTTGGTATAGTTCCTTTAAAATATCCTTCCATTCAGAAATATCCCATTCCTCCATTAAATTCATCACGGATTCAGTCGCAGCAGTATGTTCATACAATATGGACGCTTGATGTAACACGAGCTTTTGCACCCAGCACATCGGTTCAATTCCATCCTCGGCTTCTCGAATAGTTTCTAGCCATGCGTCAACTGTAGCATGTTCAAATAAAGATTGTGATTGTTCATCTATATTTTTCAAATGAAGTTCAACAACAGACGCCCCAAACTCTTGACGATTAAGCATCAAAACTTCTTCACATTTTTTAAGTAGTTCATTTGCATGAAACACATTCGCACAATCAACCTCTACCGTGTTATAAACAACAGCAGATGTCGGTACAAATTCCAAATCTGTAGAGGATTGTGACAAAGTTACGTCATAGAAACCCTTTATCCCTTGCTCTTTCCGATGTCGGCTTTGAATATTGCCTGGATAAACAATCGGTGGATTTTGATGTAAAAATTGTCGTTTATGAATATGTCCTAAAGCCCAGTAATGATAGTTTTTTTCAAGCAGTTGATCTTTTGTGAAAGGAGCGTAAACAGCATGTGAAGTATCGCTAGCCTCACTACCGTGAAGCATACCAATATGAATAACATGCTGGTCCTGTGCAACAGGATAACTATCAATCATTGATTTCGTTATATGACGGTCACTATAGCTGAAGCCATAAATATTGACTTGTTGACCACGTATGTTTAATTGCACAACACTAGTTTCAGCTGGTAACTCATAGACATTGCTCGGTAAAGCAAAACGCGTCCAAGCACCATTTAAGTGATCATGATTCCCATAACTTAAAATGACAGGGATATTATGCTGAAAGAGTTTTTCCATAGCCTCTTGAAATCGTCTTTGTGCTTGTAAACTTCGATTTTCACCATCATATATATCACCGACAATCAGTAAGAAATCAGGTTTCTCCTGAATAGCTTTCTGAATAATTTTATCAAAAGCTTCGAAAGTACTTGTTCGAATCTTTTTGAAATTTTGCTCGGGTAAACCAAATAAGCCCTTAAATGGACTATCTAAATGTAAATCCGCCATATGGAAAAAACGAATTGCTGACATCCAACCACCTCAAGTATTAAATAATCTATACCTTAACTTCATTCTTTTTCACTCGCAACGCAGTAAATTATTGAGTACATCGGAATCGCCGATTTTATAATTTATCAATTTTTACGTATCTCATTTTTATAATGAGACATTCGTGAATCACGCCGGAACCGAATATTTGTTCTATTTTATCATAATTCCCACTAGATGAGAAATGTATTCAACAAATATTCATTAATAGTATTGCCTTAAACTTTCCACAACTTTCATAATTTATCGAAATATTCGCTAGTTTTACCGTGAAGTTTATAAATCTTCTATGTATAATAGATATATATTTAAGTAAAGGGTGGGGTTTGTATGGAGAATTATCGCTTTACGGCTTTTGAAAAAACTGGGGAAACATTATTTGATGAAACTTGGACATTCGAAAACGATGAGGCTGCAAAAATCAGCGGTTTACAGCAGATCGAAGAAAAAGGTGTTGCCAACAAAACTCATCGTCTTGTTAACTCTTCGGGTAAATTAATCTTATTTCATGTCTAAAAATGGCTAGTAAAAGGCACGTAGTACAATTTACTACGCGCCTTTTAGGCCAACAGATGTTTTTTGCGCAAAATCGTAGCGGTAGCAACATGATGTTGGTCACTCAGTCATTGCCACAGGACGTGGCGGGTGTTTGGACACCCAATGAAAGAAGTTAAATCTATTTTCCTACAAAAGCAGGTGCTCTTTTCTCTACAAATGCATGAATTCCCTCTAAATGATCCGTCGTTTTACGCATCGCTTCTTGCCCCGCTGCTTCCATAGATAAAATACTCTCTAGTTGCGGTAAATTTTGAGCATGTAGAATTTTTTTAGTCGTAATCATCGATGCAATTGGAGAAGCAAGCATTTTTCCTACTAGTTGGTCAGTAATCGCAAAAACAGTCCCATCTGGTGCAACGTAGTCAATTAACCCTTCATCATGTGCTTCCGATGCAGTTAGCACCTTTCCTTCCCAAATCATTTGTTTAGCTTTGACTGTACCCACACGTTCCTTCATAAAGAAATGGCCACCACCATCAGGGATCAGCCCTATGCCGATGAAGTTCATAGCAAGCTTACTATTTTCACATGCCACCACTATGTCTGCCCCTAGCGCTAGACTAAAGCCTAATCCAGCTGATGCTCCATGAACCGCTGCAATGACAATCATCGGTAGCTGGTAATATGCTTTGACAATACGTGTTAAGTAAACCATTGCCTCATTAATATTAAGTGGCTTATCTGGATCTAGCATCGCTTTAATATCGCCACCTGCTGAAAAGACTTTTCCTTCTCCGCGAATAACGAGAATTTGTATTTCTTGTTCTTGCTGTAGTGCCTCAAAGCATTCTGCTAGTTCGCGCATCATCACGTCGTCCATAGCATTCATGGCATGTGGACGATTTAATGTTAATGTTGCACGGCGTTCTAATTTCTCTAATGTAATCGTTGAAAATTCCATCCCAACACCCCCAAATATGAATAGTCATTCACTATGTACTATTCGTGTTTTTTTAGAAAACTCCTTCTATCCTACGCAAAATTGCACTTGTTATGCTATATTTAATGACGAATATTGATTTAAAGGTGGTTAATAATTGTGACACAGAAAGACTATCGTGTATTACTTTATTATAAATATATAGCTATTGAAGACCCTGTGGCATTCGCAGAGGAACATTTAGCACTTTGTAAAGATATCGGGCTTCTTGGTCGTATTTTAGTTGGCTATGAAGGCATTAACGGAACCGTTTCAGGTACAGTCGAGCAAACTGATGCTTACATGAATCATATGAAGGCAGATCCTCGTTTTAGCGACATTATGTGGAAAATTGATGAAGCTGAAGAGGATACCTTTAAAAAAATGCATGTTCGCCCACGTCGAGAAATTGTGCACCTTGGTTTAGAAGACGATATTAATCCTTTAGAAATAACAGGCGATTATTTATCACCAAAGGAATTTATGGAACGTATGCAGGAAGATAATACGGTAGTTATTGATGCACGCAATGATTATGAATATGACCTTGGACATTTCCGTGGCGCTATTCGTCCAGATATAGAAAACTTCCGTGACTTACCAGCTTGGATGGAGGCCCACAAAGAAGATTTTGCTGACAAGAAAGTTTTAACTTACTGCACAGGTGGTATCCGCTGCGAAAAATTCTCTGGCTGGTTAAAACGTGAAGGCTATGGAGAAAGTGTTGGCCAATTACATGGTGGTATTGCCACGTATGCTAAAGATCCTGAAGTAAAAGGCCAACTATGGGATGGGCAAATGTTCGTCTTTGATCGTCGTCGCAGTGTACCCATTAATCAGGTTGAGCATGTGATTGTCGGTAAGGATTTCTTTACTGGTGAACCGACAGAACGTTATACAAACTGTGCAAATCCTGAATGCCATAAATTAATGCTTTGCGAGGAAAAGCATGAGGCCTTTTATATGCGTAGCTGTTCAGACGAATGCCGCCGCGCAAAACGTAACTTCTTCGTTGAAGAGAATGGTTGGACAAAAGAGCAAATTGAGGAACAAATCGCTAAAATCGCTCAAGTTCAAAATTCTTCTTTATAAGAAAAAAGAGCATCATCCATTTTGTGGTGATGCTCTTTCATATTTTTGAGGATTTATTCATTGTCTGTAAAGGAATAAACTTAATCGACATACCCGAGCGATTTTCCACACTTAAATTTCCTTCATTCTCCTTTGGCTAAGTAACGCCCTACCTGACGACCACTAAATAAACAACCTCCAACAAACGTCCCCTCTAATGCACGGTACCCATGTACACCGCCGCCACCAAAACCACTAACTTCTCCAGCTGCAAATAAACCTGGTACAGGCTGACCATCCGCACCTAACACAGCACCATTCAAATTCGTCTGTAAGCCCCCTAATGTTTTACGCGTTAAAATATTTAAGCGAACCGCAATAAGTGGCCAATTGTTAGGATCTAATATTTTATGGGGCTTCGCAACGCGCACAAATTTATCACCTACATAGTTTCTTGCGCCATGAATAGCATTAACCTGTAAGTCCTTTGAAAATTTATTGTCCATTTCACGATCCCTTGCTAAAATTTGCTCTTTTATTTTGATAAAATCGAGAAGGTCATTGCCAGCCAATTTGTTCATTCCATCAACTAATTCCTTTAAATCATTAGCAATAACAAAATCTTCACCATAATTTTTAAATGCTTGAATGGGAGCAGGTGGCCCTGGCAAAACACGTTTCAGAACATCCATAATACTTTTATTTGTTAAATCAGGATTTTGCTCAGAGCCCGATAAGGCAAATTCTTTTTCAATAATTTTTTCCGTTAAAATAAACCATGAGTAATCATAGCCAGTTTTTTGAATGGCTTCTAATGTACTTAACGTATCAAAACCAGGAAAATTAGGTGCTTTAAATCGATTGCCCTCTGCATCAAACCATAATGATGAAGGGCCCGGCAAAATTCGAATACCGTGATTGGGCCAAATAGGGTCCCAATTTTTCAAGCCTTCTGTATAATGCCACATGCGGTCTCGATTAACGATACGTCCACCGGCATGCTCCGTAATTTCTAACATTCTACCGTCTACATAAGCAGGTACACCACAGACCATATTTTTCGGTGGTGTTCCAAGTCGTGTTGGCCAACTTTTTCTAACTAAATCAAAATTTGCACCTATTCCACCGCTGGCCACAATAACCGCTCCAGCTTCATAAGAAAATTCACCTATGCCCAATCTAGAGCTTTTTTCACCACGGTTTGCATAGCTTTGCGCCAAAACTGTTCCACTAATCCCCGTTATCCTTCCATCTTGTTGCATAAATTCATCTACACGATGTCTTGGTTTAAAATCTATAAAACCATTCTTTATGGCCTTTTTCACTTTTTCAACAAAAGGCTTTACAATACCTGGTCCGGTTCCCCAAACGATATGGAATCTAGGTACTGAATTACCGTGGCCGCCTGCTAAGGATCCCCCTCGTTCTGCCCAACCGACGACTGGAAAAAACTTAATTCCCATAGACTTTAACCAGCTATATTTTTCACCAGCTGCAAAATCTACATAAGCTCTAGCCCATTTGTATGCCCACGAATCTTCATCCTCCAAGCGATCGAAGCCAGCCGTTCCTTGCCAATCCTGCCACGCAAGCTCTTTACTATCTTTAATACCAAGCCTTCTTTGCTCGGGTGAATTCACTAAAAAAATACCCCCAAAGGACCAAAATGCCTGTCCCCCCATTGAATTTTCAGGTTCTTGATCTACTAATAGAATTTTTTTCTTTGCATCCGCTAACTCACAGGCAGCTACTAACCCTGCCAATCCTGCACCGACAATTGCTACATCATACATCATTCTACACCCCCTAAAAATCAATCTTCCTTACTTACATTCTTCTCTAATTGACGGTTTACCTTCTACACATCGTAATTTTGACAAAATTGTGACAAGAAAAAAATGTTCGCTTTCCTCCACTAAACAAAGAAAGTTTCCATCGTATAATTTTCGACCTCAAATATTTGTTAAACGTGCATGTAATCTGACTTAACATATATCGGTAGCGCTTTCATTGTCCTCTCTTGAAACACGAACAATTAATTATGTTCAATGAATAAACGTTCGTATTTGGTTGTATTTCAGACATCTAGAGTCATGAATTTTAATCTTTTTCAGAAATAATGTTGACAAAGGTGAACAATAAGGATTATGATGTTAACAATTAAATCACACGAAAATATAACGACGGAGACACGCTAGTCGCTAGAAAATCCAAAGAGAGCTGATGGTTGGTGTAAATCAGTGATTTCTACGATAATAGTTCCACTCCTGAATAGATAAGCCGAACATCTCCAAAGTAAGCTTATCCGTCACATGCACGTTACGCATATAGCTAAGACTGCTAGAAATTTTTTAAGCAGTGATTAAGGGTGGTACCGCGAACCAATGTTTATTATGCCTTTCGCCCCTTACAACACAATATTTGTGTTTGTAAGGCGCGGAGGGCTTTTTTATTGTTCATTTCTACAAAGGAGATTTGTATAGTATAAGATGTACTATCTCCGTAAAATTCAGACTGTTTTGTCTATAAAGAACACTAACATTTTTTAATTAAAAGGAGCTAATTACAAATGACTACATTACAAATGACTACTGCAACAAAGGCAATTAACGTATTTATCGCTGACCCACTAAGTGAAGATGGTATTTTCCCACTACGACAAGAACAAGACCTAGACTTAAATATCATTGTTGATACTGGTCTTGCACCAGAAGAATTAATCGCAAAAATTGCAGATGTAGATGTTTTACTAGTACGTTCTCAAACAACGGTAACACGTGAAGTAATTGAAGCGGCTAAAAACTTAAAACTTATCGGACGTGCTGGAGTAGGTGTAGACAACATCGATCTAACTGCTGCAACTGAACATGGGATTATCGTTGTAAATGCACCAGACGGTAACACTAACTCTGCTGCTGAGCACACTATTGCCATGATGACTTCACTTGCTCGTCACATCCCACAAGCATTCAATACACTTAAAAATGGTAAATGGGATCGTAAATCTTATGTTGGGGTTGAGCTTAAAAATAAAACTTTAGGTGTTGTAGGCTTCGGTCGTATCGGTGTTGAAGTTGCATATCGTGCAAAAGGTCAACGCATGAACGTTATGGCATACGATCCATTCCTAACAGATGAACGTGCTAAAGAATTAGGGGTAACAAAATCAACAGTTGAAGAAATTTGTGCAGCTGCAGATTTCATTACAGTACACACACCACTTCTTCCTGAGACACGCAACCTAATTAACAAAGAAAAATTCGCTATGATGAAAAATGGCGTGCGTATCATTAACTGTGCACGTGGCGGTATTATCAATGAGGATGATTTATATGATGCAATCGTTGAAGGTAAAGTAGCTGGTGCTGCTCTTGACGTATTCGTAACTGAGCCAGCAACAGATCACAAGCTACTTACTTTACCAGAAGTAATTGCAACACCTCACTTAGGTGCATCTACAATTGAAGCACAAGAATCAGTAGCGGTTGACGTTTCAAACGACATCATTAAATTCTATAAAACAGGTACTGTAACTAACCCAGTGAACATGCCATCTATTCCAAAAGAGTTGCTTGCACAAGTGGAGCCTTTCTTTGAATTAGCTGAAAAACTTGGTTCATTCTTATCTCAACTAACAACTGAGCCTGTGAAAGAAATCAACTTATCTTATGCTGGTGAAGTTGCAAATTATGATGTTCGTCCATTAACATCAAACGCGTTAAAAGGCTTATTATCTAAAAATCACGGTAATCATGTTAATGACGTAAATGCCCGTTACCTATCTGAACGTATCGGCATGAAAATAAATGAGCATAAAACAACAACTGCTAAAGGCTTCACTAGCTTAATTACGATTGAAATTAAAACAGTTAACGAAACACATACAGTTGCTGGTACATTATTAAATGGTTTAGGTGCACGTATTGTTAAAGTAGAAGACTATGTTGTTGACGTTATTCCACAAGGTCACCTTCTTTACATTAAAAACACAGACAAACCAGGTGCAATCGGCCGCGTAGCAACGAAGCTAGCAGAAAAAGATGTGAACATCGCAACAATGCAAGTTGGTCGTGCACAAGTTGGTGGAACAGCTGTCATGATGTTAACAGTCGATAATGCTGTATCAGAAGAAGATCTAACATTCGTTGCACAGCTTGAAAATATTGATGAAGTAAGAGCGATTAACCTATAATAGATTAATTGATAGAGGCCGGGACATAACTGGTCAAAACCTTAAAAAGCGTGAGAAATCAATTTTAGAAACGTTGATTTCTCACGCTTTTCCGATGTGGAATTTTTTAAATTTGTCGTAAAAACATACTTATGTCCCAGCCTCTTCTTATTTTTTTGGTACATCACAATAACGTTAGGTTGATGTCCGTTCCGACTGAGTGCTTTCCTGGGGACATACGGCGGGCAGCGAAAGCGAAGCGACAGCAACATGGTTTTGACTGTGCGAAAGCGAAGCGACAGCAACAACAACATGGGGTTTATCTGTGCGAATTGTTAGGGAAAATCGGATATGTTAAAATAAAAAAATATTTCGAAGCAATGATTTTGAAACCATTGGTTGCTTTTAAAAGTTTTATATCGTTTTAGGAGAGTAGCAATTATGAAAAAAAATATAATCTACTTTGCAATAGGAAGTAGTATTTTATTATTGTTTTATACAGTATTTAAGCTTATCGGGAATGAATCTTCTAAGTTAGCATTAATAACATATGGGTCATTTACAGTCATCTTTATTTATTCACTCATTTATTCATTCCAAAAAAAATGGGTTCCAATTATTATTCAATTAATAACACTACTCATAGTACTTGTAGTGCCACCATTGATTAGAACAGAAGTGAATTTTTATTTTTATAAAGATGATAGAGATGAAATCATTAGTATGTTAGTCAATGGGGAAATAAAAAAAGAAGCAAATAGATACGGAGCTAAAGGTTTTTACTCGTATTACACTCCCCCGCAATATATTGATGCGGTTAAATCTGAGACGATCAGAGTAGGTATGCATTCGAAAGATCATTTTTTTGTCTATTTCCAATCAGCTGAACCCCCCTTTATGGATATGCAGGGTTTACAGGAAGGATTTATTTTTTCATCCACAGGTAAATTTCCGACTGCTAAAGAGTTTGATTATTATAGTGATTACAAAAAAATAGATGATCACTGGTATTTCGTATCAAGTGATGTTAACAGATTTGAGAAATCATGTTTGTTTTTATGTGAATAATTAAGTAAGAGATAAGAAGTTGACATTCAGTAGGAATTTTGAGATATTACTCACTTATTCAAGTGTATATAGAAAAAGCGTATTTTGATCAATCTTTTTTCAAAATACGCTTTTTCTATTTGCTTGGAGAGTTCTGCGGGATGAGCTTGCGCTAAAAGCACTGCAGAAAGCGTCAACTCGGAGTGAAAATCAACCCTTGTTTATGAATACACCCAAATCAGTACATTTTAGCTTATAGCTTATTTACAAGTTCTAATAATGCAGTTAAAGAATCAACTTCATATGTTGGTGTAACAACGCCATTTGGCGCATTGTTTTCACGATTAATCCAAACGTTGCGCATACCAACACGGGATGAGCCTAAAATATCAGTATTTAAATTATCTCCAACCATGATCGCATCGTCTGCTGTAATACTTACCTTCTCCATTACATGTTCGAAAATAGAGGCATCTGGTTTCCCTTTGCCAAAGTCCCCAGAGATAATGATATGGTCAAAATATGGGGCGATTTCTGGTGTTATTTCAAGCTTTAAATTTTGTAAACTTGGTGCTCCATTTGTCAGTAATACGAGTTGATACTTTCCTTTCAGCTTATCTAGCACATCAAAAGTATCTTCATATAAGAATGGAGACACTTTACGCTCTGCCACAAAGCGCTCCCCTAGCTCCGCCCCTAGTTGTGTATCATCCATGCCAAGAGCCAATAAGCCTTTTGTCCATGCTTCTGTACGATAGCCTGGTACGATGTTTTTCATTTTCTGGAAAGAATCTGTTGGATCATCGAATGTTCCCCAAAGTCCTTCAAATGGGTTAATGCCGATTAACACCGTGTAATCATATGTTTCATAGCCTTCGTAAAGTGCACGTGCTTCTTTAAGCACAGCGTCCTCAAGCTCAGCCGGATTCACATTATGTAGTGTTGCTGCGTATTCACATGTTTTTTCAAATGCTGTTTTAACGGATTTTTTATCCCATAATAGCGTATCATCTAAATCAAAAATAATTGTGTTAATTGACATTGTGTCAGCTCCTAGCTTCCTATTAGTATAATTATTTTAGCATATATTCAAAATATTTAGCATAGCGTTTTTAGTTTTTCATGCTTCGATTTGAACAGCAAAAATTTAGGCTCACCACCATAACGTAGGGGTGATGTCCATTCCACCTGGGGTCGTCCCAATTGCAATGAAAATCATGACATACGCTTTTACAAATGCCATCCCTAACTTTAAGTGATGAGCCTAATCCTAGCCTCTTCTACTATTGATTTTTTCTACGCAATCTATCCATTAAGCTTTGTATATCAGCCTTTTTCTGCTCCGTTTCTTCTTTTAAAATTCCAATCTGGTAGATGCCGTCTATTTCTTCAATTAGCACACGAGCGCCTACTTGCACTGGTTTATTCATAGTAGACTGTAAAATGATTAGCTGCTCCTCTTCCTCTGGGTACTTCAAAAAAACTGCATATCCATCTTCAATACGGTCTAAGGTGTATTTAGTCGAGCTCACTAACAATATCCCCTTTCGCATTACGTAATTGTGCAGCATCCCCATCATTCAGCCAAATCTGTTTCTTTGTCCATTTTAAATAGTTTTGACCTTCTCGTGCATTTGAGCCACTAGTGACATACATCGTTTTCCCTGGTTGCAATGTCACATTGGGAAAGTTAAAAACTTGATGCCCTTCAATTGATATAAGCTGCCAATCTTTTAAGGACACTGCTTCATTACCGTTATTTTTAATGCCTACAATTTCTTCTATTAAATCTTTATTAACAATTTCAACAGTTGCACTCGTAGTTGGTGGTGCTGTTGGTGATGAGGCGATGGTTCCAGACCATTCTTTCGAATTCACCTCATAGTTTACCCCATCTGTTGATACGATAACAGTTCCCGCTTCTGCAGTTGCGTAAATTTCACTGCCAATTGCTTGTAATCGCTCAACTACTTCAGCATGAGGATGACCATACTTATTGCCCTCTCCATAGCTTAAAATTGCCACTTCAGGATGTACTTTCTGAATGAACTCCGCAGAGCTACTCGTGTTAGATCCATGATGACCTGCCTTTAAGATCGTTGCGTTCACATCGTCCTGCATCATCTCTTTTTCTAACGCTACCCCCGCGTCAGCTGTTAATAAAAATGATACATTGCCATATGCAAGTTTTAAAACAATAGAAGCATCATTATTATCTGTTGCATTTTCATTGGCGTTTAACACCTTCACATTTATATCATCATCAAACGTAATACGATCGCCGGTTTTCGGAACATTATAAGGAATATTCTTCGTATCAATAAGTGTCAGCATCTCTTCAAAAGTTTGAGATGTATGTACCTTCCCTGAATCATAAAATTGTCCAATATCTATCGAATTCAACACAGGAATTAAACCACCAATATGGTCTGCATCAGGATGGGTTGCGACCACTATATCAAGCTTGTTCACACCGAGTTCCTTCAAATACGAAACAACCTTTTGACCGGCTCCTTTAACGCCTCCATCAACAAGCATTGTTTTGCCGTTTGGCGATTCAATAAAAATCGAATCTCCTTGCCCTACATCAATAAAATGTACGCGCATTTCATGTCCCGCAGTGACGGATACTTTCTTCGTATTTGACGCCTCCGTACAGCCTGCTAATAAAAAAATACAAAGGAGCATTACTATTAATTTTTTCATTTCTAACTTCCTTTCTACTTTTCTATTATACAAAAAAGAGAGCTACCGATGGGCTGGGGGCGTTCGCTGAGTCGCAAGATCAACTTACAACGGATCAAAGTTATACCCATTTTGTATATAATGCTCAACCATTTTCTTAGTTTTCATGCGAATAAAATAATAAGGCTCTTGCATTGCCTGCGAAACACTAATAGCCTCATCTACTAATGATTCAACTACAGTGAAATGTTCAAGTAATGCAGGTTTATCATTTTCATCTATTGCCCCCGACAATAACACAGCGTGTACACTCGCTAATGTTGCAGCCTTTGCCACACCTAATGGCGCTTTCCCATGTAATGTTTGGCGATCTGATTTTCCTTCACCTGTCATTACAAACTCGGCACCTTCTAAATGCTTTTTTAACTGTACTGCATTCATCACAATCTCAATACCTGCATGAAAACTGCCGTTTAAAAAGGCGATTAACGCGCCTCCCATTCCACCTGCAGCGCCTGCCCCTTTGTAATCGTGTAATCGAATACCAACATGCTTTTCAACAATGTCCGCAAACTGCTTTAAGCAGCTATCAAAATAAGCAATTTGATGCTCTTTAACACCTTTTTGAGGCCCAAAAATAGCTGTTGCCCCTCGCTCTCCAATCAGTGGATTATCAACATCACAGGCAATAATAAATTTTGCTTCAGCTAATCGAGAATCTAGCTGACTGTCATCAATTGAGGATAAATCTAATAGTGCCGATACTCCATCAGCAATTAAGGTGCCATCTTCTTTTTTTAGTTGCAATCCAAGTGCCTTTAACATGCCTATACCAGCATCATTTGTCGCACTACCGCCGATTCCGACAATAAATTTTCTAAACCCTTTATCAAGAGCCGCCTCGATTAGCTGCCCCGTCCCATACGTCGATGCAAGCTCAGGATTTCTTTCGTCATCCTGCAACAGCATAATGCCAGATGCCTGAGCCATTTCAATAACACATGTTTCATTATCACCAAGCACACCGTATCTCGCTTCAATTTCTCTTCCCAATGGATTAAGCACACGGTGCGAAAAATATTGACCTTCTGTTGAAGTAACAAGTGCTTCTAGTGTACCTTCTCCACCGTCTGCAACTGGTAAAATGACTGTTTCAATCGATGGATCAACGTCCAATACTCCTGCCTGCATGGCACTAGCTACCTCGATGGCCGACAAAGTTCCCTTATAGGAATCTGGACTAATAACGACTTTCATGTTATACCTCCACTCATTTTAGTTAGACGCTTATCATCATTATAATTCAGACTAAAAACATTCCTGAGCTTTTATCGGAATACTTTTTAGCTTTATCGGGATGTTTCATGGATTTATCGGAATAAAAAAAGGCAACCTGAAAAACATCAGACTGCCATCTTGTTTATGCCTTATATAATTCATCTAAAAACTCAATTTTTTTACCGATCGCCTCTTCAAACGTCATGATGTAGGCAGCAGGATCTTTTGGATTATGGAACTGTGTAATCTTTCCTGTCTCAGGATGAACAAATTTAGAGGAGGCTCCACAGCCAATCCCTAGAATAGTCTGTACTTCTTCCATGATGACAATATTATAGATACTTTCTTCTCCAGCTTTACTGTAGCCGACATTTTCTAAATTACCTAAAATATTTTTTTGACGATATAAATAGTACGGTACATATTCATTTTCCTTCGTCCATACTTGCGCCATATGCATCATTTCTGCAACAGTATCACGGTCTGCTACCTTGTACTTATTCTTATTACGTGTCATTTCTGATGCACGTTTAAATGATAATGTGTGTACTGTTAGCGATTCTGGCTGCATTTTTGCAGATTCATCTAATGAATTTTGGAACTCTTCAATCCCTTCATTCGGTAAACCAATAATTAAATCCATATTAATATTATTCATGCCTGATTCACGCGCTAACCAGAACTTATCAATTGTTTCTTGTACCGTATGATGGCGACCAATTGCTTTAAGGGTCTCATCTGTGTAAGATTGTGGATTAACACTTATTCGGTCAATGCCCCATTTTTTTAACACTTCTAGTTTTTCAGGCGTAATCGTATCAGGTCTGCCCGCTTCAACAGTTACTTCACGGATTGTATCAGGATTTGGGAAGGAGTCATACATCGTCTGATACAATGCATCCATTTCATCTGCCTCGATTGATGTCGGTGTACCACCACCCCAATAAATGGACGTTATTTTCATATTATTGTCCTTCAGCCATTTACCCATTTCACGTAATTCGATATGCAATCCATCTAAAAATGTTGCAACTCGCCCTTGCTTGCGATTGCTGCCAATCGCATACGCTGGGAAAGTACAATAAGCACATTTAGTCGGGCAAAAAGGAATGCCTATATAAATACTTATTTCTTTACCGATTTCATCTATATCAGGAATCGTTACTAACTGACGTTCAACTATTTCTTTTAGTAGCGCTACCTTTTCCTCTGACAAACGGAAATCACGAATTAGGATATCAGCAATTTCTTCATCTCTTTTTCCGGCCATTCGAAATTTATGGTACAACTTAGTCGGACGTACGCCCGTTAAAATTCCCCACTGTTGTTGCATGCCCGTATGTTGCTCTAGCACATCTAAAAATACGTGTGACAAAGCACGCTTCATACGAATATTTAGCTCACGTCCTTCAGCCCCAGATTCGTATTGAATACGGTAATCATTCGTATAACGCTTACCATCTACCTCAAGCACAGCTTTTGTAGAAATGGAAAAATCATCACCAATGTTATATTCAAATGACACTGTCATATCTGTTCCTTCAGCTTCTACTTTTAACTTGGAATCCTCAAAAAATAAATTCGCAATATGATTTAATACGCGAATCCAATCCTCAGGATATTTTTGATCTATGTGAATAATTTTCATTGTCTTCGCTCTTTTCTCTCAAAAATTACAGCACCAATAGTTTAACAAATTTTTATCACGTTAAGCAAAGCTACACTTAATAACAGAACATTCCGTTTATTGATACAAAAAATCCATTTTGAAAAATTTATCAAAATGGATTCTTATCTTTTATCTTTCAATAGCCGCGTTTGTTTTGAAACTTTCTTCTTTTAGTTTAAGAATTTTTCTTAATTCCATGCTTACTTTCTCCAAGCTTTCCATATCAGGAATAAAATAAGATACTTTGTCGATATACTGATCTTCGCCTTTTATTTCTATCGTTTTCGTAGATATGTTTTTAGCATTCAAATATTGCTTTTGAAGTGCGTAAATCTCTTCAAGGTCTAAATCTGTTTCTACGTTTTTTCCTAAAATATCTGCAATTTGACCAATTTTAAATATTGTATTCGTCGATTTTGCTTGATCAATTGTTGCAGTCAAAAATTGTCTTTGTCTTTCTTCACGAGAGTATGAAGCATTTATAGGTCTGTATCTCATTCTTACAAATGCAAGTGCCTCTTCCCCGTTTAAATGCGACTCTCCTTTATGAAAATCTATCCGTTTTTTATCGTAAATATTATCTTCCCAAAAATCCTCTTTTACATCTACTGTTACTCCACCTAAAGCATCGACAATATCTCTAAAGCCATCAAAGTTTACCGCAATAAAGTTATCTATCGGTATATTAAGGAATTTTTCAACTGTCTCTAATTGAAGTTTAATTGCCCCATAGTCTGTAATCGATCCATAATTATAAGCGGCATTGATTTTATGTACACCTGTATATTCCCCTGCATTTTCTATGTTAACTCTTGCATCCCTAGGCACTGTAATTAAGCTAATTTCAGATGTATCCGGCTCCAAGGTAATGACCATTTGAGTGTCTGCTCGACCATTTTCCGCTTCACTAGAGTAATCTTCAACACCTAATAAAAAAATGGAGATAGGATCTTTTTTAAATGAAACATCCTCTTCCCTTAGCTCTGATTTATTTCCATCTCTTTTTAAATCGACCTTTGAACTATCATAGGCA
Organism: Lysinibacillus sp. KCTC 33748; assembly: GCF_002237755.1. GTDB lineage: Bacteria > Bacillota > Bacilli > Bacillales_A > Planococcaceae > Lysinibacillus. The sequence goes on along the minus strand of NZ_MWSJ01000024.1, from coordinate 40,716 downwards.
TTTTTAAATTTAACAAACGCATAAGCTCCATAACTAGTTACGGTTAATAGTAAAATTACGATTACTATTAAAGTTATTTTTACTATTTTATTTTTAGGTTTCGCTTTTTTAGACCTTAATTTTCTTTCCACACAAAATCCTCTCTTCCATTAAAGTAACCATCTTCATTGATTAAGACGATAAATGCTCTCACAAGTTTCCTGCAATGATTATCTTTGGGAATATAATCAAATATTTATTTAAAATAACAGTTAAGAAAGTGAATGAATTCAGCATTTTTAAGGCGCAAAAAACCCATACAAAGGTAGGCACCTTAATATGGGTCTCTAAATTATTTTAAATATTCCTCTACAAATTCAACTGGTACATATGTTTTATATGCTTCTAGAAAAGCAGGTGCTGTATTAAGTGGGCGTAATGCTTTGTTATAACCAAACATTTTCTCTCCAAGTGTAATTGTGTAAGATAGATTACCTTTTGATACAATCGCGCCTTTACTTGTTGACTCTACTTTATAGCCAAGCTTTTCGGCAATCAAACGCAACGGAACCATTTTTGTTCCATCTACTTCATAGTAATCTGTCGCGATAATTTGTGCTATTTCCGCTTCTACAGTATTTTCTGTTGGATTTTCAGACTCGTCATCAAGAACAATTATTTTCGAAGGAGTTGTCTGAGCTGGGATACTTTTTGTTGAAGCTGTATAGAAAACTACTAAATTTTTCTCTATTAAGTCTTTCGCTGCAACTTTCTCTCCCTTTGAATTGATAAGCTCTGTATTTTCGCCAATGGTTAACTTCAACATTTCATAAGTATTCGTTAAGTTTTCAAAGAAGTAATCAACTTCAACAAATCCAGCTTCCTCAGTTTCAACAATGACAACATCAGGATTGAATTGTGGTGGATAAATTAATTTTTGTGGCTTGTTTGCGAATGTATAAGCTACTATTTTATCTCCTTTTTTAAGTTCCACTTTTTTACCTGTATTATCGAAAACAAGTGTATCCTTTGTGATTTCTAAAATGTTTGTTTGATCACCATCTTGTACTGTGAAGTATGTAATATTTTCACTTGAATTCACTTTTTCAACCGTTCCATAGGTATTGTTGAAGATGTGTACAGGATCAATTTGGATTTGTGGTACTTGTTGTTGTGCGTCTGTTGAATTTTCATTTGCTGAAGCGACTGGTATTACTACACTTCCAAATAATAATGCTGTCATTGCTACGGGTGCAATTTTTTTCATGTTCATAAAATCTCTCCTTATTATTAGGTTCATAGTAGTAGTAGTTTCAGTATGGTAAAAGTTTCATTAAAAATGGAGAATTTATGATAATAACCGTTTTTTTAGTCAATATCTATTATAATTAGCAATAAAGAATGGAATATTTGGCCTATTACCAATAGCATAGGGTTGATTTCTGTTCCTTTTTAACAAGTTTCGTCCCCAACTTTTGGTGATGAATTTACTAATTTTATAGAAGTAAGGAGATACTATGTTGAAAAAATGGATAATTCCACTATTGTTTCTAAGTTTTTCGTTATTTGCTTGCGAGGATCAGTCATCAGAAAAACCTGATGTTTCTAACGAGTCAACAAAGAATGACAAATTACCCTACACGACAGAAGAGTGGAAGCAACAAGCTTTAGATAGTACATGGTACAAAAACTTAACAATCCCAAGTGAAGAAGTTTTTGTAGAAATGATTGACTTTGAAGGAGATGAAGTCCCAGAACTCTTCATTAGTTATAGCGGTACTAATTACGGTTATATTATCGGTCATTATAATAAGAAACGCGAAGCTTGGGAACAATGGAATTCTCAACAATATGAAACGACAATTCATGGAGATTTCCGTTTTAAGGGTATCTTCAAGGACGAAGACAAAAAAGATATTGCATTAATAATCGATTTTGAAGCTGGTGCTTCAGGCAATTTAGAAGTTCTCCATTTACTTAAAGTAGCAGACGATGGTAGTAACATTATTAGCGGTCAATCCTATAGGCTCTATGAGAATAGTGAGTTAACAGTAGATACCTCTAAAAATACCTTTACTATTCAAGCAGGAGACTTTTTAGAGCATTTTACACTTCATGACCATGCTATAACTAGTGAAAATAGTACAACAAACTTATATTCTGGGTTACCAATCATTCAAAATTCTAAACTGCTAAAATTGTTAAATCATGATTTCTTTAAAACTGACATTATTTTTGGTGATACATATCCGATCGCTAAGGGGAAAGCCGGCTTGCCAAAAGGCGAGGATTATTATGAGGGGGGTCTTTGTTCTTTTTATGATAATTACTTTTTCTGTTTAGCTGAGGAAGAGGTACCTGTTAGTCATTATTATCTGTCAAATTTCAAAAATGTTACAAAAGAATCATTAGAGGAAGTCATAGGTCAAGCTATTCAAATTTCTTCTTATGAGAGATATGGAGATCCTGATGATATCGTATATTATGCAAATTTTGAATTTGATAATATTTATTTCCAAGGTGAATTTAATCATGATCAAAGTAACGCTGAGCTAACTAGTCTCTCATTAGGGATTAATGCTATAGAATAGTAAAAAACCACCTTGTCACTGAACTGCGCCCAATTGTTAGACACACCATCTAACAATTGAGTGTGCATTTCAAAATACTGGTAGTTCTCTTTTGGAGTTTCCAGTATCTACTCCTTTACAATTTCCTTTAATCCTGTAATATCGATACCGTTTAATGCCTGAGTTGCAAGGCGGTCGGCTTCAGAATTTTCTTTACGTGCTATCAGCTTGTACTCTGGCTGAATACTAAGCTCCTCTAGCTTTGCATCGATTTTATCTGCCCAGCTAGATAAATTCTTTTCTAGCGCTGGCCATTCCCCACTCAATTGATTGATCACTACTTGGGAATCACCAGTGAAACAAACGGGCAAATGATGAACGTTCAATAGCTCAAGCTCAACTAATCCTAAAAAAAGTGCTGCATATTCTGCTTCATTGTTAGATTTAAGCTCTGACGAAAAAGAATTTTGTCTTAATCGATATGGCTTGCCATTTTGTTCATAATAAATCACACAGCCCAGCCCCGATTGATATGTCGCACGATCAAAACCACCATCAAAATAAACTGTAATATTGTGTGGCTCAGTGTCAATTTCCTTTAAATATGCCTTGAGTTCCTTTAAAGACCAACTTGTATCCTGTCGATCGATACAATGCAGTGATTTTACTCTCCCTGTTCGCTCCATGTCCTCTGCAAGTAATAATGCTTGAGCTGCTGGCATTTCTTCTGAACGCAAAACAGTTTCCGCACCCTTTTTCGCTTTATAAGTCCATTCGATGATGACATGCATAGTATAACCTCCGATGATAGTGAGCCATAAATTGAAAACGTGCTCCGACTTGCGGAAACACGTTTTCTTCTTACTTGTTATATGTGCAACTAATAGTACTTTTATGCCTACGCTTTTTCAGGACTCTGAACTTGGCTATTAAAATTCTTCATACAATGTTTGAATAGGTTTTATTAAAATTCGGTTTACCTCTTCGATGATCTTACTTAAATTCATTTCTGCCTCAAGCATTGCAGTAATTTTTGTATTTTGCTGTGCAAGCTGTGCAGCTTTCTGCGCATATACAAGTTCATCTTCCAGAATATCTTCACCAGCTAATTGCTTTTTCTGTAGGTCAATTTGAACCTTACGGAAATTTTTGAATAGATTTAATGCCTCTTCATCTTCTTTAACAACTTTCACTGCTGCTTCCAAAGCTTCAAATTCAGGTGTTTTACGAAAAGCTGCCTCTAACGTATTAATTTCATTGTAAATATTATTCATCAACATAATTCTCCTTTTTAAATAAAGTAAACAATTAATCCTTGCACAATCCCAATCAATCCACCAAGAACTGCACCAAGTACTGTAATCATCTTAAACTCACGCTTTGAAATACCTAGTACAAGCTCCTCTAATTTCTCCACAGGGAAAGAATCAACCTGCTCACGTACTACTTCTTGTAAATTTAGACGTTTTAATACATCTTCTAATTTGTCTTCAGCTTTTACAAAAGCTTTTTCGATAGCTTGGGGAATTACTGTTTCCTTCATCCACGAATTCCCTTCTGGCCAATAATGCGAAATAGGATAATTCAAGCGTCCTTCAATTGCTAATTGTTCTTTTACGTAAGTTTGTAATTTGGATAATATGGCTTCAAAGCGAATATCTTGTAAGAAATCCATTGCTGGGCGATCTTTTAATTTCTCCAATTCCTGCGTAAAAATTTTCGTTAGTAATGTTGAAGTTCCTGGTGCCTGTAAAAATTTCACAAGCTCACGCTGAACCTTTGCCACGAGTGACGAAGAATCACCTAAAAACATATTTATCATTCCACCAAGTGATCCTTTTGACGATAAGAAGTCATCAATCATCGCCTTAATTGTCAGTTCGCCCTCGGGTGATAAAAAATAATCCTCACCCTTTTCTAAAATATGATCAACCGCTACTGGTATCTTTGCATCAATCGTTTCTTGAATGTCTGCTGATAAAAGTGTACGAATTGATTTCGTAGATAGTGTATTCTTAACTGATTCAAATTGTCCCTCAACAATTGCTTCTACCTTCTGTTCAATTGTTGCTGGCATATTAGAAAATCCAGCTAATGATAGCCAATCCTGAATTGTTTTATCATTTGTAAAAATCGTTTCTTCTACCTTTGTTTGTACAAACTGTTCTACCTTTTCCTGAATATCCTTTGAGAAAAATTTCTTTCTAAAAGTTTCAGGTGTTAACAAATAATTTACAACCGTTAGCCCAAGTTGCTTCGCTAATTCGTCACGTCGTTTTGGAATAAGGCCTGGAGTAAAAGGTACTCGCCAATTTTTAATATATATAGCGTTATGTGGTCGAAAAAGCATTTTGATGGCTAAGTGATTCGTTACACCACCAATTGCAGCTCCAATGACTGCCATAAATATTAATGTCACTAGAAAATTATCCATTAGTATCCTCTCATTTCAATTGTATTCACTATTGGCGTTTTTTGTCGCCTGCTGCACTCATTATAGCAGAGCAATGATTTTCTACGAAAGAAATACCCCCTGTTAAAGTATGATAATTCACTATTTTTATCCTTCTTCATTAATTTGCAGATACTGATTTCCGATACGAGCTACTCGCTTTCCTGCGCTTCATAAGAATGGCATTTATTTAAACTTATTCAATATATAAGTTGATCTTCGTTATGATTAGGCGACTCCTTGGGGATCAGCAATAGAGGAACGCGAGTGAAGCGGCTCATCGGACGCCCTAGGAAGCTTTGCTCTGTGCGAAAGCGTAGTGCTAACGTAGCGGCAGCATCAACAAATGTTTTCTGTAGTGAAAGCGAAGCGACAGCTACAAAGCGCCCAATCGGAACGGAAATCAACACATGTTATGATTATGCCTATGCATATAAATAGCAACTTACAAGCGTCTGTAAAGTGAATAGTTGCAAAATTACCACTATCCTTGAATAATATTAACTACATATATAAGAAATGGGGTTTGGTTATGATTCAGCATTTTAGCTTTAAGCCTTTATTTGAAAATTCTCAGCTTCCAGGTTGGTCCATCTCGTTCTTTTATCAACGCGAACGTTATTCAGCGGAGTACTTAAAAGATGGCGTTATACAATGGAAAGGCTCTATCCCTCCTAACGAAGAGGAAGTAAGAAAAATGGTTCATGAGCTTATGTTGTACCATGTTTACGACTAATAAAAGTAATACTTTTCAACACTCACACTATATAAATATACCTATTTTTTACTATTTCTAGCACTGCTATTATCTTATAATTGTTTAAATATGTTGAAATTCCCTTATCCTTCTTATACATTTATGTTATCATGTATTAAAGGGATTTTATGCAGGAGGCTATTTCTATGAGTAAAGTCACTCTTTCTGATGACATAAACAGTTATAATTCAAAACCATTAATTCGTGCAAAAGTAAAAGAATTTTTCCCCGAATTTTCAGCTAAAATTTTCGAGCTAGCGAATGAGGCTGAAGTTATTGATAGTAAAAAATTCGAAGCTCTTTCTGGCTTTAAAAGTGATTTCTACACGGAATACTGCAGTCAATTAAAAGGATTTTTCGATTCTTCTGCTAGTACTTTCGGAAAAAGACCTGTAAAAAATATGTTTTTAACATATAAGGGCACTAATTATATTTTCACAAAACAAGGTATAGCAGAAAAAGCACCTATTACAATTTCTCTTTATTCAGGTGAAATCCCGGTAAAAGAAACGCTACACGATGTGGAAAAAGCGTGCTTGAAATACGCTTTCAACAATAATTAAATAATGCAGAAGGAGCCATCTCATACGAAAATGGCTCCTTTTTTGTTGAAAACTATTTTTAAAATTAGTCGTCTCTTCATTTTTGCTACAAAAACATATGTTGTTGCTGCCGCTACGCTTTCGCACAAAGAACATATGCTGAAGTTTCGTTTTATCACTTTCAATGAAAGTGACTTGCCAGCACATATATATTATGCAGAATGGTTGATCTTCGTTAAGACTGGCGACTTCTTGGGGATCAGCGATATTCTACAATACAAAGAAGCCACCTCATTTGCATGAGATGGCTCCGTTTTTGTTGCTATTAAAAATAATTCATTTAAAAAAATCAGCAAGTATGCACTCGTGAGATTTTTGACGTGTCGTTTTATATGAGATGTAAATGCTTCTTTCTCTAAACAAACTATCTTCTTTGCTACATTTAAAGTTAGCATAACAAATTTTTATTTTCAATCTTTTGGTGTTTGAAATTATATATTTTTTATATATCGTGAGAAAATTAACTAAAAAAAGTTGTTGTCAATATTTGTGTTTTGCATGTAAATATTTTATGATTAAATTATTCAACAATTTTTTAAATCATAGGAGGTGTACACTTTGCTTCCTTCCCTCATTCGGGCGGGAACAAAGGAATTATTTGGACGGAGACATAATGGAAATAACCATAAGGTTGGTGGCATTTGCCCTACTAATAATAATGACAGGATTTTTCGTTGCAACAGAATTTGCAATCGTTAAAGTAAGGACTACGCGAATTGATCAATTGCTTGCAGAAGGCAATAAAAAAGCAAAAAATGCAAAACGTGTAGTTTCAGATTTAGATGAATACTTATCTGCTTGTCAATTAGGTATTACAATCACTGCTTTAGGTCTAGGTTGGCTTGGTGAACCTACATTTAAGATTATTTTGAATCCAGTGTTTGAATTTCTAAATTTGAGTGAAAGTTTTACTACTGTCCTTTCATTTATACTTGCATTCTCAATTGTAACGTTTATGCATGTAGTTATAGGGGAATTGGCACCAAAAACACTTGCCATCCAAAAAGCAGAATTTGTAACATTAAACCTTGCTGGCCCATTAGTATTATTCCACAATATTACTTATCCAATCATTAAGCTTTTAAACGGATCTGCACGTGCCTTAACTGGCCTTTTCGGCTTGAAAATGATGTCCGAATCAGAAGTAGCCCATACTGAAGAAGAGTTACGTATGATTTTGTCGGATAGTTTAAAGGGTGGAGAAATTAATACTTCAGAATATGAATATGTAAACAGTATTTTTGAGTTCTCTGATCGTCTTGCGAAAGAAATCATGGTCCCACGTACCGAAATCGTCGGCATTGAAAAAGAACTAACAATTAGAGAAGTTTTCGATTTAATGGGCGTTGAGCAATATACCCGTTACCCAATTATCGATGGTGACAAAGACCATATTATCGGCTTAGTCAATATGAAGCACTTATTAACCGCCTACATTAAAGATCCAGCAAATGGCGATAAACCAGTGATTGAATATATGCAGCCAATTATTCGCGTAATGGAAACAACGCAAATTAACGATTTGTTACTAAAAATACAGCGTGAACGCATTCATATGGCCATTTTAATGGATGAATATGGCGGAACATCTGGCCTAGTTACGATTGAGGATATTATTGAGGAAATTGTCGGCGACATTCAAGATGAATTCGATGAAGATGAAATTCCAGAGGTTCAGGAAATTGCAGAAAATCATTTTATTTTAGATGCGAAGATGCTAGTTGAAAGTGTTAATGATATGCTAGGTACTGACATAGAAGACGATGATATTGATACAATCGGTGGTTGGTTCATGACGAAACGCTTTGATGCGGTCGAAGGAGATAGTATTGAAGAACAAGGTTATGAATTTATCGCAAAAGAATTAGATGGTCACCATATTTTATACTTAGAAGTTCTGAAATTACCTGAACGTGATTTATCAAATGACAACGGTGAAGTAAATGACTAAAAATCAATTACGCCTTGGCATAATTGCATTGGATTCGGCTTTGTACTTACACAAAGCCTGAGTTCCACTCTTCCAGCGGATGTTTGGACAAGCGCTGAAGGAGGTTACTTGCAGTGGTATGATTGATGTCGCAATTGTATGATCAAGTATAAAACTAATATTTTGCTCACAGCCTATAATGGCAAGAGCTTCTACTGAAGTAAAATAAATATTTACGCAAAAAAACGACTCCCTTACACGAGAAGGGAGTCGTTTTATAATGCCATAAAGTTTTGCTAGGAGGAAACAAAATGGAGCTCTATACAAATTTACGTCAAGGGGAAAAAGGTGCCTGGTTATCTATTGGTACTTATATAATACTAAGCTCAATAAAACTGACGATTGGCTATATTGGAACATCAGAAGCACTAAAAGCAGATGGACTTAACAATACCACTGATATTATCGCATCCATTGCGGTCTTAATTGGATTACGGATTGCTCAAATGCCACCTGACTCTAATCACCAATACGGACATTTACGTGCTGAAACCGTTGCTTCACTTGTTGCTTCGTTTATTATGCTAATTGTTGGCTTACAGGTACTCATCAATTCGCTAAAAAGTCTATGGGAGCCAACTGGCACAGCACCATCATTATTAACAGCCTTTGTGGCAATCGGCAGTGCAGTTGTGATGTATATCGTGTATCGCTATAATTTGGCCCTATCCAAAAAAATAAAAAGCGCTGCTGTTAAGGCTGCAGCCTATGATAATCGCTCAGATGCCCTTGTTAGTATCGGTACAGCAATTGGGATTTTTGGCGCTATTTTTGGCTTCCCCATTATCGATACAATAACAGCTCTACTCGTCGCACTTCTTATTATTAAAACAGCTGTAGAAATCTTTTGGGAGGCAGTTCAAAGCCTCACAGATGCCTTTGATGTTGAAGAAGTTGAAACATTATCCGTTTTAATTCGTAATGTTGACGGAGTAATCGAGCTCTTGGACTTTAAGGGCCGAGCTCACGGCAATATGTATTTTATAGACGTAACAGTGACTGTTGATCCTTACTTAAATGTCTTTGAAAGTCATCGAATCACAGAAGAGATTGAAAAAACCGTTACTCATGAAAATCCCTTCTGTCAGGTACTCGTGCATATTGAGCCTGAAATAGAAGTAAATCCTCTAGCAAATGACGACAAGTCTCCTACCAATTGATTGGTTGGAGACTTGTTTTGTTAAACGAACTAAATCGTCTTGTGGCCTCTTTGGAAATGAAAGTTGCATATATTGTGTTAAAACAAATGGAAACGTTTATGGTTCACCAATTCCCATTGCTAATTGTAAGAAATAAGCAAAAATCAAAATTAATACATTTACCATTAGACCGATCCAACCCAAAATACGTCTTTTAGAAATAAACAAAGAAATAACAGCAAATATAATACCGATAATTGATAAAATACTAATAACGGTGATACCAAAATAAATATCAAAATCGGGTCCTCTTGTTATAAAGAAAAAATAGCACTTATTATCGCGGGTAATAAAGATGTAACGCTTAAAATGTCTCCAGCTTTTCTCTTAGTCAAATAACCACTCCCTCATTCGTCTTTATCCCTTTTCTACAGCTAAACGACTCATCGTCAGAACATGGGTTAAATTCCGTAGTGACTACTTACATAGACAATTCTTTCTTTTCATGATACAATATAATGATGGAAGCGTATGTTTTTACACCGTTTTAAGTGTGAAAAATTTCAATATAAACAAAGAAACCTCCTATTTATCATAGATAGGAGGTTTAATTTGTTTAAATTATTTAATGGCAATATAAATACCGACCTGAGCTTCTTTAGGGTTGGCACATCGTTCATCGTACATTTCAAAGTCACCTGTGTATGTTCGCTCTATATCTGAGCTTGCAAACCAAGCCCAGACATCCTGCCATGCTTTTACGACAACTTCTTCAAATGGACCTTTATCAGAAGTGAAAACTACGTATTTAGCAGCTGGCACTGTTTTTACAACCATACCTTCAGGAATTTCGTCGGCTGCAACTACTTCCACTCCAAGTGTAATGGAATACTCTCCGTTAACATCAGTTTCATAATCAGAATACAGTCCATACGTTACTTGATTTACTGCATTAGCTACCTGCCCTACAACATTTTGCTGATAAAAATCCGACCATAATTGTGGGATTTTTGCTTGAGCGGTAATTTCATTTGCATTACTTGTTCGCGTTGAAATTCCTACAATTTGAAATGATTCTTTATTCATCACAACTGGTTCTTGTATATCATGCTTTCTCCATCTCTTTAGGCTTGGTAAAAATGACGTCAACATTTGGCGTGCATCCTCTTCTGCCATACCATCTTCCTTTAAATGTGGGACACAAATTTCGATCATTTCTTCAACTGCTAAATTTGGCTGTTTGAACTCTCCTACTTCATAACAATAAGTGCAATAGTCCTCACTTTTGTGTCCTTCTTTTTCTGTACCAAATAATGCCTCATCCACTAATGGCATTCCACAGCTTTGACAATAACTTTGCATCATTACATCCACCCTTCGTCCTGTTTGTAATGACTATAACAAAGGAAACCTGACAACTGTATGTCATCAATTCATTTTATTTATACAACGCTACAATTTCCCTTGCTCGCATTAATACAATTTCACGTATATGAGGTGGTTCTAAAACTTTTATTCGATGGCCAAAGCTAAGAAGAAAGCCGTATAGCCATTCATCCTCAGGCAATGCAATGTTGATAGTAGAACTTTCACTATTTACATGCTCAGCGCCAAATGACTCTTCTACTAATGTCGTTATAGCACAATCGAAAGATAACGTAAGGTTTACTACATTTTGAGGATGGTACCACTCTTTATCCCATGGGAGTTCAGATAAGTTGACTTCCCTGCGCTGGAAAGTCGTCATCTCTTCTTGTATATCCTTCATTCTTGAAATTTTAAATAAGCGAAAATCTTCTCTCAATGTGCAAAAGCCATAAACATACCAAACTTTTCCCTTTTGTACTATAGTATGCGGCTCTAATAATCGTCTTGTTATATGGCCATGTGTAGTAGAATACGTAAAACTTACACAATGTTCGCGTTCAATTGCTTTCTTTAATAAAGTAATTTGTTCCTTGAAAATAACATTTGGCCCCCAAGGGCTCAGGTCAATAAATAGTTGATCAATCGATTGTTTTACTTCCTCATCCGCAACACCTGTTAATTTTTCAAGTACTGCTTCGGCATGTGAATCCTCGTATGTTGTTAATGCACTTTTAATGGCAATTGAAAGTGATGTAAGCTCCTCCTTCGTCAACACCTGCTTATCAACACGATAGCCATCGATCAAACTAATTCCACCATTAACACCCTGCTGGCTAATAACAGGAACCCCTGCACAGCTCAATGTTTCAATATCTCGATAAATAGTACGCACTGACACATTAAATAAATCGGCAAGCTCCTGGGCTGTCACCTTTTTACGATTTATTAAAATCATCGTCATTGTTAAAAGCCGCTCTAATTTCATATTTGTGCTCCTTTACTCTAAACCCTATTTCCCCCATTGCTAATTACATCGTTTAACTTCCAAATCCTTACTCAATTATATTTACAATATAAGAAAAAACAACCTAGGTACTTATCATGGGCGCTTCCCGAGTCACATTCCACACCTTCTTATACAAAAACGGCGGGTTGCTACAATTTGTAGAAACACGCCGTTTACATTCATTATCTTTTAAACACCGCTACCCTCTGTCAGTCCGTGCTTCACAGCATAAAGAGCCGCCTGAGTACGATCCTGCACCTGTAGCTTCGTAAAAATATTAGAAATATGAGTTTTCACTGTTTTTTCTGTAACGAATAAAGAGGACGCAATCTCTCGATTACTTTTCCCTTTTGTAAGCTCTGCAAGCACATCCTGTTCACGAGGCGTTAGCGGGTTTAAAACATGAGGTGCATTTTTCGATTCTTGACGGTCCATTTCTAGAGTCGTTGTTGCTTCTGGATGTATTGTATTTTCTCCACGCATAATACGACAAATGGACAATACCAACTCATCAGGCTCAATATCTTTCAACTGATAGCCTGCAGCTCCTGCCTCCATAGCTGGTACCACATGATCACGATCTGAAAAGCTTGTCAGCATTAGAATTTCTATATGCGGAAACTTAGCTTTAATGCGCTTTGTTGCCTGAATACCATCCATTTCAGGCATTACCAAGTCCATGAGTATAATATCTGGCTGTATACTTTCCGCTAATGCTACTGCCTCTAATCCATTTTTTGCTTCTCCTACAACTTCAATATCTTTTTGTGTTTTTAAGAAAAACAATAATCCACGACGTACTACATGATGATCATCCGCGATTAAAACACGTATCATACTCTTCCCCCCTAATATGGCAAGCGGATTAACAGCTCTGTTCCTTTGCCAATTTCACTAACCCAGTCAGCTTTGCCACCAACTGATTTTGCACGATCCTTTATGGATTGCAAGCCCATTGAAAGTAGCTTCGTGTTATGATCGATGACGAAGCCTCGTCCCTCATCACGAATAACAAGTAAAATATCAGTAGAAGTGACCGTTATATATAGCGCAGCCTCCAGCACACCAGCGTGACGACGAACATTGTTCAGTGCTTCTTGGGCTACCCGAAATAATGTTTCTTCGATACGCGATGGGAATTGCAATACACCAGAGACCGTTACTTGAAGCTTCAAGCCAAGCATTTCAGCATATACTTTGATTGCTTCTAGTAAACCATTTTCTAATCCTTTTGGACGGAGTTGCCAAATGAGAGCACGCATTTCTGTTAAGGCATCCTGTGTTAAGTGCTGAATCTCCTTAAATGTTTCCTTCACATCACAATCGTTTGTCATTTCAATACCAGCTCTCGCCGTTAATGTAACAGAAAAAAGTAGCTGATTGACAGAATCATGTAAATCTCGTGCTAGACGATTGCGCTCCTTCACAAGTGCCATTTCTTGTTCCTGCTTTGTCAGCAAAATACGCTTAATGGCCGACCCCATCTGAAATGCAACCGATTCAAGTAATGCTAGCTCTTCCTCTGAAAAACGCACGGTATCCTTTGATGCAACATTTAGGACACCAAAACGCTCTTGCCCTGATTGAAGCGGAACCGTTGCATGATGTGTGATGCCTTCATGATCACCAACATTTGCATCAATTGCACTTTCGATACGTTGACATTCAATAATATTAGAGGCTTTCTTTAATTCCTCATTACGATAGCGGGAAACACACCAGCAGCCTCCCTTTTTTAAATAATGACAATTTTTATACTCCAAAGCCTCTGGTAAATTGACATGGACAACAAGCTCTGATCGCCCTTTTTCATCGATAAAAAAAATCCAGCCTGTTTCAAAATTTGTGCCATTTAAAAATTTCACAAGCGCTCCTTTTAGCATCGACACAATTTCAGTTTCTTCGTTTAATAACTCTGCAATCTCTTTTAAAATACCAATATTAGAATGATCATTCTCCCTCACAAAAACACCTCTTCTTTGGCATTGCTAATTTAATGATAACATTTCAAAGTCTGGAACGTCTGCCTAAGCCATTCATACTTTAGACTGAAATTTTTCATAAGAATACACCTTATTTTGGGTAAGTTAATTTACATATAAAACTAGAACAACTATAATCGAACAAGTACATGGTTATACTAAGGAGAGAACTTATATGTCTAAAAAAGTAGAGAATGGCTTATTATTTATTTGGATTGTCTCTGTCGTTGCAACATTGGGTTCCTTATACTTTTCTGAAATCCGTCATTATGAACCTTGTAAAATGTGTTGGTACCAACGAATTTTCATGTATCCAATTGTCATTATGACAACGATTGCCTTTATCCAAAAAAATGCACGTATTGCTGTAACAACTGCTGTTTTTGCCATTATGGGAGGCAGTATATCACTTTATCATTATGGTATTCAAAAGCTTAGTTTTTTAGCTGAAACTGCACCTTCTTGTGGTGCTGTTTCATGTACTGGTCAATATATCAACTGGTTAGGTTTTATCACAATCCCATTTTTAGCGTTAACTGCATTTATTTTAATTGCAGGGGCAAGCTTCTATGTAATGAAGGCTGCTAAAGCAGCAAATTAATTTCTAGACCGTGTTCTACAATTGGAATACGGTCTTTTCTACGGAGGAAGATATATGTTTCACTATGAAATAAATACGAATGATTTGACAGTCGAGGACCTATTGCGCAATCATTGGCGACTCGGCAAAAAGCTAGTCCATGAACTAAGAATGGCAAAGGCTATCACAACTGTTGATGGAGAGCCTATTCAGTGGAAAGATCCACTACAAGTAGGAACAATCATAAAATTTACATTCCCGATTCCGACATCCAATTATCAACCGACACCGGTTTGTGCAATTGATGTCGTCTATGAGGATGACCATTGTTTGATCGTTTCTAAACCAAAAGGCATGTCGACACATCCAAATGATGAGCGTGATACTCATACTTGTATGAATCATGTTATGGCTCATATTAAACAGCAAGGCGGCACTTATGCGGAACATGTCCATCGTTTAGATAGAGGGACACAAGGTTTGTTACTTGTAGCAAAACATCCTTTAGCAAAATCAATCTTTGACCGTATGATTGAGGAAAAATCAATTATTCGAACATACGCTGCAGAAGTGCAAGGAAATTTACGTTCTTCATCTGGCACAATTTCTGAAGCAATCGGGAAAGACCGACATCATGCAACAAGACGTGTCGTTTCTAAAACTGGACAGCATGCAGTGACACACTATGAAGTTGTAGCTCGCTATAAAAGCTCTTGTGTTGTCCATCTAATTCTTGAAACAGGGAGAACACATCAAATTCGCGTACATTTAGCACATCTCGGTCATCCGATTATTGGCGATACAATGTACGGAGCAAGAGAAACGGCAAGTGATGATTACGAGCTTCATGCTATTCAATTGGAATTCGAGCATCCATTTTTAAATAAGCAGATCGTTGTAAAGGACGAGAAATAATTGTTGCACTGCGCTTCCAACTAACAATTGGAGGTGCAGTTTTTTTATTCCTTTTTTATATAAGTTGATTTCCGTTATGGAAATAAGTTTTTACTTATTATTCTTTAAAAGTATAAATATATCATTTTACATTTCTTTCATCTATTTTTTACAGCAAATTTAATATACATTTCCATTATTGGTAATGACGATGGATTTCTTTCATGATAGAATTAGAGTGAAATATCAGTCATCTGACTAATATAAGGGGGAAATTATTGATGAAATGGGTTAAAAGTATTGCAGCAACAACTCTAGTTGCGAGTTTACTAGCTACACCCGGTTTTGCCGCACATGCAACAGAAACAGCACCAACAGCTACGAAAGATGGTTTCAAATTAACAGTTTTACACTCAAATGACACGCATGCACACGTTGAGGATGCTCCAAAGCGTGCAACAAAAGTAAAAGAACTTCGTGCTGCAAATAAAAATTCACTTCTTTTAGATGCTGGTGACGTTTTCTCTGGTACTTTATACTTTAACGAATTTGCTGGAGAAGCTGATATGAAGTTAATGAACTTAATGGGTTATGATGCCATGACTTTTGGTAACCATGAGTTCGATTTAGGATCAAGCCCAGAAGGACATGCTGCACTTGCTAAATTCGTTAAGGGTACAGATTTTCCATTATTAGGAAGTAACCTTGACTTTTCAAAGGATTCTTTATTCGACGGCTTACAATTCAAAACAGTCACTAAAGACTTTGAAAACGGTAAAATTTATGACGGTATTATTAAAGAAATCGCCGGAGAAAAAGTAGGTATTTTCAGTTTAACAACAGAAGAAACACCTTCGATTTCAAGCGTTGCTAACGTTCAGTTTGCTAACTATATCGACTCTGCGAAAAAAGCAGTAGCAGAATTTGAAAAACAAGGCGTTAACAAAATTATCGCATTAACACACATAGGCTTCGATGACTCCGCAGATTGGGATAATGATCAATTACTAGCGAAATCTGTAGAAGGCATTGATGTAATCGTAGGTGGTCATACACATACTAAATTAGACAAGCCTGTGAAAGCTGAAACACCATTTAAGAACCCTACAATTATCGTTCAAACAGGTCAATATAGCGAAAATTTAGGTGAATTAGATTTAACATTCAACGATAATGGCGCCGTTGTTGACTACTTCGGTCAATTACATGCTTTAAATGATAAAGAAAAGCCCGTAGAAGCCGATCCTGAAGCTACAGCACTTTTAGCTCCATATAAAGAGAAAATTTCAAAAATATTAAATCAATCAACAGGTAATACAGCTGTTTCACCACTAAATGGCGGTCGTAATCTTTGGGGTGTTCGTGCTGGAGAAACAAACCTTGGTAACTTAATTACTGATGGTATGCTTGCTGGTGCTAAAAAAATTGACCCTGAAGTACAATTTGCATTCCAAAATGGTGGTGGTATCCGCGCAAGCATTGATGCAGGAGATATCACTGTTGGCGAAGTTATGACAGTCATGCCATTCGGTAATGCACTTGGCATCGTAAAATTAAAAGGTTCTGAAATCTATGAAATTGTTGAACATAGTGTGAAAGAGTTCCCTAAAGAATTTGGTGGCTTCTTACACTTCTCTGGTTTACAAGTAGAATTTGATGGAAAAGCACCTGCTGGTAAACGTGTTAAATCTATTAAATTAAATGGTAAAGAATTAGATAAAGCAGCCTATTATAAAGCTGCAACAAATACGTTCACTGCTAAAGGTGGAGACGGCTATGATACACTGAAAAAAGTTTATGAAGACGGCCGTGTAAGTGAACCTGGTACAATTGACTATGAAATGTTTATCGAACACTTAAATACACTGAAAAAAGTTGATGCAAAAGTAGAAGGTCGTATTATTGCATCAATTCCATTTACAGATATCGTAAAAGGATCAGAAACAGAAGGCTATGTTCGCGACCTTTATTACCGTGATTTAACAAACGGTACTTCTGCAACAATTTATTCACCAAACGCAAACTTAACACGTGCTCAAGCTGCATCATTTATCGCACGTGCCTTAAAGCTTGAAGCTAAAGGTCAAGCACCATTCTCGGATATTGCTAATGTAAATGCTGAAACACAAAAAGAAATTATAGCACTTGCTGAAGCTGGAATTGTAAAAGGTGTGAATGGTAGTAAATTCAATCCTAATGCAAAAGTAACTCGTGCTCAACTTGCTTTAATGTTCGCTCGTGCGTATAACCTACAACATGACGCAAAAACAGGTTTAAAAGCTGATTTCAGTGATATTTCTAAATACGACGCTGAAACACAAGATGCTATCGCACTTCTGAAAGACTTAAAGATTGTTAGCGGCGCAAACGGCAAATTTATGCCTGGTAACAACGCTACACGTGCACATATGGCAAAAATGCTTTCTAACTACGTTCCTTTTGTAAAAGAATCTAAAGAATAATTTTTAAAATCCCGCTTCTCTATGTAGAGAGCGGGATTTCATGTTTAAAAACTATTGTAAGTATGGCTCTTCGGCAAAACGAAAGGTTGATTTCCGTTCCGTCTGGCGCTTTGTAGCTGTCGCTTCGCTTTCGCACAGAGCAGAGCTTCCTGGGGGCGTCCGATGAGCCCCAAGGAGTCGCCCAACCTCCACTCCAATCAACCACTTCACAAAACGTATATTTTCTGAGATGTCACTTTAATCTATTAATATGAAACTTCAGCAGATGTTTTTTGTGAAAAAGTGAAGTCGTTGCCACAGGACTTATCAACAACTAAGTTCCTCTATTTCAGCGGTTGTTTGGACACCCGCTGAAAAGTAGTTAAAAATTAAATTTAAAGTTATCTGGGTCTTGCCCAAATCGTTCATTGCGATTTACTGTAGCTATTTTATCCATTTGTGCTAGTGGTAATTCAAAATCAAAAATCTGTGCGTTTTCCTCAATACGGCTTGGTGTCACAGACTTTGGAATAATAAGTGTATCATTTTGTAAATGCCAGCGCAGCACTACTTGAGCAGCTGTCTTCCCTATTTCGTGACCAATTTCAATAATCATTGGATTATCAAGCACACCACCGCGACCTAATGGAGACCATGCTGTAACAGCAATTCCATGCTCGCTACAATATGCTCTTAATGGATCTTGCTGTAAATATGGATGCACCTCTACTTGATTGACCATTGGTGCAATATTTGCTTTAGCTAATAGCTTTTGTAAATGGTGCTCATGGTGATTTGAGACCCCTGTTGCACGAATTAGTTTTTCATCATATAAACGCTCAATTGCTCTATACGTCTCTTCAAATGTTTCAGGAACTGCCCAATGCGTTAAATATAAATCTAAATAGTCCATATTTAACTTTTTCAAAGATCCTTCAAAAGCTCGTAATGTTTCATCATAACCTTGGTCATTATTCCAAACCTTTGTCGTCACAAAAATATCCTCACGTTTAACGCCTGAATGACGAATAGCTTCACCCACCTCAGCCTCATTACCATAAAGCGAAGCAGTATCTATAGCTCGGTAACCATATTTAAGAGCTTTATCAATAGCCTGCAAAGTCTCATCACGCTCTGTCATTTTATAAACACCTAAGCCAAAGCGAGGCATTTCCACACCGTTTGTTAATGTTTTTGTTGATTGTAAATTCAAGAATAACAACCCCTTTCTTTTCCTAGTTCCATTATACAAAAAATTGGTTTTAAGAAACATCAGGAAAGTTTACGGGGGAATTACTTATTGTTCTTCTGCCTTCTCTTCATAATCATCCACTTGGATAGGGTCTGGAATTCGATCGTCTTCTATAAGCTCTTGACCATCACGTAAATGCTCCATCTGCTTCCCCAAATCCTGTAAATCTTTAAAATTTCTAGCCATTGTACCGTTTTCGATATTTGGAACCTTTTTTTCCACTATCATCACCTCTCTTATAGTTTTCCCTAAATAGTTATTTCTGAACCATTTCTGACATATTTTATTCCGCTACGTCGTTTCATTTTTATAATAGATAGGCTATACTAAAAAGAGATGTCTTTATAAACATGAGGAGGGTTCTTCCATGAGTTTAATATTAATTATTGGTGTAACAGTAGCGTTTTTAACTGCTATTTTCACTGCTGGTTACGAAGGCGACTACAGATCAGACAAATAATACCTCGAGAAAATCACTAAGCGTAAGTATGTGCTTAGTGATTTTTTTGTTTTTTTTAAACTATTACGGCAAAAGGTATAAGGTATAAGGTATAAGGTGCCCTATTGTAAAAAGGTTTGACTCTTCGGCAAAGCGAGGAGTTGATTTCCGTTCCGACTGGGCGCTTTGTTGCTGTCGCTTCGCTTTCGCACAGAGCAGAGCTTCCTGGGGGCGTCCGATGAGCCGCTTGGGGCAACAGGATGTTGGTCACGAAGGCGTTATCACAGGACGTGATGCTCTTAGCCTTCGTTCCCCTTCTTGCTCGCTCCAGGGTCTCGGGCCAACACGATGTTGGTCACGGAGGCGTTATCACAGGATGTGATGCTTTTAGCCTCCGTTCCTCTATTTCTGATCCCCGAGGAGTCGCCCAGTCGTAACGAAGATCAACTTATTCATATGACATTCATTAAAAAATGACATCTCAAAATTCTAATAGTGTAAAAATTTACCATGAAAATCTGCTTGCATGACCCACCACCATAACGTTGGGTTGATTTCCACCTCCGACTGGATGCTTTCATTAGGACGCTATAGCTGCTTCGGTTACCTTTCTTATTTACTGGAACAATATAATTACTTGACTTTAATCACTTTATAAAATAAACTTACTTACATAAAGTAAGTTGATGATTAATAATAACTTTTATTTGGAGGTAATTGGCTATGCATTTTCATGAAAAACCTAACACATATGTCACAAATGTTGAAATTAAAGTGAGTGATTTACAACGTTCATTAACTTATTATCAGGAGGTAATTGGTTTTAAAGTTTTACATCAAGAATCAAATAGAACAACTCTAACAGCTGATGGTAAAACAACTTTACTGACAATCGTCCAACCTGAAACAATAGAAGAAAAAACGAGCTTAACAACTGGACTTTATCATTTTGCAATTTTATTGCCTACTCGTCGTGATTTAGCAAATATCATTACTCATTTCCATAACAATGGTGTGTACTTCGGAGCATCTGACCATGATGTCAGTGAAGCACTTTATTTAAATGATCCTGATAATAATGGGATTGAGGTTTATGCGGATCGTCCTGAAAATGAATGGACTTGGCATTTTGACCAAGTGCATATGGTGACTGAACCTCTTAAAATCCATTCTATATTAGAGGAAGGCGATGGTAGATGGGGTGGCCTTCCAGCTGATACGGTTATGGGGCATATTCATCTATCAGTATCTAATTTAGCTGCCGCAGAGGAATTTTACACAAAAGGATTAGGATTTGAGATTGTCACTCGCTATGGCGCACAAGCTTTATTCATCTCAACTGGCCGCTATCACCATCATATCGGTTTAAACACTTGGCACTCTGAAAATGCACCAAAGCTTGGTGAAAATCAAGTTGGCTTACAAACATTTTCACTGCGTCTAGATAATGAAGAGCAAGCAGCAACAATGAAAGAAAATCTTCGTGCAATTGGTGCACCTGTTACCGATATAGATGGTGGATTCCAAACAGAGGACCCATCAGGTATCGTTGTTTTATTAAAATTTTAAAAGTGATGTTTCCGGCACTTTTGGATTCATTTTTACGAAAAAAGCAGTTCTCCTCTATGAGAGAACTGCTTTTTTTAATGTAATCCTGGATAACCTTGTTGACGTAACGCTTCATAAATAACAATGGCTGCTGTATTCGATAGATTGAGCGAACGAACATGCTCACTCTGAGGAATACGTAAGCACATATCGCGACGCTCATAGGCAAATTCCTTTGGCAGGCCAGTCGTTTCTTTTCCAAACATAAAGTAAATATCACGATCTTTATCACTAAAATCATGTGTCGTGAAGGGTTCTTCACTATATGTCTCAATTAAATAAACGTCGCCATTTTTGGATGCCTCTAAAAAGTCCTCTAGCGAATCGTGGTAAACGACATTTACACTATGCCAGTAATCTAAGCCAGCACGTTTTAGCATTTTATCGTCCGTGGAAAATCCAAGAGGACGAATTAAATGTAATGAGGTATTTGTTCCAGCACATGTGCGTGCAATATTCCCTGTATTCGCTGGAATTTCTGGTTGATATAAAACGATATGCAATGGCATAACGATACACTTCCTTAACTAAAAAATTGTAAACCTTTATAAATTTCAACGAGTACTTCCTCGTCTCGTTCTTTTGCTTTTGCCTCAAGTAATGCAGATTGGGCCTGCACCCCGCCTATCTTACCTAAAGCCCATGCTGCTGTTCCTCGAATAACAGGTCGTTCATCTTTTTCAAGAAGTGCTACTAAATCTGGTACTGCAGCTTCTTCTTTAAAGTGCGCAAGTGCCAAAATAGCATTGCGTTGAATCGGCTTTTTCCCCCGCCACGAACCAGAAACATGTCCAAACTTTTCTTTAAAGTCACGATTTGAAATCGTTAAAAGTGGAACAAGTAATGGCTTTGCAAGCTCTGGATCAGGCTTAAATTCCTCATGTATCCAATTAATCTTGCCTTTATTCTTTGGGCATACAGTCTGGCATGTATCGCAGCCATACAAACGATTACCAATATGGGTACGAAACTCATCAGGTAGCATTCCCTTAGTTTGCGTTAAAAAGGCTATACAACGTTGTGAGTCTAGTTGTCCCCCCTCGATTAAAGCGCCAGTTGGACAAACATCTAAACATAAACGGCAATCCCCACATTCATCCTCCATAGGCTTATCAGGCGCAAAAGGGATATTCGTAATAAGCTCTCCTAAATATACATAAGAACCAAACTCAGGTGTAATAATCGAGCAGTTTTTTCCGCTCCAGCCTATCCCAGCACGTTCTGCAACTGCCCTATCCACAAGTGCCCCCGTATCAACCATCGATTCAATACGTACACCTTCTATACGCTCCTCAAGCCAGGCTGATAATAATTTCAATCGCTCACGTAATGCTGTATGATAATCGACACCCCAGGAAGCACGGCAAAAAATCCCGCGTCTTGCTCTCTTCTTGCCAACAGGTGCATTTTGCATGCGCGACGGATAGGCTACAGCGATCGCCACAATGCTCTCTGCTCCCTCTAACAATTGTAGGGGTTCGGTACGTTTTTCAACATCGCTTTCTTCAAAGCCAGACTGATAGCCAAGTTCTTGCTGACGGCGCAGTCTATTTTTTAATTCTGTAAATGGAGCTGCTGTTGTAAAGCCAATTTTGTCTACACCAATGGACATTGCATACGCCACAAATTCACGTTGTAGGTCATGTATGTTCATTTCATTTCCAACTCCTTACATGATACAATAATAGAAATAGATAAAGTAGGTGATGTTTTATGGAAATTACAATTAATCAATCTCTATTGACACAACATCCCGAGCTAAAAATCGGCATTATTCATTATACCAAAATTGTCGTTTCTGAATCTCCTCAAATGATTAAAGGTCGCATGCAATTGTATCAAGAAAATCTCTTTTTAGAAATGCAAGATCGTCCTGTAACGCAACGTGAGGGTATCGCAGAATGGCGACAACTATGGAAAAAGCTTGGCGCAGATCCGAACCGCTATCGTCACTCAGCAGAAAGCTTAATGCGCCGAATTAGTAAACAAAATTATTTAACACCACTTCACTCAGGTGTTGATTTAAATAATTTCTTCTCCCTCCAATATGAGATTCCAGTAGGTTTATATGATATGGCTAAACTAAAAGGGAATATAGAAATCGCACTTGGCAACGAGGATACTGGCTATGAAGGTTTAAATGGTCGTTTTAATGCATTAAAAAATATCCTTTTTAGCTGTGATGTTGAAGGAGCATTTGGATCACCATTTGTCGATTCTAAACGTACGTCTGTTTCAGAGGAAACGACCGAGTCTCTACATATTTTCTATCTTCGCCCATCATTATCAGTGGAAAATGCGAAAGAGCTTCTTGCATCTGCTGGTAAGATGTTTAACCAAGTTCATGGTGGCGATTATAAAATGGCCCTATTAACAAACGCAGCACCATCTACAACACTATAAAAGGACGTGTTTTCATGATTAATCTTGCAGAAGCCGTTAAGCTCAAGAGTATTTTAGCAAAAAAAGTACAGGAGCTTATTGGCGAATTAGAACGTAGCGCTTTTGTAACTGTTGAAAAAGGACAAGCACCTAAAACAAGTAATCGCGCAATGACAGTAATTGAAGCTGAATTGGCTCAAGTACGTCTCGATGTTCGTACATTGGATCGTTTAGTATATGAAGCAAATATAAAAAACTCAGTAGACTTTAAAGGTGAAAAACTAGCATTAGTTGAAGCCATTGAACTCGCTACACAACTCCGTGCAGATGTCGAGCTTTGCAAGGAGTTTAGTATGCATGAAAAAGAAAGTGTACGCACGGGCTATGGTGAAACTACAATGCTTTATGAAATTGCTATGTATGAGCCAGATGATTATCGTGAACGTGCTATTACACTAGAAAAAGATGCCCATAAATTATCGAATCTTATTAATGCAAAGAATTATAGTGTTGAAATCAACTTTGATGATTCTCGTTATTTCTAATCAAATCGTAAAATACTGCAATAAAAAAAGCATCCTTCTTGAACTGCACCTCCAATTGGGTTTAACAATTGGAGTACAGCTTTTGGATGCTTTTTTTCTACTTTGTTAAATCAAAATTAATTCCAATTTTTCCTAAATCCATATCAGCAATAAGGAAAGTTACATTATGATTAGTATTAGGATCAGTATAAGTATGAGTACCTTTATTCTCATTTCCAGCTTTATCTAATTCATCAATAAGTTTATCTACATTCACTCCTAATATAGCAGCCATTGATATAGCGGAGGAAATTCCTTCTCCCCATTCATCTCCCTCTTCATTTACTTCGTTTTCTGGCACTCCTTCCATAGAAACCCCATATCCAATTATTTTTTTATCATTGTTATATTTAGCTTCTACTTTATAATGACCCTTATATTGTTTAAAATCAGTTTCCAATAAGATTTGTGAGAATGTATTATTCTCTTCTTTATTCAGTTCACTAGTAATTGGTTCTGAAATCTCATCTATTACGATTGGATCTTCTGGATCCTGTTTAAATACATCAACTTTGACATTGTATTTTTTAACAAGCTTTTCTACCGCAGCCTTTGATTCAGGATCGACCTCTTCAAATTTTACTGGAACGACTTTCTTTTCCTCAGCTGGTTCTTTCTCTACAACATCTTCTTTTTTTACATCTACCTCTTTTTTCTTCTCTGTTCCCTCTCCGGAACATCCAACTAGCATAACTGCTAGAAGTAATAATAAAGCTTTCTTCATTACCTTTTTCCCTCCGAATGCATATCAATAAAAATATACTTTACTAGATTCAATGAAATAGAATTATAGTGAAAAAAATACTTAAATTTCTATTTAATATCCTCTTATTATAATTCTTACAAAACTGGATGTATATTACCATGATTATCATTCGACATTTTTCGACATTTTGGAGAAATTAAGGTTTTGCGGGATATTAAAACTATGTTTAAAAGCTTAATTGCACCGAAGCAATTACAATTGACAAACCGAATTTTTATGGCTTCTCAACCCCAGTAAAAAGCAATAAACACTTGTATATCAAGATTTAAACTAGTAAAGATTAGGACGAGTATGTGTACAGGAATAAACAATTCAAATATAAAATAATATTGACATTTATCCTCAGCATGTCACTGTGAGCCTTTCGAAAATTTGTAACAAATATGAATCTTTGCTCGTTATTAGAGTATGTAATTTATTAGTAATGACTTACAGTACGTCCGATGAATTAGAGCTTTTCATATCATAAGGAAATGTATACAATAGGTTATGGAGTCGATAAGACTTCATATCAAATTGGATGTGCTGTTTTCAAAACTAGCTTTTTGGAGCTAACATAAACGAAACCAATGACAAGTTACCTGTTACTGTATGACCAATGACTAATAACCAACTATATGCAATGGCCATACCTGTGAACTTAATAAATCATTCGAAAACGCCATCCAATAGCTCTCTTACACCTTGTGTGTGGGAGGGCTTTTTAAATTCGCAATGAATATCAACAAAGTCAAAATCAACATTTTTAAATTTTTAATTATATTTTGATAATTCACTTTCGTTGACTCTCACTCATCTCGTGTGCAGGAGAGTTTTTTCATGTCTATTTGTTCACTAATATGGACACAATGGCTATATCAAATGAAAGGGGTTATACAATGACAAAACAACATGATTCAACAGACGAGCATGACATGACCTTGACAAATCGACAGGGGCATCCTATTACTAACAATCAAAATATACGAACTGTCAGTAATCGAGGACCTGCAACCCTTGAAAACTATGATTTTATAGAGAAAATAAGTCACTTTGACCGCGAAAGAGTTCCTGAGCGTGTTGTTCATGCTCGAGGTGCTGGGGCGCATGGCTATTTTGAAACATACGGAGTAGTCGGGGATAAGCCTATTTCTAACTATACAAGAGCTAAAGTATTTCAGGAAAAGGGCAAGCAGACGCCTGTTTTTGTGCGTTTCTCAACCGTTATTCATGGTGGCCATTCACCAGAAACATTACGAGATCCACGAGGCTTTGCTGTAAAATTTTATACTGAGGATGGTAACTGGGATTTAGTCGGCAATAATTTAAAAATCTTCTTTATCCGCGATGCTATGAAATTCCCGGATATGATTCACGCCTTTAAGCCTGATCCTATTACAAATATCCAAGACGTTGAACGCTTTTTTGATTTCTGTGCAAGCTCACCAGAATCTTTTCATATGGTGACATTCATTTATTCACCATGGGGTATTCCAGCTAATTATCGAATGATGCAAGGCTCTGGTGTCAATACGTATAAATGGGTCAATTGCGAAGGTAAAGCAGTCCTTGTAAAATATCATTGGGAACCTTTACAGGGCATTAAAAACTTAACACAAAAAGAAGCGGAAGAAATCCAAAAGAAAAACTTTAATCATGCCACGCAGGATTTATACGATGCAATTGAAAAAGATGATTACCCTGAATGGGAGCTTAACGTCCAAATTATGGAGGATGGTTCGCATCCAGAGCTTGATTTTGATCCATTAGATGATACGAAGCTTTGGCCTTATGATCAGTTCCCATGGTATCCAGTTGGTAAAATGGTGTTAAATAAAAATCCAGAAGATTATTTTGCTGAGGTTGAACAGGCTACATTCGGTACAGGTGTGCTTGTGGACGGATTGGATTTCTCAGATGATAAAATGTTACAAGGTCGTACCTTCTCTTATTCTGATACACAGCGTCATCGCGTAGGTGCAAACTATTTACAACTTCCTATCAATGCTCCTAAAAAACGAGTAGCAACCAATCAAAATGGTGGTCAAATGATGTATAAGCGTGATTTAGCTCCAGGGCAAAATCCTCATATTAACTATGAGCCTTCAATGTTAAATGGTTTAAAGGAAGCTACCCAAACTGCTAAGGAACATACACCACATGTGGAAGGTAATCTCGTTAGGGAATCTATTGATCGTCAAAGTAATACAAAGCAAGCTGGAGAAACGTATCGCAATTTTGAGCAATGGGAGCGAGACGAATTGCTTGAAAACTTAATTCGTGATTTAGCAGTCTGCAATAGTGCCATTCAAGAGGCGATGATCGCATTAGCGGAGGAAGCCGACGAGGAGTATGGTCGCTTGTTAAAAGAAGGGTTGCAAAAAGCTCAGAATGATTCTTCTTCATCAAAGCCACTTGGCAATATTGATGGTGATAAAGCGCCTAAAAAGGCTGTAGATAAAGGTCATGACGCAGAGCCTTATTAATAAAATAACCTCACAATAAAAACGCTCAGCACACTATAAAGTGCTGAGCGTTCTTTTAATGCACACCAGGCAAAATTTTCAGTACCTTTTCCTGTGCATCTAAAATAGCATCTACCCCTAATGGAATAGCAATATTCGTTGAATCATGACCAATTTTAAAGCCTGCTACAACCGGAACGTCTAAATCCGCAAAATAGTCCTTCATTAAAGTCATTAGTGCCGCTTCATCCGCTTCCGTTTGCGTGAAGGAACCTATCATAACACCTGCTAACTGTTCAAGCTTTCTCGCCTGTTTTAATTGCTGCAACATCTCATCGATTCTTGGAATAGTTTCTCCAAGCTCCTCGATCAATAAAATGCGACCTTCCGTGCGCACTTCAAATTTAGTACCTAATGTGTTAACAAGACGACGTAAATTGCCACCAATAATCTGGCCACGAGCAACACCAGGTGCAATCGTTGTTAACGGCGCAATATCCTCCGTATACTGTAACTCCATCGGTGAAAATAACTGTAAAAACATTTTCTTTGATAAATCATCTATTCTATCTACTGACATAAGGAGCGGTCCATGAAACGTCACTAAATTAGCATATTCATTAATCGCACAATGTAAATATGTAAGATCAGAGAAGCCCCAGAAGATTTTCGGATTTTCCTCTAGTAGTCCGTAGTCAATCTTTTCCGCAATTCGTGCAGAGCCATAGCCCCCCTTAACACAAAAAATTGCCTTCACCTCTGGATTTCTCACCATCTCATGAAAGTCAGCCAGACGCTCCTCATCATTACCTGCAAGATAATCATGCTTTGCCTGAATCGTATCCCCAATTACATAGTTAAGACCTAACTCTTCAAGAAAGGCTATTGCATCTCCTAGCTTTTCGGGCTTTACTTGACTTGATAAAGCCACAAGACCAACTGTATCGCCCTTTTCTAAATGTGGTACGGTGCTTTTCACCCTAACCCCTCCTATTGTTTTTCTCATTCTAGCATATAGATAATATTGTAGCATTGATTAATGGCGAAGCTAATGCCTATAACATCTAAATGTCCGGGTGAATACCACGACTTTGGCGGGGCTATCCACGATTTTGGCTGTTCTATCCACGATTTTGATTGTTCTATCCACGACTCTGGCTGTTCTATCCACGACTTTGATTGTTCTATCCGTCGCTCTCGCATTTCTTTCCGTCGCTTTGCCAATTCTATCCGTCGCTCTAATTTCTTTCCGTCACTTCGGCCCTTCTTTCCGTCACTCTCGCCTTTCTTTCCGTCGCTTCGCCAATTCTATCCGTCGCTCTGACTTCTATCCGTCACTTCGGCTCTTCTTTCCGTCGCTCCCGCCTTTCTATCCGTCGCTTTGCCCATTCTATCCGCCACTCTGATTTCTATCCGTCACTTCGGCTCTTCTTTCCGTCACTCTCGCCTTTCTTTCCGTCACTTCGGCTCTTTTTTCCGTCGCTCTCGCCTTTCTTTCGTCACTTTGTCAATTCTATCCGTCGCTCTGATTCCTATCCCCGTCCCTTCGAATTCAAAAAAATAAGCGCAGACTTCAAATAAAATAAAGTCTACGCTTAACGCTTAATTTCTATTTTGTTCCGCCGTAAATAACCGTTACATTCGGATGGTTTAATAATTGACTTGCTGGGAAATCTTCAGTGATGATTCCACTTTTTAATTTTTCCATAGCCTCTAGTTTTTTCTCACCAAATGCAATTAGGACGATTTCCTTGGCATTCATAATAGATTGAATACCCATTGTAATAGCATGCGTCGGTACATCCTTAGAGTCTTCAAAATAGATGGCATTTTCTGTGCGTGTAGATTCTGTTAACTCTACGATATTAGTCAGTGATTCGAAAGATGTGCCCGGTTCGTTAAAGCCAATATGTCCGTTAACGCCGATGCCTAATAGCTGAAGGTCAATGCCTCCCGCTTCCTTGATTCGAGCATCATAAGCGACACACTCCGCATCTAAATTTTCTGCCTTGCCATTTGGTAAATGTATATTTTCTTCCTTAATATCTACATGATTGAATAAGTTCTCATGCATAAATGTCCAATAACTTGCGGGACTTGATTGGTCGAGACCTACATATTCGTCTAGGTTAAAAGTGATCACGTCGTTAAAAGAAATATTTCCAGCTTGTTGGCGTCTCACTAATTCCTTATACATCCCTACTGGAGAACCACCAGTTGCTAATCCTAAAATACTTGCTGGCTTTGTTTGTAATTGTTTAGTGAAAATATCCGCTGCTACTTCGCTCATTTCATCGTATGAATTTACTTCTATCCATTTCATTTCGCATTTAATTTCGCTTGTCATTCGTATACCTACCTTACAATCATTATTATTAACTAGACTAATAGTGAATATTATTCTTATAGTAGCTAATATTTTAATTTTACAAGTTATTTACCTATTTTTCTATTATTTTCTTACTAATAATCACGTGTATTCTTTAGCTATTTCGGTTATGTTATTTAATAAGGAGTGAGGCGATATTATGAATTCACAAATACAGCAATATTTGAAGCTTATTCAATTTCAAGGATCTTTAGAGCCTTCCATTAAGCTACTTGGTCAGCTCCAAACAAGACATCTACATATAATTCCTTATGAGAACCTAGATGTTGCCTTGAAATATGGCATCTCCTTCGCTATCCCTGACCTTTTTCAAAAAATTATTATTCAACATCGTGGAGGAAATTGCTTTGAACTAAATATTTTATTTAGTTGGCTTCTTCGCGAGCTTGGCTTTTCTGTAACCAATCGCTATGCTCAGTTTTGGCGCAACGTTGAAGATGATACTCCTGTTGAGGATGTACCTATGCACCAGCTATTGCTTGTCCACTTTGCTGGGCATTCATATATTTCAGATGTTGGGGTAGGTGCAGTAGCCCCTTGTAAGCCAGTGCCACTAATAGCTGGGCATCAACACCGTGAAGGTAATGAACTTTATAAAATTGAACGAGATGAAGTGAACGGCTGGATGCTATACGAACAAACAAAACAGGGTTGGCGTTTACTATATAGTTTTTTCGATGACGCTAACGATGCAAAGTTTGCGCCAAGACTTTCTAAACAAAAAAATAAAATTGCTATGATTCGTACCCCTCGCGGACGTCATACAATGCTTAACAATGAATTCCGAATCTACGAGGGACAATCCCTAACGACCTATTCAACTCATAACGAAAAGGATTGGCGACAAGCACTTCATCGTTTTTTTCATATTACATTAGATTAGATGCTTCATGACAAAAAGCAGCCTCCTCATTCATAGGAGACTTGCTTTCCATGTAGCTAACATTTAATTGGCTGTACGATCGAGTAACTCATAAACAACAACATCATTGTAAAGCTCTTTAACTAAACCGATACCTTCGACAAAGTAATATGTTGAAACTCCATCACTGTATATGGACTTTTCTTCTAGAACAATTACATTATTATAATTGACACCACCTGCTTGGACAGTGCCATCTGTTGCTTTAACAGTAATTCGGATTCCTGAAATTACCCCGTCATCATTTTCATGTGCGATCACACCAATTCTAAGTGGTAAACTGAAAGCAAAATCGTAATGCATATGTGAACTTCTGCCATTTGCTTGACCATAAAACTCGCCACTAAATAAAAGCTCATCATTAAATATCTTATTAGAATTCAAATCTGTTACGGCCCAAACATCATTACCCTCATGATGACTATACTGATATTTTAATGTATACTGTTTTTTGTCTTCCAACGAATAATGCGCATACGTATAGTCATACGCCGTATCTTTTAATAGATTCGGATTCGATAACGTTAATGCACGAGCTAAAAATGCTGAAAAATGAGCTCGCGTTAAAGGTACATTTGGCTTAAATGAACCATCATCATATCCTCTTGTTATATTATTACTATAAATTATCGAGATTTCCTTATAGCCCCTTGCCTTCTCTGAAACATCTGTAAAATAGCTTGTCTCAGATCCCTTTATTTTAAATGCTCTTTGCAGCACAATCGCCATATCCCCTCTTGAAAGAGTTGCATTCGGATTAAATTTCTGTGCCGCATCGAAAATCCCAGCATTTTGCATTGCCGCAATTTCTTTATAATAGGGATGTGTAGAAGGTACATCCTGATACTTTGGATCTTTGACATTCGTCGTTTGCAATCCTAAAGCACGTGTTAACATGACAGCTACTTGCGCTCTCGTTACATATGTATCTGGTTTAAATAGGTTATTAGGATAGCCATTAATAATTCCTTTTTCCACTAAGTAATCAATTTCCGTTATCAATATATTATCCTTGGACACATCTTTGAAGCTCGCTGCATGTACACTTTCAATCGGTATTAACCAAACAGCTAATAATAGTGCACATACTATTTTTAACATCTTTTTCATGTCTTTCCCTCTCTTTCTCTACTATTCATACTATACTTTTTTAGATATTATTTCCAATCTTATTTATTAACAAACAAGCCCCAAAAATCCACTGCAAGGACTTGTTAATCAGTCAGATTATTTGTTTTGAATCATGCCAAAGCCTAGTCCAGTTGGGTCTAACAGATAGGCAAGGTAAAATTCATCAAATTCCATTTTATCTCGTACAATAGCGGCACCATTTTGCGTGCCTTTGAAATAGCCTCATCGATAGAATCAACTTCAATTTGAATACGTGTTCCAAAAGGATAGTCATGTGGTCCCTTTGCAATACCGCCGTTAATCCCTGATTTATTATCATCTCCAGTTGTTACGCCCCTATATTCCCAATTAGGTGCAGCTACTTCCCAACCAAAAACCTTGGCATAAAACGCGGCAGCTTTTTCTGGCTCCTGACTATTTAATTCAAACCCAACTACTCTCCCCATATTATTCCCCTCCTGATTTTTAAAGCATAATTCATAGTTCAACAGTTTGGTTAATATTTCTTCCAACCAAATTATGTATTAGCATAAAAGGTAAGAAACTTTTATAGCGGGCTCTGTTCGTAGCAATTATTAAAACTTGATGCTTTAGGTAATTACCCATTCTTCTAATAGTAAAATATTGTATAATACAATTAGAACGACCGTTCAAATCTTATGAAGGGGTTAAATCATTGAATAAAAGACGTTATGATAGCGAGAAAGCAAAAGTTGAAATTATGGAACATGCGGTTAGTTTGTTTTCTCAAAAGGGCTATAATCAAACATCAGTCGGAGATATTTCAACCGCTTCAGGCTACAGCAAGGGACATATTTATTACCATTTTGAAAACAAAGAAAAGCTTTTTGTACTTCTAGCACAACAAACAATGCAAGATTGGCACAACAAATGGCTTCAAAAAGAGTGTATCTACTTTACGGCAGCAGAGAAACTATATGGCATGGCCATGCATGTTCTCTATCATTACCAAACACCTTTATTAAGATCCGGGCAAGAACTAGCTTCCAATCCAAAATCGAGCCCTGAATCAGTGGAACAGTTATACAATTTAGCGGTTATACCGATGGGTGCTTATCGTGCGATCCTTCAAGAAGGCATGGATCGAGGAGAATTTGTTAATGGCAATATTGATGAGTGGACGGTTCTACTAGGCACATGGCTAGGAGGCTTATGTCAACTGACAAATACGCAGGAGCTTAAAGCACTAGAATCACTCTTTAATCAGGCAGTTACCATTTTTTTAAGAGAATTAAAAAAGGTGGGATATAAATGAAAATTGCATGTATCGGAGACAGCTTAACAGAAGGTCGACCAGGGGTTTCATTTTTTAAAAGATTAAGAGCTAAATATCAACATATAGAATTTGATAATCTCGGTAAACCAGGTGAGACAGTGAAAAGCTTACACACTCGCTTAGAGAAATCGAAGCTAGCTACTTTTTATGACCTTAGCTTTCTTTGGATTGGTGTCAATGATGTCTACACTAAACTTTTGAAAGTGCAGGCACAACCGGTTTCAAAAGATCATCAAGATTTTAAAGTTTACTATGCAAGTGTTTTAGAAATGATTTTAGCCTCATCTAAACATGTAGTTTTAGTAACACCAGCTTTAATAGGAGAGGAAATAAAAAATACTCCCAATATGGAATTAAAAGAGCTCTCCTCCATTATTCATTCCATTTCTTCTAAATATGAAAATGTTAGCTTTTTAAATATACAAGAGGTTTTTGAACATCAATTAAAACATGTTACAAGTTCGGAATATGTGAACACCAATGTTATGCGAGTGATAAAAGATGTACTGTTGTATAAAGACCCTTTGCGGATTGATCGATTATCCAAAAAGAGAGGACTACATCTAACTTTGGATGGCATTCATTTAAATAGTAAAGGAGCAGAGCTTGTCGTCGAAGAATACTCAGCTGTCATTAAACGACTTCAATTGCAGGAAGACCCTGTCCATTAAGGAAATCATACGAGAGGTGATGATTATGAGAAAGGTTGCGATTGTTACAGGCGGTGTATCAGGTATAGGGAAGGCTATCTGCAAAGAGTTAGTAGGTCGACATGTATTTGTCATTATTGCAGATATTAACGAACATGATGGACGTCTGCTAGAGGCAGAACTAAATAAAGATACTTCAAATGCTCGATTTGTTGAATTAAACGTAATCGATTTCGAAAATGTTGAACATGTCATTTCAAATGTATATGAGGAATTTCAACGATTAGATTATTTGTTCAATAATGCTGGTATAGCTATGTATGGTGAAATTTATGATATGACAATTGACAATTGACGATTGGAAAGACATTGTGGGTATTAATTTATGGGGCATTGTTTATGGTACACAAGTTGGGTATCAAATCATGAAGGAACAAGGTTTTGGACATATCATCAATACATCATCAGCTGCAGGGTTGGGACCATCCCCTATATCAGCTGCATACTCAACTACGAAGCACGCAGTTGTGGGCTTAACAACATCACTACACTATGAAGCTGAGGAATTTGGCATCAAGGTAAGCACCCTCTGTCCGACTTTTGTTGATACGCCTATTTTTGATAAAGCAACAGCTATTAATATCGATAAATCGACGATGTCCAAACAAATGAAAAAACAAAAAATGATATCTCCACAGCAACTAGCAAAAATTGCTATTGCAGGCGTGCACAAAAATAAGCCTATTATTTGTCCTATGCCAATGCGGAAAACAATGGATGTTGTCTTTACGATCTTCCCTTCGTTACACAGGGCATTAATGAGAATGGTCTGTAAAGTAAGCCGAAAAGCTCGATTGACATAAGTATTTAACGTAAAAGCTTTTTTCCAGATGGTAAAAAACCGCTATGCTTTTCTGCCGGCAAGGTACGAGCCACATCAGTACAATAAATAGAATTTTGAACACGAAGGCATATGTCTCCTTCGCTATATTTTCATTTACACTACATCGTAAAAACAATTCTAGGAGTCTCGCGGCTTTTTACCTTTATAATTTAGATAACAAAAACACTGAACGAATTAACCCCTTTTAAGAGACAAGTAGCTATTTATTATGCTCTTCTTCATTTTTCTTATAAATACCTAAGAGTAAATTAATAAGACCTATGATAAAAATTATAGGAAATAAAACCATCATAATCGATGCTGCCCAACCATTTCTAACCAATACCCCATACAATACGCCAATTAAATATGATAAAAATGGTGCAAACGCAATCATTATAATGATACCCCAAATGATATATCTCCCTTTTTCTGACCGTCCTTCGCTTAATTGGAATCCCGCTATTAACCCTACTAATACAATTATTAAGGCAATAACAAACATCATTTCAAATCACCTCCTCCTTTCCTTCTACAATATGCTGCCTTCGTTTATCGATTTGGTAACTTAACACTAGGCTTTTAAAAATATTTCGTAATTTGCGCCTAGACTGAAATCATCCATTGATTCAAAAAAATACCACAACCATCAAAAAGCTGTGGTTGTGGCTTTCTACTACTCGATCTAAATAACATCTTGCAAAATGACACCATCGCTCATTTTTATAATACGATCCGTATAAGCAAGCATCTCTTCATCATGGGTCACCATTAAAGTTGTAATGTTTAACGTTTTAGTTAAATCCTTAATTAATAACATAACCTCTTTTGATCGTTGTGAATCTAAACTAGCAGTTGGTTCATCCGCGAATAGAACTTTCGGTTTATGAATGATCGCACGGGCAATCGCTACACGTTGCTTCTCCCCTCCCGACAATGAAGAAGGATAAGAATTTTTCCGATGATCCATCCCTACTAATTTTAGTAATCGATCGATTTCATTTTTTTGTTCCTGCTTCTTTAATTTCGATTCAGAAACATCTAGCATTAATAGCAGCTGTTCTTCAACAGTAAGAAAAGGTACGAGGTGTGCAAATTGAAAGACAAACCCAAATTCACTTGCTCGTACTTTTCGAACCTCCTCAGCGTTCATAATAGACAGGTTTTTTCCTTCAAATATAACATATCCATCTGTTGCAGGCTGAAGTCCTGCGGCAATTGTCAAAAGCGTACTTTTACCGGAGCCAGATGCACCTACCAATGCAGTTATTTCTCCTTCTTTTAATGAAAGATCTATCCCTTTCAGTATTTCCTCCTCTACCTCGCCATTCGTAAACGTTTTTCTAACTTCATCGATTTTAAATAAAGTCATATTAAGCCTCTCCTTGCTGTATCGCTTGTAATGGTTCAATTTTTTTAATTTGGATTGCTGAAATTGTAGCGCCTACAAATCCAATAATTAGGAATACAATCGATAATTGCGTTGTTGTCGCGATCGTTAAAGTGAATGGCATTCCTTTTGGCGCTATCAGATTAAAGGCCTGGCTAAAGGTTACAGATAAAACAAGTGAAATAACTGTAATGATGGCCATCTGTGTCCATATCATTTTAAATAACTTACTTGTTTTCAAACCAATCGCCTTTAAAATTCCGTATAAGCCGATTTTTTGGACATTCATCATATAGAAGAAGATGGCGAATAGCATCCCACTAATGACTACTAGAAACCAAACAATCATATTTAAAGACATTTGTTCTGCGTTATAGCTTGGGATTGTGTTAAGAAATTCTTTATTTGAAAATGATTCTAATCCAGCAAATTCTTTTGAAGAATCTCCGTCTGGTACGAAAATCATCTGCATTTCATCCACACGGTAAATTTCTTTATAATCCTCTTTATTAATGTAGGCAACAGGTGCATGACTATATTTCTTTTGGTCGACAAATCCCTTTACTACAAACTTGCCATCAAATTGATTATTCGTTAATGTATCTCCTACTTTAATTCCTTTATCTTTCATTGAGCTGTCTAATATGACTTCCTCATGTTCCACATTTTCAAATAACGCTGAATCGGTCGATGTAACAAAGGCAACGCTTTGCTGCTTATCGTCCTGATCATTTAAAAAGCCCATTTGTAATGAAAAAGCTACTGCATTTTTTTCTTTGCTCAATATTTCGTTTTGTGTACCGCTATCTATTTTTGACAGATTATAAGTTTGATCTGCATCCTCATTCATATAAAATTGACCTTGTGGTAAATCCTTAATTAGAGCGGCATTATCTTGAGACAATCCGTTCGCCAAACCAGAAATAATAAATGTTAATAAACTAACTAAAAAAACAATTGAACCTAATATTAAAAATCTTACTTTATTCTTCTTAATTTCTTTCCACGCAAGATTCATTGTTAACTCCTCCATTCCTTTTTACATCCTTAGCATAAAATCCTTAAATGAACGGAAGATGAACTAATTATTAAAAATGAAGTAGTTTCAGCAAAAAAGCTCATAAACCCTTTTTAAGGTTTACGAGCTT
This sequence comes from Lysinibacillus sp. KCTC 33748, assembly GCF_002237755.1. Taxonomy (GTDB): domain Bacteria; phylum Bacillota; class Bacilli; order Bacillales_A; family Planococcaceae; genus Lysinibacillus. The sequence continues at coordinate 3,671 of NZ_MWSJ01000024.1, read as the reverse complement.
ATTGTAATGTAGTAGGCTTTTGACAGACCTATTGGCCATCTAAACGAATGACAGCTTTTTTATAATATTTCGGGGTTTCCTCTATTTTTGATTCGTACAAAACCACTTCTTCTACTAGAAATTTAGGAAGCTGAAAATTATCTTCCATCAATGCCTCTGACGGAATTTTCCCGCATGCTTCATCCCACTTTCTTGCAACAGTTATATGGGGGACAAAGGGCTTCTTATCTAATTCAAATCCAGCCTTAATACAATCTCGGTATACTATTTCTTGCACAACATTTAATTGCTGCGATTCAAGCAAATCGACCCATAAAATTCTTGGATACTCTTTTCTCCCAAAAGTATTGAACCCCTGAATTTTTAATTCGAATGGAAAAACATTCAGAAGATTTCCCCTCACTTCATTCATTATAGCTTGTAATTGCTCTTCATCCGCATGACCTAAAAAAGCCAAAGTGATGTGATAATCTTCCTGATGAACCCAGCGTTTAAAATGAAAGTCAGTTTTCATTTTTTCACATCTCACATGAAGAGCTGCTTTAATGTCTGAAGGAAGTGGAACTGCAATAAAAAAGTGTCTGTTCATAATTATACCCTCTCTATTCATCATAAATGCTACTTATCAGGCATTATGTCTTTTCCTACAATAATTTAACCATACTACTACGCTAAAATGATAAGGTTCTAATGTATATATGAAAGACTCTCTAGATAAAAATAAAACATGTCTTCCATTTATATAACCCACTTTGCTGCAGAGTAGGCCTTATTATTTTTGAATACAAAAAAGACTCCAACATAATCGTTGAAGTCTTTCATTCTATGATAACGGTGGTCGGGACAGGGAATGGTTCCGAAAGCCTTATATATCAAGGTTATCTGGTTGTAATGTGTAAAAATTGTGTAAAATGATTTGCTGGGTTTTTCAGATGAAAAATATAAATGTTTTCTCTTGTGTCTACACTCAACATGCGTAGAGTGTATGTAGCAACACATAGGTGCTGTGGGTTTAAGTAATTGGCTAGGTGCTACCATAATAGAACCTAGCCTTTTTATTTATATTCAAACAATCTTTTCTTATTTTTTAGCAAGGAGGTCTATACAATATTTTACAATTGCTTTATCGACAATTTCGCTTTGTCCAGATTTCTCCACATGTATACTCTGCATTGGGACTAATCATAATCCAAGTACATGTTGCTCTCTGCTAATTCTTGCTGAGACATTCTGCCAAACTTTCTCCTCTTTGTGTTTTGCTTTTTATTTCTATACTATCTTTGAATACTCCTTCTTTCGGTAACAACCCACTATGAATCCATCCTGCTAAAGTATGCTTATTTTGTATACAAGCGTTTTTAAGAATTTTATAATCATTATCTTCGATATAAAATGTTTCTCTATGGCTTTTATTGTCTATATGTTTATTGTGAGTAGACTGGGGAGAGATTTCATTTGGCTCAACGCCATCAAGATAATTAGCCCAGTATTTTTTTCTCCATCTATGTCTCGATTTCTAACTAATTTAATATACTCTCGCCAAGGTGTTACTTTTATTTTTGAAGGTAACTCTTTATCAACTTCGATTTCATTACATAATCTAGTAAAGCTATCTATAAGGATTCCACTACTACATCCATCCCATAAAATATGGTGATAGGTTAATATCATGATTTTTTCATGGTTGGCGCCATTTACCAGACGGATTCTTAATGGTTCCGTTTTTAAATCAATCCCTTTTTTAAGCTCATTATATGGGTTCTTTATCCTAAAATCGGGTGGGGAAGTTTTTTAGATAGCAAGTTTTCGTATAAAATACAATCGAAGAAGGTGGAATTTTATGGATTTTATCAGGAAATAAACCGCTTGGAAATAATTTATTCCTTTCTGCTATTGCGGATTGTCTCTGATCCTATCTGTACCTTATAGTAAGGGAAGAAGGGTTATCGTTTCCTATCGTATCCCCAAAAATGAAAAAAGCTCACAAACCCTGTACTATCAAGGTTTGTGAGCTTTTCAAACTTACTAAACGTAACATATATGTACGTGATGATACCGGTGGTCGGGGTCGAACCGACACTCCAAAGGAACACGATTTTGAGTCGTGCGCGTCTGCCAATTCCGCCACACCGGCACAATGGAGATAAAAAAAATCGGATAAACCGATTGAGTAATAAATTATGGAGGCGGCAACCGGATTTGAACCGGTGATAAAGGTGTTGCAGACCTGTGCCTTACCACTTGGCTATGCCGCCTTAATAATTGGAGCGGAAGACGAGGTTCGAACTCGCGACCCCCACCTTGGCAAGGTGGTGTTCTACCACTGAACTACTTCCGCAATAAATGGCTGGGATACCTGGATTCGAACCAGGGCGTGACGGAATCAAAATCCGTTGCCTTACCGCTTGGCTATATCCCAAAAGTTAAATATATAAATGGGGCGACTGATGGGAATCGAACCCACGAATGCCTGAACCACAATCAGGTGCGTTAACCACTTCGCCACAACCGCCATATTATTATATTTTATTATTTTAAATTAAATGGGGCGACTGATGGGAATCGAACCCACGAATGCCTGAACCACAATCAGGTGCGTTAACCACTTCGCCACAACCGCCATGAAATTAATTAATTGGCAGGGGCAGTAGGAATCGAACCCACATCAAAGGTTTTGGAGACCTCTATTCTACCGTTAAACTATGCCCCTATAAAAAAACTGGTGGAGGGGGACGGATTCGAACCGCCGAACCCTAAGGAGCGGATTTACAGTCCGCCGCGTTTAGCCACTTCGCTACCCCTCCGGGAATACATGGTGCCGGCGATAGGAGTCGAACCCACGACCTACTGATTACAAGTCAGTTGCTCTACCAACTGAGCTACACCGGCAAAAAAATATGGTGGGTCAGGACGGAATCGAACCGCCGACACTTAGAGCTTCAATCTAATGCTCTACCAACTGAGCTACTGACCCATATTTTTAAAAAAATGGCGGTCCCGACCGGGATCGAACCGGCGATCTCCTGCGTGACAGGCAGGCATGTTAACCGCTACACCACGGGACCATTTTGGTTGCGGGGGCCGGATTTGAACCAACGACCTTCGGGTTATGAGCCCGACGAGCTACCACTGCTCCACCCCGCGATAATAAGGTGATTTATTTAAATAATGGTGGAGGATGACGGGCTCGAACCGCCGACCCTCTGCTTGTAAGGCAGATGCTCTCCCAGCTGAGCTAATCCTCCATCTGGGTATTAAATGGTGACCCCTACGGGATTCGAACCCGTGTTACCGCCGTGAAAGGGCGGTGTCTTAACCACTTGACCAAGGGGCCATCGTTTGGAATGAAAATTCCTTAAAGTGCTGGCGGAGAGTAAGGGATTTGAACCCTTGAGACAGTGTTAACCGCCTACACGATTTCCAATCGTGCTCCTTCGGCCACTCGGACAACTCTCCAAGAATGGCTCCGAAGGCAGGACTCGAACCTGCGACAACCTGATTAACAGTCAGGTGCTACTACCAACTGAGCTACTTCGGAATAATTTTATTATATAGCCTAGCGACGTCCTACTCTCACAGGGGGAAGCCCCCAACTACCATCGGCGCTAAAGAGCTTAACTTCCGTGTTCGGTATGGGAACGGGTGTGACCTCTTTGCCATCATCACTAGAC
>NZ_MWSJ01000023.1:58303-78309 GCF_002237755.1 Lysinibacillus sp. KCTC 33748 | reverse complement strand
AATGATGTTGTAGAAGTGAAAAAGCGATTACTAGCTTTTTACCGTAAGGTAGAAGAGGCAAAATTACCAGCTTTCTTAAAAGCAATTCAAACATTTAAAAACTGGCAAGTAGAAATCTTAAATAGCTTTAGTTTTGGTTATTCTAACGGCTTCTTGGAAGGTATTAATAATAAAACAAAAGTGATGAAACGGAATGCATATGGCTTTCGACGTTTCGATCACTTTCGAGCAAAAATCTTATTAAATTTAAAGTATAAAGAAATCGGGGTTCATCTGGGTTAAGGTGCTGAAAGATTACAGCACCCCAACATTTGACTTAGAACCCATTTAATTTGATATTAATTTATATAATTTCGAACCTAATTCTTTATGCTTTGTAACCAATGCAATCGTTCTGGATCTTCCAAAATTATTAATCGGTAAAGTAAAAAGTTGAAGATGGCCGATATTTTTTGCCATTAATTCTGGTACAATCGTAATCCCCATTCCAGAAGTTACTGCGCCAAAGACAAAATCCCCAAAGTTTACTTCACTAATGATATTCGGCGTGTAGCCAAGTGATTGTATTTGTTCTACTATATCCTTCCTTGAATCACAAGGAGCTTGATGAACAATAAGCGGCTCCTCACACAGTTCTTCAAGATCAACTGCTATTCTTGAATTAAAACGATGATTCAAAGGAAACACAGCATAATAAGGTTCCGTAAACAACTCCCAATTCCACAAAGATTCTCCCGTATACTTTGCATCCACAAAGATTGCATCAAGTCGCCCTTTTTCTAAAGATTGTAATAGTTCATTTGAAGTATTTTGAATCATTAATGTTATAGGTCGACCAAGTTGCTTAAGTTCATTCATTTTGTTTGGCAAATAGTAAGTGGCTAAGCTAGGCAGACCACCGATCGCAATAGGATTACTTTGACTAAATTGCTGCAATTCTTCACGAATCGCTGTTAATTCAATCAAAACTGGTGTAATTCGGGTGTAGAAACGATCGCCAGCTTCGGTTAATTCGATACCAATGGAAGTCCTATGAAATAATTCCATGCCAAGATTATTCTCTAAGTTTCGTATATGTTTACTTAGTGCAGGTTGGGAAAGATTCGTAATTTGAGCAGCTTTAGAAAAACTTTTTTGATTGGCGGCAGCAATAAAGCTGTGTAACCATTCTACATTCATTGTATCCCTCCATACCCTATAACGATTTGTTATATCCTTATAAAATAGTGATTGTTCCATATTCGAGGTTTTTTAGTAACCTATTAAATATAGAAGGTGCTTCGATTATAACATAACGTTATAGGTTATCACCTTTAATTTATGGAGGTTCAATTTATGAAAAATGTTTTATTATTAGCCTTTGGCATGTTTGCCTTGGGTTTTGATGCTTATGTGATCGCAGGACTTCTCCCAGGAATTAGCGATACGTATCAAAAAAGCACATCACAAGCTGGTCAGGCAGTGAGCATTTTCACTTTATTTTACGCAATATCAGCGCCGTTATTTTCTTCTTTACTTGCCGGAAAACCTATAAAAAAAATCTTAATATGGTCAATGCTACTCTTCACAATAGCGAATAGCGTTACAGCTTTAGCTCCGACCTTTTCTATTCTTCTACTTTCGAGAGCAATTGCAGGGATTGGGGCTGGTTTATTTTCACCTTTAGCTATAGCAGCTTCTACAAAGTTTATTTCAAGTGAAAAGAAAGGAAGAGCTCTAGGATTGACTATAGGAGGTATGAGTATGGGAACAGTGCTTGGCGTTCCTTTAGGTATTTATATATCGAACTTATTTGATTGGAAAGTAACACTTTGGCTATTAGTGATAATCGGTGTCATTTCTATTTTATGTATGCATATGTTTCTGCCCGATTTCCCAACAACACCTCCCCCTGCACTAAACGAACGATTAAAAATGTTCCTGGATAAAAGAGTAACTATAACTGTATGTATAACATTTTTCGCCAGTGTTGCTAGTCTCGGATTGTACACATACCTCTCTCCCCTTTTAGAAGAAATGACAAGCTCGAGTAATTTAACAATTTACTTATGGGCATGGGGATTCGGTGGCTTGGTTGGAAGTATATTGATAGGTTACTTAATCGACTACTTCGGAAAACCAAAAACTTTAGTTACAATCATTTTATTTACTTTAACGTTATCGATTATAAGCATACCCTTAATGCTTAACTTCCCTATTTTAAAATACTTCCCGTTCTTTGTCTGGGGAGCAATGGGTTGGGCATGCCAGGCACCTCAACAACATATTTTACTATCACAACAGCCGAATAACGGAAGTTCGGCAGTGGCATTAAACAGTTCTGTAAATTATTTAGGTAGTGCAATAGGCGCAAGCTTAGGCGGGGTCGTATTGTCTTTACAGTTGGGAACAATAACATTGATTTATTTTGCAGTAATTTCTATGTCATTCGCGATTTGTTTACAGTTTTATAGTATGAAGAAGAATTGTAGCGGATAAATTGATTTGAAAATTGCGGCACTAACCGTCTAATTGATGATTCTAACCATTAATTCGATGGTTAAAGTCGCAACTTTTTGGTTTTACGTTTCATTTTCGTGAGATATCCGTCATTTCATCGGGGTTATTCTTCAATCAATCGGGGCAATCTCTCGTTTAGAGGGTTCTTTCCGTCGCTCTGACAGTTCTATCCGTCACTTTGACGTTTCTATCCACGATTTCGGCAGTTCTATCCACGATTTTGATTAATTTCTAGACCGACCCTTTCATTTTGAAAGAAGTAGAAAAAAACCGACTTCCCAGGAAATCGGTTCTGTACCAAGTGCAACTGACTACTGTTCCGAACAATAACTTTAATCCGCACCACCTATAGTGATTGGAAACTTCTGTACTGTCGCTTTGCTTCCATATAGTAAAAATCAATTCACTAAACATTACTGACAATAATTTCGCCAGTAGTCGCGTCAATATACCGGATAGGTAACTTAGTTTGTCGATCACACGCTTGATAGATAAGTTGATAAGACTCAATTTCGTCATCGTAATTTTTGTCCCAAACCAATTGAAAATCGATATTTTCTAGAAATTGACGATTCGCTTTTTCCAAAGAAATAGCTGGTACTGTAGTCATTTGGCGAAGTTCATCCAAATCAAAATTCGGTCCACTATAATAATCAATCAGTCCAGTTGTACAATTTACAACGACAATCACCATATCAGCAATAGGTAATCCTTGATTATGGGCATGGAATATAAATGAGTCTGATTCTCTTTCATCCTCTTCTTCATCTCCTCGAATTAATCGTTGAAGATAAGGATAGTAGTCCGGAATTACTTTTTGTAAAAAGTCTATTGCTTTTTCATAACATGCTTCATGATTAAGCTGTAGATTTCCTAAGCGTTTATGCAACCATCCAAAGCTTTGTATATTACCATTTTTTTTTGAAATAAAAGTTTTTACTGTATCTTCTGACTGCATTTTAAAAAAGCTGTTCATCGTTAAATCTTTTTTTTGCATCTCCCAATTCCGCTTACGCCACACCATCCCTAGCTCTGGCCCTATATCTACTTCTCGAATAAGCTCCAGTTCATCTGTAATGCCCATGATCGCTTCATTAGTTACTTCATTGGCCGTAAAGTTAGCTGGCAAAGGAGGAAGAGCAGCATAACTTTCAGGCTCATTTTCATCATGAATGATCTTTAAAGTTGGTTTTAATGCATCTGCTTTAAAATTTAAAAATGAATGTACCTCATACACGAGATGAAGTCTATCCTTCGTCACATTGTAAACATCGCGAGATAATTTTGTTATTACTAGTTGTAATGCCAACGTATTACGCACATATTCCATTAGACTTTCCTTGGAAACTAGCTTTAAAGGGATTTCAGGACTCGTCTTAACACCGTCGTATCTAAATTTAACAATATCGCCAAATGCATCAACATCAATAAAACAACCAGCTTGTGCTAATGGTACACCCATAACAAACTGTTCAAAAGAAAAGCGTTCTACACGCGACAGTTTTTTCTTTTGAGAAAGTGTTAAGTCTTTTAAAGCTTCTGGATAATGAATGAGTAAAAATTGTTCCGCACTCCTTTTCTTATCTTCAGTAGAGATAGAATAAGCCTCAGGAACAGTATCATTAGTTTCAATTGATAAATATACGAGATGACCAGTGCAATCTAACTCAACAGTCATACTTTCATCCTGTTGATCATTCGCCCATGAGAACATCACTCTCTCGTCTGCAGAATACTCTTCTATGATTAGCTCATAGTGACTCGGTAACGGAACAATGGATAAAGCGCGTTTTTTCAATTCATCTTTTTGCAAACCAATGCCTCCCCTTTTATGTATAAACAAAAACCGACCTCCTAAGAGATCGGTTTTTATTTAAATGATTATTGAGCAGCTTTTGCGCGAAGAACCATTTGTAGGATACCACCGTGACGGTAGTAGTCTACTTCTACTTCTGAGTCGAAACGAGCTAAAGCTTGGAAAGTTTTAACTGAACCGTCTTCAGATTTAGCAGTTACTGTTAAGATTTCACGTGGTTTCACGTTGTCAGTAATGTTAACAGAGATTTCTTCTTTACCAGTTAAGCCTAGAGTATCAGCAGATTCACCTGGCATGAATTGAAGTGGAAGAACCCCCATCATTACTAGGTTAGAACGGTGGATACGCTCGTAAGATTGTGCGATAACTGTTTTGATACCAAGTAAGTTAGTACCTTTAGCAGCCCAGTCACGAGAAGAACCCATACCGTAGTCGTTACCAGCAAGTACTACTAAGCCAGTACCTTGTTCTTGGTATTTCATACATGCGTCATAGATGTACTCTACTTCACCTGTTGGCCAGTAAGTAGTGAAACCACCTTCTGTACCAGGAGCAACTTGGTTACGGATACGGATGTTTGCAAATGTACCACGCATCATAACTTCGTGGTTACCACGACGAGAACCGTAAGAGTTGAAGTCACGGATAGCAACACCGTTTTCGATTAAATATTTACCTGCAGGTGTATCTTTACCGATTGCACCAGCTGGAGAAATATGGTCAGTTGTAATTGAGTCACCGAACTTCGCCATTACGCGTAAGCCTTCTAAGCCTTTAATAGCTTCTGGATCTTTTGCAAGACCTTGGAAGAATGGTGGGTTTTGGATGTAAGTTGATTTGTCATCAAATGTGTATAGAGACTCAGTTGATGTTTCAATTGCATTCCATTTTTCGTTCGCTGTGAATACAGTTTCGTATTCTTTTTGGAATAATTCACGGTTAACTACAGTACCTAATACTGCGTTAACTTCTTCAGTTGAAGGCCAGATATCAGCGAAGAATACATCGTTGCCATCTTTGTCTTTACCGAATGAATCTTTTTGTAGGTCAACATCCACAGTACCAGCAAGTGCATAAGCAACAACAAGTGGTGGTGAAGCTAAGTAGTTAGCTTTTACAAGTGGGTGTACACGGCCTTCGAAGTTACGGTTACCAGAAAGAACTGAAGTTACGAATAAGTCGTTCTCTTTGATAGCGTCTTCGATTTCAGGAAGTAATGGACCTGAGTTACCGATACATGTTGTACAACCGTAACCTACAGTGTTGAAACCGATTTCGTCAAGGTAAGTTTGTAAACCTGAATCTTCAAGGTAACCAGTTACTACTTTAGAACCTGGTGCTAAAGAAGTTTTTACCCATTTAGGCACAGTAAGACCTTTTTCTACAGCTTTTTTCGCAACTAAGCCCGCAGCGATTAATACGTATGGGTTAGATGTATTTGTACAAGAAGTGATTGCAGCGATTGCTACAGCACCTGTTGGGATTTCTACATCACCTTCAGCGAATTTAGCTACAGAAGTTTTTGCGAATTCATCTTCAGTTAAACCGAAACCTTGTGTACCTTGTGGTGCCACTACTACTTCTTTGTAACGAGTACGCATTCGAGATAGTGGAATTAAGTCTTGTGGACGTTTAGGACCAGAAAGGTTTGGTTCGATTTCAGCTAAGTTTACTTCTAATACGTCAGTGTAAACTGGCTCTAAAGTTGGATCGAAGAACATGTGGTTAGACTTTAAGTAAGATTCTACAACCGCGATGTGCTCTTCGTCACGACCAGTTAAACGCATGTAGTTTAATGATTCTTCGTCAATTGCGAAGAAACCACATGTAGCACCATATTCAGGAGCCATGTTAGAGATAGTCGCACGGTCAGCTAGTGGTAATTTAGTTACGCCAGGTCCGAAGAACTCAACGAATTTACCAACTACGCCACGTTGACGTAATACTTGAGTTACTTTTAATGCTAAGTCAGTAGCAGTAGTTCCGTTTGGAAGATCGCCAACTAATTTAACACCGATAACTTCTGGAATTGGGAAGTATGAAGGTTGACCAAGCATACCTGCTTCAGCTTCGATACCACCAACGCCCCATCCAAGAACGCCGATACCGTTGATCATTGTTGTATGTGAGTCAGTACCTACTACTGAGTCAGGGAATGTTTCGAAAGTACCGTCAGCATTTTCGTTTACGTGTACAACTGGAGCTAAATACTCTAAGTTTACTTGGTGAACGATACCAGTTGCTGGTGGTACAGCACGGAAGTTATCATAAGCAGTTTGAGCCCATTTTAAGAAGTTATAACGCTCAGCGTTACGTTCGAATTCTAGGTCCATGTTTGCTGCTAATGCAGATGCATTACCGTATTTGTCAACTTGTACTGAGTGGTCAATTACAAGGTCAACTGGAATAGCAGGGTTGATTTTGCTTGGGTCGCCGCCCATTTCTTTCATTGCAGAACGTAGAGAAGCAAGGTCAACTACTACTGGTACACCAGTGAAGTCTTGTAATACTACGCGAGAAGGTTTGAATGGTACTTCAGCTTCTGGATTTGCGCCGTTACCCCATTTTGCTAATTCGTTTACGTGCTCTTCATTGATAACATATGCATCATATTGACGTAAAACTGATTCTAATAATACTTTGATTGAGTAAGGAAGGTTTGAAACTTTTGCAACGCCAGCTTTTTCAATCGCAGCTAAGTCATAGTAATTATAAGTTTTACCATTAACTTCGAATGATGCGCGGCTGTTGTGTAAATTACCTTGTGCCATTTGCGGATCCCCCTAAATATCTTTTTGAAAAGGCCTATATAAATTGTTAAAGCATCTTTTCTCCAATACCCATGATAGCTCATTTTTATTCATAAGTAAATTACATTAATATTATCTTTTTCAATAAGCAATACTTATGACATTGGTTTCTAACCAAATGTATTTAATTTTTATGGGTGCATAACATCAAGGTTTTGCAAATCGGAGATTTTTATACCTTCCTATTTAAATGTATTTAAATGCATTTAACTGGGGCGCTTTTTGAGGCTCTTTCTGGGGCATGTAGTTTTTTTATAAATGACGCCTCACCTTTTAAAATATAATATTTAACAATAGTTCGGACAGGTATATTATATAGTAAAGAACTTAACAAAGAAAATAATTTACAACAACTAGAATTTTGTATAGATAAGCATGTTCACACAAAAATCATAAACAGATTACTCATTATTTTTCAATGAGTGACTTTTAATTTACAATACTTTAGCTCACGGATAGCTTTTATCATCTGTTCAGCGTATATCCTCTTCTTTTGAGCACTTGGACCTCATGTTAAACCTTCAGCATCCTCCATCTTCGCGTCTTGTATATCATTAAATGAAATACGTTTTACTGATATATCTGTATCCAGTAATAGTTCCTTTTTGAGTGGATCCATTCCAAATACTAATCCAGTTTTGTCATGCATTTGATTGTTGCTCCATAGCGATAACGTAATCATTTTTTGCATTAGCACGTTGTAAAGTCTGTTCTATTTCCTCAAACTCGCACTCGGTTAAATCACGTTTCTTTTCATGGAATTGCTCTTTCTTTTATTCTCTTATCATTACAAGGTGTTCAGGCAACATCATCGCTGTCCACTTCATTGTCCGGTCTTTAATAAGAACATTTGTTTCTGTTTTGGCAAGTAGAAATTTACGAAATAAAAAAAGACCAAGCTCAAAATTATTGATTGCCTAGCCCTTCTCATTTGTTTATATGATTACTAAGTAGTTCACCTTTCCTAATTTCATATGAAAATAGTTCTCTGAAACTCGCGATGTAACACCGTATTCCCTTCTTGAGGTATACCTAAATTGTTAATACCCCAAGTATTTACAATACATGGATCACCTGGAATGATCGGATCAGTTGGAAAGACTGGATTAGGTGGCAATGTCACCAGTACTTCATAACATGGATCACCTGGTAGCCAAGGATTTTGCGGAGTTGCATGAACGACAAGTAGCTTTTTTGCTGGAATTGTAAAAGTAAGAGGCGTTGGTGTTCCATTAAAAAGTGAAGGTTGAAATTCTCCACATAAGAAGGCTTCTTTTGGCATCTCTTCTTGGGCACAATTTTGCCAATCTAATACCGATACAGTTACTGTTTGTGGTGCGTCTGATTTATTTAAAAGTGTGACAACAATCGTCTCTGTAGCTGGATTTCTCCAAATTGCTCCCGTCGTAATAGTATTTGGAACTGAAGGCTGAGCAAAATTCCCACGACAAATAGGACATGAAGAAACTTTATTTAAACGAACTACATTTTTTGTGCAATCGCAATTACAACAAGATTCCATCATCGCATTGCTCCTTTTAAAATTTCAGCTTAATAATATTAGTTTATGATAAATGATTCATAAAGTTTAGGTTATTTGCACTGTAACAATTTAGTAATTCAGGAACACTAACATTGCATCTGTTATAACTTAAATAATCTTTCCCTAACAATAAATACAGACCCTATCAAGATCATAAACAAGTCTAGTGTCGGGTGTCGCAAACGACCGAGCAACTCTTTAAAGCCTGAATACTTAATCTCACTACATTCCTCTAGCCAAATGAGTGATATGTTGTTGATGGATTTTAGCTTTTCTGGTTTATCCATGCCCTGGAAGATTACCTTCGTGCCGTTCGGAAACTTCACTGTCATTGGAGATGAACTCGTCTTTACTTTTCCGGATAACCCTAAGTCCTCAATAATTTCTGTAAACAAAGGAAACGTACTGTCTCTATGCGTATCGCAAACTTCACGAACGACTAGAGCTGCACGTTTTCTTCAAGTAATTTTAAAAGTTGTTTCAATGAAACATGGTAGGATTTCGAAGAACTCTCCCCATCGACAAGTAGTTGAGTTTTACAACGCCAGTCGAAAAGAAAATCTTTGAAATGTGAATTCACTTCTTTAATTGCAGTTGTCATTTTTTGCTGAACTCCTTTCATGGTATTTATTATCGAACAAACACCTAAGAAGAAAAATATATCTTAAATAAAATAATAGAAAATCATAAAGGGAGAGATTATTTTGAATCCATGTAAAAAAAATTGTTCGTGCGACCGTTGTAAACCATGTTTACAGTCAACAATAAAGGCGATAGATTCATGTCAAGTACAACCAGTACCTTTACCGGCATATGGAAATTTCTTTCTGGCACAGTTCGTAACGCTTAATGCTAATCAACCAATGCCATGGAACGGTACCGGACGAACGGCTGGAGGAATAACTTTGAATCCTGATACAGTTACGATTGAAGTCGCCCAGGCTGGTGATTATTATATTGATTACTATGTACTTGTGCTATTTGAATTAGGTACTAGCCCTGATGCAATTTTGGGAGTATTTGTGGATGGAAATGAGGTCAATCCTATCCAAACTAGATATGCTGCTGATTCCTCCGAACTCGATAGGGAATTATGCATACCAATTTCTGGCGGAACAATTATATCTATTCCTGCCGGTGGAACTGTCCAATTAAGGAATGTAAATGTACTCCCCCTTTCGACTTGCGATGGTCCTGCTCTAGCTGCTTCAATTAACCTGATTAAATTAAATTAATCAGGTAAGAAGGTCGATTATCATTTTTTTAAAATCGACCTTATACATTTTATGGATAGACTATACGTTCCCAGTTAACATAATAGAATTTCATTGGAACATTTTTCTACAAATTCTACTTTCAAAACCACATCAAACTCACCCTATCGCTTACTAGTGTATGCCAGTTCTCTTCGGTATCTAATGTTCCTGAGATACTTACCCACCCGCAAACTAGTCCATTATGGCTGTTTGATGCAGTTTTCAAAGCAAAAGAAAAAGCCTCCATCCTGAGATGAAAGCTTTGATATTGTGGTATTTGTCGAGTTAGCTCACTTGCGACACCGTGGTAGAGCTACACCACGTTATATCGTAAAGCAAATTGTGTTAGTGCATTTCCGTGCACTTGTAGTAAGTTTGACTGAATTATGGAAAGTGGACGAGGTTCACATAAAAACCACTCCTTTATTTAATCCATATGAAACTTTGAATTGACACATATACTGAAAATAAAAATAGCCCGATCAGTAACCAACCATAAGCTTTTCTCTCTCTTTGAAATTCTTTAATTCCTAAAGTTAGGTCAAATAAGCCTAAGAAGAATATCATTAGGAAATTCAGTTGGTAATCACGTATGATAAGTCCATAAGCTGAAAGAGATATTCCTATGATTGCAAAAACAATTTGTAAAATCTTCAGCATAATATTCCAATCCTCTTAAATTTCATTTTTTTATTTATCATACAATAAAAAAGAGGTTATGGTAATGACTGTAAATTCATAGCCTTTTATATTAATTAAGATATATAATCCTTTAAAAAATATGGGCCGGCAATGCATGTCTTGCCTCGAACAAGTTTATGAGGTCGCGGGTCGGTCGTCAACCTGTCTTTACCCAATATTCAGGATTTTATAAACACCAAATGAGGAAAACATTACCACAACGTCCTCCCTCACAGTTAACACGTTAATTTCATACATACATAAAATGTAACGTTTGATCCAAATGATACACTTGCGCCATTTGATACATGTTATTTAGCTAATTTTTCATGAAATGATGCTAAACTTTCTGCAAAACATAAAACCAGAGTTAATCTACAAAATGTGGAATCAGCTCTGGTGACGATGGTAGTTTAATATTATTTTATTAATTGTCTCATGATAATTTCTTCGCCGATACGTCCTATTAGCCTCTCATTTGTATCTTCAAATCCTACTTTTAAATATAGTTTTTGTGCCGGTATATTATCTTTATCTACAACTAAAACAATTTCATCGCAATTAGGGAATTCTGTTTTAACAAACTCAACTAGTAATGCCATTCCTTGTTTTGCGTAACCTTTTCCTTGCTCTTTATGATTAATTGATAATGCAGTTAATAACAAAGCATTCAAATTATTAGAGTATTTCTTTACTCTTTCATTTGAATTTAGGAGAAAGAAACCAACGGGTGTATTATCACTTAAAATAACAATACGATACTGTCCTTCATTAATTTCCTCAAATTTGCTTGGAAGTGCAGAAAATTGTTTTTGTTCCTCTGTAAGTACAAAAGAGTTCAATTCTTTCAAATATTCACTTGAAAAATGTTTTAATTCGACTCTTTTCAATTTTTCCATAGCATAATTCTCCATTCATTTTTTCTATACTTTACCACTTAATTAGGTTTTGGTCATTCATTTATTCGAAATTTCAAAATATAATATCGACGTAAATATTTTGCTTTTTCAACAGTCTATTGCTCCGTTAGGCATACCAAGAGTATTTTAGAAAGCATACTAAAAGGGGCTTTACGCCCCATCATCATTTGTTTTACTATAATGTCTCTTGTACGAATAATCGTTGTACTAGAAAGTTGCATGTGCTTGCCAATTGCTCGCATGCTATTCCCGTTAAGAAGTCTGTGAAGTACCTCAATTTCCCTATCCCCATGCACTAATTTCGCCATACAAAAACACCCCAAAATTTAGATTTATTACTCTAACTTTTGGGGTACAGCACCTGAGTGGTCTATTTTGTTATAGTAGCCTATCGCACTATTAAAAGGGTCAGCACCAAACCAAGTTTGAGTATCATTTTCTTCTGTACATGGTTGAATCCAACAAACGCCAAATGCAAATTTTCTAGCTGCCGTCTCTTGAAATGTTATATATTTAATTCCATCACTTAAATAATCCCCGTTATAATCAAAATAATCGGGTTTATTGGTAAATTCCCCCTCTACTCCAATTGTGAGTTTTATATCATTCTTGTAAAAAGAAATCGCTTCGTATCTTTCCCCACTTTCGATTTCTCCCTTTACATTTATCGAAGGTATGCGACATGTAATTTCTTGATTGTTAAATTCACTTTTGTAATTATAATGAATTAAATATCTACCATTTGCATCTGGACAATACGTTTTTAAATTATCTAATTTTATAGCAGTAAATTCAACTTCCTCACCATTAATGAATACTTTAATAGCACCTAAAGGAGTTAACAACATTATTATCACCCACTTATTTTTCTTTACTATTTTAATAATATCTTATACCACTTTCATTTGGATAACTTTTCCCATCTTCCATTTCAGCCAGTTTTCTAAATTAGGCTAACTTTTTTTAATAGCTAATCACATACAAGAAACTCAGAGTCGTCATACATTATCAATTTTAAACTTTAAAGTTCTAGTTTGAATAACTTTCAATATTCTATCTGAATATCCATCCCAATCTTATCAAAATTCTAATGTTATATATTTACCCTCTTTTTCAAAATAATTATACATAAATGGAACTTAATTGTTATAATTGTATTATATTTTTAATTTTGTTAGGGTATTTTCATTTAGAGATTTAAGAGATTAAATAAAAGAAGCATTTGGAACATGTTTATTGTCCGAACAATTTTGATTTAATGGAATTAAACATAAGTGGATTTAGAGGATATTCATGAAAATGGTTCATAAGAAAAACATAACAGGTATAATTGAAAAAATGAAAAATTTGCATATAAACGATCCAACAATCGAAATTTATTGGGATACGTTGGTATCAAAATTTAGTGATGAAAAAAATACAATTCATTTTTGGATACATGTACTGAAGAAGAAGCTTATTGGGTCTCTTCAGTCTTTGACGACTTAGCACACTTATATCAAAGTAAAGATTATGCTGAGTGCCTAAAAAGATTAGAAAAAAAATATCCTAATTTATTAATATCATATGATATTGAGTTAGCTGAATCATATCTTCAATAAAAATAGAGGTGAACTGTTTGGCTAATGTATCTTTAGTTATAACTATTGCAACATTGATAGTAATTGGCGCAACAATCGTTACAATACGAAAAAGCAAAAAACTCTAGGTGGATAAATCCAATGACACAATACTATTCTTTCGATACAAAAGATGAATTTATTAACTTGGTACAATCTGAAATATTAAATACATCAGAAGCGTTAGAGGAACTTAATATATCTCGTCAGGCGTTAAATTCTCTTGTAAAACGAGGCAAATTAGTTCCAGTAAAGGAATTAAGTCGCGATAGATTATTTTTAAGGGAGGATATAGAAAACCGAAAAGATTTCTCTAGTATGCGTAAATCTAAAAATAAAACTTATGGTGAATAAAATAAATCTATAAAAATATACGGAGGTTCAATAATGAATAGCAAAACACCTGATATAGACAGCCCATTATTTAAAATAATGGATATTGCTGAAGCTTCTGTAATATGGGGAGTGTCTCAGCCATACATTAAATTGTTTTGTTCAAAAGAGGAGGTTATTTGTCGTAAGGTTGGTCGTACTTTGGCTACTTGAAAAAGATCAGCCTAATCCAAGAAAATATGAATCACATTCAATTTAATTCCCAGGAAAAGGAAGCGAACAAAGTGGATTACGTATAATTACTAGCTTACAAGACTTTTAATGCTTATTCTAATTACTACTACTGCAAAAACGAAGAACAGAAAAGTAGAGGTTAATGCGTCCTAAGTACTTAGTATTTATATCCACTAAAACTATGCGAATAACACTCACACGAATAGCTAATATCCTCATCATCGTATCTCTAACGATTTTAATACCTCGCACAACGGATTTTAATAATTTAACAATGTCAGACTATATATTCTTATCACTTTATATCTTTATTATAATTCTTTTCATAGTTAACACCGTACTAGAAATAATTAATAAAAGAACAAGTGATAATGTATGAGTAAAAAATACCTGAAATAGTTAGTTATTTGGTAAAAGATACAATCGTAGCATCCAAATTATATGGATTGTTTGTTGAAAGTGAATAAACACAAAGCCAGGTACTCACTTATATGAGTGCCTGGTTTTTGATTAATATAAATAAGCAATAGCTTTTCCACTTTTGTTATTAGTGCTCGCTTGGCAAAACGTAATACCTCACATTTTGTTTTTACGGTCACATCGCCAAAAATTCCCACCTGTATTTTTACCCACTTTAATACCTCAATGTTTATCTTTGTTAAGGTTTTATATTGTCGAAATCATTTCTAGCACTTTTAATAAATCACTGTAAATATTTATGTAGACTTTCGACATTTTTAGCTTTTCGAGCGATGAAAAGTCGAATTGCAAAGTTCAAATATACTAGTTATTATCGTTAAACTCACTACGATTATGTATTAAAGATAATCCATCACCAGCCTTCTTAAAATCAAGTTTTGCAAAGGTATTAACTCCATTTAATTCTTTACCGAACCGATAATACGTTTATATACTCAAACTGTCCCAGGTAAGGAGTACTTCCCCACCTAGTATGGCACTTAGCGCCTACCGGAAGAGCACCAGCTAATGATGCAGTCAGATCAAGGCTGGCACTATCAAATGAAAAAATATCGTCATACGCTTCAGCCAAGAGGAATTAAACAAAGTATGTCTCGAATAGGAAACTGTTACGACAATTCCGTCATAGGGAAATTCTTTGGCATTTATGAAATCAGAATTTCTATACATTAAAGAGTTTGAAAGTGTAGCGCATTTTAAAACTGAATTAGAAAAATACAGAACGTATTACAGTATAAAACGAATTAAGGATAAATTAAAAGGCATGAATCCAATACAATATCGAATTCATGCCCATCTGCTGCCTAATGAGAAAACTATGTCTAACTTTTGGGATATAGTTCATTTTTAGTGGCTTTTGTTTATTATCTTCTATATATTTCCGAGTTAAGAATGCAGTCAAATTAGCCCGAATTATCTCTGTGTCGTATTGGTTTTGTTGAAGTCGTTCTTGAATTAAAGTTAGTTCAACGTGATTCCAAATTCCGAGTTCGGTGCGCCAGCAAATACAACCGTTCCGTTCTTCGGCAGTTTTACTTTGTTATCGCCATTCACAACAGTAAAATTGACGCATACACCATTCTCATCATACACCGCGAACGAACTCTTTGATGGCAACGCCACTGTCATCGTTTTCCCTGCTGCCGCTTGTGGGATTGTAAACCATTTCGCATGCCCATTTGCTTGCAGCGTAAATTTGGATGATTGGCTTGCATCTAGCGGTTTTACGTTGGATTCACTTACGTATAAATATCCGGACATCTCCATATATTCATCGCCGCCTTCTGTATAGAAACGGGCTTCCGACGTATCACGGCCAAACATCCCAGGTATTTGGAGCTGATGCATCGCCGTGTTAGGGCCTGTAATTTTTTGGCTTCCCCAATAGCCCGCTATGCCTTCCTTGCTGTTGATTTGTGCGGTAAGCATCATTAAATATTGCATAGAACTAAATTTCTCGCTCACAAGATAGAACTTGACACCTTCCCGCTTTGCCCATGCGGCAGCGGTTTCCTTCGATAGCACATAGTATCCTAGTTTCTCGGCTGCATAGTGAGTAATCGCTACTTGCCCTAAACCTGGCGCCGATACATATGTACTCTCCTTCAAATAAGTTCGTCCATTCTTCTCAGTGACGAAATTAAGCTTGGCGGTACCTTCCTCATTAATAAAGCTTCCATCCGCAGTATATACATATTTTTCTCCTGGATTTGATGGGAAGATCAGTTCACCATTCTTCGTAATTTCTATTTTGAATTGACTGATACTATTGCCGTAATAACCTGCTTTCTTTGCTACGTCATGAGGCATCTTGGCCTTGACCGGCTTGCCAAAGGATTTGTTCGGCTTGATATCCTTAATTGAGCCCTTCTCTTTAAGCGCAGCGAGCAGTATTTCAGTCGCCATCAATTGATTTGTAGTGCTGCTACCGCCAGATGACAATACAGCCACTGCCATCTTCTGTTCAGGAAGTACGACCAGTGAAGCATGTTGCAGTATCGTGTCGCCGCCTTTAGCCAAGCCCTTTATCCCATATTCACTGAATGGATATAGTTTCACACTATCCCAGCCAAGACCATAGTTGGAAGTGTTATCTTCATCCCCCGGCCACATTCCTTTTTTATATTCCTCTTGCTCCATCGCCTTGATTGCCTGATCAGAGAGGATTCCTTTTTCCTGCCCCATAAATATTTGTGAGAATCGCACCATATCTTCTGCTGTGGAAGAAATCCCTCCCGTACCAATCACATTCACCGTTTCAGTAGGAAGCTGCCCTTGGTACATTGGAGAATAAAGTCCAGCCCGCTTATCGTCTTCCCATTCGTCCTGCGGCGTTTTCGTATGATTTAGCTTTAAGGGTTTTGTAAACCGTTGATGTATAAATTCGGTAAAGCTCATACCGCTGACTCTTTCCACCATAATCTCAGCTAGCGTAAAACCATCGTTGCAGTATACCGAGAACGCGCCAGGATCCGCCTTCAATTGCTGGTTGGACAATTGCTGCAACAAGTTATCATGCGCATAGGTATCATTATCTTTAAATAAAAATGAACTACTAAACGTACTACCTTGCAAGCCGGAGGAGTGGTTCAACAGCATACGTGGCGTAATGCTTCTGTAACGCTCGTCTTTCATCTTGAAATCAGGAACATAATGGACGACAGGAGCATCCAAATCGACTTTTCCTTCATCGACCAATTTCATTACAGCCGCTGTTACATACATTTTACTGACTGAACCAATCCCGTATAGGGTATCTTTGGTCAGTGGCTGTTTCCCTTCCATATCGTTCTTGCCTGTCTGACCCGACAAAATAAGTTTACCATTATCAATTAGCGCATACTGCACGCTAGTCGTCTCATAGGTTTGCGTAAGTAGAGTAGCCTTCTCTGTCGCAATCTTCTTCAGTTCTTGACTAGCTAAATCTTGGCTAGCCATAACTGTAGTCTGACTGCTAGAAGACGCCATCGCCCCTGTTGGTAGGCTCATCGTTAACGCTAATGTAGCGGCTAACACCAAAGATAGTTTATTTTTCATGATAGAAATACCTCCTTGATTTCTAGATATACACTTCCTCAAACAATAATGAATGCACAATTTTTTGTTTACTTTAACACCTTGATTTCCTCCTCGATAAGAAATATTTCCCATAAATAGAATATCAAAGTTTAACTTTCTCGTAAATACAGTGATAGACTGATACCATGTTGGGCTTATAGTTGATGATGACTAAGTAAATTAAAAAGACCAGCTCGGCTAAATTAGCTTTGCTGGTCATCTTCTATTTTGCAGCTACAACATTTGCCCTGTTAACCCCTTAGTCCTATTGCAATAGCCAATTTATCCAAGATCTGGCTGTCTGCGCCAACTAGTGAGCCACTTTCCTCGATTTCCTTTGGTTTTGGCAGCTATTTTCTTCTGCTTGTCCGGCACGCCCCAGATTAAGTATACGATATGCTCAACCTCGTAATCCTGAAGACCACGAACTTGATTTAGCAGCAGCATGAGATGCCTCTCATTTTCCATATCGATTTAGATTTTCAGTTTCATCGAATACACACTTCACTAGCGTAGGAATCGTTTCCGCGTTAGAACCTTGCCACTCGGCAAAAGCGACCGTGAAGTCGTTCTGAACGGACCAGTGTTCTTCGTCCATTGCCATATATTCTTCTACAAACGGAAAATAAGTATGGTCCTTCAATCCGAGGCCGAAGACTGCATAACTACCTGGCATGCAATTCATTCTACTAGAAGCGTGTGTTTGTTATAATGTATTAATTTCCTTTAGTATTTGATAGAGTCGTGGATTTTGAGAAATATATTTAATATTACTCGCAATGTTCCAACTTCTCTCCGTATCATCTGCAACCAATCGCTCTTATTCCCTTGATGTCCAAACCTTGTGATTTTCTTTAGTTGTGCCATATTTATAATTAGAATAGAAAATCATCAGAGTTGACCTCTATCGGTCCCTTACTATTTGCAAATGAATCTTCAACCAGCGCATTGTTTTTTATCTGCCATGAAAGTTATTTGGAAAAATGATTACTCAGGTTAGGAAATAAGAAATAATTTCCCGGGTAAGCGCAAGAAATGACAAGTTTAGTCTTAATTTCAAACAACAAGCGACTGGTTTTATCATTATTCTTCGCAATTCTGAACATCCAAGCAGGAAATAAAACTCTGATTTGTACATCATTCATCCAATCGCACCACTTAATCTAGTAGATAATCAATAAAGATTTTCACCCTAAAAATTTCCCCAAGGGGAACTATATGCCATTCCAAATCAACCTTCTCCTAATCATATTGCTGAAATTGTTCTGTAATATCTCTTTATATGTATCAATTGGTGCTAAACTTTTACGTTTGAACAAAAATAAAAGTTTACTTGTACCACCGCTATTACACGCAGATTTCCCATAAAAAATAAAATTTATTAAATTTGAAATATTTTCTCCCCAGTAAAAACTGGGGAAATTAATTTTTACTTGTTGAAATTTCAAATTGATGTTTTTGTTTTAATCAAAAAAATTAAATCACTACGTATTTAATAAGATTGTCACAGAAACACCATTTGAAAAAGCCCCACCTGTTGTAGTGAGTTGAACTGAAAGGAGTGTACAACTATTAATTGTTAAATTTGCAGATGTTGTTGAGCAACAATTCGGTGTTATAGACGAGTTTGGTCCTGTAACTGTGGCTATAACTCCAGTTGCTATCGGAGCAGTAAATCCACAGTTTGAACTTGTGAATATTTGGGCAGAAGCAGTTTGTCCAGCACTTAGAGCATGGTCACGTATATTCAAAGTTATACTTTTTATCGTAGCGTTCTCTGGAACAACTAATGAATTTTTTACGAATGAAGCTGAGGCTGTACCTGGTCCAAGAAAGTCATTATTTGCAATTGATTGATCCGTAGAAAGAAAAATTTCCATTAATCCAGAACCACTTGGTCCCGTTGTTCCGGTTACTCCCGTTGTTCCGGTTACTCCTTGTGGGCCTGTTGCTCCTGTTGTTCCTGTTACCCCTTGTAGTCCAGTTACTCCTTGTGAGCCTGTTGCTCCTGTTATTCCGTTTACCCCTTGTGGGCCGGTTACTCCGGTTGCTCCGGTTGATCCATGTGCTCCTGTTGCTCCCGTTGTTCCGATTTCTCCCTGTGGGCCCGTGCCCCCCCTAAATCCCTGGGGACCTATATCTCCTGCAGACCCGGTATGACCTCTTACTCCTTGTGATCCTGTTTCTCCTACCAATCCTTGTGATCCTGTTTCTCCCACCAATCCTTGTGGACCTGTTGCTCCCACCAATCCTTGTGGACCTGTTGCTCCTACTAATCCTTGTGCTCCTGTTGCTCCTACTAATCCTTGTGCTCCTGTTGCTCCCACCAATCCTTGTGCTCCTGTTGCTCCCACCAATCCTTGCGGGCCTGTTGCTCCTACCAATCCTTGTGCTCCTGTTGCTCCTACTAATCCTTGTGCTCCTGTTGCTCCTACTAATCCTTGTGCTCCTGTTGCTCCTACTAATCCTTGTGCTCCTGTTGCTCCCACCAATCCTTGCGGGCCTGTTGCTCCTACCAATCCTTGTGCTCCTGTTGCTCCTACTAATCCTTGTGCTCCTGTTGCTCCTACTAATCCTTGTGCTCCTGTTGCTCCTACTAATCCTTGTGCTCCTGTTGCTCCTACTAATCCTTGTGCTCCTGTTGCTCCCACCAATCCTTGCGCTCCTGTTGCTCCTACTAATCCTTGTGCTCCTGTTGCTCCTACTAATCCTTGTGCTCCTGTTGCTCCTACTAATCCTTGTGCTCCTGTTGCTCCCA
>NZ_MWSJ01000023.1:0-58233 GCF_002237755.1 Lysinibacillus sp. KCTC 33748 | reverse complement strand
AATCCTTGTGCTCCTGTTGCTCCCACCAATCCTTGCGGGCCTGTTGCTCCTACCAATCCTTGTGCTCCTGTTGCTCCTACTAATCCTTGTGCTCCTGTTGCTCCTACTAATCCTTGTGCTCCTGTTGCTCCTACTAATCCTTGTGCTCCTGTTGCTCCTACTAATCCTTGTGCTCCTGTTGCTCCTACTAATCCTTGTGCTCCTGTTGCTCCTACTAATCCTTGTGCTCCTGTTGCTCCTACTAATCCTTGTGCTCCTGTTGCTCCCACCAATCCTTGCGGGCCTGTTGCTCCTACCAATCCTTGTGCTCCTGTTGCTCCTACTAATCCTTGTGCTCCTGTTGCTCCTACTAATCCTTGTGCTCCTGTTGCTCCTACTAATCCTTGTGCTCCTGTTGCTCCCATCATTCCTTGTGGGCCTGTTGCTCCTACCAATCCTTGTGCTCCAGTTACTCCCATCATTCCTTGTGGGCCTGTTGCTCCCATTAACCCTTGTGCTCCAGTTTCTCCCATCATTCCTTGCGGGCCTGTTGCTCCTGAAGCTCCAGTAGGGCCATTTCCTATAGGGGGATCTGGGGTATATGGATATCCAATACAACCACGCTCATTACATTTATATCTAAATTGATTAACGCATGTATCACACTTGAATCTATTACTATAGTTACTATCCCTAATTAATCTAGCTTGATAGTAACTAAACGACATAAAATCACCTCCTGTATCATTAATAATTTATTCTTAAAAAATTTTGTAAATTAGACGATATCCTAGGATTATTTAAATGAATAAAATAAATTGTCCTTAGCCTACCTAAGCAAATTACTAATCTGCTCAAGCTCTTTCCTAAAGCTCAATGCTCCCTGAAACCTTTCAACCGCTAATTTTTTTTGCAGGGTCATAGGCATTACGTTTCGGCACCCTTTAACACTTTAGAAAAGTTATGTGGTCCCCCTGATTGCTTAACCTCATACCTTCAGTCGGAAGAGTGCATTTGTTTAAACTCAATCGTTCATTTTCTGTATTTATTCCATTAGCAATTGATACGGTCGCGGATCTTGGACTATGTAATTCATCCTACTAGCTACACTCCAACCTCCCTCTGTCAAATCGGCAGCCAATCGTTCTAATTCTCTTGATGACCACCTTTTTTCTTTTCTATCATAGGCTTTATTACTCCCATACCTAATTCATATAAACTACTCAAAATAATAGAAAAGGTATTAGAACTTTATTTCCCTGAATATTAATAATATAGAACTCATCTTATTAACTGACTATTCCCACTATTGATTAAATTCTGTGATTAGTTTATAGTTTACTATGTTAGTAAAATATTACATCGAGGTGTTACATGAAAGCTTTAGAACGTTTTAGTCAGTTTGTTAGCAATACATTTGCAATTTGGGTGCTTCTTTTTGCAGCGCTTGCCTTTTTTATTCCTAGCGGATTTTCTTGGATTGGGGCGTATATCACGACATTACTAGGTATTGTGATGTTCGGTATGGGATTAACCATAACGGTTGCGGACTTTAAAGAAGTCTTAACTAGACCGAAGGATGTGACAGTTGGTGTAGTTGGTCAATTTCTAATCATGCCAACTTTAGCCTTTTTATTGGTGAAACTGTTCAATCTTCAACCGGAAATTGCAATTGGAGTAATATTGGTAGGTTGCTGCCCAGGGGGTACATCTTCAAATGTCATGACATTCCTTTCCAAAGGGGATGTGGCATTATCAGTGACAGTTACATCTATCACAACTTTATTAGCTCCGATCGTCACACCTGGACTTATTTATTTATTCGCAAGTGAGTACATTGATGTTGCACCTAGTGCACTTTTTATGTCGATCGTCAAAGTAATTATTATTCCGATTGCATTAGGCTTCATTGTACAAAAGTTCTTTAACAAGCAAGCCAAAGCAAGTGTGAAAGTGATGCCACTTGTTTCTGTAGTAGCCATCGTTGCTATTGTGGCTGCTGTAGTTGCAGGCAATCAACAAAAGATTGCTGAAACTGGTTTAATTATTTTCGCTGTTGTTGTTTTACACAATTGTTTAGGCTATTTTATCGGGTATTTATTTGGAAAGATCTTCGGTATGAACTTAGCGAAAAAGAAGGCTATCGCTATTGAAGTAGGAATGCAAAATTCGGGCCTAGGCGCATCTTTAGCTGTTGCACATTTCTCTCCATTAGCCGCGGTACCAAGTGCGATTTTCAGTGTATGGCATAATATATCAGGTCCTATATTAGCAACCATTTTTAGTCGTATGAACGATAAGGATAAGTAAATAAGATTCAACACATAGACTCAAATAGACCGCAAAGCTTTCTTAAGAAAACTTTGCGGTCTATTTATCTCTTGTTTTGAGGTTTTTGTACAGAATCTCTTTTGCTCATCCCCCTTCTTTTCATACCTCCCCCTCTATTTCTCCTTTTGTATCGTTTTCAAACGTATCATACATTTTCTCTTTAATGAATAGTGCAGGAATTAATCCCATGAATGCATAAGAGATACCTAATACAGCTAGTCCAAATCCAATTGATTGTGTAGTAGCGATAATTCCAATAAGGATAGGAGCTACGGCTGCACCTATTCTTCCTGTATTATAAGCCGCACCTACAGCAGTTCCTCTAATATTAGTCGGGAAGCTTTCACTTAAATAAGTAGCATTTACACCATACGGCGCTCCATATACGAAACCTAGAACCGTCATTAAAATAATGATATTTCCTGGTGATTGATAAAAATATATGACTGGTAACATAACCGCTGTAGATAATCCTGCGATCACGAAAACCCCACGACGACCAATTACATTGGCAACCCAACCAGCAAGTGCTTTACCAAGAATCGATGCCGTATATGTTCCAATTAAATACCCTGTCATTTCTTTGAAATTAAAGCCTAATTCTTTCACTATATACGTGGGTAGCCATGTACCTACTCCGTAATATCCAAATTGCAATAGTGAAGAAGTTACTACCCATAATAAAAAGATTGTAAAAACTTTCTTATCCCTAAACAACGCAAGCCATTCATTTGATTTCTTAACTTTAGATGATTTAGCTTGTTTTTTAGCCAATCTCCAACCAGTAGGTTCGGGTACTTTTACTCGAATATAGATCGCCACAACAACCGGGATGATGGAAATTAAGAATAATGGTCTCCAACCATATTCAGGGAGAATCGCGCCAGCTAATAAAACAGCGACTAAATATCCTAATGAATAGGAAGAACCTAATACCCCCATAATAGTTGCTCTATGTTTAACTTTTACATATTCAGCCATTAACATTGTGGCTAACGAATATTCAGCCCCCATACCAATTGCTGATAAAAAACGAACAATAATAAATTGTTCATATGTTTGTACAAAAGCTAAGAGAGCAGTTCCCACTGAAAATAATATCATCATATAAGTCATCATTTTAACGCGACCAAAGCGGTCAGATAACCAACCTCCTAGGATTCCACCAAGCGCCATCCCTAATAGGGAAAATGTACTGATCCAACCAGCAGCCTTAGTATCTAAGACGAATTCGTCAATTAAGCTCGGCATCACCAATGACAACATTTGGATGTCCATACCATCAACTGTTAAACCTATAAAACTAGCTACAAATACAATTTTCCATAGATTTGAGTTCTTTTCCATAACATATTTCCCTTCACATTCCTAGATTGTTTCGAAAGAAGTATCTATAAGCACAACGAGGAAACTGTATAGAATGTTTTGGTAAGAAAGGTTTAATAGTATGTTTTGTAGTATTAGAATTTCAAGTAGAAAGTAATTTACATAGAGGTGAAGGATTCTTATGAAGATTTTTCATCTCCTACTTGATTAACCAAGAATTATAATTTAATTAGAATCTAACGGCACCAAACATTTTATACGGCATTTATTACCTCCTTTTAAATAGTTATACATTTTATGAAATATCTTTAAAATAATTCTAAACATTATGTTTCGTAGGAACAGATAGTTTTAGATTAGAGGCATTGCTAATAAAACATGTACACATTAGTCATAAAGATAATTGATTGGACTTCCGTATACAATTAAAGAGCCCTCAGACGAATCGTGACGGAGAATTACCCGTCGACTGGATTTTCAATACGTCTGAGAGCCCTTCTATTAAATGCCTGTTGCCCCATTGTCCTTTATTGAAGTAATTGAAAATAGAAAAAAGTTACTCATTATTTTTCAAATGAGTAACTTCACTTTGTTGAAAAAAGGTATGTATAGGAATGCTATTCCTTAATTTTCTCGTTCTATGTGTAATAATGACAATCCTATTTTAGAAGGACATACATTATTTTCAACTAATTCAAAATTTCATTCAAATAAAGAGAGAATTGCTATAATCCATACACCTATCACAAGTATTAAAAACCACCAGCCGATAAACTTAACGTATTTTTTTAAAAATGATTTCTTAATGAATTTTTCTGAAAAGGAACTCATCTTTAAAAAATCATCAGGAAACTTTAACAGCATATAAGAAAAACTGCCAAAAATTAATGTAACCAATATTGCCATAATAAACATTTCCAACGTACCTACTCCTAAACTTTAAGTTTTAAAACAAAACGTCACTTATTAATTATATTATTTTGTAACTAAATTGCCTATCAAAAAATTCCAGATTTTGTATCAAAGAACATGCACTTCCTAATTTTTCAAAAAACTAAAATCCTTCTTGTTATATTTTTTCTAGACCTTCCTATTTCCGTAGAGGGCATCTCTATATTATTGCAATTTTCACTAAAACAATTTTGTTACTTTATATAGGACAATCCTTCAAAAGAAACCCCAATAAAGTTCGTATGATTCGGACACAAGGAGCAAATGCTGTAGTTATGTTCAAAAATCCAAAGTAGTGAATTACGAAAGAAATAACTTTTTAAATGGCATTATTGCCTCAGTACAACTACATCACCTTCTATAGGAGGAAAAAATGAATATAAAATTACGGCTTAAAATAATGATTTTTCTTCAATTTTTTATTTGGGGGTCTTGGCTCGTTACATTTGGTTCTTATATGATTAATACGTTGCATTTTACCGGTGCGCAAGTTGGAATCGTATATAGTTCTAACGGTCTTGCAGCCATTATTATGCCCAGTCTTATAGGTATCATTGCAGATCGTTGGGTAAAAGCCAATGTTTTATACGGAATATTGCATTTCCTCGGTGCGATTACCCTATTTATTGCGGCTCAAATTTCCGATCCTACTATGATGTTTTGGGTAATGCTCTTTAACTCAATCGTGTATATGCCAACACTTGCATTATCGAATACGATTTCTTATTTTAGTTTGGAGAACAAAGGGTTTGATATTGTAAAGGACTTCCCGCCTATTCGTGTCTATGGGACAATTGGTTTTATTCTTGCGATGTGGATTATTAGTCTTTCCAAAATTGAATTAAGTAATATTCAATTATTTATTGCTAGCGGCTCTTCGTTAGTACTTGCGCTTTACACAATTTCTCTTCCGGCATGCCCAACTTCCAACGAAATAAAGGACAAGTCGTGGGTAAGCCTTTTGGGGCTTGATGCTTTTGTTCTTTTTAAAGATAAAAAAATGGCTTTGTTTTTAATTTTTTCAATGCTATTAGGCGTTGCGCTTCAAATTACTAATACATTCGGTGATCCATTTTTACACGACTTTGCATTGAACCCTGATTATAAAAATAGCTTTGCTGTTAAATATCCAGCTATTTTATTATCAGTGTCACAAATTTCAGAAGTATTCTTCATTCTCACCATCCCGTTTTTTTTAAGTAAGTATGGCATTAAAAAAGTAATACTAATCAGTATGATTGGATGGACATTACGTTTTGTTTTCTTTGGGTATGGAACCCCAATTGGCGGTGGATTTTTACTATTGCTGTTATCAATGATCGTTTACGGTTGTGCCTTTGATTTCTTTAATATTTCGGGAGCGATTTTTGTTGAAAAAGAAGTCGATCATCGTATTCGAGGCAGTGCTCAAGGATTATTTAGTACGATGGTCAATGGTTTTGGCGCCTATTTAGGAGCTATAATTAGTGGCAAAGTAGTTGATTATTTCACAGTTGAGGGCGTAAGAAATTGGCAAAATATTTGGTTGTTCTTTGGCGGTTATACGTTCGTTTTGGCCATCATTTTTGCTATCGTTTTTAAATATAATCACGACAGTAACGCATTGAAAAATGGATAATATCACTTCCACAAAAGAAAGAGCCTTACCGTTCATGGTAGAAGGCTCTTTTGCTGTAATGGAATTTCCCACTAAAGAATTCCACAAAATCCGCTAAAAGTTTAAACGGAATAACCTTTTCTCCACTCTTCAAGAGACATCTCATTAAAACTCTCCATATCATCTAGTCTCAATGGTGTAATTAATTCTAATGAATTACCATCCGGGTCTGAAAAGTAAATTGCTGCATGTGCATGAGGATAGTTTGATAATACTAAAGGTTGATGTTCGGAAGTAAGGCCAAATTCAGTGCGAACTTTAATGCCAATTGAAGACAACCACTCTTTTACATGCTCAAGATCTTCTTCGTCAATTTTGAATGCCAAATGTCGGATAGATGGATGGTATTTTAATTCAACGCTATCACTTTCCCATAAACCTAACCAGCTTTCTCCTTTAACAATCCAGAAAAAAGCTACCTTTCCTTTATAATATGCGAGTTCTAACCCTAACTTTTGATAAAATACAATCGAGTTTTCTAAATTACTAACTGGTAAATGTGCTTCATATAAACCTTTTATCATTTCAACATTCTCCCATTTCACCTTTATTTATGAAATAATATATAAAAAACACATTCCATTTACATCCATCTTTAGTCTGAAATTAAAAAAACCTATCTTCTAATCTCTTCCCCCTTTCTAAATAATCAAAATAATTATGTCAATCTAATTCCCACTACAATCATAAAAAGATTCTCTTTCTTTTTTCATAACAAGCGACTTTAATGTATCGCTTAATTCTTGAATTCGACTAGTTGTATTCATCATCATTTCAAGCATATTATGTTCGTCCTCCACCGAGTGCACAATCTCTCCTGTAGAAGTTGCATTTTGTTCGGTCATGTCATTAAGTTTTTCAATCTGGAATTGGATTGTTTCAAACTGAGAAATGGCGCTGCTTAATTCATTCATCCCTCTAGTTAAATCTATATTGGCATTATTAAATGAATCTTTTAGAACATTGAAGAAGTTGCTCACATCTTGTAAAAGCATTTCCCCTTGTTGTAACGCTCTTTCACCATCATCAGAGCGTTGATGAGCTTCTGTTGATTTTTCGAACAAAGTTCTCGTTACACTCGTAATACTTACCGTAATAGCAGCACTTTCTTCCGCTAATTTCCGCACTTCATCAGCAACGATGGCGAATCCTTTACCATGCTCCCCCGCTCTTGCCGCTTCAATTGCAGCATTAAGAGCAAGTAGATTCGTCTGTTCTGCAATATGCTGTATGCCCTTTAATAAACTATCTACGGTTTTCAAGCTAGTCTGTAACTCATTCACAGTTTCGGCTGTAGAACTCATCGCTTGATTCATTACGCCCATTTGCACCATCGCATCCTGCATTTTCTTCCACCCTATTAGAATCTCCTGCTGAAGATCAGTAGATTTAGAAACAGTATCCTTTGAAATTGAGAATGTTTCGTTGACAAAATGCACAGATTCTTTCATCGTGCCATGAATCATTTGTAAGCTAGATGATTCCTGCTGAATACTTGCAGAAATATCCTCAGTAGCTAAAAGAATTTGTTTACTAGACCCAGATATTCGCTGCATTGTTTGTTGGAAATGTGTAACATGCTCATCCAATGCTTGACTACTTTTTTCAATTTCCTGAAACGTATTTTCAAGTTGATTTAATGACGTTTTTACTTCATTTTGTTGAATTGCAGCATGCTCAATTAGTTCATTGCCCCATTTTGCGATTAAATATAATGCAATAATAACACCATTCATAATCGCTAGAAGCGTAATGAATACCGTTATATCATCAAATGGACCTAATAATGATTCCGACTTAACAATATAAAGAATAAGGAAGCTGATGTTTGTTAGCACGCCAAAGAGCAATAGTAATTCTTTCTTAAAATAAAGAGCAATAATGGCCACCGAACAAAGTAAAATATAATGTTTATTTAATGAAAAGCTATCAACTAAAAATAACGTAAAGACAACACTTGAAGGAATTATTCCAAAAATAAAGCCTTTAACATACGTTTTAATTGGTAAAAAGTAATTACATATTGCTAAAGCAATAACGGCAAGTCCAACAAATAAGAACATAATGCCCTTTGAAAATATGAGCGGTCCACAAATTAGCGCAGCCAAAATTGCAATGATGGCTATATTAACTCGATGGACCTTTTGTGTATCGTAGCGAATATTTTTCTCCATTAACAAATCCTCCTAAAAAATGAATGGACATTCAGTATAATTTTCTATTATTATAAAGTATAACCACTACTTTTTATAGATAAAAATTGCATATTAGAGAATATTTCGCACTCAACAGAAATAAAGGGGGATCATTTTATGGGGAGAGTCAAACAACTTGCACCAAATTTTTATTGTATTGATACACACGATTTAAATCGAGAACAGCGTACAAGCTCTTATTTGTTGATTGATGAAAAAATTGCCTTAATCGAGACTTCTGCTAGTCCGTCAATGCCATATATAGTAGAAGGTTTAGATGAATTACATATTGATCTAGAGGATATTCAATATGTAATTGTTACGCATATCCATTTAGACCACGCTGGAGGAGCAGGTTTATTTTTACAAAGCTGTCCAAATGCCACATTCGTTGTTCATCCGCGAGGTGTATCTCATATGGTAGATCCAAGTCGTCTAATTGCAAGTGCTAAGAGTGTTTACAGAGCAGAATTCGATCGTCTATTTGATCCAATTGTACCTATTGATGCTGAACGCATTATCGAAATTGGCCATGAGGAGGTACTATCTTTAGGCCAGCATCAGCTAACGTTTTATCATACAGAAGGTCATGCAAAGCATCATGTATCAATGCATTATTCTGCTACGAATGGATTGTTTGTTGGAGATACTACTGGTGTACGTTATCCAGAAATGGAGAGCGAAGCAATTGATTTAATTATTCCCTCCACTTCACCGAATCAGTATGACCCACATACAATGGAGCAATCTATCCAGCTTTATGAAAAGTTAAATGCTTCAGAATTGTATTTCGGTCATTTCGGTGCATATAGAAATCCGGCTGAAGCTTACAGACAAGTGCGCTATTGGACGCCACTATTTCTAGCTGAAGGAAAAAAAGCGTTAACGGTATCTAGTGATTTTAAAGAACAAGTACATTTTTTAGATAGTCGCTTGAAGGCATTATTACACAACTATTTACAGGAAAACGGTATCGCAGAAAATCATCCCGTTTATCAAACAATCCCGTTCGATACCATTGTATCTGCAATGGGGATTCTTGATTATCTAGAAAAGAACGACGGATAGAATGTTGTTCTTGAACATGATTTATTTGAGGATTCCGTAGACGGCCCCTTTGCCTAGTACCTGCCAACTTCTCTTGAAAAATTTCGCTCGTCCTTTCCTGTTAATCTATAATTACTTCCTCAAGTAACAGAGGTACTTGAGTTTAATAGCAAGACAGTAGTGACCATCTCATACGGGGTGGTTTTTTTGTGGTTTTAAACAAAGATTGATAATAATTAATAGAGGCTGATAAAGAAATCCTGTGAGCTAGGATCTCTTATGAAACACGATAAAAAAAAGGCTGTTTCTTATAGAAAATACTTAATGCTCCAAAATAAACACATTGCTTCCCTCTTAAGTCGAAAGTAAGAAGTGGAAAAAATTACATATATAAAATAACGCAAAAAATTGTTAAGATTTGATAGGTAAAGTATTCTATGGAATGAAATTGGAAAGATGACTTTTCTCCAACAAGTGATTATATTGGTTTAAAATTATTTGAGAATACAATCCAACCTTAGTTAGAAAAGCGAAAGAGGTAAACATTTGGCTTGTTCAACTAGCGGGTGCTCTCATTATTCGATTCACGAAATCTCAAAAGAGAAAGACTGAGTGCGATCTACGCATTACATAGATGAATTATATCTTTCTGTTTACAGCAATAATCTTTCAGAAAACAGTCTTAAACAAACATAAAAAGAGGAGCAACACAATTGAAATTATTTTTAAATGTAACAACTTATTTAGTTACTGCTATTGCCGCAGTTCTCGCATTTTATTCTTTAGCAGTCATTTATTATGAATTAAGTGGTAGTGGTAGTGGTTTTGAGATGGATTTGCAATATTTACTTGGTATTCTCTTCATGGTACCTATTACCGTGATTATTTCGTTTATTATCTGTTATTTTTTAACTAAAAAAATTACTTGCAAACCGATACTATTTGGAACAATAATCGGGTTTTGGTTAATTAAAGTTATAGAAATAGTTAACGATTCATATAACTCATATCATTATCAATCAGACGAAGATTACATACCAAACTTCTTTATTAGCAACACAATTGACTTCTATATCCTGTTATTGCCAACCATTCTTGTGTTTTTATCTCATTTCTTATTAAAGAAATATAACAACTGGTTGCATATCAGTGGTTTTACACTTGGTGCAACTATCAGTTTCTTTACAACCTACGCAATAGTTCTTTTTATGAGACATGTTAATAATTCATTAACTTCGTATCATTATTTCGATAACAAAGAATTAATGATCGTTCTCGTAGGAACTGCTATTATCACAATTCTAGGAAATATTATCGGACTCAAGAAATTTAATCAGGCAAAAGAGAATTGATTTATCTCCCCGTAACTAGAACCCGGAGTAAATGTTTATTGTGTGAAAGCGAAGCGCTTATAGCTGACGCCTCGCTTTCGCTACAAAAGACATTTACTAAAAGAAATTAAATTCAAGCAATACACTACATTTCATAAGGAATTTTGGCTTCATTTGAAAAATTTGCACTAGCCCATTCACCCTCACGCTTAAACAACTCATACACAGCTTCTCAATCCGGCGGCGGTTCATCTATCCAATTTAGTAGCGTACGAATAATAGATTCTTTTTTCGGGAAGTGATGAATAAAGACTTCAGACTGTTCATGAAGTCGTGTCGTCCAAATTTGAGAACGTACCAATACCATTGAATAATATGTTCGGATGAGTTTACGAGAGAAGCCTTGTGTAAATATTTCAAAATCTTCCTTAGAAGCTGTTTCTAACCTTTTAAACGTCCGTTTAAGAGCTTCATAAATATCACCATTAAAGAGACTGCTATCTCCGATGTAAGCTTATACGGACCAAATCGTTCTCCTAAATCCTCTCCATACATACAGACACAGAGTTCCTTTAGAAATGCATTTTCGTAATAATTTGAGGGGGTAACCGTGTCGTCGTAATATGCTACAGCTATACCAACACCACGAACTAGAGAACGATAATTTTGAGACAGTTCTTCAGCAGTTTTTTTAAATTCTGACAACTTAACGGAACTCAGTTTGGACTCAAACAGCGCAATAAGGTCTAGATCTGATTTTTTTACAATCGCTTCTCCTAATATTGTTACCTTACTAATAATTCTAATAGACGTTTCTTGAATAACTGATTGTCAATGGTTTTACACACTTTTGCGTTAGGAGTGTGCCCTGCAAATCCATCAGAAATGGCAAGTTTACTACCGCCGTTTACTATCACTTGACCATAGGCAGCAGCTTCTGTAGTACACACATAACAGTAACATAACTTGTCTTCAAGGACGATTTCATCCCATAATACAACACCCATTGCCACGGCATCTGGTAAATCAACAATATGCTCATTACTTCTTTGTAAATTATATTCAAGCAAGGAACGGTTACATTTAACAGAGAACACAGCTTCTTCTTTACCACTTGATAGTAATACATCCATATCGTCCTTATTCAATGCTGCTTCGCCTAAACATACATCAAATCCAATAATGGTAATAGGTATACCTGAGTTGAGCATAATACTATATGCCTCTGCATCTACATACACATTAAATTCTGCAACAGGTGTAGTATTTCCAGGGCCAAATCCAGAAGTGCCCATTGTGTAAATATGCTTTACCTTTTTCATTGTCTCAGGTGCTTTTAAAATAGCAAGGGCAATATTTGTAACAGGACCAATGGTTACAATTTCGATTTCACCAGGGTTATTTTCAATAATTTCAAGGATAGCATCTACGGCATGCTTGGTTTCTGGCAAAAGAGTAGGATTTATTAAATTACAATCTCCCATTCCGTCTTCACCATGAACATTAACAGCTGTAACTAAATCACGCATAAGTGGTTTGCCTGCTCCAACATAAAGAGATGGCTTTTGACCATTAACAACTTCGATAGTCATTAGTGCATTTTTTGTTGCCAATTCAACTGGGACATTGCCACAAACAGTTGTTATCGCTTCTACTTTAAGATTTGTTGATTTTAATGACATAATTAACGCTACAGCATCATCACTTCCAGTATCTGTGTCAATAATAATTTTCCTCATAACAAGACCTCCAATACTTATTTGTCCTGATTATATAATTCAATCTATAATGAAAATAGGTCAAATGACCAAAAGCGAAAAGAAGGCGAAAATATGGATTTTAAAGATATTGTGAATGATGCATCAACGAGTATTAAGAAAGAATTTATTTATAGAAGATATAAGAAAGGTAGCCTTATTATTCACCCACATGAACAAAATAATTATCTTTATATTCTAATTACAGGTAGAGCAGAAGTGTATAGACAAAGTTATGAAGGAGCGATGCTTTCCCTATATATTTATGATTCATATAGTTGTTTTGGGGAAATAGAAATTTTTAATGAAAAAATTAAAACACTCGGTGTTATTGCAAAAGAAAATTGTGAAACGATAGCGATCCATAAAACAAAGGTTTATGAATGGATGAAAACCGATTTTAATTTTAATTTTTACATAATTAAACAACTTGCTTCAAAATTAACTTTAAGTTCAGATACTACAGCAAAATTATCATTGCTAACAGTTAAAGATCGTATCTTATTAAGCATACATAATCATTATAAAATCGGTGATTTAGATAATCTTACAAAGCAAATTTTATCAAATGAGGTCTGTGCACCAATTAGAAGCTTAAATCGTTCAATAGCTCAGTGCATAAATGAGGGCGTCATAAGTTATAAAGATAAAAAATTCTCTATAAATTCAATTGAAGAAATAGAGCAATACCTTGAAAATTTTTTATTAAAATAAAATTATGGATTATATTTGTTTTCACATGTATAACTTTTTTTCAAATCGACAAGAGTACGTTCCTAAACGTACTCTTTAAAAGATAATGATACTGTAGTATGTCAACACTAAACTGTACAAAAATTATAAGGGCTTTTGCTTAGTGTTCCTGAATTCGAAAGTTATTGAACCGATGAACATAATCATCAAGTTCAAAAGCAAGCTGTTCAAGAGAAGAGAAATGGACTCCGTTAGCGAAATCTGTATTAAATACCTTAAAGGTCGCTTCAGCCACAGCGTAGTCATAAGGGCATCCTTTCATGCCCGGTGATCTTTGGATACCGAATGTTTCAAGACTCTCTGAAATTAGCTTGTTATCAAATTCTTTCCCTCGACCGAATCACATCTATTTTCGTCCCATGATCAGCGCCGCCTGCTTTCAAATACGAACAGAAATATAAAGTCAACTTTAGTAAGTAATTTAACATTAAATTTTGATATAGCAAACGAAATTAAAATCTATTTAAAAGACTTAGATTACATAATAAAATTATAATCTTGTTAAAAAGCATCGCCACTAAAGCCGATGCTTTTTGCTATTATCGGTTTTGCTCCTATCTGCCTGTTCATACTTAGAAGAAACCCTGAAAAGATGGATAGGACGTTCTAAATCGTGGATAGAATCCCTAAAAAGATGGATAGAACGTCCAAAGTCGTGGATAGAATCCCTAAAAAGATGAATAGAACGTCCAAAATCGTGGATAGAAACCCTGAAAAGATGAATAGAACGTCCAAAATCGTGGATAAGCACCTCATTGCTCCATTAACCGTTCTAAAGCCGATTGAAAATCCTGGCTCTCCCCTATTTCGCGGAAATTTTTAAATGGGTTGCTCCCTTTTTTCATACGCTCCACTACAGCAGGAATCGTAAATTGATCTGGTGTTAAACGCTCATTAACCTCCTCCCAGTATAATGGCGTTGCCACTAATCCCTTCTCATTGCCACGAGTTGAATATGGCGCAATAATCGTCTTGCCTTCTGCGTGCTGCACATAATCTAAATATAATTTTTGATGTCTATTCTTCTTTAAACGCTCAATCGTATATAATTCCGGTTTTTGCTCACATAAAAAACGACAGATAAATTCAGTAAATACGCGCACCTCATCGTAAGTAAAGGCGTTTTCAGGTAATGGTATATATAGCTGTAATCCTTTACCCCCTGATGTTTTGACAAAAGATTGGAGCTTAAAATAATCGAGCATTTCCTTTAAATCCAGTGCCCCAGAAACGGCAAGCGAAAATTGATCGACAGAAGGTGGATCTAAATCGAAGACAATTTCAGTCGGATGATCTGTTTGTAATGTTTGAAAAGGTATGTGTAGCTCTAATGCAAGCTGATTGCCTAACCATAGTAATGTTTCTAGATTATTGCATACAAGATAATGAATATTGTCCATCCAACCTGTTGAAGCAAATGCAGGTATTTTCTCGGGACTACTTTTTTGATAAAAGCTTTCACCCGGCACCCCATGTGGAAATCGAATTAACGTAAGTGGTCGATCTCGCAAAAAAGGTAGCAAATACGGAGAAATCATTTGCAAATAATGCAAATAACCATCCTTCGTAATACCAACTTCAGGCCAAACTGGCTTATCAGGATGCGTTATCAGAACAGTGTCTGGAATAGGAAAAAGTTGACGCTGCATATGATGCCAATGACAATCCTCTGGTAATATTTCCAGTCGAAATGTATGAAAACGCGGTTCTCGACATTTGCTGCCATCAAAATCAATACATGCTATATCAACACAGATAGATGGCTCCAATTCCCATGTTTCATTATTTCTCTGCCCATTTGCTTGAAAAAAAGCAATAAGTGTTTTACGTTCTTCCTCTGACATTCCATGTTTAAAACTAACAACTTCAACTAACTTCTCCTGTTGATAAATACTGCCATGAAAATAACCATTGCTATGATCGTATTTCGTAACGATGACCGTAACATATCTCCAATTTTTTATTTTTAACCAATGCGCCGAGCGTGTATCCCCAACCCATTTACTTGTTTTCTTCTTCGCAACCATGCCCTCTCCATTGTAAACCTTAATAGCCTCCCAAAGAGGGTCACTATGCTCCACACTACTAATCACCTGCAAAGGACGCTGATCCTCATAATTGACAGTCACCGGGAGCTTTAAAGTCGTAAAAAGCTTAGAAATTTGCTGTTTGCGTTTTTTTAAATACTTACTTGTTAGCGACTCCCCTTTTAAGCTCAGTAAATCAAAAGCTATATAGTGACAAGGAAAAGTTTTTGCATGTGTAGCAATAACATCTTTGTTTTGCATTCTCCCCCTTTGTTGGACGAGCGAAAAATCACTATTAAAGTTATTCGTGAGACAAACTAATTCACCATCAAATGTAAGTGGTAAATACTTT
This sequence comes from Lysinibacillus sp. KCTC 33748, assembly GCF_002237755.1. GTDB lineage: Bacteria > Bacillota > Bacilli > Bacillales_A > Planococcaceae > Lysinibacillus. Next base: position 42,527 of record NZ_MWSJ01000023.1, on the reverse strand, counting down.
TTAACTTTATTAAATATACTTTTACAAAAATCGAGTATCTCTGGAAACAAGTTATTTAAGTTATTGCCATTTCTACTTATTAACATTGGCTGTTCGTCCCATACTAACATACATCTAAATCCATCATATTTTGTTTCGTACATCCATTCCTCACCAATAGGCGTTTCAAGCACTTCCGTTAAAAGCATCGGTTTCATAAGAATACCTACTTTTCTTTTTACCTTCAGTTTTTGACGATTTCAGTTTAAGATACATAAAAATAAGTAAAATATATCATAGTAAGAAAAACGAGGTGATACAAATGCATACAGTTTGGAAAGGCAGTATCTCATTTGGTCTTGTCAATATACCGGTAAAACTTCATGCCGCTACTGAAAATAAAGACATTAAATTACGACAGCTCCATAAAGAATGTCATACCCCTATTAGCTATAAAAAGGTTTGTGAAGGCTGTAACCAAGAGGTAAAAGATGAGGATATTGTGAAGGCGTATGAATATGCCAAAAATAAGTTTGTCGTATTAGATCAAGAAGAATTAGAGAGCTTGCGGAAGGAAAATGAAGATAAGGCCGTTGAAATCATTGATTTTGTGAAATTAACTGAAATCGACCCTATATATTTTGAACGTACTTATTTTTTATCTCCTGATTCGACTGGTGGAAAGGCTTATTCCCTTCTACGTCAAACTTTAGAGCAATCCGGAAAAATAGGCGTTGCTAAAATTATTATCCGTTCAAAAGAGCAATTAGCGATCGTCCGCGTTTATCAAAACGCTTTAGTGATGGAAACGATTCATTACCCTGATGAAGTAAGAAGTGTTGGGGATGTTCCAAATGTGCCAAGCGAACAAAATATAGTTCCAAAAGAGCTAGAAACTGCACTGATGCTCGTTGATCAATTAACGACCGAATTTAATCCTGAAAAATATACAGATGATTATCGCAATGCATTAATGGAGCTTATAGAGGAGAAAAAAGCTACGAGTACTATTTCAGCTAACGATAAACGCCCAGTCCCGGATAATGTCACAGACTTAATGACAGCGCTCCAAGCCTCATTAGAAAAAACGAAAAAGCCTGCAACGAGAAAACGAGCAACGAAAACGAAGAAAAATGCTTAAAATACACATATAAGAAGCGTATCCTTTATTTATTGGATATGCTTTTTTTAAGAATCTCCCTTTTACTTGTTACGACCAATAACTTGTCTTTATACTTTCCATATTTGTTATAAAAATTAGGTTTGCTAATCTCCTCAAAATAACGATTCCATTGAAACATTTTTATAAAAATTGAAAAGGTTGGTTTGTAATTGGACTTTTCCAAACCGAGTTTTTGTAACGTAAATCTCTTTATTATTCGATAGATTCTGATGTAATAATTCGTATTTATGAAAATAATTAAGTCTGCATTCAAAAAACTTTGTTCTACCCACTCTTCATTATGAACTCCCTCAATAATCCAAGCTTTTGTAAGAATAATATTTTGCAAATAATCCACTTTTTGTTGATCGGTCCTTCTAATATCCCCTGATTTTTGTCTGATCCAAACAACATTATCTAATTCATAATAACGAATATTTAATTTCTCAGATAATTCTTTCGCTAAAGTTGTCTTCCCACTCCCAACAGAACCAATGATATGTATTTTACGCGGAAATTCTTTGTTCAAACAAACCCTCCTAATCATCTTTTAATATTATTTATGGCTCATCGCAATAGCGTAGGTTGATTTCTGTTCCGCCTAGGCGCTTCGCTTTCGTGCAGTTAAAACATTTGCCACTGGCACTTCGCTTTCGCACATAGCAAAGCGTCCTGGGGGCGTCCGATGAGCCGCTTCGCTCCATGATTTCAACTGTGACGCTGATCCACAAGGAGTCACCGCCTTCACTCCAATTAACTTATATACATGGCATTCATTTATAAACACCATTACATTATAAGAACCTAATTTGCACGAATATTGGATACATTATACAATATTCTTACAATTAAAGAAAAAGTTGAAGGAGCTAAAATATATGTTTCAAAATGAGTTTAATGGAAATCTAGAGAAATATAATAACCCTATTGAATATGATGCACTTTATGAAAATCACAAAGTAGATTTACATTATATTGAAGATCACCTAAAAACAAAGAACGCTACGATTATTGAATTAGCTTGTGGGACAGGTCGATTAGCTATTCCTCTTGCCAAGCAAGGATATGAGGTTTATGCAATTGATATTCACGAAGGGATGATTCAGCAAGCTATTGAAAAAGCGAAAAAGGAAAATGTTAATGTACATTTCACTGTGCAAGACTGCACACAACTTCATTTACCAATCACCTCAAATTTTATTTATATGACAGGTAATTCATTTCAACATTTTTTAAGTAATGAAAGTCAAAATGCTTTATTCCAATCCGTTAAACAACATCTACATCCTGGAGGAGAATTTGTATTCGATACGCGGAACCCTATTCTAAGCGAGCTATCTATTGTAGATGAATACGAGGAAAGCTTGGTTACTAGCAATGGAGAAAAACTAACCATTCAACACCATGAAGAATATGACCCTATTACACAGATTTTAACTGGTCGTTCTATCAATAAGCTAGAACATTCAACTTTCGAAGATTCAATTCGAATTCGCTATACATATCCAATGGAATTGAAAAGGCTATTAGACCAAAATGGATTCGACTTGTTACATCTATATGGGTCATGGAACAAAAGTGACTTTACAAAAGATAGTATTTGTATGATTGTACATGCACAATTGAAAAAATAAGGCTTTTTTCGAAAAGATTGGTGCTATTCAACTATTGAAACAGTTTAGTTTAACAAGGATATTGGTTATTTGTCAGTTAGTTTGTAGAACGAGAGGAGCGATAAAGTAAGTATGAAGGTAATCATCTTTTTATACAATGGCGTAACTATGTTGGATGCGATTGGGCCTTATGAAGTTTTAAAGAATATGGAGGATACTGAAGTATTATTTGTCGCAGAAAAAACAGGAGAAATAAAAGCTGATTCAGGTTTTATAGACATCAATGTGAAATACAACATCGATGATATAAAAGATGCAGATATTTTAATAATACCAGGTTCAACTATAGGGTTTATGCAGGAAATGAAAAATGCAAACGTATTGAATTGGATAAGGGAAGTAGATAAAACTACAAAATGGACAACTTCTGTATGTACAGGTTCATTATTATTGGCCTCAGCAGGTTTACTCAATGGATTAAAAGCAACATCGCATTGGAGAGTTATCAATTTACTTAGCAATTTTGGGGCAATTGCAACAAGAGAAAGAGTAATAGAACAAGGTAAATATATAACTTCATCAGGGGTATCTGCTGGTATTGATATGGCTTTACATTTATCTAATAAACTAGTTGGTGAAGATCAAACCAAAGCAATTCAACTTACTATTGAATATGATCCACAACCAATTTTTAATTCCGGTAATTTTTCAAATGCAGAAGAAAAAATCAAAAAAATTGCAGAGAAGAAATTAACAGAAGACGTAAAAAAAGAACTTGGGTTGCTAGGTATGATTAAAAACTCAAAAAATATACTTAAATTAATTAAATAAACTTTTATCGTTACAATAAAATAGTTTAATTCCTATTCCACTAAAGGGTGCAAGAGTTATAGATGCAAGCTGTCATTTTGGTAGCTTTTCTTATTGCACTAAAATGATGATAGCAAACTAGAAGCAACAATCTTGGAGAAAATAGCCCAAAATAAAAAAACTATTTAAAGAACACAAGTTCCCTTTTCTGTTATAATGAAGAAAAAACTAGGAGCTCAATAGATGATAAACATTCGTGAACGCATGGAGCATTACCGTATAACAGGTTTAAGCATTGTAGCTATCGAAAAGGGAAAAATCAGTAAGAAGGAGCATTTTGGTGTTCTAGAAACAGGTACCGATAAAATAGTTAATGAGCACTCCATTTTCAACGCTTGCTCAATTAGTAAGTTTCTAACAAGCATTTTAGTAATGAAATTCGTAGAACAAGGGATTGTAGATTTAGATGAAGAAGTTAATAAAAAACTAGTTTCATGGAAGGTTCCTGACAATCCTTTGACAAAGCATAAAAAAGTTACATTACGCAACTTACTCTGTCATCAATCTGGTATTGTGGACCCTGAGGGCAGTTTTATGGAACTAGAATCTTTCAACAAAATACCGTCCATGGTAGAAATATTGAATGGTACAACGGCTTTTTGCCCTACTGCCATTGAAGTGACATATGAACCTGAAAGTGAATTTCACTATTCTGATGCGGGCTTTTGCCTTATTCAACTATTACTAGAAGATATAACGCAAAAACCTTTTTCTTATCTACTGGACACTTTTATATTTAAACCACTGAGTATGACGAACAGTACATTTTCTACCTCTCTTTCAACATCGAATTTAGAAAATTTTGCATGTGGTCATGATCAAAATGGAGCGTTAATTCCAGGGAAATATTCTATTTATCCTTATATTGCAGCTTGTGGTATATGGACTACCCCGAGCGATTTAACAAAATTATTACTGGATATTATGAATGCTATCAAAGGCCAAAGTAAAATTGGCATTTCGTCCAAACAAGTCAAAGAACTATTCCGCACACAAGGCTGTAAAGAATGGACAGGTCTCGGCGTATTTCTAGATGGCATGGGTGACAACCTTGAGTTTTCCTCTCTTGGCTGGGGTGTTGGATTTCAATGTATGCTAGTCGCCTACCCTTACCTTGAACAAGGGATTGTTATGATGACCAATACTGACACAGGTGTGCATCAAATGAAGGGAATCACGGGAGAAATCTACCGTTCGCTTTCCTAATGATGGAAAAAGAGGCTGATGATCTTATGTAAGAGTATAAGAATAGAGGATAATTAGTCTTATAAAGGCTAGTTATCCTCCTTTCTTATTTAGCTTTGATCTTGATGGTAAAGTTCATCAATTGACAGAGGAAGATGAAATTCCTGAATCGCTGTCTTTTGCTAAACTAATGCAGCCTGTTAGTTCAAGAATAAAACTATTAATTTTTAATAACTACTGACTCACTAAATATCATTCTTTATTCAATTAGTTTGCCCTACAGCTACAATTTTGCAAGTTGAAATTGCAAATCTAAAAATTGGTTGATTAGGACTTATTGGTAGTGTACCTAACACAATACCAAGACCTGTTTGTTCCACGTTAAAATCTACTGCAATAGACCCGTTACTTGCCAAAAGATTTACTGTGGAACCAATAAGTGAATTCAGCAATTGTCTAATTGGCCGTTCCCGACAATTGCATTCACATCCAGAATCAACAGGCGGTAACAAATTGATAGTAGGTCCGGGTGGGAAAAAACCTACCCCTGTTACATCAGAAATATTTACCACAAAAGTTTGAGTTCCATTTGTAACAGTAACTAAAAAATCATTCACCTCAACAATAGTATATAAAAAAAGGAGAGGAGGTACATTAGGTGCGTCTGCAATAGTACCAAGAATTACAGTTTGCCCAACAAGTTGTTGTAAGACTGACTGAAGTGGAGAAACACAACAGTCACAAAGACATGAAGATGAAGGGACTGAAGGACAACAATTATTAAGCGCTGTGAATTTAACCGGAGGACAAAAACCAATAGGTTTTATTCTAGTAATTTTCTTTTTTTCAGACATAATTTCACCCCACTATTTCTAATAGAATATGCTTTTAAGAAATATTAGATTGGATTAAAAACTACTCAAGTTTTTATCGAACATGAACAAACATGTACCGTTAGTTGAGGAAGACAAGGTAAAACAACAATCGTTACAATCAAAAACATTAAAAATAAACCAAACATAAAATATATAGAATATGTCTGGTCTATTTTTTTACTTACGTTTGAAGGTTGTCACCTAAATATAAATGATCAAACTTCTTTCTTCACCTTATAATGCATTTGCACCATTTGCCCAAAGCGTTGTGTATTTACTAACTCCAGGTCTTGAAATGGATTATTATCCTTGAACAATGGAATGCCAGAACCTAATAGGTGCGGTGTAACCGTAATAATTATTTCATCTATTAACTGTTCCTTTACAAAGTGATCGAGAATTCCCGCTCCACCTACCATCCAAATTTTAGAGCCTTCCTGCTCCCTTAACTTTTTAGTAAACGTTACAATATCTTCATTTACAAACTCAACATGTTCGTTTTGTCCACTTAGTGACGTTGTAAATACATAATTTTTCTTATCGGGATATGGAAAAGACTCAATATGGTCTACAACCCAATCATACGTTCTTTTACCCATAATAATGGTATCAATGGATTGATACATGTCTGAATATCCAGCATCCCCTTCCCCCTCTGCTTCTTCTAGCCATTGTAAATCATCATTCTCTTTCGCAATATATCCATCCAAACTAGTTGCAATGTATAAAATGATTTCTCGTGACATAACATCATCTCCTTTAAACTTTTGAAAAACTACTGAACAAGATCTATACTAAACAAAAAACATGACAACTACTGGCATGATTAAATGAAAATAAGGTGAGAAAATGTCAAAAGCAAAACGACTATTAGATATCCTTCTGTTTGTAAGTGCAAAAAAGAAATTTACTGCTCAGGAAATTTCCGATGAATTCAATATATCGATTCGCACGGTTCATCGATATATTTTAGATTTAAGTGATATGGGCTTGCCTATTTATGCAGAACAAGGGCGGAACGGTGGCTATACTGTCCTATCGAGCAGACTTCTTCCACCTATTTTATTTACAGAAGATGAAGCCGTTTCGATTTTCTTTGCGTTTCAATCTCTTCATTATTACCGTGATTTACCCTTTAATACGGAAATACAATCCGCTTCTCATAAGCTATATGGCTCGCTTCAGGAAGAGGCAAAGAGGAAAGTGGATCAACTTCAATCTTACATCGCGTTTTGGAATCCTAAACGGGCAATTGAAACCCCTTTATTGAAAGACGTTTTAGAGGCAGCTATTGAAAACAAAAATCTACATTTTCACTATGAATCAAAATCAGGTACAACTACGAAACATACTCATCCAATTGGTGTGTATGCTCATGATGGGTTGTGGTATATGCCCGCCTTTGATTTCACAAAACAAAAAATATTACTGTTTCGTGTAGATCGCATACTTTCCATTATAGAAAGTGAAGAAAACAAAGAGGTATTTGTAAATTTGAAGGAGTGGTTTAGTAGCAATTTTGAAAATAAACAACCTATCCGTTTACATGTACTATTATCAAAAGAAGGTGTGCGACAATGCAAAAGCGCACCAAACCTTGAAGAATTGGTCGTGATCAAAGAAGATGGCACCGGTTATATTAATTCCATTATAGACAAAGGAGAGCTGAATTTTATTAGTCCCCTTTTCTATCGACTTGGCATGCATGCACAAATCGTAGAACCGAAAGAATTGGTCGATATTTTACGACAGCAAGCAAAAGACATTTTATCTATGTATCCAGAAAATGACTAAAGTAATATGACGATTTTGTAAGATTGGCGTAACATTCATCGTTACTACTTTATGGATAACTTCCGTATACTTTGTCAATGAGGAGTGAGAAAAATGAAACCAATTGAATTAAACAAACGAATTGATACACTAGATTATTTAAGGGGATTTGCTTTATTAGGAATTATTTTAGTCAATATTCCAGCATTAATGTTGATTAATCTACCAGACACATCTGTGGATGTTGCATATAATAGGTTTTTAACACTTTTTGTAGAAGGTAAGTTTTTCACCATTTTTTCATTTTTATTTGGTGTAGGCTTTTATATTTTTATTTCCCGTGCCATGGCTAAAAATGAAAATGCCTACTTATTATTTATTAGAAGAATTATTATTTTATTGTTAATCGGACTTGTACACTTTTATTTCCAACCTGGAGAAGCATTAACTATTTATGCAATATTCGGGCTAATAGCGTTACCTTTTTACAAAGTTCGTAAAGAAATAAACCTGACTATAGGGCTTATTTTATTAGCGGTAACCGCTTATTTTGGTTTCAAAATTGCTATGCCGTTCCCTCTAATTTTACTAGGATTAGCTGCTGGGCAGTATCGAATTTTTGAAAAGATCCATGACAATCGTAAAAGAATAGCTATCTTGACAGTTATTATGTTCTTTATTAGCGTAGGGGGATTGCTGTATCAATGGCATTATGTCCCAGAGGCAATGGTGAACTTTGATCAAATGACAGAAGATGAGCTTAAGGTACATGTGACAAACATTGAAAAGTTTACACTAATCGGGCTTCAATTTAGCCCATTTGTATCAGCATTTTATGTAGGATTATTAATGCTTTTACTACAACGTCCTTTATGTCAAGTTTTGCTTTCACCTTTAAAAGACTATGGTCGAATGGCATTAACAAATTATTTAGGACAAACTGCGCTGATTTTAATAATTGGTAATGCTTTTCACCTTATTGGCAATATTCGTTTCATCCAATCTCTATGGATTTGTATAGGCATTTACATTTTCCAATTGATTTTCAGTAAAATTTGGTTAAAATTCTTTAAATTTGGTCCATTTGAGTGGTTATGGCGCATGGGTACGTATTGGACAGTACCTTCCTTACTTAAAAATTCTACTAATTCTAAAAAACACACCTAAAAAACAGTTGTTGATTTAGACAAAGGCCTAACAGCCCTCTTTTCTTTTTCATAAGATGGTAGTGTATCTAATTTGCTTCCAACTTGCTCATACCTTGGGCAAAAAACACACCCCCATCATTATTAAATCTTTCTTTGGTCACTTTTCGCTTAGGAAAAGTGGCCTTTTTTTCATATCATTTACCCCAAAAATTCACTTTTAATAAAAAACCGACAAAATCATTAAAGATTTTGTCGGTACTCTGCTTATTTAGCAGCCCAAATATCAATTTCTAATTTAATGTCAGGAAGTCCTAAAGCAGTAATATAAGCTATCGTCATAGATGGATAAGGATTTCCAAACATCATCTCCCATTGTTGATCGAAGTCATCCCAATCTATCTCTTCAGTTGCCCAAATATTGGCCTTCACCACATTGTTTGCGTTAAGTCCCTCTGCTTCTAATATTAATTGAATATTTTTTAATGTATTTTTAACCTGCTCTGATAGTGTCGATGGCAATTCACCGCTAGCTCCTACTCCAATCTGTCCAGATAATGCATACATTGTTGCATCCTTAGGAATTATTGTAAGATGGCTATAATTGCCAACAGGGCTAGGTACTTGGATTGGATTTTTGCGTGTTATTTTAGTATTCATGTTAATCTCCTTTAGGTTTATATTTTTCTAAAAAAGGGCAGACTCGCCCCTAAAAACTCCATTTTAGAAAAAAACAGCCGTTGAGAATCCGATACCCATAGATAAAAAACGTATTGATCTTTTTTTCATTTGGATTCTCCCCCTCACCTAAAATTAATTTCACATTACCATAATTTCCTTTAACAATCAAATCTCTACATTTTTAATTTTTTTCCTTTTTCGTAAAGATTTTTATCAAACCTACTAAATAGTAAATCACACTTGACACTATTACACTATAAAATAACACAGTAATTGACGTTGGACCCCATACTTTAATAAATTCCCAATTTGATCCCCCAGGTAATACTTTCGGGAACATCATGATCAGTGCAATAATTATTGCAACACTTAAAGAATGAAAAACTAATAATAAAGCCCTTTTCATATTTAAAGCTACAATAATACGTTGTTTTTTAATAACCTTCTGCAAGGATTGTAGCAATAAAACGCTTAAAAACATCCCAAAGCCTACAACAATAACGCATATAAGTGACAGCGTTTTATCCAAATTCTGAAAGTTGTCAGCATGAATAGTATTTACCGTTTTCCCTTCCCATAAATCCATCACACCCTGCCCTATTGCAGTTGTATAGCTCGAGTTCATATTGGATAATACGGCTACTCCTATTTGTTCATCGGGCTGCATGATGAAATAAGATGAAAATGTAGGGTTTTCTCCAGCATGGAATATATATTGTTTTTTATCTTCTTTTCCTCTAACTCCCCATCCACTTGCGTAGTATGTATCCGTATCGAATGGCTCTACAGATTGATCTGGAATATGCGATTCTTGAATAATTTTATTCTCAATCGCATTAATTTGGCTATTTCCTAACTGAAGCTTTAACCAGTTTGCTATATCGTTTGTATTACTAATAATATATCCAGCAGGTATATTTCCACGGTAGATAGGTGGTGTGTATTCCTGTTCTCTCATCAGTCCTATTTTATATCCTGACGCCATCTCATTAGATTCAACTTGATGAAGTCCAACAAATGAATCTTTCATATTGATTGGCTCTAATATATGCTGTTTGATATACATATCAAACGGTTGTTTTGAAACCTTTTCAATAACGAGTCCTAAAACATCATAATTGACTGTTGCGTATTCAAATGAGCTACCTGGCTGTCTATTTAATGGCTGATCAAGCAAGTTTTTCACAGTCAATTCAAGTGCGTTCTCTTCGTTACTTTTAGGAATATTTGTTATTGTGTTCGTAGCTATACCACTTGTATGATACAGTAACTGATTAATAGTAATCGTCCGAGGTTCTCCATTATATTCCAACTCCAACCACGGGATATACTTTCGGACATCATCAGAGCGTTTTAGTAACCCTTCCTTTTCCAATTTTAAAATGGCATGTCCAGTGAAGGCTTTCGATGTAGATCCTAGTTCAAATAATGTATTGGAGGTAACTGGTGTTTTTGACTGAACATCGGCATATCCAAAACCTTTTTCATAAACCGTTTTCCCCTTCTCAACAATTACTAGCGATATCCCTGGAATTTTACTAATCACCTTTTGCTCTTGAATAAATTGATCAATCATTTGAGTTTTTTCATTTGCATCTGCGTTTACGATTGTAGGCGTTAAACTATAAAAGGCCACAATCGTAACAATTATAGACAAATAGATTTTTAATAGTGCTTTCATTTTCATTTCTCCTTTAAGCAATTAATGCTGGGTATAAGGTTATAAATTATCATAACAGCACCGTTAACTATATCAAGCATTTCGGACTACAACAATCGTTTTACATGACTAAAAACATGACAACATGACAGTTTTGTAACGTATAGTGCATAGATAATCTTTATAAGCTTGAAATCTTGAATAGACATAAAAAGACCAGATTCTCATTCAAAAAAATAAGAACTGATCTTTTTTATGATATCCATTAGGATTTAAATTTTTGCTCAAAAGCTTTCAGCAACTGATGCACGAAAAAACTGTGTAGTTATCGTTTATTTTTAATGACAACCTCAGTTACAGCTAACGCTTTTCTTGGTTTTATATTGTCCATAATAATATCCGCGATATCATTAGGATCCATTAATGTTTTAGTTTTTTCCTCAGTAAATATCCCGTCCCAAAACTCTGTTCTCATACCACCCATGTATACAGCACATACATTAATCGCTGTTTCGTTTAATTCTAATGCTAGACTCTCGGTAAATCCGCGTACACCAAATTTACTAGCACAATAAACAGATTCCGTTACTTTTCCTTCTAGACCAGCTGTTGAAACAATATTGATGATTGTTCCTTCATTACGTTCTTTCATACCTTTTAATACTGCTTGTGTGCAAAAAATTGTTCCTTTTAAGTTAATATCAATCATTTGATGAACTGAATCCTCACTCAAGTTTTCAGCATTATCAAAATAGCCAACACCCGCATTATTAATTAATAAAGGAATGGATCCAAAATCATCTTGTATAGATTGAATTATTTGAGTAACCATTTGTTTTGAAGAAACATCCACCTCATAAATAGAATAGCCATTAGTTAACGCTTTAGCCGTATTCTCAAGCTTTGATTTTGTTCTACCAAGTAAACAAATATGATAGCCTAAAGTCGAATATTTTTTAGCAAGCGCTGCACCTAAGCCACTACCTGCCCCTGTTATAACAACGATGTTTTTACTCATATTGATCATCCTCTCTCGCAGTTAATTATACCAGAATAGGAACTCCTATCAATAAATTATTCTCACCCCGCCTTATCAAAAAGCCTTATTATGTACTGTTACTCATCTGAGTTATTCATATAATACACCCAAAATGGTAGAAAGTCATAGCTCATTCGATAGCTAAAGAAGAAATATATAAATATCAATTTCTACATTTTTATTGAAAACTGATGAATACGTTTAGAGCATGTCTATAGAAACTGAATACAATGATTATGTAATCTGCGGATTATCAATCTATTTTTGGAAAGAGGTGAATTTAAATTGCCTTTAACTACAGGACCAATTGAAAATACAGGGAATCAACCAGCTAATGCAGCTAACGTTCGTGTCAAAATTCTCAATCTAACTGGAGGTTTACTAACTGGAGTAGTAAGAGTTTTTAGACTTGACGGAGCAAGACAATTACTATCTACAACTCCATTTGCCGCAATTGCTAACGGTTCAACATTCGTAACTCCAAGTGTAGGTGTTTCTGCTCAATATGAAGTTGAAATCGTTCCTAACCAAACTGGCGGTATATATAGCGTTTATGGTAGAACAGCTGCAGGGGTTCTCATTACTGCCCAAAGGTTTGTAAATGCAGAATTAACACAAATACTTTAATTTTCGGAAAAAACTTTGACTAACATTCTTCGTTTAAAGTAATTAAAGGTAATTCAATTGGGGTACATTTGAGAACAAGCTTCTCCTTTGTAACCTAATTTCATTTTGCTGAATAATTATGTAAAGTCACTCAATTTTTAATGAGTGACTTTTTAATTTAGAGTGTAGTACTGAATTGACGTTCCATATAAACATTCCACTTTTTAACATTTTTATTCTAATTACATCTATCTTGGTCTATATATGTCCATCTTTTCTTGTCAACCAACATTATTTTGTCATTTTTTGGGTTTTCAATACATATACTATTATATTTATTAAGCAAAATGCATACTTTCATCGAACACAGAATATAATTCTGGAGGGTGTTACATGAACACTATTAAATCTTTAATTTTCCCCCAAGACTTGCATAGATTAAGCAAAACTCTACTTAAAGAGATTTGTAATAAAATGACTTTAGATACCAATGGCAATGTATATGAATTAGCTAGCAGAGTATGGGATGTTTTTGAGCATACTAATAGCGATGTTCTTAAAATAATTAGCGATAATATTTTCTCTGGAGCAGTTTCCTTAGCTTGGTACCAGGCGACAAATAAAACTGATTTAACAGGTTTTAAACAAAGTATTATTAATAAAATGCCATTTAATCCTTTCGAAACAGTAGTTACACCAAATAGCGAAAATGTTCCTATTGATCCTACCATTATTGCTGCTGCCGATATCGAAGGTTCACAAATATATTATTTGCGATTCATTCATAGAACAGGTGTTAATGTTGATTACTTTTTAGCAAACCGTAGAGAATACATTAAACATGAAATTACAACAGTTTACATTGATGAAGTTAAGGGAATAATTGAAGTACGAGCAAGTTCAGCTGTTGCAAAAAAAATAATTGCCTGGTTAACTAAAGTAGTTGATGAACAATATGAATTCAAACAGTATGATTTATTAGAAAATTATGGTGGTAATCTTGCGACTTTAGCGGATTCCCTTCAAGGAAGGCTGATTGATGCTACAGGAAGACCAGCAGGATTAGTCAATACATTTGAAGAAACGCAGGGTCAATCCATTGTGAGTATACTTTCTGCAATTGACGAATACTATACTAATGGTGAATTATCAGTTCTAGAGCAAAATTTAAATTGCGAACATATCACCGGTATTTTAGAAACAACACCTTTTACTTTGTTACTGTTAAGTGGTCTTGAAACGATAGGATTAGGTAGTATTAGAGAACTAAGAGGTTTACCCTTATACAATTATTTAGAGCCTTATCTTTCCAAACAAAAAGGATCTATACTATTTGAACACAGTGTTGATGGTGTTAAACAAGAATATTCTGTTCGAATCGGTGTAAATACAAAGACATTTAAGTTCAATGTATTTGCGTCTGAACCTGTATTGGATTATATTAGAGAAAAATTGATTTACCAAATTTATTCTGCGAGGTAAAAGTATTGAGCAATTTAAAGCCATGGGAAATTTCTCAAAAAATAGATAATGCACTTGAGGTAATTGCTATCAGTAAAATTGATAAATTTTACCATAGTTATATTGCAAAAATAACTAACTTGCCTCTTGGATTAGTTATTGATCAATTATCTGAATTAGAAAAACAAGAAGCACTCGTTATAAAATTAGAATTTCAATGTGAGGAATGTAGTAGAAGTATTTTAACTGCTAGTAAATCCGAACTTGAAAATATCGATTCCATTACATGCAAATATTGTGGTACAGAGAATTGTTTTGATCCTTTGAACGCTATTCCAATCATTGAATTAAGTGAGGATTTCAGACAAAGTTTTTCAAAAAAAAAATTGCTAATAAAAAGGAAAATGTCGGGATAACTAAACACAATAAACCCGAGAGTTTAAGAGAAATTATCCATATTTTAACAAAAGAAAATTCTGATCAAGTATTGGATAAAGTATCAAAACTTGGGAAAGTTACTATTATATTAGGAGATGGTTATATGGGTGAATCTAGTAAATATGGTGGTCTAACTTTTGGAGAAAACAAAGGTAATATAACTATTGAAAACAATGGTACACTCAGTCAAGGGATAGCTAGCCCACCAAGTGACATTATCAATGCTTTACAACAGCTTCAAGAAGAAGTTCAGCACCTAGCAGATGAACAACGAGAAATTGCAGAAGCTCATTTTGAACTCCTTAAAACTCATATTGAAAATGGAGATAATGAGAAAGCTAAAAAACCATTAGAGAAATTAACTAGTATACTAGGTGTTATTAGCTCTATTGTCTCGATCGCTTCTGCATTAGGTCTTGGAATTCCTTTAAAATAATTTATTTCAATTATGCGATGATTTAGGCTAACATCATTTACGAACTCCTTTTCAATTTCCGTGACATCCGCGGAGGCTTTGGGCCAACGTGATGTTGGTCACTCAGTCGTGTGTTGTTGCTGTCGCTTCGCTTTCGCACAGAAAAATTGCCACAGGACGTGGCGTTCTTAGACTGAGTTCCTATATTTCAGCGGATGTTAGTAAGGTAGAATGTAATGAAAACACAGTTCATAAATCACAATATCAATAATGGGAAAACTTTTTAATATTGTCTTTTAAAGATGCTATATATTACAAGGGACTGAAAAACATCCCGTTTTTAATGCAAAAAAAGACCAATTCTTGCTCAAATGATATTGAACATGAATTGGTTTTTTTATTCTCCTCTACTATCTTTTTCTTCTAAAAGTGACATGATTCGTTTCAAATTCACGGCGAATTTTGTTGTTGTACTCTATTCGTTATGTTTAGTCCTCTTAAAATAGGGAAAAGAAAAAATATAGAACCATATACAATATTTTGGGGAGGGGTTAATAATGGCGAAACGAAGAACAGGTGTTGTAATTACAGCGTTAGCTTTAATAGCATCTTTTTTTAGTAAAAAAGAAAACCGTGATAAAGCATTAAGTATGCTCAATAATGCAAAAACTAAATTAGGATCCTATTTAAATACTGCGGAAATGGACAAAAACATATCAGAGCGGATAACTGCTCAAGCAGCGACACGAGCTGGAACATCTCCAACAAAAATAGCTTCAAACGAAATGGTTGCTGAAGGTGGAGGACATACCGGTATCCACTTTTTCAATGAAGAAATTCAAGGAAAAGAACAATAATAACACAAGCATTCTCAATCCACTTTAGAAAACTGGATATTGTAACTAATTAAGTTTTTCAATTATATATTAAGTATTAAAAGTCGATTTATACCGAAAATTTTGGTATAAATCGACTTTTTCATTGGCTTGTCCAACACAGACTTTTAATGGTGTTTCCTCTGCTGTTTGATCAGCATTTTCGGCTTTCTTACCACTGTCACTTTCGTTATCTTTGTTACATGCTACTAACAAAATAACTAGTAGCAATGTTAGTGGTACTAAAAATAATTTTTTCATTGTTCAAAATCCCTCCTCCATAAATATAAATAAACGGATGGAGATTTACTATATCTAATTTTTTCTCTTTCCTTTGCTCTCCTCTACATTTAGCTTTTTTCTCAGCCTCTTAACAGCGATACTTTTAAAATGCCTTGGTAGAATTACATCATAAAAATGTTTTTACCATAAAAAATAAGCATTCAATCAAAAGATTTCCTGCCCATAAATTGATTTGCAGAAGCTGTTGCTGTTACACAGTTGCAAAAATAATAATTCATTTATCCATTATAATTTAAGTGATCATCTTTACACAAATTAGGGTACAAGTTATTCTTGTACCCTAGAAACCCTGATATATAAGCATTTGTAGCACTATCTAAAAATGTTATGCTCATATAGATAATCATACGAAAGATCGACGAACAAGTACTCATGCTCGTTAATTGCAATCGAAAATGTTCTTGTGATTTCTCCTGTCTCGATATCTCGATAGAGCTCTGAAATTTCTCCGCTTTGATCGTTGCGCATTTTAATGATTGTTTGTAGGAAGTATGGTCGCCAACTCCAGTTTTTATTGATCGCCCTAGGCTGCAATTCCCACTGACCATCTATACGCATGACGTTTGGGGATAGTTGGAAACCATCTTCATTGCAAATATATACTCGGAACGAATAACTATCCAACAACTGCGCTAGATACTCTAAATGTGTGATGTTGTCACTAGAAGGCTTAACACGATGGACGATCGCTTCTAGCTCCTCCCTCAACTTTTTCAACTCAAAATATTGTGCCTCCAAAATTTTCTTTTCAGAGGTAATAAATTGTTGGCATTCTTCCTTAAAACGCTCTTTTAAAATATCCTTCTCAACGAATGTCAATGCAGAATTTGCCAAGTATCGGCCCTGATAAAATCGGCCTCCATTTTTCCAGGCAAATTGTAATTGATAAACTGTTTCGATTCCTTCAAATAAAAGATTTGCGCCAATTTTATAAGCTAGGCTACCTATTGCTGATATCATATCTGACTGCGCGGACCAAGAATCATAATTTAAGTCACGAATATTGACCTTTAAGATTTGTGGTGATAATAAAGCAATGTGCTCTAGATGACTCTCCGCTCCTACTTCTTGAATAGCAATTTTGACTCCAAACGTCGTAAAGTATCGTACTGCATGGTGCAACTTATTAATGTCACCTAAAAAACGATGCTCTGAAACAACTAATACAATACGATGTAACTCCTCTTCACTAATGTATTGTTGAATTATATTAAAATGACTTTCACCGAAATCCTGCATCAGTAAGTTCGGGTTACTTGGAATATAAATATCAATATCCTGTCCGATTTCGTCTATTTTTGCTAATGCAGCGTGTAAAATTTTATGTTCCATATCGATACGATATTCTTCTGGAATATCTTCGTTATCCACAAAGTCTTTTAAATTAATTTGTTGACCTTCAATTTGTAACTGTCCGGAAATTTCGTAGGCAATCACCGTATGCGCATCCGCGCTAAATATAGGTTGAAAATACCCATGTATTTGATCTAAATTTGTTAACACTTCAATTGCATCCATTGTCGAAACCTCCATACATGATGTTATCCAAGAATAACATTACATTCACAGCTCATTTCATAAAAAAAGCTCTCTGAATGTATAATAATTTGTTTAAAGTAAATTGGCAACTTCAAATGACGTTATTTTATGGAATAAATTGTCCTGAAGTTTAACAAGATCCTACCAAGATAATGTATTAATAAAATGAATTAGCGCTTAATAATTTTTTTCACACATGTTCTGTTCATCACTTCTTAACAAGAAAGATCATAAAAGTACTATTACTTTGACGATATAACATTTCTTTTTCATACCACAGCCGTACTCTAAATCCTGCGTTTTTTTGACATTTCATCTTTCATAACGACTTTTCCATAAAATAGGTTGCTTAAGTACATATATTTTTATTTGGCGCCACACAAACATATGGATTCGCCTTTTTCATGTAGTAATGCGTAAAATCCCTTAGAATTTCTTCCTATAATAATTTATGCAACTATCGGAAGTGAAAGCCGTGATAACTAGAAGTTTTCATCCTATTTCCTACAACGATTCAGCCGTTCACCCATTTATTTTTTGTGCTGACGCATTCACTACTAAATCAATTATTTCCTGAAAGCAGATAAAAGCAGCATTCCAACGTATGGATTAACCCTACAGGAATACTGCTCATAACTATTCTGACATAAAGAAATACCAAATAATCGCAATCGTGATTAATGATACGATAACTGCAATTGTTACACGAAGTGGTGAAATCGGGGCATCTCCACCTACTCGACCTGTCTGTCCATTCACCATAAATCGATAAACCTTTTCTTTGTAGCGGAATGAAGAAAGCCAAATTGGTAACATTAGATATTTATATGTAATATCATCATGCGTTGTTGAGAAATGTAAACTAGATACTACGTCCGCATTATGTTCCCAACGTATTTTTGAAGTAATTTGTGCCTCCAGATGATCTGAAATTTCCCTCTTCGCTTGACTCCATCCGTCCTGTAAACCAATACTGTATCGTTCTGATAAAAAGCCTGATACATATTCTGGTTTATAAGCTTTATTGTTGAGTAAATTAAAAGGTTCTATTTTTCTCATCATATTTCGATCATAACGGGCTGTTGCACTAATTAAATGATCATCAATAAATTCCTGATAAAAACCACTTGTGGAATACCAATCCGTTTCAGTTCGGGTATTTCCCTCTTTATCTGTAACTGTTCGATGTCTACCGTACCTTGCAGAATACCTTGAGCTTGTTTTAGTATCAAAAGTCCAATATGGAAGATAAACTCCTTTAAATGAATCAGGCTTAGCACTTTCTTTTGCTGCTTTTGGTGTAAACCATTTCCCCTTAATCCAACTTTGAAAGTTCTCTCCTGCTTGCTTATCTGTTATTTCAAATGCACATACTCCGTTCGGTGCTAGTGTATTTTTAGCACTTGCCTCCATAACTTGATTAGAACCACAATACGGGCAACTATCGGCTACCTGTAACGCATCATAAATTGTTTCTGCCGCACAGGATTTACAAATAACTGTTTTTTTCTCAACACCCCAGTTGAAATTCCCACGTTCTTCAGCCATTGCAAAATCCATTTCCTGGGCAACTTTTTCCTCTTGCTTTTCTGGGTCTGCAATTTCAGTCTCATAGCCACAATATGGACACGTAAGCTTTCCAGAGGCGGGATTAAATTCAATAGATGCACTGCATGATGGACACTCAGCGTCAAAATCAAGCTTTACTTGTTTAATATTTTCAGCATCTTGCGTTGGCATCATTAGTCATCCCCTTACTTAACATCATTCTCATCAAACACATCGCCACACTCAGGACAGAACTTTGGTGGGTTCGCAGGGTCTTCTGGCTGCCACCCACATTTATCGCAAACGTATTGTAATGCTCCTGAAGGTTTTTTAGCACCACAATCCCCACAGAATTTGCCTTTGTTGACAGCACCACATGTACAAGCCCATCCTTCTTCTGCAGGTTTTGGTGTCCCACAATTTGAGCAGAATTTACCAGTGTTTTCGTTGCCACATGCACATTTCCATGCATCTGAGTTCGTCGCTGTTTGTTGTTGCTGGGCTACCTGTTTATTTTGCTCATTCATTTGGTAAAGCTGTCCTGCATTAACACCACCTGCTTGAGCTGCCATGTTCATACCCATAAATCCTGCCATAGCTCCGCCATCATTTTTAGATGCTGCAATCATTGCTTCCGCCTGAGCACCCGTTAAATGAGCCGCTGCCATACCTGGATCACGCATCACTGCATTTCTTTGTAGTTGTTTAATCATTGCTTCATCTTCTTCAGATGCTTTTAAAGAACTTATGCCAAATGATACAACTGCTAAACCACGTGTTGCTAGCCATTTCTCTGATAACACTTTATTTAGGGCATCTGCTAGAGCTACAGTATGAGCCGGAATTTCGCTATAGCGAACCCCGCTTGCTGAAATATGTGCGAAAGCCGGCTGTAACGCAGTCATCAGCTCCGTTTTTAATTGACTATCGATGGCATCTCTTGTAAATTCACGCTCTACGTTTCCACAAACATTCGTATAGAATAATAATGGATCTACAATTTTATATGAATATTCGCCATGACAACGAATAGCAATATCAATATCTAGGCCGATATTACGGTCGATCACACGGAAAGGAACCGGTGCTGGTGTCCCATATTTATTACCTACGATTTCTTTTTTATTGAAATAGTACACACGCTGATCCTTTGCAGGTTCTCCTCCAAAAGTGAAGCGTTTACCAATCTGCTTGAATGTTTCCATAATACCTTCAGACAAATCACTGCCATACATAATCGAAGGCTCCGTTGATGTATCATAAACATACTCCCCAGACTCAGCAGAGAACTCCACTACTTTCCCTTGCTCGACAATCATCATACATTGCCCTTCATTTATAGCAATAATAGAGCCATTACTAATAATATTGTCATTACCTTTATTTGACCCTCGTTTAGAAGTACGTTTAAAACCTTTTGCCACAAGAACATCAGCGGACAGTGATTCACAATAGAAATATTCACGCCATTGATCTTCTAAAACACCTGCTAATGCGCCAACTCCTGCTTTTAATAAACCCATATTTATTCCCACCTTCAACTTATATACTTAAGACTTATTTTACCATATCAAATATGCCTCGACATAATTGCGTCTGCAGGCTTTATACCCACACAACGCTTGTCACTCAGGTATTTTCTCAGACGTGAAGTGCTTAACCTGAATTCCTGTATTTCAGCGGATGTTTGAGCAACCGTTGAAATAAGCTAGAATGCTAAAATAATCTAATCATTATGTAATACGCTTAAATAGACCAATTTGTTTCATTTTTTTACTTCTTTATAAAAAATGAGATAGCTCCATAGGAACTACCTCACTCTTATTTATAGTGTATATGCCTAAGAAAATGCGGAAATAGCCACAAGCACCCAGGCAATGATAAATAGCAGACCACCGATTGGGGTAATCGCACCAAGCTTTTTCACACCTGTAACCGCTAATACATATAAACTACCCGAGAAAAACACTATACCTGCAAACATTAAATAACCTGCCCAAGAAAGCATACTAGAAGCTCCTAAAAGAGCATCACTCGATAAAATACCAAGCCCCAGTAAACCTAATGAATGGTACATATGATACTGCACTGCAGTTTCCCAAATGGCTGCGTAGTGTGGTGACGCAAATTTATCTTTTAATGCATGTGCTCCAAAAGCGCCTAGCACGACACCAAGACATGCCATAATTGCACCTATCGCTAATAATAGTTCCATATATGTTTCTCCTATTTCGTCTCGCGTGCGATTTCTTTGTATTTCGCATCCCATACCGGATCAATTTTACTTAAGGACACCGGACGTAACGTATCTTTTTGCGCTAGAATATGTACGGACTGAGCAGTAGCTGCAATCGTGCCATCTTCATGTAAAATTTCATAGCCATATGTTGTACGTAGACGATCGTGCTTTTCCACCCATGTACGGACCGTTGCCACTTGTCCATAATGCATTGCTGCCTTATAAGAAATGGATAAATCCATCACTGGCGATACATAACCATCTTTTTCTAACTCTGCATACTCAAAGCCTGCATCGTTGACTAACTGTGAACGACCTATCTCCATCCAAATAATATAGTTCGCATGATACACCACGCCCATTTGGTCGGTCTCAGCATATCGAATTTCAATTTGTTTCTCACTTACAAACATTTTCTTCACCTCGTCCACCATTATAGCGTAAAAATATTGATTTGGCGGGGTTTTTGCATTTTAGATATTAAAAAAATAGTGTTATCCTTTAATACCCGTTATACATTACTTATTTGGGATACAAATTGGGGTACACAACAGAGATGAGTGTCTTCAAAAGGTGAATCTATCTAATTATTTGTTCGAATGTTTCACCATTAATTGTAAAAACGGCTTTTAATGGTTTGCCATCATTCTCTGTTTCAGATGGTAAAGATGCTAAAAAGTGCAACACTCCAGTTTGTAATGGCTCAATATAAGTAATATTTGAATAAGTGAAGTCTTTACCCCCATTTTCTTCTAGCGTAGAAAATGTTGTATATTCATATTTATCATCGTAAATAATTTTTAGACTTACAAAATCACTTGCAACTTTCCCGGAAGTTTGTAAACTTTTCACGGTAATAACACTGTCTAAATACACTTGATTTGGTTCTTTATTTTCATAGTATGTGTAGAAATCACCTGGATTTGGCGGATTAATAACTTGACCAAAATTATTGCTATTCAAAGTGATTTCCGCAAAATCATTAACAACCATCACTTCACCTAATTTTATTTGGGTTGGGGCTTTTGATTCTTCAGGTTTTGTATTTCCCTCTTTTTTAGACACTTTTTGATTTGCTTCTTCAGAATCTTCTTCTTGGTTTTTGACAGGTTCAGAAGCACTTTTTTCTTCTGAGTTACCGCAAGCAACTAAGAACAAAGACATGCATAATAACACTAAAAATTTCTTCATTATATATTCCTCCTCAACCATAAATATACATAAATAATAGAGAGATTTCTATTACTATTTTCATACCTTTACATTTTTCTCACCCCTGCCAATGAAAGAACCCCCCCGAATGGGGGTGTTAGACATAATTAAATTACGTAATGTGAATGTTCTATCTCTGATTTTTACGTCGTTCAAGCTCAGAAAACATTTTAGAAACTATTTTATGAGAATATAGTTCATTGTTTAATGCACCTTGAATAGCAAAATAATATAATTGAACATCTCTTTTTGTCATTTCATTAACTGCTCTACTCCACCACTCACCAAGATTATTGATTGTGGGGAGTAAGATTATAATACTCGGAGAAGTTTAAAATTGCTTTTAAACACTTTTCATTTGGGTATTTCGATAGTACTCCCTCCTATTGAGAGTAACATCGACCTCAAAACTATACGTTAAAATTTACTTTGATAAATGAAATGAGTGGACGCTATTCAAGTTTATGTCATGTTTAAGTTGCAGCCTAGAAGCTTTATTTTCTTGAGACATTTTAATCTTTAGTAGACCTAATTAATTTAATCGTGTATTTGCTTTTGCGGCGCTCATTTTTACTTCATGTTCTTTTAGTAATGTGTAAAGACACTTTTAATTCTTCTTCAACATAAGTCGGCAAATGATTTGTTGGAACACCATACTGATTTATTCGCTACTTGAAGCATTCGGAATTTGAATGACCTCGACACACGCAAAATCTCTCAAGTGTGTTTGATGCCGATTAAAATTCCTGTAGCTATAGACAACTCTTTGATAGCAAAAGATGCTACATGTTTTACATTTGTTCCTTTTGATACATCTGTTACATTTACAGTTTTATTAGTTAGCAATGAATTGTCGAATAAAAGTTAATTTTAATTTATTTCGTTCACTAACACTGCAGTATTCGGAGCAACGATTGCTTCAATTCCCACGGCTTTGTAACTAACTAGAAATTGGTCGGTTTTGAATGTATCAGAATTAAAAACAAATTCCCCGTTTTCATCCAAAACTGGTGATTAGGTGATATCATAATGGAATTTTACGTCCCTTGCATCGCTTGGCATATCTGGTTCAGGTTTATAATCCTCTGGAATTTCAGTTGTTGCATATCTAAAATAAAGTTGTATGTCGTTGCCATTTATTTTTTCAAAAGGTCATACGTATTTCCTTGCGTCCTCATACCATCAAAATAAGTCGTTTCCTTTTCTTTATCGGTAAGGGGCAGATAAGGTACGGCAGCTTTTGCTAATTCAACCCCTTATCAATTACCCCATCATTTGCTCGATGACACTAACAAATTATCCGTCTTCAAACGAAACTAAACAACCAGTCGCCTGCTATATAGCGACAACTGGCTGTAAAAAGTTGTTTTCTTACTGTCTCAAAAACGACAGTCAATGACCTAAGATGAAAGCGTAGTTAGTAAACAAAATTCTATGGCCTGTATGGAACAAATTTTTCTTCAAGAGAACCCACTAGCCATTGATTATTTCTCTTTGTAAGTAAAACATACTGTACCAATTCTCCTCCAGATACATAAACCTTACGACTGATCCTCATATTCGTGTCTTTTGGATAAGAATAATAACCTCCATTTTCGGACATATCCGTAAAGGTTAAGTTTCTCATAATAATTAAATTAATCATTTCATCCGTGAAGTATGGCTTTAAATACTGCCTTTTTTGAGAGATGTTTGAAACATTTTTTACTTTTGCAATGGCTTCATCCAGCAGCTTATAGCCGTCCTTATAGAACAGTGGTTGAGCATAAACAGTAACCCCATAAACCCCATACGGGTCTGAATATAAGTAAGCCAACCGTTCACTTTTATCCCAGTATGTTGTACCCCCTAATGCATCACCTATATATCTTATCGGTAAAAAAATGCTTCCATTTTCTAAAAGTAACGATACATCCATTTGAAGTTGCTCATTATTGACTTTTAGTATCTTAGAGCCAAGTGTCAGTTTGATCACTTTCTTGTCTTTGATTAAAGTGGCTGTTTTTGTTGCCTTATCCCAACTTACTTCCGCTTGTATCTTTTCACCAACAGCTCGAATAGGTGCGTAAAGTCTTCCGTTTACCACTTTACCATTATAAATCCCATATTTATTTTCACTTGCATATACAGTACTATTCCCTGTACCGAAGTGGAATGTTGCTATAACTACTATTAAACAACAAACTACTAACCTTTTTATTTTACCCACACTTCACTCATTCCAATCTTTCATTATTATTCTATTAATTGATATTAATAGCATCCTTATTATACGTATTTTATCCATTATTAACTATTCGAAAATAATTCATGTGAATATAGTACTACAAAGAAATCTTGGCCGCGAAGGTCGGTCATTCCCAAATATTTAAGATTTTATTAATACTAAAGGAAGAAACAGTTACTCGACCTCCTCTATAAAAACCGAATTAAATAGAATCGCGAATACTCATTAAGCTGTAGAGTGTAACGGACACTGAGGCTATTTCCAATTCCTCTAACAATCGAAAAATAGGTTATTTGTGATACAATTGAATAAATTTGTAAATTATACGGGGGTTTCATAAATGCAAGAAAATCAAAGATTCGCCTTAATCGCTTCTTTATTTGCATTAATTGGTTTACCTACTATTTTTCTAACAATATCCTTGTACACAGGTGTATGGCGGTTTTTTATAATTAGTATTGCACCTGCGTTAACTGTTGGTTTAACAGGGCTAATTCTTACAATGCAGAAAATCAAAAAAGATAAGCGATTGGCTTAACGATTTTCGTACTATCCAGAGTGCTTGTGATAAAACTATTAAAACGACATGACATTTGGCAAATACTAAAAGATTGGGGAAATACAAAATGAAGAAATCTATGTCAGGCTTACTTCTGGCTTTAAGTTTAGGGTTATTCAATTATCCACATGCAAGTGCAGGACCGCTAGTTAAGTCAGAAGAGAATGTTAGACCAATAGAAGTTGTTGCGAATGGTGAATTTATCAAGATGGATGTACATCCTCTGATGGATAATAACCATCTATTTGTCCCGATCCGAGTGCTTTCATCTCTTGGTCTTTCCTATAGTTATAACCCTAAGACTGAAGTCGCCACAGTTCAAAATAAAGATGGAGATTATTTGAAAATAAATACGAATAGCAAAACCGCCTATAAAAATGGGAAAGCTATACAAATGGATATACCTGCTCAAAATAGCAATGGCCACATTCTCGTTCCTATACGATTCGTCTCTGAATCCTTGGGATACAACGTTCAATTTGAATCCATTCGCAAATTTGTTTTTGTGAACTCAAAGGACTATGCGTTTGATCCAAAATTACTGAATCAGAATGACCTTCAAGCAGCACGTAAAGCGGCTATCGCATCACCAATCAACACTGAGTTCAAAACACTTGGTACATTAGATGGTTATCGTTTACATGAATATACGTTCCCTTTAGGAAGAGCAGACACTTACTATTTAAATGATGGGATTTTTACATTTGTGCAAATCAAAGATGGGAAAGCAATAGCCATTGGACAGTTATTTCGAGAACGAAGAGAGCCATCTCGAGCAGCAGGGAATGTTTCACCCGAAATGAATTTAGATACAGACCCGATCATAGAACCATATAACCACGGTAATGTGTTCTTTTCTGAAAATAATGATGGTACGGCTACAGCAGGTTACATCGATGATAAAAATAAATGGGTAGGAATTAACACAAAAATGAATATATATTCTGATATCATACAGAAACTTCCCGACCACAGATAAAGAGATTGATTTAGGCAGGAAAAAACTTGTCTATTTACTTTTTTTATACAAAAACTTAGAAACTTGGACCATTTTATATTGGCACATTAAACAAATTTATCATTTTTAACATCTCATCATATAGTTCAGTAAGTATTAGACTAATTTTGCTATTTTAAGATATACTAGTATTTTTGAAAGGGGTACATATTTTGGATATTAACAAAATACACATCAGAAAAATGACTGATAATGATTATGGTTTAATGGCTAAATGGTTGAGTACGAGAGAAGTTTTAGAATTTTACGGGGATATTAATTCACCATTTTCAATAGAACAAGTAAGGAAAAAATATGAACCACGCGTTCGTGGTGAAATTCTAGTTCTCCCCTTCATTGTTGTTAGACGATTCCCCAATAGGATTTATGCAATACTATAAACTTCAAGCAGAAGAATTAAAAGAATTAGGCTATTTAAATAATGAAGTGGTTTTTGGAATTGATCAATTTATCGGTAATCCTAACCTATTTAATAAAGGCTATGGAACAATTATGGTTTGTAAATTTATTGAACTCATTATTAATATAACAGACGCTGAAATTATAATAGTAGACCCTGAATTTTCTAACGAAAGAGCTATTAGATGTTACGAAAAATGCGGGTTTACAAAAGTTAAAACAATTAATAATGAAAGTGCTTTGCTAATGGAATTTATAAATACTGAAATCTAACTATATATTATCATTGGATCTACAGTAAGTATTTCTCTTCCCGATGTATTTTTATGATATATACTTTCTAGCAATGGGAGAAGATTTTTCAATAAGAAGAAATTTACTATCAAAGTTTAAAGCCTTTGCTAAAAAATTAAAACAAAATTCATTTGTACTTTACTTGTCTTATAAAGATCCAAGAACCCCATGATATGCAAACCTTGTGGCTATGCTTATAGTTGCTTATGCTTTTGCCCAATAGATTTAATTCCAGATTTTATTCCTATTCTAGGGTTCTTGATGATTTGATAATTGTACCATTTGAAATTATCTTCGCTTTAAAATTAATTCCACGACATGTGATTGATGATCATAAAGCAGCTGCAGAAAAGTTAAAACAATCTGGAAAACCAAAGAATTGGTTTGTTGGTATTCTTTTTATTATTATTTGGGTTATCATTGCATTTTGGATTAGTAAAATTATTTTCCATCATATTATAGGCTGTTTTCTCAAAGATTGTCTTGAAGAATCGAAAAATTAAACTAAAGCACCTTAGTTGAAGATAATTTAACTCTCTTTAACGTTTATAACTAGTTCCCCAAATAATTTATCATTAAAATATATTTCTAATTTCCATAATCCACTTGTAGGGAACACCATATTCGATGGGATATGGGAATCTGCACCGTTATTAGGGCAAACCTCGATAATCAAGGTTTCTTAATCTTAGAAGAATTAATTAGTGAAAATCTAAATAAAAATTTCTTTGGGTTTGTCTACTACATTCTCATAATATCAATCATTCTCATAATATCATCGGATATAACTAATAAAAATACTAAGACACTAGTGACGATGGCATATTTCTTTGCTTTTGTATCAGCATTATTGAAGGTAACAATAATTGTTTGCAAGCTAAAAAAAACAACTAATGACCATAAGAGTGGTTCAATGATTAAACCAAATAAACCTTCTATTGCCACTAAAATAACCTTCTTTCATTAGAGTCATTTTTTACTCTTAAATATACATAATCTGTGCGGAGATTTGCTCCTTCTTTAGGTCTTACCTTCGCTTTTATTCCACCTTATGCCGTATATTCTAACGTTTCCGTTGAACGAAATACACCTGTATTTATAAAATCCCATTCATAATCACTTACATCTTCAGAGTAAACTCTAGCGAGTTCGTCAAATGCTTGTTACATATTTTCAAATTGGAGATACTCTAAAATATTTCCGAAGGGGTCTCTGAAACTAATATATTTTCCTGGAGGACAATTAGTTGGTTCATCTACAATAAATTCCACATCTTTATCTTTTAAGAATTTAACCGTTTCATAAATATCTTCAGTTCTCAATCCTAATACAACTCCTGTAATTTTATTATCTTGCTTAAAGGTTGTATTATCGTTTGCCTCTAAAATAATTGGTAACTCTCCGTGTACAAGTGATGCAATATTAGGTCCATACTGCTTATTTAATTCAAAACCTAAAGTATTAGTATAAAAGTCAATTGCTTTGTTTAAATTGGGCACGTAAATACTTATAATACAAACCTGATTCTCCATATCATCCCACCTATCCTTAGTATTACTGTGAATATTCTACACGCATTTATAAGAACCCTTTATTTTGAAAAATTTCAAAAAACAGAGTTCATTCTACACATCTTGTAGATTAGATCTGTCTCTTTGTTTTAATAGCAACAATCTTTGAGAAAACAGCCTATTTAAAGGATTGTTCAGCAAGACTGCCTGACTATATGATCATTTTAAATTCTATCAATCCGACTAATAGGAGGTATCAGGATGACGCTAAAGATTGTTAAAACTCTTTTAGCTATCTTTTAAATTGTTCTTTTCTTTATTATGATTCTCTTTATTTATGAAGTAGGTGTAGAAACTGGTAAGCGGAATTGTGAAACTAAGAAGTCTTAGGTTACTTTCTTTTATTTTTTCCAATTTTCTCGTTACCACGTTTAAAATTACCTGTAATTTTAGCTAACAATAACTGTACTGCTGTTAGATTGTCTTCAACTTCTTTGATTCTTGCGATATGACGCTCAGCCTCCCTATCCTTTACAATTTTTATTTGTTTACCTTCGTATGCTATTACTACCGTCCCTTTTTTCGTTATTTGATAAGCAAATGGTTCTTCGCTTAATCTGTTTCGTTTATCTATTCCGCTCACAACACCATCTCCCTAAATGTTTTAGTTTCAAATAGTATATTCAAAAAACCTGTTGGTTCACTCGATAATATTTTCTTCTCAATATGTATATGGTGTATGAAATAATGTATTAATTGCAAACTGATCAATTATCCCTTTGCTTAATGTCTGAGCTGTAGCGTGTGACGACGGTGCGGCATTTTCTATTTTGTTCAGAAAATGTTTATACCTAAATGTTAACCTACTATTAGAAAGGTAGGTGGGATTAATGTTAGAACCAATGGAATTTCTAATTAATCAAATACTAGAGAAACATGATGTAAAAAATGAAAATTTAGCCAAAGCACTTATAGAAATTTTTGATGCTTATTACAAGCTTTCTCAACAAAAATCTGTTGTAGACTTTGTACTAAAAGATGGATTACATTAAAATCGTACATTAATCATTGCTGCAAGAGTCACATCTAGAATGCTGACTTTTGCAGACCCTCTTTCTAAAAATCATTATTCATATTGTTCAAAAATAAATCGAATATTTAAAAGTGTATCTAACAAACTTTATGATTCATGAATTATTAACAAGAAACAATTACCAATTACTTTCGTCCTTTAATAATAAGGGGGAGATGTTCTATGTTCGGTTTTCTTAATCTGGGAAGCCTAGTACTTGGTGTAATAGCAATACTGTTACCAATTTGTAGTATTTTGAGTACTAATAAGAAAGTCCACAATTATAGATTAATCTTTTGCACTTTAAGTTTCAGTGCTTGTGCTATATCGATAAGTTTCCAATTATTATATAATAACCATCTTGTTAAGATTGAGGATTGGTCTGCTCTTATGGATACAACTAGTAGTTCAGTATTTGCTGTAACCATCTTACTAATCAGCACGATTCTATTAAATACACTAACAATAATTATTAATCGTGACAAAACAGTTAAAAACTATCCGCATTGAAGCAGACTATGCTAAGAAAAAGCGCAACAAAGATACCAAAAAATAATAAATTTAAAATAAAAAGCGATCAAAAAACGAATCCAATTTGAACAATCTTTTTTCAAATTGGATTCGTCTTATTTATTTAGATTATTTAAATCAAACTTTGCTTCAATGTCATAACCGGTACTTTGTATCTTCTTCTGATATGAAAATACTTTCAATTATAAACCTTTGAAAGCTTCAGTTTGTTCCTTTATTCCTTTTTCTGCAGCAAATCTCTCAATACTAGAAGCACCAAAGAATCCAACAATCCCATCTACTCTTTCAATAACATAAGCAGCATCTTCTGGTTCTGCAATTGGACCTCCATGACAAATTGCTAATATATCAGGATTTATAGACTTACCAGCATTAATAATTTTTTGAATTCGATCGACACAGTCATCTAGAGTTAATGCAGTTTGTGCACCAATCGTTCCTTTTGTTGTTAATCCCATATGGGCCACTAAAATATCTGCACCCGCTTCAGCCATTTTCTTTGCTTGCTCTTCATCGAAGACATAAGGTGTCGTTAGTAAGTCTAATTCATTAGCCTTTCTAATCATATCTACTTCTAAATCATAGCCCATCCCAGTTTCCTCTAGATTTTGACGAAATACACCGTCAATTAACCCGACTGTAGGAAAGTTTTGAACCCCACTAAACCCTTGTTCTTTCAGCTGCTTTAAGAAAACTTCCATCACTTTAAAAGGATCTGTTCCATTAACACCAGCTAGTACTGGAGTATCTTTTACAACTGGTAATACTTCATTACCCATTTCCATAACAATTTGATTGGCATCACCATAAGATAATAACCCAGCTAGGGAACCACGACCAGCCATTCTATAACGGCCAGAATTATAGACAATTAACATGTCAGCTCCACCGGCTTCACTACTTTTAGCTGTAATTCCTGTACCAGCTCCAACACCTAACAGAATATTACCTTTTTTAATTTCTTCTTTAAAACGATTCAATAGTTCTTGTCTCTTTGACATTATTGCTATCCCTCTCTTTATTTTCTATTAATTCAATCAATTTTTTCGCTGCAGCTAGTGCAAACTCTTCACTATTAATATCCGCATTGATTTCAATCATTTCCACTTTACTTTGGTCAACATTTTCTCTTAATGTATCAAATAACATTCTATCTTCTTCTAAACCATAAAAAGGTTGCCCTTCAACATCTAGACCAGATAGCCCTCCTAGCGGTAAAAATAATGCTGTGTATCCTTTTGCTAAAGCTAATTTTTCTGCAATTACTTCACCTATTTGTTTGTTCTCTTCAACGGATGTGCGCATCAAAGTAACTGTTGGATTATGCTTATAAAATTTTCGACCTTTAAATTTATCAGGGACAGAGTCGAATGGACCGAAGTTAACCATATCTATTGCACCCACCGATACAACTTGAGGAATTTGTTTTCGTGAAGCTGCTTCTAAACGATTCGGTCCAGCTTTTAATATACCGCCAATTAACTCATCAGCCCATTCAGTGGTCGTTATGTCAAGGACACCATCTATAAATCCATTAGCTATTAAATTCTCCATTGTACGACCACCAACACCTGTTGCATGAAATATTAATACTTCATATCCTTTAGCTTCCAAAAAATCTTTAGCCTGATTAATACAAAGTGTTGTTAGTCCAAACATAGTTGCAGCAATCAGTGGCTTTTTTTTCACGATCGTTTTATTGTCAAAATTCAGCATACCTGCAATCACAAATACTGCATTCGTAAATATTTTTGTCGAAATTATATTTAAACCAGCAACGTCTACTACGGATGGAATCATAATGATGTCACTAGTACCTACATACGGCTCCGTATTACCAGAAGCAACTGTAGAAACCATCACTTTTGGAACACCTATTGGTAGTGCTCTCATACCAGTTGTTACGATAGATGACCCTCCAGTACCTCCAAAGGAAAGTACACCGTCGAATTTACCTTCTTCATACAGTTCCGGCAAAAGCACTTCCATCCCCTTCGCAAGAACTGCGGTTGCATTTGCTCGATCTCTCTTTGTCGCAATGTCCTGTATATCTTCTGCAGCTGCAGCTGCTACTTCAACATTTGATACGTCAGGCTCAAATGCTGGATTAAAAACACCAGTATGAATCGTAAAAGTATCGAAACCTAAAGATTCAATCAACTCTTTTACATACAAATATTCTTTTCCTTTTGAATCAAATGTTCCAGCCAAAGCAATTGTTTTCATATCATCTCTCTCCCTTCTAGATCTTTAAATCGTCAAAATAATCATATAAGAAAGCGATTACATTTATTACTCCATTCCATAATAACGTTTTCTTTTAGGAGAGTTAATGTGCTTTTGTTCTATAAAATTGTCTCTTTGTTATATTATCAATTATGCTTTGGCATAATCGCGTCTGGAATCGGCTTTGTGCTTAGGCCTGCACGAGGGCCAACACGATGTCGATCATTTCAGTAATGCCATAGGACGTGGCGTTCTTAGACTGAGTTCCTCTATTTCAGCGGGTGTCCAAACACCTACTGAAAGAAGTTAAATAGTTTTTAGGTGACACACCTTTATATTTTTTGAATATTTTACTAAATTGAGTGTAATCCGGATAACCTACCATTTCAGCAATATTATTTAGCGGTATTTTTTCAAATTTCAGTATTTCGATAGCGCGATTAAGCCGAAAATTAATAAGATATTCAGTAAATGAAATACCCATCTCTTTTTTAAATAATGTACTTAAATAAGAGCGAGACAAACTTAATATTTCGGCCACTTCATTCAACGAAATTTCGTCCATATAATGTAAGCTGATATACTTCTTTGTAAAATTAATATAATCCTCTTGGCTTCCTAAACCATCAGTAATTTTACTGATTAATTCATCCAACTTAAAATCGTTCGTCTGCTTAAATGATTTCGTAATATGTATAAGTGCTTGTTCATTTGGAATCCTTTCAAAAACGGAACCTCCGATGTACCCCATAATAGTAGTATCATCGTACATATACTGAACATCTATTGGCTTATTAACCGGACCTCCATAAATCATGTTAATAATGTTTGGATTCAGTTCATTACATCTATTAATAATAGTTACAGCCATCCTTTTGGCAGCATGTAAAGATAAAATCTTTTTAGCGCCTAGTGATCCCCCATTCGTTAAACCTAAGTGAACACAAATAATATCTGCCCCCGCTTCTACCATACTTATAGCTTGCTCCTCGTTAAATACAAAAGCTACTGTAAACAAACCTTTTTCACTAGCGATGCGAATTGCTTCTATCTCTTTTTCATATGTAATTCCTTGTTCTTCTAAAGCTTCCCTAAAAAGCCCATCTATCAGACCAATACTTGGATAATTATTAATACCTGCAAATCCTTTCTTCTGAATCAAATCGATATAGCTATCTAATTCAATTGTTGGATCTGTTGCACATAAACCAAAACAAACTGGAATTTTTTTAATCGTAGGAATAATCTCTTTGCATGCAAAATCCATTACAACATCATTACTATTGGCATACGGTAAAAAACCTGCTAATGAGCTTACCCCCATTAATCTAAACCGCCCTGAATTTAGCGCAAGAATAAAATCAGCGCCACCTTGTTCTGCATATTTAGCTGTCATTCCAGAACCTGCTGCAACACCTAAAATATATTTATTTTTATTTATTTGTTTGTTCATATAATTTTTTATTTCAAACTTCTGATTTAGTTTGTCATCCATTTAATTTTCACCCCTACTAACATTGTTTAGTCTTCAGTTATTTTAATCATTCTTCTCTTTTAGAGTAATAAACATTATCTCTACTACCAAAGCTATACTTACTGATTTCCTAACTTTATAAGGTGAATTACTTCAACAACCTCTCCCTATATCTCCCATAACCTTTTTACATCGACCAATTCTTGCCCATTGAATTCCATTCTGTATATGTCTGGCTTTGTTGTCTGTAATAAAAAGTTCAAATCATATCTACTATCATAAAACCCCATCATTAACGTCATTACAGCCCCATGTGTGCCAATTACTACTTTCTGACCTGGATATACGTTTACTATTTCTTCTAAAATTTTAATAGCACGTTTCTGACAGTCAGCATTAGACTCGCCTCCCTCTAAAGCATAGGTTGGGTCAGAAAATGACTTTTGTAAAAAAGGGAATAATTCCTCGTCAGAGATTCGCTTATCTCCTGCAATAAATAGTTGCTCTTTTAGATCTTCAAATATAATAACCTCTTTTTCTATTTGATTAGCTACTTCCTGAACAGTTTGGATTGAACGACTATACGGGCTTGAAATAACAGTATCAATGCCTTCTTTTTGTAAAATATCAGTTATTCGTCGAGCGTCTAACCTACCTTTTTCAGTCAATTCTCTCGTTCTCTCATTCCCGTCTTTTGGTGAATCTCCATGTCGCACCATATATATGAATGTTTTCATAATGCCTCCTAAAATTGAGTTTTGACCTAAATCATTTTTGGGACGAAGCTAAATATACATATTGTTCTGAAGAACTTCTACTGTTTATCTTCTGATATCGGTAAGACTGTAGAATATTTAATTTCTCTTAATGATAAGTTAGTTTGAATACGGGATATGCCCATTCTATTTAATTTTCTAATAAAGCTATCTAATTCTTTTCGGTCTCTAACAATGACCTTTAAAAGATAATCATACTCTCCTGTTAAACAATGACATTCTAATATTTCGGTCATTGTTTTCAAGGTATTTTCCAAATCTTCTAATTCCTTAGCTTGGTGAATATTAGTACTCATGAAAACATAGCACAGTAAATCGAATCCAAGTTTCTCAGGATTTAAAATGGCAACTTGTTTGTCAATAAATCCTTCACTTTCTAAACGTTTTATCCTTGTGTGGGTTGCCGGCGGAGACAAATTCACCCGTCTCGCTATCTCTGCATTACTTATCTGAACCTCTTTCTGCAAAATATCTAGTATTTGAGTATCAACACGATCTAATAATTTTCTTTCCACATCTCTCATACTTTTTTCTCTCCTTTTTTTATTCGAAATTTTAACCATATTCGACATCTATTTTTAATTTTATTCTGCAAAATTTCATTTTTCTTTTTATTGTTTTGATTTTTAGCATTCTTACAAAATATTATACTGTTAAAACAGTAAAAGTGTTATGATTCTTTTATTAAATATGTAAGTTGATTGTACGTAAAACAATCAAAGGAGAGATAGTGATTTGATGAATATCTATGTTTTATTAATGCTTTTAACCAGTTTGCTTTGGGGCGGCAATTTTGTAGTGGGCAAATCTCTTGTGGAACATGCCTCCCCCTTAACATTGACGAGCTTAAGGTGGCTCATTGCCATTGCAGCCCTTCTTCCAATGGTATGGTGGAAAGAGAAAAAACTTCTTCCCTCTCGAGCTGCCCTTCTCCCTTTATTTTTAATGGGCATTTCAGGTGTGGTATTGTTCAATATCTTTCAATTTTTAGCATTAGAAAGAACTACGTCGACAAATGTTGGTCTCATTTCAACATTAAATACAATTTCTATTGCGTTTTTTTCATTTATTTTTCTAAATGAAAAAATGAATAAACTTCAAGCACTTTCAATGCTAGTTTCGTTGTTTGGTGTGCATCTCGTACTTTCAAAGGGGAATATCGATTTTTTATTGTCTTTT
Organism: Lysinibacillus sp. KCTC 33748; assembly: GCF_002237755.1. Lineage (GTDB taxonomy): Bacteria > Bacillota > Bacilli > Bacillales_A > Planococcaceae > Lysinibacillus. The sequence goes on along the minus strand of NZ_MWSJ01000023.1, from coordinate 6,643 downwards.
CATTTTAATTTGGGTGATTTATGGATGATTGCAGCTGTATGTGTATGGGGAATTTATTCCGTTTGTAGTAAATGGGCAATGAAGACTACTTCGCCACTAATGTCTACTTTGTATTCAGGAATATTCGGACTTCTTGTACTATTACCGTTTAACCTTAAGGATTTTACCATTTCCAATGTTAATCATTCATTTATTCTTTCTCTTTTATATACTGGGCTTATCTCCACGGTTGTTTGTATGGTACTTTGGAGTATTGGTATTCAAAAATTAGGGGCTACAACATCCGGTGTTTTCCTTAATTTCAATCCGATTTTCACGGCACTTTTAGCGTTTTTATTTTTAGGAGAAAGCATTTCTTGGACTCAAGGGATTGGAGGGTTGATTGTTATTTTAGGATGTTATTTATTTTCACATTTTAAGTCAAACACAACCAATTTGAATACATGCCTTTCAAATAAAAAAATGTCAACAAAATATGTTGACACTCATAAATTACAATGAATTATATTTTTTCACTTGTAAAGGAATAGATAGTACATATAAATCTACAGCATATGTAATAATCGTAATCCCTTTACCTTCTTCAGTAAATTTTGCTTGAAGAAAACGTTCCGAAACTTTTCTTTTCCCCCATCTTTTAGGGAACCATTCAAATCCTAATAACATATAATTTATCACCTTTTAGTATTTTCTTTTATAAGAATGTTATTTTCATATAGACTATTACATTAAGACTAAGTTGATTCTACACATTTTGTAGAATAACTTGGTTCCTTTTAATATTATAGTATTTGTCTTTTTAAGAAGATATAAAAACAGAAGTTATTTCTTTACATTATTGGTCCATAAAATTCTGTATAAAAGTGCAAACTCAGCTTCTTCAATACCCGCGGGTAATTCACCATTTTCGCTTCCAACAAACCTCAATTTATCTTTTGTAGTACCTACCCACGCCGCTAAATAAATAGGTTTATTTTTCTCTAAAGTAACTTTTTCACTTACTAGCTTACTGAAAGATGAAGATGTCATGTTATTAGAATAATTAGTTGTAGCAAACCCAGAAGGTATACCACTTATCAGTTGTAAAGAATGGTCCTTGTCATTAATGTTATTTATTCCAAAAGAAACGATGCAATCTTCAAACTTTGTTTGTGGTTCATTCGAAGTACTTAGCGACTCTTCTTTAAGTTTACCGTTTTCATACACCTCTACGGTAAATTGTAAATCATCATCTTCCTTCAAATTGCCTTCCAACTTAAAAAATGCAATTTGCTCTACACCTGTTTTACTAATGAGTAATTCTTCTTTTTCACTCATCTTATATGGCTCAATGGTTAATTTCGTATTTGATATTGATTTTTCGTTTTCTTTTTCTACACCCACGCACCCCGTTAACAACAAAGTAAAAATTATAAACAAACTACCGCTTATAAAGTTTCGCATTTTTCACTCTCCTGATAAAATCAATTTTTAACTAATTATTTCAAATTTCTTCTATTTTTTCAATAATCTCGTGTTCACTGTCTTGTTGATAAAGAAGCAATTCCTTTACCCCTATACCTTCTTATATGGTTTATACTTTAAGGTATATTAAGAGTTTTAACCAACATCTTGCTATTAAAACTTTAGTAGCAGAAAATAAATCGTACGAGGTGAATCAAAGATGGGAAATTGTTGTAGTAGCCCTAAAAAAAATAATATTAATAACACTATTATTTGTCCGTCTTGTAAAAATAAAGCTAAAAATATACAACTAATAACAATAAAATCATTGCTTAAACCATCTGTATTAGGAACAATAAATGCTATGGAAAATCACTATTTTTGTTCTACGGTAGATTGTCATGTCGTTTATTTTGATACGAGTAATAAGGAGTACACTCTTCCTGATATAAAGATAACTGTGCATCAAAAGGATGACTCATTAAGTACACCTGTTTGTTATTGTTTTGATTGGACTAAAGACAAAATTAAACACTATGTAGAAAATGAATTGACGCCAAATCCATTAGATCATATTCGTGCAAATATTAAAGAAAACCGTTGTGGCTGCGAGATAAACAATCCTCAAGGTAGTTGTTGTTTAGGGAATGTTACGAAATATATGAAAGATCTAGCCTAAATAAAAAGGAGTCCTAAAATCCTAGTAAAACAGGGGTTTTAGGACCTTTTTATTGCTCGTGAAAATTGTTAATCAATTAATTGATTATACTTTTCTGTAGGGAAATCAACCCCTAGTTCTTCCATTTGTTTTTTTGCATTCTCAATTAATTTTGTTGCTTCTTTTTTAGTTTCATCATCCAAATTCGCGAATCTTCCGCCTTTTTCTTTATGGGTTGGAAGGGTTACTCCTAGGTCTTTTAGTTTTTTATTCGCTTCCTCTTGAGTTAAAGAACCCCCTTTAACTTGCTTCATAATTTCTTGTATCTTTGTTTTTGTTTCATCATCTAAATTGGCGAATTGTTCGCCTTTTCCAATATGGGTTGGAAGGGTTACTCCTAGGTCTTTCAGTTTTGTATCCGCTTCTTCCTGAGTTAAGGCACCTTCTTTAACTTGCTTCATAATTTCTTGTGCCTGTGTTTTTGTTTCATCATCTAAATTGGCGAATTGTTCGCCTTTTCCAATATGGGTTGGAAGGGTTACTCCAAGATCTTTCAGTTTTGTATTCGCTTCCTCTTGAGTTAAGGCACCTTCTTTAAGCTGTTTCATAATCTCTTGTACTTGTGTTCTTGTTTCGTCGTCTAAATTAGCGAATTTATCGCCTTTTCCATTATATTTTGAAGATAATGACACCCCTAAATTAGCTAGTTCAGTCTTTAGGTTGTTTAAAATTTCATCAACTTTTTGTTGTGTTTCAGCATCCAAATTTTTGTATTTATCTACATTTACTGTTTCCTTTTGATTTGTAGCTGCAAGAGTTGGAACAGTTGTACCGCCAATTATCCCTATTGATAAAGCTCCTGTCATAGCATAAATCGAAATCTTACTTCTTATTTTCATTCTTATTCACTCCTTGAATTAGTGTAACGGGGTGTTTGCCCCTAAGCTTAGATTTAACCAAGCTGTATCTACACTATATCGATGAAGTGTGTCAGCTGTATGTCAAAAGAACAGAAATTTTAAAAAACGTATTATCATTGCCTCCTCCTCTTTCTTATGTTTTCTATAACGGTATTATTCCTATTAAGGTGACTTACCCAGACTTAGCTTTTTTCCAATAAGTATTTGGTCCATTACATGTTAATGTTGCGTTTTTCGGTACCTGTTTCATTATAAGAAGAAGATTTAGTAAATCAACTGACGATCCCATTGCGTTTAGTATGACCAAGAACTTTAATGTCGTTGTCAAGAGTCCAACTACACTTAAAATTAGTGGCAAAATTATTGACAGTATTATAAAAGGAGCAACCGTAATGAAGATATATCTTGATTTTGAAATCTCTTCTTCCGTAATAACAAAAGCCCCGAACAGAGTAAACCCTACAGATATTTTTTCTGATTTCATAAAATTAGGAATGAACATCAAATGAAGTAATTCATGAATGATCATTAGTAAGGCTAGCCACAAAATAATACTAAAGTTAATTGTTATAGTGATTACACCAGATGAAAATCCAAAATCGCTCAAAAAAATACTGGAGAAAATATTTATTACCCCAATAGAAATCATTGAGGCGACAATCATTAAAGGGGTCGATAACAAAATAGCACTTATTAAATTTTTAGGTTCTTTCAGTGGAATCCAGCCATTATTAATTAGTTCTACATGTAAATTCGGGTCACTTTGCGGTAATTTGTTTCGTAATTTCATTTTACCCCTCCATTACAATCTATTGATGTTTAATAATTTCACTTAATTTTAAAATGCCTTCTCTAATTGTTTTGAGTGGAGCATACCCGTAGGAGATTCGTATAAATAATCCTGATTTTTCGGCATAAATACTACCAGGATTCAGAAGAATATTGTTGGATAACGCTTTCTCAAACAGCCTTTTTACTTTATATTCTGGATTTATTTTAACCCATATGAACAATCCACCTTTTGGGATGTCCCACGTAGCGTAAGGACTCAAATATTTATCTAGTGCATTTAAAGCAACTTTTCTACGAATGTTAAGTTGTTCTCTTACTTTATCAAGATGATCCTCATATAGATTACTTGATAGCCACTCTGCTGCTACGAGCTGAGAAAGAGTACTTGATCCATAATCGGATTGCATTTTTAAATCTGCTAATCGATTAATGACTGACTCCGAACCTACTACCCACCCAATTCGTAATCCTGGACTAAGGGTTTTGGATAAACTTCCAACATACAATACATTCCCGTAATGGTCCATCGCTTTTAGTGGTTTAGGTGGTGGATTGTCAATCCATAAATCACGGTACACATCATCTTCTATAACTGGCAGTTGCTCTCTTTCACAGTAGGCCATTAATTCCTGTCGCCTCTCTTCTTGCATTAATGCGCCTGTTGGGTTGTGGAAGGTTGGGATTGTATATAAAATATTCTTGCCTTTTTCATTAGTCGGATAAATAGAATCTATAATAATCCCCTCACTGTCCATCGTTAATCCTTGCAACGCCATCCCAGCAGACTCAAAAACAGTCAATGAGTAAAGGTAGGACGGCATTTCTAACAATACCGATGAACCTCTTTTTAGGAGACCAATTGAAATTAGATGTAAAGCTTGGAGCGCACCAGAAACGACAAGAATGGACGACGGTGAAGCTTCAATTCCTCTTACTTTTAAATAATCACTAATGGCTTGGCGTAATTTTATATTTCCTTTCGGCTCTTCATAGCCAAAAGTGGTCAATTGATTCGAAACTTTTTGAACAACGGCTTTCATCTCTTCTAAAGGGAACATCTCTGGTGATAACTCCCCTTTACTCAACTGAATAAGATTCGCATTCGATTCCGCTTCGTTAATTTCCTGCACCATAGAAACGCTTGGTTTATGCGTTCCTAAAGTGATATTTCCACTCCAGTTCGTCGAGGATTTTGCCCCCATCAAAGTCCAAGTATTATTGGTGACGACAGTTTCCTTTCCTGCTTTTCCTTCAATGAGTCCTTCTGCCATTAGTTCCTCTAAGGCTGTTATGACTGTACTCCGATTAACCTCAAACTGTTTGGCCAGATTACGTTGACTTGGTATAGGACTGCCGATCGCCCACTCCCCTTTCGCAATTTTCTCTTTAATAAAATCAATAATTAATTGGTATTTTGGCTTTTTCATATGTACTCCCTTTAATGAACTGGTTGGTTATTTTTATTTTAACCGGTTGAAGAAATTTTACCAAAGTCCTATTAACATTAAAATCATCAATTTAACCGGTTGGATGATAAAAGTAGAACGAGGTGTAATTATGTTTAAAACATTCAATTTAAAAATTATATCTGCTCATTTCTTAATGATCCTTTTATGGGCATCAGCTTTCCCAGGAATCCGAGTCGCATTGACGGCTTATTCACCCGAACATATATCACTATTACGATTATTAGTCGGCTCATTCGTATTAATCATCATCGCAGTTATTACAAAAACGCCTTTACCTGCACAAAAAGATATCCCAATTATTTTATTACTTGGCTTTTTAGGATTCACTGTATATCAAGTAGCGCTTAATTATGGGGAGCAAACGATTAGTGCTGGCGTTGCAAGTTTACTTGTTTCAACAACCCCAATATTCACCGCCTTGTTAGCTGTATTCTTTTATCGAGAGAAGCTTGGGTTATCGGGATGGCTTGGTTCACTTGTTGGTTTTTGTGGTGTAGCATTTATTTCTGTAGGAGGTTCAACCGGAAACTTTGTTTTTAATACGGGGATCATCCTAGTTTTAATAGCATCCCTTTCAGAAAGTATATACTTTGTTTTTCAACGTCGTTATGTAGAAAAATACGGGGCTCTTCCATTCACGATGTACGCAATTTGGTCAGGTACTATCTTTATGTTGCTATTCTCATCTGGCTTGAGTGAAGCCATTATGGACGCGCCGTTAAATGCAACATTCGTCACTTTGTATCTCGGCATTTTTCCAACAATCATTCCCTATTTTATGCTAGCCTATGTTACATCACGAACAGGAGCAGCTGAAGCAACAAGTACACTTTATTTAACTTCTGTTTTTGCATTTCTTATTGCGTGGATCTGGCTTGGTGAGGTTCCACATTTTTCGGCCCTAACAGGCGGCTTGATTACTTTAATAGGTGTATTTATTGCAAACATAAAGAAAGAAGATTGTATAAAAGAAAATAACAATGCTCAGAGTTTAAACTAACTATCTCGATTGTATAATTGCTTCATTGCTCTTTACAGCCTGTTGACAACAGGAATTAGTGTAGTTCTATACCTGTTGTCCTTTTTTCAATCTTTTTACGTAACAATTGCTAATATATTGTAGATGAACTATTCGTTGGAACATATTGCATTAATAACAGCTTTTTACTCTATTTAACTATCAGAAACTTCGACAATCATTAGGCATTTAGTTGTTTGTCCATCTCAATTGCTGTCAAAGCGCATAATAAAAACCTTCCACAATTGTGAAGTGACCCCTAAAAGTTAGACACGGTTATTTCATTAGGCAGCTTGAGTAAAATGAGTTCGGTATTGAACCGGACTCATTTTTAATTTTGCCT
>NZ_MWSJ01000022.1 GCF_002237755.1 Lysinibacillus sp. KCTC 33748 | reverse complement strand
GCTTTCGACGCTTCGATCACTTTCGAGCAAAAATCTTATTAAATTTAAAGTATAAAGAAATTGGAGTTCATCTGGGTTAAGGTGCTGAAAGAGTATAGCACCCCAACATTTGACTTAGAACCTTTTTTTATGTCGATAAACTAAAAAAGTTAGGCGATAAATTCAAAATTTTTATCGATAATTTAACAATACTTATCGATATATTCATAAAATCATCTATTGAACCTGTAAAAGCTGCAATATATCTTTACCAATTTGACTAGGGTTTGCCGCCAATATAGGAGATCGATAATTTGATAAAACAACGACGCCCGTTTGTTGTGTTTTATCAAACCCTAAATAACTTGAAAAAGCTTTCGTCGAACCATTATGCCAAATGATATTGTGATCGAGTTGCCATCCTAGACCAATACTTATATTTTCTGAAAAAGTTTCAGTTGCTTGATGTGTTAATGTATAACCTAAATTTTCATCACTTAAATGTACTTTCGTAAATTTTAAAAGATCATTAACAGTTGAACGGACTGCCCCTGCTGCCATAAATTCATTCATTTGGAGAGGTGGCTTTTTATGTCCGAGGATAGTGTATCCTTGCAATACTGCCTCTGCCTGATTGGTAGGGATAGAGATAAAAGTATTTGGCATATTTAAAGGATCTGTTAATCTTTGTTTGATAGCAGTTTCAAAATCAGTATGAAGTGTATTAGCTAAAATATATCCTAAAAGCCCCATCCCTACATTAGAATATCGAAATTTAACTTTAGGCTCGTCCGTATGCGTTTTAAAATAATGTATAGTCTCGTCCAGTGAATATTGACAAAAAGGATCACGAGGTGTCTGCGCATCAAAAACATTGTAAATGTTCTTCAGCACACCTATTCCCGGTAGCCCAGAAGTATGATTGGCTAAACGCTTGAGTGTAACAGGGTGAGTATCGGGAATTGCAGAAAAGTATTTGCCTATAGAATCTTCGACATGGACTTTTCCTTCCTGAACCATTTCCCCTAATATGGATGTAGTAAAAACTTTAGAAATTGAGCCAACTTCATATATGTAGGACTTTTCTTCCAGCATAAAATTCGAGCCACCGAAAGTAAAGGTAGCTTCCTGACCTTGAGATATGATACCAATGGATAAAGCAACATTTGGGCGAGTTTTTATATAGGGATAAGCAATTTTAAAAATGTCTTTTTTTAAATTATGTAAATCCAAAAGAATACCTCCATTATGAACGCTTATTTTTTTCCTGCTCCGCTGAAATAATAGAATGTAATTTCAAAAGTATGTCCTTTAATTGTAACAAGTCCTCTCGATTGAGCTATGAATAATATTTATAAATAATAGTAAGCTCAATTTCCTCCTGCTTTTGAAAATAAAGATACCCTCGTTCATCTAGCTCTATAATCACTTCTCTACGATCCTTTTTACTCATTGTTCTTTTAATAAAACTTTCTTGCTCCAGCCTATTTACTAACTGGCTAACAGCACTCGCGGATGTCCCCATTAACTTTGCCAATTCATATGTTTGAAGGGGCCTTTCGTCTGAAGAAGATTTAAAAATACTGCTTGTTTTGTAGTTAATGTTTCATCCAACAAAGAGGGAAATTCTTCGGTTAACCTTAAATTGGTTTCATATTCAACTTGATTAATCTCCTAAATAAGATGTACCAATTCCTTATCCATACGTTTTACTACCTAAATAATTAATATATATAAATTATAAATATGTATTAACAATAATGCAATTTCCTTGAATATGCATAAATATTCGATTGTTCGCATTATTGTCACATCAGAAGGTAAAATTCTAACTTTTGAAAATAAACATAAAAATTCAATTGATTTTATATTTATGCATTGTTATACTAATCCCAACAGCAACGAAACAAGGAGTGAAGGCTATGAAATTACTTGAGGAAGTACAGCTAAAGTTAGTAACTAGCTTAAAAGATAAGGACTTATTAACCTTGCTAGACTATACAAGTGAAGAGGTTCAGCAGTTAGTTGAGTTATCGACACAGCTAAAAATGATTACTAAAGAAGGAAAATGTCCGAAGCTATTAGAAGGTAAGACACTCGGTATGATTTTTGAAAAACATTCAACTCGTACTCGTATTTCATTTGAAGTAGGTATGAACCAATTGGGCGGAAAAGGTATGTTTATGCATGCGCGTGATTTACAGATTGGTCGCGGTGAATCTGTTTATGATACAGCACATGTGCTATCAGGCTATTTAGATGGCATTATGATTCGAGCGAATTCTCATGCAATGGTTGCAGAGCTTGCAGAGCATGCTTCTATACCAGTAATAAATGGACTAACGGATATTTATCATCCATGCCAAGCTTTAGCGGATTTAGAAACAATCTTTGAACATAAAGGTGAACTAAAAGGACTTAAAATTGCTTATGTTGGAGATGGCAACAACGTGGCGCACTCATTAGTAGTCGCTTCTGCGCATGTAGGAATGAATGTGGCAGTGGCAACACCGGTTGGCTATGAATGTGACGAAGAAGTAATCGCGAAGGCACAGGCTATCGCAGCAGTAAATGGTAGCATAATTACAATTACAAATGATCCTGTAGAAGCAGTTTTAAACGCGGACGTAGTATACGCTGATGTATGGACGTCAATGGGGCAAGAAGAGGAAACTGCGAAACGTCTACAAGACTTTGCTGGATACCAAATTAATGATGAGCTTGTCGCATACGCAAAGCCGAATTATATGTTCTTGCACTGTTTACCGGCCCATCGTGAAGAAGAAGTAGCGACATCTGTTATCGATGGACCAAATTCCTATATTTTTGAGCAAGCAGAAAACAGACTTCATGCGCAAAAAGCGGTTCTTGCATCGATTCTAGCATAGAACTTAAATTGCTCTACGTTTAGTAAGCACAAACTTGCTTTAAAGCTATACTTCTCGGTTTGGGAAGTACTATATAGACAAAGTTCACATTGGCAACAGGGGGTGTCACTGTGAATAACATAACGGTGGTTGCAGACAGAGGGATGTAAACCACGCGCGATGTATGTGATCAAGATGGATGACCACATCGCTACATAATAAAGTAACCTGGGAGACGCTAGGTTGCTTTTTTCTTGTTGCGCTGCCTTTCAAGGGCGCTCTTCAAATGAACAGTTACTTTGGAAAAATATAAATCCTAGTTTTCCAATCTTTTATAGAGAATTAAAACAATTATCTATATAATAGGATAAATAAGTAATTTAAGGAGGGCTCCGGTTGAACATTGATCATATCGAGGCATTTTTATATGTCGTGCATTATAAAAGTATTCATAAGGCCGCCAATGCATTGTTTTTATCTCAACCGACTGTGACGGCTCGTATTAAATCATTGGAGCGAGAGTTGAATGTCGAGTTATTCCATCGCGATGGGCGAAGTGTAATATTATCGGATAAAGGGAAGGACTTTGTTCCGTTTGCGACACAGATTGTGGAAACCTTTCAACGAGGGAAAAAACAATTAGAGGAAACGCAGGAGTCTAATGAGGTGTGTATTGGTACAAATGGAGTCACAGCACAATATTTTTTAGCTTACGCTTTGCCGAAATGGAAGAGAGACTTTCCGCATTTGCATTTTCAGATCATCACAGGTTCAACAGCGGTGATTTTAGAGAAACTGCAAAGTCATCAAATCAATATGGGTCTTATTCAATATGTTCATAGGGAAGGAATTTACAATGAGCTATTGCTAAGTAATGCGGTTAAACTTGTGATGCATCGGGAGCACCCCTTTATACAAAAAAATGTAATGAATGCAAAGGAAATGGCACGACAGAAAATGGTGTTTTTTGAATGTGGGGCTTTTGATTGGAATTATGTGCATAAAATGTTTGAGGTAGAGGGCGTATCAGCAAATATTGAAGTGCGAACGGATCATTTAGAAGTAGCGAAAGAATTTATCCGTACAAGGGAGTATATGAGCTTCTTACCACATCTTTGTGTAAAAAAAGAGCTTGAAAGTGGTGAATTTGTTGAGGCTGATGTTAAGCATTTACTTGATATGAATCAACATATTTTTTTAACATATAAAAATAAAGAGACGCTTGCACCAGCTTTATGGAAAACAATAGTAGAGACAGCTGTACAATTTGAAAGCATTTAAGAAAATTTAACTACTTTCAGCAATGGTCAACCACTTCTATAGGTGGTGAGATGAATGCGGGTTTAAGTGTTACTTTTCAAGGGTATCCAAACATCCGCTGAAAGGAGTTCACAGAGGATGTTAACCTAAAATCATCGCATCCATGGGATAACGGCTAACTGACCTGCATCGGTAAAAACGCCACGTCCTGTGGCATTACCGAAATGACCGACATCGTGTCGCCCTCGTGTTGTTGCTGTCGCTTCGCTTTCGCACAGACAAAAACGTGTTGCTGTCGCTTCGCTTTCGCACAAAAGACAATTGCGGACCTAAGCACACGGACACAATTATGCCGAGGCATAATTGATATTGATAAAATATTTTATATGACAGTAAAATTTTTTCTATTATGTAGCCCATTGCAAATTGTATAAATGAAAGGTATTATCTTCCTCAATCCTATTTTATTTATGATTCCATAAATAAAGTATTTTTTTACACTTAAAACATACTTAACCACTAAGTTTAGTAAAAATAAAATTTGAGGAGGAGTAAATATGGTGAGACAGGACAAAATTCGATTCGGGGCTATTATTCATGGTGTAGGTGGTAATATTTCAAGTTGGCGTCATCCGAAGGTTGCTAGCAATCAAAGTGTAAGCTTGCCGTTTTATATTCAACAGGCACAAAAGGCTGAGCAAGGGAAATTTGATGTAGCTTTTATTGCGGATGGTTTATTCATCAATGAAAAATCGATTCCGCATTTTTTAAATCGTTTCGAGCCACTAACAATCTTATCGGCGCTAGCAGTAACAACTAAAAACATCGGGTTAGTAGGCACTGTATCAACTTCCTATAGCGAACCATTTACAGTGGCACGTCAATTTGCCTCTTTAGATCATATTAGTGGGGGGCGTGCAGGATGGAATGTTGTCACGACCCCGTTAGAAAGCACTGCCTTAAACTACAATAAAACAATTGAGCAGCATCCGAGTCACGCAGAGCGCTATCAAATTGCTGAGGAATATTTAGAAGTGGCAAGGGGATTGTGGGATTCATGGGAAGACGATGCTTTCATTGCAGATGTAGAAAATGATGTTTTTTTTGATTCAACTAAGCTACACACATTAAATCATCAGGGGCAATATTTTTCAGTGCAAGGTCCGCTAAATATTGCGCGCTCTAAGCAAGGGCAGCCTGTTATTTTCCAAGCGGGTTCTTCAGGTGCAGGAATTCGATTAGCCGCAAAGGATGCAGACGCAATCTTTACACATGGTACGTCATTAGAAGAGTCACAGAAATTTTATAAAAGAGTAAAGACTGAAGTTGCAGCATTTGGACGCAATCCAGATGAAGTTAAAATTTTCCCAGGAATTTCTCCGATTATTGGCGATACGCTTGAGGAAGCGGAAGCGAAGTATCAGGAAATCGTTGAGCTCGTTTCGATAGAGCGTGCACTTGCTTATCTTGGTCGATATTTCGATCATCATGATTTTACACAATATGATGTAGATGCTCCGTTCCCAGAGCTTGGTAAAATAGGAGCAAATAGCTTTAGAAGTACGACTGATTATATTAAAAAATATGCCAAACAAGAAGAGTTAACATTGCGACAAGTTGCTTTACGTGAAGCAACCCCAAAAACGGCGTTCTTTGGCACAGCAGAGCATGTTGCTGATCTCGTACAGGAATGGTTTGAAAAAGAGGCGGCTGATGGCTTTATTATAGGTGTTACTGTACCTGGAGCACTGGATGATTTTGTAGATAAGGTTGTGCCGATTTTACAGGCTAGAGGGCTATATCGTGAAGAATACGAGGCGGACACATTACGTGGTAACTTAGGTTTACCATTTAAAGAAAGCCGTTATGTCAAACAATCTGTCTAAAAACCTAGTAAATATATATGAATAAGTGTATTTGGAGGAGGAAAGTGTATGAGCTATTCATTAGGTATATTAGATCAAAGTCCCATTATTGAGAGTGCTACAAACGAGCAGACCTTACAAAAAACAGTGGCTCTAGCACAAAAAGCAGAGAAATTGGGTTATTCACGTTTTTGGGTGTCAGAGCACCATAATACAGCTACATTAGCGGGGTCATCTCCAGAGGTATTAGTGTCTTATCTACTTGCTAAAACAAAGTCTATCAATATCGGGTCGGGTGGAGTGATGCTTCAGCACTACAGCCCATACAAGGTAGCAGAAAATTTCCATGTTCTCGCTTCGTTGGAGCCTGGGCGAGTTGATTTAGGCATAGGGAAGGCACCGGGCGGTTTACCCCTCTCTACGAAGGCGTTGCAATATGGCACGCTCAATCAAGGCGAAGATTTCGAGGGAAGATTAACATTTTTGCAGCAATTAATTGATCAAGCTGTTCCATCTGAACACGAGTTATATGGCGTACAGGTAACGCCGATTCCAAAGGTAAAACCAGCATTATTTTTACTTGGGGCAAGTCCACAAAGTGCCGCTCTTGCAGGCACATTAGGCATTGCGTTCGTCTTTGCTCGATTTATTAATAGTGACAATGAAGTGTTAGCACAAGCAGCTACAGCATATCGCAAGCATTATCCAAACGGTCATTTCGCCGTTTCAATCGCAGCCTTTGCAGCCCCTACAAAAGAAGAGGCGAAAGAGTTAATTGGTGATCAAAAAATTACGAAGGTGCATTTAGCGAGTGGGAGAAGCCTAACATTACAATCGGTAGAACTTGCAGAGAGATTTGGTCAGGAATCTGGAGAGACATTTACGGTGAAGCAATATGATGCAGATATTGTATACGGTTCTCCAGAAGATATTAAATCGATATTAGATGACTATCATGTGCGCTATCAAATTGATGAGTTTATTTTGCATACGCCTGTGTTGAAGGAATTTGAACGGGAACGATCATTTGAACTTTTAAGTCCAGTAAATTTGCAGCAAAAAGAAGCGGTAAGCTAAGGAGGAAATGAACATGGCAAAAAATATAGATGTAATTGTTTGGTCTAAGCAAGGCTGTAGTTATTGTGATGAAGTGAAAACATACTTACAACAACAAGGCATTTCGTACAAAACGGTGGATGTAACACATCAGGATGCATTCCGTGACATTCTTGAAATAAAATATGGTGTCCGTTATGTCCCGGTTGTCGAAATTGGAGCAAATGGCGTCTTTAAAGCAGTAACAGAAATTGGGTTGGAGCATTTAAAAGCAGTACTTGCTGTTGATCTACCATCGCATGCATAAGAAGAGAGGGAGTTTATGAAAAAATTATCGTTTTATTTACTATTATTGCTAACTTTACTTTTAACAGCTTGTACAAATACGGAAAAGTCCGAAGGGGATACTAGTGAAAATAGTGCAGCACAAGGTGGCAAGGATGTTCAAAAAATCATTGTTGGTACAGGAACCCAATTTCCAAATATCTGTTTCATTGATGACAAGGGGAATTTAACAGGATATGATGTAGAGCTTGTTCGTGCCATTGATGAGAAGCTACCAGAATATGAAATTGAATTTAAAACAATGGAATTTTCAAATTTATTATTAAGTTTAGAGACAAGGAAAATTGACTTTATTGCCCATCAAATGGAGGTCAATAGTGAACGAGAGGAGAAATTCCTCTTTAATAAAGAACCTTATAATGTATTCCCATTAAAAGTAACAGTCAATGAAAAAAACAATTCTATTCAATCCATTGATGATTTGAAAGGGAAAAACGTTAGTGTTTCACCAACTAGTAACTCGGCTGTCTATATAGAGAAATATAATAAGGAACATAATTTAGGCGCTAATATTATCTATTCTTCCGGCTCGGTTGATATTCACAATCAACTTGCGACAGGTCGTATCGATGCAATCATTACAACACCATTTGCAGTAAAGTACTTTAATGAAAGTAATGAGGCGCAGGAGAAGGTTGTAGGAGATGCTTTATTAAATTCAAAAGTTTACTTCTTATTAAATAAAGACGAGGCTGTCTTACAGAAGCGACTTGATGATGCAATTCGAGAGTTAAAGGCAGAAGGCGTCATTAGTAAGTTAAGTAAGAAATGGTTAGGTGACGATTATTCGGTAGACTTCTAAACGGAATAGGAGAGGGAGAAGGAAGTATGGCTAATGACTTTGACTTCACACTAATTGCAAAAGTACTTCCAATATTGCTTCAGTATTTACCAGTAACACTTGAAATTTTAGCGTTCGCCACTATTTTTGGCATGCTGCTCGGTATAGTGATCTCTATACCAAAGTTGCTACACATACCAGTATTGAAGCAAATTATAACGATTTATATTTCGTTTATTCGAGGTACGCCGATTTTAGTGCAATTGTTTTTAGTGTTTTACGGTATACCAGCATTATTGAAACTTGTGCATATTGATGTAACAAGAATGGATGCTATGTATTTTGTAATTATTACTTATACGTTGAGCAATGCTGCATCGTTCGCTGAGATTTTTAGAGCGGCAATTTTAACAGTTGATCGTGGTCAAATGGAGGCAGCTTATTCAGTTGGATTAAGTGGAATACAGGCCTTTATTCGCATAATTCTTCCTCAGGCGATTCGTGTGGCCTTTCCCAATATGGCAAATACGATGATAAGTTCATTAAAGGATACGTCTTTAGCATTTTCTATTGGCGTTATGGATATGGTGGGACGTGGAGAAACGCTAATTGCTTCAACGACAAGAGCACTGGAAATATATTTGGCGCTGTCCATCGTTTATTATGTCATTGTTATTTTGTTAGAAAATGTATTAAAGCGCAATGAACGGTATCTTAATCGATATATGCCAAAGGAAACTGCATCTAGCTAGGGGGTAAAGGCTATGACTATAGATATTGCTTTTATTTTTGAAGCGTTAAAAGAAATTAGTAAAGTCTTGCCGTTAACGTTGTTCATGGCAGTTACACCTGTCTTATTGGGCACTTTAATCGGCATTATTATTGCATTTATTCGAATACAACAAACAAAATTTCTCGCACCATTGTTGAATTTTTACGTATCTTTTTTTAGAGGCACACCTATCATTATGCATATTATGCTTGTTTATTTTGGCATACCAATTGTTGTTGATGTCTTTGCCAAGGCTTTAAAAATTGAGATTCAATCAAGCTCTATTCCTATTTTATTTTTTGTTATTTTTGCTTTGACGCTAAGTGCAGGAGCCTATGCTTCCGAAATAATTCGGTCCGGTATTTTAAGTGTACCAAAGGGACAGCTAGAGGCAGCATATGCAGTCGGTTTAACATTTTCACAGGCGATGCGACGCTTTATATTACCCCAAGCATTTAGTAAATCCATCCCTAACTTCACAAATGTTTTTATTGGTTTCTTACATGCCACTTCACTAGCATTTTTCCTTTCGGTTAAAGAGTTAACTGGGGTTGCGAATATCGTTGCTTCTATTAATTTAAAGTTTTTGGAGGCATTTATCGCTGTCGGGCTAGTTTATTGGGGTGTTTCAGTTATCGTTGAATGGTTTGCACATCGTATTGAGAGAAGAGTAACTGCCTATAGTAAGGGAGGCATTTAACTTCTTTTCGGCGAATGTCTTTTGTATCGGAAGCGTAGCGACAGGTACAGGTATCCAAACATCCGATGAAAAGAGGGGCTCAGGCTAAGAGATGTAATTTATGCTGAGGAATAATGGATATATTGTTGATTAAATAGAAAAGGGGATTGAACAATGGCAGTAGCTGAAATAGTGATTGAGCATTTGAAAGAGGAAGACTATGCCCGGTATTTAGAGGTTCTAGTAGAGAGTTATGCACAATATGAAAAAGAATATGAAAACCCAGAGAACTGGGCATCGTACTTAAGTGATATTCGCGCATCTGTTGGTAATCCAAATGCAGAAACCATTTTAGTAGCAAAGCGTGGTAATGAGATTTTAGGGGGACTGCAATTATTTACAGATTCCGAAAAAGCGTATGGTCTGCCGGAGCTTGACATAAAGTCTACCATTGTACGCTTACTGGGCGTCCATCCTAAAGGAAGAGGGCTAGGCATTGCTAAAAAATTATTGCATGAAAGCTTCGACTTTGCACGCAATCGTCAGGATCAAGCATTATATTTGCACTCAGGTGATATTATGCAGGCTGCTATTAATCTTTATTTATCGCTGGGCTTTGTAAGAGATGAGTCTAAAGAGTTTTATAAGGGAGGTAAGCTTGTCAAAAGTTTCCGCTATGATTTATAAATTCCCGTAAAATTTTTTATGCCATAGGAAAGGGTTGATTCACCCTTTCCTATGGCATTTACTTTTAAATCAGCGCTTATGAAATTTTGCCATAGGCTAAGTATGGGAAAAAACCTTCAAAGAAACGCTCGGTTGCTGGCATAAAGTAAGATCCGAAATGGAAATCAGGATCTAATGTCGTAATAATCCATGTTCCGCCAGTAGAGGTGGTATCAATATATAAAACAGCACCACCATCTTCCGTCGATATTAAAATATCTGCATTCTCAGGAGGCCAGAAAACGCCATGTTGATGCCATGTGCAGTCAGCGAGTGTTAAATAACCGTTAAATAGAGGATGTTTTGGTTGTTGTAATACTAGACCACTTGAAGCATCTTTTTCAAGCCACCACCAAAAATTCGTTGGTCGTTCTTCCCATTGTTGTGCTGGTAGCCAACTCCATGGCTGTGGTCCAAATGCAACTACAATTCCACCTTTATCAGCAAATGATTGTATTTTTTTCACGCTAGCAAGTAACAGCTTGTGATTTAATTGAGAGGGAACAATAAGTACGTCTAAGTCGTCGATGTCCGTTTCTAGGAAATCGGGATGATAAATTAATTTTTTTATATATTGATTGAATTTTGGTTCAAGGAATGTCCGATAATGTGACTCATTACCACTATATATAACACCGATTTTTCTCATTGTACTGTGCACTCCTTTAATGATTGTACTTCTGCTTCAAGCCATGCTAAAAATTGTGGACGAATAAGATCAGTTGATTTGTTTTCATTAGCATAGCCTAGTAAATCCCGTCCTGCATGGACTAAAATGGTACCATTTGTTGTAGAACGATCTACATATGTAACCGCTTTACCATTTGAGAAAGTAAGTAATATTTTGGCATCTTCTGGTGCGTGGTGATAACCACGTGCAAAAAAGCCAGCAACTCCTTTTTTAAATGTCATATCTTCAGTAGTTACACCTTGGAAAATAGATGAATCTGCATTAGGAAAAACCTCATAATCTTTATAACTACGAATAAGCTGTGGCATAAATGGACCGCAGCCTGGTAGCCATTCACGGAATAGATGGCCACAATACACTACGATTTTTTTCTCTTCTAAAAAGGCAGCAATCTTCTCACGTTGACTATACAAAAATTCTTGATCAATAAAGTTTGGTATTAGGATAACATCCACATTCTCCAAATTTGCGTATGCAAAATCATATTGATCAATTATTTTTGATTCATTTCCTGTATCTTTTTGCATACGACCATTCACACCGAAAGCATGTCCAGGGTCTAGTTTTAGTATCGAAATCGAGTCACTCATATTTTATTCCTCCAAAAATAAAGTTAAGGTTTAAATTATATTGAAAAAATATTTTATGCCTTTTGAATATTGTTCATGGAAAAAATTCCCCTCTAATATCTTGGAAACAAAAGGAAGTGCATAAAACTAGTTTGACAATGATAATCATTATCACTATACTGTAATATGTATTTAGATGCAAATGATAATCATTTTCAATAAAACCAAAATAGAAAGAAGGGTTCGTTTTGAAACCAATTGCTTATGTTGGTATTGATATACAGTTTTCGAGACTGACAGATGAGGATCGAAAGCGAGGATTAACATTTTTATATTTATACGATTTACCGTATACCGATTTACGTGCCTATGCGGGCTTAATTATTACTAATTTAGTAGAGGAGCAATTTTTATTAGAGCATAAAAATATTTTGAATCAATATTTGTCTCATGGCGGCGTTATTTTTTCACTTACAGAGACATCATTACCTTGGTTAGCGGGAGTTCCTAACTGGAAGCGTTCTCCGATTCCGTTAAAGGATCGTGAAATAATTATAAAAGAGCCAATATATCCATTATTCGCAGGTATTGATGCTTATGACATTAACTACCGTAAAGGAGTTCGAGGATTTTTTTCTCGTGGTTATTTCGAAAAGATTCCATTGCATGCAGAAGTACTTGTGACGGATCAAAGTGGTGCGACGATCATTTATGTGGATCGTGATTCAACAAATGGCACAATTTTTGCAGGTGCAGGGACGGATATTTATCGAGTATTTATCGATGAAGATAATTCCTCACGATATTTAAGTTTGCAAATGCTTACATGCATCCGAGAAGAGTATGAGCGAAATCAATTGAAGGGAGTGGAGACACAATGATTGGTATCGTAACAAATGGATTACCCTTTCAAAACCGATTTTTTGAAGACCAAGAATTTCATTATTTATATGATGATATTTTACATATTCGTGAATTACATCGATATAATTTAGCAGATTATGACACATTGATTTTATCATGTCGCCTTGATATTCCCCATTTGAAACGTTATCAATCGCAGCTTATCTCATTTATTGAATCGGGTAAGCGGCTCATTATTTTTGGTGAGATATTGGATAATTGGTTTCCAACAATTGATTGGGAGGATTCGGAAGTGAATTTCAGCTGGTGGGTACGCGAAGGCAACGATTTACCAATGAGCGAGCAAAATACAACACATCCGTTATTTAACTATATAACGCTTCATGATATGAAGTGGCATTATCATGGTTCGTTTTTACCACCAGCTGGTGCGCAATCATTACTAGATATACCAGGTGGTCGTTCACTATTTTATATCGATAACGTAAGTTTTAAAGGTGAATTAGTTGTCACAACACTAGATCCAATGTTCCATATTGGGCTTGGTTTTATCGATCAGTCGAAGCCCTTTTTACACGGAATGGCAAAATGGTTAAGAGAGGAAGAGAATTAATGAAAAAATATGGTTATTTAGCTACACTAGCATTAACTGCAATGCTTGCAGCGTGTGGCAGTCAAGATGGAGGATCATCTTCAAATCAATCTGCTGAATCTTCAAAAGCGGAAGTTCAGTCAACGGTAGAGGAAAAAATTGTGACGGATCAGCTTGGTCGTGAAGTAACAGTACCAGGCAAAATTGATCGTGTCGTGACAGGAGGAATATTACCTTATTTCTCTACATGGTATGTCGCTACAAACTCAACGAAAGAAATTGTTGGTATGCATCCGAATTCGTATAATGCCGCGAAAAATTCAATTTTAGCCAAAATTTCTCCAGATGTTTTAAAAGCAGAAACATCGTTTATTCAAAATGGTGAAGTGAATGTGGAAGAATTAATGAAAGTGAACCCTCAACTTTATGTAGAGATTTCAACAAATGAGGATTCTATTAATAAAATTTCAGAGGCTGGAATCCCTGTTGTTGCCGTAAAAGCAATTGATGCTGCTGCTGCGGAGCCTTTGGCAACATTCAATAGCTGGTTGAAATTAACGAGTCAAATGACAGGAACGACTGACCGTGCTGACCGTTTCTTAGATGAAGGTAAAAAAGTGCAGTCCGAACTTGATGCTAAATTAAAAGATGTTGCTACTCAGGACAAGCCTCGTGCGATGATACTACATATGCATAATGATAAATCCATCACGGTTGGTGGTAAAAACTTTTTCGGTAATCAATGGCTTAACGCAACAGGAGCTGTAGACGTTGCTGAAAATGATGTACAAGGAAAGAAAGAAGTAAACATGGAGCAAATCTATGCTTGGAATCCAGATATCATTTATATCACCAACTTCACTGAAACGCAGCCAGAGGACTTACTTAAAAACAAGGTAGATGGACAGGATTGGAGTCAGGTGAAAGCTGTTCAAGAGGGGAAAGTTTATAAAATTCCATTAGGTATTTATCGTTGGTTCCCACCAAGTGGCGATGCGCCATTAATGCTAAAATGGCTGGCACAAAAAAATCACCCAACGTTATTTAACTATAAAATAGAAGATGAGATTAAAACTTACTATAAGGATTTCTATGAATTTGATGTTTCAGATGAGGAAGTCCACTCTATTTTAAATCCTTCTTCAGATGCAGCGAAATATTAAGGACTATTAAGGACTGAATGTAAATGAAGAAATGGAAAATGTTACTTTTATGGTTGCTACCGATTTTGGTAGCAATCGTTTCACTCGGTGTTGGACGATTTGAGGTAAGCTTGGAGCATATTATTAAAATCCTAGCTTCTCAAGTATTTCCTATTGAACAAACATGGACAAATATGGAAGAAACTGTAGTGATGAATATTCGGTTACCTCGAATATTACTTGCTCTATTAATTGGCGGTGGTTTATCGATTGCGGGTGCAGGCTTTCAAGGTATGTTTGGAAATCCACTAGTATCTCCTGATATATTAGGTGTTTCTGCGGGTGCAGGGTTTGGAGCATCGCTTGGGATATTGTTATTTGGACAAAACTTTATTGCACAAATGATGGCACTGATTTTTGGATTAGGTGCAATTGGCTTTACGTATTTAATTGCAGGAGCAAAGAAAAACGCACCGATTTTTATGTTTGTCTTAGCAGGTGTTGTTACGTCTGCACTCTTTAATGCATTAATTTCCTTAACAAAATTTTTGGCCGATCCGGAGGAAAAACTTCCAGCCATTACTTACTGGTTAATGGGAAGTCTTGGTACCGCGACCTATAAGGATTTATATATTGGTGGACCACTCATATTAATTGGAATTTTACTATTATATTTACTTCGCTGGCGATTGAATATTTTAACATTGCCGGAGGACGAAGCAGCATCAATGGGAATTCCCGTTACTCGTTTAAAATGGTTCGTCATTTTAGGAGCGACTTTAATTACAGCCGCATCCGTAGCCGTTGCTGGTATTGTTGGTTGGGTTGGTTTAATTATTCCACATGTTGCACGTATGCTAGTCGGGAATAATAATCAATTTGTATTACCTGTATCCGTAGCTATTGGTAGTATTTATTTATTAATAATTGATGATTTAGCTCGATCATTAACAGCAACAGAAATACCTTTATCTATTTTAACAGCAATTATTGGAGCGCCGTTCTTCGCTTATTTATTACGCCGTTCAGGAGGAGGCTGGGCATGAAAATTGAAGTGATAAACGGTAATTATCATTATGAAAAAAGACGAAAAAAATTACCTGATTTATATGCACAAGACATCAATTTCTCATTGGAGCCTGGCGAAATAATGGCGATTCTAGGTCCGAACGGAGCAGGGAAGACGACGATATTAAAATGTATAACTGGGTTACTTGAATGGAAAAAAGGAGAAACTTTCATAGACGGCAAATCACTTGTAACATTAAATCGTAAAGAACTATGGAAACGTGTTGGATATGTGCCCCAAGCGCATAAAATGGTATTTGGATTTTCTGTAGAAGAGCTTGTCGTTATGGGGAGGGCTCCGTATATTAGTACCCTTGCTCAGCCATCCGCGAAGGATTTGGAAGCGGCTCATCAAGCACTTGAGATGGTTGATATTTTACATCTTGCTAAAAAATCATGCAATGAAATTAGTGGTGGTGAATTGCAGTTAGCTTTAATTGCAAGAACGCTTGTTTCTGAACCAGAAGTTTTGATTTTAGATGAACCTGAGTCGCATTTGGATATTCAAAAACAAATAGTTATTTTACAAACGATTAAGCGTTTATCAAAGGAACGTGGAATTTCGTGCATAATTAATACCCATTACCCAAATCATGCATTTTATCTAGCAGACCGAGTCTTGATGACTGCCAAAGAAAAAGGCGTCATCTACGGTAAAGTACAAGAGGTAATGACAGAAGTAAGGATGAAGGAATTTTTCGGTATTGAGTTGAAAAAAATTATATTTGAAGAAGGAGATTACCTGGTTGAAACGATGATACCAAGCGCATTAGGGACTGAGCGTAACAGTCGATAATCTCCAAAAATAAACACGATCTCACCTTTCATGGCGAGATCGTGTTTTAAGTATCTACCTTATAAGTTGAAAATCTTCCCTGGATTCATAATGTTATGTGGATCAAGTGCTGCCTTTATGCTCTTCATCACTAATAAAGATGTTCCGTGCTCTGTAGACTGATATTTCATTTTCCCAATACCAACACCATGTTCACCGGTACAAGTGCCACCACGAAGTAAAGCAAATTGGACGATATGTTCATTGAAGCGGTTGGCTTTTGCTTGCTCCTCAGCATCTTTTGGGTCTAACATTAACAAGGCGTGGAAGTTACCGTCTCCTACGTGACCTACAATTCCGCCTGCAAGACCAACATCCTCAAGCTGTTCACGAGCATACAAAACGGACTCAGCAAGCACAGATATCGGCACACAAACATCAGTCGACATAAGCTTTTTTCCCGGATAGGCATGGATATATGCATAGGCCAATGAGTGGCGCGCCTCCCATAGTTTATTTCGAGCTGCATTGTCATGTTCAAATTCAACAAAAAGACAGCCAAAGTCCGCAAAAATTTCTCTAGCAAATTCTATATCTGCATGCATACCAGCTTCATTTCCGTGAAATTCTAAAAATAGTGTTGGTTTCTCGTCATAGGATGTTTCATTATAAATATTTGCTTGTTTAATAGAGGCTTCATCGACCAGTTCAACACGGCCAATTGAAATGCCCGCTTGCAGCAATGCGGTTACTGCACTGACAGCATCGCCAAATGTCGCAAAAACTGCACGTCCCGCCGATACAAATTCGGGTATACCATAGACTTGTAAAGTTAATTCTGTAAAGCAACCTAGCGTACCCTCAGAGCCAATGAAAAGGCCATTCAAGTGATAACCAGAAGAAGACTTCGCTGCTAAGCTACCGGTATGAATGACTGAACCATCGGCGAGTACAACCTCTAAATCTCTTACTTGATCACGCATAACACCATAACGCACTGCGGTTGTTCCGCTGGCATTCGTTGCCGCCATTCCACCTAGTGTCGCATCAGCACCCGGGTCAACTGTGAATTGAAGTCCATGTTTTTTTAATTCTTTATTCAATTGGGCACGTGTTACACCCGGTTGTACTTTTACTAGCAGGTCATCTGGTCGAATTTCTAAAATAGCATTCATTTCAGAGAAATCGATAGAAATGCCATTTGCAATGGGAATTGCATTACCTTCTAAACTTGAGCCAACACCAAAAGGTACGACTGGTACACGTTCCGCATGCGCAATTTTTAAGATGGCACTGACATCGGCCGTGGAACGAGGAAAGGCAACGACATCTGGTAAGCTCATTGTATGATGAGATTCATCCTTTCCATGTAGCTGTCGCACCGTTTCGTTTGTTGACACCTGTTCTTCGGATAAAACTTTTTTTAGTTGATTTACTATTAATTCTACAGCAACAGTCATTCCAATCCCTCCTAATTTTCTGATAAATTAAACTTTATCATGCATTTATTGGAAATGGAATGAACTGCTATAAAAAATTAGTGAGCAAAGGCTTTTTCTAATTTTTGGGTAAATGCATCCTGCTCAGCAGGACTAGATTGCTGCCACCATTTTTCGAAAAACACACCAAGCCCTGGAAGTAAATGCTCTTCACCACGGCTAATTGCATCCTCGACAATATCTTTAAATTCAGCCGCTGATTGTCCATGTACGTTTGTCGTAATCGCATCTCTTATTTGAAAATTCATCTATTTCGCCTCCTTAGTAGTAATTTGTCCAACTCTTTAAGAAATATGTATAGAATTACAAATCAATTATGCCTTGGCATAATTGCGTCCGGAATCGGCTTTGTGCTTAGACCTGCAGATGTTTTTTGTGCGAAAGCGCAGTGCTAACGTAGCGTCAGCAACACGAGGGCCGACACGATGTCGGTCATTTCGGTAATGCCATAGGACGTGGCGTTTTTACCGATGCAGGTCAGTTAGCCGTTATCGCATGGATGCGATGATTTTAGGCTAACATCCTCTGTGAACTCCTTTCCGATTTCCGTGACATCCGCCGGAGGCTTTGGGCCAACACGATGTTGGTCACTCAGTCGTTGCCACAGGACGTGGCGTTCTTAGATTGAGTTCCTCTATTTCAGCGGATGTTTTTGCTGAAAGAAGTTAAAACATATCATTTTTAAAATATCATACTATTGTTGCGTATAAATATTAAAAAGTGTCTATAAAAACTTGCTGATCATATTACTAAAAGGGCTGTTCGACACGCTTGTAGCCTATTAACTAAGATAGAGGCACCTAGGAATAATGGACTGTGCACAGTCGACAGGACAATAGGATGACAACACAGCATAATAATAAGTTATCACCTGAACTACCATTTGATGAAGTATTAGAATTAGTCCAGCCGATGATCACGTCGATTTTGTTAAAGTGCCAAATTTATAAGGATTTTGAGTATTATCGTCATATAGCATCCATAGCCGTGTGGAATGCTTGGCGTAAAGCAGATCAAACAAAAGGACTGTTTTCTGCTTATATTTATACAACCGTTAAAGGAGAAATTTTAAAAGAGCTTTCAAAGGAAAAGAGTTTTGAAAATATGAATACACTTGTGGATCATGAAACGATAAATTATATTCGAGATCGTGATATAGGTGATAGAAATCCAGCTCTTTTAGAATGGTTTATGTCTCATTTGAAATTAGAGGAAGGAAAAATAATACTACTTTTTTATGTAGAAGGTTATAGTTACTTGGAAATTGCTAAAGAACTAGGTGTATCTGTCGAGGCAGTTAAAAAAAGACGTACAAGAATAATGATTAAGCTTCGTGACTTGTTAAATTCTATAGAAGAATAGTACTATAAAGCATTAAAGGTATGCTAATATCAGTGAAAAATGAATATTGGCATACTTTTTAAATTTGCATACAATTTCCAATAAAAATGCTATGATTTGTAAGAAGTCAAAGAAAAATACAATTTTTAATTTTATATTTCCTTTGGATAGAACATATTACCTATCTAATTTGATATATATTGGTATGGAGGGTTTCTGTTGGAGAATAGGTTGAATCAATTTGAGATAAAACAGAAAGAGATTTGGTATATAGTATTGCCACTATTGCTAGTGTTACCATTGTTAGGTTTAAGTAATCAAGTACTTGGTTCTTTTAACGAAGAAAGTTATATTTGTTTGAACTTGATTATACAAGTACTAATTATTGTATTTACAATGGCAATCGCTATTCAATCGTGGCTCGTTTTTTCGCATTTATTATCGAATCAAACATTATACATAGGTAATTTATTTTTTATCATCGCCTTGTTTGAATTAGTGAACTTGGCATTGGCTCAATATCCAATGGCTGAAACACTATATTTGGAAATATGGTTGGATTTAATAATGCGTTTATGCTTATCAATCGGTTTTCTCTTTATTATATTAAAGCGAAAAAAACGCTTAACAATGAAAGATCGTAATTATACATATAGCAGTTCCTTATTATTTGTACTACTTAGTCTTTTTCTAGTGTATCTCTCTTCAAAATATTTTTTACTCGAAGAACAATTGTTACTGGAAGCAAGCGCTATTGTTCATTTATTGTCTGCTGTCTTACAAGGTGTAACGATAGTGATTTTAAGTAAGTATAAAAAAGAGTTGCCTAAACGAGTTATGTGGCTTATTAGCGCAGCAATGTATTTAATTATTAGTGATATTTTCTTTGCGTTCATCAAAGATTTGAAATCAATTTGGGGCCTTTCAGCATTAATTTATCAATTTTTTGCATTCTTCTTTTTCCTAAAAGCCATTTACTATACAACTGTTGAAAAACCATTTCAGCAACTTCTAAAAATAAAGCGAGATCTTGAGTATTCGCAGCAGGAGCTTCATTTTCAAGCTTTTCACGATGACATTACAAAGCTTCCAAATGAACATTTATTATTGAAAACTTTAAAAGAGGATTTACAAGACAATAGTCGTCAAAAAGCAATCATTGCGATTGAGATTGATCGCCTTGCCGCTATCCGCTCATCTATAGGTATTAATTATTCTAATACCATGATGAAGCTTGTAGCAGAGAGAATTCAAGCTATATTACCACCTCATTATTTTGCAACAAAGCTTCTTGAAGGGCAGTTTATTATTTATATTAATCATGTGAAGACGAGAGAGGAGTTAGTACAATTTTGCTTGAATTTGAAGAGCGCTATGAAAAGACCATTGCAAGTACAACTATTCACACTCACCGGTAATCTTAATATTGGAATTGCCCCGCGTGAAGAAAATTGCTCAGGTGAAGAGCTTTTAATGCATGCTCAGTTAGCAATGAGGGAAGCGAGCCAAATACCTCAAAGAGTTCTCTTTTATAAGCCGGATATGTCAAATGGTCTTGCTGATCGTCTATTGCTTGAACAAGAGCTCCATAAAGCATTAGCTAATGAAGAATTTTACTTAGATTTTCAGCCACAAGTAAATTTAAAAACGGGTAATATTGACTCTGTAGAAGCACTAGTACGTTGGCGTCATCCAACTCGCGGATTTGTTTCACCTGAGTTGTTTATCCCAATTGCAGAAGAATCTGGCCTAATTATTCCTTTAGGGAAATGGATTTTAGAGACGGCGTGCGCTCAAGCAAAAATATGGAGGGAGCAAGGTTTGCCACCGATGAAGGTTGCCGTAAATTTATCTATCGGACAATTATTCCAGCAAGACTTAGTGCATATGGTACAAGAAATTTTACAATGTACAAAATTAGAACCAAAATACTTACAATTAGAAATTACGGAAAGTATGACGATGAACATCGATCAAATTACGCAGCTACTTCATGAATTAAAGGAAATCGGTATCCAAATCGCTGTTGATGACTTTGGGACAGGGTATTCGTCGCTTTCATATTTAAAAGATTTTCCGATTGATTGTTTGAAAATTGACCGGGCTTTCGTACGAAATATTCAACATAATCCAAATGATGAAGCGCTCGTTTCTATGATTTTATCCATGGCAAAGCATTTAAGATTAAAGGTTGTTGCCGAAGGAATTGAAGAAGTGGAGCAGCTTGCTTTCCTCATAGCCGGTGGCTGCGATTATATTCAGGGCTATTTATTTAGTAAGCCGATTTCCGCAGAAGAGATATCCAATAACTTTCACGAATTACATAGTCGAGCAAGAGATGTTTTAAAAGAGTTTAAATATGAAGAGGATTTCGTAATATAAAGTTAGGCTTATAGAGGCGGGAAATAGAGCGACGGGAAGAAGAGCCAGAGCGACGGAAAGTAGAGTCAAAGCGACGGATAGAACGGCCAATCGTGGATAGAACCCTCGAAATCGTGGATAGAACCGCCAAATTCGTGGATAGAACCGCCAAAACTACGGATAGAAATTGGGATGACATGCCAGAATAAACACTCATTTTACCGAATTACAATACTTTTTTAGATAGGATACTTGCCTTAATTCATTGAAATAGTTTTTCTCAACATAAAAACTGCTTACTTCAATTTCATCATTGAAAGTAAGCAGTTTTTTTATTTAATGTGCGAGGTATTCTTCTTTTAATTCTCCTATGTCCACTTCGGATCGTTCCTCTAAAGAACGCCGTAAATGAACAGTTGCTGTTTTACCATCATCGTGAAGCTTGTCAATCCAGATTGATACGCCATTATAGCTTACTTCATATTCTTTTGGTGAGGCGACAATTTCTTGTGCACGTTCAAAATCCAATTGAAGCCCCCCCTTATTTTTTTGTCTTACCTTCTTTAGTAACCGTATTAATCAGGTTCATAAACTCTTGAGAAAATTCTTCACTAACTTTGTTTGGTGCTATTTTTTGTTTTTTTGGTGTTTGAGGTAATGACCCCTTGTTAGCGCTTTGGCCTTGCTTATTGTCTCTTCCCATGTTTAGTTTCTCCTTTCGTTTTGATATTTCTTAATATGGCTTTGATTTGATTTTTTATCATGGGAAAAAATAGGGAAAGGTAAGAATTTATTGTAGAAATGTTTAGAACTTTTTGGGTTAATAATAAAGCCTTAAATGCGCAAACTAAGTCATAATAACACCTTCGTAAAACCGCACATCGGACATTCTAGAAAGCATCTAGTCTAGCGAAATCACCCCACGTTTTATAATGAAACTTTTTTAATGGAAAAATCATTATTTAATAGCGCCCAGTTTTG
The DNA here is from genome assembly GCF_002237755.1 of Lysinibacillus sp. KCTC 33748. GTDB lineage: Bacteria > Bacillota > Bacilli > Bacillales_A > Planococcaceae > Lysinibacillus. Next base: position 61,424 of record NZ_MWSJ01000022.1, on the reverse strand, counting down.
AGGGAAAGGAAAACCTAATGCCCAATAACTTATACCTCGAAGATTATATTGCTTCGTCATGTCAAACTTAGCTTGTGCACTTCTAGCATCTTCAAACCATACCTCATGATTTCTACCTTGTTCATCGACATAACGGAAATACGGTGACTGTGCGGTCCTATCATATTGAATGGTTGCGCCATATTTTCTTGCTCTGTTAAGTGCTTCTTGGGAGCTAAATGTTTCTGCCTCTTGACCTTTAACATGCGGTAGAAGCCAATCGCGAGCATAAATTTGAAAGCCTAAAAATATTTTGTCAGCAGGCATAACTGATAATGCATATTCCACAACTTTTCTCATTTCGTTAATAGGTGAAATTGCTTGTGGTGGACCAAGTCGATATCCCCACTCATATGTCATCAAAATAACAAAGTCTGCAATTCTTCCGTGTGCTTCATAATCATGTGCCTCATATAAAGTGCCTGCCTGCGTTGCACTCGTTTTTGGCGCAAGTGCCGTTGATACTAGGAATCCTTTTGGATGAAGAGTATCAACAGCTAATTGGAGGAAAATGTTATAATTTTCCCGATCTGCCGGAAGAACGTTTTCAAAATCGACGTTTAGAACTTTATAGCCCTTTTCCTGCATCACTTGTAAAGTGTTGTCGATGACCTTTTTCCTTAATTCTGCACTAGATAAAATAACATGTGATAAGTTGGAACCGGCTTCTGTGGAAGAGAAATTCGTAAGTGTCAGCATAGGAGTGACGTTTTTGGCAATGGCAGCATCAATCATTTCTTTATCCTTTATAGGCTGTAGTGTTCCATCCTCCTTCACCATATAAGCAAAGGGGCTAAAATAAGTTAGTAGATGACCAACCGCGTTTATCGACTGCACAGCTTCTTTAGGCTCTTCATACGTATAAGCATTTACTTCAATGGAAGGCTTTGCTCTCGGGATAATCAAATGCGTACCAGCGTAAATCATGTTTGGATTTGAAATTTCATTTTCTAAAACAATTGCTTGCACAGTCGTTCCATATTGCGTGGCAATTTGCGATAAAGTCTCCCCTGGTAGCACAATATGTGTAGTGGGTGGAATAATTAGTCTAGTGCCAGGTGTTAAAACATCTGGATTCGTTAAATGGTTTTCTGTGATAATCGATTGCATAGACACCCCATATTGTTGGGAGATTGACCATAAGGTATCACCCCTTTTTACAATATGGGTTGTGTAAGGAGAAGGGATAACGAGTGATTGTCCGATTACTAATTGATTTGGATTAGATAAAGCGTTTAATTGGATAATGGAATTGATAGGTACGGAATAGCTGTTTGCAATTTGCCAAAGCGTTTCACCAGCGCTCACCACATGAATAATCATTAGGACACCTCCTTAGTGGTTTCAATATAGCATCATATGTATGAATAAAGGGAATGAGCATTTATCTTTCATTTTTATGTGATAAAAATTGCAAACTTCATATTCTTTCGAAGTGATATGCATAGGATAAAACATATGCAATGCATCATTTGAGAGAGGAGCTGTATGTTGAAGAAAGTAAAGCTCACAGGAAGAATTGTTACCCCTAAAGATCCGGACTATGAGCAAGCAAGAACAAATAATAATTTAAATGATCCTAATTTTCCGAGTATTATTGTATTTTGTCAAAAGGCGAAAGACGTTATCCATGCATTAAGATGGGCGAGAGAAAATAACGAACCATTTCGAATCAGAAGTGGGAGACATAACTATGAAAATTATTCATTACTAAATGAAGGTCTTGTTATAGATGTTAGTGAAATGAATGAAATAACAATTAACCAGAAAGATATGACAGCGAGAATTGAAGCGGGTGCTAATTTAGGAAAAGTGTATCGAGTATTATGGGAAAATGGTTTTACAATCCCGGCAGGAACTGAAGGTAGTGTAGGGGTTGTTGGTTTGGCGCTTGGTGGAGGGATTGGTATGCTATCTCGTCCATTTGGGCTAACATGCGACAATCTGCTAGAAGTTGAAATGGTTGTTGCAAGTGGTCATGAAGGGGCTGAAGTAATCCAAGCTGACAAGCAGAGAAATAGTGATTTATTTTGGGCGAGTTGTGGCGGAGGCGGTGGGAATTTTGGCATCGTTACAGCACTTACATTTAAACTGCATCCTATTTCAAACGTATCGATTTTCTCCATTACATGGGGATGGGAAGATTTTGAACGAGCCTTTGACGCATGGCAAAAATGGGCACCCTATACAGATGAACGCTTGACTTCACAGATTGAGCTTAAATCAAAGGAAGTTGGAGAAATTGTAGCTCAAGGTGAATTTATAGGTACAGCATCTGAGCTAAAGAAACTACTCCGACCTATAAGAAAAACAGGCTCACCAACGAGCATATGGATAAAGGAAGTACCGTATATTAAAGCTGTAGAATTTTTTGACTTACCGAGCGGCAATAAACCAGCTCTTCGTAAAAGGTCAGGGTCCTTTATTGAAAGGCCATTCCCTCATGCTGCCATTGTACAAATGAAAGAATTTTTATCTAACGCACCCAATAGAAATGCGTCCATTTGGCAGCAATCGCTTAGAGGAGCAGTAAGTCAAATTGCATCAAGTCGAACAGCTTATTATTATAGAAATGCTTTAATTGCTCAGGAGTATATTACTTCGTGGAAAAAGCCTAAAGAGGAAGAAAAAAATATTCAATGGGTAGAGAATTTAAGGCGGGCTCTTTCACCGTTCACTACTGGTGATTATGTGAATTTCCCAGATCGTTTTATAAAAGATTGGCCAACTGCCTATTATGGTCGTAATCTTAGAATGCTTAGGGAAGTAAAGGGAAAATACGATCCGTTTAATGTATTTAATTTTCCTCAAAGTATTCCACCAAATAGAAAATGGCTTTAACTTCTTTCAGCAAAAACATCCGCTGAAATAGAGGAACTCAATCTAAGAACGCCACGTCCTATGGCAACGACTGAGTGACCAACATCGTGTTGGCCCAAAGCCTCCGGCGGATGTCACGGAATCGGAAAGGAGTTCTTAGGGGTTGTTAGCCGAAAACCATCGCATCCATGCGATAGCGGCTAACTGACCTGCATCGGTAAAAACGCCACGTCCTATGGCATTACCGAAATGACCGACATCGTGTCGTCCCTCGTGTTGCTGACGCTACGTTAGCACCGCGCTTTCGCACAAAAAACATCTGCAGGCCTAAGCACAAAGCTGATTCCGGACACAATTATGCCGAGGCATAATTGATATGAAAGTCAAAAAAGAGCAGTATGCAGAGATTAAACAAGCATTGCTGCTCTTTTAAGCCCGATTGATGAGGATGACTACTCAGTGGGAGATGAAGAAAATCCCATTGAATTAATTCACTTTATCACTACTTACTTTTCTGCAAGTATTTTATTTATCGCTGGAATATCAGCAGGTGCAAAATTAAGATTTAGAAGTTCATGTCGAGGAACCCATCTAATGGCAGTATGTTCAAGTAGAACGGGCTCTCCTTGTATAATCGATGCTTTAAAAGTTTCTAAGCGTACTATAAATTTTTCATATTCATAAATGGTATCCTCAACCTTTTTATCAACCCGTATAGAGCAATTAAATTCCTCTAATATTTCACGAGTTAAAGCTTGCTCAGGCGATTCTCCCTCTTCGATTTTACCACCAGGAAATTCCCAATAATTTGCTAGTACCATATTAGGATTTCTTAACGCACAAAAAATTTCATGCTTTTCATTTTCAATAATGGCACCTACTACATGTACATTTTTTTTCATTTATTTTCATCCCCGCTGTGCATTCTTAAAATATTGAAAATTATAACATATATCACTGGATTCCCCCATTATCTAGTAGGGAATAATTTTGCTCATTTCCATAGCGTGGGGTTGATTTCCGTTCCGGCTGGGCGCTTTGTAGCTGCCGCTTTGCTTTCGCTACAGAAAACATTTGTTGTTGCTGCCGCTTCGCTTTCGCACAGAGCAGAGCTTCCTAGGAGCATCCGATGAGCCGCCCATCCTCTACTACAATCAACTTATTCACATGGTATACGTTTTAACAAAATGTCATTCCAAAATTCAGATGATGGCAATTTTATTAGCATGTATAGCTCATCGTCATAGCGTGGGGTTGATTTCCGTACCGTATAGGGGGCTTTTTTCCGATAATTGGTAAACAGAGAAATAACAATAAACTGTTTTTTGCATGACTATGTAATTGTCGTTTTCTACTGTATAATAATGAACATTATATAGGAAAAAGGCGGTACGAGGAACGATGAAAAAAATTGAATCTACGCAAAATGCGTTAGTGAAATATTGGAAGAAACTAGCAACTACGCGAAAAGAGCGTGAAAGATCTGGAGAATTCATAGTAGAGGGATTCCATTTAGTGGAGGAAGCATTAAAAAATAAGGAGCAGGTGCTGCAGCTAATTGTACGTGAAGGTGTAGATTTACCAATGCTTTGGCCGATTGATAATGTAGCGACAATAGAAGTAACTGCGGCTGTTGTCAAAGAGTTTGCTGAAACGGAGACATCTCAAGGTGTATTTGCAGTTTGTAAGCAGCCTTTGTTAAAAGATGATGTAATGGCTTCATGGCGCAAGGTACTACTAATTGATGCCGTCCAAGATCCAGGAAATATTGGGACGATGATTCGTACTGCTGATGCCGCTGGTTTGGATGCAGTAATTCTCGGCAAGGGCTGTGCTGATCTATATAACCCTAAAACGCTTCGTTCTGCACAAGGATCACATTTCCATATTCCTGTCCTTCGTGGTGATTTAGAGGAATGGATTGAGCAGCTACAAGATAATGATGTGCCGGTATTTGGTACTGCTTTAGATGAGGATGCAGTTGTCTATAGTGATATTGAACATACTGGTGCGTTCGCTATCATGATGGGGAATGAAGGTAGTGGCATTCAACCACAACTACTTTCAATGACAGATCAAAATATGATTATTCCAATTTTGGGACAAGCAGAGTCTTTAAATGTAGCAGTAGCAACAGGAATCGTTTTATATGGATTTGTGAAGTAGGTAATAAAAGCAATCACAACTGTAATTGCAAGAATAGGGTGAAATTGTTAAAATTGATGGTCATCACCATAAAGTGTGGTTGATTTCCGTTCCGACGGGGCGCTTTGTTGCTGCCGCTTCGCTTTCGCACAGAAAACATCCGCTACGCTGCAGGGTCTTGGGCCAACAGATGTCTTTTGCGCGAAAGCATGGGTGCAACGTAGCGACAGCAACAGGATGTTGGTCACGAAGGCGTTATCACAGGACGTGATGTTTTTAGCCTTCGTTCCTCTATATCGCTGATCCCCCATGAGTCGCCCAGTCTCCACTCCAATCAACTAATATATGGAATGTGTTTTCACAAATGTCATCTGCAACTTTTAGTGATGAGCCTAAAAATTGCCGTTAGAACCATTATTATTGATGCAATAGGCACATGGCTCTTGATTTGAATTGGTATAGTATTGTATAATCACATGTAAAATGTATATATGAATACTAAATGCTTTGACCGGGAAGTAGTAAAGATTGTGAATGGACAACAGGGAGCGTAGGCCGGAGATTGAGAGCCAGCGCCGTACCAATGCAGTTTTGAATTCATCTCGCGAGCAGCTACCGGGACCAGCGAAATGCTGTAAAGGTTTGCCGGCTTTAATCTAGTCGTTATGTCAATGAAGTGATTGTGAGGAGTTTGCCTTGCAATAACTAGGGTGGTACCGCGAATATGTCCTCGTCCCTTTTTTTAGGGGCGAGTTTTTTTGTGCCATCGAAGTATCGGCATTAATCTTCATTCAGCAAATCTTTTTGAGCGAAAGTGAAACGTCAGCTACAGAAGGCTCCCACCTTTGAAGGTGGTGAGATAAATGCGGATGTGGTTCCTTTTCAGTTGGTGTCCAAAAAAATATTGAATGAAGATAAAGCCTCCGGCGGGTGTCACGGATTTTCAAAGGAATGCATTTAAGGATGTTAGCCTAAAAATCTTCGCATCCTGCGAAAACGGCTAACTGACCTGCATCGGTTAAAACGCCACGTCCTGTGGCATTACCGAAATGATCGACATCGTGTCGGCCCTCGTGCAGGCCTGGGCACAATTCAAAATCCGGACGCATTGTTTATCTGTAGCGACAGCTACAAATGTTTTCTGTGCGAAAGCGAAGCGACAGCTACAATTACGCCAAGGCGAAATTGATTTAATCAAGGAGGGTTTATTACATGGAAGAGCAATTAAAACAATTAGAGCAAGAAGCACTTGCTAAAATTGAAGCGGCAGCAAATTTAAAGGAATTAAATGATGTGCGAGTAGCGTATCTAGGAAAAAAAGGACCTATCACTGATTTATTAAAGGGGATGGGGAAATTATCAGCTGAGGAACGTCCTAAAATGGGTGCCTTAGTTAATACAGTTCGTGAAAATGTAACTGCTGTATTAGAGGAAAAGGTTACTTTACTAGAGGAAGCGGCAATTGCTGAAAAATTAGCAAGTGAGTCGATTGATGTCACTTTACCTGGTCGTGAAATTAAAGTTGGGAATCGTCATCCTTTAACACGCGTTATTGAAGAAATTGAAGATTTATTTATCGGTATGGGCTATGAAATTGCAGAAGGTCCGGAAGTGGAGAAGGATTATTATAACTTCGAGGCGCTGAATTTACCGAAGGGACACCCTGCTCGTGATATGCAAGATTCGTTTTATATTTCCGAGGAAATATTATTACGTACGCATACATCTCCTGTGCAAGCTCGCACAATGGAAGAGAAAAAAGGTGAATCGATTCGCATTATTTGCCCAGGGAAAGTATTCCGTCGTGACAACGATGATGCTACACACTCTCACCAATTCATGCAAATTGAAGGATTAGTGATTGGTGAAAACATTCGCATGAGTGACCTTAAAGGTACTCTTGATACATTAGCGAAAAAAATGTTCGGTGCAGACCGCGAAATTCGACTTCGCCCAAGCTTCTTCCCGTTCACAGAGCCATCTGTTGAAATGGATATTTCTTGCTTCAAATGTGGTGGTTCTGGCTGTAACGTATGTAAAGGTACAGGCTGGATTGAAATTTTAGGAGCTGGTATGGTGCATCCAAATGTACTTGAAATGGCTGGCTATGATCCGAAGAAAGTATCAGGCTTTGCATTCGGTATTGGTGCTGAACGTATCGCAATGTTGAAATATGGTGTCGACGATATTCGTCATTTCTATACAAGTGACACACGTTTCTTATCACAATTTGAGCGAACAGAGGCGTAAGGAGGATAAATAATGTTAGTATCATTAGAATGGTTAAAAGATTATGTAAGTGCACAGGATTTAACGCCTGAACAGTTAGCTGAAAAAATTACGCGCTCTGGAATTGAAGTAGATGCAGTAATTGACCGTGCTAACGGAATGGATAAAATTGTTGTCGGCTATGTCGTATCAAAAGAGAAACATCCAGAAGCTGATAAATTAAATATTTGCCAAGTGGATGTTGGTGAAGCTGAGCCACAACAAATTATTTGTGGTGCTCCAAACGTTGATGCTGGTCAAAAAGTAATTGTCGCTCGTCCAGGCGCACATTTACCAGGCGGCATTAAAATAAAAAAAGCAAAACTTCGTGGACATGAATCAAACGGTATGATTTGTTCATTACAAGAGGTAGGAATTGAAGGTAAACTTGTACCTAAAGCATATTCTGAAGGGATTTATGTGCTGCCTGCCGATGCTGAGGTTGGTTCAGATGCCCTTGCTATTTTAGGTCTACGTGACACAGTATTAGAGCTTGGCCTAACACCAAACCGCTCAGATGCATTGTCAATGCTAGGTGTAGCGTACGAGGTTGGCGCAATTCTATCTGAAGAAGTGAAGTATCCAGAAATCGCCTACAACACATCTTCTGAAAAAGCTGAAGACATGTTAAAGCTTCGAGTGGAAGATTTACAAGCAAACCCAATGTATGTAGCAAAAGTTGTGAAAAACGTAAAAATCGCAGAGTCACCTATGTGGCTACAAAATCGCTTAATGGCAGCAGGTGTACGCCCGCATAATAACGTTGTCGATGTAACGAACTACATTTTAATGGAATACGGTCAACCGCTTCATGCCTTTGACTACGATAGCCTAGCAACAGGTGAAATCGTAGTGCGTAAAGCAATAGAGGGCGAAAAAATTACTACTTTAGATGAGCAAGAACGCACATTAAAAGCTACAGATTTAGTCATTACAAATGGCAAAGAGCCAGTAGCTATCGCAGGTGTAATGGGCGGTGCAAACTCTGAAGTAAATGATTCTACAACAACTGTTGTAATCGAATCTGCTTACTTCGACGGCTTATCTGTACGTCAAACATCGCGTCATCTTGGACTTCGTTCAGATGCTTCTGCTCGCTTTGAAAAGGGTGTAGACCCTAACCGTGTGTTACCTGCTGCAGAGCGTGCTGCAGCGCTACTAGCTGAATTAGCTGGTGGTGAAGTGTTAGAAGGAACGTGCATCGTTGATGAACTAGATAAATCCCCAGCACGTGTTGTCGTTTCGCCAGATTTCATTAATGAACGTTTAGGTATGAAAATTTCATTAGAAGATATGCTATCTATTTTAGAGCGTCTTAAATTTGGTGTAGAAGCAGCAAATGGTTTACTAATCGTTGATGCACCAACACGTCGTCAAGATATTAAAATTGAAGAAGATATAGTAGAGGAAATTGCTCGTCTATACGGCTATGATGAAATTCCGCTGACTTTACCAGAGGGAGCAAACCAAGTAGGCCGTCTAACACCATATCAAGCGAATCGTCGTGTAGTTCGTAATTATATGGAAGGCGCAGGTCTTTACCAAGCTGTAACTTACTCATTAACTTCAGAGGCATTGTCACAACGCTTTGCATTGAAAGCTGAGCCAGTGACACGTTTACTAATGCCAATGAGCGAGGACCGTTCAACTCTACGTCAAAGTCTTATCCCGCATTTAATTGAAGCGGCTGCTTATAATGTTGCTCGTAAGGCTGACAATGTGGCATTGTATGAAATTGGTTCAGTATTCCTTGGTCAAACAGAAGAAGGGCTACCATATGAGGAAGAGCATGTGGCGGCAGTAGTAACAGGAAAATGGCTTGACCATGCTTGGCAGGGTGAGAAAAAAGCAGTAGATTTCTTCGTCTTAAAAGGCATTGTAGAAGGTGTTATCGGTAAGCTTGGTTTAGAGGACCGTATTTCATTTGTGAAAGCTGAGGTAGATGGGTTACACCCAGGACGTACTGCTAGCATTCTTTTTGATGGTGAACAAGTCGGTATTATCGGTGGATTACATCCAGCAGAACAAAAAGCATGGGGTGTAAAAGACACATATGTAATGGAGATGAATCTCGTAACATTATTAAATGCTAATGCAAAAGAAGCGCCTCTTGCCTATACACCAGTGCCTCGTTTCCCAGCAATGTCTCGTGATATTGCGCTTATCATGAACCGTGCAACAACTGCTGGTGAGGTTATTACTGCGATTCGTTCTGCAGGCGTGAAATTATTGAAAGACGTTCGTGTATTCGACGTATATGAAGGTGAAAAAATGGAAGCTGGTAAAAAATCAGTCGCATTCTCCCTAACATACTTCGATCCAGAACGTACATTAACAGATGAAGAGGTTGTTGCAGCACATAATAAAGTGTTAAAAGCTATTGCAACAATTGAAGGCACAGAAGTACGCTAAATTAATTATTTTTTTGTGAGCTGTCTCGTAATGAGGCAGCTTTTTGTTTTGTTTAACTTCTTTCAGCTAGTGTCCAAACACCCGCTGAAATTTTTGTACTCAGACTAAGAACGCCACGTCCTGTGGCAAAGACTGAGTGATCAACATCGTGTTGGCCCAAAGCCCCAGCGGATGTCACGGAATCGGAGAGGAGTTCAGAGGATTTAAGGCTAAATGACCTGCATGGTGTTGTTGTTGCCGTTTCGCTTTCGCACAGTCCAAAACCAGTTGCTGCTGCTTCGCTATCACTGCGCTTTCGCACAAAAAACATCTGCAGGCCTAAGCACAAAGCCGATTCCGTACGCAATTATGCTGAGGCATAATTGATAATCATACAACTGCTACAAGTAGATTTTTGCAGGAAGTGTTAGAAAAATAAAGCACGAGAGAAAAGGTTATCAATATTTAGAAATAACAAAAAATAAATTTTTGATCCATATTATATGTATAGTAAGTTTTGGATAGAAAATTTTACTATAGGGTGGGTTATTATGAAAAATCATCGAAAAAGAAGAGGCCTTTCTGTGCGAGCCCGATTAATATGGGCGTTTGCTTTGACACTTTTAATTCCCAGCATTGCTATTGGTTCGTTTTCGTATTTGAAGTCTTCTGATCAATATCATAAGGAATTAAGTGAAAGTTCACGCGAAAATGTAGATTTATTAAATACACTCATCTCAAATGAGATATCACCTATTCAAAGTGATGTGGAATATTTAGCTGCTTCTTTTAATAAGAATGTGCAAGATGCAGATGCTTTGAAGGAAATGGAAAAATATAATGCTTTACATAGCAACGTCTCTGTTGTCAATTTGGCAATTGAGGGGCATAAATTTATGCGTGAACCACAAGCTGAATCTTCAACGGATTATGATCCATTTACACGACCATGGTACTTAACGGCTATTGAATCACCTGGCAAAAACGTTATGATTGATCCATATAAATCAACGATTACAGGTGAATTAATATTAGCAGTATCAGCTGGTTTACAGGATCGTTCAGGGGTTATTTCTATTGGTCTAAATTTAGACGGAATTTCCGAGCTAGTGAAATCAGTGGAAATTGGTGATAATGGCTATGCTACATTAGTAAATGCCAATAATCTTATTATTGCTGATCCACAGTTAGAGGTAGGATCGGAACTCAAAAAGTCATATATAGAAAAGATGCAAGGAAAAGAAGATGGTAGTTTTACCATTAAGGAAGATGGAAAAGAGTATCAAGTATTTTTCACTACCAATAAACTTACAGGTTGGAAAATCGTTGGTACTATGGATTTAGCAGATGTAGCAACTGTCACAAAACCAATTTTAACAAACACTATGACAGTCATTGTTATTGCTCTTATCATGTTTGGAATCATTGGTACTTTCATTATAAGATCAATCATTCAGCCATTACAAAAGTTGTCAACAGTAGCTGAGCAGGTAGGAGACGGTGATTTACGCAATTTAATTGAAATTAAAAGAGAAGATGAGATAGGTAAATTGGCGGATATATTCAATAAAATGATCTTATCTTTGCGTGGTGTAGTTGGTAACATTGGTGAGGAATCAAATCAGTTAGCTGCATCATCGGAGGAACTTACAGCAAGTACATCAGAAAATAAACGAGCGACATCACAAATTGTTGATTCCATTCAAACATTTGCTGAAACGGTTGATGTGCAAGCAGAAACAATTAATGATAGCACTAACGCTGTACTTGAAATGTCTTCATCGATTCAACAAATTGCAGTAAAGGCTGATACTGTTAATGAGATGTCGAATAAAGCAATGGAAGCTGTTATGATAGGAGACAAAACTATTCAAACAGCAATTGGCCAAATGGAAATGATTCAAAGTACTGTTCAGGAACTGGAAAGTACGGTACAAACATTAAGCGATCGTTCAAATGAAATCGGACGTATTGTAGAGGCAATTACGCAAATTGCTGATCAAACAAATCTTTTAGCTTTAAATGCTGCAATTGAAGCTGCTCGTGCTGGTGAGCATGGAAAAGGTTTTGCAGTTGTTGCTGATGAGGTACGAAAGCTTGCAGAGCAATCCGCACAATCAACAATGCAAATAAAAGATATCATTGGTTATATTCAAACCGATACAAAACTAGCAGTTGAATCAATGACTGCTGGCTCAGCTGAAGTCGTAAAGGGAATTGAAGTAACAAATATGGCAGGAAAGTCATTCAAAGAAATTAATAATAATGTACAAAGCGTAACCTATGAAATAGGAGAAATTTCAGAGACAGCAAAAGTTATTTCTGAACACTCCAATCAAGTGGCAATCGGAATTGAAAGTGTGCTTCAGCAAACAAATGAAAATACAGCAAATGCACAAAATATATCTGCCGCAACAGAGGAACAGCTTGCTTCTATGGAAGAAATCGCTGCATCGGCCGAAGCCCTTGCTAAAATGTCTGAAAATCTACAACAAACAATTAAACAGTTTAAATATTAAGGCTAAACAAAAATCCAGAAATAATTTTTTTTGTGAGCTGTCTCGTAATGAGGCAGCTTATTTAGTTGGAAGACCGTCAGGCGAACGTATTAATATTTTATGAGTAAGTAGCCACTGTGTACTTTTTGGATATTTTGCGTTTTTAATAATATTTTGAAATTACAAAAAATAAATCTTAAGTATTTATTATGTGTATAGTAGAAATTGGATAGAAAAAAATAGTAAGAGGAGATAATGATTTTGAAAGAGTATCGAAAAAGAAAAAGCTTATCTGTGCGTGCTCGGTTAATCTGGGCTATTACAATGACACTCTTAATTCCGAGTATTGCAATTGGTACGTTCTCATATTTGAAATCAGATAATTTATATTATAACGAATTAAGTAATAAATCTCTTGAGAATGTCGATTTAATAAATACTTTAGTAACAAAAGAAATTTCCCCAATCATAAGTGATGCAGAATATTTGGCTGCTTATTTTAATAAGGATTGGGAAGATGCAGCTGCATTAAAGGAATTAGATAAATACAATGCTTTACATAATAGTGTTTCAGTAGTCGCTTTAACTCTAGAAGGCCATGATTTTTTACGAAATCCATATCATGAAATGCCTTCTGATTATAATCCATTTTTGCGTCCTTGGTATATAAAGGCTATAGAGTCGCCAGGTAAAGGCGTCGTGATGGACCCCTATAAATCAAATATTTCAGGCGATTTAACTTTAACTGTAGCGGCAGGATTGCGTGACAAATCCGGGGTTGTTTCCATAGATTTGAAACTTGGCGAAATTTCAGAGCTCATAGATGCTGTAGAGATTGGGAAAAGTGGCTATGCCTCATTAGTGAATGCCAATAATCTTACGATAGCAGATCCGAATGTTGAAGTAGGAACTAAGCTGAAAGATTCATACATAGAAAAGATGCAAGGAAAAGAAGAAGGTAGCTTTACAATTCAGGAAGATGGCGTGGAGCATCAAGTATTTTTCACTACTAATAAACTAACAGGATGGAAAATTATCGGTGTTATGGATGTAGCGGATGTTACAGCTGTCACAGCGCCAATTTTAAAATCGACTATAGCAGTCATTGCTACTGCTTTAATTATTTGTGGGATCATTGGTGGTATGATCATTGCCTCAATCATTCGTCCACTAAAAGAACTATCGACAGTTGCTGAACAAGTAGGAGAAGGCGATTTACGTAACTTTATCGACATAAGAAGAAATGATGAAATCGGTAAATTAGCTACTATTTTTAATAAAATGATTTCTTCGTTACGTGAAGTAGTTGGTAATATTGGTGAGGAATCAAATTTATTGGCCAATTCTTCAGAGGAGCTGACTGCAAGTACTGCAGAGAATAAGCGAGCAACATCACAAATTGTTGATTCCATTCAAACACTTGCTGAGACGATTGATATGCAGGCAGAGACTGTTAGTGAAGGTAATAGTGCTGTACTGGAAATGTCATCATCTATTCAGCAAATTTCTGCAAAAGCAGGTGCAGTAAGTGATATGTCTAATAAAGCTATGGACGCTGTTATGATCGGTGATGAAACTATTCAAACAGCTGTTCAACAAATGACCATGATTCAAAATACTGTACAAGCACTAGAAAATACAGTGCAAACATTAGACAAGCGTTCTCACGAAATTGAGCACATTGTTGAGGCTATAACCCAAATTGCTGATCAAACGAACCTATTAGCTTTAAACGCAGCAATTGAAGCCGCACGTGCGGGTGAACAAGGAAAAGGCTTCGCGGTCGTAGCTGAAGAGGTACGAAAGCTAGCGGAACAATCCGCACAATCCACGCTGCAAATTAAGGGTATTATTTCACAGATTCAAGAAGATACAAATCTAGCAGTTGAATCAATGGCTGCTGGTTCAGCTGAGGTCGTTAAGGGGATTGATATAACAAACATGGCAGGAAAGTCATTTGAAGAGATTCGTACGAATGTACAAAGTGTAACCTCTGAAATAGGACATATTTCAGAAGCATCTAAAGTTATCTCTCAACACGCCAATCAAGTGACGATAGGGATTGAAAGTGTGCTTGAACAAACGAATGAAACTACAGCAAGTGCCCAAAATATTTCCGCTGCAACTGAGGAGCAACTTGCCTCTATGGAAGAAATCGCAGTATCAGCCGCTACTCTTGCTAAAATGTCTGAAAATCTTCAACAGACGATTCAACAATTCAAATATTAAGTTGAAACGAAAACTTTTTGATAAGTTTTTAATATAAAAAATTTCGCTAACTCCAGTAGAAAGCAAGTTGTATAAAACTTGTCATCTGCGGGAGTATAGCGAAATTTTTTGTCTATAAGTCCAATTTATTTCATCTTTTTAGCTTTCTCGGTATTCGCAAAATGCCATTTCGTAATGCAACGTAAAAATTCCTCACCTTGTTTTCGCCAAATGCGAGCTGCTAAGGCATCTACTTTTGCTGAAGCCCCCTTCAACAACTCTATCCCGGCAATCTCACTCAGTCGGTCCATTTCTTTTAAAAACGCCGCACGAGCTAATATCGATGCAGTTGCTACTGAAACATGTAATTGCTCGGCCTTCGTAGAAAATAGCACATCATCTCGAACAATATCTCGTTCATTTTTTAAATAATTGTAATACACGCCACGTTCCGCAAACTGATCTATCAAGATCTGTTCTGGTTTTTCGGGAGCCATTTTTGACAGTGTATTTTTAAGTGCCTTATTATGCATCATAGCTTTCATTTTACCTTGTGAGTAGCCTCGTGACTGTAATTCGTTGTATTTTTCATTGCGTAGTACAAGTACACTATGGACGCAAGCTGCACGTAAATCGGGTGCTATTTTACGCATGTAATCATCTGTTAGCATTTTGGAGTCTTTGACACCAAGTTCGTTAAAAAGCGCAATTTTTGATGAAGGGACATATACGGCTGCAACTGTAATTGGACCAAAGTAATCGCCAGTACCTGTTTCATCTGAGCCTAGCACCGACATCGTAGCAAAACCTTCTGGCAGGGTGTCACCCTTTGCTCCAATCGATGATGTTTTCTGTGTGTTTGTTACTTCTACGCCTCCCCAGCGTGCAGCTTCTCGCTCAGCGCCTCCCCCTTGGAACATTAATTTTCCTGATTTGTACATCGTAATGGCTGTATCAGGGAGCTTTGCAGCAAAGATTACCCCTGGTGCTTTACGTTCTACAAAATGGTTTGCGTAGTAGGACATCACCTCTTTTTGTATATTTGTTGATATTGAAAGTACAATATTTGACATTTCCTCGTTCCTTTCTGTCCTCGTTGTTCACAATTTTATACCTTTCATGGTATGATAATAAATAGCTTTTTTGTGTAAGTTGCTCACAATCGGAAAAATCGTGAGCACAAAAATTAAAAAGGGGGGTGCGACTATGGGAAATCAAGAAAAGAATAAAATTTCTGTGGAAATATACGGTCATACTTATAAAATGGTCGGCTCTGAATCCATTGGACATATGCGACTTGTCGCTTCTATTGTTGATGACCGTATGCGCGAAATGAATGTACATAATCCCTCTCTTGATAGCACAAAGCTTGCCGTTCTTACAGCAGTAAATACCGTTCACGATTATTTACTATTAAAAGAACGAATGGAGCAACTAGAAGAAGAAGTGAAAAAATTAAAGGGTTGAAGTGAATGTTAGATCTAATCATATTAGCGGTACTATTAGCCGGGCTCATCGTTGGAGCAAAACGTGGTTTCATTGTACAGATGATGCATATCGTTAGCTTTATAGTTGCCCTAATTGTTGCGTATATCTATTATAAACCATTAGCACAAAAAATGGTGTTTTGGGTCCCGTATCCAGGGGTAACGGATTCAGGTAGTCTTGGAGTAGTCATTGATAGCCTGGATATAGACCGTACTTTTTACCGTGTCATTGCGTTTGCTGTTATATTCTTTGCGGTGAAAATTACAATGCAAATTGTGGCATCGATTTTTGATTTTATAGCGTATTTACCTGTATTAGGTACAGTGAATCGTTGGCTTGGAGCATTGTTAGGCATGATTGAAAACTATTTAATTATGTTTATCTTGCTTTACATTCTTGCTTTATTACCAGTTGATTCTATCCAAAGTTTAATGTCGAAGTCGTTGTTAAGTGGTCTCATTTTGGAGCATACCCCAATTATTACGAGCATGTTCCAAAACTGGTGGTATATTTATATGCAATAGCAAACTGTGCACTTCTCTCGGTTTTGAGGGAAGTGTTTTTACGATAGGAGGAATTCCCAATGAACAAAAAAACAATTATTCGCACATTAGAAAAGATTGCATTGTATATGGAATTACAAGGGGAAAATCCATTCAAAGTGTCGGCCTTTCGAAAAGCTGCTGCTGCACTCGAGGGAGACGAGCGCTCATTGAGTGAGATGGAGGATATAACAAAGCTTAAAGGTATAGGTAAAGGTACAGCTGCTGTTATTGAGGATTTAATAACAAATGGTGAATCGAGCTTATTAAAAGAATTAGAGGACATTGTACCAAAAGGATTGCTGCCGTTATTAAAACTTCCAGGCTTAGGTGGTAAAAAAATAGCTAAGCTTCATCAAGAGTTAGGAATTGATTCTGCCGAAAGTTTAAAGGCAGCTTGTGAAGCTTGTAAAGTTCGTGAGCTAGCAGGCTTTGCGGCAAAAACTGAAGAAAAAATTTTAAAAGAACTTGCAAATTTATCGAATCGATCAGAACGTTTGCCGATTTGGCAGCTTGAGCCTGTTGTTTTACAAATTGAAGCGCTTCTAGGTAGTATGGAAGCAGTTGAGCGTTTTTCTGTTGCTGGAAGCTTCCGCCGTGCAGCAGAAACAAGTAAAGATATTGATTTTATTGTTGTAACGGAAGCAGTTGAGGCTGTACGTGAAAAGCTACTGAATGAGCTTTCTGTACAAGAAGTAGTAGCTGCTGGCGATACGAAGATTTCAGTTATTTTAGATTTAGAAGAGCCTGTAAGTGTAGATTTTCGATTAGTGAGAGATGTTGAATATGCAACGGCCTTACATCATTTCACAGGCTCAAAAGATCACAATGTCCGCATGCGTCAGATTGCAAAAGCCCGTGGTGAAAAGATTAGTGAATACGGTGTGGAACAAGCGGATGGCACTGTTTTAACGTTTAAGGATGAAGCGGAATTTTTTGCGCATTTTGATTTACCATTTATCCCACCTAGCTTGCGTACAGGAACAACGGAATTCGATAAAACGGATGACATTCAACATCTTGTGAAATTAGAAGATATTAAAGCAGATTTACATATGCATACGACGTGGTCTGATGGTGCATACTCTGTAGCGGAAATGGGCGAGGCATTAATAGCACGTGACTATCAATATAGCGTTATTACTGACCATTCACAATTTTTAAAAGTAGCAAATGGTTTAACGCCAGAGCGTTTAACAAAGCAACGTGTTGAAATTGAGGCATTTAATGAGGCACATCCAGATTTCCATTTATATGCGGGGACAGAAATGGACATTTTGCCAGATGGTTCACTCGATTTTGAAGATGATGTGCTGAGAGAGTTAGACTTCGTCATTGCCTCTATTCACTCTAGCTTTACACAATCGCAGGACAAAATTATGGCACGCTTACTGACAGCAATGCAAAATCCGTATGTTCATATGATTGCACATCCAACTGGCCGCATTATTGAGGATCGTACTGGCTATAATCCTGATATGGAGCAATTAATTGCTTGGGCGAAGGAATATGGTAAAATTTTAGAGTTAAATGCGAATCCATATCGTCTTGATTTATGTGTTGAGCATTTAGAAATGGCTTTAACAGCTGGCGTACCCGTAGCAATCAATACGGATGCCCACGATATTGCTCACTTACGCTTTATGGATATCGGGGTACGCTACGCAAACAGAGCATGGTTGAAAAAGGATATGATTGTGAACACATGGACGCGAGAACAATTTGAAGCGTTTATTCGACGAAATAAATAGGTTGAGGAGGTGTTCTCAGTGATTGCAGAACGCGCATTGAAAACACTAGAATATGATAAAGTACGTCAGCAAGTGGCTACATACTGTACTTCTTCAATCGGTAAATCTGCCGTTGATGAACTTGTACCACAGACAGACTATGAAAAGGTTGTTCAATTATTAGAAGAAATGGACGAAGGACTATCCATTTTACGTGTTAAAGGCAATGTACCAATGGGTGGGATTTTTGATGTACGACCAGCTGCAAGGCGTGCACAAATCGGGGGCATGCTTTCAGCGGTAGAATTAATGGAAGTATCAAGTACGATTCGAGCAAGTAGAATTCTTCGTAATTTTATTGAAGATATAGAATCAGAAGAAGTGATTAATATTCCTCATTTCATCGCCAAAAAGGAAGCAATGCCTGTTTTGACGGGCTTGCAGCATGAAATCAATAACTGTATTGATGAAAACGGCTCAGTGCTAGACTCTGCAAGCCAAACGTTGCGATCGATTCGCCAATCTTTGCGCGCTGAGGAAGCTAAAGTACGATCTAAGCTAGAAAGCCTTACACGCGGGAGCAATGCTTCAAAAATGCTCTCAGATACACTTGTAACGATTCGAAATGATCGCTTCGTTATCCCTGTTAAGCAAGAATACCGTCATCATTATGGTGGAATTGTGCATGATCAATCATCTTCTGGTCAGACATTATTTATCGAGCCAGATTCGGTTGTTCAAGCGAATAATGAAATTCATCGCTTAAAAATGAAAGAGCAAGCTGAAGTTGAACGCATTTTACTTACATTAAGTGCGATGGTAGAGGAAGTAGCTCCAGATCTATTTAACTTAGTAAAAGTACTAGGCGAGATTGACGTCATTTTAGCTAAAGGTAAGTACGGTCAAGCGAACAAATGTACAATGCCTAAAATGAATAACGATGGCTACATTCGACTTGTGCGTGCACGTCATCCGCTATTACCGATTGAAACGGCCGTTGCTAACGATATTGAATTCGGGAAAGATATAACGGCAATTGTCATTACAGGACCAAACACTGGTGGTAAAACTGTCACGTTAAAAACAGTTGGATTGTGTACATTAATGGCACAGGCTGGCTTACCAGTGCCTGCACTTGATGGTTCAGAGCTTGCTGTTTTCAAACAGCTTTTCGCGGATATTGGAGATGAACAGTCAATTGAGCAATCACTGTCAACATTCTCTTCCCATATGGTCAACATAGTAGATATCTTACAAAAATTTGATGACGAATCACTCGTACTATTTGATGAATTAGGTGCCGGTACAGATCCTCAGGAAGGGGCGGCTCTGGCCATCTCCATTTTAGATGAAGTACATGGTCGCGGTGCCCGCGTGATGGCAACGACGCACTATCCTGAGCTAAAAGCATACGGCTATAATCGTCCAGGAGTAGCAAATGCGAGTGTAGAGTTCGATATCGAGACATTGAGCCCAACATATCGTCTACTAATCGGAGTACCAGGCCGCTCTAATGCATTTGAAATTTCAAGTCGTCTAGGTTTACCTGAGTCGATTATAGACCGTGCGAAAAGCTTTACAGGTACAGATCGCCATGAGGTGGAGTCCATGATTGCTTCGCTTGAAGAAACTCGTCGTCAATCAGAAGATGATGCAGAACGCTCACATGAATTAATGATAGAATCTGAAGCCTTACGCAAAGAGCTACAAGGGAAACTACAAGCTTACGAAGACCGCAAAGAGGCACTCGATAAAAAAGCGAAAGAAAAAGCACGTAAAATTGTTGATGAAGCAAAGAGAGAAGCAGAATCAATTATTGCGGAGCTTCGAGAAATGCGCAAAAATGCAGACCAAGTTGTTAAGGAGCATGAACTCATCGAAGCTCGTAAACGATTGGAAGAAGTTACACCGCTTGAAAACAACAAAGTGTTGAAAAAAGCAGCACAAGTAAAGGCCCGTACACAAAACTTAGTTGTCGGGGACGAGGTAAAGGTGTTAAGCTATGGACAACGGGGAACATTGCTCGAAAGAGTATCGAATTCCGAATGGGTTGTCCAAATGGGCATTTTGAAAATGAAAATCGCAGATAGTGACCTAGAGTACATTAAACCAGAAAAAGAACCTGTGCAACGTATGGCTGGTGTAAAAAATCGCAGCAACCATGTAAAATTAGAATTAGATTTACGCGGCGAACGATATGAAGATGCCATTTTACGTACAGAAAAATATATTGATGATGCCTTGCTTGCTAACTATGGGCGTGTATCAATTATTCATGGTGTCGGTACAGGTGCACTACGTCAAGGAATTCAAAGCTATTTGAAAAAGCATAAGCGTGTAAAATCCTTCCGTTTTGGTGAAGCTGGCGAGGGGGGCTTAGGCGTCACAGTTGTGGAATTGAAATAAGCTGTAAAGGGGACGGAGAAAATGCTGAATTCTAGCTTTTGGCGATATCCAATTATCGAAACGGCAGGATATTTTAGTGTTGTCGTATTGTGTTTAGTCGTCTCGATGGCATTGTTCGAAGTCGTTACGAAATATAAAAATTGGGAAGAAATTAAAAAAGGTAATATCGCTGTGGCACTCGCAACAGGTGGGAAAATACTAGGAATCTGTAATATTTTTCGCTTTTCCATTGCGCGCCATAGCACTTTAAGTGAAATGATTGGCTGGGGCCTTTTTGGTTTTACATTACTAATTGTTGCATATTTCTTATTTGAATTTATGACACCACGTTTTAATGTCGATGAAGAAATCGCAAATGACAATCGCTCAGTCGGCTTCATTTCCTTTACCATTTCAGTCGGTCTATCGTTTGTTATTGGGGCAAGTATTGCATAGGAGTGTAATGACATGGAAAAATTAGCAAAAGTACTAATCGTTGTCTGCATCGCATTTTTGGCAGTCGGTGTCTATTATATGATGACCGTTTAAACAAAAAACGCATCCTTTTATGAGGATGCGTTTTTTATATTGATAGGGTGAAGAGAAGAACTGCTGCTCGGTTGTCTAGATACGGAAAGAAGAGCTGGGGCGATGGAAAGAAGTTGGGGTGACGGAAAGAAGAGCTAGGGTGAAGTAAAGAAGAGCCGTGGTGAAGGATAGAACAGCCAAAATCGTGGATAGAACAGCCAAAATCGTGGATAGAACAGTCAAAATCGTGGATAGAACCGTCAAAGCAACGGAAAGAAAAGCCACAGCGATAAGTACTTACTTCTAAATGTCTAGAGTAGCTTCGAAAACTGCTTAGATGAGTTAAGAACTGCACAGGTCCGGAGAGGAAGCGGTCAGTTGAGTGTGTCATCGCATTAATAAATAATACCCCCGAAAAAATCATAAGTTACATCAACCTCATATCAAACCATCGCAGAATACTACTAACATCTATTAAGTTTCCTTCATCTATCTAAAAAGTTAGCAATAAAAAATTATTTTTCGAATATAGAAATATGAACTCAGTCTTGAGTATAAAAAAAGTAAGAGTGAATGAGTATTCATAAAGCGCATTGATCCAAACCCCAAGAAATACAGTTATATAAATGTTGTTAAATGCATAATAATTAATCGTAAATGCATTTATTTTCTATTTTATGTTTGAAAGAGTATTTCTTTTTCATTATAATTAAAATAAGAGTTTACAAAGTTTGGAACAAAGGGGAGAGGACGTATGACAACAAAACCATGGCTATCAAATTATCCTGAAGAAGTACCATCGTCTTTAACGTTTGAGGAAATTCCTGTGCAAGAGTTTTTGACACGCGCCTATAAAAAGAATCCATCCAAAGTTGCGATTCATTTTATGGGAAAGGATTTGACGTATACTGAGTTATATGAGTCAGCGCTTAGGTTCGCAAACTATTTACAAGCCCTTGGGGTGGAAAAGGGAGATCGAGTAGCGATTATGCTACCAAACTCACCACAAAGTGTAATCGCTTACTACGGGGCAATGTATGCTGGAGCGATTGTCGTACAAACAAATCCACTTTATACTGAGCGTGAACTTCAATATCAAATGGCTGATTCAGGTGCGAAAGTAATTTTATTGATGGATATTTTGTATCCACGTGTTATGAAAATTATCAAAGAAACTGCGCTTGAAAATGTAATTGTCACAGCTATTAAAGATTATTTGCCATTTCCTAAAAATTTGGTCTATCCATATATTCAAAAAAAGCAGTACGGTTTTAGTGTCAAGGTTGAACATAGTGGTCAAAATCATTTATTCACAGAAATTATGCGCTCCGCTCCTATCAAAATGATTGATATTCCATTTGATTTTGAAGAGGACATTGCACTGCTTCAATATACAGGTGGAACGACTGGCTTTCCTAAGGGTGTGATGCTAACCCACAAAAACTTAATTGCTAATACAATGATGTGTGATACATGGATGTATAAATGTATACATGGAGAGGAAACCATTATGGGCATCCTACCATTCTTCCATGTCTATGGTATGACTACTGTTATGTTATTATCCGTTTTCACGCAAAATAGAATGGTGTTATTACCAAAGTTTGATGCAGAGACAGCGTTGAAAACGATAGATAAGCAAAAACCGACTCTTTTCCCAGGTGCACCGACCTTATATATTGGTCTATTAAATCACCCGGATATTGCAAAGTATGACTTATCGTCTATAAAAGCATGCTTAAGTGGTTCTGCTTCATTGCCAGTAGAGGTGCAAGAGAAATTTGAAGCGGCAACAGGGGGAAAGCTTGTAGAAGGATATGGGTTAACAGAAACTTCTCCTGTCACACATGCTACACCTATTTGGGGAAAGCGTGTCATGGGCTCAATTGGTTTACCTTGGCCAAATACGGATTCAGTAATTTTACGTACAGGGGATACAGAGGTGCTTCCAGTCGGTGAGGTAGGAGAAATAGCTGTAAAGGGACCACAGGTTATGAAAGGTTATTGGAATCGCCCTGAAGATACGGCAGCGTCGTTCGTAGATGGCTGGTTTTTAACAGGCGATTTAGGCTATATGGACGAGGGAGGCTATTTCTATGTAGTTGACCGTAAAAAAGATATCATTATCGCAGGTGGCTTTAATATTTACCCTCGTGAGGTAGAGGAAGTACTATATGAGCGAGAGGAAATCCAAGAGTGTGTCGTTGCGGGCATACCAGACCCGTATCGTGGAGAAACAGTAAAAGCTTATATTGTTTTAAAAGAAGGATATTCGATTACGGAAGACGAATTAAATAAATATTGCCGTCAAAACTTAGCCGCTTTCAAAGTTCCGCGCTATTATGAGTTTAGAGATGAGCTACCGAAAACGGCTGTTGGGAAAATTTTGCGTCGCTCGTTAGTAGACGAAGAAAAAACGAAATTGGTGAATAAAGAAGCAAAATAAATACGTGGTAAAGTATTGACAAGCAAAGTTGTAAATTATAATATGAAAATATGAATGAATGACCATTCATATTTTCATATTTTTTTAGGTTAACACGTCACATCCTTCACAATACATCAGCATGAATGGGACGTGTGCAAGTTTTTTTAGGTGGTGATATAAAAGTGAAACGTGATAAGCCAAAGTATAAGCAAATTATTGATGCAGCTGTCATCGTTATTGCAGAAAATGGGTATCACCAAGCACAGGTATCGAAGATTGCTAAACAGGCAGGGGTGGCCGATGGAACAATCTATTTATATTTTAAAAATAAAGAAGATATATTAATTTCTGTCTTTAATGAAAAAATGGCTGTTTTTGTAGAGTCATTACAAGATATAATAGAAAATGGAAGTACGTCTAAGGACAAACTTTCACGAATGATCGCAAATCATTTTAATGTTCTAGCGACTGATCGATATCTAGCAACCGTCACACAATTGGAACTACGACAATCGAATAAAGATTTACGACTAAAGATTAATTCGGTGTTAAGAGAGTATTTAAAATTACTGGATCAAATTTTAATCGAAGGTATGCTATCAGGTGAGTTCAATCAAACGATGGATGTGCGCTTGGCGCGTCAAATGGTGTTTGGAACCATTGACGAAACCATTACGTCGTGGGTCATGAATGAATATCGATATGATTTGATAGAACAGGTTCCAAAAGTTCAGGCATTAATCTTGAACGGTATTAAAGCTTAAAAGGATGTGGAGAAATGGAATTTCTAAGTTGGAAAGCAGAGGATGGAGTAGCGATTATTACAATTGCACGCCCACCAGCAAACGCATTATCTCGCGGAATCATCGCCGAAGTAAATGCTGTGCTAGATGAAGTAGAAAATGATGACACTGTACGTGTCCTTGTACTTCATGGCGAAGGTCGTTTCTTCTCAGCAGGTGCAGATATTAAAGAGTTTACAGAGGTTGTTTCTGGTGATGAATTTTCAAAGCTAGCGAGCAATGGTCAACAAGTTTTTGAACGAGTTGAAACGTTCTCTAAACCTATTATTGCTGCAATTCATGGCGCTGCACTAGGCGGGGGACTTGAACTAGCGATGAGTTGTCATCTGCGCTTTGTGACAGAATCTGCGAAATTAGGACTACCTGAATTACAATTAGGTCTTATTCCAGGTTTTGGGGGTACACAACGTCTACCACGATATGTAGGAGTTGCAAAAGCTGCAGAAATGATGTTCACAAGTGAGCCGATTTCTGGTACAGAAGCTGTACAATGGGGTTTAGCAAATCGTGCATTTACAGATGAAGCATTATTAGAAGAAACGTTAAAGGTAGCAAAGAAAATTGCGAAGAAGAGTCCGGTTGCTTTAAAAGCAGCTATTCAAACATTGCAATATGCAAAGCATGCTTCATTCTATGAAGGGATTGAGGCGGAAGCAAAATCCTTTGGTACAGTATTCGTTTCGGAAGATGCAAAAGAGGGAATTCAAGCATTTATTGCAAAACGCGAGCCTTTGTTTACTGGTAAATAATATTCCATCAGTGTCGATAGCGACTTGAAAGAGTGTTATCGACGTTATCGACACTGAAAATATATAATATTTATAAGTTTACTTAGAAATAAAAATCGTTTCAGGGGGTATGGATATATGAATATTTTTGCATTAATTAAACGTACGTTTGATACAGAAGAAAAAATCGTTGTGTCGGGTGGTAAAATCCAAGAGGATGGCGCAGAATTCATCATCAATCCTTACGATGAATATGCCATTGAAGAAGCTATTCAAGTACGAGACGCTGCTGGCGGTAAAGTAACAGTTGTTTCAATTGGTGGCGAAGATGCAGAGAAGCAATTACGCACAGCTCTTGCAATGGGTGCTGATGAAGCGGTTCTGATTAATACAGAAGACGATTTAGATGAACTAGATCAAAATGCAGCTGCATATATTTTAGCTGAATATTTAAAAGATAAAGACGCTGATTTAATTTTATCAGGAAACGTTGCAATTGATGGAGGCTCTGGTCAAGTAGGACCCCGTGTTGCAGATTTACTAGGCATTAACTATGTTACAACAATTACAAAGCTTGAAATTGATGGCACATCTGCGAAAATTGTACGTGATATTGAAGGTGACTCAGAAGTGATCGAGACATCTTTACCACTTTTAGTAACAGCTCAACAAGGTTTAAACGAGCCGCGTTACCCATCTTTACCAGGGATTATGAAAGCAAAGAAGAAACCGCTTGCAGAACTTGAGTTAGATGATTTAGATATCGATGAAGATGATGTAGAAGTTAAGGTAGAAACAGTTGATATTTTCTTACCAGCTCAAAAGGCAGCAGGTCGTGTTCTTGAGGGCGAACTTTCAGCTCAAGTAAAAGAGCTAGTAAACCTACTTCATACAGAGGCAAAAGTAGTTTAAGTCATCTGATGACACAAATCGAATCTTAAAGGGTAACGGAGGGAATATACTATGTCAAAAAAAGTATTAGTATTAGGTGAAGTTCGTGAAGGAAGCTTACGTAATGTTTCTTTCGAAGCAATTGCGGCTGCAAAGCAAATCGCTGATGGCGGTGAGGTTGTTGGTGTTCTTTTAGGAGATGCCGTAGCAGGTTTAACAGGTCCATTATTTGAATATGGTGCTGACCGTGTTGTAACGGTGGAGCATCCACATTTAAAACAATATACATCTGATGGCTATGGTCAAGCTTTATTAGCTGTAATTGAGGAAGAAAAGCCAGCAGGTATCGTGTTTGGTCATACTGCAAACGGTAAAGATTTATCACCAAAAATTGCAAGTAAATTACAAGCAGGTCTTGTATCTGATGTAACGTCTATGGAAGGTACTGGTGATGATGTTGTATTCATCCGTCCAATTTACTCTGGTAAAGCTTTTGAAAAAGTGAAAGTAAAAGACGGCATAGTTTTAGCTTCAGTTCGTCCAAATAATATTGCGCCATTAGAAAAAGTAGCAGGAAAATCTGGTGACATCACTTCTCTTACTGTAGATATTACAAACCTTCGTACAATTATTAAAGAGGTTGTACGTAAATCTTCTGAGGGTGTCGATCTTTCAGAGGCAAAAGTTGTTGTAGCAGGTGGTCGTGGCGTAAAGTCTGAGGATGGCTTTGAACCATTAAAAGAGCTAGCGGATTTACTTGGTGGTGCAGTTGGAGCTTCACGTGGAGCATGTGATGCTGAATATTGTGACTACTCACTTCAAATTGGTCAAACAGGTAAGGTAGTAACACCGGACCTTTACATTGCAGCAGGTATTTCTGGAGCAATTCAGCATTTAGCGGGAATGTCAAATTCAAAAGTAATCGTTGCTATTAATAAGGATCCAGAGGCAAATATTTTCAAAGTTGCGGACTACGGTATCGTAGGCGATTTATTTGAAGTAGTGCCTCTTCTAATCGAAGAATTTAAAGCGTTAAAAGTGAACGCATAATAAATGTGCAGGGAGGATGTATCTTCCCTGCTTTTTTTGTTGAATTTTTCGACTTTTTAAAGTTATTGCAAAATAAAATGTTGACATAATTAATTTTAGAACGTATAGTGATGAATATTAATTTAACTTATTTCAGCGGATCAAACACTCATTGAAATAAGTTAAAGCCTCCGGCGGATGTCACGGAATCATGCCGAGGCATAATTGATTTTTATTCAAAAGAAACGCAAAGATTAGGAGTAGTAAAAGCTCATTATTTGGTGAAGAGAGCTGCGGGTTGGTGCAACGCAGTCCAATAAGACTTTGAACTTGCCTATGAGCGGTAAGATAAATAGAATTTGCAGAATATTCTATTTGTTGGACGGTTAACCTTCGTTACTAGGTTTTTAAGTAGGGTTCTAAAAGAACCAATTAGAGTGGTACCGCGGTTTGCTTATGGCATATCGTCTCTTCTTTCATTTATTAATGAAGGAACAGACGATATGCCTTTTTTTGTCTAGGCTAAACGCTACATCCTCGAGGTCGCTTCGATCCCTCGGGAAAAAGTGGAGGAGCGCTTACTTTTGCTTCGGGCTCTCCAGCGCTTGACGGATGTAAACGAGCGCTATAGCGCATTTGTTGATTTTAGGAGGTAAGGAAATGGAAAACGACAATCAGAAATTAAAAAGAACGATGACCTCACGGCATATTACGATGATGGCTTTAGGTGGTGCCATTGGTGCAGGGTTATTTAAAGGAAGTAGTGCAGCTATTGATATGGCAGGGCCATCAGTACTTATTGCGTACTTAATTGGTGGGATTATCCTGCTGTTTGTTATGCAAGGTTTAGCAGAAATGGCAGTCCGTAATAGCGAAGCCAGAACATTTAGAGATCTAGTGCAAGCTGTTTTAGGAAAGTTTCCAGCTTATTTCCTAGATTGGATCTATTGGAAAATGTGGGTGTTGAATATTGCTGCAGAATCTATAGTTGCGGCCATTTTTATTCAATATTGGTTGCCAGATTACCCGATTTGGATACTTGCATTATCTGTTTCGGTGTTAGTTACAGCCGTAAACTTGTTATCAGTGAAAGTCTTTGCTGAAACTGAATATTGGCTGGCGTTGATTAAAATTACCGTTATTGTGGTGTTCATTATAGCGGGATTAATTTTATTGCTTGTTACTTTTGGTAATCATACAGCTGTTGGCTTTTCTAATTTAACGGAACATGGTGGTTTCTTCCCGAACGGATCAATGGGATTGATTTCTGCAATGCTTGTAGTTATTTACTCTTATGGTGGTACTGAAATTATTGGTATTACATTAGCTGAAACGAAAAATCCTGAAAAAGTAGTGCCAAAAGCTGTCCGCAGTACATTAGTACGTATTGTAACTTTTTATTTAGTTCCTTTCTTTATTATCGTTAGCTTGATTCCTTGGAATGAAGTAAATGGGGTGCCGGAAAGTCCGTTTGTGATGGTCTTTAAAATGGTTGGGATTCCTGGTGCTGACCATATTATGAACGCTGTAGTTATACTCGCAATTATTTCGTCAATGAACTCGGGGCTTTATGGTTCATCGCGAGTTCTGTATACACAAGCTGTAGACGGGCGTGTTCCTAAAATCTTTGCATATTTATCAAAAAGAAAAGTTCCGGTATATGCCATATTAATGTGTACCTTCGCTTTATATGTAGCTGTAATATTTTCTTTATTTGCGGGAAGCAGAACTTTTGATTTCCTAATGGGTTCACTTGGATATACCGTGTTATTTATTTGGCTAATTATTGCGATTGCACATCTTAAATCGCGTAAAAAACAGCCAGAAAAAACAAGTACCTATGCAGTAAAATTGTTCCCTTACACAACTTGGATAGCTATTATTGCGTTAAGTGCGATTCTAATTGGTATTATTTTTACAACATCTATTATCATAACAGGTATTACTTTAGCTATTTATCTCTTTATTACGTTAACCTATGTCTTTAAAGGTCGTTTTCAAGAAAATTAGGCTACACTAAAAATGAACTTAATGTCTTATTCGACCTGAATTTTCATAAATTAAGCATACTAGGCAGATTGTTCGCTCAAGAGAATTTATCCATGCTATACTACAAACATAGTAAGTTTAAGGAGGATTTCAAATGGCAATTGTACATGCAACAGATGCAACTTTCCAAGATGATATTAAAGAAGGGTTAGTACTAGTAGACTTTTGGGCTGCTTGGTGCGGACCTTGTAAAATGATTGGACCAGTTCTTGAAGAAATGGATGCTGCAGGTAGTGCGGCTAAAATTGTAAAAGTAGATGTAGATAACAACCAAGGTACTGCAGCGCAATACCAAATTATGTCTATCCCATCTTTATTACTTTTCAAAGACGGTGAATTAGTAGACAAAACTGTTGGTTTCCAACCAAAAGAAGCGTTAGAAGCATTTATCGCAAAACACGCTTAATCTATTAGAAAAAAAGAGTCGAGCCATCAATAGATGTGCTTGGCTTTTTTTCGTTATATAATAAAGGGAGAGCTATGGATAGGGCAATGTGGTGTGCAAAGCTCTATAAAAAGGAACGAACGCTAGTTTTAACAAAAAGGGGGGCAGGTAGGCGATGAATGATTTAATTAAACGAAAGCTTGAAATTTTACCAGATCAGCCTGGCTGCTATTTGATGAAAGATCGACAAGGTACTATTATTTATGTCGGGAAAGCAAAAGTGCTGAAAAATCGAGTACGCTCGTATTTTACTGGTACGCATGAAGGGAAAACACAGAGACTTGTAAGCGAAATAGAAGATTTTGAGTACATTGTGACATCCTCCAATATCGAGGCATTAATTTTAGAACTTAATCTTATAAAACTACATGACCCGAAATACAATGTTATGTTGACGGATGATAAAACGTATCCGTATTTAAAAATTACAAATGAAAAACATCCACGACTTATTACAACACGAAAAGTGAAAAAGGATAAGGCAAAGTATTTTGGTCCCTATCCAAATGCGTATGCAGCAAGTGAGACGAAAAAGCTGCTAGATCGTTTATATCCTCTTCGAAAATGTGTACAACTTCCTTCAAAGGTTTGTTTATATTATCACATGGGGCAATGTCTAGCTCCTTGTGTGAAAGAGATTGATGTTGACACTTACAACGATATGATTGAAGATATGACAAAATTTTTAAATGGTGGGGTTGAAGAAGTAAAAAAAGAGCTAGAGGTAAAGATGCTAGCGGCCGCAGAAAATTTAGAGTTTGAACGTGCAAAGGAATTTCGCGATCAAATTGCACATATTGATACAGTCATGCAAAAGCAAAAAATTGTATCAAGTGATACAACTAACCGCGATGTATTTGGTTATGCAGTCGAGAAGGGCTGGATGTGTGTGCAAGTTTTCTTTGTCCGTCAAGGAAAGCTCATTGAGCGAGATGTCTCGATATTTCCGATTTATCAAGAGGCAGAAGAGGAATTTTTAACGTTCGTTGGGCGCTTTTATGACAAGCTAGAGCATATCAAGCCTAAAGAAATTTTTATCCCACAATCTATTGATGCGGATATTTTAACGGAATTATTAGAAGTGAAGGTACTAACACCAAAACGTGGGCAAAAAAAAGAGCTTGTTGATTTAGCGATTAAAAATGCTGAAATTGCTGTTGCAGCGAAGTTCCAGCTTATTGAACGTCAGGAAGAACGAACAATAGGAGCATGTGAGGCGCTCGGTGAAGCTATGGGCATTTCTGTGCCTTTACGGATCGAATCTTTCGATAATAGTCATATGCATGGAACAGATGCTGTATCTGCAATGGTTGTATTTATCGATGGTAAACCTGCAAAGAAGGAGTATCGAAAATACAAAACACGTACAGCTGCTAAGCACGATGATTACGGGGCAATGCAGGAAGTGATCCGTCGTCGCTATACACGAGTATTAAAGGAAGGTCTACCGTTACCAGATTTAGTACTAATTGATGGCGGGAAGGGGCAAATGGAAGTCGCGCGGGAAGTATTAGAGGATGAGCTCGGCCTTGTCATTCCAATTGCCGGATTATCAAAAGATGACAAGCATAATACGTCTCAGCTTCTATTTGGTGATCCACCTGAAGTAATTGCATTAAAGCGCACAAGTGATGGCTTCTATTTACTGCAACGAATTCAAGACGAAGTACACCGCTTTGCTATTACTTTCTTACGACAGCAGCACGAGAAGCATGCTATCCAATCTGTTCTCGATCAAATAGAGGGAGTTGGTCCAAAGCGAAAACAGCAATTACTTAAGCATTTTGGCTCTGTCAAAAAAATTCGTGAGGCAAGTGTGCAAGCATTACAGGAAGCGGGGATGCCAGCAAGTCTAGCTAGCAATATCCACACTTATTTTCATTCAGAAGAAAACACTACATCCGAAGGGTAAGTGAGATGAATGTAGATGGAATTCCTTTTCGGTGGGTGTCCAAACGCCTGTACCTGTCACTACGCTTTCGGTACAAAAGACATTTGCTGAATGAAAATAGAGCCTCCGGCGGATCTCACGGAATCGGAAAAGAGTTCACAGGGGATGTTAGCCTAAAACCATCGCATCCGTGCGATAACGGTTAACTGACCTTCATCGATAAAAACGCCACGTCCTGTGGCATTACCGAAATGACCGACAACCTGTCGGCCCTCGTGTTGTTGCTGTCGCTTCGCTTTCGCACAGACAAAAACATGTTGCTGTCGCTTCGCTTTCGCACAGACAAAAACATGTTGCTGTCGCTTCGCTTTCGCACAGACAAAAACATGTTTGCTGTCGCTACGCTTTCGCACAGACAAAAACATGTTGCTGTCGCTACGCTTTCGCACAGACAAAAACATGTTGCTGTCGCTACGCTTTCGCACAAAAAACATCTGCAGGCCTAAGCACAAAGCCGATTTCAGACGCATTGTTTATCTGTAGCGAAAGCAAAGTCGTAGCTACAATTACGCCAAGGCGAAATTGATTTTATACAAGAGACATTGTCAAAGGATTAGACGTATGCTAAGGTTTGTATATAACATAGCTATTCAATATAGCAATGTCATACACAGCATCTTAGTTTTTAAGTAGTTTCTACTTATTAAATTGGAAATTTCTTCGCTAAGATTCAATTAAATACAATCACTTTTTAGTGATGATAGAGGTGCAAGGTTCAAGAGTAGTACATACGAGGACGAACAAGTCCAGTGAAAATGTATGAAAGGGGAACTTGCCGAAGTGGAGCATCGTTGTTTCCGATGTTGTGCTGGTTTTACATTTAAGAGATGTAAGACTGTCGATTCTAAACGTTTCGGAGAGCTATCACACATGCGCAAGTTACTTTTATTGTACATGTTATAGGCAGCTTTCACGTTATGTGAGAGCTGCCTTTTTAGATTCCTCGAAACAACATTTTTTCAAGGCTGTTACTCTTACCTAAGAGTTGAAGGGTGTTATTTGCTTTTGCGATGTTTTTTGTGAAAAGCTGCAAAATTATAGCTACTTTATAATCAGCGAAATGATTAAATACGAAGGAGAATGAAGATGGAGAGAATTGTGATGAAATTTGGTGGTGCTGCATTAGCATCATCTGAACACATTCAAGATGTTGCAAAAAAGGTGATTGCACAAAAGGAAAGTGGTTTTGATATTGTCGTTGTCACTACAGGAATGAGAGGGACGTCTAAAGAATTAGCAAAGATGGCTTGTAATCTATCAGACAATGCGTCTAAACGTGAACTAGACGTACTATTGTCAACAAGCTCACAACTATTATGTGCATTAGTGGCAATTGCTTTGCAGGAAGAAGGTTATGATGCAGTGTCATTAACAGGCTGGCAGGCAGGTATTCAAACCGATGAGGTGTATGGTAATGCACGAATTGATGGGCTAGAAGCTAGTCGAATAGAAGAGTATTTTACTCAGGGAAAAATCGTCGTCGTTGCAGGGGGACAGGGAATCAATAATTCACGGAATATTACGACGCTTGGTAAAGGTGGTGCGGAGACGACGGCTTTAGCTATTGCTGCAGCTTTAGAGGCGGAGCGCGTAGATATTTATACGAATGTGGATGGAGTTTATACAGCTGATCCAAGTCAGGTTGCTGGGGCACAAAAGTTAAAAGAAATTTCCTATGATGAAATGCTAGAGCTATCAAACTTAGGATCACAAATTTTACACCCACGGGCTGTAGAAATAGCAAAGAAGTTTCAAATCCCAGTTACCATTCGGTCAAGCGAAAAAGATACAGAAGGTACTTTATTGAAGGAGGAAGTTGAAATGGAGAAAAATTTAATTGTCCGTGGTGTTGCCTATGAGTCAGACGTTATTCGCCTCACGGTAGGGTATGATGCTTATTCTAATGCTTCGTTAGCAGATATATTCACAATACTTGCAGAAAATCGCATAAACGTTGATATAATCGTACAAGCAATAATTGATGGCTTAAAGCCGACTGTATCATTTACTATTTTAAAAGAGGAGTTCGCTGATGCATTACGTGTCCTAGAAGATAGTAAAGTATCACTAGGGTTTAGTTTTGCTGATTTTGAAATCGGTTTAGCGAAAGTTTCTATTATTGGTTCAGGAATGGCATCTAATCCGGGGGTGGCTGCCCGTATGTTTGATCGTTTACGCCGTGAAGATATCCCTGTGAAAATGGTAAGTACTTCTGAAATAAAAGTGTCTGTCGTTGTTCCTCAGGACGAAATGATTCGTGCAGCAAATGCATTACATGACGAATTTAACCTCTTTCAGCAAATGTCTCCGAAAGCGTAGCGACAGGTACAGAAATCTCCTTTAAGTCACTTTTTAGAGGGTATCCAAACATTTGCTGAAATAAAGGAACTCAGTCTAAGAACGCCACGTCCTGTGGCATTACCGAAATGACCGACATCGTGTCGGCCCTCGTGTTGCTGACGCTACGTTAGCACTGCGCTTCCGCACAAAAAACATCTGCTGGCCTAAGCTCAAAACCGATTCCGGACGCAATTATTCCGAGGCATAATTGATTTTAGAACAAGCGCTTTACATATAATATTGAATAGGATGTGTCATTAAATGGCACATCTTTTTTTGTTTACATTAATTTCATACTTTATCTAATTTTATTATTATATAATAAATTGTTACATGTTTTTCCAAGGGGAAGGTGGGAGTTAATATGGTGTTATTCGGTTTGTTTCAAAAGCCAGTGGATGAAAGCGTTGAGCAACACAACGATTTAGAAATACAAATATTAAAAAAGCGAATTCTGGAATTAGAACTTGAGCAGGACAGTATTGATGTGAAAAATGCGATTTTAGACTTTGTACTTGCACATATGAAGTTAATTAATTTTCAAACGGCTTTAAAGGTTCAAAATGTCTCAGCAAGTGTAGGGGATATTTCAGCAATGAGTGAAGAAATGTCGTCAAATACAGAAGAGATACTTGCAGTTGAGCAAAATGTTAATGCAAACATTCAAGAAATCAAACAACATTCAATACTCCTTGTAGAGGAAATGGAATCGTCCATTACAAAAGGTGAACTGGTTCAGGAGTTGCTGTCTAAAGGAGCTCATTCAACAGAGCAGTTGTATAATGAAATAACTAAAATGGATGAAATCGGAAAAGGTGTAACTGGGATTGCTGATCAAACACAACTACTATCCTTAAATGCCTCTATAGAAGCTGCACGTGCTGGTGAGCATGGAAAAGGATTTAATGTTGTTGCGATGGAGGTAGGGAAGTTAGCTAACAGCTCGAAAGGTTCATTGCAAGAAATGACGAAGATTCGATCAGTCATTGATAAGAAATTACATAATACAATAACAAATATCAAAGAAGTCGAACATTATTTAACGGACTTTTTAAGTATCATGAAGAACAATATTACTAATTTGACTGTAACAAGTAAAAATATTGAAGAAACAGCACATGGCATTGATCAAATAACAGTCGCATCAGAAGGAAATGTAATAGCTGTAGGACGTTTAGCAGAAACAACGACGGAATTATCTCATACTAGTGATTTCTCGGATATAATACAAAATCAAGTATCTGAAATGCTAAAAGTTATCGCCCCTACAATCCGTAAGCCCAAAGAGCAAACGGTAGTTAGCCAATTGGCAGCAAGGTTAATGGATCATGCAAGCTTTTTAAGAAATGCTATACAAAAGGCTGGCCATAAAGAAATTATAAAAACGCATCATGAATGTAAGTTTGGGGAATGGTATTATGGCCATTTTGAAGAATATCGGAATTTACCAGAATATCTTCATATAGAACAACCTCATGAATTAGTACATATAGCTGCACAAAAATTAGTGAATGAACTGTCAATCAAAAACTTAGAGGAAATGATTCAATACTCACTAAATATTTTAGAAGCGTTTATTTCGTTAATAGATGTACTTTTAAAAGAAAGACATGCCCTGTTATAAATATTAAAAGGATTGTCATCCATAAATTTGGAATGACAATCCTTTTCGTTTTATTCTGAAGGAACGGTGTTCATGATTCGTTCCTTGACGTCCCATTTAACTGTAAATGTAACGTTCTGTTGCTTTTCACGTTTTTCATCATAGCATTCGGTTAAGTAACCTTTTGCTTGCTGGATTTGTTCAGCTATAAATCCTGCCTCGAGTCTAAAGCTACGAAGACCGATTTGTAACAGTTCTGGATCATTTGTCAACTGGAATGTACGTCCATCCTTCGATTCCTTGACAAGCTCTAAATTACCCCAGCAGGCATCTGCGAAAAATGCGATAAGTTCATCTTGACTTTTACATGGGAACTTCCGTGCTAGGTCTTTTCCTGCCCAGTAAAGAACATCACCTTCATGTTTACCAAGAATGGAAGATAAAATATAATCGCGAATTATCTCATAGCCAAAAGCTGAGATTGTAGGTGATGAAGTGTTTAACATTTAAATCCTTCTTTCTTAGAATTTTCTTATAATTCGACACTGATAAAGTAAAGATAGATTTTTCGAGAAAAAACGATGCATCATGTACTAGATTATTACTTTAATAAGGAATACGAAAAACTCTTAGTTGCCTTGACGCTCGTAGCTCTTGAGAGTACAATAAACATGTCATAATATTGTACCATGATGAAATACACAGTCAATGAAGTATCAGTTACAAAATGATGACTTCTTTTGTTGTGATATTTTAAGTACTAAGGGGGGTAACAGTCTTGTCGAAAGATCGAGAGTTTTTATGGCGTCGCTTACATTCTCTACTTGGTATCATTCCAGTAGGTCTGTTTTTAACGATGCACCTGTTAATTAACTTTACAGCAACAGGCGGAGCAGAAAGTTACAACGCAGCTACCGCAAATATGGAAAAGATTCCATTCCTTATCCTAGTTGAATGGATTGTCATCTATATTCCATTAATGTTCCACGCATTTTATGGTGTCTTCATTGCATTCACTGCTACACCAAATACAGGACGTTTCAGCACATACCGTAACTGGATGTTCTCATTACAACGTTTCACAGGTGTATTCTTAGTGATTTTCATTGCATGGCATATTTTCCAAACTCGTATTCAAAAAGCACTTGGTGCAGAAGTTGATTACGACATGATGGCGGAGATCGTTTCTAATCCATTCATGCTTGGATTCTACATCGTTGGTATTATATCAGCAACTTTCCACTTATCTAACGGTTTATGGGCATTCTTAGTAAGCTGGGGTATTGTACAATCTCCTCAGTCTCAAAAGATTGCTACTTATGTAACAAACATTATTTTCGTAATTCTAAGTGTAGTTGGTGTGGCTGCTATTTTAGCTTTCGTTTAATTTTATAGAAGCTACTATAGAGTACATGCAATCATTGCAATTTTTTAAGAGGAGTGAGAAATAATCATGGCGAAAAGCAAAATAATTGTTGTCGGCGGCGGTTTAGCTGGTCTGATGGCAACGATTAAAGCAGCTGAAGTTGGTACTGAAGTTGATTTATTCTCATTAGTTCCTGTAAAACGCTCACACTCTGTATGTGCGCAGGGCGGAATTAATGGTGCGGTAAATACAAAAGGTGAAGGGGATTCTCCTTGGATCCACTTTGATGATACAGTATACGGTGGGGACTTCTTAGCGAACCAACCACCAGTTAAGGGTATGTGTGATGCAGCCCCTGGTATTATTCACTTAATGGACCGTATGGGTGTAATGTTCAACCGTACACCAGAAGGTCTTCTTGACTTCCGTCGTTTCGGTGGTACTTTAATGCACCGTACAGCCTTCTCAGGTGCAACAACGGGTCAGCAATTACTATACGCACTAGACGAGCAAGTTCGCTCTCACGAAGTAGCTGGTTTAGTGAACAAATATGAGCACTGGGAATTCCTTGGTGCAGTAGTCGATCCTGACGGCGTTTGTCGTGGTATCGTAGCGCAAGATATGCGTACAGAAGAAATCAAATCATTCCGTGCAGACGCTGTTATTATGGCGACTGGTGGCCCTGGTATTATCTTCGGTAAAACAACAAACTCTGTAATTAATACAGGTTCTGCTGCTTCTATCGTTTACCAACAAGGTGCTTCATACGCGAATGGTGAGTTCATTCAAATTCACCCAACAGCGATTCCTGGAGATGACAAAAACCGTCTAATGTCAGAATCAGCTCGTGGTGAAGGTGGCCGTATTTGGACTTACAAAGACGGTAAACCTTGGTACTTCCTAGAAGAAAAATATCCTGCATATGGTAACTTAGTACCACGTGATATTGCAACACGTGAAATTTTCGACGTTTGTGTAAACCAAAAACTTGGTATTAACGGCGAAAACATGGTATACCTAGATCTTTCTCATAAAGATCCGCATGAATTAGACGTTAAACTAGGTGGTATCATCGAGATCTACGAAAAATTCGTAGGGGATGACCCACGTAAATTACCAATGAAAATATTCCCGGCAGTTCACTACTCAATGGGTGGATTATGGGTAGACTATAACCAAATGACTGAAATTCCTGGTCTATTTGCAGCAGGTGAATGTGATTATTCTCAACATGGTGCAAACCGTCTTGGTGCGAACTCATTATTATCTGCTATCTATGGCGGTATGGTTGCTGGACCAAATGCAGTAGATTACGTTAAACATCTTAAAAAGCATGCTGAAGATCTTCCGCAAGAAATTTATGATGCTCGCGTAAAAGAAGAGCAAGAAAAATGGGATGCTGTCATGAAAATGGATGGCACAGAAAACGCTTACTTACTTCATAAAGAGCTTGGCGAAATGATGACAGCTACTATGACAGTAGTACGTTACAACGATCAACTTCAAGATACATTGAATAAACTTGATGAATTCCAAAAACGTTGGGAAAACATTAACATCAATGATACACAAAAATGGAGTAACCAAGGTGCTCACTTTACGCGTCAGTTGAAAAATATGATTTACCTAGCAAAAGTAATGACAAAAGGTGCATTATTACGTAACGAATCTCGTGGTGCACACTATAAACCAGATTTCCCGAACCGTGATGATGAGCAGTTCTTAAAAACTACAATGGCGAAATTTGACCCAACTACTGGTGATCCAATTATCACGTACCAAGAAGTCGACGTTTCATTAATTCCACCACGTAAACGTGATTACTCTGCGAAAGGAGACTAAGAATTATGAATATCGCAGCTAATACTGGAAGAATGGTCAAAGTTGAAATTTTACGTCAAGATACACAAGGTGGCAACGGCTACTGGCAGAAATTTGACATTCCTTACCGTCATGGTATGAACGTCATTTCTGTATTAATGGAAATTCAAAAGAACCCGGTTATGTCAAATGGTGAAAAAACAACACCAGTTGCATGGGATATGAACTGTCTTGAAGAAGTTTGTGGTGCATGTTCAATGGTTATTAATGGACGCCCACGTCAATCTTGTTCAACACTTGTTGACCAATTGACTGAGCCAATTAAACTTGAGCCTATGAAAACTTTCCCAGTTATTCGTGACTTACAAGTTGACCGTGAACGTATGTTCAATGCACTTAAAAAAGTTAAAGCATGGGTTCCAATCGATGGTACTTATGATTTAGGTGAAGGTCCACGTATGCCAGAAGGTAAACGTCAATGGGCTTATGAATTATCTAAATGTATGACTTGTGGTGTATGTATGGAAGCATGTCCAAACGTGTCTGAAAAAGCTTCATTCATCGGACCTGCACCATTATCACAAGTGCGTCTTTTCAATACTCACCCAACTGGTGCAATGATTAAAGACCAACGTTTAAATACGATCATGGGTGATGGAGGCCTTGCAAACTGCGGTAACTCACAAAACTGTGTTGCTGCTTGTCCAAAAGGTATTCCTTTAACAACATCTATCGCATCATTAAACCGTGCAACTACAGTGCAAATGTTCCGTAACTTCTTCGGTTCTGACCACTACGTTGACTAATAGTACAAGCTTTTACTCCCTTACACTCAATGTGTGAGGGAGTTTTTTTCTATGGAAATTATCAAATAAGTTTATAGATTAACTACTTGTAAATGCCCGATTTGTAAAGACTGATAAAACTCGCTCTGACTAATGTTTCGCATGATAGGAAGTTCTCAATAGGGGTATTTTTATGAAAAACTAAATATGATGATTTAAGTACAGTATAGAAAGATTTTATTGCGTAAAATAAGGGATTTTTAAATATAACGAGCTAAAATGTAAATTTTCTATGATAAAATAGTATTTTGCTTTATAATGAATGCATATTCATTTATCAATTGCTAATTCCATCTACTATTTACTGTTTGGGAAGAGGCGAATGAAAATTAGGGGGATGGCTAAGATGAAAGCAAATTATATCGGAGATTTTCAGGAATGGACTAAGGATTTTGCATTTTATATTGAGATCCGTGTACGTTTTTCAGAAACGGATATGTACGGTCATATGAATAATACAGTTAGCTTTACATATTTTGAACAGGCACGAATTGATTATTTCCGCCATTTAGGTGTTCTCATGCCATCAGCAATGGATGAGAATGTAGAGGGGATTCCGATTGTAGCTGACTTACAGTGTGATTACGTGAAGCAAGTTTTCTTTGATGATGTGCTCAGAATTTACACGAAAGTAGCGACAGTAGGGAACTCATCAATGGATATTCATTATTTAGCGAAAAATCAGCATGATGAGGTTTGCTTTACAGGTAGGGGGACGGTTGTGCAAATGAACCCTCGAACTGGGAAGAGTGTACCCTTATCTGAAGAGACAAAAACTCAGCTAGCAAGCTTGGTGATTATTTAATGATCTGTCGACGGTTGAAATTGCATTTTCCCATTGAATTTATTCTTTTATGGAAGCAATTTCCGATTTTTTTTTAGGAAACACGAGATATTAATGAAAATAGCCGTCACCGCTCCTCATTCCTTAACATAAGTTACAATACGTGCGGGGGAGGAGGGTGTAACTGAAAATGAATGGCTCTCATCATCGTTCTCTTTTAACAAACCGAGAACGTGAAATATTTGCGCTTTTATTAGCTGAAAAAACAACGAGGGATATTGCAGAGCAACTTGGTATTAGTGAAAAAACAGTGCGAAATCACATTTCCAATACAATTCAAAAGTTAGGTGTAACAAATCGATCTCAAGCGTTAATTGAGCTGTTACGCTTAGAAGAATTTAAATTAGACTAAAAGGACACTTGCTATTTTAGAAAAAAAACGACAAAATAGAACTATTCAACGTATTTTTAGGAGTGAAATAGTTATATGTCGGATGAAGTAACAAAACACTCACCTGAAACCGTTGCAACGGTTGAAAAGGAATTACGCTATATAGCGGCGATTGTGAAGCAAAAAGGAAGAGAGATTGTTTCGCAATATGCGATTACGCCGCCACAATTTGTTGCATTACAGTGGTTAGAAGAGCTTGGCGATATAACAATTGGCGACCTGTCAAATCGACTATACTTAGCTTTTAGTACAACAACAGATTTAGTGGACCGTATGGAGAAAAATGAATTAGTGAAGCGAGTGCGTGACGAAAATGATCGTCGTGTCGTTGTTGTTCATCTTCTCGAAAAGGGCGAACGTATTATTCAAGAGGTTATTGAAAAAAGACAGCAATATTTGCAAGAGAAGCTTGTTGGTTTTAACGAACAAGAAGTCGCGCAATTATCAAGCTATTTAGAAAAACTACATGTACACATGAAACAGGATTGAGGCGGAAAGTATGAATGCCCCGATAGGCGTTATTGACTCAGGAGTAGGCGGTTTAACCGTAGCAAAAGAAATAATGAAGCGATTACCAAATGAAACGATCTATTACATTGGTGATACAGCAAGATGTCCGTATGGTCCAAGAACTCGACAAGAAGTGCGGAATTTTACTTGGCAAATGGCTAAAGCACTAGAAAAAATGAATATCAAAATGCTCGTCATTGCTTGTAATACAGCGACTGCAGTAGCACTCGAAAGTTTACAAAGAAATATGCCTTTTCCGGTACTAGGCGTTATTAATGCTGGCGCACGTGCAGCTGTAAAGAAAACGAAGCGACATGAAGTCGTTGTGCTTGCAACTGAAGGAACAATTAAAAGTGGGGCGTATGAGGAAGCCTTATTATCACTGAATACGTCAACTCATATTATTCCACTTGCTTGTCCAACATTCGTACCACTTGTAGAAAGTGGCGAATATAAAGGTGAATTTGCAAATGAATTAATTGCGGAAGGCTTAAAGCCACTGAAAAATGAACAATTTGATACGGTAATACTAGGATGTACGCATTATCCAATTTTGCAAAAACAAATTGAAGCTGTTGTGGGAGAAGAAGTTTTTGTGCTATCTTCCGCAGAGGAAACAGCAAAGGATGTTCAAGAAATGCTTGCTTATAATGGCACTTTGGCTGACCCAGACACTGTGCCTGTTCATAGATTTTATGCAACGGGTTCTGTGCCAATTTTCCGTTCAATTGCTGAAAATTGGCTTGAGCAAGGTACTCTTCAAATAAAACGTATGACATTAAAATAAAAAATCAGCTTAGCTATGAGCTAGGCTGATTTTTGACGTTTTTAGCATGGTACATAGGGAATGAGCACTTTTTTGAAGATCAAAATTATGTTAAGATGAGTGCGCGAAAGTTTTTAGGAGGAACGAAAAATATGACAAGATTTGATGGAAGAAATGTAGATGCACTGCGTCCAGTGAAAATAGATAGTGAGTATTTATTGCACCCAGAAGGCTCAGTTTTAATTCAAGTAGGTAATACGAAAGTAATTTGTACAGCAACGATTGAAGATAAGGTTCCTGGTTTTTTACGTGGACAAGGCAAAGGATGGATCACTGCAGAATACTCGATGCTACCTCGTGCGACAGCACAGCGTACAGCACGCGAATCTTCTCGTGGCAAAGTCAATGGCCGCACAATGGAAATTCAACGATTAATCGGTCGTGCATTACGTGCAGTCGTGGATTTAGAAGCACTTGGTGAACGAACTGTGTGGATTGACTGTGATGTGATTCAAGCAGACGGCGGGACACGTACAGCTTCAATTACAGGAGCATTTGTAGCGATGACACAGGCAATTGCTAAGTTTGCTGAAGAAAAACAATTAAAAAAATTCCCAGTAACAGACTATTTAGCTGCAACAAGTGTTGGTATTGTAGAGGATCATGGGGCCGTTTTAGACTTGAACTATGTAGAAGATGTCGCTGCTGCTGTAGATATGAATATCGTCATGACAGGAGCAGGACGATTTGTTGAGCTTCAAGGTACAGGTGAAGAAGCAACCTTCTCTCGTGAAGAGTTAAATGAACTACTGGAGTTAGGTGAAAAGGGCATTCAACAATTGATTGCACTTCAAAAAGAGACACTAGGTGAATTAGCTAACAAAGTGGGAGGTAATGAATAACATGAAACAAGTAGTAATTGCGACAAAAAATAAAGGAAAAGCAAAAGATTTCGAAGCGTTATTTGGACCACTTGGCTATGAAGTTGTAACGATGTTTGATGTTGCCCCAGAGATGGAAATAGACGAAACAGGCACTACCTTTGAGGAAAATGCTATCCTAAAGGCAGAAACATTAGCAAAAGAGCTTGGTACAATTGTTATTGCTGATGATAGTGGCTTAGCTGTGGATGCATTAAATGGTGAACCAGGCGTGTATTCTGCACGTTATGCTGGTGATCATGATGATGAAGCAAACATGGTTAAACTACTAGAAAACTTAAAAAATGTTGAGGATGAAAAGCGTACAGCACGCTTCTGCTGTTGCATTGCTATTGCAGGGCCTGGTTTTGAGACGAC
This sequence comes from Lysinibacillus sp. KCTC 33748, assembly GCF_002237755.1. Taxonomy (GTDB): domain Bacteria; phylum Bacillota; class Bacilli; order Bacillales_A; family Planococcaceae; genus Lysinibacillus. The sequence continues at coordinate 18,274 of NZ_MWSJ01000022.1, read as the reverse complement.
AACAGTTTTTGGTACTTGTGAAGGTGTTATTGCTCACGAAAAACGTGGCACAAACGGATTTGGTTATGATCCAGTCTTCTTTGTCCCAAGCTTAAACCGCATGATGGCAGAGCTTTCAGCCGATGAAAAAGGAGCAATTTCCCACCGTGGGAATGCGATTCGTAAGTTAAAGGAACAATTACCTAATCTTATAAAATAAGAGGTGATATCCATGCAAATACTTGTCATGAGTGATACACATGGCGATAGTAATGTGATTGAAAAAGTTCGTGGCTTTTACCCAAATGTCGATGCAGTCATTCATTGTGGAGATAGTGAGCTTCCTTTCTCTCATAAAGCATTAGAGGGAATGAAGAAAGTACGAGGTAATTGTGACATTGATAAAGCTTTCCCTGATGAGGAAGTATTCGATTTAGAGGATGCTACAATCTTTGTCACACATGGCCATTTATTCAATGTTAAAACTTCTATCTTGTCTTTATCCTATCGTGCCAAAGAAGTAAACGCGCAAATTGCGTGCTTTGGTCACTCTCATGTTCTTGGGGCGGAAATGATTGATGATGTATTATTTTTAAATCCGGGGAGCTTATTAAAACCACGGGGTCGTAAAGAAAAAAGCTTTGCCCTTGTAGAGGTTGAAGATACTTATTTTGAAGTAAAGTTCTTTACGGATGATAATAGCTGTATTTCCACCCACAAGTTTATGCGAAAATGATGAAACAAAAACGCTTAAGTTATAGAAACTCTAAGCGTTTTTTGTTTTATCCCAGAATCAGTACAAATGGTAAAAATGGCTATGAATTGTTTATGATGAAGTAGAAAAAATAAATATAAACGATACGAAGGAGAAAACATGGAAAATAAAATGGGATGGAATTTTGATAATAGCTATACCCGCCTACCAAGCATTTATTATACAACAATCAATTTAAATCCAGTTTGCTCACCAAAGTTAATCATGTTAAATGAATCAGTAGCCAATTCACTTGGATTAAACAGCAATGCTCTGCAAAGCGAAGAAGCGGTAGCAATTTTTGCAGGTAACTCCAATCCGACCGGAGGCACACCCATTGCACAAGCTTATGCAGGGCATCAATTTGGTCATTTTAATATGCTAGGAGACGGAAGAGCACTGTTATTAGGTGAACAACTAACACTAGCTCATGAACGCTTTGATATCGCACTAAAAGGCTCAGGAAGAACGCCTTATTCCCGCGGAGGAGATGGCAGAGCAGCACTTGGTCCAATGCTACGTGAATATATTATGAGTGAAGCTATGTATGCACTTGGCATTCCAACTACTCGAAGTTTAGCTGTCGTGACTACAGGCGAAACGATTCTCCGCGAAACAGAGCTTCCAGGTGCAGTTTTAACGCGTATTGCAAGCAGTCATTTGCGTGTTGGAACTTTCCAATATGGAGCGAATTTTGGAACGGAGGAGGAGCTAAAAGCATTGGCAGATTATGCTTTAGAACGGCACTTTCCCAATGCTGATAAAGCTCAAAATCGTTATTTAACCCTACTACAAGAAGTTATAAAGAAACAAGCGTCTCTTATTGCAAAATGGCAGCTAGTTGGTTTTATTCACGGGGTCATGAACACAGATAATATGACCATTAGTGGGGAGACGATTGATTATGGTCCTTGCGCTTTCATGGATACTTATGATCCAGCGACAGTATTTAGCTCGATTGATCGACAAGGACGTTATGCATATGGTAACCAGCCTAATATCGGAGGATGGAATTTAACACGATTTGCCGAATCATTAATAACGTTAATCCATGAGGATGAGGAAGAAGCTATACAAGTAGCTCAAGAGGCTCTAAAGCAATATCCTCAATTGTATTATGCCAACTGGATAGCAGGTATGCGAGCAAAGCTAGGGATATTCAACGAAGAAGATCAGGACGTGGCACTTATTGAAGAACTTCTAAAGTTAATGCAACAACATCAAGCAGACTATACGAATACATTTATCGAATTAACCTTTGAAAAATTCACTGAATCAGCGTTGTTTAGTACAGAAGAATTTAAAGAATGGCATAAAAATTGGCTTGAAAGACTAGAAAGACAGCAAGAAACAAAAGACATGTCTCAGCAATTAATGCGTGAGCACAATCCAGCGGTTATTCCACGAAACCACCGAGTAGAAGAAGCATTAGAGGCTGCTGTTGAACAGGAAGACTATAGTGTAATGGAGCGATTACTAGAAGCTCTTGCTCAACCTTTTGCCCATTCTAAAGAGCAGCAGAACTACGCGACATTACCAACACCATCTAACCAACCATATCGCACGTTTTGTGGCACATAAGTTGAAAGTACAATTGCCAAGGAAATTTTTATGAGTGTTGGGGCGCTTTAATCGAAGGTATTTCTGAGCACAGATAAACAATATCGCTCAACGCATTGCTTTCGCACGAAAATGCATCTAACTGAAATTTCTTTTTATCACGATAAAATTTGAGTATATGGCAGAGGACATGCTAAGTGAAGTGGTTGATCTTCGTTACGACTGGGCGACTCCTTGGGGATTAGCGATAGAGGTACGAAGGCTAAAACCATCACATCCTGTGATAACGCCTTCGTGACCAACGTTGTGCTGTTGCTGCCGCTGCGCTTTCGCACAAACAAAAACCTCTGCTGTCGCTACGTTGCACTCACGCTTTCGCGCAAAAAACATCTGTTGGCCCGAGTCCCTGCAGCGAAGCGAAGCGGCTCATCGGACGCCCCCAGGAAGCTATGCACTGTGCGAAAGCGTAGCGATAGCAACAACAACAACAAAGCGCACGGTCGGAACGGAAATCAACCCCTCGTTTTGTAGAAGAGCCATACCTGAATATGACATTTTTATTTCATTGAAAACGAAGGATAAATTCTTCGTTTTTTATTTTTTAAAAATTGTCACTACATAAATTCCTGAGCATACGCTATGTATGAATAGTAGTGAAGGGGAATGTGTACAGTGCATAAGTATTCAAAAGGTTGGTTTGTAAAGCAACTTCGAGATCATGGTATTTTGGTGCATCCACAATTTAAAAGTCATTTAGGCAATTATAAAGAATCCGAACTGCGTAATTTATATTACCGATATGTTGAAAAAGAAACGGAAACGGAAACGTTAGATTCAGAACAAAAATAATCATGTTCGTTTGAATAACTCCTTCGTAGGAAATAATTTAACTACAGAAAGGAGTTATTTTATGTGGAGTAAATCATGGGTTTTGACGCAAATTTGGCAAGATGTGTTGTTCTTACATTGGCCGGTATCACCAAAGGATTTAGAGCAGTACATTCCGCAAGAGTTACAATTGGACCTCTATGAAAATAACGCTTGGCTTAGTGTTGTCCTTTTTAAAGTTAATGAACAACGACTAAGATTCCTACCACCATTACCAGGAGTGGATTCCTATTTGCAGTTAAATGTCCGGACATATGTTACATATAACGGCATGAAGGGAGTCTATTTTTTAAATTCAGATATTACGAATCGCTTTATTGTCCAAATAGCTAAAAAGGGCGGTTTAACATATCGCCATTCTAAAATATCTATAAAACAAAATGAGAACAATTTTTCGTTTACAAGTTTATATTACGGTGCACTGGCAGAAAGGTTGAAAATTTCATATCAACCGATTGCCAGTGAAATAATTAGTTCTACCTTTGATAAATGGTTGGTGGAACGTTATCATTCTTGGTCAAAATGGAAAAATTCTTTATTTCGCATAGATATAGAGCATCTGCCATGGCAGCTACAACGAGTCCACGTTAATATTGAAAGCAATACAATAGCGCCATTTGTGAAGGAATTAATACAAGGCTTTCAACCGATTGCTCATTATTCGAAGAGTAAACTGGCTAAAATTTTCTCGCCAACTTTGGAAAAGAAATAACCAATTTATTTTACGTTAATAAAAGAGGTAATAAAATTGCTTAACAATGGCGCTTGCAATCATATCCGACATAGCAAGTGCCTCTGCTTCAATGTCGTCAAAAACTTCAACATCTTCTTGATAGTTTTTCTGAATCATAGTCACGGCTTCTTTTTTTGTTAAAGCTAAATGTGTATAGAACATTTTTTGCACTTCTTCCATACTCAAGTATGGATTAATTTGACTTAAAAATATGGCAATGTCGTCAGCATTACGATACCATTCTTTTTCCTTTGCATCCGCTGTTGCTGTATCTCCTTTTGTAGCTGCAGTTACTAGCTTTGCAGCAATAAGAAGATGTTCTTTAACCAGCTCAGTATAACGATCAGCAATTTGGTCGCCGTAAAAAGGACGTAGACAATTACCTAAGTCCGTCGCATTTTGTAACAGTCGCTTCTGTACAAAGGGTAAATCAGGTAAGCCAAACACTATACTAATAATCGTCATCCTCGTCCAATTGACATGCTCCATCCATAATAAACGATTCATAGCCATAAAATCTGCTTCAGCCCTACTGATATAGCGACGAGGATCGTTCTGCGGCAATAAAAAATGGCGAACAGGTGCAGTATATTGTGTGGAAGTAGTTTTATATAACGCACTTAAAGGACTAACGTAATATCCACTTGAATATGGGTACAATGTATATCCACTCCCTCTAGTTTTTCCTTCTACTGTAGAATACTCAGAGGTATTTCCATATATGAAAAGACAATGTTATGAGAGGAGTGAATATGGCTGTTTTTCATACATCATTTTCTTTATCTTCCCACCACCAACTATTAGATTAATGCCGCCTGTAGAAAATTATTTGTTTGAATCAAATCATTCCATTCATCCACTGTTATGTTCATAAAAAAATTTATGTTGAAATTTACCCGCCTTATTAATTAAAATATGTATAGTATCGAATTGAACAACAAGACATCCTGTTCTTTTGTATTAGCTGTCCAATCCCATGTGCACCGCCTGTTACGACAACTACTAAAACTTTAAACATGTTAGCTACCACCAGTCTTTTGCTTTGTATTATTTAACAAAAGTAGAGTAGAGAGATGGCATAATGAGGTACAGGAAATCATATAATATTAATAATGAGGCAAACCTTGCCTTCATAGTAAAATTAATGTTGACTTTATTGTAAAAAGGACATATAATAAATATTGTCCTTGATATGGACTACATAAAAATAACATCATGTCTCAGTAGCTCAGCAGGATAGAGCAACGGCCTTCTAAGCCGTCGGTCGGGGGTTCGAATCCCTCCTGGGACGTCTAAAGGTTCAGATAGATTAAGTTTGAGCCAAGTGAAAAGCGCTTTAAATCCTTTAATAACAAGGGTTTGAGGCGCTTTTCCTTTTTTTGAGAATAAGTTAGAAAAGGATAGAAAATGAAAAGTTTCTACACATTTTCTACACAAGAAAGAGTAGCACGAAGACGCTACTTTTCTACTGTTGCACTACGCCTCTGTAAGGTTAAGGGTAACTATTCGCTTACAACTAGCCGAAGTTCTCATTAAACCACTTATTGTTGAATGCCATTCAACATTTTTAGTGAAATACTTTATAATTTGGAATGAATTAAATGAAAATTGGAAATGAATATGTGTAAAATGAAGGTAGATAGTTATAAATGTTTTATGAGGATATAGAAATTTATTACTATAGCCGCCTTAAAAAGACGGTATTTACAGTAGAGATATGCATAAAAATAGTGGAGTGGACAGTCATTATAGTGAATGTTCAGGCATTTGGTTTGAGTGGCAAAATCGAGCAGTGAAGCGGGAAATGGAAAAATGGATTGAATATAACCAAAGGCTCAAATTAACCCAACATTCACTTTTCTAGTCTAGGCATAAGTATTTCGTTAACCGAATCTTCAACTTAAGCTTCCGTTTAGAGGCTTTCAATATGTGGAGGTCTCTTGTTGATTGTATAGAAATCGCGAAAATAAAACCGCTTAAATCCTTTAATAGGCTTAAAGCGGTTTGCGTCTTTATAGAAAACGATGTTTCTAAACCACAAGAAGTTTTTCAAAAATATCGCTCGCCTGTTTTGAATCGCGCTCTCGCAACTCTTTTAAGACGTGTGCATACGTAGATGTTGTAATATCGATGCTAGCGTGTCCTAGTCGTTCTGATACATATAAAATCGAAATACCCTTATATAGTAGGATACTCGAGTGAGTATGCCTTAATCCGTGACAAGTAATGAGCGGCTTAATATTTAAGCATTTTAGAATTGAGCGAAGGGTATCATTTAGGCTGTCATTTGTGACAACAGAAATATCTGAAGTTGAGTCAAAGAAAATTAAGTTATGCACATTCGCTGGATCGTTTTTTATGGTGATTAAATGCTTTTTTAATGCATTCATTGTTATATTATCAATACGAATAGTTCGCTCAGAACTTTCAGTCTTTAAGGGACCAAAACCACCACCTTCTTTATATCGCCATTGACGGTGTACATTAATCAGATTGTTTTCAAAGTCTAAATCGTCGATGCATAACGCAACCAATTCTGCATATCGTAGCCCAGAAGATAGAGCTAAAATTAGCATAATAATTTCAATTCCTTCGTTAAAATTTTTGTGTAAATGCTGTACTAGCAATTGGCTACTTGTATAATCAAGAAACTTTTCTGAGTTCTTTTTCCCTGCGGAACCTGTGACAGTCACATTTCGGGTAAAATCTTTTTTTATTAATTCTTCATCAATTGCTTCCTTTAAACAGGTACGAATGTAACCATTCAGCTTGCGATTAGTATCCTTTGTATATACTTCTCCTAAGCCATTTAGGAAGATTTGATAATCTCGCTTTGTGATTTTCTGAAGAGGCTTTTCTTTAAAGTGGTGAAGAATTTTATTGTACGCAGCTCGATACGAATTTAATGTTATGCGACCAACATCCCTCTTATAAGTTTGGTACCATTCTAAGAAATATTGCGCGAAGGCAATATCCTTTTTGATACCAGCGTTTCCTTGAGCTATATTTGCTTCAATTTGTGCAGCTGCTACAGAAGCCTCTTTTTTGGTGCGAAAGCCTCCTTTTCGAATCGGTTTATATTTACCGTCTTCCATATTGCTTACAGAATATTGCCAGGTGTTTCCCCGCTTTGAAATACTCGCCAAAATTTGTTCCTCCGTTTCGATGCATCGAGTGTCTATTTGAATTTTTTGTCATAGCTAAAGCATTCCCACTATTTCTATAGGCTAAAACTAGCCAATAATTCTCAAAATAAATGATCTCGTTTTTTTAATGAAAAAGAAATCAAGAATATATAAGCGCAAATGTTTTGTGCCTCTATAAAATTCCTCATTTTTGTTTGGGATGATGGATGTCACTAAAGTTTTCATCTAAAAACTTCATCATTCTCTTCGCGTGAAAACTCCAGGGCTGCCCTTTTTTAAAAGGATAAAAGACGAAACCCCCTAAAGTTGCATCCAATTCTTGTTTGAATTTAGGGATATAGAGGATATTCTCCTTAATCCAATCTTGTTTTCTATTTATGCGATCCTGTAAATCTTGCATTGACCAGTAAACACCGTCTAATTGGTTATTCTGTAATTCCTCTAACTCGAATTTGTCTACAATGACATAACCTTCAGGAATTTGAACGGTAACGTTTAAGTTTAATTTCTGTTGCATTTGAATCTTCCTCTACTAAAATATTTAAACCGTTCAATTACTAAATAGTTACTGAATGATTATGAGTACATTAAATTCTATTAGGTATATAAAAAACAATGGGAGAGACTATGAATATGTATTGCTATATAAGAAAGGTGTTTATGCAAGAAAATTTGATATTTAATAGTTATTATTTGTGCAAAAAGCACGGTGGGCTATGACGAGAAAGATAAAATAAATGAATTTTTATCAAGTACAGAAGAATCATTGTACTAATCAAATGAATGATGCAAGGCGATAGAGCAATTGCCTCTTTTGATAATGGCGCAGGCTAATTGAAGGGGAAGGAAGGGATTCAAGATTAAACAGGGTATATTCTACAATTTGTAGAATATACCCTGTTTTATTTAACTAAAGCTCCGTTAGTATTTAATAAGAGAATTAATAACATTCTTTAACTTTTTGACCAATTTCCATCATTTTCAACCCATTGATTACTCTTTAAATCAAATGATTTGTACTCATCGAAAAAAACAATGTATGAGATCAAGATTACCTAAAAGGAAATGATAAAAACTAGTAATATTTGCGGAGAAATAATTGATAAATTAATCAAATGTATTTTTCACAAAAGGAGTTTAACGATATAAACTGGTTTTTTTAATAAATATTACCTATTTTAAAGAAATTTATCCAATTAACATTTATAATTGGTATTTGTGAGGTAGATTAGGAGGATATTATGTATGAAATTTTACCAGAAGTAATAAATAGACTAAAAGTAAACCAATTAGAGGAAATATTTGTTTTAAATAAATTGAATCTTCAAGGATTTAGAATTAATGGACCAACAACTTCAGTTAAAACACAAAGAATGAGAACATTACTAATTAATAATCCTAAGCTAGAAATGGTATTAAAGAAGACCGCTGATATTTATCGGATACAGAAAAATAAAGATTTTTCTTGGGCGTTAGCTTCAGATGTGGATGGAGAACTAATTAAAAAGAAAATAGAAGAAACTAATATCGCAGAGGTAACATATGGATTAATTGAAGCTGATAAATTGAATTTATTGCAAGAAGTATTCTTTGATTCAAATAAAACGGATGATTCTCTTGAAAATAAGCAAACAATATCAACCGATGATAAAGAAACTAATGCTAATGAAACAAATTCAACAATTGCTGAACTTAGAGGAATAATAAATACACTAGAAGACAAAAATAGAATACTAACAATAAATGTGAAAGATCTTAGAAGTGATTTATCTAAGTCAAACCAAGAAAATAAAACCTTGGGCCAAAAATTGAAAGATAATGCGGAAAACTTCGGGAAAATAAATAAAAATTATTTACAAAACAAAGAAATATTAAACCTTACAAAAGAAGAATTAGTAACTAGTGAAGAAGCTAACAAAAAATTATTATCAGAGAATAAACAATTAAAATTAGAGCTGCAAAATACAAGTAATTTAAAAATCTTATTCTATGGAACAAAGTATTACAGAAGACTTATAGAAACAAAAACAGAAGAGATACAAAACTTACAATATGAATACGTGAATGATCTCCAACAAGTTCAAAATTATAAGCAATATCAAAAATTAATAGTATTGACGTTTACTTTAAACAAAACAGAGGCACAAGAGTTAAATGACAAAGAAGCGATTAAACACTTTGAAGAGTTATACAATTTAGTGACTATTTCTTCACTAGAACAATTAAATGAATATATAACTAAGGTGGGGCATTACAATGAGTAAAAAAGAAGAATGGGATTCAAAGTTTTTAGGAAAACTAAAGGATAGTTCAAAAATAATACTTGCTAAGGATAACACTACGATTAGGTATCCAATCGAAGTTATATCTAATGGACCAGATAACTTGCCTGAAAATGCATTGAGGTATTTGACTAGTTTTTCCGATGATTTAGAAAGTCTAGGCTACATAGATGATGTGGATCTTTCAGAAGAAAATCGGTTTAATTACTTAAGTGAATTTTTAGAGGGTCATTATATTATGTTTAAAATAAAGTCTAAGCGAAACGATGAAGAAAGAACATTTTATAATGCATTTGACATAGAAATAGTAAGAAGAGAATCGACAGAAAATAATGATTTTTTAGGTATTCCTTTCATAAAAACTCTTCCGGGTAATACTCAAGAAATATTGAGCAAACTATTTAACAACGAATATTTATCCGGGAATATTGCTATCTCTAAAGAAACAGATGACTACCCATCTTTCGTATTAATAGGCGAATATAACAACAAGGGTTCGGACAATCAACAGTTTGAAAAACTTTTTGCTTTTGGACCTGTAGAAGGAATACATCACTCGGAGGAATTTGGGTTTAAATTTATTACAGATAAGCAAAATACCTTTTATAAAGAGATTCAGATTGCCGATTTAGGAGAATATTATTTATCTAAAGATAGAGTAATGTTTATTACTTGGGCGAAAGATGATGCAATAAGAAATTCATTGAAATTAAAAGGTAAAACTATAAATATGCAAAGCAATAAACCTAAGATTGAAGATATTAATGAAACTGAATTTTTAAATGTTTTTCAAGAAGTAGCTTTGTCAAAAAAATTATCTTATAAGCCATCTAATTTAAACAATTTCCATACAGCGATGAAAACTCAAAGCTTTGTAATACTAGCTGGTATGAGTGGGACTGGTAAATCAAAGATTGTTCAATGTTATCACGAAGCTTTGAATAAATTCGCGAATAAAACAAGTAAAAATTCTGGCACAAAAAAGGGCAAATTATTATTTGTACCGGTTAGACCGTTTTGGCAAGACGATAGTGATTTATTAGGATACCTAGATAGTTCTCAAGGGATATATAGATCAGGAGAGTCAGGTTTGGTTGACTTTATAAAAGAAGCAAACGAGAACTTAGATGAGTGCTATATCGTTTGTCTAGATGAGATGAATTTAGCTAAAGTAGAGCATTATTTTTCTCAGTTTTTATCAGTATTAGAGCGTGAAATTAAGGACAGACAAATTAATTTATATAACGATAAGTTAAATGGTCGTATTTATAATCAAAATGACTATCCTTCAATACTGACTTTAAGTGAAAATTTATTCTTCGTCGGTACAGTTAATATTGATGAATCAACTCATCAATTCTCAGATAAAGTTTTGGATAGGGCAAATATTATTACGCTTGATCTATGTCCGTTCAAAGAAGTTAGAGATAGTATCTCGAGCCATCTTGTTAATAAAGATAAAAAAGAGAAAGATAAAAAAGAGAATGAAGAAGAAAGTGATAATAAGGAACCTTTAAGAACGTATATAAAATTAAAAAGTATGAAGAGAGAGCATAATAATGATGTTTTGAATTCGGATGAAGTTGATTTGCTTTGGAAATTTAATTTAGAAATGCAAAAAGTGAATGCGCAATTAGGGGTAGGTTACAGAATTGTAGAACAAATTGAAAATTATATTGCCAATTTGCCAAACTCCGAATATTTAGATAGAAATGATGCGATAGATTTACAAATAACGCAGCGTATTTTAACAAAGTTAAGAGGTTCGCAAGGACAATTAGGAAGTCTTATTGGCAAATTTGAAGGTGAAAAATATATAGAGGGTAGCCTTTATGACCTTTTGAATGAATACTCTAGTTTATCTGAGTTCAAATTAGCCAAATTAAAATTAGAAAGTTTAGCTAAGGAGTTAGTTGAATATGGACATACCATTTAAATTAACCTTTTTTCCAAACAATTCAACAGGTGAGGAGTTCAAATGGTTTGCCGATAGTTTAGAACTAGCATTAGATAAAATAGAGGATTTTAGTTTTTCGTGTAAAGAGTTACAAGACTTAAGAGTGAAATTCGAAAGCACCGTTGAAAATATTGATTTATGGATTGAAATAATGGATATGTTGCCTTTGGAGAGTTTTAAAGGTTCAGAAAAAGAAATAGAACGATTTTTGCCATCAGCAGAAATGCGTGGTCTCTATCTAAATAGTAATTCCTACTATAATACAAATCGGTTGGAGTATAGTACGCTTTTACCAGGTGTTTATAGAATGATTGTTAGAGAAAATAATACAGATAAATACTTTGCTTTTTTAAAAGTTGGTTCCAAACAAATAAATGAAGAACAATTAAGCGTTATGAGAAATGAAGTTGAGGATATTTTAAGTGGGTTGGCCAAAGAGGTAGCGACAAAGCGTAACTTAACTGGTAATGATAGCGATTACGATAACAACGATTTATTACAAAAATATCATTTTTTAGTCGCGCAAGCAGATAAACTGATAATTAATATAAAATTAATTATCGGTGAGCCTAGATATAAAATCGAAAAAAAATATATATCAAAACCAGTTGGACAAGCGGTAAAAAACGATATGAAAACAACAAAGCTGTCGCAAAGTAAATCTCGACAAATCCATAAAATCTCTAGCTTCAATTATGAGATAAATTATGATATTTCAGTCAATAATAATTTAAAGAATATGATAGAACATATACTGAAAGATACGCTTATGGTAGAAAAATATATAGATAGAAATATCGAATTATTACAAAAGGATCTAGAAATTCAAACTAAATTTAAGTCGCCAGTAGATGAGATAGAAAGAAAAATAGGGATATTGAGTGATCACCGAGTGAAGATTGGTCAATTAAAAGCGAATTTGACCTTTACTTTAAGGCAGCATTGGATTGAAAAGCTAAGTTCTAATATGAATAATCAAGATAAACTTCCTAGAATCCCTTACTATAGGACTGTCTATTCTTTATATCAACAAATGAATAGAAGTGGAGTTATGGAAGTAAATCCATTGCAGTATTATATTTACTCTTGGAAAGAAACTTCAAAGTTATATGAAATTTGGGGTTTTTTAAAACTTTTATTAATGCTAAAAGAAAATTCGTCTCTTAAGATTAATGATGCTTCAGGATGGATTTTTGATAGTGCTAGCGACAAAATATATCCTTTATTAACACCCAATACAAAGGTTGTTTTAAGTAACTTAGATGGATTAAAGTTAATCGTTAGGTATGATTCATTTATATCTAAGTCAAATGAACGTTCCCACTCCATTGAAGATCCTTTAATCACTGTGGAAAATAATAATAGACCAGATTTCAGATTGGATATTTATTATAAAGATAGTTTTAAAGGTAGCATATTAGCTGACTTTAAATACAGATCTCTAGGAAAATTAGGAAATCCTGATGTATATATCAATAATCGCTATTCAGACCAAGGTTACAAAGTGTATTCTCAACTAATGGGATATACATACGCTCGAACGTTCTATTTAAACAGTGATTCGATACCCAAAAGAACTACAGATTTTGCAGTTCAAAGAGTATTTGGGATATTCCCTAAAAATACTGATGATTCTGTGTCTAATAGCTATATTCCAGATGAAATCACTAATATAACTAGGTGCTCCTTATCCCCAGGTTTTGCATATGACAAAATTGAAAATGAGTTTATTGAGATAATTGAGGATATTACAACCAGATAAAGGTTATTTTAAAGCCACCATTTGTGTGGGTAGCTTTAGAAAAATGCGAATCTATAACTATAGGAGTTTATACTAGCATTTACTGAGTAACCTTTTAGGTCCAATTATATTGTAGAAGAAGGTACAGGGAATTTTTCTGTACCTTTTTTCTATTCTCTATGTTCCTTCCTTGTTTTTTCTGTAATCAAACGAATATAATTTCAACATTCAAAGGAAGGCCATTTATGATAATCATTCGCTGCTACGCTTCATCAGAGAACTTTACAGCTTTAAGTACATTAAAATTATCAAGAAAAAGAAATAAAAAAACATCTCCCCTTGAAAACGTTTACCTCGATTGAATATAATCCCTTCGAAAATAAAATCAAGGAGTAAGCTAATGGCTAAAACACAAAAAGAATTCGAACTGAAAGCCCCCCAGTGGCTCGAGTCTATCTACGAAAACTGCGAAAGAGCAGGTGTTTCAAAACAAGTAATCATTCGATTTTCGAAATATGTATTAGGAGCCGAGAAGGAGAGGGAAAATGATTGATTTAGTACAACTCTTGGAAGATTTAGGGGTATTAGAGGCTGAACCGAGTGTATTTATTTCCTATTTTGATAAGAATAAAACCGGTTCCTTAAGTTATCAATACAAACTAGAGTTAGAAATTAATAGTAAAGAGGAAGTATAAATTTTCATCCTTTCGTCAATGATGATATTAATCTAAGTCATTGATGAAAGGATGTTTGCTATGACACACAAAGCTGTAGTAAAAGTTTCTTTTGACGAAGGGTTACAAAATGAATCAACTTATTTTCTTAAGAGATTAATAGAGAAAATAATTTTGGATCAATTAGATGTGCCTCTTCAAGTCAAAGGAACGCTATTACTCAATAATCAAGATGCAATTGAGGAACAATAGTGGCTTATACTAATAAAAAATTATTTTACAATGAAGAAATGGCTGTATACTGCAGGGTTTCTACAGCAGGTCAAAATATCGAACAACAAAAAACTTTAGCAAAGATTTATTTTGCTAAAAATGGAATGGCTACAGACAATGTTAAATACTATCTAGACAACGGTATTTCAGCGAATAAGCTTATCTCGGAAAAAAGACCTGAATTTCAAAAACTAATAATTGAAATTCAAAAAGGGAAAGTAAAGACACTAGTTGTTCAAAGTAGAGACCGGTTAGCTAGAAACTTTTATGAATACGTATATTTAGTAAAAATATTATATAAGTATGACGTTAATGTTATTTTCTCCGATACAAATCAACATCCTTTTTCAAATGATCTATCAATAGAAGCTTTTTACGGGATCTTCGCTCAAAATGAGGGAAGAAACATTGCTAGTAAGACTAATGTCGCGCTGCAACAATATCCTAACTCTTTATGGGGGTTTGATGTTGTTAAAACAGTTAGAGAAGATGGGAAAAGTTCGAAGAAGTATATACCAAAGCTAGAATTAGAAAAAGATATAAGATCATTTTTCTCTTCAATAAAAAACGTAAACTCTATTGAAGAATTAATCAAAATTTTTAACAAGTTTAGAAGGGTCTTCAAAAAAAATCCACTAAAGTTATTACGTTGTTTAAGAAATCCTTTTTATGCAGGGTATTTTGAAGTTCAAGATGGGTACGTGAAATTAAATTATGTTACCCCTTTTATCACGTTAAATGATTTTAAAAAAGTTCAAGAGATTCTATTGAAGTTTGAAAAAGAAATGGATCTAACTATAGAAGAAACTAATAATCGAGGATATTTACAACCAATTTGCAGCATTTGTAAAGGGAAAATGGTTTTTCGTCCGAGTGAATTTGGAGAAAGTGGAAATTATGTCTGTTCTAAAGGACATAATAGGAACTTTATAGAAGTTTCGAAGTTTAATCAACTTTTATCAGAGCATTTTCCTTTAGTTTTAAACAACATTGATATTAAGAAACTTAAAAAGGATGTTTTTAGTTCTTTTCTTAAATTCGAAAAAGATTATATGAAGCAAATCTCTTTTAGAGAGAATGAATTGAAAGATGTTAATTCAGCAATAGTAAATTTGATTGGTGTTCCCAATAAAACGAAAAAAATGAATGTACTTTTAAAGAAGGTAAGAACAATCAAAAGAGAGCTGGAAGAACTTAGTGAAAATATTGAAAAAGTAAAAGAATCGAGAAAAGGGATTAATTTATTTATTAAGTCAGTGACTGATGAACTTGCAAATAAATTGAAAAACTATCAAAAAGATTACTTACTTCAACTTCTCTACTCAAAAGTTGAGGTAAGTCCAGATGCTATTTTTTACTATGTTAGATTTGGAAGCTATATCGAAATGGAGGAAAAGATTAATGAATAAGAGGCATAAGTTTTATTACATTGAAAATGGTGTATATGTAATTACTGAAGAAGAGCGACCTGATTACACACCAACGAATATAAAATGGGATATATTCAATGATAATGTTAGACTAGCTGTAGGTTATGTTCGATGGTCTGATGAAAAGCAAAATAAAGGACACTCTTTAGCAATTCAAGAAAGAGAAATCATCTTAAGGGCTAAAGTAGAAGGATATCAAGTAGTAGTTATGTTTATAGAAGCGGCGACTTCAGGATTACACGTACCTGTAGGAAAAAGAGTGAAAATAAATGAGATGAAAGAATTCGTTTTTAGTAATAAGAATGCTAATACACTTATTTTCTATGATGAAACAAGAGTCACAAGAGCTATTGAAGATTTTTATTTTGAATTTATTATCCCGGTTAAAGAAGAAAAATTAGATTTCATCTATTTTTCCCGAGCAGGAAAATGGGATCCAAATGATCCTATTAGTCAAATGAATCTAAATTTAGGCAATAGAGAATCTACAATGAAATCTTATAATATCTCTGAATATCAAAACAGTGCTATTGTATCAGAAAATCCATTTAGACCAGGATCGAGTTATCCATATGGATATTCGAGAAAAAATAAAGATGATGACTTAATTCCAGATGAAAATGCAGGTATTGTAAAACTTATATTTTTCCTATATAGCTTTGGTTATAGTGATAAGAAAATAGCGGAATTGCTTGAGTTATCGAAAATCCCTTCTCCTCTAGGATATGATAATTGGTCAGATACTACTATTAGATATATTTTAACTAACCATTGGTATCTAGGTGAATTAGCTTGGTTTTCAAGGACAAGTCGCAATGATAGCAAGAAAAAACCACTTGATGATTTTTCACGTAGATGGGGTAGAGAATTAGACGTATTACAAAAAGAATTTAAAAAGGTAATCTACAATTGGAAGAAGGTCTGTATTAAAGAAACTCAAGAATTAAAAGCGAGTATTGAAAATATCCGATATAAAAAGAGTTTAGTAAATCCAACTATTGAAAACTATGGTTTTATACTTGAGGCAATTGAAACCCAACTCAAAATTAAAGAAAAAGAGAAGTCACTTTTTGAGGTATGCCTAGAAAAGGTTGAGATTCTTTTAAAGGATCATATTACCTTAGAATTAATAGACCGTTTTAAACAAGATATTCATTCATATAGTAATGTAGAGAAGCGCTCTATTATTCTTTTAACTATAAATAATATTGTATATGACTTTAAAGGGGAATATCTTGCGCAAATCAGTTATCGTTTAACACCTTATGTAGATATTGAGTCTTTTCTTGAATCTACATCTAATAAAGTCAGTTGAACTGTTGTTTAAATGAACAACAGTTTTTTTATTTTGTTTATTGCATAATAAAGACTTAGTATATTACCGAAAAAATGATATCGCCACTACTTATTTTACCGAAGTAATTTCTCCCCTCGAGAATTATGAGTATTTAATATTAGAGAAACCCCTTGATATCAATGGTTTTGTAATAAAAAATTCTTGTAAAACACTTATCGAAGGATTCTACGATAAGTATTTAACCGAAGTGACATTTTTCCTTACTACTTATATTACCGAAATGTTTGTTAGCGCTCTTTTATTATAGATTGTTGCTATTCAACTAACGACTCAGCTTAGTTAAACAATATGATAATATATTGTCAGTACAAGTAAACATCGAGGTGAAATTATGAAACTAACATTGGCAACAAACGAAGAAATCAATATCCTACATTCAAAATATAAAAGATTTAATACTCATCTTCTTGAAAATCCAAGTGAGTTATACAATTATACCGGTATTATGGACGTATTCAATCGCGTTCTTACTGAAGAAGAGGCATTTGAGTTATTGGGAGAGAAACATAATTTAAAGTACAGTGCAAATTTCTTGGATACTTTTACGCAACTTTTTCATATAGAAGAGAATGGGGTGTATGTACACATTTATAAAAAAGGTTTGGGTAAAGAAGCATTCAAATATAAATTAAGTTGCTTAAATCGGTCGGAGGCGAACCTCTTTCGAAAATTGTTTTCCCACAGTAAGGGTATTTATAAAATAGGAGACGTGGAAGCCCTTGTCTTTTTAACGAAACTCTCAGTAACTGAAGTATATTTCGCAGATTTTTTCTTTCCTTCATTGGATACAGTGATAATAGGGAATTGGGATTTGTCGTTTCCTATTTATTCTAAGTCGATAATAGGTTTTAATAAGTGCAAAGAGATTATTGAAGAAAACGGCTTATTTATACGGCAGTAGGAAAAGAACAATGATAGAAATACCAATTTATTGTTTCAATAACGAGTACAAGAGTTTAAGATCAAGCAACCGAAGTCAAAGGAAGCTTTTCTTAATGAGCTAACGGAGCAGGTTTGTTCAATAAAAAATCACAAAAGGAATGAGCATTTACTAAGATTAGACGTATTAATTTGTCTAATAAAAACGTAATGCAAAAAATTGAGATGATAATGTTAGGGGTTATTGCATCGGTAAGCAAAATGGTGATTGATAGTTGCCTATTCTCAACAGATGCAACTTATAAAAAGCTCAGTTTATTGAGATGTACTGTTTAAAGGGGTGATAAAATGATTGAAATAACTTATGATGTCAGTACCCTGGAAGACAATTGTTATATAGAGGTTCTTCCTGATAAGTATAAAGTCAAATGTTGGAATACATCTTCAATTTTCTTTACAGAAGAAAGCTTTGGTATATTATGCCTGCCTTCGAAAAGTGCTATAAGAAATTCGATTATTATGATATCAATGAAATAGATATAGAAACTTGGAAGTTAATTATTTGGGAATTAGAAAAAATGAAACAATATCTATCTGATAATCCTAATCCACATTCACTGA
>NZ_MWSJ01000021.1 GCF_002237755.1 Lysinibacillus sp. KCTC 33748 | reverse complement strand
AACATTGCCACCTGACAAATCAACATCTTCTCGCATGTAGTCACCTCGTTTAATGATGTCTACAGCTTCTTGTAACCCTTCTGCCAAAGTGCCAACATTGTCATAACGCTGTTTAATTTCCGTAGGGAGTGGCATATCCGACTGAATGTAATCGTATGCTAAATCATTTGAAATTTCCTCGTATTCAGCAATTCGTTTTTGAATTGAATTAACCATGCCTTCCACAATTAATACTGCTTGCATATTTATCCTCCTAAAAAATGAAATTTAGTGATGAGATACTATTTTAGTAGCTGCATTTTTTAAATCCAATTTTGTTCCACATATTATGCAAAATTTAGCTTCTTCTATATGAAACTCTTTACTACACACATTGCATTTACATTGCATTGTTTCGGCAGGCATTATTCTTGTTCCCACTCAATCAACCTCCAAATAGTTTGATAGTTTTACTTCTGACGTACTGATACAGCTTTATTCATCGCATTGCTGATTAAAGCCAAACGTTTCTCAATCGGTAATGCCAACCACTCAGCTACTTTGATTTTCATTTTCTGCCTCAACCTCCTTTCTTTGTCGCTCAGCTTCTAAAAGTTCCTTATAGATTCGTGGTGCTGATGTTTTCATAAAGAAAGCATGCATCCGTTGTTGAGTTTCGATTGATGGAATAGTTTTCAATACATTTTCTCCTTCCGATAAATCTATTAACGTTGCTACCGTCATATAAGCTATAAGTAACGACTATACCGTCATTGGCTCGGTATCACAGCGCATTTACGAATTCATTTGTCGCACTTCACGCGACAAAGTTTGTAAAAAAAATAGACATAGCTTCATCTTTATTTAATTCTAGGCGATTGCAGATTAAATTCGCTTCTCTAATCGAGAATGTTTCACCATGATTGTTCAATCTGCGATAAAAGGTACTTCTATCCATGCCGATAGCATCCGCCAATGTTTCAACTTTAAAGCCTTTTTCAACAATTTGACCTCTAAGCTTATTTACATTTACCATCCCTTCCATTTTCTCACCACCTTTTTTTACGCAATCTGTCGCATTCGGTGCGATTAATTACATCATAATTGATATTTTATTCCACGTCAACAATAAAATTCGCACAAAATGAAAATTTTTCTTAAATCACTTCGTATTTTGTTGCATATACGCGACTTTAATTGTATACTATGAGTAAGAAAAGAGGTGAACTACATGAGTGTTGGCGAAAGAATTAAACGTAGACGTAAACAATTAAAAATGTCTGCTGATGAACTAGGCGTGAAAATAGGTAAAAACCGAGCAACAATTTATAGGTATGAGAGTAGTGAGATTGAAAATTTATCAATAGAACTTATCCCATCATTAGCAAGAGCTTTGAATGTTTCTCCTGCATATTTAATGGGATGGGAACAAATCGAACCATCTCAAATGTCTACTGATTATCGTTACTTCCCAGAAATTAAAATATCCGCCGGACTACCAATATGCGTTGAAAGCGTAGAAGAATCTGAAATGATTACAATACCAGACGAATTATTAGGTAAATACGCTGGTAATAAGGATGTATTCTTTATGAAGGTAAACGGTGAATCGATGAACAAAGTCATTCCACATGATTCGTTAATAGCAATAAAAAGTGTTTCAGTGAATGACCTAAAAAATGGAGATATTGTTGTTTATAGCAACGGATACGATTATTCGGTTAAAGTTTTTTATGAAGTTGGTGATAAATTTATTTTTAGACCAAATTCAACAGATCCAACTTTCACTGATTACATTATGAGTAAGAATGATGTAGATTTAAGACTACATGGTAAAGTGGTCACTTATATTGTCAACTTAGATTAATACTTAAACGTTTAAGCATTACAGAAATAAGAGCAGACTCATCCGTCTGCTCTTTATTCATATAAGGAGTGATAATAATGAATTTAATAGATATAACACCTGAACAATCAAAAGATACAGTAGAACTTATAAAAGCTGGTCGGGATTGCACTTTAAAAATATATCTTCTTAATGATGAATATAAAGTCATACATGTATACAGTTCTCTACAAAATAGAGTAAGTGTATCTCATTTATTATTCAACGAGGTTCCCCAGGTGATAATTAAATATTTAATTGAGGATTTTCTTAAAACTTATGTAGAGAATGTCTATTTATTTACACTTGCCGATAGTCCAATCGTTCACATTCATCACCAAATACTCGATAGCTATTTTTATTCAGAGGAAAATGCACACGCTGATATATAAAGTTTAAAGAGAAACGAAGTTTCAATATTTACTAAAGCCTATAAGACGCTGATTTTAAATATTGGACACCGTATCAGCTTTACTATGTTCTAGATTATTGGAGGTATTTCACATGACTGTAGGTATTTATATAAGGGTATCCACAGAAGAGCAAGCAAATGAAGGTTATTCTATTTCTGCTCAACGGGAACGTTTAAAAGCCTTTTGTACAGCCCAGAATTGGCATGATTATAAATTCTATGTAGACGAAGGTATTTCTGGTCGCGATACAAAAAGACCTCAATTAAAAAAGTTGATGGAAGATATTAGAGCAGGTCATATAAAAGTTTTATTAGTTTATCGATTGGACAGGTTAACACGTTCAGTACGTGATCTACATCGAATTTTAGATGAATTAGAAAAATACAGTTGCACATTTCGATCAGCAACTGAATTTTATGATACATCCACGGCTATGGGTAAAATGTTTATTACAATCATTGCTGCCATTGCAGAATGGGAGAGCGCCAATTTAGGCGAACGTGTATCGATGGGACAAGTTGAAAAAGCTCGGCAAGGTGAATGGTTAGCACAACCTCCATACGGTTTTTATAAGGATGAAAATGATAAATTGCAAATTAACAAAGAAGAAATTAAAGCAGTAAAATTAATGATTAAAAAAATTCGTGAAGGCATGTCATTTAGGCAACTAGCATTATACATGGATTCCTCTAAGTATAAACCTAAGCGTGGTTATAAATGGCATATAGCTACATTATTAAGTTTATTACACAATCCTGCATTGTACGGATCTATGTATTGGAAAGATGCAATTTATGAAAACACTCATGAGGGAATTATGACAAAAGAAGAGTTTGAACAACTACAAAAAATAATTTCGTCTCGTCAGAATTATAAAAGTCGCAATGTAACTAGTCACTTTGTCTATCAAACAAAAATAATCTGTCCTGATTGCGGGAGTCGATGCACATCTGAACGTACTACTTGGAACCGTAAAACTGATAAAGGCGTTGAGGTAAGAAATAATTATAGATGCCAAGTATGTGCTTTAAATCATCGTGATAGGTCTCCTTTTAGTACTTCAGAAATTAAAATGGATGAAGCACTAATTGAATATATGAGTAATTTTACAGTTATGGCTTCAAAAAACGAAAACTATAATGAAGATAACAATTTGTCAGAAATCAAAAATGAATTAAAACAAATAGAAAATCAACGAGAGAAATACCAGCGAGCTTGGGCTAATGATTTGATTACTGATGATGAATTTAAATTACGTATGGATGAATCTAGAGTTCGCTACGAATCTTTACAGAATGAATTAAAAAATATTGAAGGTGCTCCTCAACATCCAGTAGATATTGAAAGATATAAAGAAATAACAAAGTCTTTTAATGAAAATTATTTTCGTTTAAACCAAGAAGAAAGACGTGCCTTTGTACAAACATTTTTTGAAAGTATTAAAATTGAAATAATAGAACGTTCTAAAGGTAGAGGATACAGAAATCAAAAAATACGAATAGCAGATATAAGCTTTTATTAGGCTCAATCTGCTAGTATTTTTTCGTATTTATGTCAACTTTCCTACGACGAAATGTTCCTGATTCAATGAGGTCATATCAGGCATTAAATAGGTAGCGGCATCTTGCGGGGAACGAATCGTATATTTTTCATCGCTATGTTTCTGCGCGAGACGTCTACCGAGTTCAATTGCCGCTAATAACTGAATGGCTTTAACCTCACCAATCCCTCTAATAGCAACCATTTCTTCTATTGTTGCATGTTTCAAATGATGTAAACGCTCAAAAACGCTTAGTACGCGATTTGCCAGTACAAGGACAGACTCTTCTTTAGTGCCTGTCCTTAGTAAAATAGCCAGTAGCTCCTGATTCGATAAACTCATAGCTCCTTGTCTACGTAGTCTTTCACGGGGGCGATCTTCTATATGAACGTCTCGTATCATCGTCCTTTGTAAAACATCATTCGTCAAAAAAGCCTCACTCCTTCGCAAATTGGATAATATTGCGTGCTACCAATTGCGTAAACAACGCTGCAAGTGGTAAACCGACAACATTGTTATAATCTCCTTCAATTCGTTTCACTAGGAGGGTTCCAGCAGTTTGAATGCCATAACCGCCTGCTTTATCAAATGGATCTCCCGAATCTACATATGCTTCGATGAGCTCCTGCGATAATTGATGAAAGACAACATTTGTCTCTTCCACAAATGTAGTTTCATGACCGTCAGGCTCAATAATGGCAACAGCTGTCATGACCGCATGACACTTCCCTGATAAGCGCAATAAGTGAGAAATTGCCTCCTCACGATTTTTTGGTTTATGGAGTAGCTCATCATCATAAACAACAATCGTATCCGCTCCAATAATCGTTGCATCTGGCGCTTTTTTTGCCACATCATGTGTTTTTAATAGAGCTACACCTTTTACATAATCTTGCATTGTAGTTGCCTGAACGCTTGTCTCTTCTACTTCACTAGTTATTATGTCAAACGGAAGGGATAGCATAGTAAGTAATTCCTTTCGTCGTGGTGAAGCAGAAGCAAGCACTATCTTGTGATTTGTTTTAAACATTGTCTGACCATTCCTCCTTATTAGTTATCATAACGGAGAATTTGGCATTTGAAAATTTTCTAAAAATCAAGATAATGCTTATTTCACTATCTTTTATGCTTAAAATTTCACTTGAAGACAAGCATTTTTCGATTTGTAATGGGCCAAAACTTGTAATCGAATGATGCTGGTATCGCTTGAAATAGACGAGGCTGCTGCTCCAATAGATTGCCAATCAGCAGGTAGCGTAGAATCTTTGGAATTATCCTTAAAATTTAATTTTGTTGCATTTTTGTCAGTTAGCACAGATGGAAGCTCTGCAAGTGTTGCCTCCTTACAACTGTCGCCACTCAAAGTGAATGCTTTTTTAAATGTTGCAGGATCTTTTAAGAAAACAAGTTGACTTTCATCTGTTACCACACTTGTCCAAATGTGAAATTTTCCATCGACCTCGACAATGGCACTTTCTTTTAATGAAGGGTGTTCAGATACAAATGCGCTTGCACTTTCATAATTTGAATAGACCCCTGCTTGACTAGCAAAAAGCATGGGTCCGTTCGTTGCTCCTCCCGCTGTCGTAATGGTTTCCCCTTTGGTATTATTATTACTTTTATTAGCTACCTCATTACTATCATTTTTTATAGAAAATTGAGTGCTCGCTTGAAGAATACCTAAAAAAATGCCTACACCAAAAAGTCCTACTACTCCTCCAATAATCATCGCCCGAAATATTTGTTTTCTCATCACTTGACTGACAATTTTCATTCGACCATCACCTCTTTCTTTAACGTATCAAAGTAAATTTAGAAAAGACCAATTTGATATATAAGTATATGTACAAAAGGATGTGTAAATGCGAATTTACTACATTTTGATTCACTAGTTATTTTCGAGGTTTTACTGCAAAAATAAATATTTTTGTATAAAAAGATTTACTAAAAAAGAGGTGGATTTTTTATATTACTCTTTTGTATCTCTATCAAAGGAGTCTTCTACTGTTTAACAAAAAAATTTGAGGATGCGCAAGGAAACAGAAAGCAAAAATAGAAATAATATTATTACAGATAAATACTAGTGATGGAGGTAAGAAGGTGGATAATCCGAAAATTATTGGACAAACAAAAACAGTAGAGTTTCAAGTAGGTGTTAGAAGGATGTTCCCGATTGCCCAAGAGGAAGCTTGGAACCTAGTTACTTCACAAGATGGATTAAACGTATGGTTAGGAGAGAGTATGTTCATTATCCTTGAACCAGGACAGAACTATATTACGAAATTAGGGTCAGGAGAAATACGCGTAGTTAAACCTTTACAACAACTTCGTCTAACTTGGCAAAAGGTAGGATGGGACAAGGCATCAACCGTACAAGTTCGTATTATACCGGGTGCAAGTAATAAAACTACTATTAGCTTCCATCAAGAAAAACTTTCTAATCAGAATGTAAGAGAAGAAATGAAAAAATATTGGCAAAAAGTACTTACGGAACTCAAAGAGAGAATACCCAAATGAAAAAAAATCAGGTACTCATTTTTTTATGAATACCTGATTATATTGGAAATATACTAACTACATGTTAATTGTTTTTTAATCTACTACGAACTTCCGTTAATAAATACAATGAACCCGATACAATCGTCCTCGATTTACTTGCTGACTGTCGTTTTAAAAATTGCACATAATCTTCTAAAACTGCCTTATGAGAGGCGTTGGACAGCTCAAGCATGTTGTGAGCAGCCATCGCACGGGGATTATCAATATCAACAAAGTAAAAACAATCACTTACTTGCTCAAATAGTTGCAAAATCTCTTTTACAGCCTTATCTGCAAGAATTCCAATTACAAAAGTAATCTGCTCATCTGGGAACTCCTGCTTAATCGTTTCTATTAATTTCTCAGCACTCGCTGGATTATGCGCACCGTCTAAAACAATATAAGGCATAATTTCTTCAAAACGTCCTAAAATGGTAGCGTTTTTCACAGCTTTTTGAATAGATTCTTTACTAACTTGTAACTCCAATGCAGTCGCTACTTCAAAGAAGGCTGTAATAGCAAGTGCCATATTATTCGCCTGATGTGCTCCCTTTATAGTGCGTGTAAGCTTTGTAATGCGGAGGCCATTGTCATTATGCACATAGCTCTCTCCATCTTTCTCTTGTTCCACATAAAACTGATGATTTAGCTCAAAAACGGATGCATGTTTTTTGCTGGCTTCCTGGTAGACTATATTTTTCGCTTCTAACGGTAAATCGCCGATAATAACTGGATGATACGGCTTAATAATTCCGGCTTTATGGTAGGCAATACTTTCAATCGTATCTCCTAAAAAATTCGTATGCTCTAATGCGATACTCGGTATGATAGAGGCAATTGGTGTGACCACATTCGTACTATCAAGTAAGCCACCCATACCAGCTTCAATAAGGGCGATATCTACATTACTAGCAACAAAATGTAAAAATGTTGCAACTGTTAAAAGTTCAAAATCCGTTAGTTTGCTACTAAGTCCGGCTACCTGCATTTGTTGGAATACAAGTTCCATTTCAGCTTCTGAAATAGCTTGACCTTCTACTTGAATTTGATCATGCACGTCCAAAATCCAAGGAGACATAAATTTACCAACACGTAAGCCATGTTCCTTAGCAATTGATTCTAGAAAAGTAAGTGTCGAGCCTTTACCGTTAGTCCCTGCTACATGTACGACTTGCAATTTATTTTCCGGATTACCTACTCGTGCCAAAGCTTCTTCAATCGCAGTTAGACCTGGTTTAATAACATCATCACTCTGAACATTCCATTTTTCCTTATAGCTATTCCATTTAGGGATCATCTTTGTTCCCCCTGTAGCCATTGTCGAACTTCAGCTATAAAATACAAGGAGCCTGTAATGACGATAACATCCTCATCATTTCTTTGATGTAGCATCATTTGAACCATTTCACACCAATTCGCATTATATATTTTATTCGTATTTGTAGATAATGCAGCTAATTGATCAGCAGGCATAGCATTTGGAAGCTCAATTTGTGTAAATGCAATTGATGTAGCAATACTATCCATTAAAGCAATACTTTTCGCATGATCTTTATCCGATAATGCTGCATATATAAATCGATAGTTTTGTTGCGGATAAACCGTTTTAAGAGTTTGAATTAACGCCGCAGTTCCTTCAGAATTATGTGCCCCATCTAATATTATAGGACCTGGTAATTGCTCAAAACGGCCTGCCCACTGAGCTTTTGCCAAAGCTTGACGGATTGATGCATCTGAAATATCAATTGCTCCATTCTCTTTTAAAGTTAAGATCGCCGTAATCGCAACGCTTGCATTATTTATTTGATGCTGACCAGCCATTTTTAATGGGATAGCTTCCATCTCCACATTTGCTTTTCGGTAATTAAAATATTGCATATCAGTTCCTTGTTCAATATTTTCAACCGTAAAATCCTTCCCTAAAACAAAGCATGGGGCATGACGCTCATTTGCTACCTCACGAATAACAGAAAGTGCCTCCTCACTTTTAACGCCCACTACAACAGGTACATTTTCTTTAATAATTCCCGCTTTCTCAAACGCTACTTTAGCTAACGTATCTCCTAAAAACGCAGTATGTTCTAATGAAATCGTTGTAATAATTGAAATTAGAGGCGTAACGACATTCGTAGCATCTAAACGTCCACCAAGTCCCGTTTCAATCAACGCAAAATCCACTTCTTCATCCGCAAAATATTGGTACATAATAAGTGTTACCACTTCAAAAAAGCTCGGAAATTCACCTTCATAATGTGTTTCAATAATCTCAGCAACATTGTTCATATAGTGTAAAAATTGCGCATCATTAATTTGCATACCATTAATAGTCATACGTTCATTAACACGCTCTAAATGAGGTGAAGTAAAGGCGCCTACTTTGTAGCCAGTAAGTTGTAACATTTCTCTTAGCGCATTCACTGTTGACCCCTTCCCATTTGAGCCTGCTAAATGGATAACACGTAGCTTGTCCTGTGGGTTATTAAGAAAAGCTAATACCTCTCGCATCAAAACGAGCGGAGCACGTTTATGATCAACTGCCTTTAACGTAAAAATAAAATCTGTACATTCTTTCATCGTTTTAAACAAAAGAAACACTCCCTCTTACTACATTACCTCTATTTTAGTATAATAAAAACTTACACTTGAATGAAAGAAAAAAGCAGCGAATGACGATGGCCATCCGCTGTCTCAATCTTACATATTTTTTAGTTCTTCTAAACGTTTTAATACAACCGCATGTTTACTTTCGTAATCAGCTAATTTCTCACGCTCCGCATTAACTAATGCTTCCGGCGCTTTAGACACGAATTTTTCATTCGATAACTTACCATTCACAAGCTTCACTTCTTTTGCCCATTTTTCTAATTCTTTTTCAAGACGAGCAATTTCTTCTTCTAGATTAATAAGTCCAACAAGTGGTAGGAATAGTTCAGCTCCAGTTACTACTGCTGTCATTGACTGACCAGGTGCTTCTAAGTTTTCTCCAATTGTTAGTGATTCTGGATTACAGAATTTTTCTAAATATGCTTTATTGGCTTCTAGTACTGTAACCGTTGTAGCATCCTTCGCTGAAATATATAGCGGCACTTTTTTGCTCATTGGTGTATTTACTTCCGCACGAATATTACGTACTGAACGTATAATATCCATTAGGAGCTTCATATTGTCTGCTTCCTCTGCAAAATGAAGATCCGCACGAACAGTTGGCCATACTGCCACTGTAATTGATTCACCTTCATGAGGTAAGTGCTGCCAGATTTCTTCTGTAATGAATGGCATGAATGGATGTAATAGACGCATAGTTTGGTCTAAAACGTAAGCTAAAATAGAACGCGTCGTTTTCTTAGCTGCTTCGTCATCACCATATAACGGTAATTTAGCCATTTCAATATACCAAGAACAGAAATCATCCCAAATGAAGTTATACAGCTCACGCCCAACTTCACCAAATTCATAACGTTCTGCAAGAGATGTTACACGTTCAATTGTTTCATTTAAGCGAGTTAGAATCCATTTGTCGGCAACTGATTTTTCACCAGTTAAGTCGATTTCATCATATGTCATACCTTCCATATTCATTAAAGCAAAACGAGAGGCATTCCAAATTTTATTTGCAAAGTTCCATACTGACTCTACTTTTTCAGTTGTATAGCGTAAATCTTGACCAGGAGAAGATCCAGTAGCTAAGAAGTAACGTAATGAATCAGCACCATACTGATCAATAACGTCCATAGGGTCTACACCATTGCCAAGTGATTTACTCATCTTGCGTCCTTCTCCATCACGTACTAAACCGTGAATTAATACATCTTTGAATGGGCGCTGACCTGTAAATTCAAGACCTTGGAAGATCATGCGAGAAACCCAGAAGAAAATAATATCATAACCAGTTACAAGTGTGCTTGTTGGATAGTAACGTTTAAATTCTTCGTTAGTCTCATCTGGCCAACCCATTGTAGAAAATGGCCATAGTGCAGACGAGAACCATGTATCTAATACGTCTTCATCCTGCGTCCAATTTTCTGCATCTGCCGGTGCTTCTTTGCCTACGTAAACTTCACCTGTTTCATTGTGATACCAAGCAGGAATTTGATGACCCCACCATAATTGACGAGAGATACACCAGTCACGAATGTTTTCCATCCAGCGAGAATATGTGTTTTCAAAACGAGATGGTACGAAGTTTACTTGCCCTTCTTCATCTTTTTGAAGAGTAAGTGAAGCATCAGCAAGTGGTTGCATTTTTACGAACCATTGTGCAGAAAGATATGGCTCTACAACAGCACCAGAACGCTCAGAGTGCCCTACTGAATGTGTATGCTCTTCAATACGGATAAGCACGCCAGCTTCTTGTAAATCAGCTACGATTTGCTTACGACATTCAAAACGATCCATACCGTTATACTTGCCAGCAAGCTCGTTCATAGTACCATCTTCATTCATAACAAGAATGCGTTCTAGGTTGTGGCGGTTACCCACCTCAAAGTCATTAGGATCGTGTGCTGGTGTCATTTTTACAACTCCAGTACCGAAATCCAAATCTACGTAGTCATCTGCTACGATTGGAATTTCACGACCTACGATTGGTAAAATAACTGTTTTACCGATTAAGTGTTGATAGCGCTCATCATTCGGGTGAACAGCTACCCCAGAGTCACCTAGCATTGTTTCAGGACGTGTAGTTGCTACTTCCACATATCCTGAGCCATCAGCTAATGGGTATTTCATATGATAGAATGCACCTTGAACATCTTTATAGATAACTTCAATATCTGATAACGCTGTTTTTGCAGCAGGATCCCAGTTAATAATACGTTCGCCACGATAGATTAGGCCTTTTTCATACAATTGAACGAAAACAGTTTTAACTGCATCAGAAAGACCTTCATCAAGTGTGAAACGCTCGCGAGTGTAATCTAACCCAAGACCAAGCTTCGCCCATTGATCACGAATATGTCCAGCATATTCTTCTTTCCATTCCCATGTTTTTTCGAGGAATTTTTCACGACCTAAATCATAACGTGTAATATTTTCTTCTCGTAGTTTTGCTTCTACTTTTGCTTGTGTCGCAATACCTGCATGGTCCATTCCTGGTAACCAAAGTGCATCATAACCTTGCATGCGCTTCATACGAATTAAAATATCTTGTAAAGTTGTATCCCAAGCATGGCCAAGGTGTAGTCTACCTGTTACATTCGGTGGTGGAATAACGATAGAATAAGGCTCCTTTTCACTTGTAGGCTGCGCCTCAAAAAATTTCCCTTGTAACCACCATTCATAACGACCTGCTTCAATGGACTGTGGATCATATTTTGTTGGCATTGAAATGTTTTCTGTCATTTTGACTCCTCCTGTTAACTTAATATTTTTTTAGTGTGAGATAGTACCAATCATTCTTTTTTAAGTCTCAGTAAAAAGACATTAACAAGAAGATTAATAAAAATAAAAAAACTCCTAACGTCAAAAAGGACGAAGGAGTTTAAGTTCGCGGTACCACCTTTAATTCCAGCAGAGGCGCGTTAAGCTATCATACGTTTCATCAGAAAAAAATGTATTACTTGCTTAAGCCTTTACTACTGGCTCTCAATTCGGTAACGGTGTTTAACCGGCTTTAACTACTGTTAGTTCACTAAAGCTGCTCGAGGGCTACATTCAACTAGGTACAAATAGAAACTTTTCAGCTACTGTTTCCTCTCTTAAAATGTACGAATAATTTACTCTTCCCTGTCATAGCATTTGCATTGATATTCAACTTTTTCACATTGTACCCCAAAATCATGCAATTTTTCAAGTGATTTAGTTATTTTTTAGGAAGCACTACTAGAAAAGGAAGTGAAAATTCAAATGCGACGACGTAAGTATAATCCTTGTTTTTTACCACCATGGCTACGACAATTTCGTTTTTATTGCAAAACGATAATTGTTCCAATTTGTGCTTTTCAGTTTATACGTGTCATCATCATTCCAACATCTGGGGATTTCATCATCTTATTGCTCCTTTTACTTATATGCTATTTACTTTTGAATGAAATCATTTGAAACACGAACCTTTAGCGGTGTATAGTCTTCGGTTAA
Source organism: Lysinibacillus sp. KCTC 33748 (assembly GCF_002237755.1). Taxonomy (GTDB): domain Bacteria; phylum Bacillota; class Bacilli; order Bacillales_A; family Planococcaceae; genus Lysinibacillus. The sequence goes on along the minus strand of NZ_MWSJ01000021.1, from coordinate 72,022 downwards.
ATCCCAGATCATCGATGGCACTTCATGCCAGGAGCTAGATTCACGGACTACAATATTACTTGAGGACTCCCTCAACATTGTTTTTGATGCAGGCTTTTCTTTTTTGTCTGAAGCTACTATTGCTTCAGACTTTTCCTTTTGAACTGCGAATGAAACTAACTTTGATTTTTCTTCTTGTGCTGAAGCTACTACAGCTACAGTTTTTTCTTTCTGATTCGAAGCTACTGCAGTTGTAGGTTGTTTTACTTGTGCCGTTTCTTTTGTAAGGTCCCCCTTCTCAATTTGAGCTGAGGCATTGACAGACTGACTTTCAAAAACGTGCGCTTTTTCTAACGCAAGCTCAGGCTCATTAAAAACACTTGTAACCGTCCACTCGAGCTGACACATCTGATTCCTCAAAACAGGTCGAATATCCTTTACCATTAAATCTTCAATAGCTGCATCCTTTGGTAAATCTACATTTAAAGGAACTGCATATTCAAAATAACCAGTATCTCCTTGAATATCTAGCGTATCGATTTGTACTAATTCATCATCACCCATGTAAGCTTGCATGTCTTGAAAATCAAAGCGAACATGTGCTGTGATATGATAAATACCCATTAATCGTAGAGAGTCTTCTAACTGCGTTGTCTGCCACCGTGGCTTAATTTGTACAGCTGCTATTTCTGTTGGGCAGCCATAACCAGGAAAACAAAAAGTTTCACTCATATTCCAAGTTTTGTGTTCGATAATAATCCCTCCTCTTGCATCATATGAAGCTCGGAAGGATAGTATGCTATAGGGTGATTAATCAATTTCGTCTTGGTGTATATTATGTAGCTGTCTCTTTACTCTCGTGCAAAGAAACAATGCGATCGGATTTTGTATAGTGCCTAAGGGAAGCGGCACATCGGACGTCCCCTAAGAAAAGCGCCTGCCGTAACAAAAATCCCCACAATAACGAGCCTAAAAAAGGCATGCTAGAAGAAGTATTCTAGCATGCCTTTTACTTGTGGTGGAATCGTTATTATACATTCACCAATTTAATTTTATTTGCTACACGGTCTGTTAACATTTGTGTTGCTTTTGGTACGATTGGCTTAAAGATTGGATTTAAAACAGGACCGGCTAATCCTCCTGCTGTTACTTCCAAGAAGCCTGTCATTTTTGTATTTTCTGCATCAATACTTTCTGCTAGGAAATAACCGTTTCCTGAAAAGTTATCAGAAATTCCTTTTAATTCGAATGTTACTTTAGAAGGCGCTGCCCATTCTAAAATAGTAATCTCTACTTGTACTGTTTTTTTCAGAACACCAACATTGCCTTTAAACGTCCATGTTGAATGTTTTTCATCAATCATTTCATGCGCATTATAACCTGGGACAAGCTTTGCCCATTTTTCCATATCACTGACGAAGTCCCATACATTTTCAATTCCTACAGGTACTTCGACCATATGTGTGCCAGTTGCCATATCAATTCACTACTTTCTTTTACGAATAGCTCTATTATATACGATTTCGGCCACAATTTGGCTATGCTGAAAGTTATAATTTTAATAAAAATTTTTCAAGCGGTAACGATCATACATCCATTGTCATTTAACGGGTAAAAATGGATCATCACCAAAACGAGTGGTTGATTTCCGTTCCGACCGGGCGCTTTCCTGAGGGCGTCCGATGAGCTGCTTCGCTTCGCTGCAGGGTCTCATCTGTGACGCTAATCCCCAAGGAGTCGCCCATCTCCACTCCAATCAACTTAGACGTTTTAACAAATGTCATCCATAACTTTTGGTGATGAACCGCAAAAATATAAGCCATTACAGACAGAGGCAAATTATATTAGTAAACAACAATAAATAGCATGCCAGAAAATACTTCTAGCATGCTATTTTGTATCAACCTATTATCTTGCTAATTGTGCAAATACTTTATGGAAAGCATCAACTGTTTTTGAGATATGCTCCTCCGTATGTGCAGTAGAAATAAATAAACCTTCAAATTGAGATGGAGGTAAGAAAATACCTTCTTCTGCCATTAGACGGAAGTATTCAGCAAATAATTGCAAATCTGACGTTTTTGCTGAATCAAAATCAATAACATCTTCGTTCGTAAAGAAGAAACCTATCATTGAACCAGCACGATTTACAGTATGCGGAATATTGTATTTCGTTGCGGCTTCACGGAAACCAGCCTCTAATTGATCTCCTAGCTTTTTGAAGTATTCATAAGAGCTAGGATCTAGGCGAGTTAATGTTTCATAGCCAGCTGTCATTGCTAATGGATTCCCTGACAATGTCCCAGCTTGATAGATTGGTCCAGCCGGAGCCACTTGCTCCATAATTTCCTTTTTCCCTGCAAATGCACCTACAGGAAGTCCACCACCAATAACTTTACCTAACGTTGTAATATCCGGTGTTACATCAAAATAACCTTGTGCACAGCCATAGTCAACACGGAAGCCTGTCATAACTTCATCAAAAATCAACAGTGTTCCATGTTCCTTTGTTAATTCACGTAAACCTTGTAGGAAGCCTGGTTGTGGAGGGACAACGCCCATATTTCCTGCGACTGGCTCAACAATTACTGCCGCAAGCTCTGAACCAAACTTTTCGAAAACTAGTTTTGCCCCTTCTAAGTCATTGTACGCTACTGTTAATGTATTGCGTGCAATATCCGCTGGGACACCAGGGCTGTCAGGTAAGCCTAATGTAGCTACCCCAGAGCCAGCCTTAATTAGCAAGGAATCTCCATGACCGTGATATGAGCCCTCAAATTTTAAAATTTTATCGCGACCTGTAACACCACGAGCTACGCGTAAAGCAGACATCGTAGCCTCTGTCCCAGAAGAAACAAAGCGAATCATTTCCATACCAGGTAGTCGATCTAACACTAATTTAGCTAATCGATTTTCTGTGTAACTTGGTGCTCCAAACGAAGAGCCTTTCGCTGCTGTTTCTGCAATTGCTTGTACAACTTCTGGATGCGTATGACCTAAAATTAGAGGTCCCCATGATAATACATAGTCAATATATTCATTGCCATCAACATCTTTAATAATAGCTCCGTGACCAGATTCCATGAAGATTGGATCCATATTTACGGATTTGAATGCACGTACTGGGCTACTAACACCACCTGGCATTAGGTTAATCGCTTCAGCATATGCTTGTTTTGATTTTTCATAAGAACGAGTCATTTATTTCTCCTCCAACCAACGTGCAACATCTTTAGCATGATACGTAATGATTAAATCTGAGCCTGCACGTTTCATGCTAAGTAACGTTTCAAGCACTACATTTTTCTCTTCAATCCAGCCATTAATAGCCGCAGCTTTAATCATTGCATATTCACCAGAAACGTTGTATGCAACAATCGGTAATGTATAATTATTTTTCACATCACGAATAATGTCTAAATAACTTAAAGCTGGTTTAACGATTAAGAAATCTGCACCTTCTTCAATATCTGATTCCGCTTCACGGAATGCCTCCATTCGATTCGATGGATCCATTTGGTATGATTTGCGATCACCAAATTGAGGTGCACCATCAGCTGCATCTCGGAATGGACCATAATAGCTAGATGCATATTTTACGGCATATGACATAATCGGAACATTTTCAAAGCCTGCTTCATCTAGACCTGTACGAATAGCTGCTACAAATCCATCCATCATATTAGATGGAGCGATGATATCTGCCCCTGCTTTCGCTTGTGATACTGCTGTACGTGCTAAAACATCTAATGAAGGATCGTTTAAAATTTGATCGCCTTCAATTAAGCCACAATGTCCATGATCTGTAAATTCACATAAGCATGTATCCGCTATGACTAATAGTTCTGGGTAACGAGCTTTAATAAGTCGTGTTGCTTTTTGCACAATACCATGATCATGGAAAGCACCAGTTCCAACTGCATCTTTTTCTGCAGGTAAGCCAAATAAAATAACAGCAGGAATATCTAAAGCAACAACTTCATCAATCTCAGCTTCAAGTTTATCTAATGAAAATTGAAAAACTCCTGGCATAGAAGGGACTTCATTTTTAATATTTTCGCCTTCCATAACAAAAATCGGATATATTAAATCCTCTTTGTGTAAGTATGTTTCTTTTACCATTGATCGTATAGCAGCATTTGCACGCAAACGACGATGTCTTTGAAATTGTAATTTTGTCATTTTCTTTCTCCTACTTTCGTTATTTCCTCGATGACTGCTTGCATTGTATATACGCTCGGCATAATATCTACAATAGCACCGTGATTTACAATAGCTGCTTCTGTAATATGGCCGATTGCTGCTACATGTACTGCCTCCCAACCAATTACCGAAGCTATATCCTTTGCGTATACATCAACAGCAGAAGGACTAGCAAAAATCACTGTGACATCGCTATTCGTACGGATACATTCAATCATTAATTGTTTTTGATCATGTCGCTCAATCGTTTCATAAACTGTCCATTCCTTCAATGTAAAGGGCAGACCTTCCTTTAATGTATTTTTCGCTTTTTCTCCACGAATAAATAGACAAGTAGGATTGCTCCCTGCTACCACATCAGGAAATTCTTGAACAAATACATCTGCACTAAATATAGAAGGCATAAAGCTAACATGGAATCCTAGCTTTTCTAAGGCTGTAGTAGTTTTAGTACCAATAGAAGCTACTTTGCCTTGAAAATATGCTGCACTTATATTAAAGCGATGCATCTTATTGGCAAAAGCTTCTACCGCGTTTTGACTCGTAAAAATGAGCCATTCAAATTGACGTGCAAACTCTAATTGCACATCATCGTTTTTATCGATCAGCTCGCAAGTTTCAATCAAAGGGGCAATTACTGCTTGACCACCTAATGCTGTAATGTCATCTATTATGGTTGTCGTCTTAGATGTACCTGTCAAAATAATAGTTTTACCTTCTAAAGGTAAATTATTTTGCATCTTGCTCTGCCTTTACTCGTTGAATTAATTCAAAAGCACCTTGCTTCGTTAAAATCTCAGCAAGCTCTTTCCCAACTGCTTCCGCATTAGAGCCCACAACTGTTTCCTTATAAACAACTGAAGCATCTGGTGCAGCAACAAGGCCAGTTAATGTAATTTCTTCCCCGTTAGACTTTGCATATCCTGCGATAGGCACTTGACAGCCGCCATCCATAGCCGCTAGGAAAGCACGTTCTGCATGTGCTTCTTGCCATGTAATGCTATCTGTTAACTTGCCCAATTCCGTTAATAGTTCTGTATCATCTCCACGGCATTCAATACCTAGAGATCCTTGTGCTACTGCTGGTAGACAATCCTCAACAGATAAAAACTCAGTAACTACATCATCGCTCCAGCCAAGGCGTTTTAGGCCAGCTGCTGCTAAAATAATGGCATCGTATTCTTCAGTTTCAAGTTTAGCTAAGCGTGTATCTACATTTCCACGAATCCATTTAATTTCTATATCTGGACGGACAGTTAAAAGTTGAGCACTTCGACGAAGAGAACTTGTCCCAACAACAGCTCCTGCTGGAAGGTCGGCAAATTTCACATGTCCTTTTGAAATAAAAGCATCACGCGCATCTTCACGTGGTGGAATACAGCCAATGACTAATCCTTCAGGCAATACTGCAGGCATATCCTTCATAGAATGGACAGCAAAGTCAATTTCTTTGTCGTAAAGCGCTTGTTCAATTTCTTTTACGAAAAGCCCTTTACCACCTACTTTAGATAGTTGCACGTCTAAAATTTGGTCACCTTTCGTGACAATTTCTTTCACTTCAAATTCAAATGGTACACCAGCTGCTTTTAACTCATTGATAAACCAATTTGTTTGTGTTAAAGCTAGCTTACTTCTCCTAGAACCTACAATAATTTTTCTCAACAGTCTCCAACCTCTCTTCTAATACCATAAATGGAATCGTGATAAACTGCTTCCTAAAAAGAAGTTAACAACAACTAATAGATAAGCGTATATATGTACCCACGCATAAGTTGTCCCTGTCAGCTTACTTTTACGATTCGCATACAATATAAAGCAATACAAAATTAAAATAATAAAGGACCCAATAATCTTCGCATCAAAAATCGAAAGACTCTCTAGCGTTAGTAGTGCCCATTCAAACCCTAAAACTAAACTTACAGACAACACTGGAATACCAATGTAAAATGAAACATTCATCCAGTTGCTCGTCTGCTGTAGTGATGGCAGCCTTGTCCAGACATGTGACCATTTTTTCTTTTTCAGCAAACGATATAATACTAAGTACAATATCGCAAAAACAAATGTTAAAGAAAACGCTGCGTACGATAAAATGGCAAATGATATATGAATAAAAAGCAATTCCGAAATTAAAGTATCGCTTACTATTCCTGTCGGGCGTTTCGGCATAAAAGTAAAGATACTAGCGAATAAAAATCCTAGTATATTAATAATAAATACCGGTAAATCAACTCGTGCAATACAGTGCAAAATAATAGATAGTGTCACGAGCAGCCAGGAATAAAAGAGAATTCCTTCTGACAAGGATAAGATCGGAAATCGCTTCGTTTCCACAAAAGTTAATAAAATAATGGCACTTTGAATTACCCATACGAATGAAACAAGCCAAAAAGCAACTCGCCTTGCTCGTATTTGCTTATAAAAGTAATCAGTAAAGTAAAATACTAGACTGATCGCATACAAGACGATCATTACTTCATAGAGCCTTGTCATCGTCAAATCAGCCAATAGACATCCCTTCTTTATATTGAAAGTACTAAAGTAGTGTACTTTAGCCTAGAAAAAAAAACGTTTTCGTATCCTTAGTTTACCATACAGATACGAAAACGCCTCATTTAATATCAGTAGAAAATCTTGCTCGCGGGAAAAAGCTCGAAGGACAACTTTTCTAAAGTTGCACCGCGAACACATAGACATCTATCAATTATGTCTTGGCATAATTGCGTCCGGAATCGGCTTTGTGCTTAGGTCTGCACGAAGCAGGTCAGTTAGCCGTTATCGCATGGATGCGATAACGGCTAACATCCCCTAAGAACTCCTTTCCGATTCTGTGACATCCGCCGGAGGCTTTAGGCCAACACGAAGTTGGTCACACAGGCGTTTTCACAGGATGTGAAGGTCTTAGCCTGAGTTCCTCTGTTTCAGCGGAGTTTGGACACCCGCTGAAAAGTAACTTTAACCTGCATTCATCTCACCATCTATAGAGGTGGGAGACTTCTGTAGCTGACGCTTTGCTTTCGCTACAAAAGAGATTTGCCGAAAGAAGTTAGAAAGAATACTTTGGTTCAGTGGAAGATTGTGACGACTGTAAGCGTTCTTTGCGTTCAAGCTCTTGTTCTGTCATCGCAGTAACTTCAGCTTCCACAGTATCCTCAATACCGAAAATTTGTTGGAATAAACGTAACTGTTCATTTGCTTTTGATGAATTTGCCATTTCTTTAGCTTGTAAAATTGGTTCTTTTAACAATTGATTAATAATAGACTTTGTATGCTTGCTTAAAATTTTACGTTCTCGATCCGTTAAATCCGGCATTTTATTCTCGATACTAATCATTGTCTCTTCTTGAATATGATTTGCTTTTTTACGTAAAGCCGAGATGACAGGGACAACGCCAAGAGTCGCAACCCAATCTTTAAATTGCACAACCTCTTTACCAATCATCGAAGAAATATCAGCAGCAGCACGTTCACGTTCTACTAAGTTTGCTTCGACGATGCCTTGTAAATCATCTATATCATATAAGAAAACATTCGGTAAATCTCCAACACGTGGATCAATATCACGTGGAACCGCAATATCTACCATAAATAATGGTTTACCTTTACGCAAACGTTCAACAAATTGCATCAATTCATAGTCAATCACATAATCTGTTGCACCTGTAGACGTAATTAAAATATCCGCTTCCAGTAATGAACATTGTAGTTCCTTCATGGATTTTGCTTCACCGTCAAATTTAGCTGCTAGGCTTTCTGCTTTTTCGAACGTACGGTTAATTACGGTTACTTTTCCTACACCGCTACCGTAAAGGTTCTCAATAGCAAGTTCCCCCATTTTTCCTGCACCTAAAATAGCTACATGCTTACGTTGTAAAGATCCGAATATTTTTTTTGCTAATTCAACTGCTGCATAAGAGACAGATACCGCGTTCTCACCGATAGCCGTTTCATTATGTGCTCGCTTCGCAAATGTCACTGCTTGTTTAAATAGCTGATTGTATACCGTTCCTGTCGTTCCAATCTCTTGTCCATTTAAGAAGCTTTTTCTAACTTGTCCTAAAATTTGAGTTTCGCCAAGTACCATCGAATCAATACCAGCTGTCACTTTGAATAAATGCTCGATTGCCTCATCTTCTTCACGAATTGTTAAATACGAAGAAAATGTCTCCGCAGGCAGGTCGAACCAATTTGCTAAAAATTGTTTAACAAAATGACGTCCAGTATGCAATTGGTCAACTACTGCATATATTTCTGTACGGTTACATGTCGAAACAATAACGTTTTCTAATATACTTTTTTCCTTTTGCAGCGCTTCCATTGCCTGTGGTAGTTCACTCTCTATGAATGATAACTTTTCACGAATCTCAACTGGCGCCGTTTTATAATTCAAGCCTACTACGATGGTATGCATGAATAACACCTCTCACGTTCTAATTAACAAATCTCATTATAGCACAGTTCGACAAGAGTTCATCAATAATTTGTGAACATGTCATGAAGAACTGAAATTCGTCATCTACATTAGAATTATTATAAACTAAGTGTAACAAATTATACGTTCTGTTTCAAATTTAATGTTTTCCAGAACATTTTCTAAAGGGACAGAATTAATTATTATTTTAATGGCTATTAACCAAAACGTGTGGTTGATTTCCGTTCCTGCTTGGTGCTTTCCTGGGGGGCGTCCGATGAGCCGCTTCGCTGCAGGGTCTCGGGCCATCACGATATTGGTCACGAAGGAGTCGCAAGCCTCCACTACAATCAACATATCCACATGATATACGTTTTAAAGGATCATCCTAATAGAGTCGAACTAAATTAAATGAAATTTTTTTTAAGATATAAAAAAATAGCCTTTGTTTAATTATCTTTAACAAAGCTATTTTTACTTTTCTATACTATTGTTCTCGAGTCACATCAAAATTTTTGTTCCACTTAATAATCAATAGAATTGGCTATGTCTACTAAAGCTTCAGGCGTAACTTTATTTGAGACTCGTTTATCTACACTTAGCATATACTGCAAATTATCTCTCTCAAAAACAAGCACATTAAAGCCTGATATTGTCATATATGTGCCTACATTCCCATTCTTCAATTCAAATGTTTTGATTACATATTTCTCTCTTATAGGCAATCTATACTTAAGTGGGCGAATGTCAATTTTATAATGATTTTCAGATGATTGATCATTTATAAATGTCACTTCAAATGCGTCATTGCCTTCATATTTTGAATCGGTAAATCTTCCAAAATGATGTGTAAAGCTTATAGAGGGTACTCTAAGAGGTAGCTTTAATTTTTGGTTAAAGTGTTGTTCAAAATCACCCACTGCTTCTTCTACCGATTTATATCCTATTTCAGGATATATTTCTTCATAAAGACTAGGTTTATCCTTTGCAGATGCATGTAATGTTATTAGAAAAAACACACAAAATGAAACTAAAAAAAAAGAAACAGTTCTGCTCATTTTTTCACCTCAAAGTATCTTTAGTTGTAGTATTGCCGAATTTAATAAATTTATTAAATGTACCGTTCATTTCTGAAAGTTAGAATAAAAATTTGTTAAAAAATATATAATGAGGATAAGTTGATTGGAGTGGAGACTGGGCGACTCCTTGGGGATTAGCAATAGTGGAACGAAGGCTAAAACCATCACATCCTGTGATAACGCCTCCGAGACCAACATTCTGTTGGCCCAAGCGGCTCATCGGACGCGCCCAGTCGGAACGGAAATCAACCACACGATATGGTGAATGCTATATAAATATTTCAAAAAAAAGCTGAACTAATTGTTAGAATTAGTTCAGCTTTTTTTGAGTATTAATCTATTAATTTGTAATTGTCGTAGTTTTTGTAGCTATGATTTTACCGTCTTTATCATATGCTATAAATTCAATTTCATTATTAACTTTGAAGTCCTGCATTGTTTGCACTGTTTTTGTTAGCATGTAGACATTATCACTACGCTTATTCAATTCAAACTGCGCATCTCCACTTAAAGAAGGGAATCGTACATTAACCTTTGCAACATTTGAGCAATTACCATCGATTCTTGCATTCATTGTAATATTGCCTTTGCGTAGAGTTACCGTCGCTTCTTCAAATATGTCTTCAGGATTCACGCAACTTGAAGGCGAAGTTTTACATAAAATTGCATCAATAATTTTTTGGAAAACTTGATGTAATTGTAAGTTATCGATTGCGTGGTAGTAAATACCACCCGTTTCAGCAGCCAATTGCGTTAAAATTGCATCATTGACTTGTGATTTTTTACCTATACTTACAGTGTAAACCTTAACCCCTTTATTTTTCGCTTCGTTTAACACTTTTGTCATCTTAGATTTACTTGTTTTACCATCTGACACGACAATAATAGCTTTTGACGTTTTTGAGTCATTTGAGAATTTAGACAGTGCCATTTCAATACCTGCAAAAATATCTGTGGCACCTTTCTCTTTCGATGCTTTATATAGATCTTTTTTCAATACATTGTCTGTCGTTCCCTCTCCAAGAACAGTAGCTTTTGTATTTGTTTCAATCACAATATTATTTTTTGCCTTAATTTGATTGATGACTTCCATCATTTTCTTACCACGGTAATTTGTTTGGTCAGAAGCTTTCATCGAAGCAGAGTAATCAACTACGTAAGCGACTTCTGTTGCTAAAGAACAAGAATTTTTACTAAAGTAAGGATTTGTAAAAATTTCCTTCGTAAATGTTTTATCCTTTAGATCCTTCAATATTGTTGCATAACGAGGATCTATTTTATTTACTAATGTTGCTTCAGCTTTTGATTTCCCATAAATAACGGAGTCAAAGTACGCAACAGCTGTCCCTGGGCTTCCAGTATTATTTAAGTAATCCGAAGTATTTGTAACAAATGAAGCTGTTTTCTCAACACCATCAAATTTAATTTTTACTGTTCCTTGATAGTCAGTAATAATTTCTCCACCTGGTCTCACTAAAGTAACCATTACTTTAGTGTAACGATCTTTACCAGATGGTCTTGATGCCGCTTCTTCGCTTTCCTTTAATGCTTCCACTCGTTTTTTATAGGCTTCTACTTGACCTAGTAATTTACCACCTTGGTATTTTAATAATACTGTTCGATCATAGTTACTCAAGCTTGTGAAAATAGCATAAATTTTCATGACACTATCATAGTGCTCGAGTGTCAGTTTTTTTTCATCTGGCATATAGCCCATAAGTTGAATAATAGCACCGACTGGGTTAATATTCTCAACCTGTGAGGCAATCGCATCATCAATCCCTTGAATACGATAAATTGGACGCCCATCATCTGAAATCATATACATAATTTCAATCGTATCATTAATTGAATCCTTCAAACGTTTTTCAATAATCTCTTCGAACAACCAAACGGAAATATTATAGTTTTCAAATTGTAAAATGGCATTTTCATAGCCTAATGCAGGGTATTTTTTATCATTGCCACCATATTGTAAATAAATATTTTCAACATTTCCTAGAGCATTTGTTACATTTGTTTGTTGTCCAATACTAAATAGCTTTTCTTCTCTATCAATCCAATGGACGTTCACAATATTTTCTTTAAAGAACTCTGGTAATTTTTCATACGGTACATATGGAGGTGTTACATTTCCATTTTCATCATCCGTATTCGCTGGATCATACACTTGATAATCAATGCGCATTTCCGGCTGAGGTGAGTAACGGACATGTGCATTCAGTTTTTCGCCTACAAGACATTTCATACCAGGATCCGTGTTATTAATAAGCTCAAATGAAATTGTATCACGGACAGATTTTGTTAATTTCGGTGCTATAACAATCGCAGAGACAGTAGAGCCATCTGATTGTACATTTCGAACAGCTTCACCTGATGTGTCAACGATTTTAGCACCATATGATGAAGTTACACGGAATGTATAAGATTTATCATCATGTATTGGATCACCATTACAAGCTTTTAAAGATACTGTAATGAGCGTTGAATCTTGGTCATTTGCGATTAAATCTGGTTTTTCAACATCAATACTTTGTAGAGCATTATTAACATATTCCGGTCCAGTAAAATCGTTATTATTATCCTTTGGCTCTTCAAATTCCGTATTGCTTGAGCCCATGAAGCCTGGAGGTAATGTAATTTTGTCATTATCACGTCCTGCAGCCGTACGTTTTAATCCTAGTACAGCAAAGTTGCCGTTTTGTACACTGCGGTATAATAATTCAGCACTATCTCCTCGAGTTAGCTTTGTAGAAGGTTGGAAATCAGCAAATGTCTTTTTACCAGTATTTCCTGTTGAAATATCGTTCGTGTATAAATATTGAACCGCCTGAGGCTCATCTAAATCTAAACCTCTAAATGCAGCATATATACGTGCAAATTGTCCACGTGTAACAGCTTTTGAACGATTGGCTGTTGTATAGGTACCATTAAACGGTAAATAAAAATCACTATAGAAGTTATAAGCTACACTGTCGTTATATGATAATGCATAGTTTCGATCTAGCTTTGCAAACAAGACAACAAGCTCTTGCTCAGTTAGCTGTGCGTTAGGTGAAAAATTATTAGCGCTATCCAATGTGAATAAATCATTATCGACTGCCCATGAAATAGCTTTGTATTTACTATTAGTAGTTGGTACATCCCTAATTGTCGTAGCAGCCTGAGTCACAGCTGGAGTTGCTGTCATCAGGACTAGCACGATACATAGCAGGGATAGAAATGCTTTTTTAGCATACGTCATTTATTGCTCAGTCCTTTCTTTAATTAAAGAACAATATGTCATCTCGATAGTTTTGTTTTAAGTCACTTTCCAAATAATTTAAAAAACGTTCTAATACTACTGATGCTTCTGCACGCGTTAATGGCTGATTTGGATTAAATCGACCTGTAGGGTCACCAGTCATTAAGCCTAACTCATTGACAATGTAAATACCGTCTCTTGCGTAAACCGGAATTTGAGCATCATCCTTAAACTTTGTTAAATAGCCAGGATCTGGCGCCTTATTCTCAAGCCCTAAAGCACGCACATAAATCGTAGCGGCTTGTGCTCGAGTAATCGGATGATCAGGCTTGAAATACTCTGGTGATACACCTTTAATAATTCCTTTATTAACCGCAGACTCAATATAAGCATAATCTTTTACTGTACGTTTAATATCTTTAAAAATACTTGTAGTAGTTTTGGATTTTTTCGTTTTCGGTTCTGCCATAACACGTAAGTCAACTGCCTTACCAATCGCCGTTGAAAAGTCAATACGCTTCATAGGGGTATTTGGTGAGAAGAAGTTACTTGCATCAGTGTAAATACCTAAAGAATATAATTTTTCAATAGCTTGTTTCGCATAATGATTTGATAAGTCACGGAACTTAGGAATGATTAAACGTTCAATTGTCGGCATGTATTCTGTATCTAAGTCAAGAGTCCCTTTTTGTCCAGAGGCTAAATCATACGTATATTCAGAAATAACATCCTTTTCACTTACTACCGCATACCCACCATCAAAGCTCCCTAAAGTCCCTAGGTTTTCTTCATAGTTTAGTACACGTGATTTACTTGTAGATAAACGATTTTTCACATGGCTTGTCTTACCATCGCTATAATTATAAACAGCTTCGGTAATTTGTGTTTCCGTTGCTCCCCAGAAGTTTTCATAGCCAGCATGACGACTATCCGTATCAATTGTCACAGTATTTTGGACTGCATTTTTTCCAGTTCCAGTTTGATAGGAATACGTTTTTCTCGAAATCACATTACCTGAGAAATAATCAGAGGCTACACGATTGTCCGTTACAGTCCCTTGTGAAAATTGGTAATCAGCTAATGTATAGGTAATTTTCCCAGCAACAATTTTCTCTGTATACTTTTTCACAACACCATTGGATGTTTTTTGCCCAATCGTAGCATAATCTACTACATCTGATTCATAGGCAATATTTCGTGTCAATGTAGCACCGTTACTTGCTGTTAGCTTTAAACTATATGTTTCAGTTAATTTTCCTTTAGATTCTTTTTGCGTAATTTTAATGTCTTTACTAGTGCCTTTAAATATAATAGGTGTTCCTGTAATGAAAACAGCTTCCTCATATGTATATTCATTTTTTACAGCACCCGTTGTTTCTAATGAAGACGCTGATGCATTTTCTGGGATAGTAGCCCCAACAATCAATACAGCAAGAACTACTAACATTATTTTATATAAATGTTTTCGCATTCTTTTTCTGTTCCTCTCTTTCATTCCATGCATATCCGCATCTGGAGCTGTCAATTATTTAAGATAATAAAATAATCAGGTGTGTTGATGTAAGCAAAATGATAAGAAGTCTCCACGACTTTTGGTGATGAACCTAATCAACACACCTAAAAAATTTAAGGTTAAATTTGCTCGCCTTCTACTCCTAGCGCGACAAAGTCTTTCATCATTAGCAAGTACTAAAAAATTCGCTTAAGGCTGAATACCTTCGTCGTAAATATACTCGCAGAAAACTCACAGATATTAATCGACTAATATTAAATGAGCTTTGATAAAACGATCTGATAATACTACTAAACGATCAGAAGGTTTTAAATCAGATGCTTGAATAACTTTACCAGCTTTAATAATTGTTGCTTGGTCAATATTCATATCAATCATTTCACCAGCTTCATACCAACGACCATTTTGCCATTGACTAACGCTCTTCACATTGATTACAGCTGGGAATTTCGATTTAACTGACTGTAGTTTACCTGTTAACATTAATGGTGCAACAGGTTTCGCCTTATTCAGAATATGAAGGGCCTGTACATGTCCATCCTTCACATAGAAGTATCCATATTGACCTTCATATAAATGAAGTTCAATATCAGGAACAACACTGTATGTTTTGTTACCGTCATCTACTATTGCCTTTGTTGAATTACTAACAGATAGTACAGTACGATCTGTTTTCTTGAAGACATTTGACTCGATCTTCATTGCATCATCAATTTCGATTAAATAGCCATCTGCTTGTGATAAACGTCCATAATATAACTCATGACCTGCTAAGTTTGGTGACATAAAACTATCACTTGTTATTTGCACAACTTGGGCATAATGATCACGTGCAGCACCATCCGAAATAACAAAGGCTGTACCATAAGCTAATAGGCCTGTAGGTTCGATTAAACGACCATTTCGAATTAATATCGTTCCATCGTGGAAGTATATTGTACCTGCAGATTTAAGTTTAAATAGTTGATATTTAGAATCTACAGAAAGCATAGGCTCGTAGTAAGTTCGCTCGTTGTTTTTCAATACAACAATCTTTTCAATCACTTCTTTGCCAAATTGTTTAACTGTTGCATAATATGCTTCACTACCAATGTAATTTTTCAACTGATCTTTATTAATTTTTGTGTTTCCAACATATACTGGAACTTTCGATGAAAAATTCATCGTTGATAAAGCCTTTGTTGTATCAGAACCAAACTGCCAATTTATAAAAGCATGTTGATTTTTTACAGTTAATTTATTTGCATTGGCATTAACCGTTTGTATTTCACCTTTATATAGGTTTTCAACTAATGTACCTGTATCACTAATTTCGATTTTTGTGACAATGGATGCATTTTGATTTTTAAGGCTTAGCTTAACACGATCCCCTACATATAATGCGCTAATATCGGCTGCAGAGGAGTTTTTTTGGTAGCTTGTATCTTTATTTATATAGTAAGTCGTTTCTTTTCCAAAATCCGACTTCAACATAATAAATAGTCCATTTGGATCGATACTTGTCACTACCCCGGCAAGTGTTTTCGTATTGTGTGCAACTGTTGGAGATTCTGTTTCCTTTGTAGAATCAGAAGTACCTCGAAGCTCAACAACACTTCGAAGGGAAATGTCCGCTTCTACTTTCATCCCCATCTTAAAGCCTTCGATTGTTGTCTCTGTCTTATTAATATAAAGGCGGGCATTATTATTTATATTGTATGTAACTTGACGACCGCTATCATTTTGCAAAGTAATTTTACTAAGCTTTTTTTCTATTACTCCATTTGAATTTTCATATTCTGAAAATGTTACATCTACAAAAGTTCCAGTCACCATTTGGGTAGCATGTGCTGTTTGATTTGATGAGAACCCGAGAACCGCTAGTAACAAAATCATTAGTATGTATGGAATTTTCTTCAACAATCCCACCTCCTAAAAAAATGTTATTAATTATTATTAAATAGTATATCGTACTATTGGTAGTTTTTACTATCTAAAAAGATACATTTTAGTACTTTTAATTCCTTTTTTAATCTACCGTTAGACACAAAGATAGAGGTAGCTTCCAATTACAAGCTACCTTCCTTCATCAAACTTGAACGTCAATTGTATGTCCAGCTGTTGGATGTGGAGCATCTAACATTTCAACTAATTGTTCTGAATTTTGCTGTTGCATCTCCATAGCCTGTTTCGTTACAGCTAGAGATACATTTTGCATTAATGTTGCTTGATTCATTGCCATTGATAAAGCTGCGATATCCATTAAGTCCACCTCCTATTTAATTTATCGGTCAGTTATTTCATTCATCAAGCAATTCCATCCATTTTAATAAAAAAAACATCTACTGTCCTAAATAATAGACGCAATAGATGTTTTCTTATTACATTTTATTTTCGATAGTACGCCAAGCTTCTTCAAAACCAAGTCCTGTTTCTGAAGAAAAGACAATAATAGGATCATTTTTATCCATGTCTAGCGTTTCTTTCACGATTTTTTTGTGCTTATCCCATTTACCTTTTGGAATTTTATCTGCTTTTGTTGCAATGACAATACAAGGAATATTGTAATGCTTCAAAAAATCATACATCATGCGATCATCAGCTGTAGGTGGATGACGTAAGTCAATAATTTGAACGACTGCCTTTAATTCCTGACGCCCAGTTAAGTAACGCTCAATCATTTTTCCCCATGCTTCACGCTCAGTCTTTGAAACCTTTGCATAACCATAACCCGGAACATCTACGAAAAACAATTGCTCTTCAATCTTGTAAAAATTAAGCGTTTGTGTTTTTCCGGGCTTAGAAGAAATACGTGCTAAAGCTTTACGACCGATCATTCGGTTAATAAATGAGGATTTCCCCACATTTGAACGACCGGCTAGTGCAAATTCTGGCAGTCCATCTTCTGGATATTGGTCTGGTCTTACAGCACTTATGACCATTTCGACGTTATGGACTTTCATTTTCTTAAATACCTCCGTCCAGTGCAATGGCTAATACTTCATCAGCCGATGACACTAGTTTAAATGTTAGTTGTTCGCGTACACTTTCAGGAATATCCTCAATATCTCGCTCATTATCTTTTGGACAAATAATTGTCGTTAAGCCTGCTCGATGCGCACTGAGTGTCTTTTCCTTTAAGCCCCCAATTGGGAGTACACGCCCACGTAAAGTAATTTCACCTGTCATGCCGACCTCACGGCGTATTGGACGGTGTAAAATCGCGGAAACAATTGCGGTTGCCATTGTAATACCTGCGGAAGGACCATCTTTCGGCACTGCTCCTTCAGGAACGTGAATATGAATATCATGTGTTTCAAAATATTCCGCATCCACTTTTAGCTCTTCCATTTTTGAGCGGACATACGATAAGGCGGTTTGAGCTGATTCCTTCATGACATCGCCTAGCTTCCCAGTTAGCTGCAATTTTCCTTTACCAGGTGTTAATGATACCTCAATTTGCAATGTATCACCACCCACAGTTGTATAAGCAAGTCCAGTAGCTACACCGATTTGATTTTCTTCCTCGGCTTGTCCATATCGGAAACGATGTTTACCGAGTAATTCCTCTAACGATTTCGAGCTTACTGTTACTCGTTTTTTCTCACCAGAAACAATGATCTTAGCGATTTTACGACATAGGGTTGCGACTTGACGCTCTAGTCCGCGAACGCCCGCTTCACGAGTATAGTAACGGATGATATCCACTACTGCTTCGTCTTTCATAATAACTTGTGTTTTTTTCAAGCCGTGCTCTTTTAACTGTTTTGGTATTAAATGATTTTTCGTAATTTGCTCTTTTTCAATTTCAGTATAACCAGCAATTGAAATCACTTCCATACGATCTAGTAACGGTCCAGGAATTGTACTTAAATCATTAGCAGTTGCTATAAATAATACATTTGATAAATCATAAGGTTCTTCGATGTAATGATCACTAAATGTATTATTTTGAGCCGGATCTAAAACTTCAAGCATTGCTGCTGCTGGATCTCCCCTGAAGTCATTAGACATTTTATCAATTTCATCTAAAAGGAACACAGGATTAATTGTCCCTGCCTTTTTCATCCCTTGGATAATACGCCCTGGCATTGCACCAACATACGTACGACGATGCCCACGAATTTCTGATTCGTCTCGTACCCCACCTAATGAAATACGTATAAATTTACGATCCAAGCTTTCTGCAATAGATCGTGCTAATGACGTCTTACCTACACCCGGAGGGCCAGCCAAACACAAAATAGGTCCACGTAATGATGCTTTCAATTGACGTACAGCTAAATATTCTAATATACGTTCTTTTACTTTTTCTAATCCATCATGATCACGATTTAAAATATCTTCTGCATGTGCGATATTCATGCGATCTTCTGTCGCATTTGTCCATGGTAGTGCTACAATCCAATCAATATAGTTTCGAATTACGCCACTCTCTGCACTAGCTGCCGGTAGCTTCTCGTAGCGATCCAACTCTTTAAGCACTACTTCTTTCGTGGATTCAGGCATTCCTGTTGCGTCAATACGTTTACGTAATTCAGCGACCTCGCCAGTTTTCCCTTCACGGTCCCCTAGCTCAGTTTGAATAGCTTTCATTTGTTCACGTAAATAATATTCTTTTTGAGTACGCTCCATCGATTGCTTAACTTTTGTATTAATTTTCTTCTCTAGATCAAGTACTTCTTGTTCATCATGCAAACGGATAATTAAATGGTCTAAACGTTTTTTTACACTGAGCATTTCTAATACTTCTTGTTTATCTGCAATCTTGAATGGCAAGTGTGAAGCGATGATGTCCGCTAAACGACCTGGCTCTTCAATGTCTGCCACAGTACTGATGGTTTCGGAAGTAATCTTATTGGAGGCTTTCGCGTATCTTTCAAAATACGTTAACAGCGTCCGCATTAAAGCCTGTGTTTCAATATCCTTATCGATTGTTTCTTCCTTATCATCGATGTCAACAACCGTATATTTTTCTAACGCCCGATAGTTAGACCATGTTGCACGTGCTACACCTTCCACTAAAACACGCAGAGTTCCATTTGGTAATTTAAGCATCTGTTTAACATATGCCATCGTACCAACTGTGTAGAGATCTTGCTCATCAGGCTGTTCATCATGCATTTCTTTTTGTGTTACTAATAATATCAGTTGGTCCTCTAACATCGCTTGTTCTAGCGCCGCTACAGAACGATTTCTACCCACATCAATATGTAACACCATCGACGGGTATACTAAAAGTCCACGTAAAGGCAATAATGGTACATTTGTTGTTTTTTGTATTGTCACCATGCGGGTATTCACCTCCGTCAAAATTTTCTTATTCACTCCCACGCTACTAGTATGTGTCTAAAAAGCTGATTCACACTAGTTAATCAATTGAGCCAAAAATTTCATTTAATTACAGTTGGCTTTATGTATGAATGAATAAAAAGCTGACTGTCGAATGTGCGAATATTACACAATCGAAGTCAGCTAAATTACTCTTTATCTCATAACAATAGACAGCCACGTCTGTTCGTTATGCTGAAGTTTTTGTGTCGCTACCTTCATCGAGTTCAGTGCCATCTTCAAGAAGCAATTTCGGTTTTTCTTTATCCGTAATTGTTTTTGCCGTAATGATACATTTTTTCACGTCTTCACGTGAAGGTAGTTCGTACATTACATCAAGCATTGTTGACTCAATAATTGAACGAAGACCGCGTGCACCTGTTTTTCGCTCAATTGCTTCTTTTGCAATTTCAGAAAGGGCACCTTCATCAAACTCAAGCTCAACACCATCTAATTCAAGCATTTTTTGATATTGCTTAGCTAGTGCATTTTTAGGCTCTGTTAAAATTTGTACAAGCGCAGCCTCGTTTAATTGCTCTAGGCTTGCAAGTACCGGTAATCGACCGATGAACTCTGGAATTAAGCCAAATTTCAATAAATCCTCTGGAATCAGCTTTGCCATAATTGAGCCTTCATCCACATCAATTTTGTTAGGATCTGAACCGAAGCCAATTACTTTTTCACCCTGACGACGTTTAATAATGGATTCTATTCCATCAAACGCTCCACCCACAATAAATAAGATGTTCGTAGTATCGATTTGTAAGAACTCCTGATGAGGATGCTTACGGCCACCTTGTGGTGGGACACTCGCAACTGTACCTTCTAAGATTTTAAGAAGTGCTTGTTGTACACCTTCACCAGATACATCACGTGTAATGGATGGATTTTCAGATTTACGTGCAACTTTATCGATTTCATCAATATAGATGATCCCTTTTTCAGCACGCTCAATATCGTAATCTGCTGATTGAATTAATTTTAATAAGATATTCTCAACGTCCTCACCAACATAGCCAGCTTCAGTTAGTGAAGTAGCGTCTGCAATAGCAAAAGGAACGTTTAATATACGCGCCAATGTTTGGGCCAATAAAGTTTTACCGCTACCAGTTGGGCCGATTAACACAATGTTCGACTTCGCTAATTCTACATCATCAATTTTACTATTTGTATTAATACGTTTGTAGTGATTGTAAACCGCAACTGCTAAAGCTTTTTTAGCACGTTCTTGACCTATTACATACTCATCTAAAATCGTTAAGATTTCTTTCGGTTTTGGAATATCTTGGAATTCAATTTCTTCTTCAACGCCCAGTTCCTCTACAACGATTTCTGAACAAAGTTCGATACATTCATCACAAATATAAACACCAGGACCCGCAACTAGTTTACGTACCTGTTCTTGTGGTTTCCCACAGAATGAGCATTTTAAATTGCCTTTTTCATCATTAAATTTGAACAATATGTTTCACCCCTATTCAAGCAACAATCTTACAAGATTATTGAATCATTATCAAATAAATTGTCTGCATCCATTTACACCACGGCGTTTATGGTTCAAGATTTTTGACACTCATTGTACAAAAAACATGAATATTGCCACAAAGTTTCCATTTCATTAACTTAATAAATTCCAGCTCACCATCATAGCGTGTAGTTTAACAAATGCTATCCACCACTTAGGGCGAGTCCGAATTATACCAATCATACCTTTTATTACCACACGAGTGTAAGTGACTGATTCTTCAGAAAGCTCTAGCGACCAGAGACCTTACGTTTAGCCAATCTACCTGACCTTCTTCAGTTGGTATTGACTCGTGACTTCACGTTTATACTCGGTAGTATAAGTTACAATTTTTTTTAAATCTATTACATTCGCCAGAGGCTTAACTTCATTCAGAAGAGGATGTATTTCGTTGTTCCTCATTTGGAAGAATTGAGACATCAATCAATTAAACCCTATCTCTGCTGAATAAAGTCAAATTTTAGCATCGTGTGATAAGTCAAACAACACTATGTATTAGAGAAATGTAAAGGCTTTGCCTATCCCCTCTTCAAAAAAGCACTTCCTTTTGGAGGATGCTTTTGCGGTGAAAGTAGTCGTAAAACTAAACCTAACGTGGAATCAAGCTACACCTAAACACACAATATGTGATAAAACAAGGCACGGTATAATGCCGTACCTTGTTTTCATTTTTCTATCCAGTTACAAAAAAATCCTATTCAGTAATTTTAGCGTTTTCTACTAAAAATTCAACTGTTTTTTGAATTTTAATGTCGTTTTCAAGAACTGCTGTGCCACCTAAAGCACCAGTAATTTGCTCTTTTGTCATGTTAAATTGAGCAGTCATTTTTTCTAATTCTGCTTCGATATCAGCTTCAGTAGCTTCAACTTTTTCAGCTTCTGCAATTGCTTCAAGAGTTAAAGATACACGTACACGGCTTTCTGCTTCTTCTTTCATTTGTCCGCGTAAATCTTCTTCTGATTGACCTGAGAATTGATAGTAAAGGTCTAAGTTCATACCTTGCATTTGTAAACGTTGACCAAATTCTTGTAACATACGATCAGTTTCAGAGTTAATCATACCAGCAGGTACTTCAAAATCAGCATTTCCAGCTGCTTTTTCAACTAATTCGTCACGAAGTGCTGCATTTGATTCAGCTAGTTTTTGTTCTGCAGTTTGCTCTTTGATTTTAGCGCGTAAAGCTTCAACACCCTCAACTTCTGGGTCTAATTCTTTAGCGAATTCATCGTTTAGTTCTGGAAGAACTTTTGTTTTAACTTCTTTTACTGTTACTTTGAAAGTAGCTTCTTTACCAGCTAATTCAGCTGCATGGTATTCTTCTGGGAAAGTTACAACTACATCTTTAGATTCGCCAGTTTTAATACCTACAATTTGCTCTTCGAAGCCAGGGATGAATGAACCTGAACCAATTTCTAGTGGGTAGTCTTCACCTTTGCCACCTTCAAACGCTTCTTCACCTACGAAACCTTCAAAGTCGATAACAGCTGTATCGCCTTCTACGATTGCTTCGTCTTCTTTAATTTCTAGCTCTGCTTTACGAGCTAATTGTTCTTGAATTTGTGTTTCTACTTCTTCATCAGTAACTTCTACTGGAAGTTTCGTAACTTCTAAACCTTTGTACTCACCAAGTTTTGGCTCTGGTTTCACTGTTACTTGAGCAGTAAATGTGAAATCTTTACCATGTGCGAAGTTTTCTGTACCAGAAATTTCTGGGTAATCTACTGGCATAATACCAGCTTCATCGATAGCTTTTGAATAAGATTCAGGAACGATGATTTCTAATGCATCTTGGTATAAAGATTCGATACCAAAGCGTTGTTCAAACATATTACGAGGCATTTTTCCTTTACGGAAACCTGGTACGTTAATTTGTTTTACAACTTTTTTGAACGCTTGGTCCATTGCTGCGTCTACTTCTGCAGCAGGTACTTCAATTGTAAGAGTACCGATATTACCTTCTTGTTTTTCCCATTTTGCTGACATGTATAAATACCTCCAAATAAATAATCAAGTTTATTGTTAGACAATTCATTCGTAACTACGATTTTGACAACCATTTTAGTATAACATAGATGCGTATAGTTTCAACTTATTTCACACTTCATGTAGTTCCGTCATTTTTTCTAACATTTGTAAAAAGTCAATGATTTCATAGTTCATTTCCTGTACTTTTCCGAGCATAGATTGTACAAAGTCAATATAACTATAGGCAATATCATCAGCTTCATACTGGTGCCATTCAAACGGATATGTCACAATGGCATGCTTCGCCATTAAGTATTGTACCATTTCCAACGTCGATGGGTCTTGCTCTAATTTATTTTCGATTATTTTTTTTACTTCCCTATACTGAGGCAACTGATTTGGCAAGACTAAATTGATAGGGTTAATAATCTTTGTTCCATTAAATTTTGAGACCGTAATCTCAATTGACACTTCTTGTTCCACTAATAGAATTAATGCTAAACTCTGAACAAATGGATGGATTGTAGGAGATTCAATAATATCTTTCAATGCTGTCTTTAATTGCCTTACATTCGTCTCCATTAAACGATGCAGTCGAATAGATTGTTCATTTGCCGTTAAGGTACTAAATTCCGAAAGTTCATATTCTTGCTCTTCTAACAATCGTTTTGCATCCTCTTTTTTTTGGAGATTCATTGCAACATCTTGATTCAAGCTTCTTAAGCGTTCAAATTTCTCAAGCCGATCTTCCGGAAGTACATTTTCTTCTATTAATGTCGAAATTAACGACTCTACTTGGTGGTATTCCTTTAATTGCATACATACAGTAACATACAGCTCCATTACTTCCACATATAAAGTCGTACCCATAGCAAATAATTGCTCACAAACATTTTTAACCTTATCGTATGCTTTTAATTCATATAAAGCATACGCGTAAGCACTTAATGCCATTTCGTCTCCATCTTCATATAAAAATGCTTTTTCAAAGCTCGCCACTGCCTCTTCATATTGATAATTTTCCGCATACATATGTCCTTCACGTATTAATGTCTGAACAGCACCAGGAAAAACAACAATATTGTCATGTTTTATAACATGTCGTTTTCGCTTTGTCATTTTTCTCACCTCTTTACGACTATTTTACTTATTAGTTTCTATATGAATCATCACACTATCATGGAGTTGATTTACGAATCTGACCGAGGGCTTTACGAAGAGTTGCGATAAGCTACTGGGGGTTAGTCACAAAAGCGTTATTACTGAACTTTGTGCGTTCCTCTATTGATTCCCACCAGGGTCTCATCTGTAATGCTCCCCTCATTTACTCCAATTCAATCTTATTAAACAGTATACGTTTTAACATATATCATTTTTAACATTCAACGATGACAATATAAATTTACTCCCTGCTTATTTTAAAAAAATCATTGCTTTAGCATTACATATTTTGTAATAAATTGTATTATAATTAATAATATCTTTCATTTATTACTATTTACAGGCATTCAGCTTTCAGCAAACTACAGACAAAAACATGTGCTGCTGACGCTTCGCTTTCGCACAAAAAACATCTGTTGCTGACGCTTCGCTTTCGCACAAAAAACATCTGCTGGAATGCACAAAGCTGATTCCTGACGCAATTATGCCGTAGCATAATTGATGGCAAAAGTTCTTCACAAGGAGTGGAATACATGCAATTAATAGATACAGTTAGTGAATTCGGTAGTAGCATCTCTCCTATGTTTGAGGCACTACCAATTAAAGTTGTTTCGTTTTCTACAGCGGACAATCCTTATCAGAAGGATTACCCGATCGAATTTGAAATACTCACACGGACAAAGATTGATTTATACACGCAAGAAGCAAATACACATATTATAAGTATCCAAGGTTACATTCCTGGCTCCATTTCAATCGGGCACCAACATGAGTCACTTTTTATTATTCCCCAAAGTGTACACATTGAATGCAACTATAAACTTCTAAGTATCGACCAAAAAGATATGCAACGAATCTTACAGCACGCCGAACCGAATCATCATTATAGCGAATGGCTAATCGAAACCATTAAAAATGCAAATATTCTTGTTGAATTAAAAACCAACCAAAATACTTATACTGAATGGCCGCTCGGTATAAAGTCAGCCCTTATATCATGACTAAGATGAGACATACTTAAATAGGTATGTCTTTTTTATGTGCTCCTTGAATAAGTCTTTCCCTTTTTGTTGCTTGTCTATCATATCAACTTTTTGTTGTTTCTGGAATTCCCATTGCCAATATACTTCTATATCACTAGAAAACTTTACAAATCAACAAATTCATCGTTGAAGCGTTATAATAAAAAGACCTAGCTCCATATAAGCATTTTTACTATGTTCAACTAACACTTCGAAAAGAATGCTCTTATAGAGAATTAACTTAACCTCGGGGGAATTACATATGGATATTAAAAATACATTACAATCATTCTCAACCATGACATCTTCAGAACGACAAGAATTTATGATACAAAATGGCGAATGGTTGTTACAAGAAATGTTAACTCACATTGGTTCACCAGATGCTGAATTACGAGACAAATTAATTTATCGAACTTTTATTGATCTACTTAGCGACAATTTACTGAGCAATGAACAGCTACAATACTTATTTGATACTGTAATAAGCGATGATTATTTATTTTTAAACATAGGTGAAGAAATGACAGATAGTGTCTTCACTCGCTCGTTTTCTGCTTTACTTGTTGCAGGTATTCTCGTAAAAGATGCTGAACTACTAATTTTAAGTGATGAGCGTTTACAAATTTTCTTTAAAAAGATCGGTCGCTATTTATTATTGGAAAAAGATACGCGAGGACATGTTCAAGATAAAGGTTGGGCGCATAGCATTGCACATGGTGCAGATTTAGCGGCTATGACAATTAAACACCCCAAATTTGATTTACAACATGCGCCTTTAATCTTGCATGCTTTGAAACTTGTTACTTGGAAAGATACTGTTTTTGTCAACGACGAGGAGGAACGCTTAGTTACTATTATTGAAGCGTTACTAGCTCGTGACTACTCTGAGGAAGCATTAATAGAATTTGCCGAACAAGTATTTGATAAATTTGAACTGCATTTAATGACTCAAGGTTATAACGAAGCCTTTTTCAGTGGACGTACATGTACATTAAATTTAATGAAAACATTGTATTTTGCTTTAAAGATGCATAACCTAGCCCCAAAACTTCAAAATACTATATATGGCCAAGTCGCAAAATGGCTAAAACTAGGCGCATAAAATGTCTGGCGTAATTAGACGAACTTAAGCGAATTTCACTTTCTTTCTGCTTCATACATTTAATTTCGTTCCCATACCAAATTTAGCAAACTAAGAATCTCCTTAGTTTGCATTTTTTACTTTTTAAGTAAAATATCAAAAACCCAATAAACGGAAGTACATAATTATATTAACATAATTTATATTCGTTTCCGAAATACTCCTTTCCAATCATCCCTTACATTGAAAGTTTATCCTGATATATCCACATCTCTACTTTTTGTTTACTCATATTTTTTTAAAACGCAACAATAAAGCATTCAACAACCTAATTTAACAGCGATTTTATTACAAAATGAAGTCTAAAATGTGAAATGACATTTTCACAAAAAAAACTATTTACTTAGTTAAGGATAAGAAACTCAGTGTTTTCAACGTTTAAACAGTGTTTATTATATTAAACACAAAAATACTAATATTGAAATAACGATTTTCGTTCAAAGAATGTTCATATTTATCCCCAGTTTACTATTAAAAATATAAAAAAATAATTTTTTTTCTTTCAAACGGGGCGTATAATCCTATATGCAAACAACGACATTTGTGTCGATCGATTATGACACATTGTTTAAAAATCGATTACACAGATTAATGACTTTGCGAACGCTTGCATTAGACCAATCAAATACTACATTCAATGTTTCATAGTGAACCATGCCATTGTAAGTATTTCTGATTATTTGATTGGTACAACAATTAAAAGAGGTGACCGTATTACCCACTATTTATAAATTCGAATCTATATATAAACATATGAAATTTATGAATAGCCGTTTTATAGAAAGGAGTCAAACATGAAGAAAAAGTTAAGCTTAATGTTTGTTGCATTTAGTGCGCTAGCAATTCTTGCTGGCTGTGAACCCCTAACAGTTTTTGATCCTAAAGGGCCAAATGCCAAAACATTATCAGACACAATTATTTTATCCATTATTACAATGGCCTTTATATTACTAGTCGTGTATGTGCTTTTAGCATTTATGCTAACTAAATATCGTGCTTCAAAAGCATCTGCCGATTATGAGCCTCCTCACGAAGAGGGTAGTCATCTACTTGAAATAATATGGACAGTTATCCCTATTATCATAGTGGCATTCTTGGCAGTTGTTACTGTAAGAACAACAAGTACTGTCGAGACAACACCAGAAGGTTATGACAATAAAGAGCCACTTGTTATTTACGCATCATCTTCTAACTGGAAGTGGCATTTTAGCTATCCAGAGCAAGGTGTTGAAACTGTAAACTATGTAAATATTCCAACTGACCGTCCAATCGAGTTCAAACTTTACTCTTTCGGACCAATCACAAGTTTCTGGATTCCACAATTAGCTGGTCAAAAATACGCGATGAGTGACATGTTAACAACTATTCACCTTGCTGCAGATGAGGTTGGTTCATTCATGGGCCGTAACTCTAACTTTAACGGTCGCGGTTTTGCTGAAATGGAATTTGAAGCGCAATCTATGACACAAGCAGACTTCGACGATTGGGTTTCTAAAGTAAAAGCAAACGAAAAACCATTAACAGAAGAAAAATTTGATGAACTATTAAAAGCAGAACACGTTGGTCGTTCAAGCTATTCATCTACACACTTAGAATTTAGACCTGCTCCAATGGAACACAGTGAACACATGAAAATGGGCGGCATGGATCATAGTGATATGGACATGTCCGAAAAAGAAATGGATCACTCTAAAATGGATCATGGGAATCATTCTGATTCAGAGAAAAATTCTGAAGAAACACATTCACATTAATTTTATTTTCACACCTGAAAGGAGCGCATCCAATGAGCATGGAAGAAGTATTCCATCCTATGCAAGAACCGATGATTTTAGCGGCAGCTATTAGTATCGTAGTTGGAGCAGTGGTTATCGTAGCTGGCCTTACATATTTCAAAAAATGGGGCTATTTCTACAAAAACTGGCTATCAACTGTTGACCATAAAAAAATCGGTATTATGTATATCGCTACAGCACTTTTGATGCTAATGCGCGGCGGTATCGATGCACTATTAATGCGTGCACAAACGGCAGTTCCTGATAATGGACTTCTTGATGCACAACACTATAATGAGATTTTCACAACACACGGTTTATTAATGATTTTATTCATGGCTATGCCATTCGTAATTGGTTTAATGAACATTGTTATCCCACTGCAAATTGGTGCACGTGACGTTGCCTTCCCACGTCTGAATGCAGTCAGCTTCTGGTTATTTGCAGCTGGTTGTGGTTTATTAAACCTATCATTTATCATTGGTGGTTCACCTGATGCTGGTTGGACAGCTTACTTCCCATTAGCTGGGACAGAATTTAGTCCAACTGTTGGGAACAACTACTATTCTTTAGCTTTACAATTATCAGGGATTGGTACGTTAATGACTGGTGTTAACTTCATCGCAACAATCATTAAAATGCGTGCACCTGGTATGACATTAATGAAAATGCCAATGTTCACTTGGTCAATTTTAATTACAAACATTATTATCGTATTTGCATTCCCAGTATTAACTGTAGCACTTGCATTAATGATGCTTGACCGTCAATTCGGTACACAATTCTTTGCAATGCAAAATGGTGGTATGGATATGCTTTGGGCCAACCTATTCTGGGTTTGGGGACATCCTGAGGTTTATATCGTTATCCTACCTGCTTTCGGTATCTTCTCTGAAATCATTGCGACATTTGCACGTAAAAACTTATACGGCTATAAATCAATGGTTATGAGTATGGTCGTTATTTCGTTACTATCATTCTTAGTATGGGCCCACCACTTCTATACAATGGGTCACGGTGTAATGGTAAACAGCGTATTCTCTATTACAACAATGGCAATCGCTGTTCCGACAGGGGTTAAAATATTTAACTGGTTGCTCACAATGAGACACGGTAAAATTCAATTTACAACTCCTATGCTTTATGCTCTTGGCTTTATTCCTATCTTCACAATTGGTGGGGTTACAGGGGTAATGCTTGCAATGGCAAGTGCTGACTATCAATATCATAATACGATGTTCTTAGTTGCCCACTTCCACTATGTATTAATTCCAGGTACAGTATTCGGTGTACTTGCAGGTTACCACTACTGGTGGCCAAAAATGTTCGGTTTCCGTTTAAATGAAAAACTAGGTAAAGCTGCTTTCTGGTTTATCGCAGTATGCTTTAACGTAACATTCTTCCCTCTATTCATTTTAGGTTTAGATGGTTACGCTCGTCGTATGTACACTTACTCTGAGTCAACTGGCTACGGTCCATTGAACATGCTATCGTTCATCGGTGGTATTGGTCTTGCTGTCGGCTTTGCGTTAATCGTATATAACATTTACTACAGCTGGAAACATATGCCACGTAATGAAAAAGCAGATGTTTGGGATGGTCGTACGTTAGAATGGGCTACTCATTCTCCAGTTCCAGAATATAACTTTGCAGTAGTTCCAACTGTTACACGTTTAGATGAATACTGGTTCGCGAAAAAAGAAGGTCGCGATATTACAGCCGGTAAAATTGAAAAAATTCACATGCCTAACAACACTGGCACACCATTCTGGATGAGCGGATTCTTCTTCCTTGCAGCATTCTTCGCTGTATTCAATCTATGGGTTCCAGCAATCATTAGTATGATTGGTGTATTTGGCTTTATGATTCATCGTTCATTCGAAAAGGATCATGGTCGATACATTTCAGTTGAAGAAGTTATGGCAACTGAAAAAAGCTTGAGAGGTGATAAATAATATGAAAATCGATTCTTCACTTCCATTAGAATATAGTACAGAAGAAAATCGCCTGAAAATTTTCGGTTTCTGGATTTTCCTTGGTGCCGAAATCGTATTATTCGCCACACTATTTACAGTGTATTTCACACTTCAAACACGTACAGGTAGTGGCCCAAATGGCGCTGAGATTTTCGAATTAACACCAGTCTTATGGGAAACATTCTTATTATTAACAAGTAGTTTCACAATTGGTCTTGGTGTTCATGCAATGCGTATTGGCAATAAAAAAGCGATGATGGCATTTTTCATCATCACACTTCTATTAGGTCTTGGCTTCTTAGGCATTGAGATTGATGAATTTGTCACATATGTTGAAGAAGGTGCGACTATTCAAACAAGCGCATTCTTATCGGCATTAATGACTTTACTTGGTACGCACGGTCTCCACGTAACATTCGGTTTCTTCTGGGGCGTTGCAATTTTAATCCAAGTAGCTAGCCGTGGTTTAAACCCACAAACAGCTAACAAAGCGTTTATCTTCTCACTGTACTGGCACTTCCTAGACGTTGTTTGGATTTTCATCTTCAGCTTCGTCTACTTGAAAGGACTGATTAGCTGATGAAGGATTTATTCCCAAAACAACACGTGATGGGCTTCGGCTTCTCACTATTACTAACACTTGTAGCTTTAGCTGTTATTAAATTCGATATGTCTTATAACATGGCATTTGGTGTTTTACTAGTAACTGCTCTTGCACAAGCAACTGTACAATTAGTATTATTCATGCACATCGGTGAATCTGAAGACAAGAAAACGTTATATACAACGATTTTATATTCAGTATTCGTAGGTGTTGTCACAATCATTGGTACATTATTCGCAATGATCTGGGGCTATAATTGATAAACAGAGCCGAGAAAATGGTGTCATTTTCTCGGCTCTTTCTTTTTGTAAATATATTTTTCAACACTGGAAGACCAGCCCTATTTAAAAATACCACCCCTTCTAATATCGAACAACACTCTCCCTGTACATACTTATTTCTGTCTTATAAAAGCTACCAGCTGTAATGCTCCCTTACTACAACGTAAAATCATTAGAATCCTCCAAAAACTAATCAACTAGTGATAGTTTATTACCTTACCCCATTGGCTTATCACCAAATTCGTGGATGTCATTTCTTAAAACACATGACATGTTGATTGAAGTGAAGATTGAGCGACTCCTTCGGGATCAGCATCACACAGATAAGACCCTGCAGCGAACGAAGGTTTAGAGCATCAGGTCCTGTGCTAATGCTCTCATGACCAACATCTTCTTGTTGTCGCTACACTTCGCGCAAAAAACATCTATTATTGCCGCTACATTGCACTGATTTTCACAAATAAAACGTTTCTTGCCCGATGTTCGGAGGAAAGCGCCCAGCCAGAACGGAAATCAACCATGCGTTATGATGATGAGCTATACCATTGCGATATTTTACAATGCCAACAATAAATTTATTGATCGTCTCTTAATATTCATGAACTACTTTTCTTGAGACTTATCATAAGCATGGAGGCTTATAAATAAAGTTATGGGTTGGGCATTTACTATTATTTTACTATCAGACTAGTATTTTTTAGTAAAAAAAGAAATTTTTCCTATAATAGTTATGTATACTAGTAGATAATGTTTTCCCCAAGAATAGGAGATGAAAGTAATGAACAAAATTTTTAAAGTTTTGAGTGTTGGAGCATTGGCACTGACACTAGCAGCTTGTAACAGTAGCGCTACCCCAACGAAAGGTACTACTAAAACCAGTGACCTTACTTTAGAGCAAGTATTTGACAAAACAATGAAGCGTCTAGCAGACATTAAAAGTTCGAGTGCAAAAATGGATGTTACTCAAGAGGCAAAAATGGGGTCAGGTGAAAAAGCAAAGGAATTTACTAGTGATACCAAAATAGCGGTAGATTTAGTTTACGAACCACTTGGTACACACTTCTCACTTACAACAACATCCCCAGATACGCCAAGCGAAGAAGCGTCAGTTGAAATATACATGGAGCAGGATCAAGGTATTTTCGTAAAAGACGAAACGACTGGCAAATGGTTAAAGTTACCAGACGATAATTTCGATTCGATTTTAAAGGAAACTACATCATCTTCAAACGCGAAGGAAACATTAGAACAACTTAAAAAGTATGTAAGTGATTTCAAATTCGAGCAAACAGATGATGCATATGTCTTAACTTTAAATGCAAAGGACAATAAATTTAAAGAACTTATCGATTCTCAAATAAAAAAATCGATGAAAGGTATTAACCTTCAAGAAAATCCTCTTGATAACTTAATGATTAATAAAATGAACTACGTGCTATATATTGATAAAGAAACTTTTGATACAAATAAAATAGAAGTGGATATGGATTTGAAAATAAAAGTGGCCGATGAAGAATTATCTTCGAAAAGTAAGTCAGTTGTAACATACACTGATTTCAATAGCCTAAAAACAATCGATATTCCAAAAGAAATTATCGATAACGCACAAACTGTTGCACAGTAAAAAATACAAAAAAAGGAATCTGATACTTTAACGCAGGTTCCTTTTACTTTGGGTACTACTTCAATTAGATCATTTTTGCAAATTTAGTAGCTTAAAATCTATTAAAGAAGGCCATTACGATTTAAAACATATTACGAACAAAATCGCTGTCATTATGGATTTAAGAGAATTAACAATCAATATGTAAAACTTGCATTTAGAAACTGAAGGCTAAAAATCGTTCCCATGCTATTAGCTTACTTTATCAGCAAGGCATTATTTTATAAAATAAATGAAGGGGATTTCCCTCTCCCCTTCGTTGTAAAGTTTATTAAACCATTCTATTTGTACTCTGTTCTTTACATTTTAAACGACCATTAAGTGACCAATTCGGCCACATCCTTAAAACCTACTCAAATGGTCACGCTTAAGGATTTCTTTTATCAACTAAACATATACGCTTTACAAATTTAATTACTTCATTGACATGCTTTAGCCTCTATAGCGTAATGAAGTAATCCTTCAAAATCCTTCAACTCCGGATTAAGATTTATATACGTATATTCATAGTTCATTCCTAATTTAGCCACAATTCGTAAAGAAGCCGCGTTTTCAGGGTGAACGACTGCAATAACCTTAAGTAAACCAATCTTATTAAACGCATAATTTAGTAAAGCTTGTGCAGCCTCATACGCAATTCCTTGCCCTCTATAAGCTTTCGAAATACCATAATATATTTCGACCTCAGTTTCTTTTACATCATCTGGACCAAGGCCGCAGTAGCCAATTAACGTTTGTCTTTCTCTATCTACTATGGCTAGATTCAATTTATGTATTTTGGAAAGCGTATTTTTTTTGTTGCATTGAATGGACCACTCTATTATCCGCTGAACATCACCTCGACTAGGTACATCCTCTGGGATAAATTGATAAAAATCAGGCTCAGAAACGACTGCATACAATTCATCCAAATCCGTTAAAGCATATGGGCGAATGATTAGCCTCTCGGTTTCAATATGTAGATTTAAAAACATATTGTTTACTCCTTCAATTGAATTGAAATGAATAAATCTTCATTTCTTTTGTGTACATATACTAGTCCCAATAATTCTTCATTAAATCAGTTGCCCAACTTGGCTGCTTTAATTCACTTTTCGGTAAAAACTCTTTCATGACAGGTTTAATATCAATAATTGGTGTTCCATCAATAGCATCAAGGCCGCTAACGATTAATGTTCTATCCTTTAATTCCAATAATTCTACAACCGTTACACCTATTTTATTAGGTCTATTTTTACCTCTCTGAGCGAAAATACCGACTTCCGGATAATCCTTATTATTTCTTGGATGTCTCGCTTCAAATTGAATTTTCTCATCTGCAACTTTATCAAAATAAAAAATTATTTCTAAATGAGAAAAATCATCAATCCCTTTTAAGGACGATGCATGTATATCTTTTGTCAATTCAACAGTAGAAATGACGTCACCCCAATTGTCATCTTCAATCATTTTTCGACTATTGCTCACTACAGCTACTGGTTTAATACTGTATTCCATACAAAACGACCTCATCTATCGTTGTTTTCACTTGCGTATTTTCCGTTAAATTCCAGTATACTCCAATAATTACCGATGTCAATCTTGGGAGATTACCTGCTTTTATTCTTTATCTACAGTTTTTTAGGGATTAAGTGGTAGTATACCGAACTTAATCCCTTTTATATTTCCTAGCATTATATAAAACTTCACTACCATGTACATTTATTATCCTTCATAAAACGAAATCAGTTTTATTCCCCTGACGTCCCATAGTCTTTTATCGTTATTTTTACCTCACACTGAATCGGTACTTCGCTAAATGTTTGATCCCAATCTTTTTTTAGCTTTTTCCATACTTTTGGATACTCTATTCTCAGTCTTGTTCCAAACCCTGATACGTCCGTTTGATACTCTTTTTGTATCTTCTCTAAAACATTTTTCACAAGACGCTCTACCTCTTTTTCAGTAGCTCTTTCTGCTTTTTTCAAAAACTTATTATCAAATGTTTTCTCAGATAGAACCCAATGCTCAGCAATTCGCCCTTCAGATTCGATTTTTACATTAAATGAGATATTGTCTCCATCAACATGGGGTATAATTTTACTTTTCATTGACAGTATCTCGTATATAATCGGCTGATCTGTCCCTTCATAATAACTTGGTACTAAACCACCTTTGCCCTCTCCTGTTATCCACGTAATACCCTCTAATTCTTTTCCCGTAAGAAAACCCCGAAGTTTTTTAGTTTTACCTTCTATCACAGCTGCACCAGCAAATTTCATTTCTCCATTTTCTGAAGTTACACTTTGCAACAAAAAACTCGCTCTAGAATTTAATTTTCCTTGTAGCTTTGCAAGCGTCATCGGTGGTAGTATCTTTGTCGTCCTTTTATGCCCTTTCATCATCTCAACAAGTTGAAACGCTGGAATTGTAGTTGGTTCGATCGATTCAAGTATATTACTTGCACGATTTTTAGCGATGAGAAGAAGCCCACTTGGTCTCATTTCTATTTCTCTAAGAAAAAAATCCATTGTTTGTGTTAGATTGAATGTACTGGCAAAATTCTCTCCTATGACAATGACCTTTGAATGTTCTGCAAAAGCACGTTTGTCGTTTTTTTCTATCATACTACGTAAAGTGGGAAGAACAGCCTCTCCAGTTTCAGAAACATTTTTGTAAGCTTTTTGTTCCTTTTTACCTTCTTTTGCACCAGAACCAGTTGTCTCTGAGGTAACGAATTGATTGGTAATTGTAATGAGCTCTTTATTAGAGTTATTAGCTTCTTGTTCCTCCAATACCTCCCTAGAACTACTATCTGTTTCTAAATCTAGCGAAGTACCTACAATAAGACCTAAGTCTTCAATTTCTTTACTGCTCCAGCAGCCTGTAAGAAGTAGAAGAGATAACAGCAAACCTAGACGAAATCGTCCCTTCATATTGTTTAGTTTCATGTTTTTCTACCCTTCAACTTCGAAATAAAAAGTAAGATTACTGGAAAAACACCAAATAAGTATAATGCAGCATTCCCAATCATATCACCGAACTTAAAGAGGTCATTGATATTTTTAGGCGTCATAGAAATAATATAAATAATCGGTAACAACCCGAATATAAAGGGCTGTATGTTCTTTTTAAAGAGTTGAGCTAATCCTAAAGCTGCGGCAAAATAGGTAATAGTAAAGGTGGCGAATATTTGCATGATCCAAATCACGAGTAAAAAAGACTCAAATCGTTCAAAGATTAATCCTGGAATTTCAAAACTTCGCATAAGTTCTAATGTAGGCCATGTTCTCGTAACAACTCCATCGATTGATAAAGCTCCTATTACCATTACAACTGTTATGACATAAAAGATTAAAGGAATCGTTAAGCCTACAAGGACGACTTTTACTGCTTTCGTCTTCTCTGACTGCTTCATTAATGCGACAAGCAACAGCATAATTTCAGGACCTAAAAATGCAAGGGTCGCTGTCTTTACTCCTTTTAATACTGGCATGACTCCCAATCCTAATACCGGACGTAAATTATCTATTTCAAATATGCCCATGCTCATTAAAGCGACCAATAAAAAGAGGACAAACGTAATAGGAAAGATGATTTCAAATAGTCGAGCAATCGCGTTAATTCCACTACTAATCAAATAAAGGCCTATCCACAAAAAGGGCAAAATGATTGCCCAAGTTGGAGTACCTTCGAGCAAAAAGATTGAGGTTACTTCAGCCATTATTCTGACTTCAAATGCTGAAATTGTAATAAAATAGACTATAATAAGTAAACTTAAGAACCAACCTGCCCATTTTCCTACAATATCTTGGCTATATTGATAGAAGGTTTTATCAGGATATTTTTGGCTTAATTTCACGATAATCACGGCTGCGATTATCGCAATAATCCCTCCTAAAAAAACACTAATCCACACATCCGGTGATTTGACCTTTTCAACAGATGTTCTTGGCAAGGTAAGTATTCCTGTAGCCAAAATATAATTAACGAGGACAACAACTGCTTGTGAAGCCGTAATTTTGTCTTGTGAATTAATCATCATGCCAGTTTATTTCCTTTCCTAGTGACTAATCTTGACGGCTAGAATCTTTTGAATGCAACATCTTCGGACGACGTTTCATCATCATCAGTGGCATACGAACCATAAAGTCTTTCCAATCACTTGCTCTATAAGGAACCGTCGGACTAACAAAAGGGATGCCAAAACTCTTCAACTTCACCAAATGGCTGCAAAGAAGTAAGAAAAACAGTATAACCCCATATAAACCAAATAAAGCAGCAAAAAACATTGCTACGAAACGAAGCATGCGCAACGAAATTCCCGCATTATATTGCGGAATAGCAAAGGAAGAAATAGCTGTTAACGCAACAACAATTACCATAATGGGGCTAACAATCCCTGCTTGTACCGCAGCTTCCCCAATAACAAGCCCTCCGACTATTCCCATTGTAGGACCAATAGGCTTAGGCAAACGAAGCCCAGCTTCTCGTAAAATTTCAATAGCTACTTCCATAATTAGTGCCTCAATTATTGCAGGAAACGGAACACCTTCCCTCGTTCCCATCATAGACAATGCTAGCTTAGTTGGAATTAAGCCCTGATGAAACGAGACAAACGATATATAGATGGATGGTGCAAAAAGCGTAATAGCTGCAGCTAAATAACGTAATAGTCGAATGAGTGTACTTGGCAACCATCGTTCATAATAGTCTTCTGGTGATTGCAATAACATACTAAATGTCACTGGCACGATTAATGCAAAAGGTGTCCCATCTAATAAAATTGCCACTCTTCCTTCCATCAAGGCAGCAAAAACACGGTCTGGACGTTCCGTATTCTGGACTTGTGTAAAAGGGCTGAGATAATTATCTTCGATTAGTTGCTCTACATAGCCCGATTCCGCAACATCATCAATATTAATTGTTTGAATTCTTTTCTTAACCTCTTCGACCAAGTTCGGGTCTGCAATCTCTTTGACATAGGCGATAACCAATTCTTTTTTTGTACGTTTACCTACTTGAAAATTGATAATTGATAAATCACTATTTTCACCATGCTGTCTCAAAAGAGCCGTATTATCACTTAACGTTTCTGTAAAGCCTAACCTCGGGCCTCGAACCAATGCTTCCGAAACCGGTTCTTCAATATTGCGCGATTTTTCTTTGACTGTCCCGAGCATTAATACATTTGGCATTCCATCAATTATCAAGGCGGTCGAGCCTGCTAATATTTTGCCTACAGATTGCTTTACATCATACTCTTCTGTGAGGTCACTCACGGAAAGAACTTCATTTTTAATAAACTTCTGTAAAAAGTCTCCTTTTTCATATAAAGACTCCTGCTCATCTTTTTGTGAAAAATCCCCCATTAAAGATGTCAAAATATGTTTATCAATCAGCTCTTTATCTGACAGTCCATCAAGAAAAATAATCGCTGCACGTATGTCTGTGTTCCCTATGTGAAACTCCCTAAAATGCACATCCCAGTTATGACCAATCTCTTTCCTAACAAGTTCAACATCTAAGTTGAAATCGCCCGTATAATAATCATATGACTCTTTGGAAGACGACTCTTTTTGATATTCCAACTCATTTTTTTGTGTAGTTTGATCTGTCATTTTCACCATGTCATCGTCATTCATCTCTTGTTTAGATACTATCCCATTAAACAATTTGAAAATAATATAAGGAATGAAAAATACAATAAAACCTTGCATAAATACTTTCCATTCTGGAATGTAGGCTAAGATCTTTTCCCACATATTTAACACCCTCTTAAGCTGATAATAAAGCGGATTACAGCTATCACTATTTATATAGTTCCATCATTATCTAAGCAACGGCATTTTAAACTTATTTCATTCAACATTCTTCGCAAGATATGAATAAGGTTGCATTTATGTTGAAAATTCCTTTTGCGTAAAAAACAAAAAAATCTTTTGCCATTGTTGTGCAAAAGATTTCTCTTATATGGTGAACACTATTAATTACAAACTACTAATAAATTACATTAAAATATTGTCCTATATATGATATGGTATATTATCTACAATGCTATTTTAGAAGGTGGAAAACATGCTAGAAGTAAGTGAAAGTAAGTTAGCACAATATATTATACATTTTATTGACGATACACTCGTGTTAGGTGAAGAATCATTATCACAACCAGAGGTTATGCTAGAGGCAGCTTTTACACAGCTTGCGTTTAGCAAAATTGATTTGGAGCAGCAATTTGAATTTTTTCACGAAACAGATATTGGGTTAAATGAGGTTTACACATATGTGAGAGCAATTTTTGAGCAAGAGAATAGTTTCCTTGAACAATCAATAAACATTGCTAAACACTTACATAGTGTATCTCAGCACCCTAACATTAAAAGTGGCGAATTGTTTATTGGATTATTTGACAATTGTTTTCTGTCTACAGAAGCTAAAAAAATAATCTCCATCGTTAAAATTGATGAAAAAGAAATGTTTTTAGATGTAAAAAACGACCAAAACAAAATGGTTATAAATGGTATTGATGGCATCAATGTAAAGAAAGTCAACAATATGACCATCATCGTAGATATGGGGCCGGAACAGGCACCTGCTGTCTTTATGAAAACGAAAAGGAAAGAAGATATTATCTATTGGCAAGAACGTTTTTTAAAGATTAAAGCTGCAGATGAACATTATTATAAAACGAATTTAGCCTTAACAGAATGCAAAAAATATATTTTAAAAGAAGAAAGCTTTACAAATACTGAAAAGCTAGGTCTCTTAAATAAAACGCTTGATTATTTTAGAAATGAAGAAGAATTTCAAGTAAATAATTATATTGAAACAGTGTTTGAAAATGCGGAGCCAACACAAAAAGACATTATTATCAATTCGGTAAAACCTTATGAGACTGTTATTTCTGAGAGCGCACTTGAAAAGGCTAAAAAAAAATATAAACGTAAAATTAAACTCGACTCCAATATTGAAATCCAGGTAAATGTACAGGATATCGAGCAAGTAGATGAACTAATTGAAGTAGGCTACGATGAATCGACAAATCGAAAGTTTTATAAGATTTATTTCCAAGAAGAACTATAATTACATGTATGAGCCTCTCCTAGTTTAGGGGGGTCTCTTTTTTTGCGCATCACAATAACATGTGATTGATTTCCGTTCCGACTTGGCGCTTTGTAGCTGCCGCTTCGCTTTCGCTACGCACCAAATTTGTTAATGTGTTACAATTTAGTTAAATTTAAAATAGGGGGGTCTTTTTAAAATGTCCTATGTTAACGATTTACAATATTATATAGATAGTTCTTCAATCGGGATTTTACTTGAACTTCTTTTGGTGACAACTTGTATTTCAACTATTATTTATGTAGTAACTAAAAATCAATATATTTCGTACTTATCGTCTGCGCCAATATTCTATTTTCTTTCAATGCTTTTGTATCACAATTCCCACTTCAT
Organism: Lysinibacillus sp. KCTC 33748; assembly: GCF_002237755.1. Classification (GTDB taxonomy): domain Bacteria; phylum Bacillota; class Bacilli; order Bacillales_A; family Planococcaceae; genus Lysinibacillus. Next base: position 31,732 of record NZ_MWSJ01000021.1, on the reverse strand, counting down.
TCTGCTTGTATTAGCAATGACAGTACAAGCCTTAGTTATTTTATTTATCCAGAAGAAGGACCTACTAAAGGTAATTTCAATAAAAGACAAAGCTCACGACAATATTTAAGATGATAAAATAAAGGACTTGTTTTTATGATTTATCAACAAGTCCTTTTACTCTTTTAAACTTCTAAAAAACCACCTTATACTCTTCCATATTGCAATGCTCTTGCCCAATCAGATCTATTTTGGGCTTCACTTTGTTTAATAACGTCCATAGTATCATAAGGGATGCTTACCTGCTCAATTATCCATTCACCATTCCTTTTTTCTACAACTGTATAATTCGCAAATGGTGTGCCTGATTCAATCTTATAATAGAACGGTTCAACCTCTTCATAAGCAGGCAAACCGACACTGCCTGGATTTATAATAATTTTATTAGGTAAATAAACAATCGTTGGTAAGTGGGAGTGACCACAAAAAATAATATGTTGAGGTATATCTTTTACTAAATTCATTATTTCTTCTGTTTGTTTTAATGTAACACCATCTGGCGTAATTTCATTCAACATATACAGCTCATCATTTTCAGGTGATGCATGACAGAAGTAAAAGTCATCTGTCTGAATTGAAAATGGAAGGCTAGTTAACCAGCATTTATGTTCCTCAGTAAGCATGTCTAGTACATATTGAACGGTTGGATTTTCAGATGAAGATTGCAATAATATCCGATCACAATTCCCACTTATACTTTTCATATCTATACGCTTTATCATTTCAAATGTCTCTAGCGGGAATAACGGTCCATAAAGAGTGTCACCTAAATTATAAACGCAATCGATATTTCTATTTTTCACATCTTCTAACACTGCTTTTAATGCATCTTTATTTCCGTGAATATCTGATATAACGGCTATTTTCACAATATCCTCATCCTCATTTATTTCATTTTACATTTCCGGAGCATCCATACCGAAATTTGCCCATTCCTCTTTAGCCGGACCATAGATGCCAGGGACAGCTAACCCCGCCTGTCGCATAAGAACCGTCATTTGTCCACGATGGTGATTCTGATGTTGAATCAAGAACATTAAAAGTATACCAATTTGCATGTCTTGACCGAAAAATTGGATATGCTCGTGAAGGGTTTGATCAGTCCAATTTGTTTTTACCGCTTGCACAAACGCATTATTAGCTTGAGAATAGCTATCTGCAATAAATTGTGCTGAAGTAGGAACAGGATAATCTTTAGTTGGAGCATCAAATGTTAAACCTGTATTCGAAGTAATAATGCGAATTGCAGTGACCGTATGCCAAGCAATACGTCCTAAAGTCCAATTTTCAGACGTTATTTCCTGCTTTAGTGATTCATCAGTTAAATTATTCAATAACTTCTGCGTACAATCGGCTTCAAACTCCCAAGACTTAAAAAAACCATTTAATGTCTGATACATAATAATCCCCCTCTTACTTGCGTTAATAATTTCCTTAAAAATGACGCCAACATATAAATGATCCCACCGTAAAGGAACTGATTATTTTTACAGATTAGTAGAGTTTATCAATATAATCATTTAATTGTTGTTGATTCATCGATCCCTTTATCTTGTTCTTTAATATACCTTTAGAATCAAAAATAAAAGTTGTTGGATATGCCACTACTCCAAATGATTTTTGAAGTGTACCATCTAAATCAAGAAATATAGGGAAATTTAAATTGTATGACTCTTGAAATTCCATAGCATTTTCACTACTATCAACAGAAGTTGTATTAATCGCTAACAGCTCAACATTTTCAGATTTATTGTTATAAAATTCCCTAAATTCAGAAGCCTCTTCTTGACAAGGTCCACACCAAGATGCCCAAAAGTTAACGATTAAGACCTTTCCCTCGTATTCTTTAAACGTTGTTGTTGATTCGTCTAATCGTGTTAACTTTGCATCAAAAGCAAGCTGTTTCGTTCCATCCCCATTTTCTACCAACGGGTTAACTGTTGCTTCTTCTTTTAGGAATACATCTTTCAAAACAATTCCAACAAGTAATACGATTAACAAAACGGAGAAATATAAACCTAAACGCTTTTTAAATTGCATAAATGATCACCTAAATTACCCTTTAAATATTATTTTTCTTCAAGCATACCTAGATTGAATTTTGATAGGATACTATTAACTTTTCTTTGGCTTTTTGACCAGCTAATCCTGTTTTAAATAATTCAGTAGATTTTTGATGATCTACTATTTTTGTAAATTGTTTTAATAAGTTTTCTATTAAAACATCGGGCATCTCGCCTGCGCTTTTATCTGTGTCTTGTCCCTTTGGTAATTTGACTTCTTTAATCATTATTCTTTCACCATCTAATTTTGTGACATAATGACGAATATAACCATTTTCTTTTTTAATTTCATATTTCGCTTTACTCTGTTTATGTTTATCTAAAAATAAATTTGGAGATAGTCCATTTAGTTCATCTTTTTTTATTGTATTTATGTAATTATTATTTGTAGATGGGATCATCATTCTATTGACCTCCTTCACTAATTTTTTTAGAGGATACCCATTTTAATTCGAGTATCAATCATTACTTACTTTTACCATTATATAAATAATTTACCACATTAATCAATTCCCTAAATTCGCTCTACTCTATAACCGCAACGAGCCCTTTAAAGACCTTCGTTGACTCATTATGTCATAGCATGAAAAAATACCCAACTATTATTGACTTCATTTTTTTCTGGTGGTACATTTACTAAACTAAATTTAAATATTTCCAAGGGGTTGAAATTGATGTAAATAACTATACATTTAAGGCAAGTATAAGGAAGCTTATTGCTACGAACATTTTTATGATGAAGAAAACCCTATTATTGGCTTATAGGGGATGCAATAACAGTGGAAGTCGATCTCTAATCCAGTTTTAAGTACGGATGGTGGGCTAATTGGCAAAAGCCTGCGCACGCCATCACATATTTTAAAGGAAATGGGTTATTCAAACCTAAGAGGGCAAAAAAATGGACCAACAAATTTTACATGATGATAAAAAGCTACAGAAAGCTTTTTTTAACTTTCTAATACCTGTAATGCTAGCGAATGTGCTGCAATCTTTAGGGCAAGTCTTTGGCATGTTTATAGTTGGGCGTAATTTAGGAGTTGATGCGCTAGCAGCGATTTCAGCATTTTTCCCATTCTTCTTCTTTTTAATGGCATTTGCTATTGGAATTGGCTCTGGTAGCTCGATTTTAGTAGGGCAAACATATGGGGCTGGCAATCATGAGAAGATGAAGGAAGTTGTTGGGGTAACACTAGCCTTCACGACGATTATATCCATTGTCGTCGCAATTTTTGGTGGCTTTTTCATTGAATGGATTTTACGTTTTATGCAAACACCTGCAAACATTTTAGATATGAGTATTAGTTATGCTCAAATTTTATTTTTCACCCTACCGATTATGTTTTGGTATATGGTGTACACTACCTTTATGCGTGGTGTAGGTGACTCTAAAACACCTTTTCTATTTTTAGTTATAAGCGTTATTTTAAATATTGCATTCCTACCACCATTAGTTTTTGGCTGGCTTGGTCTGCCTGAATTTGGCTTAAACGGCGCTGCTTATGCCTCTGTTTTATCCAATCTAGTAACGATGTTATTATTATTTGCCTACTTGCATAGAACAAAGCATATTTTGCGCTTAGACAAATCGGTATTACAGCACTTTAAATTAAAGAAGGATATTTTAGCTTCATTATTAAAGTTAGCCATTCCAGCAAGCATTAGTATGGTTGCGATCTCTGTAGCAGAAATTGCTGTAATAGGTTTCGTTAATGTTTACGGCTCCGATGCAACTGCCGCTTACGGTGTTGTCAATCAGGTGGCTAGCTATGCACAGGTGCCTGCGATGAGTATCGCGATTGCGACATCTGTATTTGTGGCGCAAGCTTTAGGGGCTAACTCCACAGAAATGATTAAAAAAATTCGTCAACTAGGTGTGTTTATTAACTATATTTTAGGTGGTACGATTATTTTAATTATGTATTTATTTGCGGAGCCTATTTTATCTTTTTTTATTGATCAACAGAATACGGTACTGATCGCAAAGAATTATCTATATATTGCATTTTGGAGCTATTTAATTTTTGGCCATACACAAACAGTTTCGGCTACAATGCGTGCTACAGGTGTTGTCTTATGGCCTACAATTTTCCTAGTTATCGCGATTTGGGTAGTCGAGGTGCCATTAGCGTTTGTTTTATCGCACTACACTACATTCGAGCTAAATGGTGTTTGGTTAGCTTACCCTGCTGCCTTCTGTGTGCATTTTGTATTACAATACGCATACTTCAGGCTAGGCTGGCAAAAACGGACATTAAAAGCAATGCTAAGCGATTAATCATTAAAATTGCTGTAGACAAAGCCACACATTACTTTGTCTACAGCAATTTTATAAGTATTTCAAGCTTCCACCGGAGGAATTATTCCCCAAACTAATAAGAGAAAGAGTACTAAACCAATTAAAAAGAATATAACTGACGTAATAAATATCGGACCTAGTTGATAAGTAAACTGTTCCCTTTTCTGAATTATGCCTGTTTGCCCACTAACTTGAGATGCAAATAACCTAGTCATAGCTCCACCACTACTCGAAAAGTAAAAAGTGCCACCAGCAAAGGCTATACCAGTGAAAAACATTATCTCAATAAACCTTACGGAGAAAAATGAAGCAATAAAATACGTAATTAAAACTTCTACAATAAATGCCACTATCATAATAATTAAATTTTTACTACGCATATAAACTCTCCCCCCTAAATTTTATACATCCTATTACTTTGTATACGATTAAACAGGAATTAAGTTCCATTTTAAGTTAAATTTCATTACTATTTTTTCGCTTTCTTTTTTCTGTTAATGGGAAAGAAATTAAATTAATGTTTGATGAGTTGAATTTTGAGATGGAATAAAAACAGGTAGTGCTAACCCACTTTTTTCCACTTTCTATCACTTCCTTTTATGCATAAAAAAAGGCATCCTATTGAAAGGATGCCTTTTTATGGTTACATCATTAAAATTAAAGTTTTACGATGTTTGTAGCTTGAGGTCCACGTTGACCTTCTTCTACTGAAAATTCAACTTTTTGACCTTCTTCAAGAGTTTTGAAGCCGTCACCTTGGATAGCTGAGAAGTGAGCGAATACGTCATTTCCACCTTCTACTTCGATGAAACCGAAACCTTTTTCTGAGTTAAACCATTTTACTGTACCTTGTGTCATTTGAATGACCTCCATTAATTGTATTAATTAAAATCATATTACCAAAAGAAAATTCACATATTACAAAAAGCATCAAATAAAACACGATTACTCTTTGTAATATGTGAATTTATTGTTCTCTTGAAAACGATTTTATTAATTATACTATATATAAAAAAATCATATTTGTCTAGTGCAAAAGCTAAATTTTTTTAAAATCTATTCACAAACCAACTTACTCCATTACTAAAATCAGTTCAACTAACGAGGTACAGTAACGATTTTAGATCAACAAACCTCGTTAATTGAAATCGAAATAACCACTCAATACCTTTAAAAATGTTCAGCGCAAGCGTTGAATCACTTAGATTAATGAATGCTGAATCCTCTTTGAACTACTCAGCTTCTTTTTAAGATTTTGTCCTGCGTTAATTTCTCTATCATAATGTGTGCCACAAGAATATGTTACAATGACTTTTGTTTTAGTTATCATTTGAAATGAGGTTTAACAAATGAGTTTTATTAAGCTAACGCATGTCGAAAAAGCATATAATGCCCAACCACCTGTATTAAAAGATATTAATATTACGATTGAAAAAGGTGAATTCTTTGTATTAGTAGGTCCATCTGGTTCAGGTAAAAGTACACTTCTGCGCCTTATTGCTGGCTTAGATAAAATGACGAGTGGCACAATACAAATAAATGGGGACACATTAGATATGGCTTCCCCTCAAGAACGAAATTTATCAATGGTTTTCCAAAATTACGCACTATACCCACATCTAACAGTGGAACAAAATATTTTATTTGGTTTAAAAAGAAAAGGCGTTCATAAACAAGAGCAGCAGAAACGTTTGCAAGAAAGTGTTGAATTGCTAAAGCTGACAGATTATTTACATCGAAAACCAAAAGCTTTATCCGGAGGTCAACGTCAACGTGTTGCTCTTGCACGTGCTATCGTAAGCCAATCTCCGCTGTGTCTGATGGATGAGCCTTTATCCAATTTAGATGCACAATTACGAACGCAAATGCGGACAGAAATCAAACAACTACAAAAAAAATTGGGCTTAACAACTATTTATGTAACCCACGATCAAACAGAAGCGATGACCATGGGGGATCGAGTAATGGTTTTACATAATGGATGTATTCAGCAAATTGGAACACCTCTAGAATTGTATAATCAACCCAAAAATTTATTTGTCGCAAGCTTTATAGGCTCTCCAGCTATAAACATGGCAAGTGCAGTTCTAGAAGATACTACGCTCATTATTGAAAATCAATTTAAAATGAAGCTTTCAAGCGGTGTTTATGCACGTTTACCTCAACATACACCATTATCAGTCTGCGTTCGGCCTGAGCATCTCCAAAAAGGAGACGTTTTGCATCTTCCTATAGTAAATATTGAACAGCTAGGACATGAAACGCATATCATTGTCCGATTGGCAGATCAAACATGGACAATTAAATGGAGTGGCCAACATAGCTTTAACATCGGAGAAACTCTTTCTCTCCAGCCTCAACACCTACTATTTTTTGATGCTGAAACTGAAGTATTATTATAATTTCCCCGATTAATGTAAAAAAACTTGCCTTTTCGGTAAGTTTTTTTCACACCATGCATTATTAAAGTGTTTCATATATAACGTGTCCCATTTGACTGACGTCATAATCTCCTAATGCGACTACTTCCGCTTGGAAATCTGGTGAATTTAAAATCTCTTTTACCGTTTCAAGCAGCTGTTGATTTTCGGGAGTTTTTAATAGGACAATATCATATCGTTCTCTAACAAGTGGTATAAAGTCAACATCTATAAGTTTTGATATTTTTTCAATGCCTATTCCAATGTCTGCATTTCCATTTGCGACAGCAGAAGCTACATCTATATGGCTCATTTCTTCTTCATTATACCCTTCAATTGAGGATGGAGATATGTGATGAATGCGTAATTGCTCATCTAGGAAAGTACGAGCACCTGAACCTTTTTCACGATTCATCAATTTTAGTGTTTTAGTCTTAAAATCATCCATTGATTGAATTTGCATTGGATTTCCTTTTTTCACATAAAAGCCTGCTTGGCGTGAAATCAGATTGATAAGAATATAAGAGTGGCTTACAAAAATCTTTTTCAAATACGGTGTGTTATAATCCCCTGTATCACCATCGTACAAATGTAAACTAGCAATATCACTTTCCCCATTATACAGCCCCATAATACCATTAAAGCTACCTTCATGAGAGCGCAATACTTTATTCGATTGTTTTTTCTCTATATATTTTCCTAATAAGTCTAAAGCTAAGTCTTGTCCGCTAATAATAACTTTTTTGTTTGTAGAAGGAATAGTCGAGGTAGTAGATGCGGTAGTAGTTGCTCCTGACTTGCTCTTTTGTATATATAATTGTAAATCGGTTCTATCTACGCGCATTTGTCGACCTACACGAAAAACAGGTAAATCTCCCTTTTTCACTAAATCGTAGATCGTTAATTTTGAAACCTTTAATAATTGAGCAACCTCTTCAATCGTATAGGAATGTTCATGTGGCATGTAAAAAATCTCCCCTTATGCTTCTATTGATTACAATAGTAACGTAATTATAATATATTTAACATCTTGAATGTTTCTAACGATTTGGTATTTCTTTTTTAGACATAACTAATTATAATTAGTTATGTCTTGTTATAACGAGTTATAAAAGGAGTATAATCAAAGTGAAAAAGTATTATAATTTGATAGCTTCATTGTTACTACTAGTCAGCATTTTAGCAGGCTGCAGTAGCCAAGAAAACAGCAACAAAACAAAAGAGCCCGTTGAGTTAACGATTTCCGCAGCAGCTAGTTTACAAGAATCATTAGAAGAGCTTCAAAAAGCATATGAAAATGAACACGATACTATTAAAATCACATTTAACTTTGGTGGCTCTGGTGCATTACAACAACAAATTTCAGAAGGTGCTCCTGTTGATCTTTTCTTTTCAGCAGCAGAAGATAAGTTTGATGAGCTAGTTCAAGAAGATTTAATCGATAAAAAACAAGGAACAGATCTTTTAGCGAACGAATTAGTATTGATTGTTCCTAAGAAAAATGAAAAACAGATTCAATCATTTGAAGACGTAACGAAAGCTGATAAGATTGCCATTGGTACACCTGAAACGGTTCCTGCTGGCAAGTACGGTATAGAAATATTGAAAAACATGAAGCTTTTGGAACATGTAGAATCAAAAGTAGTGTATACAAAAGACGTACGACAAGTTCTTACATATACAGAAACTGAAAATGTCGATGCAGGCCTAGTTTATAAAACAGATGCTCTTGTATCAGAAAAAGTCGATGTCGTTGCTACAGCCAAAGAAGATATGCATACACCTATTATTTATCCTGTAGGTGTTATCAAAGATAGTAAGCATGCAAAAGAAGCGGAAGATTTTTATCACTATTTACAAAGTGATGAAGCGATGAAAGTATTTAAAAAATATGGGTTTCAAGGGACTCATTAATAGATGAGTACTGATTTCTGGTCACCTCTAAAACTTTCTATCGAAATAGCTCTTGTGTCAGGAATAATTGTGATAGTAACTGGTATTCTATTTGGTAAATGGATGGCAAAACGTATGTTCAAAGGAAAATTATTTCTAGAAACAGTGTTACTTTTACCACTAGTATTGCCCCCTACTGTAATAGGGTTTCTTCTAATTATTATTTTTGGTAAGAACAGTGTACTAGGTAACTTTATTACATGGCTTTTTAACCAACCCGTTATGTTCACATGGTGGGCGGCAGTCATAGCCTCTACTGTCGTTGCATTTCCTTTAATGTATCAATCAGCAAAAACCGGCTTTGAATCTGTTGATGAGGACATCGAGAACGCTGCACGTGTTGATGGTGCAAAAGAATGGCAAGTCTTTTTCTTTATTTCTATTCCTCTTGCATTAAAATCAATTGTCTCTGGTGGAATTTTAAGTTTTACACGAGCTTTAGGTGAATTCGGTGCAACCTTAATGTTTGCTGGTAACCTCCCAGGCAAAACGCAAACGACGCCACTTGCTATTTACATGGCGATTGGTTCAGGTAACATGTCACTCGCTTGGTCATGGGTGATTTGTATGATAGGTATTTCCTTCCTTATGCTTCTGAGCGTTCATCTCATAAAGGCATAAAGTAAAACTTTAACCAGTAGAGTATCTTCCCCTACGACGAGCTTTTTCTGGATCAAAATAATAAAAGATGTAGTCGGTTCACTAAACTGGACCAACTACATCTTTTCTTTTTACCCTCCACTAATGGGTGGAATGAACGCGACTGTATCCCCTTTTTTTACGACCGTTGCATCTGTTGCAAATTCCTCATTTACCGCTGTCATAACATGTTGTAAAGAAACCTGTGGATATTGTATTTCCATCCATTCTTTAATTTGTCCAATTGTTCTATCTGACAGGTCTACACATAATTTTGACTCGCCTATACTTTCTTGTAAGTGAGCAAATAATAATATGTTAATCACAAGATTCCTCCTCACTGATTGATGGATTTCCTTTTGGATAAGGGACATTTTCTAATTGATCACCAATCCATTCGGTCCCATCTTCCCAATACTCTTTTTTCCAAATAGGCACAATTTGTTTTATACGATCAATAGCATATTCATTTGCTTCATAGGCTATTTTACGATGTGGTGATGAAACCGCGATTACTACGGCAATATCCGAGATTTCTAAATGACCAACACGATGTGTAATGGCTACTTTTGCTTCTGACCATCGCTCTTGTATTTCTTTAGATATTTGTTCAAACATTTTAATAGCCATAGCTGGATAAGCTTGATATTCCAAATGTAGTGTTTTCTTTCCTTTTGTCATTTCACGTACTGTTCCGATGAAAACAGTGATCGCACCAGCATTTCGATCTGATACTTTTTGTCTAACTTCTTCAACATCAATTGGTTTATCAATAATTTCAAACAACGATGTAGTCATGATTTCTGCCTCATTTCTTGCATTAAAAATTTTATATATTGTTCCTTCTCATGAATTGAAAAAGTTGGGTAATCTAGTGGTTTATTTAGTGGATAGGTTGGCCAATAAAGAACACAGATGATATTACTTACTTTTTGTAGCAAAGATTCATCTTCCGCCTGGCGCAAAAGAACAACCTTCGGAAAGTCTTCATTTTTATAGCCTTCAATAAAAATGATATCCATCTTAAATGTTTCATAAATAGCTAGTATATCAGCAAGCTGCCAGTTACTTTGGTGAATACTCATGCGCAAAGTACCTTCTCCCTCAACTGCTGTGACACTTGCACCCGCTTTCTCATGACGAACACTATCTTTTGAACTTTCGATCATAGGGATACCACCATGTCCATGGTGCTTGATTGTTCCTACCCGAAAACCATCTATGGTAGCTTGTGTAATGAGCTGTTCCATTAACGTCGTCTTGCCACTATTTTGATAGCCTATGATTTGTAGGATTTTTCGATGTTGTCCCATGGCCACTCACTTCCCTGCAAATCTTCTAACATTAAGACAACAACTTGCATTCCTTTTTCGTATCCACGTGATCCACCTGGTAATACAATAAAGGCATTAGCTTCCGCTAAAGAAGAAACCGCACTAGATTTATCAAAACCAGAAGGAACTGCAATTAATTGACCGTTTTCGTACGAGGCATTAGCACGTACAAAACGAGTAAACGGATTCGGTTTTTTAAAGTCCGCACCTAAAACAGCCTGCTCTCTACGTAGATGTGGTTGCTTATTACCGAATGCTGTTCGAATAATAGGTCGGGTAAATAGTTCAAACCCAACATAGCAAGCTGATGGATTACCTGAAAGTCCAAATAATAATTGACCATTTCGAGCCGCAACAGTTGTTACACTACCTGGTCGCATTGCCACTTTATTAAACAGTACCTGTGCGTCAATGGCTTCATAAATGGCAGGTAAGTAATCGTAATCGCCTACTGATACTCCTCCTGTTGTAATCAATATATCTACTTCCTGAAGAGCTTTTTCTACAGCTTGTATACATAAATTTAACTCATCGCTCAATTTACCAAAATATTTGACGGTTGCCCCAGCACGTTCAATTTGAGCCATTATCATATAGGCATTACTATTACGAATTTTCCCTGGCTGTAAAGCATCACTTGGTTCTAGTAATTCACTTCCTGTTGCAATAACGCCTACAATTGGTTTTTGAAAAACGGGTACTTGATCATAACCAAAAGTAGCAAGTAATGCGACAACACCCGGATTGATGTATTGTCCTTTTTCAATAAGAATTGCGCCTTTTTGAACGTCCTCACCTTTATAGGAAATATTTGTTCCTGCTTCATAAGAGCGTTTAATTGACATATAACGTTGACCGTCTTCTTCAAAGGTGCGTGCTAATTCTAGCATAACGACTGCATCGCAACCGCGTGGGATAGGAGCTCCTGTCATAATGCGCACCGCTTCTCGATCACCCACTGCTCCCTCAAATACATAGCCCGCCCCAATTTCCCCTACTACTTTGAAGGTTACTGGATTTTCTGAACATGCTTCCTGACTATCGACCGAGCGAATAGCATAACCATCATATGGTGAGCGATCAAATGATGGTACATCTTGGTCAGCTGCAATATCTTCTGCTAAAAAACGTCCATGTGCTTGCTGTAGTGATACGGTTTCTACTTTTTCTAGGAATGCAAACTGCATGACCCGTTGAACAGCTTCCGCAACAGCAATTGGTTTTCTTTTTTCTAACATTTTAGAACACTCCTTTATCCGAATAAACGATAATAAATGGTTTTAGCCTTTTGTATATCTTTTACACCGTGAATAACAACTCGTCCATCTTGAAAAATCACTAGTCGATAATCTTCTGCTTGGCAAGATAATAAATAGGGATTTTGTTGAATATCACCATAAGGACGAAGTTGGACAGCGAGCTGATCCAAATTATAGTGAATCGGTTTAGGTGGACGTATTTGAATAGCATCCCGACCACATAATACATTTAATTTTGTTTGATTTTCATATGACAAATACGGATACGTCGGATTTTTTCCACAGGATGGACAATCATGATTACGAATTTTTTCAACGTTTATTTCATAGTGTTGATTTTGCCAAACATCAAAAGTTAAATAACTTTTTCGTAATGCTTCTTCATTACCTACTAAATACTTTAAAACCTCAGCTACTTGATAGGCTGCTACGATTTGAACAGTCGGACTGATTATTCCTACTGTATCGCATGTCATCCCCGTATTGGGTATCGCTGCTAGCAAACAATGTAAACAAGGTGTTGTACCTGGCACAATCGTATAAGTAGCGCCATAACTGCCAATACAAGAACCATAAACCCAAGGAATTTGATATTTTTGTGCAAGATCGTTCATCATAAAGCGAATATCAAAATTATCCGTTGCATCTACCATCATATCTACATCTTCAAGCAGTGAAACTAATTGCTCTGTACACGCATCAACTATATATTCGTTGATTTCTACCTCAGAGTTAATGCTTTGTAGTCGTTGTTTTGCAGCGATGACTTTAGGGACTTTTTCTTGTGCATCTTGCTCAGTATATAGTTGTTGTCTTTGTAGATTACTCCACTCTACATAGTCACGATCAATAATCGTCAATTTTCCGATACCGGCCCTTACTAGAGCCTCTGCGCTAGCACTGCCTAAAGCACCAACCCCTATCATTAAGACATGCTTTTGTTTTAGTAATAGCTGCCCTTGTTCTCCGATTGGGCTGAATAATTGTTGTCTAGAATATCTATTATGCATAAACGTTTTTGCCTTTCTTTCTATGAATTTTAGTTTGACCTTTTCATTTATAGCTTTATAATAAAAGCAATGTTTTTCAGCAAAAACAATATCAACTCTTTAAAAGGAGGCCTTTTATCTTGCATCCTACACATAGTCAACTTTCTATACGAGCTGCCATTTTAACAGTAAGTGACACACGCACGAAGGCGGATGATCATGGTGGTCAGCGTATTCAATCATTGCTTCAAGAAGCTTCATTTGAATTAGTAGACTATCAAATATCAAAAGATGAACCACTTGAAATCTCAAACCATGTACAAAAATGGTGCGCTGATTCTACCATTAATACCATTATCGTAACAGGTGGAACAGGGTTTACACCTAGAGACCAAACTTATGATACGATTCTCCCTCTTTTCGAAAAAGAAATGATGGGATTTGGTGAGTTATTTCGAACATTAAGCTATGAAGAAATCGGCCCAAAAGCTATGTTTAGTCGTGCAACAGCAGGTAGTCGCAATAAAACGGCTATCTATGTGCTACCGGGTTCCACGAATGCCGTAACACTTGCCATGACAAAACTGATTCTTCCTACTGTGCAACATTTTGTCGGTGAGTTGAATCGCATATGAAAATAGCTGGTGTTGTCTTAGCTGGCGGTCAATCTTCTCGGTATGGTCAAGCGAAAATGTTTGAATTATTTGCTGGTCTGCCTTTATATAAGCAAAGTCTCATAGCCTTACAAAAAAATCAACTACATCCTTTAATTATTGCTACAAATGCTAGCTTGCAATCGAAGTTTGTAGAAGATGATGTCCAATGGAGCATTGAAAAACAGCCTCATCAAGGACCTCTATTTGCCTTGCATCATATCATGACAAACTTCCCAGAAGTAGAGTGGTTTTTCGTAATAGCAAGCGATATGCCTTTTATTAATGCAGAATTTGTCCAAACTATGCTAACATTTATCGATGACCGTTATGAGGCTATTGTTCCTAAACAAGCTTCAAGATTACAACCTCTTGCTGCTTTATATCGACGCAGTGCTTTACCAAAAGCACATCAACTAGTCCAACAAAACAAGCGAAGTATGAAAGTCTTGTTAGAGCAACTTCAAGTGTGTTATGTTCCCTTTGAAGACGACAGCTCAACATTCATCAATATCAATTCACAACAAGATTGGCTACAAACATTTGAAAGGAAATCTAATAATGAGTAATTTTACACACTGGAACGAAGAAGGTCGTCCTAAAATGGTCGACATTTCAGAAAAAACAAGCACAAACCGTACAGCGATCGCTCGCAGTACAATCACGTTATCTGATGAGGTCTATGAAGCCATCCAACAAGGAGGCATAAAAAAAGGCGACCCAACTCATGTGGCACAAATTGCTGGGATTATAGGTGCTAAAAAAACGGCTGATATTATCCCAATGTGCCATCCGATTATGTTACAAGGAACCGACCTTCAATTTGACTATACAAAAGCAGAGGTTGGTTACGAACTACACATTCAAGCTACAGTGAAATGTAGTGGTAAAACAGGTGTCGAAATGGAAGCACTAACTGCTGTATCCATTGCTGCACTGACTTTTTATGATATGTGTAAAGCAGTCGACAAGTCTATGGTCATTAAAGAAACTTACCTTGTTCAAAAAACAGGCGGAAAAAGTGGCGACTTTGTGCATAAATAAACATCAAATCAATTTTGCCTTGGCGTAATTGCGTCCGGATTTTGAATTGTGCTAAGGCCTGCAGGATGCAGGTCAGTTAGCCGTTTTCGCAGGATGCGAAGGTTTTAGGCTAACATCCTTATATTCATTCCTTTGAAAATCCGTGACATCCGCCGGAGGCTTTATCTTCACTCAGCAGGTACTTGGACACCCACTGAAAAAAACCTCATACGCATCCATATCACCACCTTCTAGGTAGTAGTTTTCTGCTGAATGAAGATAAAAATCCGGCATTATTGTGCCGTTTTTTTTCTGCTCTTTAACTATAAGTCACTAATACTAACAAGCTAGTACCAACTAATATCACTCTATTTTGTCTAACCACCGATGTGTGACATTTCAATTTTTGAGTTTCTTCGTTTTTCCATCGTCTGTTCATTTCGTTCATCGGAATAGCGATCTTTTCTATTTTCCCACACATTCGAAATGCATTGGGTAATAGTTTCATCATCTTCCCCAGACCTTAATAATTCTCGTAAACTCGTTCCCTCTGTTGCAAATAAACACGTATATAATGTTCCTTCTGCCGAAATACGGGCACGCGAGCACGTTGAGCAGAAAGAATCTGTTACAGATGATATCACGCCAATTTCACCTTTGGCATCCTCATATTGATAACGAGTAGCTACTTCCCCTTTATAATTAGGGTCGACAGGATGCAGTGGAGAAAATTGATGGACTTGGTCAACGATTTCTTTCTTCGACAGAACGTCATCTAGCCGCCATCCATTTGAATTACCGACATCCATATATTCAATAAAGCGAAGAATATGCTGTTTCTCTTTAAAATATTCTGCCATCGCAACGATATCTTGGTCATTTTTTCCTTTTTGAACGACCATATTGATCTTAACTTGTAAACCTGCTTCTGCTGCTTTTTCTATACCTTCTAATACCGCTTTCACTTTTCCTCGATGACCGTTCATCTCGAAAAAGCGTTCCTCGTTTAGAGAATCTAGGCTAATAGCTACTCGTGATAAACCAGCTCGCGCCAATTCATTTGCATATTTTTTCAACAATGTGCCATTGGTCGTTAAAGCAATATCCTCTACTCCAACTATGCGATGTATACGTTCAATTAATTTTGGCAAATCACGACGTAGTAAAGGCTCACCGCCAGTAATGCGCACTTTTTTCACACCTAATGAAACGAAAATCTTTACTAATCGTTCGATTTCTTCAAAACTCAATATTTTATCGGACGGTAAAAAAGCATAATCAGGACCAAATACTTCTGCAGGCATGCAATATTGACAACGAAAATTACAACGGTCTGTTACTGATATCCTCAAATCTCTTAATGGTCTTTGTAGTTGGTCTCGTAGATTAGTAATTTTAATCTCTTCCTTTCATTTTGATCAATTTCACCTTGGAGTAATTGCGTCCGGGGGCTCTAACTCATTTGTAGGTAAATGAATACGTTCCTTATGTGTATAAATATTAAGTGTACTTTGGCGAATAAAGCCTACCGTCGTAATACCGAGTTGCTCTGCCAATTGCAATGCCAATTCTGTAGGAGCAGATTTGGACAAAACAATTTCACAGCCAATTTTCGATACTTTAAGTAAAATTTCTGATGAAATCCTTCCGCTAAACACGATAATTTTGTCCTGAATGCTAATATTATTTTTTAGGCAATAACCATAAATTTTATCTAAGGCATTATGGCGCCCAATATCCATTCGGCTTAATAAAACTCCATTCGTATCACATAGTGCTGCATTATGAACACCACCAGTTTGTTTGAAGATTTCAGCCAAATCTTGCATATCGCGCATTAAACGAAAACAATCATCTGTTGTAATACGCACATGAATGCCTTCCATTGTTTTTGCTACTAATGCATCATTAGCAAAAACAAAA
The DNA here is from genome assembly GCF_002237755.1 of Lysinibacillus sp. KCTC 33748. Lineage (GTDB taxonomy): Bacteria > Bacillota > Bacilli > Bacillales_A > Planococcaceae > Lysinibacillus. Next base: position 15,141 of record NZ_MWSJ01000021.1, on the reverse strand, counting down.
CCTTGACGGCTCATGCCACAACAAGAAGTTATGTAACGTTTATTTTGAATTTGTTGAAAGTAAGGATTCACACGCTTTGTTTTAACATGTACAAAGCCTTCTTTTTCTTGATGCCAAATTTCTTCAATATCATCGTAATTACGAATAATTCGTTCAGAAGCCAAATAGCCAATAACCATATCTTCTACATACTCTGGTGTGCAAACCATCGTCACAAATTCTTGCTCATTAATCTTCACTGTCACAGCATATTCTGTAACAACAGTATCTTTTATTTCTTTGATTTGATTACCTTCAACACGTATTATGTCTCTAGCTACCGCTCGCTCCATATGGCATCCCCTTTATTCACTAATATTATTTTCAAAAACAAATACGGAAATAGCAAAATCTTCTTCAATTTTAATATCTGAAAATAAATGGAGTAACTTAGTGCCCATCAGTTCTTCCATTCCTTCTGGAGGTGATTTAGTATACAAATCTTGAATCATCCTAGTACGTGCAGCATGGACCATTTTTAACCCTTCAGGTGTACTCGCAATAAATTTTTCTGTCGGTGTGATATTCCCATATAAAGTTGACACAGCCATGTTCTCGATGAAAACCGTATGAATACGCTCCGGTCCTTTTCCAAATATATCTTTTCGTAGTTTTCGAATAATGTCGTTGAATTCATGCACTTTTTTTGACATTTTAACGATTCTCCCAACGTAATTAATCTTTTTATCCTATGTTCATGGGGGTCACCCTTATAGTTTGTTAATAATATAGCAACTTAAATAAAAATTAAAGAGAAAATATTCAATGATAATTATTCTCAATCAATAATTTTTATTATAATTATTGTCCATTTTAGCTGAAAAGGCTATAATAAGTGATATTATGTATGGAATGAAAGTATTTTGATTCTTATGTCATGGTTTTATACAAATAGGTTTGAACTTTTGGCATGGTGGTTTTAATATTTATATTCTATAGTTATATTGAATAAAAAATAAAAGTAGATTGAATTTTTAGCAAGGCCTGTTAAGAATTTTATCCACCATGACGAATCAGCATGTTTTAAACGTGCCTTTTCATGGTGGATTTTTTTATTTTTCAGCAATATCAGCAATAACAACTCGTGATACATGTTTCTTCATCTATCTTAGTGTAGAAATTGGATACATCGGGAAATGACATTATAACAAGACCATTTTTTAAATGAACAAGACATTCAACATAAAAAACTCGCAGTCCTATTCTCGGTTTATCCCCAGTATTAACCTGTTGCCAAAAAAGTCTCTAAGAACAAAAGGAGGAAATCACCTTGAGTAAAATTAACATTAATGGCCAATCGTATAATGTAGCAGAGGGAGCTACAATACTTGATACCATTAATCAAAATGGCATCGCCCACCCACAAATTTGTCATGTACCATCTGTTGACCCTATCAAAACTTGTGATACATGTATCGTTGAAGTAAACGGACAGTTAGTTCGCTCTTGTTCAACAAAAGCTATAGACGGCATGGATATCCAACTTACTTCTGATAAAGCGAAAGCTGCACAAACGGAAGCGATGGATCGTCTATTAGAAAACCACCTGCTGTATTGTACAGTTTGTGATAATAACAACGGTAATTGTACATTACATAACACAGCAGAATTAATGGAAATCGAACATCAAAAATATCCTTATCAACCAAAAGTTGAACCTCACGAAGTAGACATGTCGCACCCATTTTATCGATACGATCCAAACCAATGTATCGCATGTGGACAATGTGTAGAGGTTTGTCAAAACTTACAAGTTAACGAAACATTATCTCTTGACTGGGAAGCGGAAAGACCAAAAGTAGTATGGGATGAAGGCGTTGCCATTAACGATTCTTCATGTGTAGGCTGTGGGCAATGTGTTACCGTTTGTCCATGTAACGCATTAATGGAAAAATCAATGCTTGGTGAAGCTGGTTTTATGACTGGGCTTAAGCAAGATACATTAGATCCGATGATTAATTTAATTAAGGAAGTTGAGCCTGGTTATAGCGGTATCTTCGCTGTTTCTGAAGTCGAGGCTGCTATGCGTAGTAAACGGACGAAGAAAACAAAAACAGTTTGTACTTTCTGTGGCGTAGGTTGTTCGTTCGAAGTTTGGACAAAAGACCGCAAAATTTTAAAAGTGCAACCTTCTGACGGTCCTGTAAATGCAATTTCTACTTGTGTAAAAGGAAAATTCGGTTGGGACTTCATCAACTCTGAAGAACGAATTACAAAACCATTAATTCGTAAAAATGATGCATTTGTTGAATCTTCATGGGATGAAGCTCTTGACTTAATTGCTACTAAACTAGGTGGCATTCAAAAAGAACACGGTTCTGGTTCTGTCGGCTTTATTTCTTCTTCAAAAATTACAAATGAAGAAAACTACTTAATTCAAAAAATGGCACGTCAATTATTTGAAACAAACGACGTTGATAACTGCTCACGCTATTGTCAATCTCCAGCTACAGATGGCCTACTACGCACAGTTGGTATAGGTGGCGACGCTGGAACGATCAAAGATATCGCAAAAGCCGGCCTTGTTATTATTGTTGGGGCTAACCCTGCAGAAGGTCACCCTGTTTTAGCTACTCGTGTAAAACGTGCACATAAGTTACACGGTCAAAAATTAATTGTTGCCGACGTTCGTAAACATGAAATGGCTGAGCGTTCTGATATTTTCATGCGCCCAAAACAAGGAACAGACCAAGTATGGTTAATGGCCGTTACAAAATATATGATCGATCAAGGTTGGCATGATGAAGCCTTCATTAAAGAGAACGTGCACTTCTTTGATGATTTTAAAGATGTACTTGAAACATACACATTAGAATATGCAGAAAAAGAAACGGGCATTTCAAAAGAAACGTTGATAAATGTTGCTGAAATGATTCGTGATGCTGACGGTACATGTGTACTTTGGGGTATGGGTGTCACACAAAATACAGGTGGCTCATATACATCAGCTGCAATTTCTAACCTACTTCTAGCTACTGGTAACTATCGTCGTCCAGGTGCAGGTGCCTACCCTCTTCGTGGTCACAACAATGTTCAAGGTGCTTGTGATATGGGTACACTACCAAATCTATTACCAGGTAATCAAAAAGTAATAGACAACGAAGCACGTAAGAAATTTGAAGAAGCATATGGTGTGAATATCAAACCTGAACCAGGTCGTACGAATATGGCAATGTTAGATGCTATCATGGAAGGTAAAATGAAAGCAATGTATTTAGTTGGGGAAGATATGGCACTTGTAGATTGCGATGCTAACCATGTAGATAAAGTACTTTCACAATTAGACTTCTTTGTTGTACAAGATTGCTTCCTTTCACGTACAGCACAATATGCGGATGTTATTTTACCAGCAGCACCTTCTCTTGAAAAAGAAGGTACTTTCACGAATACAGAGCGTCGTGTACAACGACTATATCAAGTATTACCAACACTTGGTGAATCAAAAGCCGATTGGGAAATCCTTCAATTAGTAGCACGTCGCCTAGGTGCTGACTGGAATTACAGTCACCCAAGTGAAATCTTTGCTGAAATGGCTAGTCTTGCTCCATTCTTCTCGCAAGCGAACTATGATGTATTAGAAAATTGGGGTAGCTTCTGTTGGGGTAGCCATGATGGTAAAGACACACCATTACTATATGAAGATGGTTTTAACTTCCCTGACAAAAAAGCTCGTTTTGCTTTAAATGATTGGATCAGACCGGTTGAATATGAAGCGCAATATGATTGCCATATTAACAATGGCCGTATGCTTGAACACTTCCATGAAGGTAATATGACAAATAAATCAAAAGGTATTCAATCGAAAGTACCTGAAATTTTTGTTGAAGTATCACCAGAATTAGCAAAAGAACGTGGCATTGAAGATGGAGCTCTTCTTCGTTTAGTGTCTCCTCAAGGCGCATTAAAATTAAATGCCCTAGTAACAGATCGCGTACAAGGAAATGAACTTTTCTTACCTATGAACTCTGTTAGCAAAGATTCGGCGATTAATTTCTTAACAGGGCCAGCTGGAGACATCAATACATCGACACCTGCATACAAACAAACAAAAGTACGTGTAGAAGTATTGAAACAAAAAGGAAAATCTCCACTTCCTAGAACAAACCCGCGCTATAAAAAACGTCATCCACAAAATGGTGTTGAGGTAGAACGCAAATGGAATCGTCCTGGCTACGTTCACTTAACAACTAACGAAAGGGAGTGAGTTCATGGCAGCACCAATTACGACAATTCAAAAAGCGCAAAAAACAGAAGAACAATTAAAGGAAGAAAAGCTAGACAATTTAAAGCAACTTCTTTCTGAAAATGAAGAAATGGTTAACCAGGTCTTTACGATCATGGCAGAACTAAATGATATTGGAGCACTAGAAGCAGCTACGAAACTACTAGAAGCAAAAGAAGAGGTTACCCATATTGCTCTTGGACAATTAACTCGTAAGCCTGTTACGAATATCATCAACAACTTAATGGGTGTTGCGGGAGCATTAACCGAGCTGAACCCAGAAACAACAACAAAGCTAATTGAAGGCTTAAATTCTGGCTTAGATGAAGCAAACAAAGCTGTTGAATCTGATGAAAAAGTTAGTGCCTTTAAGCTGTTCAAAATGCTAAACGACCCTGATGTTAATCGTGCTGTAAATTTTGGCGCTCACTTCTTAAAAGGGCTTGGCAAAGGCCTAAAATAGGAGGATGGTTATATGCTAACGAACGAGCACATTTTAAAAACTTTGCAGAAAGTTGATGACCCAGAGCTTCATAAAAGCATTGTTGACTTGAATATGGTACGTAATATTCAAGTCAATGGTACGCATATCTCACTTGATATTATCTTAACTATTCAAGGTTGTCCTTTAAAAGCCAAAATCCAACAAGATGTTGAAGAAGCGTTGAAAGCGATCGGCGCAACAAATGTCTCCATTACATTTGGTTCTATGACAGATGACGAACGTCGTAGTTTAACAGCTTCTTTAAAATCAGAAAAAGTTACGGATAAAGGTATGCCTACAATGCTTCTACCCGATTCTGGTGTCAAATTTATTGCAATTACTAGTGGTAAAGGGGGCGTCGGTAAGTCTACTGTGACGATTAACTTAGCAGTGGCCCTTGCCCGTCTTGGTAAACGTGTAGGTATTTTAGATGCCGACATATATGGATTTAGTATTCCAGCTATGATGAAGATTCATCAAAAACCAACGATGCTTGACCAAACAGCTATTCCAGTAATAAGTCATGGTGTAAAAATCATGTCGATGGGTTTTTTCACAAACGAAAACCAACCTGTCATGTGGCGTGGTCCAATGCTTAACAAATGGATTCGCAATTTCCTTGTTAATACACATTGGGATGAATTAGACTATCTCCTCATAGATTTACCACCTGGTACAGGAGATGTTGCCATTGATATGGCGGCAATGATTCCACAAGCACAAGAAATTATTGTCACAACACCGCACCTTGCAGCTTCCCATGTTGCTTCTCGTGCAGGTTTGATGGCTCAACATACGAAACACTCGATTCTTGGTGTTGTTGAAAACATGGCTTACTTTGAAAATTCGAATGGTGAAAAGAACTATCTATTCGGTCAAGGTGGCGCCGAAAAATTGGCAGATGAGCTTCAAACAAGTATCATTGCTCAAGTTCCATTTGCGCAACCTGAGGAAAATACAGGCTCTTCTGTTTACGACGAAGACTCCATCATCGGTGAGGTATTTACCCACCTTGCAGAAGATTTAATGTATCAATAAAGTGGACTTTTTCAGCAGTAGGCGTTTTCTTCATCCCCTACTGCTGAATTAGCCTAAACTAATCAGGCTTTTACAGGCAGTTAATCTTCCGCCTAAGGGCATGATAAAACCTAAAAATCCTTGTCTCGCTTTTAACACGAGACAAGGATTTTTTAATGGAGCCATGTTCAACTTTGAAACACTCCCTACTATTTGGTTCAATAGCCAGCCTTCTTTAAAACTTGCATAAAATAAAAACGGTACGTATTTTTAACGAAAGAATCTAAAGGCAGTCCAACATTTAATTGATACTTAGTAAAAATAAAATAAAAACGCTTATCCCATTTTAATCTTAATAATTCCCCAGCATCTTCACCGTATTTCTCTGTAAACTCCTCAATTAAAGGTTCAATCATATAGTAGCAATAGTCTTTTAAGTTTGCGAGAGCCTCTATATCTTTTTCCTTTTGAAAACGTGTAATCCAATCTACTAATTGTTCATTCATTTTAAAATCCATCTTTCTATCTTGAGTTTCTTCCTATTATACCTCTTTTTATAAGTTTTCTCTTCTCTCGTTTCTTAGACATTTGGATTGATAAAGTCATTAACTAAATTTGAAAAAAGCCTTGCATAAGCAAGGCTTTTTATTAGGACTTTACTTTTTATTTAACTTCTTTCCATAAAGACAATGCAAAAATCCAATTTGGATCTCCATATCCTTGATAGCTTTGAACCGCTTCATATACTTTACCTTGGTGCTCTACTTTATCACCTTTTGTATATGCCTTATATGAACTCCATTGCTCATAAGACGCCCCTTGCTCTTTTGTAGTCACAGTTAAAACGGAACTTTTAATAGATTCATTTCCAGCTGCATCAACAGCAGTGACTGCATACTTATAAGTTGTATTAGCTTGTAGATTCATGTCCATAAAAGATGTAGTTTTAGATGTTCCAACTGCAGTCATTTGCCCTACTGGTGTTTCTCGGTAGATAACATAATGGTCAACTGCTACATTATCCTCTGATGCACTCCACATTAAGTCTACACTTGATGATGTTACTGCCATCGTATGTAGTGTAGTTGGTTGCGTTGGTGCTTCCGTATCTGGAGTTGCTTTCATTGTCTCTACAAATGTAGATTCACTTTCTTTAGAAACATTTCCAGCGGCATCCACTGCCTTTATTGTATATGTATATTTTGTTTCCGCTTTTAAATTTTTATCTGTGAATGTAGTTCCCGCTACATTTCCAACTACTTTACCATCACGGAATACTTGATATTCTTTTACACCTACATTGTCTGTAGAAGGATTCCATTTTAGTTCAGCGCTGTTAGAAGTAACTTTCGTTGCTTGTAATCCATTTGGTTGAGATGGAGCTTCCTTATCTATATCCACATTATTAACCAAATTAACATCAATGACATTGTAGAAAGCATTTGTAGTATCAGCTACATCCCAAACAGCTAAAATAACGTGGTAGCCACTACGGTCCGTTGGTACGTTAATTGTATGCGTTAAATTATTTGATGCAGCAGAACCATTATGTTCAACAGTTCCAATTGGCTCAAGATCAGCGCGAGTTAATGGCTTATTAGAATCCCAGCCCTTTTTCGTAATATAATAGTGCCATTTGCTTGTTAAATGTGCTGCAGTGTACTTCCATGTAAAGGTATTCGGTCCACCAGTAATCGTATTTTTAAACCAGCGATTTGCAGTTTGCTGATCGAGGATGCCACCAAACTTACCACCTGCAGATGCAATTTGTCCATCAATTGGTCCACCTTGTGGGAATCCTTTTGGTGCCTCTAGACTTTGTGGCTCATACATAATGCTTCCACAACTCAAGTTAAGCGCGCCATAATTTTGGCTACATAAAGCGGAGCGGCTAGCTGGTTTCTCAACAAACCCATGGGCCGATGCATTTGGTGCCATTGTAACCCCCATGATTCCAGCTGCTAAAATGGCAGCACTTATCCCCTTTGTACTCTTACTTAGTTTTGTGAATTTAATGTTCATATTACTAATCTCCTTACTTTTAAAATTGTGTTACTACTGGTATGATAGCTATGAATTTATTAATAAGCAAACTATGCATAAACATGATAAAGGGTGTATTATGTTAGTATGTTTTTTCTTGAAATACGTAGATAAATAGTGCTAAATATAATAAATATCTTATCATTTTGTTATATTCTATTTGAAAGTGCTATGAATTTTAACAAAACGTTCATAAAGTGTTCAAGTTAAATTTGTCATTTTTACGATTTCAACAAAGAAATAAAGACTAAAAAACAGCTCATGCTTCTTAGGCATGAGCTGTTTTCACAAGAAGTACTTTCAATTTCAAGCTGACTCTTTTGCTTCTTTACTATCTATCTAAAATATATATAAACTATTAGTAATATGATTAGCAATATTTTTATTTATTCTTTACCTATTTGAACGAAGAAAACTACGCCTTATTCTAATTTGCGAGCCCTTTATTATATTCAACCCACTTTTCCATTTCTCTCTCCACAGCTCGATTTTGCCATTCAAACCAAATACCCGAACATTCACTACAATGACTGTCTACCCCACTTTTATTATGCGTATCTTTACGTGTAAATAAAGTTTTTTTACGACAGCTGTAGCAGTAAACTTCATTCTCTTTATCAAATTCCATACCTATCAACTCCAACATTTTTACCCTATTTCTTTCCGTTTTTTATATAAATTATTCTAATTTACAAAAGAATCTTTCTGAAGGAAGAATGATAGTAACAAATGGTTTAGTGAGAACATCTCTAATTATATGTGAATAATTCCTTCATTGAATTACACGTGCAATTCTGTTCATTTAGCGACGAAACGCTGTCCATGATCAGATAACGTAGCCTAACGATATTAAACTTCTGTCAGCTTTATTTAGAAAGATAATTGATATGTTGTACGGCTGTTCCGCCAAAACCGTTTTGAGATAGGTTTTTACTATTCAACTAAAGTTGGAGGTTAATGGATGTATCATTATACTATGTGATAAGATTTGTATATTATACAATTTTATACTATAAGGTTTTTCAATTATAGGAGGTATGATATATTAAAGCTAACCTTAACTTAACCCTCCCTACAGTAGTCAGTCGCGACCTGCCACATAAAACTTCTGTGCTACCATAGCAGTACTTATACGCATGTTCTGCTATCCTGATTTAGTTCTGCAACCTTTTGAATGATTGCTTAGCTACCTGTCTCATTGTAGCAAGCTCAGTTTTATGCAATAATAACAAACCACTTACTCTGCCTAGTACCTTTGAACGATTCATGTATTCTGCTTTGAGCTTTAGGTTTCTAATTAATAGTTTTCACCAACACAAAAAAGCACACCAAATTAATGATGTGCCTATACATTACTCTTGAATCGTAGTTAAAATTCCATCTTCAAAATACAAATATTTATAATTATCATAAACCCATTGTTCATTAATACTATTAGATGTTGTAGTACGGTTAACATCCTTTGGTTTACCCCATTTAGATTCCAAAACTTCTTCCTTTCTCATCCCAATATAAATATCACTTTTTTGATTTTCTTCATAATAATACCCCCACATATTGTGGAAAATTCCAACAACTCCTTCTTTATATTCAAATTCTTCATTTATTTCAGCACTCATTCTCCCTGTATAATTCGGGTTTACATTTTGCGCCAATTCTTCTTTCGCTTCAAATGATTCATAACCATAATTATTCTGTTTTAATAATGCATAATAGTATAAAGCATTACCGTCCTCACTATGTTGTATCAGTTCTTTTTCTTTATACAAACTTATCGCCGCTCCATACCTCCCTTTTTTCACCATTTTTTCCATTCTATCCAAATATTGTTTCGTTTCCTCCGTCTCAACTCTCGCCATTATTTTAAGTAATATAGATTTATTTTCCTCGCTAATATGTTCTGATTCCTCAATGAAGTCAATAGATTCATATTGACTTAATGTTATATAAGATTCCAATAAAGCTGGTACTGCCAAATTAAGATTCTTAATTGCAAGTTCTCTTAGAGTATCTATGTAATCATTTCCTTCTTCAAACTCGCTATAATATCTTACTAATTCTTTATCATCAGAAAGCTTATTTAAAACATCCTCTGATTCTTCTATCACTCTAATGACTGTTTCAACATTTTTTGCTACATCAATTTCATCCATAGATTCTTTATAGTTACTATAAATAGATTTTTTCATTTCGAAAGCATATTCTCTCTCTTCTTTTTTTCTTTCTATTTTGCTTGAGATAAATAGATATGAAAAAAATCCACTTATTAGAAAAAATGTTATTGTTACTACTATGATAATTTTTTTGTGTTTACTGTTTGCTAGCATAATAATACCACCCATTCAAAATACTGTAATTAATATATTACACTAATAAATAGTTATTATGATAGAAAATCTTTATTTTTTTCTTTTAGCCACTTACCTGAATTTGATTGATGTGTTTGGTTGTCAGTGTGGCAAAAATAAGGAAAGTCGTCAGATATTATTCGGTGGCATTTCGCAATATAGTTATAGTACGGAGAAAAATTAGTAACGCAAAACTGACGCAAGTTAAGATTTATAGTAATATACGACCAACAACTGCAGATTCAGACATTCGAGACAGCCAATTATCCGATTCAACGATTCTTGATGCGTTTACAGTACTGAATATATTAACCATCCGAGTTTAAAAATTAAAGCGAAAATTTCCGAGGGCAAAATAAATTTATAAGGAAAGCTAACTTATTACTCTCTTAAATCAATTTTCCATAAAAACTCATTTGAAATTTTCTGTGCAATTTTCAATATTTCATCCTCCAAAGCACCATCAGAGTTATCTGGAAAGTCAATCTCAATTAAATTTATCTCAGTAAATTCATCAGCAGAATCATACGCATAATTACCTTGTAAATTAGCATTCATTCCTCTAATTATTATACCTGAGCCACTTAACCCCTCAGTAAACAGCAATGTACTTAGTTTAGTGCAATTCATATTTAATATTAAAAAATTTTCAATGACATCAGTTTTAATAAATGAAGCAAATTTATCTGAATGAATACTTTTGTAATCGTACATACACATCCCCCTAATTGAAGATATTTAGGTATTCGATAATCATCTTACTTATTCCTTTATCTTATAGAACTATCATGCCCCTGTAGTTGATTTTAGTCGTGACTATTCCGTAGTGCGTTTGATGATATATCCTTCAAATTCATCTTCCAATAACTTAACAAATTCAGAAGGTTTCATTTCCGAAGCTCCTGCTAATAGAAATATCGTTGTTATTGTCAGTTGTTTGATATTTCTTTCTAGCATACTGATGTATGCTCTATCCAAACTGCTTCTATGTGCTAATTCTTCTTGTAATAGTTTTAGATATTTACGAACTCGTTTTAATGCTGCATCAATTGTTATATTTTCAAATTCATTCAAAGTATAAATCTCTTTTTAAATTAATTACAATAGTATGGTGGGTGATAAGACATTACGGTTTACAAAATGGATTAAAATTGAAATTTTCATACTAATATAGTAGTAAATGTAGTAAACTAACTTAGTAGACCAAAGTATTAGTTTTTGGAGGAATCAAAATTGCAGGAAAACCAAGTCGATGTTGTGAAAGTAAATAATCAATACAATAAGTTCATAATATTAATTTTATGCTTATTCACTCTTGTTGGTTGTACTAATCAAGAAACTACAAAAAAGTTAGAAGAAAAAGAAGAATCAATTGAAACGAAGCAAACAGAAGAAATATCAGTTGAAGATCAAAAGCGTCAAGAAAAAGCTAAAAATATTGAAAAAAATATGATCAAGCTTATAGATGAAGAAAGTTACTTAGATGTAATTTCCTATTATAAAGAATCGTTTATTCAAAGTCCTGATTTAGAAATCAGACCAACAGATAAAACGATTGAACTTTATAATCTTGCCGTTCAAAGGTATTATGAAAAAGCGGAAACGTTTGGTCCCTTTGGTTACGAAATTTTAACTTTAGATAATGGAGATTTAAGTGAAAATGTTAAATCATTTATATATCAAAAATTTTCAACAGATATAGAAGAACTTGAAGCATCTATAAAAAAAGAAAAAGCTGAAAAAGAAGCTAGGAAAATTGAGAAAGCTAAAAATCGTATTTACATAGGAATGACAAAAGAGCAAGTTCTCGATACCAATTGGGGAGAACCCGACGACATTAACCGAACAATTACTGCTAGTCATCAATCAGAGCAATGGGTGTATTCAGATTATGGGAAATATTTGTATTTCGAAGATGGAATATTGGTAAAAATACAAGATTAGGATTCAAGATTTACCATATTGTTGAAATAATTTGAAGATAGAGTGACCTGCTCTATCTTTTTTTTATCTGTCCTGTAAGAAGTCCCCAGTCATGTTACGCTTAACGAAGCCATGACAATTTGATTGACTGCTTCAACAGAACATCATTGAGCAGAGCCATTTTTCACCTTTTAGATAAATTTCTTTAGCAGGAATTAACTATATCACAAACCCAAAACCTTACTTCATAAATACTGATTCTTAGTATTAGATACTTTACCAAAGTGAATTTTCTAAGTTCGGTCTGCTATTTTATTTGTGTACAATCATTACGTTCATAAAGCCAGTTATAAAACGGTACTGATCGTTCTCTTTTTGGTGTTTCTTCTATCATATGATGATTTACTAGACTTAGTCCGTAATTGCTCTACAGCTTTACGATATGCCCCTACAAATACAGCTCGTAATGTACTAGTAATTGTTAATGTACCGTTCGCAATCTCACGGATAATGTTAGCTATAACGTCTTTAGCGTTCACAAAATCACGTATATCGTTCATTTTTGTGGCCAGTAAAATGAACAATCAGAGAAAAAATTTCTATAATAAGAAAGGTATGAATGAATTCAAGAAATTAATATTAGCTGTAACAAATGAAGGTGGTAATAAATTATTACGAAAAACACTAGATGCATTGGAGATCGAACATATTTATATTCATGGTTTACGCCATACTCATGCCAGTGTTTTGATTTACAAAGGTGCTAATATTTATTCTGTTTCAAAACGTATAGAACAATCTGATATTCAAACAACACTTGATCATTATTCGCATGTATTAAAAGAGATGGAAGAACGAGATAAAGAAATAGCAATCAATGTTTATTCATCTTAATTTTTTTGTTTACCTAAAATAGATTTTATATGTTATTCAATGCGATTTTTAATATTTATCAAAATATAAAAAAACGCTCAAAACCTAGTATTTATAAGGCTTTAAGCGTTTTTCTTTTCGGTTGAAAATCAACCTTTATTTTGTTAAAGACGTCCCAGGAGGGAGTGGCATACTCTGCTGAAACCTTGGTATTATAGGGTTTGTTAAGGTGATTGTGTAGAAAATGTGTAGAAAAATTACCTAATGGATTATTTGATGCTAATCTTTTCTTTTATATTAGACGAACGATTTGTATAATGGGTACGATATATTTGTGAAAATGTACCCTGCTTATTAAAGAAACGCACCCGTTAGTTTAAGTGTAACTCTTCACAATTACTTGATATTATATAGGTAAGTAGAAATATAAATTAGAATTTAGTTTATAATTATAAAAATAAGTTTTTTATACTCTTATAATTCTTCAAAAAGGAGAGTTTATGAAAAAGACTATTGTTTTTGTATTAACGATACTTATATTATTCTCAGGATTCGCAACACAAAGTTATGCGTTGTCAGATTCGAAATCTGTGGCAATACAAGCGTTGCTAGATGATGCCTCTCGTACATCAGGTGTGCCTGGAATGTCAATCTCAATACTTGCTAATGATGAAGTGTTCTACTTTTCTTCTGGGTATGCAGATATTGAAAAGGGGTTGTCTGCAAGTGAAAATACACTCTATGAGTTGGCCTCGGTGAGTAAAGCTTTTACTGGTATGGGGATTCTGCTATTGGAAGAGCAAGGGCTGCTATCAATGACTGACCCTATCCAAAAATATTTACCTTGGTTTACGTTAAAGTATCAAGGTAAACCTGTTGATATGCAAAGCCTTACACTAAATAACTTCCTTCACCATACTAGCGGCCTAACAAATATTAGACATACTCAAAATATTCCACAAGGCAATACGCCTGATATGTTGCAAAAGACTGTGGAAACGCTGGTAGATGCTGAATTGGCGTTCTCTCCCGGTGAACAATATAACTATGGAACCGTTAATTATGACGTATTGGGTTTGGTTATTGAGATTGTATCACGACAAAGCTATGAAGACTTTATGAGGGAACAGGTATTTCTACCCTTAGGTCTTCACCAGACGTATGTTTATAAAGAAGATGCTCAAGCCACTGGACAGTTAGCGCAGGGCTACCGTTCTTCCTTTTTCATAACAACTCCATTTAACGCTCCGGATTATGCTGGGAATAAACCTGCCGGCTATATCATTTCTAATACAAAAGATATGGCGCGTTGGATGGGCATACAGATGGGTATCTTGCAGGACATACCCGAAATATTTCACAGGGTTATCGAAAAATCACATAGGGGTGATATGTCTGTTTCGGCTGTCAACGATATGTATTATGCGGCAGGTTGGTCGGTAAACGCCGAACAAACGTTTATAGAACACACTGGGGGTAATCCGAATTTTAGAACCGAAGTAGCCATACTGCCAAATGAACGAACAGCCATCTGCTTACTGAGCAACGGCGCAAATACCAATATAAACCTGGTACTAAAAGTTAAAAATATATTAAACGGCAATCTAACTCAGTCATATGAGATAAGCGGCACACAGCTTTTGGACATCATTTTGTCGTCTACCACAATTATTCTTTGCCTATTGGCCGTTCTGTTATTTCTCTTAGGATTAAGAAAAAGGAAAACGAATGAGCAGCAGCCAATGACAAAAAAGAGAACAATCGTAACAATTATTTTCCTAATCGCTACGATTGCCCAGTGTATAATGTTTTTTGCCTTCGATTGGTCAACGATACTTATTTGGCAAACATATAGTGTTCTTACAGCTTTGATTTCGTCAACATTATTAACAGCAAGCATTACTTGGTATATACTCACCGATAAGATGCCTCGCTCCGAAAATAAGTATAATGTTAAGTAATTAAATTCCAATTTATCAATATTCTTAATTTAAAAAACATAAGACACCTCGGTGTCTTCTTTAATGTCATCGACACTTCTCCTAGTTAAACCCACTTGCTATTTCTTCCACTAACCTGCTCCGTTAGTTCAATAAGAAAAACATACTAAGATTAGTAGTGCAGACCAAGGCATTGGTTCGTACTACTATTTTTTTATATAGTAGAGGTGAAGAATAGGTCGGGCAGCTCTT
>NZ_MWSJ01000020.1 GCF_002237755.1 Lysinibacillus sp. KCTC 33748 | reverse complement strand
GAACTAAAAGAATGATCATTAAAAGCAGACTTACTTTTTTCATTCAGAAATCTCCTTTCACTATAATTAAAAAATAACAAAGGGTAGCTACCTGAATAACATTTGTTATTTCCCTATAGTTGTTAACACTAGCAATCATAACCAAAATATACAAATCAACTTTTGCTTGCTTTTGAACATATTTTGATAATGACTTTCCTTGAAATTTCTCGCTAAGTTATGTAAGTGCTTCTATTCCACTCATTTTTTAACTGCCAAAGGAAAAAAACTTACTCGTTCCCGTAGCTTACTATGAGCGATCACTTTCTTTTATCGCAATATATAAACTTGCAAGGAATGCTCATAATTCAAAAAAAACATTTACTTTTTAGTTTTAAATTTTTGGTTTATTAGAAAAAACATACTAACATTAGCATGTTTTAGAAATGCTTATAAAATGATAAATTCTTATTTTTTCATTCAGGCCGAAGCCCGTCCCTTTTTTACTTAAGCTGTAACACTCGTTTTACCATTTTGATTGTCATCACCGTTACCTTTATGCTGTGTTACATACTGAATAACAAACATCGCAATAAAGATGGCTAAACCTGCCCAATCTGAAAACTTTTCTGAATAGATAAGAAGTAAACCAGCTGCAATCGCAATAATGCGTTCAAACCAAAGCATTTTGCGATACCAGTATCCGATTACTCCCGCACCTATAGCTACCATTCCTGTAGCTGTGAATACTCCCCATATAATTTGAGGTATAGTTGTCTCTATCATTAACAACACAGGTGAGATTGGAAGGGGTACCCCTCCCACCTAAACAAATTCAATTCTTCGCATAAAATTTATCTAAGATCACTTGACTAGAGGTAAGAAAGTGCCCAGCCGGAACAAAAATCAACCTCACGTTATGGTGATGAACTAAAAGTTTCATCGATTTTTACCCTTAAAACAAAAAACTGTATCTAAAGTGATTTTCTTTAGATACAGTCGATTTATTGTCCTTATTGAATAATGCCACAAGCAATTCTAGCACCAGAATTACCTGAAGGATCTGTTTTATAATCATCCTCTGATTCATGAATGATTAATGTCGTGCCCCCATCTCGTAACAATGAGTTAGCAGCATTTTTTTCTAATGTTAGCCCTTCAGCCAAAAAGTTTAAATCCACTTTACCATCTTCTCCAACTTCTAAATTTGGAAGATCTCCTAAATGATATCCCTTAGGGTTATCCTTCCCATGCTCTTTACTCGTTGGATTAAAATGAGGACCTGCTGATTCAAATGTTGGTGGCTCACACTTCCCAACGGAATGAATATGAATGCCATGTGTTCCTGCTGACAATCCTGATAGTGCGAGTGTCATCTTAACCCCATTATCCTCTTCCTCAAAATATGCATTGCCATAACTTTCATTATTTTTACCAATTACTTTCGCGGTTGCAGTTAGTCCTGAATTTGCGTTAACTGCCACTTTTTGCTCCTTCTTTTCAAAGAAACTACAACCACCGACAAATACTAATAAAGAAATTATTATTAAGCTCATTTTTTTCATAAAAATCCCTCCTCTTTTTGATGGTTTCCAACAATCCTTCCACTTATGCAAGTTCAATGGGAATTTTGCAAATCATTGATTAAGGAGTAGTAAACTTTAAACAATATAAAAAGGGTATCTTCAGTTCAAGGAGACACCCTCTCAAATACATTAATTTAAAATTTTTACAATTACATTTTTGACGCCCCACTGACGAGCTTGTCCCTCGGTAGGAATAAATACATCAATTTTATTACCTTTTATCGCTCCACCAGTATCTGCTGCAATTGCTTCACCATAACCTTCAACCCAAACCCTTGTCCCAAGAGGAATTACTCGTGGATCTACAGCAATTACCTTTAAGTTTGGATTCGATCTTATATCTGTTCCATTCGCTGTAATTCCCGAACATCCTTCGCAATACGCGGTATAGGCTGTTGCTCGCATTGTGAACGTTTTTCCCGTAGTTGTCGGAGCACTCACAGATTTTGTACTAGCTGTTGCAACTTTATTACTTGAAGCTGTCGCTTGCTTTTTACTTGATGTCGTTGCTACCGTTTTAGGTTTGCTTTCGGACGTTTTAGGTTTTGCTGCCGAAGCATTGATAGCCAATGATTCACCTACAAAAATTAGATCAGCAGATGCAAGGTTATTCCATTCCTGTAATTCTTCCACTGACACATCATTTTCACGTGCAATTGTAAATAAAGTATCTCCGGCCTCAACAAAGTGTTGGTCTTTCGGCGAATTATCATTTTTCTTTTCGGCTATATTTAAATTTTGCTCTGGATAAAACCATCTTGCTTCTGAGTCGATCATTGGCTCATAATCTTCTAAAGTTAAATTGTAAATTTTCGAGATTCCCCAAAATGCATCGAATGGCATAAAAGTGAGTTTGTCCTTTGCAGATGATGGACTGGCAAATAAACTTAATCCCAAGGTTAATGTTACCGCTAAAGCTAAAGCTTGTTTTTTCATATTTTTGTAACCTCCACATTTTATTATTTCGCAGTCTTCTGCTAGCACACTAGATTTAGGCTCTTAATGCTAGAGAATACAAGCAATCATTCAGGACAACAGACCTGATATTACGAATTATTGCTAAAAATGCGGAAAAATATACAAGTGCAAATATATTTTTGGTAAATAAAAAATTTTATGGAGGAAATATTAGAACTCTATTTGCAATCTTTATATGTTGGAAAATAAGTATTTTCATCCGATAATAAGGAGGAATGGAGGGTAAAAATTAATTCAATAATGTCTTCTCAGATGATGGAGCTACAACATACTGTACAAATGGGTGTTATGCAAAATGTAGTCAATCTAATACTGCAGCAGCAAGAGACCATACATCCGTAAAAAGGGTCAGTCATTGATATTTTAATTTAACCTACTTCGCTGAGGTATAATTGATATCAGGTTAATAAACATTAGAAAGTTGGTGGCCTTTTTGATTCGAGCGATAGTAATGGATGATGAGCCATTAGCGCTTATAAACATGGAGAAAAAGTTAAAGGAATTTAATTCAATAGAGGTCGTTAGATCTTTTACGACTGTAAAAGATCTGCTTGCAATAGGGCCAAGCTTGGATTTCCAAGTGGCATTTTTAGATATTGAAATGCCTGGCATGAACGGTTTAGAGATTGCACAGCTTTTAAAAGAATGGAACAAAAATATTTATATCGTATTTGTCACTGCGTATCGAGACTATGCAGTACAAGCATTTGAAATTCACTCCCTTGACTATTTATTAAAGCCTATTTCAAAAGCTCGTCTAGAGACAACTATTAATAGAATCCAAGAACTCCTTCACCTAGAAAATAAACCGAATCCTATAGAAGTACGAAATAAACCCGCACTTACGATCCAATGCTTTGGAGGATTCGTTGTTTTACATAATGACAAAGCAGTCCATTGGAGAACGCTTAAAACAAAAGAATTATTTGCCTTTCTTCTTTCCAATCTTAATAGTCATGTTCCTCGCGATACAATCATCGAAGCTTTATGGGCAGACACGGAATGTAAAAAGGCACGAGTACAGTTACATACAACAGTTTCCTATCTACGCACCACGCTTTCAGCATTAGGTTATTCAGAAGTCATACAGTATGCAAACGGCTGCTATGTTTTGCAATTAGAGGATTTTCAATGTGATGCCCATAACTTGGAGCATATTTTAAATGATAAAACGGAGACTGGTAAGATTGATGTAGGGAGAGCTGAGGCGCTCGTACAAAATTACCAAGGCGAATTTATGTCCTCATTAGATTATCCCTGGATTACTGGTAAAGCAAGTTTTATGAACAACAAATTTACTCTTTTACTTCATGATTTATTAGAGCACTATACATCAATTGATGATGCGGAAAAACGAGAGCATATATTACTTTTAACAGTAGAACATACCCCCTATTCCGATAAAACCATCCAACAGCTAATGAGGCACTATATAGAAGTTGATCATCGAGCAGGTGCAGTAAAGGTTTACAACACCTTTAAAAGTATCTTGATGTCGGATCTCGGTATTTTACCAAAGCAAGAAACAACTGAGCTGTTTAACGCTATATCTGTTGAATAATTCTAGGCATCGAGAAGATACCCTCGATGCCTAATCTTATTGGCGAACAGGTATTATCAATATGACTCTGCATGAATGTGTCCAGAGGCTTTAACTTGAATTTACCTACACTATATTATCTCTCCCCTTGAAATCATTCGTCACACCCCTTAATGAAAACTAATTCACCCAAAAATATAATTGACACATACAATAGGCAGGAGCTAAGATTTCACGCTATTCTCGTGTGAAAGTGAGTAGCCCGAAGCGAAAATCAACTCTTTCTGATTAGTCTGAAAGTATCTTTTTTATAAATTTTTTATTCCCATTTTCTAAATTTCATGGCATGGTGAATATAGGCCTTTTAATACATAAAGTAAATTTCGGAGGTTCTTATGTCACT
This sequence comes from Lysinibacillus sp. KCTC 33748, assembly GCF_002237755.1. Classification (GTDB taxonomy): domain Bacteria; phylum Bacillota; class Bacilli; order Bacillales_A; family Planococcaceae; genus Lysinibacillus. The sequence continues at coordinate 91,203 of NZ_MWSJ01000020.1, read as the reverse complement.
GTTAAAAAAAGCGACAATACGACATTCGCTTTTCATCATTTTAATTTTTATAGTTCTTACTACACTTCGTATACTATGGCTTGCCTATTTTTTCCCTTCCAGTGAACAAACGATTGCCAAGGAAGGTGTATTTGATCTACGGGATCAGCAGTTATCCGATGAAGAAGTTCTTAACTTAGATGGAGAATGGCTCTACTATCCCGGATTATTAATAGATCCGTTAAACACTGCTCATAACAAATCTCTCCAATCGTTTGAACAAGCTACCCGGGTGATTCCCACGCGAGATTCTGAGGCAACTGCAGAACGATACGGTTCATACCGTTTAAAAATCTTACTCAATGACACTGCCCCCAAAGATAATCGTTATGCCGTTGAGATTCCTTCCGTGTCAACTGCTTCAGCATTATATCTTAATGGGAAGTTGGTTGAACAGTCTGGAAAAGTAGCTACCGATTCACAAAGTCATCAAGGCCAAGCTACTCCTTATACGCTTTACTTTACAAATGAGCAGCCTGAAATTGACTTAATTTTACACGTATCTAATTTCGATACATCAGAAAGTCTTACCATTAATAAAAGAATTTTATTTGGCTCTGCTGTAGCTATGGAAAATCGCCAAATTATAAATGATTTATCCCTTGCTACAATCTCAATAACACTACTATTATTCGCACTTTTTAGCAGCCTTGTGTTTTTATTTATTTATCCAAGACCAATTGTTTTACTGTTCACAATAGGTTTTCTTTTACTTTTAGCAGATGAGTTAATTTCATACGATCAATCTATGCTCGATTGGTTACATCTCAATTATGTATGGTCATTCAAACTATCTACTATCATTTATCTCGGGGCTTCTTTTTTCTTTGTTCAATTTATGCGTGTTTTACTAGTCAAATATCATCATGCTAAATGCTTTCAGTGGCTCTTCGCTTTCTACGCCCTTTCAGCATTTTTCACTATCGTCTTACCAGTTAATTGGTTATACTCAATAAATTCTTTTTACTTTATACTGTATGTCATTTCATTTTTATCTGTAGTAGTACTCGCTTTAAGAGAGTATCTTGAAAATCAAAAACAGAGTACTGCATTTATAGCATTGACGGCTCTCGGAACATTAAACGGCATCATATGGGCATATATCAAATCCAACTATTTTTATGATATACCAATGTATCCATTCGATTATTTGTTTATCATGCTTGGTTTTTCAGGTTATTGGTTTAAACGTTTTTTTGAAAATAAAGAGCAGATTAATCAATTGATTGCTAAATTACAAAAAGACGATGCTTTGAAGGATGAATTTTTATCCAGTAGCTCACAAAAACTATGGGATCCTATGAATAAAATGATTACGTTAGGGCAATCCATTTACGATAATCCAAACAATAAGCTTATGGATGATGATAAACAAAACCTAAAACATCTTATTGATATCGGGAGAAGCATGTCATTTTCATTAAATGACATATTAGACTTTACTCGTTTAAAAGAAGGTAACTTGCATCTCCATAAACAGAACGTCAGCATTCAAGGTACAGTTTATGGCGTTTTTGATTTGTTACGTTTTATAACAATCGGTAAACAGATTCAAATGAGTTCAACAATTCCTAGGGCATTCCCTAATGTGGTGGCCGATGAAAATCGATTGATTCAAATTCTTTTTAATCTCCTACACAATGCTATTAAATATACGAGTGCAGGATCTATAAAAATCAGCGCCCAAATCGAAAATAATATGGCTGTTATCCATATTCGTGATACCGGGCTAGGAATGGATGATGATATCCAAAGTCGTCTATTTTCCCCCTACGAACAAGGAAATGATAATAATGATGGAATCGGCCTTGGATTATTAATTTCAAAGAGGCTGATCGAATTACATGGAGGAACTTTACAAATACACTCTATTCCTAACAAAGGATCGGATGTCTTTTTCACCTTACCATTAGCAGATGAAAACGTTAATGAGGAGCAATCCTATATCGAGGAAGAGGACACGCATCTTCTTGTTGAAGAAAAAAATTCATCATCTATAACGGAAAAGCAATTCAACATTTTAATGATTGACGATGATCCTATTAACTTAACAATTATGCGTAGCTTATTTGCAACTTCGGAATATGCTGTTACTACAGTTACTAGCAGTGAGCAGGCATTAGAATTGCTACAGCAAGAAGATTGGGATCTAGTCATTATTGATGCGATGTTACCTTATATATCAGGCTATGCATTAACTGAAATTATTCGAGAGCATTACTCATTGCTTGAATTACCTGTCTTAATATTAACGGCTCGAAATTGTTCCGAGGATGTTTATACTTGTTTCGCCCATAGTGCAAATGACTATGTGACAAAGCCCATTAATTCTTTAGAGTTAAAGGTAAGGAGTAGAGCCCTAATCGATTTAAAATATAGTATCAATCAACGACTACATTTAGAAACAGCTTGGCTTCAGGCCCAAATACAACCTCATTTTTTATTTAATACATTAAACTCAATTGCATCACTTAGTACGATCGATACAGACCGAATGATTGACTTAATGCATCATTTTGGTGAATATCTACATGCCAGCTTCGATGTGCGGAATTTACAGCGAGTAGTATCACTTAAGGATGAGTTAGAGCTAGTACGGTCATATCTCTATATTAGTCAGCAGCGTTTTGGAGACTTACTAAATATCGAATGGGATATTGATGACAATATAAATATTGAAATCCCGCCTATCTCCTTACAAACTTTAGTGGAAAATGCAGTTGTTCATGGTGTATTAAAACAGGAAGAAGGCGGTACAGTTTGTATTCGTATAAAGGATTGTCCGAATCATGTTGCAGTAAGTGTTATAGATAATGGGGTTGGGATTGATTCAAATCTATTAGATGAACTACAATCCGGTAGCTATTCGCCAAGTTCTGGTGTTGGGCTACGTAATACAGATTTACGACTTAAAAGGATTTACGGACAGAGGTTACGAATTAATAGCACGTTAAATGAAGGAACAACTATCACCTTCCACATTCCAAAAAAATAAATAAAAGAGGTCATCACATTCCCAATTGGGTTTGTGGTGGCTCTTTTTTATCATTTCAAGTTACAATTACTTTACTCAATAGAGAATATTAATGGATTATTTAAAATCAGGGTACATTAAAAATATATAAATAAGAAGAAGGCTACTCAGCGTAACATGGGGTTGATTTCCATGACATACGTTTTAAACAAATGTTATTCCCAACTTTCGGTGATGAGCAAAAAAAGAAAGGTCGATACTATGTACAAAATTTACATAATAGAGGACGATATCAATATTTCAAAAACCATTGAGGAGCATTTATCAAAATATCAATTTGAATGCTATACCGTTCAACAATTTAATCAAATAGTAGAAGAATTCCAAGCAATTCAACCCCATCTCGTTGTTATGGACATTAACTTACCAACCTATGATGGGTACTTTTGGTAGCGCAAAATCCGCCAGTTATCCAACTGCCCTATTATTATTGTATCTGCTCGTGTTAATGATATCGATCAAGTATATGGTATTGAAAATGGTGCGGATGATTTTATTACGAAGCCCTTCTCACTAGATGTGCTTATGGCAAAGGTGAATGGTCTTATTCGTCGTACATATGGAGAATATGCTTCCTCTGATTCTAATTCGATTTCCATCGCAAATACAACATTAAATGCTAATACAGTTCGTCTTTACACCGAAAAGCATGAGAGCCTACTAACATTAAAAGAGATGCAGCTTAGCACATTACTATTTGAAGCTTATCCTAATGTTGTTCCTCGTCAAAAATTGTTAAGTGCTATTTGGGATGATGAATCATTCGTTGAGGAAAACACTTTATCAGTTAATATTGGCCGATTACGCAAAAAATTCGAGGCAATCCAATCTAGACTAGAAATTAAAACAATTCGCGGACTTGGCTATCAATTAGTGGAGGCAGAAGAATGAAGCTCTTCTTTCGAGATCATGTAAGTGTAATTATTCTTTATTGTGTAAGCTTTCTATTATTACCTTGGATTATTCATTCCCTGGATGATTTAGCTTCGCACTATCTTTACTTCATATTTCTCGTGAGCTTCCTATTTATCGTTTGGTTGATTGGACGTTATTTTCGAAGAAGAAAGCTCTATACTCATTTACAGAAGAGCACATTATCAGGCGATGACCTCTATCTGCATGAACCACAGGCTACAATGGAGCAAGCCTATAGCCAAAAACTACGACAAATGCAATATCTATACTTAACACAGCAGCAATATCTAGAGGAGCAAGGGAAAGAAAAACAGCTTGTACTTTCACATTTTGCCCATCAAATGAAAACACCATTGTCGGTTATTCAGCTGATGATCCAATCTAATGCAACTAACCAATCAGAGTACTTACAAACAATTAATCAGGAATGTGATAAGCTGACGTTTACCTTGAATCAGCTACTAACTTATGAACGCACGTCCAATCTAGTGGCTGATTTAAAAATAGAAGCACTTTCATTAAAGGAGCTTACGAAGGAAGTTGTTAATGATTTAAAGGATTATTTCATCGCCAAAGAAATTTTTCCAAAAGTGACGATTGATGAACATACAATTATTTATTCAGATCGTAAATGGTTAAAGATTGTGCTTTATCAAATCATCAATAATGCCATTAAATATGCTGAGTCTGAGAGCTCTATTCAAATCATTTACGACGAAGCTACTTTACGCATTCAAAACTGTGGAGAAACAATTCCGGAGAGTGAAATTTCACGTGTCTTTGATTTATTTTATACAGGCATGAAAGGTAGAATGAGCGGTGAAGCAACAGGTATAGGCTTGTATTTAGTGAAAAAAATTTTAACTATATTAGAGCACCCTTTTACTTTACAATCCCATGAGGAAGTCACGACCTTTTCCATAGATTTTTCAAATAGCGTAAAAAAAACATGATTATACGCCCAATATGACAACATTGTCATATTGACGTCATTTAGCCAAATAGGTAAAATGCCGCTCCTTCTTTATACTTAAGCTATTCAATCGAAGTAAGGGAGTTGTTCAAAAATGGGAAGCTCGATTCTACAAGTGACCAATTTGCAGAAAGAATATATCGGGGAAATCACATACAAGGCGTTGAATGGCATAGATTTTCAGCTTGGTGAGAATGAATTCGTAGCCGTTATGGGGCCTTCAGGAAGTGGAAAAACTACATTTTTAAATAGCGTGTCAACAATCGATCGTCCTACCGCTGGTGAAATTCTTATCAATAATAGAAATCCTTATTCTTTAGATGATGAAGAACTTGCAAAGTTCCGTCGTTCAGAATTAGGCTTTGTCTTTCAAGATTTTAATCTTGTCCACACGTTAACGGTGAAAGAAAATATTTTATTACCGTTAACATTAGATAGCTTACCTGCCGATAAAATGCAGCAACGACTTCAACATGTATCTCAATTTCTTGGAATTGAAGAGCTTCTGCCAAAGCGAATTTATGAAATTTCTGGCGGGCAAAAACAACGTGTAGCTATTGCTCGTGCGGTTATTCATAAGCCAAGTTTATTGTTGGCAGATGAGCCTACAGGGAATCTCGATTCAAAAGCAGTAAACGATGTCATGCACTTATTTAGTTCGATTCATACTGAACTGAAAACTTCTATTTTAATGGTGACACATGATCCTTATGTAGCAAGCTTCGCCAGTCGAATTATATTTATTAAAGATGGTAAATTATATAACGAAATTCATCGTGGTCATAATCGCAAACAATTTTACCAGGAAATCATGGACACACTTGCTTTTTTAGGTGGTGGACAGCATGAGCTTTAATCATATCGTTGTTCAAAACATTTTACGTGATAAATGGACCTATGTTTCGTATTTCCTCAGTAGTATGTTCTCTATCATTATTTTCTTTCTATTTGCAGTCATCGCTTTTCATCCAAGTCTTAATAGTGTAGATTCAAACTCATCACTTGGTATTTCATTAATGTTGGCGAGTATACTCGTTTATTTATTTTCATTTCTTTTCATTGCGTACTCAATAATGGCCTTTTTAAAGAAAAAAACAAAAACACTAGGTATTTTTATGATTACTGGTGCATCGATGAAACAAATTCGTACGTTAGTCTTTCGTGAAAATATACTAATCGGTATCATGGCGATTATTACAGCCATTATTCTTGGTCTTGTCATTGCCCCTCTCTTCTTAATGGGTGCCAAGGTTGTTTTAAAGGCAGAAACTTTCGGTATGTATATGCCTATTAAAGCGATTGGTTTAACTATTGGTTTATTCCTTGTATTATTCGTCGTGATTTCAAAAATAATGACAAGATTTATTAATAAAGAAGCGTCCATTCAATTATTAAAAAGTGATGCTGTTATTGAAAAATCGATAAAACCACATTATCTTTTATTAGTCATTAGTCTTATTATTACTGCCACTCTAGCTTATTTATCAAAAATCAATCCTGACATTGTAGATAGCCTCGGCATTCTATACTACACGGTGTTTTTTGTGAGTATTCTTTCTACAATTTATCTAATCATCTCACAAGGAATGCTCTTCTTGCTAAAGGCTTTTGAGAGATCCTCAGCTTATATGAAACGAACGAATATGCTACTGGCTTCCAATCTTAATGCGAAAATGAAATCGCACGCAAATATGCTCTTTTTAATCACTCTCTTATTAAGCGGTGTCTTTTTAAGTACAAGTATTTTGTTTAGCTCTTACTATAATGTTGAAAAGGATAGTGAGGCAAATTATCCATACAGCTTTCAGTATATTGCCCCTCCTAAGGCTGACCCAAGTAAGGTAGAAGCTGATATTGAAAATCTTGAAAAACAATTATCCGCAGTGGATTCACAAAAATATTTTATTGAATTTAAATCAAATGAAGAACTTCGTATAGGCTACATGTCAATTTCTGATTATAACTTGTTACACAACGAAAAGGTTAGCATAGGTGCAAATGAAGTTATAGCAGTTGCTGGTAATCGTAAAGCATTACCAATTACTGATGTAAATGATGACAAATATCTAAAGCATTTTAAGCTTGTATCTGTAAATGAAAAAAATCTATTAACAACAGGTTTCCAACAAACGTATTTCATTGTACCTGATGATGTTTATAACAGTATCGAATATCCTGTCTACAAAGCCTACTTATTTGAGCTAGTCAATTGGACGGCACATACAGAGCTGGCGAAAAAGATTATTGAGGATTTCCCACATATACATGAGGAACGTTATGTAACTTCAAAAATCGACCTGTACGACACGGAGATGTTTACAAAAAGTGTTATGTTTTTTATCGGCTCTATGTTGAGTTTGATTTTCTTAAGTGCGGCAATGAGTATACTCTACTTTTATTTACAAACGACACTTCTTCAAGAAAAAGAAAAGTATGAAGGTATACGGAAACTTGGGCTATCTAAAAAAGAGTTATTCACAGTTGTTTCTAAAGAGCTAGCCATCCTTATATTTGTACCATTCGCGATAGCTATTACGATGTTATTTGCTACATTATTTGCCATGCGAACAATGGTTTCCACAGCATTTTTACAAGTCTCTATGATGAGCTCTTTATGCTTCTTTGCATTGTTCTTCATTAGTTATTTATTCATTCGCAAAAGCTATTTCAAACGCTTGCTTAGCGATTAATGAAAAAAATTCGCACTCCTCTCAGGGTGCGAATTTTTCATATTGTTGAAAACCTATTTGGGTCAATGAAATAAAGGATGGATCTTCTGCAAAACGAGGGGGTGATTTCCGTTTCGACTGAGCGCTTTCCTGGGGGCGTCCGATGAGCCGCTTCACTCGCGTTGCTCGCTCCAGGGTCTCGGGCCAACACGAGGTTGGTCACGAAGGCGTTATCACAGGATGTGATGTTCTTAGCCTTCGTTCCTCTATTGCTAATCCCCAAGGAGTCGCTCAGTCTCCACTCCGTCAACCACATCACATAGCATGTATCCTTTGGTATATCACTCTAATTATAGGGATAAACGAAACTTCAGCCAATAGATCTTTTTTGTGCGAAAGCGCAGTGAAACGTAGCGGCAGCAACATTAAAAAAACTTAGGTGCATTTTTTATCCTTTACCAAAGCACAGGTTTTGCTACCATTAGCCATAACATGATTAGCAATAACAAAATGTACATCCATGCTTTGCGATGTAGCAGTGCAGCAAATTTTTGCTGGTCATAGGCAGGTGTGTTGAATGTCTGTAATGTTGGTTTGAACGCTCTTGCTAAAAAAACAATAGAGGCAAACATCACGAGGAATGTAAGAACAATCCACGAGGTACTCCAATGATAGCCGGCATGCCACATTAATAAAATACCGGATGCAACAAGAACATGCCCCGAATGCTTGACGATCGTAATTGCTCCTTTAAACGCCTCAATGTAAGGTGACATTTCAACATGAGACGCTGTACGCATTTTCTTAACAATTGTTAGAACAACGAACAAAGGCCCAATCGAAAGAACAGCACTTAAAATATGTATGTAAAGAAGAATTGTATAAATTGAAATCATGTTGCGTACTCCCCTTTTCACGGAATCGAAAAGGATTTCCTTGTGCTAGCACAAAGCCGATTCCGGACGCAATTATGCCGACGCATAATTGATTCATTTCCCCCTCATTATAGCATTCAACACAAGCGAGCTTTATCGCCAATTGTGAATCCTTTGTAAACGCAAATTGAATCATTGTAAAATTGTTTGAAATTTGCACAAAGAGGGTATGGATTATAGTAACATGCACATATAGAACAAAAAGGAGTGATTTTTATAGGTATTCATCAATTTTTTACAAGTCTAAACGATTTAGAGCGTATTATTCGATGCCCTGGACGCTTCAAATTTGAAGAGCACAATGTGGCTGCCCACTCTTGGAAGGTGTCACAGTATGCGATGTTTTTTGCCACACTCGAGGAAATGAATGGAGCTACAATTAATTGGAAATCATTATATGAAAAAACCATCAATCACGACTTTGCTGAAGTATTTATCGGTGATATTAAAACTCCAGTAAAGCATGCGAGCCCAGAGCTTAAAAAAATGCTTGCACATGTGGAAGAAAAAATGATGGAGAAATTTATTATTGATGAGATCCCACAAGAGTTTCAGGCTATCTTCTTCGAGCGTATGAAAGAAGGTAAGGATAAAACTATCGAAGGTCGCCTACTTGAGTTTGCTGATAAGCTTGACCAATTTTATGAAGCCTTTGCTGAGTTAAAGCGCGGAAACACAGATAAAGAATTTGTGCATATGTATCAATCTGCCCTTTCCAAGATTTTAACTATTCCTCTTGAAGCGTCGGTTCACTATTTCCGTACCGAGATTCTGAAGGATGCTGTGAAAGAAAAAACACATATTGATATTCAAGCTTTGACAAATGAAGTATTAACATCAAATTAAATAGGTGCATGTACAAGTTTTCCGAACGAATGAACTCGCGGAAGGCTTTTTTTATTTCCTCAAAAAAGTCGTATAATGGAAAGGAGCGATTGGAGGGAAGCTTTTGTCACAGGAATGTTCAATTGTAGAGGATTTATTACCTTTGTATAAGAAACAAGCGCTCCAAGCAACTACTATCCAATTTGTCGAGCACCATTTAGCTAATTGTGAGCATTGTCGGCAACTCGCTACTTCAAAGCAAGGACTAGGCTATCCTTTACTAATGAAAAGAACGGTAACATTTTTCCATCTTGTTTTTATCGTACTATCCTTTATGTTTGCCATTAACTCTTCCTTACTTGGCAATCAAACAAGCTTTGTTGTATCGTACGCGATTTTCGGCTGTCTTACTTATTTCTTTTACAAAAATATTTGGATTGTTTTTGCCATCAGCTCTGTACCTGTTTTTGTATGGGCTATTATTGACAATATCAATAACCCACTCTATGTCACCTACTACTCATTCGCAGAAATCGGTACACTGTTGATTGGAGCTAGCTACATAGCACTTTTACATACTATTTTTGCACTAATCGGTGCTGCTTTTGCTATTTTATTTCGTAAGTTTAAAAGATAATGTTCCACCTTGCAGAAAGAAGTTGTCTCAAGTATTTGAGACAACTTCTTTCATCACCAATTATACCCATTCATAAGTTCAACATCCCCTAGCATTTCATTAGAAATACCTTCTAGATCTCGAAGCATCAATAACCTCTTTGTCGGTCCTGTTACAACAGCACCATAAGCTTGAAATCCATTCTTTTTAATATAATCATAGCGTTCCTGCAAATGGTGTAAACCTAGAAATCCTTCGTAATAGCTTTCCTTTTCAGCTAAAAGCTTTTCCATATTTTTCAGCATCCAACGCTGGCTATCTCTCAAACTTGTAAAGTCCTGTGCTTCAGATATATGTGAATAATCATCACTAACTGTTAAGCCACCTGATAGCCCGATTCTATCATTAATTGTAATTGTGCCACTAATGCGGTCAGAAGAGGTTGGTTCAAAGGATTTAAACTCGCCTGTATATAATGGCATCCAAACGATTCGGACATCGTACGGAGCAAGCATTTTTTCCAATTCTTTAGGCTCTTTAAATGTTGAAGTCGAAAATGCCATTTCCGCTACAGCTCCCTCAGGTAACTTTTCTAACGCCTTCCATACATTATTGTTAAGATGAGATGAGGTTGCTTTTCCCGTCACAGGATCTTCTGGTAAATTAAAATTAAATTGTTGTGAAGTATTTATCGACGTTAAGTTCATACTCATAGATGAATTAGAATTTAATATTGATTTTTCAACACGCATTTCACCAACTACTACTTTTTCCTTTCCTACCTGTTTCTCAAGAGGATAACTCATTTTTTGTGTTAGAAATGGTGTTATTTCTGCAGGCAAACCCTTAGAGTATTGACCTTTAATATTTGGATGTTGCCATTCAAGTACTATTAAAGAGTTATAAGCATGCTTAAGATCAGGACGCGTTTTTTCAAAAACGATGGACAGTCCTGCTATATAGAGAGTATAAATAATGAAGCATATTAGCAATATACGTAGCACTCGAAATGTTAACGTAAAACGATATTTTCTTAAAATCTTTTTTTCATTCCCCTGCGACCATTCAGTCATGTTGAAAACCTCCATTCTTTTTTACTATTTCTTCTAACCTTTTGCGAGCACGATGCAAAAGTATTTTCACCTGCCCCTCAGAAAGCTCTAGTGCCTCCTGCAATTCTAAGTAGGTGAATTGTTCATATTCACGTAAATATAAAATCGTTCGGTAATTTTCAGGCAAAAATTTCAGCAGCGCCTGTACATCTTGTGCCACTTCTTGCGTTAAAAAATCCTCTTCTGGTAACCCATATGGACTTAGCATTTCATCTTTCCAAAATAAGTGTGCGAACGGAATTGTCCTTCGTCTCTTTTGCTTGCGCCATTCATCTAGGTACGTGTTCCGTGCTACTTTGAATAACCATGCTCTCACATCCTCTTCTTTATAAAACGACAAAGATACCGTGGCTCGCACAAATGTTTCTTGAACTAAATCTTCCGCTATATGTACTGATCCAGACATCTTCAGCAGAAAATAATATAACGATTTCGCGTATTTTTCATAAAGTTGCTCTAGCTCGTTTTTCCGCTGTCTGTCCATGCCATCTCCCTCATTTCGTTTTTTCACAAGTAAAACGCATATCTTTTCTAAATGTTACAGTAATTACTAATTTTTGTTAAAATAAATTTTACCTTGGCGTAATTGCGTCCGGAGGCCTTATTTTTATTCAGTAGGCGTCTAGACATCCGCTGAATAAAATAAAAAAGAGCCGATTTAGAATGGCCTTCCAACATCAAGTTGGAGCGATTCATTTCACGACTCTTTTTACAGTAATTATGCTTTTTTAACGAACTCTGACTTTAATTTCATTGCACCAAAGCCATCGATTTTACAATCAATATTGTGATCGCCTTCAACGAGACGAATGCTCTTCACCTTTGTCCCGATTTTTAATGTTGAAGAACTACCTTTAACTTTTAAATCCTTTATAACTGTAACAGAATCGCCGTCCGCAAGTAGATTGCCATTAGCATCCTTTACGATTAGCGTATCTGCTTCCTGCTCCGTTCCATCAGTGCTCCACTCATGTGCACATTCTGGACATACAAAGTTTGTTCCATCCTCATATGTGTATTCAGAATTACATTTCGGACAATTTGGATAAGCTGCCATTTCTGCTTCCTCCCTATACTTTTTTTCTAGGTAAACCCTATATATGCCCCTTTATCTTACATACTCGGCCCTGCTAAGTAAAGGCTGTTCGTATTTTTCGTTCGTATTTGTGAATAAAGTATGAATCGGTTCCATGTTTTTGGAGATATTTCATTTTGAAAACATTTGAATTGGGACACTCGCCCATTGACTTTTTTGTACAAACCATCTTACTTGCAAGTTCTTTTAACATGCCTTATTATATCCTTAAAGGCTGCATTGTTCGTACAATATTAAGTTTTAACCTTTAAGCTGTAAAAGGGAGTTTTATTATTGGAGTTGGAATGACGGGCCTCACACCATGGTGCATGAGGATAAGCAGGAAAGCTTCTGCGAACACCCACTTTGAGGAGTGGTGGTTTAAAACTTTCTATAATAACTACGGCATACGCGGCTTTTTAATTTAATCATATAGCCACATGGCTTTGAAGTATCTCTCATAGTGAAAACTATGGGAGATTTTTTTATGGGGAATTTGTTGGAAGCATTATAGATTGAGGTTCAGATGTTTAAAAGAGTATGTATTATTTTGGATTACAAAATGGGCCAAATGAAATAGTATAATTAAGCGTATTTTAACTTATTTCGTAGAGGTGCTAGTTTGTTTAAAAAGAAAATATTAATCGGACATTCAGAAGATACTGTCCTGGCAATTATCGAACACATAGAAAAAAGTAACATTCCGTTTGAAATAGGATTCAAAGATATTTTAAAGCGATCGTCTAAAGAATACGAAGCTTTTTATACGGTCAACGTTCAAAAACAATATGCGAAGCAAGTAGAAGCCATCGTTGCGCAGTATGTGTCCCAAGAAGATTTGAAGCATTTGTATAAAGTGGAGAAAAAGAAAAGTAGAAAATTAGAGAGGAAGGAAAAGGCTCTTTATTTGTTTGCAGCCTTTTTATACTTTATAGCGGTGGCGGCCATCGAAATGGGTAAGAGCGTAGGATTGGACATCGTTCCATCTATCGGTTGCGCTGTGTTATTGATGGGCGGTACGTTTATGACGATAAAGTTTTACAAAGCGATGAAAAAAGAATCGGGTGATTTGAGAAAGATCAATAAGAAGTTGATGTTTTTCGGTATTGGTATAATAATTTATGCCGTTTCTTCTTTTATATCTGTACTTCGATTTTAATTTACTTACATCAAAGAATACATAGACCATACACGGCTTTTTTTATTTAATCATACAGCCACAAGGCTTTTGAACAAATCATCCTTCATAATTAATTGGAGGGTGATTTTTTTATCAACATGACTGATATTGGTTATTTGTTTTTGTTCATTTAATTAATTAATCATCTTTGTGAATTATAAGGAAATTAATCTTAAGGCTGAGAGATTGCACCACCTAAAGTTTATTTCCTATAAAAAGTAAAAATGTTACAATTACACTATTGAAGGAAAAATATTAGTCGGAGCATTTTATCAACAAAAGTCCTTTTATTAATCAGCGTATTGATTTTAGAATGATTATTGGTCTTCGTTCGACTTTAGAATAGAAAGGAGATATTTATTTTGGGTACGAAAATATGGTGGGCCCTAAATATTGTATGGTTATTCATTTTTGCTGCTGGGGCATTATTTGTTGGATTAAGAACAGTTGATTCTGCAGGGGTAGTTCAAACTCCTGAACTTAAAATGATAGCTTTCATTATTTTGGGTATTGTATTTTTATTTGTTGTACTATTTCAATTAATACTACTCATTTTTATTCACTTTGTTCGAAAAGGTTCCACTACTACTTTAACAAAATGACTATCTTAACGACGGTGGTCTTTGTAGTTTTCTAAGTCACTTTAAAGTGGCTTTTTTATATGGCAGAAGTTAAAACACCTCACGTTGTTGGACCGATTTAGCCATCCATGATTGCAATAACCACGCACTTTAATCATAAAAAAACTGCCCCCCAATAGATGTGTGATGTGTCTATCCATTGGAGTGCAGTTCAACTTTTATTAAATTATGAAACCTACAATTGTAGCCGTTAAAATACTAACGAGCGTTGCTCCATACAACAACTTTAAACCAAAACGAGCAACTATATCCCCTTGTCTTACATTCAAACCTTTTACCGCTCCAGCAATAATACCGATAGATGCAAAGTTTGCAAAGGATACAAGGAAGACCGAAATAATACCTACTGTATGTGCACTCATAGACTTCGTTGCTTCTCCAAGGCTTTTCATCGCAACAAATTCATTCGTTACTAATTTAGTTGCCATAATTCCTCCGGCAGTAATAGCCTCTGCCCAAGGTACACCCATTAGGAAAGCAATTGGTGCAAAGATATAACCTAAAATATCTTGGAAAGATATACCTAAAATCATATCAAATAGTGAATTGATTAAATCCATTAATGCTACGAAACCGATCAGCATAGCTCCTACAATGATAGCTACTTTAAAGCCATCCATGATATATTCTCCAAGCATTTGGAAGAAAGTTTGCTTTTGCTCATCTTCAATTTTTAAAATATCTTCGTTTTCTTCTACTGTATACGGATTAATGATTGCAACAATAATAAATCCGCCAAACAAGTTCAACACAATCGCTGTTACAACATATTTTGGTTCAATCATTGTCATATATGCGCCAACAACCGACATAGAAACAGTCGACATTGCAGATGCGCATAATGTATACATTCGCTGTGGACTAATTTTATCTAATTGTTTTTTTACAGTAATGAATACTTCAGATTGACCTACCATTGCAGACGCAACAGCATTATATGATTCCAATTTCCCCATGCCATTTACTTTACTTAAAAGTAAACCTATCCATTTCATAATGAAAGGAAGAATTTTAAAATGCTGTAAGATCCCTATCAATGCAGATATAAATACAATTGGTAATAACACATTTATGAAGAAGGAATACTCCCCTTCATTCGCTAAACCACCAAAAACAAAAGTTATGCCCGTACTTGCGTAAGACAATAAATGATCAAATACATTTGTAAATCCTTTGATTAGAACATAACCAAACTTTGTATTTAGCAGTAATGCTGCAAATAAAAATTGGATAATCAACATAATAATTATGTTTTTATATTTTATTTCTTTTTTGTTTTTACTCATTAACAGAGCTAAACCAAAAACAAGTAGCAATCCACAAATGGATATTAAGTATCTCATGAGTTCCTCCATAAATTATATTAATAATTTTTGCGCGTTCGATATCCGAAACTACAAATCCTTCTTTCACTCATTATGTTCCATTATTGAAACTTGAATAACAGCTTTATATTTTAAAACTGAAAATATGTAGACAGTCAGACGTCAGACAAATCACTTCACTATACATTGTTTTCACTAGCAATTCAATAGTTAAAAGAAAAAAACTCCGCTAAAAGTGTATACGCTTACAAGATTATCGTATAAAAAAAGACCATCATAAATGACGGTCTCCGTTTACTACAAGTTTTTGTAAGCTGTATTCAAATTATACTGATTTAAATGAACTTATAAGGATAAATTGCCCCCCATAAATCCTTTTACATAAAAATGTGTTTCGTTTTATTTTATAAAATTCAATGCTTGTCGGGTAGATTCAATAAGTAATACATCCCCTTTATGCTCTCTTAACTTTAATGCTCCTTCAAAGCATTTTTCTGCCTCTGCAATTTTTCCTAATTCTAATAAACACTTTCCTCTATGTTGCATGGCAAAGTCCACATATAACAAATTATTGTCTGCCTCACATTTATCTAAAACACCGTTGAAGATTTCTAATGCTTCCATTGGATTACCGTTATATTTAATTGCCTCCCCCAGGCGTATTAATGACACGATTTCTCGATTGCTATCTTTCTGATCGCAGGCAATTCTAATGCATTCCGATAAAATAATAATGGCTTTTTGCGGTTCTCCATAAATTCTATATAAGTTCCCCAGTGTTCCCATTAGAAAGTATTTCTCATCTTCACTCTTTGTATTTGTAAGTAAATTTTCAGCAATGTCTATCATTTCTTTTAATTTAATCGGATTAGATGTTTTTTCACGAAGATACTCATTGTTATCAAAATAAATTATTTCACTTATTGTCAAAAGACAGTTTTTAAACTCTGAAAAGTTCATTTTTGAATACCTCCTATTGTTATTTCTGGTCTTTATCGAGAACCGCACTTAAAACGAGGATGTAACTCCATGTTAATCTTGAAAAAAGCTATCTTCTTTTTGTATAATTCTCCTCCATTTTGCGCATATATGGTAGTAACAAGGGAGGTTATTACATTGAAAAAGTTATTTTATTTATTTTTACTAGCCACACTTTTATTATCAGCTTGCGGGAAAAATACTGCTCCAAAGGAAGTTGCTGTCGATAAAAATACTTCAGTTGAAGATATAGTGGGAGCTATCGTTAAAAATAAATTCACTGTGGAAGAAAAGAATGGTACCGTATCAATCTCTATTCAGGATACTGATGTGAAAAAAGGTATGAAAAATCAAATGTTAAAGGATTCCACTAAAATATTTGCAGAGCTGTCTAAGCTACCTAGTGTTAAAACTCCATCTATTAGTTGGTCTGCTCCGTTAACAGAACCAAATGGGGACAAATCTATGAATGAACTATTAAATATTTACTTTAGTGAGGAAGATTTTAAAAAGGTTAATTGGGCAAATTATACCCAGCTAGATATTGAATCTACTGCTACTCATTATCATCAAGAGGCTTCTTTAGGACATTAGAGCATTTCAATGACAAGATACCCCCTCGTGTATACACGAAGGGATATCTTTTTAATTGCTTAAAACAAATGTTTTTGTAATAATTTTCCTATAGAATACCTTTTCTCCCCTTCCCTATTAAAGGTCGCACTTTAATACCACACAGGGTATAAAAGATAGAACCTCCCGCTATGCTTTCGGTACTTAAAACATTCTGCTGAAAAGAATTTAAATCCCCTCTGTGTTCATTAATACTAGACGCCAGCCATCGGGATCTTCAATTGTGACGCCTTTTTCAGCCCAATATGTATTTTCTGGCTCCACCTCAGGATAGCCCATTTGCAATAAGCGTTCGGCAATACGCTGTATAGTTGAACGCTTTGGAATATATAGTACGAGCAAATTATCCTTTGTTGGTGCTGGGCAAGGACTTCCTTCAATATGCTCTATAAATTCTAAATGATAGCTGGCATTCGGAAGACCAATCATGATACCAGTGTAGCCTCGATGCCCTGAAAAAGAGCCTATTTTTTCTAACCCCACGCCTTCGCAATAAAATTCTTCAATTTCCTTTATTTTATCAGTCGGTCTTGCTACACGTACCTGTGCCACCTGAAAATCATCTGACCATTGTTGTCTCATAGTTAATTCCCTCCTTTTCCATCATTGTATAACGGAAAAATAGAGCTAGAGAACAGCCAATAGTCTGAAAAATCAAAAGAAACGTTCATGCTCGTCCGAAATACCCGCGAAATCCATGTAAATACCCGTGAAGCGACATTTCTACTTTAAAAAATCACAAATTTTATCTGCAGCTGCTAACGGATTTTCTTTTTCTAAATAATACTCCTCAGCTGGCCAATATCTTCTTTGATACTTATTTAGCCGTTCTTGAAAATCTCCAATATAGGAATCCCTTTGTAATACTCTTTCCTTTCGAACTGTTCGAGGGATATCTAGAAATAAACGATAATCATAAAAGTTATTCCATTCATGCCTCAAAAGGAATACTCCCTCGATCACAAGAATACTATTCGTTTCTAATTTTATTCTTCTATCGTTAACGGTATCTGCTGATTGATTATAAAATGGGAGTCGGAATTGGAACTTGTTTTTATGTAAGGGTAACAACATATTATTTTTAATCAATTCAACATCCCACTGTAAATAATAGTATTCATACCATTCTGCGTGGCCAGTATTATAACGTTTACTGCTTTCTACGATATGATTATCTATATGGATTAATTCTACAGCACAAATCGATTGT
Organism: Lysinibacillus sp. KCTC 33748; assembly: GCF_002237755.1. Lineage (GTDB taxonomy): Bacteria > Bacillota > Bacilli > Bacillales_A > Planococcaceae > Lysinibacillus. Next base: position 73,043 of record NZ_MWSJ01000020.1, on the reverse strand, counting down.
AGCTCCTTCGCCAGTTTGTTAGCTACAGTGGACTTGCCTGCACCACCTAATCCATCAATCGCGACAATGAATGGTCTATCTTTAACAGAGCTCTTGCTAAATTGCTTTATAATATCGTACTTTAATTCATGTATATTCATTTGTTGCTACTCCTAATAAAAATAACCAGCTCTATCAAAAGAACTGGTTTCATTTAATTTATACTGTTAAAGCAACACTAAAAGAAGCAGCGGTCTTCTCTTTTACTTCCTCTACCGTGACACCCTCTGCTAATTCTATAAGCTGCATCCCTTCATCTGTAAAATCGAAAACAGCCAAATCTGTAATTAATCTATGCACAACGCCCTTTCCGGTTAAAGGTAGCTCGCATTGCTTTTTTATTTTTGACTCACCGTTTTTATTGACATGCTCCATCACGACGACTACTCTTTTCGCCCCGACTACAAGGTCCATGGCACCTCCCATACCTTTCACCATTTTCCCTGGAATCATCCAGTTCGCAAGGTCCCCCGTTTCAGATACTTCCATGCCACCTAAAATAGCCAGATCGATATGGCCTCCACGAATCATGGCAAATGATTCGGCACTGTCGAAGAAGGAGGCACCTGGAACTGCAGTGACCGTTTCTTTACCTGCATTAATTAAATCAGGATCGACCACGTCTTCTGCCGGGTATGGACCAATGCCAAGAAGCCCGTTTTCTGATTGTAAAAGGACGTCATAGTCAGACGGGATTGCATTGGCCACTAGCGTTGGAATACCAATACCTAAATTGACGTTCATGCCATTTTGTATTTCTTTTACTGCTCTATTCACTATTCTTTGTCTTGTATCAGCCATTTACGCATCCCCCTTTTTTATCATCAAACGCTCAATACGCTTCTCATAATTACCACCTAGTAAAACCCGCTGCACGAACACACCAGGTGTATGAATATGATCTGGATCTAGCTCTCCAGCTTCAACAATTTCCTCTACTTCTGCAATCGTAATTTTCCCTGCCATTGCAGCTAGTGGATTGAAGTTACGTGATGTTTTTCTAAAAACTAAATTGCCTAGCTTGTCCGCCTTCCATGCTTTGACTAGTGCAAAGTCGGCGACAATACCTTTTTCTAAAATATATTCCTTGCCATCAAAAACCTTTACTTCTTTCCCCTCAGCGATGGGTGTTCCGACTCCAGTAGCTGTGTAAAAACCCGGAATCCCAGCTCCACCAGCTCGCATGCGCTCCGCTAACGTACCTTGTGGTGTCAATTCTACTTCAAGCTCCCCGCTTAAAAATTGCTGCTCAAAAATTTTATTTTCACCTACATAGGATGCGATCATTTTTTTGATTTGTTTATTTGCTAATAAAAGACCTAAACCCCAATCATCCACACCGCAGTTATTGCTTATGACCGTTAAGCCCTTTGTTCCCCTTTGAACTAGCGATGCAATAGATTTTTCAGGGATTCCACATAGCCCGAAACCCCCTACTGCTAACGTATCTCCATCTTTAATGTCGGCGACGGCCTCCTCAAACGAATTCCACACTTTCCCCTTCCCCATATCGAAACCCCCTAAAATTTCTCGTTTATTAAGAAAAATTCTACCTTACTACCGTTTTATAAGTAAAGGAATAAATTAGAATACTATTTATTCTAAAAGTGCATAAATCAATTTTCAGAACGTATTGTATGGAGTAGTTGCTTTAATGCAAAGGATTGATAAGTATTTTTCTTCGTAATAACGCCTAAACGCCATGGCATGTCAAAATTAAGTAACGGTATAATTTTGACATTCCTGTTCGTCTGCTTTGCGGCAATTGAATATGGTAAAAGAGTCACCCCTAGGTTCGAGGATACTAGCTCCACTATCAAATCCCATTGCGAGCTTTTATAGCCGACTACTGGTGTAAATCCTACGCTTTTACATGATTTAATAACATAATCATGTAATGTGAATTCCTCTGTAAAGATAATGAATGTTTCATTTTTTAAATCTTGTAATCGAATATGTTCTTGCTGAGCTAGTGGATGGGACTCATTGATAAAGACAAAAAATTGATCTTCCACAAATGATTGGACAGAAAATTTCCTTTCATCAGTAGGTATAACGACAATTCCCATATCAACATCGCCATTTTCTACTAACGTTCCGATCATTTTAGCTCCCCGTTCCACAAGCTCTAAATGCACCTTAGGATATTGCTTATGAAACTTTCGAGCAATTTCAGGGAAAAATAGTGTGCCAATTAGTGGCGGAATTCCTAATTTAATCGTACCTGTTTTGATGTTCGATAAATCATCCAATAATATATGTAAATCGTGTACAGAACGTATTATTTTTTGTCCTTGTTTATAAACAATACTACCAGCGTCTGTTAATTCTATATTACGTGTAGATCGGTTTAACAACTCTACATGAAGAGCATTCTCCAACTTTTTAATGCTTTTGCTTAATGAAGGCTGTGACATAAAGCATTCATTAGCTGCCTTTGAAAAACTCCCATGTTCAACAACGGTCATAAAAGCTTTTAAATCCCGCAACTCCATATAGATACCCCTCCATTTATTCTAATTTGTTATAAAAAATATTCCAAAACTCTCTATTTAGTAATAGATTCTCCTCATTTTCTACTTATCCTTCTTCTTAAAAACACGTGGACCAAACATAATAGCCATAAGGCTTAGTTATGATTTTAATCACAGTTATATTCCGCAACAGTAATCATCCGTTTATTTCTACATTACGTTCATTTTATTGTGCTTGATTACCGATTTATCTTTCTTTATTCATTTCCCTATGTACAATTAGCCATAAGGGATGGCAGAAAAGGAAAGGGGATTTCAAACATGAAAACGTTAACAAGAATTTCAAATGCTATCATGGAAAAATATTTACCTGATCCATACATTTTTGTCACTATACTCACAGTATTAACGTTATTATTAGGGGTTGCATTAACAGATACTTCTCCACTCGATATGGTGACATATTGGGGAGGTAGTTTTTGGAGTTTACTAGAATTTACAATGCAAATGGTGATTGTCTTAGCTGCAGGCCATATTTTAGCGAATAGTCCCGTTTTTAAAAAAGGATTAGCAGCCATTGCAAGTAAAATAAAAACACCCGGTATGGCCATTATTATTGTTACATTTGTATCGCTAATCGCTTGCTGGATTAACTGGGGTTTCGGACTTGTCATTGGTGCCCTATTTGCAAAGGAAATTGCTCGGCATGTTAAAAAAGTTGATTATCGTTTATTAATTGCTAGTGCCTATTCAGGCTTTGTTATTTGGCACGGTGGATTAGCTGGCTCAATTCCGTTATCCATAGCTACTGAAGGTCATAAGTTTGCGGATATTATGGGGATCATCCCAACAAACATTACATTATTTTCAACGTATAACTTATTTATAGTTATTGTGATCGTTTTCACTTTACCTTTCTTTAATCGTTGGATGATGCCAAAAGAAGAAGACTCGGTTGAGGTTGACCCTACTTTATTAGTAGAGGAAAAAACAGCGTTGCCTAAACCTGAAAATAACTTTGCTAGCCGCTCTGAAAGAAGTTATATTTTAACGATTTTAATTGCTATTATTGGACTCGTATTTTTAGTACATCATTTTATGACGAAAGGCTTTGTTCTTGATTTAAATGTGATCAATACGATTTTTATTGTGTTAGGGATCATTTTCCACGGGACACCACAGCGTTTCCTTGCTGCTGCACAAGATGCTATTAAAACAACAACAGGCATCGTTTTTCAATTTCCGTTTTATGCAGGGATTATGGGTATGATGACCGCTTCTGGTTTAGCTGCTGTATTCTCAGAATGGTTCGTCAATATTTCTAATGAACATACCTTCTATTTGTTTACATTTTACTCTGCAGGACTTGTTAACTTCTTTATACCATCAGGCGGTGGGCAATGGGCGGTACAAGCTCCTATTATGCTAGACGCTGCAACCACTTTAGGTGCCGACTATGCTAAAACTGCCATGGCAATCGCGTGGGGTGACGCTTGGACGAATATGATTCAGCCGTTCTGGGCACTACCAGCCCTTGCAATTGCTGGCTTAAAGGCTAGAGATATAATGGGCTTCTGTTTATTCATTTTAATCTTCACCGGCATTATTATTAGCATTGGCTTCTTGTTCTTCTAGCTGGATATAAAGTACTTCACGGGATATTTATCCGTGAAGTTTTTATTTTTAGAAAGTGATCCCTACTACTAAAATAAATTTTCCCCAAAAATTTAGCCGCAAAAAAAGCCCTTAATGGGCTTTTTCTAATGCCAATTTAATGCCAAAACCAATTAACACTGCACCTGTCAATCCTTCGATTACAGCTTTCGTCCTTGGCTTTTTCATAAATGCGCTAATTTTATCCAATAAGTAAACATAAAACACAAACCAAAATCCTGTTAACGCCGTATAAATAAGTCCCATCATAAGAAACGGTATAAATGTACCGCTCTTGCCATCTACAAACTGAGGTAAAAATGTGAGAAAAAATACAGCCACCTTCGGGTTTGTTACGTTCGTTAAAAAGCCTTGCTTAAAGCATGATTGCTGCGAATATTTATGATCAATTTGGGCCTCATCTTGCACAACAGGAGGCTGCGTACGTATTGTTCGTAATGCCCATAAAGTTTTAATACCTAAGTAACATAAATAGACCGCTCCGACGTATTTTAAAATGGCAAATACATATGCTGACTTTACAATAATCGCGGAAAGTCCAATAACTGCTGCAAATGTATGAATCAATAATCCACAGCACGAACCAAGTAAAGTCTGTAAGCCCCCTTTTCTACTTACGGTAAGTGTATTTTTTGTTGCAATCGCCGTATCCGGACCAGGCAAAATAATTAATAAAATACACATTAATAAAAAGACAGATATGTTCACCACTTTAATACCCTCCCTTTTAATCAGAAAATTATAAAAATAATTTTAACATATGTACAACTACACCAAAAGACGTGATGTGAAAATTTATCCAAAGTACTTATAATTGACATGCAACCATAAGGTGTTATATATTCACAACACCTTATGGTTACATTTTTTTATAAAGGAGTTCATTTTAAATGACTGAAAAACTAGAGAACATTGTTAAAACAGTTACACTCAATGCACCGATTGAAAAAGTGTGGGAAACAGTAACAGACGCTGAAAAGATTGCTTCTTGGCTTATGCCAAACAATTTTAAGCCCGTTGAAGGGCATGAATTTACAATACAATCACCGTTTGGCCCTTCACCATGTCGAGTAGAACAAGTAGATGCTCCACATTTTGTTCGTTTTGCATGGGATACAGATGGATGGTTTGTCACTTTTGAACTGAAAGAAATTGGTGAGCAAACAGAGTTTACATTAACTCATGGTGGCTGGAAAGAAGCTTCACATATCATTCCTAAAGCTAACATGCCTGCTGAAGCTATTCGTACAACTATGGATGGCGGCTGGACAATGCTTATCGGCAAAAAATTAAAAGAAGTTGTAGAATCACAATGACACCGCTTGCTGTAAAGCATGATGTTTTTCAAGCAATCGCTGATCCAACAAGACGTCATGTCCTACAGCTACTTGCCTCAAGTGATAAACCGATCTCACTTATTTCTGAAAATTTTTCTATTAGCCGAACTGCTGTCGTGAAGCATTTAAAAATTTTAGAACAAGCTGAGCTAGTCTCTGCCCAAAAAAAGGGACGAGAAAAAATATACACATTACATGCCGAAAAACTAAAAGAGATTGAAGACTGGCTACAGTACTTTGATTTGTTTTGGGATAATAAGTTGGCGCAACTACAAAGTATTTTTGAAGAAGATTAAATGACAAGGAGCTGTCCCTTCTAATAGGACAGCTCCTTGTTTAATAAAGATAAAATATTCCACCACTAATAATTTCTATTTTAATTTTTGTATCGTATTGTTCCTCTAATGCCTTCTTTTCAACATCATAACATTCGGGTTTGTCATCTTCCTCTTCATAAAAATAATCGAGTACCCGCTGATCACGTTGCCATCGTTTTTTGGCTTCAGTAGCCCATGAATGATCATCTTGTTCAATTATTTTTTCAATAGTAGCATTTAATCTTTCAAGTGCTCTAAGGGGCTTTATAATAAATTGAACATGAAAAGCATTATCTGCTGGAACAGCGTCAAAATCGGATGTACATATCGTTTCTTGAAAATCCTCTTTTATGACCCCAGTTAGCAAGTTTATACCCAATGAATAAAGCATTTCTTTCGTTTGGTCGCAGCAATATGACACTTTAAAATTAACACCTAACCATGGCGTAAGGATAACTTGCCCTATTGCGGTATCCACCTTCTCAAAAAGCTGAACATAAGCTCCTAGCTCCCTTGTTGCTTGAAAAAGCTGGTTCATTCTCGGAGAACCGAAATGAATAGCTTCGCCATAAAGGCTCCCAGCTGATGCCGTTTGATCTGTAATGAAAGTTACTTGGGCTGGATTTGCCTCAGTATTTGTTGCTTCTACGTATTGCCAATAAAAAGGGCGATTCATTATTCTTTTATCAATATCAACTGTTAATTGTACCGTGAGATAATGCTGATCTTCCCTTAAAATAGGGCAATCATTTTCATTAAAAAATTCTCGTAAATAACTATGAACTTGCTGTGGATACATAGTCCTTCTCCCTTACACTATACAGATTCTTTAAAGTTAGATAGAATCGCATCTAAGTCGCCGACTACCTTTTCGAAAACATCAATTTTCGTATGAAGTAATGCTAATATATTCTCTTCAATTGTATTGGCTATAGCGAGATTATAAATATGAACATCATGCTCTTGACCTAAACGATGCACACGACCAATCCGTTGCTCTAGCTTCATAGGGTTCCAGGGCAAATCATAGTTAATGACATGATGACAAAATTGAAGGTTAATCCCCTCACCGCCTGCCTCTGTTGCGATTAGAACCTGCGCCCTTTCCTTAAAAAGATGCTTCATATAATCACGTTTGCTTTTATTATATTTACCGTTGAACAGGACACTCGTAATACCGTTAGAATGTAAATACCATTGTAAATAAATTTGAGTAGCTCTATACTCTGTAAAAATAATCACTTTATCCTTGGCCTGTTGGACTATTTCAAGAGTCTTTTTCGCCTTTGAATTCACTTCTAATGCCATTAATTTTGCTAGTATATCTTCAATTTCTTGTGATTGTGCATTGTCTTCAAGCATTTTAGATAACGTCAAGGCTGTTGCCTCTTTACTACTACACATTTCCTTCTGCAATGTAATCATTGAAAAAGAGCCTGTATTTTGAAGCGTTCCGAGCAGATTATAAACTTCCTCTTCTTCCTTCGTAAATCGAATAGGGACAATTTGAACACGGCGATTTGTCCACTCAATGCCCGTGTCCTCCCTCCTATTCCTCACCATCACCTGATTCACTAATTCCTTTAAATAATCATTATGCTCTAAATCATGCTTGCTTGCCGAAAATGCAGATTGAAATGTATCATAATTGCCAAGATGACCAGGCTTAAGTAAAGAAATAAGATAAAATAATTCAAAAACATCGTTTTGAATCGGTGTTGCCGTTAATAATAAACAAAACTTTTTCTTTAAGCCTTGTACAAATTCATAAATTTGGGTTTTATGATTTTTTAGTTTATGTGCCTCATCGATAATAATCATGTCGTAATTCTGCTCATAAATGCGCTCTTTGTGAGGACTCTTCTTCGCTGTATCCATACTCATAATAAGGACATCATAGCGCTCAATCGACACATTTTTTTTATAAGCTATTGCTGGAATGTGGAATTTAATATTTAATTCTTCAATCCACTGATTAATAAGAGATGCTGGAGCTAATATTAACGCTCTTTTAACGAGTCCTCGAATCAGATATTCTTTTAAAATTAAACCTGCTTCAATTGTTTTACCAAGACCTACCTCATCAGCTAGAATCGCCTTTCCATTCATACGTTCAATGACTGTTTCTGCCGCTTCCAACTGGTGTGTAAGTGGCTTTAAATTCGGTAAATACTTTGTCGCCTGTAAACCTGTGAAATCAGTAATTAACTTCATTTTCACAATGTCATAATTCATCTTGTACAATGTCCAGCTATCCCACTTTTCAAGATGATTTAGTTTATTGATAAAGCCTTCTTCCCATTCGGACGACCTTTCTATTTTCATGATCATCACCTCATGCTATTATTTCTAGTTTAGGTTGTCCAAAAAAGAGAAAGCTATGTTAAGCTTTGCGAAAGAAAATATAAATATTTAATGAAGTTTTTTGCATTAGGTACTTATTTATTTAAAAAAATGAAGGACGCTCTTTTGCAAATCGAGAGATTGATTTCCGTTCCGGCTGATGCTTTCCTGGGGGCGTCCGATGAGCCGCTTCTCCAAGAGCATGTATCCTCTAGCATGTCACTCTAATTTATAGTAATAAAATCATACATCAGCATCATGATTTATTTCCTTCATACAGAAATCCCGCTCATTTTAAACGCCACAACATTTGCAAAGTTTTTACTTTATTATTTCCATCAGGTGCTGCTTAATTCATTTGCGAATGGTTAGATGATTTACTTGACTCTTTTAATAACCTGCAATATTGTTTTTTTAAATCCAATCCCTTTCAAGCAAATTAATTATAAAACCTTAATTTCGTACAATTTAAAAGGATTATGGTATTAAGATAGTCTTTTTATCCTTTTCTTTTTTTCATACAATTAAAGAAGCATTACTTTCCAGAAATTACGTTTTTGCAAAAAACGAGATTATTACAAAGCTTACATATACTGAGGAGGTTACTATGAATATTATTGAAGCATTATCAGCGTCATTACCTTACATTCATTTAGCTATGAAAGGCGAGTCCATGATTGGATTAGTAGATAAAGAGAGTGAGAGTATTATTGCTTATTTACCTGGGAAACGGATAGATTCTGGTTATAAAATTGGACAAAAAATTCTCCCAGGTGATGCAATTTTACATCTCCCACTTAAAGGCAAAAGTACTGATGAACCTGTACCAAAAGAATTTTATGGAGTGGAATTTAATGCATTTTCTTTTCCTGTTCGCGAAAATGGGCAAATCGTAGGCGCGCTAGCCTTTGGAATACCTATTGACGATTCTCTACAAATGGAGAAATATATTGTTACTATGAATGACATTATCCAAAACCTGCAGGATAAATTACATACAATTGCCTCTCATTCGGAGGAGCTAGCCGCAACTAGTGAGGAAATTAATAAACAGACCCAATTCGCTTTAGAGGACGCAGAAAAAACAAATGGTATTACCGATTTAATAAAAAATATTTCTCGTCAAACAAATCTCCTCGGATTAAATGCATCGATTGAGGCGGCACGAGCAGGCCAACATGGTGCTGGATTTAATATAGTAGCACAAGAAGTTCGCAAGCTTTCTACCGAAACATCTACTGCTACCGATAACATCGAATCCTCTCTTCGAAGCATCAATCATAATCTTGAGAGTTTAAAGCAAAATATGACTCAAATAAATGGCGCCACAAACGAACAGGCACAACTTGTTCAGGACTTTAGTGAAATTATTGACGAGCTTAGTACGCTTAGTACCGAAATGAAGGGTTTTATGTCTAAAGCTTTAAAATAAAGACTTATATCAATAGAAAAATCCGCCTCGCTTTCTGTGGTCAAATCAATAGCCACAAAAGTCTGCGTGGATTTTTTACTTTTTATGTAAGGAAAATTCATCAATTGTTAAATAGTTATTTCAAAATAACAAATTATAGACTAAAATTTTCTAAAATATACTATATGATTACTTTTTGATACACTATTGGAAAAAACAAAATGAGGTCAAAATGAAAAGGAAAGTATTTATATTACATGAGATTTATGGAGTCAACAATTTTATAAAAATGCAAGCTGAGTCATATAGTAACGCCAACACTATTGTTGAGTGCATTACTTTATATTCAGACAATAGAATATTCCCATATGAACAAGAACAGCAGGCTTATGATTATTTCATAAATGAAATTGGCTTTGATGCTCCCCTCGAACAACTAACCGAAAAAGTATTGGAGGCTAGCTCACATTATGACGAAGTGCTGTTAATCGGATTTAGCGTGGGTGCAACATTAGCTTGGAGATTATCAACATTGCCATTACAAGGAATCGTTTGCGTTTATGGTTCACGCATTCGACAATACCTGGATGTGATCCCCTCTTGTCCGACACTCGTCATTTTACCCAGTGATGAGAAAAGTTTTAATGTCCATGTATTAAAAGAAACACTCGATACATTACCACTTGTTCATACGAGTCAATATCTAGGTCAGCATGGTTTTATGGACTGCAATAATTCAAACTATTGTTATAAAAGTTATCTACAGGCACAAAACGAAATCTCGCAATTTTTCGAAATTAAATGAAGTAAGGGTGGACTTAGTAATGAATCAAAATGAAAGCATGATTATTGATCCTTATATAGAAGGAGGAAATGTAATTTATCCAAACTTCCACCTATCTATGCAGCCTGGCATTATTATTGGCATCTATACGGATGTGTCAAAAATACATACTTTAATCCAGTGGTTTGCGAAGCAAAGCAATACGTATACACATTTTCGTGAAAATGCCCTGTATGAGCGACTGACGGTTCGAGAATACATCAACTTTTGCTTAAAGCTTTTCAATGCTTCTTCTGAAAAGATGGAGGATGTATTAGCATTGTTCGCTTTACCGGAGCAAAAAAGCATGAAAATTAGCAAGCTTTCAAATAGCGAAAAGCAACGCTTAAAATTACTGAATACATATCTTAATCAGGCACCGATACAAGTTTTAGAAGAACCTCTCCAAAATCTGGATGAATTTTCCAAACAAAAAGCCATTCAGTTATTGGGTGTCCTTCAAAAGCAAAATAAAACAGTCATTTTACTATCTAACAATTTCGAGAATTTAATCGTTTCGAGTACAGAAATACATAGACTAGATGCAATGGGCTTACATGCATTAGATGTGAAAGAAGATGAGACAGAACTAGCTTCTCCCTCTCTTGAAAGTGCACCGATTCGACTTGATAAAATCCCTACAAAGAAGAACGATAAGATCATTTTATTTAATCCCCCTGAAATCGATTATATCGAAAGCGTTGAGGGTGTTGTTTCACTGTATGTTACAGGTGAAGCCTATCCATGTACATTGTCGCTAAATGAGCTTGAACAAAAATTGACACCGTTCGGCTTCTTTAGAAGTCATCGCTCTTATATCGTTAACTTACAAAAGGTACGGGAAATCATTACGTGGACTCGCAATAGCTACAGCTTAGCCCTGAATAGCACTGAAAAGACCGTAGTACCTTTGTCGAAAAATAAGCTTGCAGATTTAAAGGAAATACTCGGAATTTAGTAGATTTCCCAGGAAATAAACGACTCCTGTCAGCTGAAATATTTCTCCGCTAATGGTCATTTCACCGCCTTTCACCTGTAATTTAATGTTGTTATCTTCATTGTCCCTTATAGTTGAGACATCAACAACAACACAGGGAGGTTTTCAAATGAACGCAGTGATTGATGTTCAGCATTTAAAAAAAACATTTAATAAGGAAACAGCATTACAGGATGTTTCCTTTACCATTCAAAAAGGAGAAATATTCGGCTTTCTTGGACCTAGTGGTTCTGGAAAAACGACTACAATAAAAATATTAACAGCACAAACTGAAAAAACTGATGGCGACGTTTTATTGTTTGGCCGCCCAGCAAATGAGATGAAACAAAGTAACAATCGTAAACGCTTTGGTATTTTAACAGATAATAGCGGACTATATACACGACTTTCAATCGAGGAGAATTTATTACTATTCAGTAATTTATATCAATTACCTAAATCAGCCGTCAAAGAGGCTTTGGATTTTGTTAACCTATACGGTGATCGTAAAAAGAAAATTAGTCAGCTTTCTAAAGGAATGATGCAACGTGTTACGCTAGCACGTGCCATCATGCATAAACCAGAACTACTATTTTTAGATGAACCAACTTCTGCACTCGATCCCGTTAATACACAGCATATTTATAACGGCTTGCGTAAACTAAACGAGATGGGTACTACAATATTTTTAACAACACACGATATGAGTGAAGCAGAAATACTTTGTGATCGTGTCGCCTTCTTACATAAAGGTAAAATTAGAGCAATTGGTTCGCCAAAAGATTTGAAAAAAGAGTTTGGTGATGAGTCTATTACAGTTGAACTAAAAAATGGCGCTAGCGAAGTCATTCAAAATGGAAATCAGGATGCAGAAAAACTGTTTCATTGGATGCAATCGAACGAAGTTTCTCGCATTTATACAAACGAGCCGACACTAGGTAATATTTTTATGCAAATAACAGGGAGTGATTTAGTATGAACCTTTCAATGACACGTATTCAAGCTATTTTAATGAAGGATTATAAGGAATTTTCACGTAACTATGCGGTATCCATTATGGTATTTATGCCACTTTTTTTTGCATTTTTATATAGTAAAACGGGCTCAGCTACTATCGCAACCTATTTCCTTTCAATTAATATTGCATTTTCTATGGTGACTTCCTATGTACAATGCTGTCTAATTGCTGAAGAGAAAGAAAAAAATACGCTTCGCAGTTTAATGCTTTCCCCTGCTTCACTTGGCGATATTTTAATTGGTAAAAGCTTGTTTGTCTTTATCATTACGGTAGTAATCGTAGCATTGACTATTTTCATCGTTGGCTATAACCCGGCTAATCTTTTCATCTTAGCTATCGCTTTAATAGTTTCGACTGTGTTCTATATTGCAATGGGAACATTATGTGGATTATTCGCCAAAACGATTATGGAAGGATCTCTTATTGTACTACCTGTTATCCTAATTTTCTCATTTGGTCCTCTTGTACTAGCTCTATCTTCTGCTAGTCCGATATTCAAGATTGCTGAATGGTTACCAAGTTCCCAATTGGTAGTATTAGGAGAAGCTCTAGAAGGCACATACACAACAATGGACGTCATTATTCCAATAGCTACTATCATCGCATGGTCAATAGTAACTTGGATTGTAGTAGGATATATTTATAAAAAAAGAATGGTCGACTAATGACCATTCTTTTTAAGTATAATAATTTCTTTATCCCTATTTCTCGGTAGCGTCAATTAGCAACTGCTGCAAATGCTTTTTCACTCGTGGCCATTCTTGTAGAGTAATACTGTACATCACAGTATTACGTGTTGTACCATCCTTACGCACCATATGATTACGTAAGACCCCCTCCTTTATTGCTCCTAGACGCTCAATTGCCCTTTGTGAACGCACATTTTCATGATCAGTTTTAATTTGCACACGCTGTATATTTAATACCTCAAAGCAGTATTGTAGTAATAAATATTTGCAATTCGTATTAATAGCTGTACGCCAAAAAGCAGGTGAAATCCATGTAGTTCCTATTTCAAGCCGTTTATGCGTTTCATCAATATCCATAAATCGAGTCGAACCGATGATGTGTCCAGATTTTTTATCCACAATTACGAATGGGAACTCGTTTTTTTCTCGTTTTGTTAGTAATGCCTTATCCACAAAGTTATTCACATCGTCTATTTTTTCTATAGTTGTGGACATATGTGACCAGATCTCTGGATAACTTGCAGCCTCTAATAACCCTTGCATATCATCATGTTCTAAAGGCTTAAGCAATACAACCTCATTTTCTAATGCTATAAAATTCATTTTCTTCACTCCTTTTCAATATTTAACGATAATTTTGATATGATAGATAGAACCAATTTTCAAAAAACACACCATACCAGGAGGTGCAACATTTTGGATTTATCGATTTCATTTACTGGAGATTCACCGAAGTACGTGCAAATTTACGAAGAAATAAAACAAGCAATTTTAAGCAAAAAACTGATGGCCGATGAGCAATTGCCTTCTAAACGGACTCTTGCAATAACGCTTGACGTTAGTGTCCATACAATTAAAGAAGCTTATGAGCAATTACTAGCTGAAGGCTATATCTATAGTAAGGAACGCTCTGGCTATTTTATAGCGCCCTTTGAATTTGAATGGGAACAGCAGCAAAAACATCACATATCCACAGCTAAAGCATCTACTACATATACTATAAAATTTGATTTTAATAACGGACATGTGGATAAGGAGGCTTTTCCATTCTCCAGCTGGCATAAGCTGTTGAAAAAGCACTTCAATGTGGATAATTTAACGACAAGTCCTTGGCAAGGAGAAGCTATATTGCGGACGGAAATCGCTCGTTATGTTGAACGATCAAGAGGGGTTACTTGTGAGGCATCACAGGTGTTTATTTATAGTGGTACACAAAATCAGCTTCAAGCTCTATGTCACTTTTTTGGCCCAAAAGCACAAGTTGGCTTAGAGGATCCTGGCTTTAAAAGAGTGCATGCAACATTACAACAATGTGGACTAACAACTCATGCAATTCCTGTTGATAACTCAGGGGTTACTATACCGAAAAAATCAATCCACATGTTATACACAACACCCGCACACCAGTTTCCACTAGGCATGGTTATGCCTGTTGAACGGCGTGCGGCACTTCTGCAATGGGCTACTACTGAAAAAGCATATATTATTGAAGATGACTATGATTCAGAATTTCGTTATAAGGGGCTCCCTATCCCCTCTTTAGCAAAAATGGATCAGCTTCAACGCGTAATTTATTTCGGAACCTTTTCCAAAACGCTTATCCCATCGCTGCGCATAAGTTACATGATTTTGCCTAAATCGTTAGTCGAAGCTTTTACTCATTTTAATCAAGAACAAAAATCCGTTGTCTCCAAAATAGATCAGCTTGTGTTAGCCGATTTTATTGCTCAAGGTTTATTCGATAAGCATTTAGCCAAAATGCGCACTATTTATCGTAAAAAGCAACAGACATTACTAGCAGCTATTAACGCCCATTTTTCGAATGAATTCGAAGTAATTGGTGAAAAATCAGGACTACACATCGTTATGAAGTTACCAAAAAGACTTTCTGAACAGGAGGCGATTAAACTTGCGCAGGAGGAAGGTATCCAAGTCTACCCATGTTCAACCTCCTATCAGCACAACTCTGAACATGCTATGGTCATTATAGGCTACGGTGGGCTTTCCCTTGAGCAAATCCAAGAAAGTATCGCGTTACTTGCAACAGTTTGGCAATCATTCGAAACCTTTTAAAATTCTTCTCGTATTTATACTAAATGCACATGTAAGGGGAATAGACAAAATGGAGAATCTCGAGCAATTAGAAAAGCATTTGCAAGAAATTCAAGCGTGGGAGAAAGATCAAAAGGACTTGTGGTTTTGGGAGAAATTAGGTCGCATTCCGTTTAAACTCTTAGATAAGATGACACCTGCCTTTCTTCAAAAGAAGATAGCATTACTAGTTGATGAATTAGGGAGCTATATTCAATCAGGTGGGCAATACTTAATTAATGAACAGGCTATGCTGCAGAACATACGTAACAATTCTTCTTTTCATGATATTTGTGCTATATCTGATATAGGACAAATTCCTTTGGAGGATATGATTGCTCTAAGTGACAAGCTTCAAAATGAACGCGTAAAATTAGCAACAGTACAAGGTGCTTCTACCGGCTTTGGTGGTATCTTTACACTAGCTATAGACATTCCTTTTATTTTAGGAATGGCTTTAAAAACATTGCAAGAGATTGCAATCATTCACGGCTATAACCCAAACGATAAAATGGAACGAATTTTCATCGTTAAATGTCTCCAATTCTCCTCAGCTGATATTGTCGGCAAAGAAGCTATATTGAAAGAGCTTTCTTCTATGCATACGACGAATCATGCAGCGGAGGATATGATTTCACAACTGCAAGGCTGGCAGGAAGTATTTTTTACGTATCGCGATCAATTCGGCTGGAAAAAGCTGTTTCAAATGATTCCGGTAGCTGGGATGATTTTCGGTGCCTATGCAAATAAAGGAATGATTCAAGATGTTGCTGAAGCAGGAATTATGCTCTATCGCAAACGACGTATATATGAAAAAATCAATGAACTAGACAAGCAATAACACTAACTATGCCCATATAAAAAGATGACTCTACAATATCAGAGTCATCTTTTTTATATCTACATTTGGATTTAATTACTTTATATTTTAATTATTATTTTCCCTTGATGCTGGCGACTTTCCATCAAATCATGGGCTTTCTGCATGTCCTCTAATTTAAAGATCTTCGCAACAGGTACTTGGAAGCTCTCTTCCCTCAGCAATGCAAACATCTCCTCGGTAACTTGTTGTAGCATTTCTGGCTTGGAAGCTCGAGTCGTTCCTAGGCTAAAACCTTTCACATTGCGGCAGCTATTATGTAAATCAGATGTTTTTATATTACCTGCTTTACCACCACTATTTCCAAATTGCACGAGCGTACCATACGGAGCTAAACAGTGAAAGCTCTCTTCTGTAATATTTCCAGCGATGGAGTCAAAAATGATGTTTACACCTTGACCATCCGTATATTCATTGACTTGCGCACTAAAATTATCGTATGTCAGTACATGATGGGCACCTAGCTCATAGGCAATTGTCGCTTTTTTCATATCACTGACTGTGCCAATAATATTTTTAGCACCTAGCTTTTTCGCCATTTGAATAAGCATTGTCCCTGCACCACCAGATGCAGCATGAATTAGTACGCTATCGTTTGTACGAATTGGAGCGATTTGATGTGTTAAGAGATAGGATAAAAACAAAACCGTTGGCACAGCAGCTGCCTTCTCCAAAGAGACATCATTTGGAACTTTGAAGATAAGCTGTTCTTTCGCTACTACATACTCTGCATATGCTCCATCTTTTGGGAATGCAATAACGACATCCCCAACTTTAAATGCACTATTTTCACCAAAAACCTCTTCAACTACACCAGCTACATCTAAACCGAGTATCATTGGGAAATTTGCTTTTGCTTTATTGCCTGTTCTATTTTTAATATCGGCAAAATTCACACTCGTATATGTCGTACGTATTAATACTTCCCCTGCTGAAATAGACGGCTTTGGACATTCTACGTACTTTAAAACATCAGAAGTACCAAACTCATTAATAATCACAGCCTTCATAAATTTCTCCCCCCTTGTTATAGTTAGATTATAAAATAAAAAAAGAAATAAATGGGGGTATTTCCATGAAAATCAAACCAAGAAAAGAACAATACAACGATATTCCATACCATCACTTTGATAACAAAAGTGACAGGGTGTGCTTTATGTTCTCTGGCACTGGCTATACGTATGAAAAACCACTTCTTTATTATTCAACTGAGCTGATGCTAGAACTTGGCTATGATGTAGTACAAGTATGCTATACGTTTGATTCGCAACAATTTGAACAGGAGCCAGAAGCTATTTCAGCAATGGTTTATAATGCCGCAAACCCTATTGTGGAATATATTTTAAGTACAAAATCTTATACCGAAGCTGTATACATAGGAAAATCACTCGGGACATTACCGATCACAGATTTTTATATGCAGCGAATGTCATCTGTTCCTTCTCGTTATGTGCTTTTGACACCCCTACTGACTCTTGATCATGTGATGAAAAATTTGCTTGGGAAGCAGGCATTTCTAGCAATCGGTACTGCTGATCCTCATTATTCTAAGGAAAGATTAGGACTACTTTCTTCATTTGAGCTCACTATTGTAGAAAATGCTGACCATTCTCTTGAAATAAAAAATCATACAGTAGAGTCAGTGATTCTTTGCCAATCACTTTTAACGAAGCTTACAGCCTATCTTCAATAAGAATATCGGAACCTTTTCGTGAAATATCGGAATTATTTCTGAATTTATCGGAATGTTTTAGAAGTTTATCGGAACAATTCAGGTATTTATCGGAATATATTAAAATTCGTAGAAACACCTTACCGAATTATGGATAACGAGTAAATAAGTCTGTTCTTCCCAGAGAGCTCGGGTTGCTGAAATCGGGTAAGAGCGAATTATTGAAACAAGCCTAGGTGTAGCGCATTGGATTTCTATTTGAATGATGGTGCGACGGGAACTCCCGTTACAGAGAAACAGTTAAGCATACGTATTTATGCCGTACTGAAAAGGCTCTTAGGTGACATAATAGTGAACTAGGGTGGCACAACGTGAGTATAAATTTCACAATCTCGTCCCTAAGACCAATCGTCTTGGGGTGGGATTTTTTTGTTTTAGTTACTTGTCATAACTACAAGGAGGAATTTATATGGGCGTAAATAAATTAATAGAAACGTGGCGTTATCCGGCTATATTATTGTCTAGTATTGGTGTTTCCAGCGTCGGAAGCTGGATAGCTTTAAATCTAATTGTTTTACCTTACAGGATCCGCTATCGCTGTGTCTGGCTTATATATCGTTAGGGCTTTATCCACACTTTTCGGCAGTTTCTGGTCAGGCAGTTTGATAGATCGTTTAAATAAAAAATACCTCATGATTGTTCTCAACCTTTTCGAATCTTTACTAATTGTCACACTACCTTTTCCGTCGCTTCGGCTGTTTCTTCCGTCCCCCGACTCTTCCATCAAAATTTATCGCTGAAACACCCGGTGTTCACTTCATCTTAAGTCATATGTAGACACAAAAAGGGCATGAACTCAATATTACTATTGATTCATGCCCTTGAAATATTAATACGCTAAGCCGAATAGCGCTTTAATGTGTGTAAGATAGCGAATGTTAGACGCTTCTTTCATAAGTGTTGCAGGAAGACCTTTAAGTTGTGTGTTGCTAGCACCGATTGTCGCAACAGCGTCTTTACGGCCTAAGCTTGCAAGTGTACCAGAGTTAATTGCAGAGAAAGACTTCATCTCTTGGTTTTTGTATTGTGCAAATAAGTTGTATCCAGCGCACTCACCCATTTGCCATGCAACTTGTGCAGTTGGTGCATATAGTGGACGTCCGCCATCACCTGGTAATGCTACAGATGCATCACCGATTACGAATACATCATCATGAGATGTAGATTGTAAGAATTCGTTAATCGTAGCTTTACCGCGGTCTGCTTCAAGACCAGACTCGCCTACGATTGGAAGTGGAGCTACCCCGCCTGTCCAAATAAGCGTATTGGCAACGATTGGTTCGCGATCTTTAAGAGAGATGACGTTACCATCAACACCCGTTACAGGAGTGCTAGTAATGAATTCAACGCCACGTTTTGCTAAACTTTCAGTAGCGCGTTGGATAAGTACATCCGGAAGTACTGGTAAGATTTTCGGACCAGCTTCAACAAGTTTAATTTTAAGGTCAGCAAAGTTAACACCGTGTTTTGCTGCGATCTTCGGGAAGTTGTCCACGATTTCACCAACAAGCTCTACACCTGTTAAACCGCCACCACCGATAACGATTGTTGCATCTGCTTCGTCTTTTGTTTGTGCATATGCTTTAATACGGTCTTCGATATGTTTGTTAATTTTGTTTGCTTCGTTCACTGATTTAAGTACCATTGAGTTTTCTTCTAATCCTGGGATACCGAAGAATCCAGTTTGGCTACCTAAAGATACTACTAAAGTATCGTAATTTAAAGTATACCCAGTATCTAGGTCAACTTTTTTACTGTCTACGTTGAATTTTGTAACTTTAGCGATTTGTAAATCGATATCTAAACCTTTAAAGATTTTTTTAAGTGGTAAAGCAACAGCACCTTCAGCAATAGTACCACCAGCTAAACGGTGAAGTTCAGTGATGATTTGGTGTGTTGGGAATTGGTTTACTACAGTAATTTTAGCTTCATCAGCTGATAGATACTTACGTGCTGTTAATGCAGTTAAAACGCCAGCGTAACCAGCACCTAAGATGACGATTTCTTTTGACATGATTAATTAATCCTCCGTCCGTACGTTTTGAATATATCTCGAGTCGAGTCTTATTTAGCTTTACGTTCAGCGCTTACTTGTAAGAAAGCATTAACAAAACGGAAAACACCTTGAACTTGTGGGTCTTTTAACATTTTCATAAGACCGAATAAACCAATTACTTCTTGGCTTTCAGACGCACGGTCTTTCGCTTCAATTGCAGTAGCTGCAAGATTTTTAGCTGAGCCTACTACTGGGCCTGCCATTTCTGTTACCGCACCAACAGTATCATTTTTCAATACTTCGTCAGTTGCAACAGCTTGAGCAAACTCATATGACTTTGTTAATAGCGTCATCATTTCAGTTAACTTTGGTAATTGTTCAACTAAAGTTGTAAGTGATTCCTGAACCTCAGGCTTTAATAATTGATCTAGCACATCCAATTGTTCTTGACTCACAGTTAATTGTTCAGACTGTGTTTGGTTATTCGTTTCTGACATTTTGAACTCTCCTTTGCCATCACTATCACTATTTTAATTTTTATTGCTTCCATGTAAAAAAGACCATTAAGGCACTTCTTAACAGTCGTTACAGCGCTTATATCTTACAAATCACCAGTCTCAAGAACTGGATAGCAATTCGTATAATTTGTTATTACAATGTTAACTTTATTTTGCAAAAAGCGCATCATAATTCCATCCTATCTTGTCTTGGTGACGTTACAACCTCCATTATAAGGTTGTTTGTATATTATTTCAATGAGCTAAATCACAATTTCGACAATCTTTTCAAAATTCATTGATTTGTAACTATATATTTGTAATTAAGTTTGCTTTGTATCCCAAATACAACATTTTTAATCTCAAATTTATTAAAATACCTCTGATCTAAGTTTCCCCCTAAATCGATGGCGTAATACTGATTTTATTTTCAGCATTAATATTACATAAAATGAAAGAAATCATTTTTCAACAGATTTCCAGAAAAAGTCTATAATTTCTCTCGCGGCCATAGCTTCTGATTGAAATACCCTTTTCCCTTCCCCATCTTTAACGTATCCTACTGACATTAAAGCCATAAACGAATGAGCAAAAAAAGTAGCATTTCCCTTCCGGATCGTACCTAGTTCCATCTCTAACTGCATCGCCTGCTCTATCGTTTTATACATATTATTTTCTGATGCTTGCACTTCTTTTAACTGAGATTCCGATAAATTAATTGTCGCTTCTCTCATAAAATTTTTCATATCAATATCTACAGTGGCCGATAAATGAATTTCAACAAGCTTCTCCAACCGATTTTTAAATGATATTGACTCCTCTAAGATCTGTATAATAGACAGTTGGATTTGATCCATCATTACCAGCAACGCTGATGTATATAAATCCCCTTTAGTCGGGTAATAGTAATAGATAGTAGCCTTTGTAACGTTACAAGCTTTTGCTACATCAGCCATCGAAATATTTTTATAGCCTTCTTTGATAAAAAGCCTTATTGCCGTTTCAAGAACAATATCTTTTTTTGGTTTCGCATTCTCATCATGGCGAGGTCTTCCGAGAACACGCGGTGACTGCTTCAACAAGTTCGCCCCCTTATAAAGTATTCATTTTAGACATAGTATAGCATATAATCTTTTTATAATTGATTAATTAACCTTCCGGTATATATAATTAAAACTACTTACATGAAACGGAGGTCTTTAAATGAAAAAGCACCCACTAGAGCAATGGGGCTCAATGGTAACAAGTAAAAAAGGGCGCTTTTTAGCCCTCGCCTTTTGGATTTCACTTGTTGTACTGTCATTTGCCTGGCCACAGATTAATAGTATTAAGAGTGAATCTGGTAAAAATTTACCCGAAAGTGAAATGTCTCAGCAGGCAGCAACTATTATTGCAGAACAATTTCCAAATGATGCAGGTACACCATTATTACTCGTCTGGCATCGAGATAGCGGGCTAACTACTGATGATTTTGTTGCTATCCAAAAAGTTTACGGAGAGCTTAAAGCGAAACCTTTAGCAAATCAAACTGTTATTCCACCATATGATAAAATGCCACCTCAAGCCTTTTTAGCGTCTGCATCTGACAATGGCACAACAATTGTAACTCCTATTTTCTTTGAAAAAGGCGTGGCTACGGATGCGTTGCGAGAGAGTTTAAAGATATTAACAAAAACAATGGATAAGAATAATATCCAAATAGATAAAGACTTAGTTAGTGACAATCTTCATGTGCGTTATTCTGGACCGGTTGGTATCGCTACGGATGCTGTCGGTTTATTCTCCCAAGCTGATGTTAAATTACTAATTGCGACAGTGCTCCTTGTTTTAGTTTTACTAATTATTATTTATCGTTCACCGTTATTAGCCATTATTCCATTAATGGTTGTTGCTCTTGCCTACGTCGTTATAAGTCCAACGCTCGGTTTTTTCGCCGATCATGGATGGATCGATAAGGACTCGCAGGCTGTCTCTATTATGACTGTATTACTCTTTGGAGCAGGTACAGACTATTGTTTATTTTTAATATCAAAGTATCGAGAGATATTATTTCATATTGAAGATAAGACTACTGCCATGAAGCTTACTATTAAGGAGTCTGGCGGTGCGATTATGATGAGTGCATTAACGGTTGTTATCGGTTTAGCTACTCTTAGCCTTGCCCATTATGGTGCATTCCAACGTTTTGCAATTCCGTTTAGCTTTGGTGTACTGGTGATGGGTGTTGCTGCGTTAGTTGTACTTCCAGCAATTCTTGTTATCATAGGTCGCGTTGCCTTCTTCCCATTCATTCCACGAACAGAGGATATGGCTTATAAAAAAGGAAAAAAACAGCACAAACCAACACATAAAATAAGTCGCACAATCGGGCGCACTGTAACGCATAAACCATGGGTGGTCATTGTTGTCACTTTACTGTTCCTTGGTGGGTTAGCAGCATTCGTACCACGTATTCAGTATACTTTCGATCTATTATCGTCATTTCCTGAGAATATGCCATCCCGCGAAGGCTTTAATTTAATAGAAGAAAATTTTTCACCTGGTGAATTAGCTCCAGTTCAGCTCGTCATTGATACTGAGGGTATAGATATCCACTTGCAGCAGCAATTAGCTGAAATCTCTTATATTGATAGTGTTGCAGATAGCCGAATTGGAGAGAAAAATAATGCTATCCAATTGTACGAGATTTCTTTAAATGCGAATCCTTATGCTAAGGAATCGTTAGCTCATATTCCAGAGCTTAAAGCAGCGGTTATAAAAATGCTTGAGGATGAAGGTATAAAAAGTGCAGATAAACATATTTGGATTGGCGGCGAAACAGCTAGTCAATATGATACACAGCAATTAACTGTACGCGATGAAACTGTTATTATGCCAACAATGATTGCTTTAATTGCTTTATTATTATTCATTTATCTACGTTCCGTAACAGCTACTGTTTACTTACTAGCAACAGTTATTATTTCTTATTTCGGGGCACTTGGTGCAGGTTGGCTAATTTTACATTATGTAATGGGGGCAGATGCCATTTCAGGAGCAATTCCACTCTATGCATTTGTATTTTTAGTGGCTCTCGGGGAAGATTATAATATCTTTATGATTTCGGAAATTTGGAAAAAACGCAGAACAGTAGATCATTTAACAGCTATTGAGGAAGGTGTCGTAAGAACAGGAAGCGTTATTACATCTGCTGGTCTAATTTTAGCTGGAACATTCGCTGTCCTTGCTACCTTACCTATTCAAGTACTTGTTCAGTTCGGTGTCGTTACGGCAATTGGCGTGTTGCTTGATACATTCATTGTACGTCCATTGCTGGTACCTGCTATTACTACTGTTCTCGGTAAATATGCGTTTTGGCCAGGAGCATTATTTAAAAAGAATGATTAAAATTATTGCACGGACATTAGCGTAAAAGGTTAGGATGATTTTAAAATATTCATCCATCCTTTAGCTTTTGCTAATATCCGTGCTATTTTGAGTGCCCATACAACGATACGTATTGCTATAATGCATCAAAAAACTCCCCTTCGATAAACAGAAATATATTTTTCATCCGTTTACCTATAGGGGAGCATATCAACTTATTATTATTTAGTTGGTTTTTTCAAATCCATTGAAGCCGCTGTGCTTTCAACATTAACGCGTTTTAAGAAGAACGCAAGTACAAGTGCAAGAACGGTAATACAAGCAGCAATGAAGAATGAGTGTGTAATACCATCTAATAAAGCATTTTGCATAATGTGATCCTGCATTTGCTGCATTTGTTCTGGCGACGGTGCAACACCTGATTGCGCTGCATTCGCTTTTGCTTCTGCAATTAATTCTTCAGCTTTTGCTTTTGTACGACTATTCATGAACGTTACCATCACGGCACTACCAATTGCCCCCGCTACTTGCTGTACAGTGTTGTTAATTGCTGTACCGTGTGGGTTCATCATTTGTGGTAACTGGTTTAAACCGTTTGTCATAATCGGCATCATAACCATTGACAAACCAAACATACGAATTGTGTACAATGACACAATAAATGTATAGCTTGAATCTATTTCTAACTTTGTTAAACCGAATGACGCAATCGTTGTAATCGTTAAACCGATAATCGCTAGTACACGCGGTCCAAATTTATCGAATAGTTTCCCTGTAATCGGCGACATAATGCCCATTACAAGTGCCCCAGGAAGCATCATTAAGCCCGCCTCGAATGGTTCAATCCCACGAATTGATTGTACGTAAGCAGGTGTTAAAATCATCCCAGAGAACATAGCCATTGAGACGATAACCGAGATAGCTGATCCCAACGCAAACATTGGATATTTATAAATACGTAATTCTAGCAAAGGCTGATCCATACGTAATTGTTTAAATATGAAGATGATTAAAGCAAGTAAACCAGCTGAAATTGTGCCATATACCCAAGGACTTGACCAGCCTTTATCCCCTGCCGTACTGAAACCATATAGAATACCACCGAATGCAATTGTTGATAATAGCACTGATGGGACATCTAAATGAACTTCACGTGTATCCATCACGTTTTCTAATTTCCAAATACCAAATAATAAACTAATTACAGCAAATGGAATAATCATTTGGAATAGCATACGCCAATCGTGATGCTCAACAATATATCCTGATAATGTAGGTCCGATTGCTGGTGCAGAAATCATCACTAGACCGAAAATACCCATTGCTGCTCCACGTTTTTCTTTTGGAAAACTAATGAGCATTACATTCATTAGAAGTGGTGACATACTTGCAGCGCCTGCTGCTTGCACCATACGACCTGCTAAAAGTGTACCGAAGTTAGGTGCAAATCCAGCCATAGCCGTACCAATTGTAAAGACTGACATCGCTACAATAAATAAATGTCTATTTTTAAAGCGCGTTACAAAGAATGCTGAAGCAGGTACTAAAATACCACTTACAAGCATATAGCCTGTTGCGAGCCATTGTACGGATGAATACGTTATACCAAAATCTTTCATGATTGTTGGTAATGCAACATTTAACAATGTGTTGTTTAGAAAAGCAACAAAAGCACCCACAAATAAAATACTAATCATACCATAGGGGGGCTTTTTCAATGTTTGCTCACTATTCATTTATATCCCTCAATTCTTTCTTGTTTTTTTCGATAAAACTTATTTTATACTCGCAGTCTATTTTTTTCAACAATTAAGTCTATAAAATTTAAAAACATTGATATATAAGCATTTTCAATATAGAATAAGAGTATAATATTTTAAAAAAGGTGAGGTTATGAACAAAAGAAAAAGACAAATTATCACTGCCGCCCGCGCTCTTTTTATCGAAAAGGGATTCGTGGATGCATCGATGAACGACATCATTAGTGCAGCAAAAATTTCAAAGGGCACATTTTATAATCATTTTTCTTCTAAAAATGAATGTTTAATCGCCATATTAGACGAAGGGCGCGAAGAAGCAAGTAATCGCCGCCACGAACTTCTTTACGGTAAAGATCCTACAGATTTAGAAGTATTAACACAGCAAGTTGCAGTACTCATGTATGTCAATCGAGAACATAATTTAATTCAAATTTTTGAATCGATTTTCCACTCTAAGGATATCGAATTAAAAAAAATAATTTTAAACTAT
This sequence comes from Lysinibacillus sp. KCTC 33748, assembly GCF_002237755.1. Lineage (GTDB taxonomy): Bacteria > Bacillota > Bacilli > Bacillales_A > Planococcaceae > Lysinibacillus. The sequence goes on along the minus strand of NZ_MWSJ01000020.1, from coordinate 47,130 downwards.
TATTTACAAGAGTTGGAGTGGCTCGCCAACCGACTTGTACAAGTTTTCGGAGAAGAAATTAGTCCCATCAGCTATGAATGCGCCGTACAGACACTTGGTATGATTAACCTTACATTACGCGCAGTCTTAATCGCTGACTATAAATATATAAATCGAGAAGCCATTGTACGTGTAGCATTACGCAATATTAGCGTAATTATACCCGTTATGCTTGAATCAAAAGAAATCATCATTAGTACTGAAATGATCAATACGATTCAAAACGTCGCGAATTTTAAAACAGTTAATAAGGAAACGGTCATCGAGCAATTAACAGGCTTTAAAAAAGGATTAGCTAAGAACGAAACAGTAGAAGGGTTAGAATACGTGGAATTCTTATTAGAGGAATTACAGCGCGAGAAACCAAAGCTCTTTATTATCGAATCACTTCTTACACCTTTCCGAAAAGCATTCGTTGGAACCGTACACGCCGAAGAGGCACGTGACATCGCTAATAGCTTGTGGCGCTATGTAAAAATTGAGCGACCATCTGAGCGGTGCTTAAAATAACCACATAAACAAAAGGAGCTATATAGAAAGTCAAACATTCACGACTTTCCATCTAGCTCCTTTTTTCAGGCTTTTATCCTATTAAATTAATTTATTATGCGCATTTGATAAACCTATAAGTTAATCTTCGTTACGACTGGGCGACTCCTTGGGGATTAGCAACAGAGGAACGGAAATCAACTCACATATATTGATGAATACATTTATCACTTAATTTGACGATCTTTCGGTCCTATCCAAAAGCCAACCGCAATACTAATAGCTACTACAAGAAAAGGTGCATACAAAATAATAAATTGATTCATTATAATTCCCCCTATGCATGGTGATCATGTTTACCGCAAGCATAATCACGATCAAACACAAACCATTTCATTACTAAATATAGTGAAGGGATGAGTAGAACTAATCCTCCAACAAACGCTATCACTAATGCAATCGCCATTGTTTCATTTGTAAAGCTATCATAGACCGACAAATACGGATACAGTAAATACGGATAATGTGAAATACCATAGCCGAAAAATGCAAATCCAAACTGGGCAACCATTAAAAAGACGGCTATGCCATAGTTTTTCTTTTTAAATAAAAGAATTAGCGTTAAAAGAAATAGCACCCCTGAAATGGCGAAAAGCCACCTCAAATTTAACATATTTTCATAATGCTCAGGCACGTGTCCCTTTAACTCCACCATAATCCCTATTACACTTATCACGAGCGGCAAAGACCAACCGAGAGCATATTTTCTCATTAAATTCGAGGCATGTTCATCTCGTGCTCTTTTCCCATACCATGTTAAGAAAACAGCCGAAATATACAAAACTGCCACTATACTTAATAGCACAATAGACCAAGTTAACGGATTCGTGAAAAGTTTAGCAATTTGTAAACGTGGTTCTTCATTTACAATTTTCACGAACCCTCCCTCAGATATCGTTAACACAATAGATAGTGATGCAGGTATAAATAAACCAGTAATTCCGTACATCATTGTATAACCAATATGTCCACCTTTTTCGCTGTAGGATTCAAATGCATAATAACTCCCTCTAATTGCTATTAATATTAATGAGATACTGACCGGCACTAGCAAAATCGTGCCGTAATAATAAGCTGTTTGAGGGAAGAAACCTACCATTCCAACAAAGAAAAATACAAGGAAGACATTTGTAATTTCCCACACCGGAGATAAATAACGCTTAATAACATTGGCTAGTATTTGATCTTTACCAATCAAGACACTATACGCATTAAAGAAGCCCGCTCCAAAGTCTATGGACGCGACAATGACATAGCCGAATAGAAATAACCATAGTACTGAAATCCCTAATATTTCTAAGCTCATTGCCCTGCACACCCTTCCACTTGCTTATGTTCTTCAATTTCACGTTCAATCGGATTGTTACGGAACATACGGATAAGTACAACGATACTTCCTACCGCTAATACAATGTACAGACCCGCAAATAGTATTAGCATCGTATCGACTTGGCCACTCGTTGTAGCACCTTCCGCCGTTTTCATATAACCACGCAGTATCCAAGGCTGACGCCCTACTTCCGCAAACCACCAGCCTGCCTCAACAGCAATAAGCGATAGCGGACCACCTGCCACTACTATTCTCTTAAAACTTTTTGAAGAAATGAACCTCCATCCTAGCCACTTACCTAGCACATAAATAGCTGCAACGACAATTAGTAAAGTTCCGATCACTACCATCACATCAAACAAATAATGGATATAAAGTGGCGGCTGTTCGTCCTCAGGAAATTGATCTAAACCTTTTACTTCTGCAAAAGGATTATTATGCGCCAATACACTCAATGCATACGGTACTTTGATGGCATATTTCACCTCTTCCCCATCTAATACTCCAAATAGCACAAGCGAAGCATCCTCTTTTGTTTCAAAATGCCATTCAGCAGCAGCTAATTTTTCTGGTTGATATTCAGCTAAATACTTCCCAGAAAAATCACCTACAATTAGTGCTGCTAGCGAAAATACTAGTCCAAGTTTCAATAAAAGATGTAATGCTTTTTTATGATACACATGCTTCGACCCTCGCAGCATACGATAAGCTGCAATAGAAGCTAATAAAAATGCGGACGTCATATAAGACGTTACTAATACATGCGCTACCTTCGTTGGCATTGCAGGATTTAGCATCGCTAGAACTGGTTGAATGTTTACCAGTTCTCCATCTACAAGATCAAAGCCCTGCGGCGCATTCATAAAGGCATTCACAATCGTAATAAAAACAGCCGACATAGAAGCACCAATCGCTACCGGGACCAATAATAATAAATGTCGCTTTGGATTTTTAAATCGATCCCATGTATATAAATAAAGCCCTAAGAAAATCGCTTCAACAAAGAACGCAAATGTTTCCATAAACAATGGTAATGCGATCACCTGGCCAGCCAACTCCATAAAGTTTGGCCATAGTAGTGATAGCTGTAATCCTATCGCAGTACCAGTGACAACACCTATTGCCACAGTAATCACAAACCCTCTCGCCCATCTTCTTGCGAGCAATAAATAGTGCTCGTCATTATTTTTTAATCCAACCCATTGAGCAATCATGATCATTAAAGGTATACCAACGCCAATTGTTGCGTAAATGATATGGAATGACAATGTTAACTCTGTTAAGGCCCGACTCCACATTACAGCTGAATCATTCATTTTATTTCATCTCCTAGGTACCAAAAATTCTTCCAATGATTGAAAGAAACATTATCCCCGCTACTAAAAAACTTATAATTATTAGCTTTTTTTCATGTGATTTATAGGCAACCACTTTTTGTTTTTTCATCATAATAGATCAGCCCAAATTTTAATCGCTGTCGCTAAGATGAGTACGGCTAAAATACTTTGCAAAATTTTCGTATTCATTTTTTTACCTACTTTTGCCCCAAGAGGAGCCGCCAGTAAACTTGCCACTATCATAATACCTGCGGAATAGTACTCGACTTGTCCTGTCATTAGCTTACCGATTGTTCCACCGATTGAAGAGATAAACGTAATGGCTAAACTAGTAGCAATCGTCATGCGCGTTGGTATCCCAAGAACTACAAGCATAATCGGGACAAGCAAGAAGCCACCTGCAGCACCAACGATCCCTGAACCAATCCCAACAATAAATGCTAAAATTGCGGCTAACGGCTTGTTGAAAGTTACTTCACCCATCGGCTTATCATCAATTTGTTTCTTAGGAATAAACATCATCACGGCTGCAATCAAGGCTAATATCCCGTATACGACATTCACACCATTTTCAGATAAAAACTGTGATCCGTAGCTCCCAACAAAGCTACCAGCTAAAATGGCTCCTCCCATATAAAGAATAAGGGGCTTATTAAGATAGCCACCCTTTCGATATGCCCAAACGCCTGCAATCGAAGCAAAAAACACTTGTACCGCACTAATACCTGAAACTTCATGTGCTGAAAACGCCGCTAAGCCAAAAAGTGGTGGTATATATAGTAGCATTGGGTATTTAATGATTGATCCGCCTATTCCCAACATACCGGACACAAAAGATCCAACGAATCCAATCAGGAAAATCACAATTATAAATGTTATATCCACTGTGCTTGCATCTCCTTTTATTTATGTGCCTTCAGTATAGTCCCACTGTAATTCCAGACATATAGGGGTTTTCCACTATTAGCTTTACTCACTGTGACAATATTGAAAATTATTTCTATAAAATAAAAAAAGATCACTCATCATTCGAGTGATCCCAGCTTGCTGACAAAAATAAATATAACAATAAACAAAGATTAATTTTTACTCCGAGTTGGCGACTCCCGCGGACTTGGCTTCAATCTCATCCCGCAGGAGTCGCCACTTCAACAGCTCCAAGAAAGCGCTAGTCGGAAGTAAATCAACCCCTCATTTTGCCGTAGAGCCATATATTTCAATTCTCATATTGCACCAGATCCTAACCGCAATACGCTGTTACATATAGTTATTTGCAAGTCCATACTGAATAAGCTCAGCTTTATTACTTAAATCGAGTTTTTGCATAATATTTGATTTATGATTTTCAACCGTTTTACTACTAATATATAGTTGCCCAGCAATTTGGACATTCGTATATCCTAGAACTGTTAACCTCATTATTTCCTGCTCACGCACAGTTAAAATGCATTGTTCTTCATGCCCTTTATGTTCAAACAATTTATTTAGCTGCTCCTGCGGAATACCAACGTTATAATATATACGGCCACTATATACAGTGCGAATAGCCTCATAGAGAACTCCACCTTGACTATTTTTCAAAATATAGCCATGAGCTTCAACAGCAATCGCTTTTTGAATATAAGCAACTTCATTGTGCATGGTTAACATAATAATTTTCACGTTAGGCATTTGCTTATGAATCTCTTGAGTAGCCGTAAACCCATCTAACCCATTCGGAATGGATACGTCCATTAAAATGACATCCGGGTTTAATGATATTGCCTGAGTGATTGCTTCCGCTCCATCACCTGCTTCACCTACAACCTGTACATCTTTATAATTTTCCAATAAAAGAACAATCCCTTTACGGATCAGCACATGATCATCTACTACTAAAACACGAATCATCTAAAGTCATCCTTCCAATTATGTACTTGAATGCTAATTTGAGTACCTTTATTGTGAGCCGAATTAATATTAAAAGATCCCCCTAATAGTGTAATTCGCTCCTCCATATGCTTTAAACCGAGCCCTTCTTTTTTCACGTACTGTAGATCAAACCCTACGCCATTATCTTCTATATAGAGTGATAAATTTGTAGCTTTCTTTTGGAGGCGAATGACGACTTTAGAGGCCTTTGCATATTTAATAACATTGTGTAAAGCCTCCTGCACGACGCGATAAATATTGATTTCTACGGATGGATTACACCGTTCTTCAAAATCTGTTTCTAACGATATAGCAATATCAGGATGTACCTTTTGCACTGAATCGACAAGGGTGCTTAATGTAGGTGTAATCCCTAACTGATCTATACTATGGGGGCGAAGCTGATAGGAGTACAATTTAATATCATTCATTACTTGCTCTAGCTCATTGCGTACTTCTTCGATATACGTATTTAGTTTTTCATTGTCTTTGACATAAGATTCAACCGCCTGCAGTGCAACAGATATTGTATATAATGATTGGCCAACGCCATCATGTAATTCTTGCGCAAGCCTTTTATGTTCTTCCTCTTTTGCCTCAATCAACTTTTTAATAATCAGCTTTGAAATCCGAGCCTCTTCTTCCTTTAACTGAAGGGTCTGATCGCGCAACACAAGAAGAAACGCTTGCTCGTTATTGTCTGTATACATCAGTGCAGTGCTCATTTCAACATCTATCTTACTACCATGATACGTCGGCATTTTCGATAAAAAATAAGGAACCTCATTATGCTCTATTAAATAACATGTATGTTCTTTTGGAGATTTTTGACGATTTTCACAAAATGAACAAAAGGGCACTCGATCTCCTAATTCCCATCCCGATAACCTCTTCGCCGAGGGATTCATCATTAAAATTTCACGGTTTTGATTCATTATGATGATGCCATCTTGAATATATTGAAATATTTGCTGTAAATATTTATTTTTCAGCTGTTCTTTCTCCAATCTAAACACACTCCTAGCTAAAAAGGCATAAAGCCTCCCTTTAAGTTTACTTGTTACTTCAGCATAATTGGCCCTATACTTTTTCTTCTATCACGCTATAACTCTTCACTTCATGCCCCGCTTTACGAATAATACGAACACTCATATTTTTTTCTAGCTGTGTTGATGCAATAATATGAAGGGGTCTTTTAGGTAGTTCATGCATGTGACGTACTAAATAGGCAATTGGTAAATTTAATGCATTTGGTGTAGGTGATTTGTAAGAATCATTATAATCACGTACATCTACTATCGCCATTCCTACTTTCAACTCTTGCGGTAAACACTCCTGTATTTGACGTACTGGGATATGCCGTTTATAAATAATTCTACCAATAATAAGAAGGAATATACTCAAACTTACAATAATCATTTTTTAACCCCTTTTACCGAGAAAAAAGGTTGTCTAAATCCGTTTAGCATTCCATTGACGAATCTCATAACGCCTTACTAAACCTTATAAACAAAGAAAAATAGCAGACTAGGATTACTAGTATGCTATTTTTCTTTTAGAACAACCTCGTTTATTTAGTCACTACCTCTTGTTGCCAAGCCATATAGCCACCTGTTAAATTTACAATGTCGTGAATGCCGTTTGCTTTTAGCACACTTACAGCAATTGCAGAACGAGCACCACCTTGGCATTGAACAACAATTTTTTTATTAGTTTGCAATTCATCTAAACGTCTAGCTAGTGTACCAACCATAATATGTTGAGCATTTTCAATATGCCCTGCATCATATTCTGTTTGATTGCGCACATCAAGCACATGAACTTTTTCACTTTCAATGAACGGCTTTGCTTCTAAAGGAGTTATATTTTCATAACTATCTAGAGAAGTAGCCTCTTCCAAAACTTTCGTCACATCCCCATAACCAACAACATTGTCGATACCGATAGAACGCAATGCTATTAAAATATCATCTAGTTGAGAAGGATTCATTAACAGATACAATGGTTTTGAATAATCTACTAGCCAACCAGCCCAATTGGTCAATGAATTATTGTAAGGGATGTTTAGCGTACCTGCGATAAACCCTTGTGAGAAATCTTCCGCCGGTCTAGTATCAATCACTTGCTCCCCATCTGCAAGAAGTCGAGTAATCTCTTCATAGTTTGACACTACCTTTACTGGTGGTAAGTTCTTAAGAAGTTCTATCCCTACTTTATTGACACGCTTCATAACAGCAAAATAATAAGGAGGTTCCGGCTGACCATCTAGTAATGCGTCAACAAATTTTTGTTCATCATCAAACTGCATAGCCCAGTTGAATTGCTTCTCATACCCAACTGTTGAAGATGGCACAGCGCCCAACGCTTTACCACAAGCACTACCCGCTCCATGAGCTGGCCATATTTGCATGTACTCTGGTAAAGCCTTAAAACGTTCTAATGATTTAAACATCGCTTTAGCACCAGATAGTGATGTACCCTGAATACCAGCAGCCTTTTCTAACAAATCAGGGCGTCCGATATCACCTACAAAGACAAAGTCACCTGTAAAAATCCCCATTGGCTTATCTGCTACACCGCCACGATCCGTTAATAAGAAGGAGATACTTTCTGGCGTATGTCCTGGTGTATGCATAACTTTAAAAATAAGATTACCTATAGTAAATTCATCACCATCTTTTAATAATTGATGAGGAATTCCTTCAAGATTTTGATACTTCCAATCAGCATCCCCTTCGTCGGAAATATACATCGTTGTTCCAGCACGGTCTGCTAACTCACGAGACCCAGCTACAAAATCGGCATGAATATGCGTTTCTAACGCGCCAACAATTTGCATCTTTTCTTTTTCTGCTAAAGCAAGATAGGGCTCAATATTACGCATCGGGTCAACAATGACCATTTCACCTTTCGCCTGACATCCCACAACATAAGAAGCGTGCGCTAATTTCTCATCGTAAAAATATCGTAATAACATGTGTAAAACTCCCCTTTACTCAGTTTTTTTCTTTTAAAATATCTAGTGCAGATTGAACATAATTAAGTGTTTTTTGAACAGAAGGATCTTTCGTCCATTTAATAATCGAAAAAACATTGATATGTTGAGGCTTCTCTTCTGCTCTTTGCTGTACCATTTTGAAGAACTCCATACTCGTCTTGCCTTTTTCGACGTATGAATCGGTATAGCTCTTTAAGTTATTCATTGTGTATTCTATTGTTTGGTTATCCTGAAGTATCGCTGTACCAAAATCAATGATGTTTTCTAACTGATGAATGATTTGAACAAGCTTTGGCAACTTCTCCATCAGCTGAACAATAGCTGTTATCGTTTCTGAGCCTACATTATAAGTAGAGACAAATTGCTCGTATCTATCTATCGTCTTGTCATCAGTTAGTACCGCTTTTCCAAAATCCACAACATTTTCTGCTGATTCTATCGTTTGTTCTACATTCGGTAATTTCTCCAACAAGCGCTGTAAAGAGTCTCGAACTTCTGGCTTCTCAAGCGTTTCGATTATTTGATATAATTCCTTGCTCATACTTACCGTTGCATTAGCCATGCTTGTCGCCTCCCTTCATTCTTAATTACATAGTGCCTTTCAACATCCCATCCCAGTACATAACAGGTAGTAAATCCTTTTTCATGAAATACATACTAGATCTTTCCACTGCCTGGTTGAAGGGCATAGATTCAACAGGTTCTTTATTGTAATCAAACTCCGCCAATATCAGTTTGTTGTAGCCTGTTACAATTGGGCAAGAAGAGTAGCCATCATACGTTTGCTTCATTGGCTGTTGCCTCATTAAAGCAATAAGATTTTGTGCAACGACAGGAGCTTGCTTGCGTATAGCTGCACCCGTTTTGGATGTTGGCAGATTAGCGTTATCACCTATTCCAAACACATTGCTATACTTTTTATGTTGCAAAGTAAACTTGTCGACATCTACCCACCCACATTCGTCTGCTAATGCACTCGTCCGTATAAATTCAGGTGAACACATATAAGGTGTCACGTGAATCATGTCGTATTTAATTTCTTCTAATGTGCCTGTATCTAAATTTTCAAAAATAGCTATTTTTTCTTCAGCCTTAATTTCAATTAAATTACGACGGAATCGAGCACCAATATTTTTCCGTTCTATTACCTTTTCAAGCGCTTCACGATATTTCAAAACATCGAAAATCGCTGGATTGGCCGAGCCAAAAATAACGTTAATATTGTCACGAACATTGACTCTATTAAAATGGTCTTCTGCTAAGTGCATAATTTTTTGTGGAGCACCGCCACATTTTACTGGTGAGTTTGGATGTGTAAATAACGCTGTTCCTTCTTTAAAATTACGGATCGTTTCCCACGTATAATCCACATGCTTAAAAGAATAATTACTACATACACTTTTAGTCCCCAATGCCTCTTTCAGCCCTTTAATAGCACCCCAGTTAATTTCTATCCCACCAGCAACTACTAAAAAATTATACGTGTATGTTGTACCGTCTAGTGTCATTACCTGGTTTTGACTGGGGTCAAAACTACTAACAGCCTCTTTTAACCAAACAGCTCCCTCAGGGATAACAGAAAGCATCTCACGTTCAGAGTCCCACTTATTTGCCGCACCACCTCCCACCAATGTCCATAGTGGTTGATAATAATGTTTTTCCGCAGGATCTATGATGGCAATCTCCCCTTGAAGTGAATGAGATTGACGAAGTAAGCGTGCCGCTACTGAAATACCAGCAGTTCCTCCTCCAACGATGACTACTTTAAAAGAAGTCTTCATATGTGTATCCTCCTTATCATGCTGTCTTTCGTATACAACTTTTACACCTTAATAATAGTTTTAAGAAGGAGCCGTTCATATAGGGGTAATCCCCTAAAAAATTACACTCCAATGTTCATATCACAAAAAGGGCAGTACAAGGTGAATGTTTCATCACTTGTACTGCCCTAAATAACAGTGTTTCACTTTACTTCTTCAATCAAAAACCACTACTTACATGTAAATTTCAATACAAAAACTGTACCTTCCGCTCCTGATTGGACACTAATGGTACCCCCATGTAAATCAATTAGCTGCTTAGTAATAGCCAACCCTAGACCTGTACCCGTTGTATCGTCTGTAGTATTTGTCCCTCGATAATATCGCTCAAAGAGGTTATCAAGCTCCTCTTGGGGAATTCCCGGACCTTGGTCGGCAATTGTCAGCATAATTTCCTTCCCTATATTTTGCGCTTCTACGTTCACCTTTGTACCGTCAGGCGTATACTTTTTAGCATTGGTTATAAGATTATCCAAAATACGCTTTAATAAAAGCTCGTCCGCTTCTAGCACGACATCACCATAAACCTTTACAGACACTTGCTCATCTGCAAATTGAGGTAACCAGACAGCGAGTGGTATCAGCACTTTTTCAAGCTGGATCGCTCTATTTTTTAATTGGTACGTATATGTTAAGTCTCGTATAAGGGCATCCATGTACGTTGCCTTTTCCTGCATCGTAGTTGCAAAGACGCGCATCTCTTCCTTCGTCCACTCATAGTCCTCAGAAGCAAGCATTGTTGAATAACCATAAATAGAACTTAACGGTGTCTTTAAATCATGCGATAAGCCTGTTATCCATTCCTCACGTAATTGCTCCGCATGTTTAATCTGTCTTTCATTTGAGGAGAGGCGCTTTGATAAATTATTAATCGATTCATCCACTGGCTCAAATAATTTAAATTTCCTTTTTAACTTCCCTGTCTTCAGATGATGGATACTTTTATCTATTACTTTACTGTAGTCGAATTGAGCTAGTAGCTCGATTCGAGATATTACATAAACAAGCGGGCGAACAAATTGACGGGAAATGCTAACCGATAAAAAAATAATTCCTATTAGCAATATAATATGTCCGCCAAAGAAAATGGAGATAAATAAAAGCATCGCTTTATTAAAAGGCTCGTCAAACGGCTTATACGCTGGGTTGGGCATACGTACAACTAGCGTCGATCCATCCTCTAAAAAAGCATTTCGCTTAAGCTCTTTGTATTCAAAAATATCGTAGTTTTCTTCGAGCAATTGAGGCTTATGAAGTTTTTTATAGCGCTCACCAATAACTTCTACACGATCCCACTGCTTATTATAGATTTCAACTGATACCTTCTTATCCTGTAAACGCTGGAGCAGTTCAGAAGGAATCTCTCCTTTATCCTTCCACTCCTGAACTACTTCCTCAAAAAAAGGTTGGACAGGTAAAGCTGGGAGGAATAATAAATGGTATTTTGGAATCTCCCACGTGTGCATTCCCGGCCGTTTAAGAGCCATTATTTCGTTATCTGACATTCCACATAGTTCACAAGTTTCTCCCGTGTAATCAACAATGTCCATCGATCGATTGAACAAATATAATTGCCCTAAGTTCTCCTCGGCTCGCTTCACTAAATAATCAGCAATCTTAATGGAATCCCCTTTTTCTACGACAGCATCATCTTTAATTTCAGAGGAAGACATTATATGAATATCGTCACCGACATGACTATTGATAAAGATTGCGAAAAACACCAAACTTATAATAAACCCTGTAATAATTAGTAAATAAAAAAAGATAAAATAAGACACAAAACGAAGGGTTAATCTTCTAGCTGGCTTCATGAATGAACATCTCCAACAAGCTTATAACCAATCCCCCTCACAGTAATAATGCAAGTTGGTTTACCAGGTTTCTTCTCTATTTTTTCACGGAGTTTTCGAATATGTACCATCACGGTATTATCATCAAACAAACAGTCACCCCATACACGCTCGTAAATTTGCTCCTTCGATAATACTTGCCCCGCATTTTCACATAAGTATTTCAATAGATGAAATAACCTACCGCTAATAATTTCCTTTGTACCATTTACAGTTACCTCTGCTGCATCGACATCGAATGTAAACCGACTACATGAAAATATATGACTTTCTGGCACATCTTTTTTCTTTATATATCTTGTCAGTTGCACCTTAACCCTCGCAACAAGCTCTAGCGGGTTAAATGGCTTCGTAATATAATCGTCTGCGCCATTCATAAAACCACGAAGCTTATCTGCATCACTACCTTTTGCAGTTAAAAAGAATATAGGTGCTTCACTTTGCTCTCGAATCATATTCGCCATATCCAGTCCACTACCATCTGGAAGCATAATGTCTAATAGATAAAAATCAAACACTTGCGTTTCCATTTTCTTTTTTGCTTCTTGAACAGTGTCGCAGAGTGTAATGTTTAAAAAACCTTCTTTTCTTAAAATAATTTCAATCATTTCTGCAATTGCCCGTTCATCCTCTAATACTAAAATTGACACGTCTTGCATGCTATCACCTTCTTTTAAGAATACTTTAAGGTAGCCATCATTTCCCCATAAGCTTTACCAACTACACTATGTATAAGATAACCAATTAAGGAGATAAAACGCAATGACAACTAAACGTGTTACCTTCATAGATACAATGCGTGGGTTTAGCTTATTCGGCATCTTAATGGCAAATTTGTTGATTTTCCAATTTGGCATGTATGGCAAAGATGAACTAAAAGATCTTTCCGCCCTCGATAATGGAGCCCTGTATTTTGTAAAAATCTTTATAGAAGGTTCATTTATGCCGATCTTCACCATTTTATTTGGCTTCTCTCTTATTAAACTTATAGAGTCTATTCGTAGAAAAAAAGATAAGAGTCGATGGTCCATTTTACGCCGCGCAACTGGGTTAATAGCCTTAGGTTTACTACATTCAACCCTTTTATGGGAAGGAGATATTTTGTTCTCCTACGGCTTTATGATATTGTTTTTAATTCCATTTATTAATCGCAAACCAAAAACTTTATTTATTTGGGCTGGCATCTTCTTATTACTTATTACTAGCTTACCATTTGGTTCCACAGAAGAAACTAAAAAAGAACAGAAAGAAATAGCAACCTATGTAGAGAAAGCCGACCATGTATACGCTAATGGAAGTTACTTAGACATTTATGACTTCCGTGCAAATACTCCACTTCCAGGTATGGATGATGCAGGCTTAGTCATTTTCTTATTAGTTTTTATCGCACCAATGGTTACCGCTTCATTGACCCTTTTCGGCATGGGACTCGCTAAAAAGCAAGCTTTTGTGAATATGGACGATGAAAAGAAATGGTATAAGCTTGGCGCACTGCTTGTTCCAATAGGGCTAGCTTGTAAAAGTTTAAGTTTTATAGAAAGCAATTTTTCTGGAATGTTGTTAACAGGTGGATCTGAAATATTAGCAGTTGGCTATGTCTGCCTTGCAGCTTTACTATACAAAACTCGCACTGTACAACGTCTCGCTCCCGCTTTTGAAAGTGTCGGTAAATTATCTTTAACCAATTATCTAATGCAAACCATTATTTGTACAACAGTATTTTATGGATATGGTCTAGGCTTATACGGCAAGTTAGGCGTATTTGGCGGTATTTTATTTGGAATCGTCGTGTATAGCTTGCAATGTGTTTTCAGCCTTGCCTATTTCAAGAAATTTAAACGCGGACCATTCGAAACCGTACTACGTATATGGACGAATTGGTCTTGGAACGGACAGATAAAGACAAAACAGAAAGGAAGTACTTTACATGAATAGCGACTATAAAGAGGACTTTACTGATACATGGTGGTTTTTAGGAATCTGTACTGCTGTTGCTGTAGTTTTAACACTGTTTGCGTTTTAATAGAATGAAATATTTATAAATAAAAATCTCACCCCTAAACTTTGATGGATGTATCAAAGCTTAGGGGTGTTTTATAAGCGTTCTAAATTTCAGCATCAGACTTTTATGATTCACATGGTTATTTTACCGAATTTATATATTTAATTCTAAGCGTCGCGCAACTAAAGAAAGTGCAAAATTCGCAATAAAATAAATAACAGCGACTAAAAGGAAAATCGGAATAATATAATTAATATTTTGCGCATTAATCACCTGAGCATTATGCATCATCTCTGGTAGTGCAATAACAACTGCTAGTGATGTATCTTTTAATAGCGAAATAAATTGACTTACAATCGGTGGTACCATACTTCGTACACCCTGCGGCAAAATAATATGCCATAATGTCTGCGTATAAGATAATCCAGACGAACGCCCAGCCTCCATCTGTCCTTTATGTACAGAGTTTAAGCCACTGCGAATAATTTCCGCTAGCATCGCCGACTCAAAAATCGTTAGAGCCAAAATAGCAGACCAGGTAATACTTAACTTCATACCTACTTCCGGCAAAGCGAAGTATACAAAGAAAATAATTAATAATAGCGGTAAATTTCTTATGATCTCAACAAAGAAAGCAGAAATTTGCGCCAATACAGGTATCTTAGCATAACGAACAATACCTAAAACAGCCCCGAGAAAAAAGCTAAGAACAATAGATATACCCGCAACTTTAAGCGTTATCCAAAAACCTTTCAACAAGAAAACAATATGATCAGGGCTATATGCTCCAATAAAATCCATCCATCTAACCCCCCACTAATTGCTCTTCGCTAAGCTTTTTTCTAAACGATTGACACCATAGCTTAACGGTAGCGTAATAATTAAATAAAAAAGTGCTATAAAAATATATACATCAAAAGTTACGAAAGTTCTTGAAGAAATTAAATCCCCTTGATACATTAGCTCACCTGCCGCAACAATGGTTAATACCGATGAGTTTTTCACCAAATTCAAAAATTGGTTACCTAATGGTGGAATAACAATTTTTATAGCTTGCGGTAAAATGATATAACGCATCGTTTGGACATATGTTAAACCCGAAGATCGTGCCGCCTCAGTTTGCCCTTTATGGACAGACAAAACACCAGCCCGAATAGCCTCTGCGATAAAAGCAGCTGTATAAATTGTCAACGCAATTGTACCTGCTTGGAATCCACTAAAACGAACACCTAGAACAGGTAATCCCACAAAGATAAAGAATAAAATAATTAACAGCGGGATATTACGGAAAAATTCTACGTACATTGTCCCTATCCAATTCAAAGGTTTAATAGGTGCAATTCGAAATACAGCAATTAATGTCCCTAAAATAAAACTGCCGATTAAGGCCAACAAACTTACAATCAAAGTATTTTTAAAACCCTCAATAAACATCCCGATATTTTCAGTAAGAATAGTAAAATCCAACATTCCATTTTCACTCCAATCCAATACGCTCTGTGTTACATTTCCATTTCGGATGGCGTATCCCAAAAATGCATAACCTTCACCAGAAGCTTTAACTTTATTCAACGGGCGTGTGAACACCCGCTGAATAAAACTAAATAACCAAATTGAAACAAGCAGTCATACACCTATTGAATATCACATTCATAAGGTTATTCATATGACTGCTCGCTTCATTTAATCAAATATTTTATAATAGATTACTTTTCAATCCATTTGTCATGGATTTCATCATATTTACCATTTGACTTTAACTCTGCAAGCGCGTCGTTAACAGCTTTTACAAAATCATCGTTACCTTTTTTCATTGCAATTCCATAAGGCTCTTCTGTGAATTTACCACCAACTAATTCGAAGCTATTATCTTCTGAAGCCATACCATATAAAATGGAGTCATCCGTTGTTAATACATCACCTTGGCCAGCCTTTAATGCTGTAAATGCCTCTGCATAGTTTTCAAACTCTAAAACCTGAGCTTTTGGTGCTTTTTCGCGGATGTTAATTGCTGATGTAGAGCCTTTAACAGCAATTACTTTTGTGCTTGAATCTATATCATCAATACTTTTAATCTTGCTACCTTTTTTCACCAATAGAGATTGACCTGCCTCAAAATAAACATCTGTGAAATCAACTTCTTTACGGCGTTCTTCCGAAATCGTCATTGTTGCAATAATTGCATCAATATCACCGTTATTTAACATTGGTATACGTGTTTTAGATGTTACTTCTTTAAATTCAACTTTTGTCTCATCACCAAGAATGATCTTTGTAATCTCTTTAGCAATATCTACATCAAATCCTTCAATCTCACCAGTACTTGGATTTTTCAAACCAAATAACTTTGTATCGTTTTTAACACCCCATACAATTTTGTCATTCGCTTTAATAGCTTCTAATGCAGATGTCGATTTACCACCTTTAGAATCTTTATCTTTAGTTCCTTTATCATCTCCACCACAAGCTGCTAGGACAAGTACAGAAAGAGCAGCAAATAGCATAAACATTAAAAATTTTCTGTTTTTAAACATTGAAAAAATCCCCCTATTCTTTTCTCTAAAAATTATTAATGATTAAAAATCCTGCTTAAGAATAATTTAGCGCGTTCCTCTTTTGGTTCACTAAAGAATTCAGCTGGATTAGCATCCTCCAAAATTTGACCCTTATCGATAAAAATCACTCGATCAGCCACTTCGCGAGCAAAACCCATTTCATGTGTCACAACTACCATCGTCATTCCTTCTCGTGCTAGCGCTTTCATAACATCCAATACTTCTCCAATCATTTCTGGATCAAGCGCAGATGTCGGTTCATCAAACAACATAATGCCAGGGCTCATAGCCAAACCACGTGCAATTGCAACACGTTGCTGCTGTCCCCCCGATAATTGTGATGGGAATGCATTCGCTTTATCCGGTATACCTACTTTTTCCAAATAGTATAGCGCTGTTTTCTTCGCTTCTTCTTCCGATTTTCCTAAAACTTTCATAGGAGCTAGCATAATATTTTGTAAAACCGTTTTATGCGGATATAAGTAAAAATGTTGGAATACCATACCAATATTTTTGCGCAAATCATTAATATCTGTTTTTTTACTGTTGATCTCCACTTCATTTACCTCTAATAATCCATCAGAAATAGTTTCTAAACGGTTGATACAACGAAGCAGAGTACTTTTTCCGGAACCAGAGGGGCCAATAATAACAACAACTTCCCCCTTTTCAATTGTTAAATTAATATCTTTTAAGACATGGAAATCTCCATAATGCTTATTAACGTTCTGAAATCGAATCACTCTATCAAACCCCTTACTAAAATGCATATTTTACTTATAGTTACTGTTATAAATCAAAATGAAAATTAACAGAAATTCAACTCTATTTAACTATAACCTTAATTATTGACAAAAGGCAACAATATTTTCAGAAAAATGAATTATTTAAAAATAAAACTACTTTTCAGTCATAAAGCAGAATAAAATATTTTTATCGAGATAATTATTTCTATCCAGAAATAATTATCTCGATAAAAATATACAGAACAACCGTTTCGTACAACAGAGCACAATCTGTTGTATAACATTTATAATTTAATTGCATAGTTATAATTATAATGTATATACTTTTTTTAACAATAAAGGGATTTTATTTAGTTTTATTGAAAAATAGATTTATAATTTCACTTATTTTAAAAGGGCAGACACTAAATTATTCCTAGAAAATCACAATATTAGTTCCCCATTTTGTTATTGTACTAATAGAACATCCTTGTCGATAATATCTCTCACGCCGCCTTTCTACCCACTCTTATTGTATAATTATTTTTAATAAAGCTTAGCTTAGGAGGTTTTCGTATTGATACAGCGAATCGTTATGACTGGCTACAGACCACATGAATTAGGTATTTTTAATGACAAGCACCCTGGCATTGCCATCATAAAAAAAGCACTCGAAAACCGTCTTCGTCTATTGATAGACGAAGGTTTAGAATGGGTCATTATTAGTGGTCAGCAAGGTGTTGAAACATGGGGTGTTGAGGTTGTTCTTACGTTAAAAAAGGAATTTCCATATTTAAAATATGCTATTATCACTCCTTTTTTAGAGCAGGAGAAAAATTGGCAGGACCATAAAAAAGAAAAATATCAAGCATTAGTAGCGCAAGCAGACTTTGTGACGAGTGTTACGAAAAAGCCATACGAGGCGCCATGGCAATTTATCGAAAAAGATAAATTCATTATCCAAAATACAGATGGTCTGCTGCTAATTTACGACGAAGAAAACGAAGGCTCCCCGAAGTATATGAAACGTCTAGCAGAAAAATATATGGAAACACACGATTATTCCCTTTTAATGATTACCGCTTATGATTTACAAGTAGTAGCAGAAGAAATACAGCAACAAGATTGGTAGAAAAGATATTGCTATAATTTTCTGATAATTATATACTAAGACTATATCAGTCATAGACTCACGTATCACCTCATTAGCGTGAGGTTGATTTCCATTCCGACTAGGCGCTTTGTAGCTGACGCTTCGCTTTCGCACAGTGCAAAGTTTCCTGGGGGCGTCCAGTCTCCACTCCATTCAACTTATAAAAATAGTATTCCTTTTAACAAATATCATCCCAAACTTTAGGTGATGAGCATTTAGAGAAGCAAGTCTTTGCTAAAAAGATTTTACCTCTTTTTTTATTACCCTTCAGTGCTAATTTCTAAAAAGGAGCTGCTAATATTTGAGTAAAAAAATCGAAATGGTTCTTGAGTCGTCGCCGGTGAACGTTTCTCATGATACGTACCGCAGAGAATGCAAATATACACGTGGGATTCATATTGAAGCACAAGAATTTAAAGCAATTTTGGATGCAATGTGCCCCAATTCTCGCTTGTATTTTGATTTCCATAATCCAGGCAAAGAGATTAAAAAGGGAACATATTTAAATGGACACTCTGGGTTAGCACGTAATATTTATAATTACTATAAAACAAATCACAACATTGAACTGACCGAGCTTATTAACGGTAAAGATTTTTATGTAAAAATCATATAAAGAGATGAATAGATTCCCTATCATTAAAGTGGGCTGTTACTTATATAACACCCCTCTTTTTTTTGGATATAAAAAGAGCTACTCTCAATTGAAAGTAGCTCTTTATCCTTCATTCAGCAAAATGTCTTATGTAGCGAAAGCAAAGCGTCAGCTACAATTTTTTTCTGTAATGAAATTGGCTTTTTATAAATCCGACACTTGAGCACCTAGTTCTTTATCATTGTACATTTCAGTGTCCAATTCTTTTGTAATACGTGCAGTTGTGACACCTGCAGTCATTGAACCACTTACATTAAGAGCTGTACGGCCCATGTCGATTAATGGCTCAACAGAAATTAATATACCCGCAAGTGCAATTGGTAAATCAAGTGCTGATAATACAAGAATGGCTGCGAATGTCGCACCCCCACCGACACCAGCTACACCAAATGAGCTGACTGCTACTACTGCAATTACAGTAATGATAAACATTGGATCAAGTGGATTAATCCCAACCGTCGGTGCAATCATAATCGCTAGCATTGCAGGATAAACACCAGCACAGCCATTTTGGCCAATAGATAAACCAAATGAGCCTGAGAAGTTCGCAATACCTTCTGGTACGCCAAGACGGCCTGTTTGTGTTTTAATGTTCATCGGCAATGCACCTGCACTTGAACGTGAAGTGAAGGCAAACAATAATGTTTCTGCAGATTTTTTTAAATACGTAAATGGATTTAAACCACTTAAAGTAAGAATTAATAAGTGTACTAATAACACGATAAATAACGCTACATACGACGCAATAACAAACTTACCTAGATTGTAGATTGCTCCGAAATCAGATGTTGCAACTGTACGCGCCATAATTGCTAAAATACCATATGGTGTTAAACGTAAGACAATTGTTACAACGCCCATTACTAGTGCATAGATTGCATCTAAGCCTTTTTTAATAGTCGCTGCTGTGTCTTCATCTTTACGTGCTACACGTAAGTAAGCAAAACCTAAAAACGCTGAAAAAATAACAACAGCGATTGTTGATGTAGAACGGGCACCTGTTAGATCTAAGAATGGGTTTGCTGGGAATAGCTCAATAATTTGTGTTGGTAAATCCGGTGCAGTTAATCCAGAAGTTTTCTCCTCTAAATATGCCCCACGCTCTGCCTCTGCAGCACCTTGCATAATATGAGAAGCATCTAAATCAAACACTGTTGCAGAAAAAATACCGACAGCAGCTGAAACAGCAGTTGTACCGATTAAAATGACTAAAATAAGAGCTGCCATTTTCCCGAAGTTTTTACCAACCTTCATTTTCGTAAAGGCTATTAAGATGGAAATAAAAATTAATGGCATTGCAACCATTTGTAGCAATTTAACGTAGCCAGTACCAATAATATTGTACCAACTTGTTGTTTTTGCTAAAACATCAGAATCAATACCATATATTAAATGTAATCCAAGACCAAGTACAATACCTAAGCCTAGCGCAGTAAATACACGATTTGAAAACTTAACGTGCTTTTTATTCATATAAAGTAAAATTCCAACGAACACGAGTAACACGGCAACGTTAAGAATAATTTGTAATGTAGACAATGGACAGCCTCCTAAGAAGTTTAATTATAATGTAAATCGAATTATATACCTATAATCCCTATAATTCAAGTATGTTTTATTTAGATTGATAACTTCCTATAATAATTCGGATTATTCCTTTTGATTATTCCCTAAAAACCGAATTTAATAAAAAATGCATTACAGTTTTAAAGAAGTAAATGACGCCTCAGAAATTACAATAGTATATGTACAGTAAAAGTAGCCTATCTAGGTCGCGAATAAATCAAGGTATGAAAAAATGACTGGTGGGCAAGCTCAAATCTTTACGAGCTTGCCCACGCCTGTCCCAATTCGTTTAATGAACGATGTAGTTTATTCAGCGATACTAATAGTATTTTACTGACAAGTGCTTCTATAATAAGTAATAGATACTCAATCACACGAAAGGTTGCTTGATATTGTAATGAACGTAGAAAATTTTTTACAACTGCCTATTACAAAACAATTTACAGTCGTTGCCGGTCGTAACGGTTTACATAAACCCGTTCAAAATGTTGAAATTCTAGACTTTGAATTTTCACCCGATATTCAAACGGTGAGAGAAGCGGTTTTCACACCGAATAGTGTTGTGTTAAGCAGTTTATTATTCGCAAAGCACAAGCCAGAGTATTTAATGCATGCCGTGAAAAGCCTTATTGAGCTAGGGGCAAGTGCTTTAGCTTATAAACCCGTCATCTTTGAGGATTTACCAGAGGAAGTGTTAGTCTATGCAGACGAACACAATTTTCCGATCTTGCGATTTGGCGGAGATGAATTTTTTGAAAAGATTATTTTAGAAACGATGGCCTATGCAAAAACAAAGGACTATTCATTCTTTTTAGAAACGATTGTGCGACGTCTAATGGAGGAAGACGTAACAGATGAACAAATAAAGTCTATTTTACAGCAAATCAATAAGCCCTTCGACAAGTATGTATTTGTTGCTAACATTCAATCGCAAGATCATGAAAATAGCCAATGGATGCACTCTCTTTTTCAATTAGAGCCTCTATTGAAATTTGGGTTGATTTGTACCTATAAAAAGAGTCTCTTTATTGTAATGACCCATTCATCACAGCAATTTCAATTTGAAAAACTTCTCAATGAATGGTTAACGATGTACACCATCTCGACGAATTCATTGACCTTTGGCTATAGTCGTTGTCAGATAACACAATCAGAATTCCCTATTGCTGTTCGTGAAGCCTTTTATGCACGTATTATGGCTGAAATTGAATCGGCTTCTATATGTCATTATGAGAACCTCGCTTCCGATTGGTTATTAATTGAATTACATCGTAAGGATGCTACATTTGCTATGGACTATGTAAATAGCTATCTTGGTCCCCTACTTGAGGAAAAGATTGATCCGGATTTAATGAAAACAGCAATCACCTATGTCGTAAAACAAGGAAATATTAAAGAAGTAGCCGTTGCGCATTTCTGCCATCCAAACACAATCCGTTATCGTATGTCTAAAATACGTCAGCTAGTAGCACCTTTAGAAAATGATTATGTTTTTTATGAGCGTATAGCTGCAGCCGTTAAATTGTACTTATTACATAGCAAAGCGAATGTCGAATGACAGCTTTGGAATAAGTACAAAAAAACGCCTGAATTTTTAGAATTAAAATCAAACTATTTTCTTCCATCTCATGCTATTCTATTGAAGTTAGGAGGGAGAATGATGAAACAATACATAGCTGACGGTATGCTATTAATCACTGCAATCGTTTGGGGTAGCGGATTTGTAATAACGGCTATTGCATTGGAATATTTAACAGCCTATCAAGTAATGGCAGGTAGATTTTTATTAGCCTCAATTATACTGACAGTCTTATTTGGATTTAGATTAAAAAAAGCTTCTAAATCTGTTATCTGGAAAGGTATTTTGTTAGGGACCATTTTGTATATTGCCTTCGCCTTTCAAACAGTAGGGCTCCAATATACAACACCCTCTAAAAATGCATTTTTAACTGCTGTCAATGTCATTATTGTTCCATTAATTGCGTTTGCGGTTTACAAGCGTCGTATAGATGGCTATGAAATTATCGGTTCTATAATAGCTATTGTCGGTATCGGTTTTCTATCTCTACAAGGCTCTCTAACAATGAATATCGGAGATGCGCTTTCCTTAGCTTGCGCTGTCGCCTTTGCCTTTGATATTTTTTGTACAAACCTATTTGTCCAAAAAGAAGATGCCATTACCCTTACGATCATTCAATTTCTCACCGCATCATTTTTAGGTGTTTTGGTCGTTGTCGGTCAAGGTGATATCCCAACCAGTCTTGAAAAAGAAGCCATTTATTCGATTATTTATTTAGCCATTTTTTCAACGACTCTTGCCTATCTTTTTCAAAATGTTGCGAATCAATATACGTCTGCTACAAAGGCAGCTATTATCCTATCTACAGAATCCTTCTTCGGCATGGTGCTATCCGTTATATTCTTACATGAGGTATTAACAAGCCGTATGGTTATAGGGGCTGTCATGATTTTACTCGCCATATTAATAGCAGAAGTGAAGCCTGCTCATCCGAAAAAGCGAATGATGAAGAGCTCACGATAACGAATTTCAAAATAGTTTCAGTGCTGCTGAAGCTATTTTTTTATTAAACACGACTAGTCATGATACTTGTAGTAATCCCTACTACTAAAATTGTAATAATGGAAAGCCATAATGTACTAGTAGATAAAAGCAATCCCCCTACGACAATGACCATGGAATCGATTATAAAAATAAGGATTCCGACGTTAATTCCAGTCTTTTCACTTAAAAATTGTGCAATCAAATCTGTACCACCAGTGCTTGTCTGAAATCTGAGCATCAAACCAACACCAAAACCCATAAGTACCCCTCCAAAAATAGCACTATAGAGGGCATCTACTTGAATAAAATTCCGAACAGATTTTAACAAATCAATACTAAGAGAAGATGCGAATAACCCATGTATACTATTGTAAAAATACGCTCTATATTTATACCAAGAAATAATAAAAATCGGGATGCTAATAATGATGATCATTAAACCTATTTTAAGGTTATATAAATAATGTAAAATAAGCGCTATCCCTACGACACCCCCATCTAAAATTTGATAGGGCGTTAAGAATAGATTAATCCCTAATGATATCGCGACACTTCCTATAAGAATGACTAAGCCTTTCGTAAAAAAATACATACAACACCCCTTCGAGACTTGCATGTTTTTATAGTATGAAAAAATTGATTTGAACATGTTATTGTTCACGCCTGTCGGTGTAATCATATTAATATTTTTTATCGAGCTCGGTCGCTAAATTTCTCTATAAATTGGTTCATCACCATAAGTTGTGAGATGACTTTGTTAAAACGTCTACTATGTAAATAAGTTGACCTTCGTGACCAACATCGTGTTGGCCCGACGCCCCCAGGAAGCTTTGCTCTGTGCGAAAGCGTAGCGACAACAACAACAAATGTTTTCTGTAGCGAAAGCGAAGTGGCAGCTACAAATGTTTTAACTGTGCGAAAGCGAAGCGGCAGCAACAAAGCCCCCAGCCGGAACGGAAATCAACCACACGTTTTGGTGATGATCCTATACATTGTATAAATACCTAAAAATGCCCTTCTGCATATGATCAGAGGGCTAGGAAAAGACTATTTGTTTTTTGCCTTCATTCGTTTCAGTAAAAATCCACCTTTAAATGATTTAGGCTCGTAAGAAATAATAAAAGCATTCGGTTCATAATGCTCCACAATTTGAAACAATTCTGTCTCACGATTTCTCTTTGTTAATATTTCATATTTATAGCGATTACTATCTCTACCCTCCCCAATATAAATCGTCACAGCAAAGCCTTCATTACGGAGAAAATTCACGAGCTCCTCGTTCTTATTTTGCGTATTGATTGTCGCATAGACATAGCCAATCGCCAGTTTCCGCTCAATTTTAGCGCCTAGAAAAATACCTAAACCAAAACCAGCAGCATAAACAACCATCGCTAAAATACTTTGGTCTCCATTAAAGACAAGAGAAAGGCCGAATACATACACTAACATTTCCAGCATACCGAATATGGCCGCAAGGAACGTAATGTTCTTCACTAAAAATATTGTACGTAACGTTAAAAAAGGTACATAAACTAATTGAAGTATTACAATCAAAAATATACTTTGCATTTTGTAAGAGACCTTTCAAAAGTAGTTTTATATCTATAAATGTATGTCGATATATCGAATTACATTCTAGTGAAATGTTTCTATTTTATAGATTCCCTACTAATTAAAAATTAAACATCTAGTCTCATAAAAAAATGCCACCTACTATAGAAGTAGATGACATTTTGTTTTTTTATTGAAATCCTTTATGCTTCCCATAGCATCAGGAATTCTTTATGCTTTGCCCAATCATCTTGAACAAAATGTTGCGGATAATCGCAGTGACGAACCAACAGGACAACTACGAAAAAGAAGTGCCCCATTTAAATGGCTAGCAATCCGAATTCATCGGTACTTTCTTCTTTATTAGTTCATCTATGTAATACTCTTTTAACCAAACTTCTAATTTCATTTTTTCTTCTGAAGACATATGTGACTCCATGGTTACTTGTAGTTCTTCAATAACTTCTTTAGCAGTTTTCAAATTCATTTATAACCATCCTTTCCATATGGTTCATAATATTCCACTCCCATCTGTATTTCAACAACCAATTTTTACCACTGTTTTTTTGCCCCTGTACTTACTATAAGACACGACTATCTCCTTTCACCTTCTAAACCGCCATAATGGGTAATTATATTTCAAAATATTCAGACGAATATAACAAATAGCTATGTTTACTTTCAAATTCAAAATGCAGTTTATTTTCTTTACTCAAAAGTAGCGGTTCAAAAGATAGTTGATTGACAAATTACATCGATAGTGTAAAATCACACTTATATGAGTGGTTGAGATTAAGGGGGAGATGCTTGAAATGTTATTATTCTTATTAAAATGTATATTACCTTTCTTCTTAGTGACATTGTTATATATAACTAATATTATTTTTTTATCAAAGAAAACGATAGGTCATGTTAAATTGTGGAGAACTTCAATTGTAGTGGTCAATATTATTGCGTTATGTTTAAGTATATTAATCGTTTTACCATCAATTGCAGTAATTACCGCGATGTCTTTAGGCACAGGTTCGACCTTGAATATAACAGAGGATGATTTTAATTTAGAGGCTGCTACGCTTATTCTGTTGACCATTACTAGTTTTATATATCTCTTCGTTACGAATATTGTATTAACTGTTTTAACAGCTAGAAAGCAATTCCATCAAAGGAACTTGCACCAGAAAGAAGTCTTGCTATAGAAACAGCCTTTTTCCACATAAAAAAATGCCACCTCCTTAAATCTACATCAATAGATAAAAGGAGGCGGCAACATTTATTTCATCAAAATATATAAGGAATTTAGATGAATGTATTAAATTTCTCCATGCATCGGGTCTTCCTTATGCTTTGGCCCAATCATGTTGAATAAAATATTAAGAATAATCGCTGTGACAGAACCACAGACGATACCATTAGATGTTAGAAGAGATACACTTTCTGGTAGTGCATCAAAAATCCCAGGAACAACTGATACACCGACACCAAGACTAACTGCAATTGCAGCAATCATGGCGTTTTCCGCTGATTCATTCATAACAGGTACTAGCATGCCCATACCTTGCGTAATAACCATACCGAACATCGCTAGCATTGCCGCACCAAGTACTGGTGTTGGAATAATTGTTGTTAATGCTGCGATTTTTGGTAAGAAACCAAGTGCTACTAGCAAACCACCTGTGATGTAAATGACTTTACGATCTTTGACGCCTGACATACGCGTAAGTCCAACGTTTTGTGAGAATGTTGTATATGGGAAAGCGTTGAAAATACCGCCGATCACAGATGCAAAACCTTCAGAACGATACCCACGTGCTAAATCTTTTGAATCTAATTTTTTCTTACAAATATCACTTAGTGCAAAGTAGACCCCTGTTGATTCTACTAAAGAAACCATTCCTACAAGCGTCATTGTTATAATCGCAGATGCATTAAATGTTGGCATCCCGAAGTAAAATGGCTGAACCATGTGTAATACGGCAGCATCTGAAACTGGGCTAAAATCAACCTTCCCCATAAATACGCCTAGGATTGTCCCCACAACTAATCCAACTAAAATGGAAATTGCACGAATGAAGCCTGTAGAAAAACGATAAACGACTAAAATAATGACCAATGTAATAAACGCTAAAGCTACATTCGAACCCGATGCAAAGTCTTCTGCGCCTTGTCCACCTGCCATATTATTTAATGCTACTGGTAATAAAGAAATACCGATAATCGACACGACCGAGCCTGTAACAACTGGCGGGAAGAACTTTACTAACTTACCAAAAAAGCCTGCAATAATCATAATGATTACACCTGATGCAATAATAGATCCATAAATATCAGTAATACCTTGTTCAGGATTAGTACCAATTGCAATAATCGGACTAACCGCTGTAAATGTACAGCCTAGTACTACCGGCAAACCAATACCGATAAATTTACCTGAATACACTTGTAAAAGCGTTGCGACCCCACACATCATAATGTCAATCGCCACTAAATACGTCATTTGTTTTGAATCAAAGCCAATTGCCCCACCGATAATCAGTGGCACTAAAATGGCACCTGCATACATCGCAAGTAAATGTTGAATAGCTAGCGTCGTCGATTTAACGGTTTTCATTACGCATTAGCCTCCGGAGCGAATGTTACTTTGCCATCCTCAAGAGAATCTACAATGGCTAATGATTCCACGCGGACACCTTGCTGGCGTAATAATTTCCCACCGTCTTGGAAGCCTTTTTCAATAACAATGCCTACGCCCACAACATTTGCACCAGCTTGTGCGGCGATATCAAGCAAACCTTTAACAGCTTCGCCATTCGCTAAGAAATCGTCAACAATTAGAATGTTATCATCTTCATTTAAGAAACTACGTGATACTGAAATATCATTTGTTTCATTTTTTGTGAAAGAATGTACTTTTGAATTATAAAGATTATCTGATAGTGTTAATGATTTACGTTTACGTGCAAACACTACAGGAGCACCGATTTCAAGCCCTAGCATTACAGATGGTGCGATACCTGAAGATTCGATCGTTAATATTTTTGTAATCACTTGATCAGAGAATCGAGTGGCAAACTCATGACCAATTTCTTTCATAAGCATTGGGTCAATTTGGTGGTTTAAAAACGAGTCTACTTTTAATACAGATGAAGATAGAACTTTACCTTCTTGCACAATTTTGTCGTGTAATAACTTCATTTCCTTTATATCCTTCTTTCTTATAGTAATAAATTTTTACGAGCAAATAACCGAAAGCACCGTGCTAACGCAGCGTCAGTAACACGATGCCGTTGTCACAAAGGCGTTATTATAGAAGAAATACTCATTCCAAATAACAAAAAACGCTGAATACTTTGATTCCAGTCATCTACGAGTGGAGCAAAGCATTCAGCGTAAAAACGTCGAAACGAATAGAAAACATCTTATATAAAGTCTTCTAAAGCATTGCTACCCATAGTCGATTTTTTTACGGAAAATCGGTAGAGACTTGCGAGCCATATTCTCGCTATTATATGAGTGAAATATTATTCAATTATACCTTGGCATTTTTTCCAAAAATGGCACTTTATTCGGTATGTGCTTGTATCTTACACTGAATAAAGTCTGTTTTTTCGGAATTTACTATTATTTTACTAACTTTCGATTGCAAACGTTCGTGTTTTACAATCAACGTAATGATTATATCAGACAATTTTCGAGCTTGCTAGTCATTATTTTGATAAATGGAAGGGCACAGTCATAATAACGATATTTTTGTGAAATAACAGCGACGTGCGAATTAATAGACTCGACTGATTGTGTAACATATGGTGCCATCCTTTTTTTGGTAAAAACTGTGGAATGATCACTGTTACTTGATGGCCTGTTTTCGTACATTGATGTTCAACTTTATCAATAAATTTCATTAACGGCTGTGTAATACTTCGATATGGTGAATAGTATGTGACAAGCCGTACATTTGGCTGCCAAGCTTTCCACTTCTCTTCAAACGCTTTTGCATCCGCTTGATCGAAGGCTACATAAAAGGCAATAACTTTATCAACATTTAATGACTGCACGTAATGCAATGTGTTTTCGACTACTTTCGTAATACCAGCGACAGGTACAATGAAGACATTCCCCTCTACATTCGGTAATTCCTCATGATCTAATCTTAGTTGTTCACCAACTGTTTGGTAATGCAGCTTAATCCGGTGAAACGTCCAAATAATAATTGGTAAAAAGATAAACACTGGCCATACTTGAGGTAATTTTGTCACAAAAAACATCATCGCTACAACGAAGGAAATGACCGCTCCAATCGTATTGATTGAAAATTTAGCCACCCAACCTTTTGGCTTTTCACGCCACCATTTTCGCATCATTCCAGCCTGCGCTAAAGTAAACGGAATAAATACGCCAACTGCATAAAGTGGAATCAAATGTTCTGTTGTTCCATCAAATAAAATGATTAAAACAATGGCCGCTAAACCAAGCATTATGATGCCATTTGAATAACCAAGTCGATCTCCGCGAATCTGGAATATTCTTGGAATAAAACCGTCCTTCGATAAATTGACAGCTAATAATGGAAACGCTGAATAACCCGTATTCGCAGCAAGTACTAATATCATTGCCGTTGTTCCTTGCACTATATAATAAAAAATATGACGACCTACACTTGCCTCAGCGATTTGCGAAACAACCGTTTCTTTCGCGTTGGGAGCAACTCCATAAAAATAAGCTAAGCTCACAATACCTATAAATAAAACTGCTAAAATACCACCCATAGCTAATAATGTTTTAGACGCATTTTTCGGCGCTGGGTCTCTAAAATTAGGAATAGCATTTGAGATTGCTTCAACGCCAGTCAAAGCTGAACTTCCGGATGCAAATGCCTTTAATAATATAAATAGACTGATACCTGCAACTGGTGTACCAACCTTTGGATGCAACTCTGCTGGAACTTGCCCTGTCATTACGTTAAAAATCCCTACTCCGATTAACACCAGCATCACTACTACAAACAAATAAACGGGATACGCTAAAATGGATGCAGATTCTGTGACACCACGTAGGTTTAAAAGCGTTAAACAGATAACAAAAAACACAGCGATTATCACATTATAGGGATGCAAACTTGGAAAAGCCGAAGTAATGGCATCCGTTCCAGCCGATACACTTACCGCAACTGTTAAAATATAATCGACAAGTAATGACCCACCAGCGACTAGACCAGCATTAACACCTAAATTTTCCCGAGAAACTACATAAGCTCCCCCACCATGTGGATACGCGAAAATAACTTGACGATACGAGAAAATAAGTGCAGTCAGTAACACAACTACCCCAGCAGCAATCGGTAGAGAGTACCAAAAGGCAACAGTACTTACTGCCATAAGTACGATTAAAATTTGCTCAGGTCCATACGCAACTGATGACAACGCATCGGACGATAGTATGGCAAGTGCTTTTGTTTTACTAAGCTTTTGTTCCCCTAACGCTTCAGATTTCAATGGTTTACCGATAATATAACGCTTTAATGAGGATTTCATATTCTGCACCTTCTAGTTTCATAGAATGTGTTTCGCATTTCTAAATCGATTACACTTTAGCATAATCGGTTTTGTGCCGTTCACTGGGGCCTTGTTTCATTTTTAGAATGAAGACAAAAAAAGCCTACAAGTCATCACTAAATAAGACTTGTAGACGCTCATTCGTCTGCCAAGCTCCACTTTTCTGCTCTTAACGCTTACGAGGTTAGCTGTCGGATTCGGACCTGAGTAGCCCTACCCTTCAAAATGAAGAGATTCACCCCAAGAATTACTTATGTAATCCGTAAAAATTGGTTCCCCCGCGTCTAATTGCTTCAGCGATTTAGAAATTTGAAACTTTTATAATGATGTCATATTACGCCTGTAATTAAAAAAAGTAAAGAAGAAAATATTTCATTGTCAGGTGGTAAAAACATAGACATATCGATAGTTTGATTACCTACATTGTGCCGCCCCTAATACCAATAAAATAAAAGCTATCTTAAAAGTATTTCTCTACTTTTAAGATAGCTTTAGCATATTAGTCTTCTTTATCTTGTTCGAAGCTTACAATTTCTCCTGTAGATGCATCAACATTAACTTCGTATTCATACTGACCATTTTTAATTTCAATTTCATAAATACCATCATCAAGCTTAGTTTTAGTCACTGTGCCATTTGCTTTCGTTAATGCTTTTTCAATAGCCTGCTCTTTTGTGATTTTAGTTGTTAGAGTAGCAGCAGTTACATGAACATCCAGATCATCGTCATCTCGACGTTCCTTCTTTTGCTTTAACAGCTTCCCTGTATAGGCATCAAATTTCAAGTCATATTCTTCTGTATCTGTATGAACTTCTACCTCATAGACAGAACGATAACTATTCTGGTCTAGCTCAATATCAGCTACCGTTCCATTGACAACCGCTAGCGCCTTTTTCTCAATTTCCTGCATCGTTACGATCCTCTTCTCTTGAGCATTACCTGTTAATAATGTTGTTGAGCCAATAACAGCGCCAACACCAAGTGCACCGACTAACGCTGGGATTAAAATCACTTTTTTCATGTTCATATGTCCATCTCTCCTTTGTTTTATCTCGCACACAACTGGCAGTAAGATCCAGTAAGTGTCCGATTTGTTCAGAGCAACAGATGTTGGTTACACAAGTTGCACCATGGTGTAATAGCTTGTGTTACCCCTTATCCTTCGAAGATGAAGAAAGCCCTTTGAACGAAGTTTCACTTTAACTATTTTTAGCTTATCAAGCAAAGATGAAAGGACGATAAGAGAAACATTAGAATTTCATGAGAAGGCTTTAATGATCTTCATCCCAAGTAACGGACATAACTTTTCCTGAAACTGCATGTATTTGAAAAACAGCTTCGTCATCTTTCGTTTCAATTTCGACTAAATAGTAGCCACCATCCGCTGTTTCCTCATAATCAACTGAATCCACTTCTCCATTTAGCTGTTGGAGGGCAATCTTTATTGCTTGCTGTTCAGAAATAATTTTTTCCACTTCAGGTCGTTCAATTGGTTGAACATTTTTTTCAGATAACACCTCACCTGTAAAAGCATCGAGGGCCAACTCTTTTTGCCTATCCTCTTTTTCAACCCTGACAGTGTAAACATGATCTGTTAACTTAACACTTTCTACACGCCCATATTCTTTTTTAACAAATTGACGTATTTGCGATTCTGTTAACAATAATTTACTTTCTGCCTCCATCAGTTTTAACGCTTTAATTTGTTGAGTAGTAGGATCTAGTATCGCTGTGTAAGTGGCTCTATCTCGCGTAAATATCATTTCATAGTCATTTCCTTGCTTTTTAGCCTTTGTTACATGACCGTTGTAGATTGTTTCAATATGGTCTATGGCCTCTGCTTTACTTAGAGGCTCAGCATGAAAAAAGCGATTTTGAGCATACCATAGTGTTACACTACAAAGAATGATGATGGCAACAATTATCAATAGCCATTTTTTCATTGTTGCCCCTCCTTTGGTACTCCTAATGTAAAGCTTGAGCCCTCACCAAGCGTACTTTTAACATCGATCGTAATGTCCAATTGCCCTGCAAGCTCATGGGCAATAGCCAACCCTAAGCCCGACCCTCCAGTTTTACGATTACGGTCCTCATTCACACGATAAAAACGTTCAAATAAATGGGGAATATGCTCTTTTGGAATCCCCGCTCCAAAATCTTGAATCGTAATAAGAACATGATTGGTAGTTTCTTTAGCATGTAGGAGGACTTCATCCTCACTATATTTTCGGGCATTATCAAGTAAAATGAACAGCAGTTGCCTCAACATTTTTTCGTCACTATAAATAGTATTTGGCATTTTATCCTCTACAATGAATGAGCGATGATAGGCCTGTTGCATTTGTAAAGCAATCTTCTTTAAAAAGGGTTCAAGCTCTATCTGCATGCAATGTACTTCAAAATGCTCGTTATTTTTGGCTAGCTCAAGTAATTGCAACACCATTTCATGCATGCGCGCTGATTCATTCACAATAGCTTGTAGTGATTCCTGTGCTACCTCTTTATTTTCAAAGCCTCTACGTACTAGCAATTTTGCATAGCTTTCAATTACAGTAATGGGCGTTTTTAATTCATGGGAAGCATTCGATACAAATTGCTGTTGCTTTTGATAATGCTGCTCAAGCTTCTCCATCATCATGTTAAAAGTACGATGAATGTTTGTTAACTCGTCCCCACCCTGATCGGGTATTTCAATTTTTTCATACTTACCCGTCGTAGCACTTTTAAGCATCGTTTCATTTAAACGATCGAGTGGCAATAAAATAAGGCGACCGAGCGCTAAACTCGCTAAAAATATAGGTATTGTCGCAACGATTGATACGACCACCAATATCGCTTTTAGCAAACCTAATGTGCTCGCCACTTCTTCCATTGACTGTTGTAATTTTATTTGGACAACGGTTCCGTCCATCCAAATAGCCGGCATCGTAAAGGTAATGTACGGAACATCAGGCATCTCTAGCGTAGCCTGAACTTTCATTTTTAAGTTCTGTCCATCATCAATATAGACTGCGCCATCTGTTGGCATATAAGCTCTTAAAACTTGCTGTAAGTCGGTTTGCTCGTTTATCTGACTTAATGTCGAGCTTAGTTCATTTGCTCGTGCTTGGAGCTGTTTATATTCGGTATTATAAGCAAACTTCTCATACAAAAAGTAAATACCACTATTTGTAGCTACTAATAAAACGAGCATTAATAATGTTGTTAGCAGATGAATTTTTGTTTTAAGTCTCATGTTTGTGCTCCTTTAGCACATACCCTACACCACGCACCGTTTGGATAATTGGTGTATCGTTAGCAGCTTCAAGCTTTTGTCGTACATAGCGAATATAAACATCCACAACATTCGTATCACCGTAATAGTCATAACCCCATACAGCCTCTAAAATTTGCTCCCTAGCCAATACTTGCTTTGGATGCTTTAGTAAATATAAAAGCAAATCATATTCACGGGGTGTCAATTGAAGTTCTTTTCCATAATAAATTACCTCGCGTGTCTGTTCATTCATGGACAATTGCCCGAATGTTGGCTGGGCGTGTTGTAGATTTCCTTTTTGAGAGAATCTTAAAGCAGTCCGAATGCGAGCAAGTAATTCTTCAATATCAAATGGCTTCGTTATATAATCATTTGCTCCAAGATCTAGACCCTTTACCTTATCTTCCACTTCACTCTTTGCAGTTAGCATAATTACAGGCGTCTGCGATTCTGTTGCACGAATCCGTTTTAGTACATCGATCCCGCTCATCTCGGGTAGCATCACATCCAATAAGATTAAATCCCATTGCTGCTCTCGATATTTAAGCAAACCATCTGTCCCTGTATGTGCCATATCAGCTTTATAGCCCTCAAATTGAAGCTCTAACTGTAGAACTCTTGCGATATTCTCTTCATCCTCTATTATTAAAATTCGATTGGTCATGTCGAATCAGTCCTCATCATTTTCTTTTCATCGTAAACGATACTAAGGGTGGAAGTCTAATTAGAAAATGATGAGAAGAACAATAAATTAAGCTCGACCACTAACGCAATCTCAGTACAGCAGTCTTCCATATTTTAATATCCACATCTTATGATCTTATCGAGTGACACATTTATCTAATACTACATATTTAATTTGTGCATACTTTAACTACATTACTGAGCAAAAAATAATAATGGGCAAAAATCTTCACATTTTTTTCCTAAAGCTATAGAATAGTAATATATCGTTTTCCTCTAGGAAACTTTATTTCATTAATGATACTTTTTGAAATGAGGGAACAACATGGTTTACAAACGAATGACAAAATCGTCTGCTGAGGCAGTTTTAGATGGAGATATAACAGGTTGGCGACGAATCTTACCGTTTCTTGGTCCAGCCTTCATCGCAGCGGTTGCCTATATTGATCCTGGCAACTTCGCAACAAATATTACAGCAGGTTCACAATATGGCTATTTATTGCTTTGGGTAATCGCTTTTTCTAATTTAATGGCCGTGTTAATTCAATCCTTGTCGGCAAAGCTTGGTATTGCTACAGGTAAAAATTTACCCGAAGTATCACGTGAACATTTTTCTAAAAAAACATCTATCTTTTTATGGATCCAGGCTGAATTGGTCATTATTGCAACCGACCTTGCAGAATTTATTGGTGCCGCATTGGGGCTGTACTTGTTATTCAATATTCCAATGCTGCCTGCAGCGCTTATTACAGCAGTTGGCTCATTTGCTATTTTAGAATTGCAGCGCAGAGGCTTTAGAGCATTTGAAGCAGGCATTTCTGGCATGGTGCTTATCGTCGTATTAGCATTTGCATTCCAAACATTTTTAGCACAGCCAAATTGGGGCGAAGCAACAATGGGCATGTTCACGCCGCGCTTTGAAGGAGTCGATTCTATTTTACTCGCAACGGGTATTTTAGGGGCAACTGTCATGCCACACGCTATTTACTTACATTCTTCGTTAACCCAAAATCGCATCGTTGGCCGAAATGATAAAGAGAAGAAATGGATTTTCCGTTTTGAGTT
The DNA here is from genome assembly GCF_002237755.1 of Lysinibacillus sp. KCTC 33748. Classification (GTDB taxonomy): domain Bacteria; phylum Bacillota; class Bacilli; order Bacillales_A; family Planococcaceae; genus Lysinibacillus. Next base: position 11,969 of record NZ_MWSJ01000020.1, on the reverse strand, counting down.
TATTGATATTATTATCGCGATGATTATTGCCGGTGCCATCAATATGAGTATGCTTATTATTGCTGCGGCAGTATTCCATACACAAGGCGTAGTAGTTGAAGATTTAGATATTGCTTATAGTGGATTAAAAGAGGCGCTTGGTCCGATGGCGGCAGTGTCCTTTGGTCTTGGCCTTCTCATTGCAGGGCTTGCTAGTTCTTCAGTTGGTACACTCGCAGGTGACGTTGTGATGCAGGGCTTTATTAGAAAAAAAATACCGCTCTATTTACGCCGCGCTGTTACAATGTTACCGCCTCTAGTCATCATTGCATCCGGTGTGAATGCGACTTATGCACTTGTCCTAAGTCAGGTTATTCTATCCTTTGGTATCGCATTTGCTCTTGTACCGCTTGTACTCTTTACGAGTAAGCGTGACATTATGGGAAGCCTAGTCAACCATCGTATTACTACTATATTAGGATGGATCGTCGTGGTGATTGTAGTTACTTTAAATGTTTATTTATTATGGCAAACAATATTTGCTTAAAAAAATGCCAGACACAAAGACCTTAATTTGGTTTTGTGTCTGGCATTTCTACATGTAAGAGGATTACACCATAACGTGTGGTTGATTTCCGTTCCGACTGGGCGCGCGCTATTCCTTATCCTTATATATCTATCTTCTCAATGTTCCGAAATGATAAGTAGGCCACGCTTATACCGATAATAGCTAAAATGATAGGTATAAAAATAATATCATATAAGGTGAAGTTACCCGAATTTGATGATACGACCGATACAATTAATATAGATGATAAAATCGTTGCCGGAATAGAGTATTTTCTCATGCCGAAATACAACGGTATTAAAGCGATGCATGATGCTGAAACTGCATTCATGATCACAGCGGGAATTCGTTGTATGATGATAGATACCGATAACGTATCTGGGAGCAATTGAAAACTCTCACTAACAGCACAAAAAATTGCTGTGACAAATATAGTCGATAAAACAATTGCACTAAAGGTAAAAAGAACAACTATGGCTAGCTTTGAAGCAATTAGTTTTTTTCTATTGATCGGGTACATAAAGGCTACAGTGATCGTTCTATATTTAAATTCTCCAATAATAAACTTGGCGATTAACACACTAGCAAAAATAATAAATACTGCTCTTACAATTGAATCTATCATGCCTAATGCCGTCTGATAAGTTCTAAAATCCACATCTCCTTCTACTTTAGTAATAAATATAAGCATAAATATAACAGCTAGTATTATAAAATTTGCGAAAACAGCTCGTTTTATATAGGAACCAATATGATATTTTTTCATTTCTAACCGCATTAAATTAAACACTAGTGGCACCTCCATTGATTAACTTCAAGAAATAATCCTCTAATGAGCTTGTTTTTTTGCTAATGCCCTCAATTTCAATATCATGCTCAATCAATGTTTTAGATAGCACCTTTTGCGAAGCTGTCAATTCATAAATTCGAATACAATTGTCATCCACCAGTTTGAAATTAGTAATATTTAATTTACTTTCTAAAATAAAGGCAGCCTTTTTCCCATCATTAATAATCAATTCAATATAATTTGACTGACTACGATTGACAGCGTCCATAGATACTTCCTTCATTAATCTCCCATCCTTAATAACTCCAACTGTATCTGCCAACTGTTCAATTTCACCCAAAATGTGGCTAGAAATCATAATAGTAATGCCATACTCTTTACAAAGCATCTTGAATAACTCTCGAAGCTCTTTAATGCCGACTGGATCTAGCCCATTAATCGGTTCATCTAAAATAAGTAGTTCCGGCTTCGTAATAATTGCACGAGCAATACCCAAGCGTTGTTTCATTCCAAGGGAAAAGTCTTTTACACGTTTATTTTCCGTGTTTGTTAGTTTTACTAAATCTAGAACATGCGCAATTTCTTTCTTGTCATAATAGCCCATATATTCGCAATGTAATTCTAAAGTTTCCTTTGCCGTTAAATCTTCATAAAAAATTGGGTATTCAATAATCGTCCCCATCCTTTTCAGCACTTCGTATGAGCGGTCATTTAATTTCTCACCAAAGATTTCAATATCTCCACTCGTTGGCTTCGTAAGGTTTGTTAGCATTTTCATGACTGTCGTTTTACCGGCACCATTAGGACCTAAAAAACCGTAGATCTCTCCTTTTTTCACATGCATAGTAACAGCAGAAACGACTTCTTTCCCCTCAAACACTTTCGTGAGCTGGTTTGTCTTCACAATATATGTCATGTAAATCTCTCCCTTACATTTAACTATCCTTATTATAAAAAATGAAACTCTCTAATTTATTAATGGATTCTTACAAATTTCTTAAGCGCAGAAGAAAAGCTTGTAAAGCATTTTAAATGCTCTACAAGCACGGCTGTTCAATACATCATTCGTTTTAGTGAAATCGTAAAAATGGTCTTCTCATATGGAATACTGGAAAGCTGGATGGAGCCATCCATTAATTCTACAAGACGTTTTGTAATCGTTAAGCCAAGTCCACTCCCTTGGAAGGATTTATTTCTAGAATCCTCAAGCGTATACATTCTTTCAAAAACATTATCAATATGATATTCGTCAATCCCTTTACCACGATCCCATACATCAATACAAATATTCGTATCATCAGTTCTTACTGTGAGTCCAATGATGTTTCCTGCCGCCCCATAGGCAATCGCATTTGACAATAAATTATTCAAAACTCTATCTAATGCTTCCTCATTACCAAGTGCATATACAGATATCTCAGGTATTGTTATATCAATCTCTAATCCCAATGACATGACCATATCGTAAAATGATAAAATGTTTTTCCGGCAAATTTCACTTACGTTAATTTTCGTCATTGGGTAATCTGTATCTCCAGCCTCCAATTTTGCCAAATCAAAAAATGTATGGATTATTTTTAATACGTCCAATGTTTTCGAATGAACGCCTGTGAGCAAGCGCTGCCGCTCCTCGTCACTAAGGGATGGCTGTAGCTGCAGCATTTCCGTATAACCGAGCACAACTGTTAAAGGTGTTTTAAGATCATGTGAAATATTGGCCAACATTTTTTTCATGGAACCTTCCATTTTTCGATGTGTTACTTGCACTTTTTGTTTGTGGTCTAACAATGCATTCATCGCGATTAGTAGCTGCTGTAATTCTTGATTAGCTGTCGATACTAAAATCTTTTCGTTCGATTGTTCATCAATGATTGTTTGCAGCTTTTGATGCATGTATTGAATCTCAGCATCTTGTTGTTTCTTTGCCTTCATCTGAAAAATAATAATTCCTACGAGTGAAACAATAATTAGCAATAGACATATAATCATGATGTTTACCCTTCAAATTTGTAGCCGATCCCCCAAAGCGTTTTAATATACTTAGGGTTGGACGGATCGTCTTCAATTTTTTCTCGTAATCTTCTTATATGTACATTAATAATATTTTCATCTCCATAGTAAGAATCATTCCAAATCAATTGATAAATTTGCTGCTTCGTATAAACTCGATTACGATTTGTCACAAATAACGTTAAAATAGCAAATTCCTTTGACGTGAGCTTTACATTTTGTCCATTCTTCTCAACCGAAAAATTAACAAGATCTATCGATAAGTTGTCTATCTCTACTATATCTGCCTTATCCTCTACTTGACTGGAGTATTTTGTAGCTCTTCTAATTGCGGCTTTGACACGTGCAGAAAATTCTAGCATCGAAAACGGCTTAGCGATATAATCATCTGCCCCTAATCCTAATCCTAATGCTTTATCAACATCACTATCCTTCGCTGACATGATGATAATTGGAAGTGATGCTTGCTCTCGTATAATCTTTAAAACTTCTAATCCATTAAGCTTCGGTATCATAATATCCAAGATTACTAAATCAAAGGGATTGTTTAAACAATTTTGTAATGCTTCTTCTCCATTTACTGCAGAGGTGACAAGGAATCCCTCCATCGTTAAATAGCTTTCTACCATTTCACGAATGGCTTCATCATCTTCTACTAGTAAAATGTGCTTTTGCATTTCCATGCACCTCTATTCTAAAATGTAAAATTTCATTTTAACGGCTCCTCATCATAACGATTATCTTAAGATGTGATCCTTTATCAATTGAAGCGGTAATAAACTAGTTTCATACAAATCACCTGTGATAGTAATAACTAGTTCTTCCTTTGGCCAAATAAAAATATATTGCCCCCCAAAGCCTAATGCAAAGAAATATTGATTATCTTCCGAAAAAGCTTTAGTTTCATTCTGTTTATTTACCCACCAATGCATCCCGTAATAACCGATTTTTTCATAAGTCATCAAATTCGGCTTTATCGAATGGTTAATCCAATCCTCTGAAACTATCCTTTTCTCGTTATATACGCCTTTCTTTAAAACTAAGAGCCCTACTTTCATCATATCTTCTGCCTTTAATAAAAGACCATCTGCCCCTTTACTAATTTTCTTCTTATCCTCGTACCACTGATATTCTTGAATACCTAATGGTTGAAATAAATAACGATTGGCAAATTCTTTTGTTTTCATATTCGTAACTTGCTGCAATATAGCAGATAGTATATGGGAGCAACCCGAGTTATAATTCATATGCGCACCCACTGGATGTACCATTGGACGATTCACTATAAATTTTACTATATCAGAATGAAATACCATAGGAGCAAAACAATTCCATTCTCCGAATTCCGGGAAATCTAACCCTTCCGTCATTGTTAAAAGGTGATATATTGTCATATCCAACTTACGTTTGTCATCTTGCCGTTCGAATAGTTCAGGAAAAAAAGAATGGATAGGTATATGAACAGATTCCAAATATTTATGATCTATTGCAATGCCAAATAAAATTGAAAGAATACTCTTTGTACAAGAATTAATTTTATGAAGTTTCTGTTGTTGTTTGTTGTTTTTATAGTATCGAAATATCGTTTTACCGTGACTATTAATCAAAAAAGTATTAATCTTTTCTTTTTTTAATCTGTTTTGTAAAAATGGATAGTCTATCATCTTCCCCCTCCTTTGATTATTTGTCCTCACCTATTAAGATTTACGTGCAGTTATTTCTATTGAATGAAGATAGGTGGTATACGTTTCAATAAATTCCATAACCAAAATTTAGTGGTTATTCATTTCTAAAACAGTTTACCATATTAAGGTTGGGTACCAAAAATGGATGGACGGTCTGAAAAACTATAAAAACGTATCAGTGTTCACTATTATGGGGATGCAGTTTTTGAGGCTTAAAGGATTTTACTTTTCACTGACAGTTTTTTCTCTGACAAGATTATATGTTTGAGCTTGTAAATTCATTTTTCAACTAAAAAAACTGCCCTGCAAGCCATTTTCTACGGCTCACAGGACAGTTTATTATTTATTAATCTACTTTTAAATCACATTGCTCAAGCGGAAGCATTTTTGTTTTATGCTTAATTTTATAGCCAAGCCATAACAGTAAGAACAGTGGAATACCGATATACGAGACAAGGACTCCGTACCAATCTACTGAACCACCCATAAAGGCATTGTAGTTTTGTCCAATAACAACAATCATACAAACTGTAAAGGCAAATAGCGGACCGAATGGGAATAATTTCGCTTTATACGGCAACAATTTCGGATCTAATCCCTGTACGTCGAACGCTCGACGGAAACGGTAATGGCTAAATGCAATTCCTAGCCAAGCAATGAAGCCAGACATCCCAGAGGCATTTAGAAGCCACATATAGACCACACCATCACCAAAGAATGAAGCTAGAAATGCTAGGGAGCCGACAGCTAAAGTCGCCAGTAATGCGTAAATTGGAATACCTCGACGGCTTAGTTTAGCGAAAAATTTAGGTGCATGTCCATCTACCGCTAATTGCCAAAGCATACGAGAAGATGCGTACAGCCCTGAATTCCCTGCTGACAGCATTGCCGTTAGAATGATAGCATTCATCAATGATGCGGCAAAGGCAATTCCTAAACGATCGAACACCAGTGTAAATGGTGAAACAGCGATATCTTCAGATAGCAAACGTGCATCTGTAAACGGAATCAACAGACCAATTGCACCGATCGCTAAAATATAGAATAAAAGAATTCGCCAGAAAACGGACTTAACAGCTTTCGGAATATTTTTACCAGGATCATCTGTTTCACCTGCTGTTATTCCAAGTAATTCTGTTCCTTGGAACGAGAATCCCGCAGCTAAGAAAATACCAAATGTAGCAAGGAAACCACCGTGGAATGGTCCATCACTAATAAAGAAATTCGTAAATCCTACCGGAGCGTTTCCTCCTAAAATACCAAATATCATTAAGAAACTGATGATAATAAAAATGATTACAGTTACAACCTTTATCATGGCAAACCAATATTCACTTTCACCATAGCTTTTTACCGATAATAGATTGAACGATAATACAACAGCGATAAATAAAACAGTCCAAAGTGCTGATGAGCTATCTGGGAACCAATATTTCATAATCAATGATACAGCAGAAATTTCTGCCGCAATTGTAATTGCCCAGTTGTACCAATAGTTCCAACCAAGTGCAAAGCCTAGAGCTGGATCCACAAATTTTGTAGCATACGTACTAAATGAGCCCGATGATGGCATATAGGCTGCCATTTCACCTAAGCTCGTCATTAAAAAGTAAACCATGATACCGATTAATGCATAAGCAAGAAGTGCACCGCCAGGACCTGCTTGTGCAATGGCACCACCACTAGCTAAAAACAATCCTGTACCGATTGTACCGCCTAATGAAATCATTGTAATGTGACGGCTTTTTAATTCTTTTTTCAACTTTGGCGCTTTATGGCCGAGCTGATTGACTTTAATTTCACTCACAATTTAACTTCCTTCCTTTTAAGAGGCGAAAAAAATGCCATCACATGAACGGCAGTGATGGCTAAGTAAATCCTCTGTTCTTTCAAAATGATAGCTCAACACGTTGTCCAAACGTGACAGTTCTGTTCCTTTCGGAGACAGCCCCAGCATGAGGTTTTCAAGTCCCCTCACACTTCGGCAGTATTTCCTTTCAACTAATATCTTAAATGCTTGTCATTTCCATTAGCATACTCTTAAATACCGCGACCTCTACCTCAATATAAACATGAGGCATATTATTAAATTTATGATGAATATTATTCTAACATATGACATATGGCATTTCAATAACTCAAGTAACATTCTATATTTTGTGAATTTTCAACTATTTTTATTATTGTGATAAAGTGGTATAGTGGTTCAATCATAATTGTTCTAACAGGGGGGATTTATTTGACTACTCATGAACATACCGATACTTATCCTAGCAGGAAAATTAACTGGAAAGGTACAACCCTATTACTAGTGATCGGCGTAATTTGTATTGCCTCGACATTACGGATGCCGCTAACAGTTGTTGGACCTATTATTTCCTTTATCCGAGAAGACCTCGGCATATCCTATGCATTAGCGGGCTTTCTAACAACAATCCCATTGCTAGCATTTGCAATTATCTCACCTTTCGTACCAATTGTCGCACGTAAAATCGGGCTAGAACTAACATTATTTTTATCGACTATTCTTTTGGCATTAGGGATTGTACTGCGCTCCCTCGGTACAACTAGTTTGCTCGTATTTGGCACTGCGCTAATTGGTATTGCCATTTCATTCGGTAACGTACTTATTCCAGGATTACTTAAATTGAAGTTTCCTTATCACGTAGGTTTACTTATGGCCTTTTTCACAATGTCGATGAATTTGACAGCTGGGCTCGGCGCTGGCATTAGCTATCCTGTTGCCCATTCATCAATTGGCTGGCAAGGTGCACTGGCAGTCGCACTTGTTCTCGTGGTGTTAACCATTTTAATTTGGATTCCACAGTTGAAATTTAATAAGCCGGAGCCTAATGTTAAAACTACGAAAGAACGTACACCTTTATGGAAATCACCTGTAACTTGGGCAGTAGCGGGAGCTATGGGATTTCAGTCGTTATTATTCTATACAACCGCTGCTTGGATTCCTGAAATATATATAGCACAAGGATTAGCTGCAGATCGTGCAGGATGGATGTTTTCCATCATGCAATTTTCACAAGTACCAATGGCCTTAGCTGTGCCTATTATCGCTAGTAAAATGACATCTCAGCGACCTCTCGTATTCATGTTTACGGCATTTTACTTAATTGGTTTTATCGGACTAGTAATGGAATGGACAAACCTCGCTATACTTTGGATGGTACTACTAGGCTTAGCCGGAGGAGCTTCATTCTCATTAGCGATGATGTTCTTTACATTACGTACCCGTACCGCTTTTGAGGCAGCTGATTTATCAGGTTTTGCACAATCATTGGGGTATTTATTAGCTGCAATCGGCCCAATCTTATTCGGTTATTTACATGATATATTCGGTGGCTGGGATATTACTGGTTGGTTATTTGTTGTCGTAGCATTCATACTCTTCTTATGTTCATTTAGAGCTTCTAAAAATGAATATGTAAATTAAAAAAGGTAGCGCATGATCTTATTTCAGCGGGTGTTTGGACACCCGCTGAAATAAGTTAACGTGAGCTGCCTTTTTCTATTAATAAGGTGGTTTCTGATAAAAATAGTTCGGTGTATTGTAAACATTAACATAAGGCTTGTGATAAATATGAGTTGTAGCTGGCGAAAGAGGTGGAATCAACCATGTCCAATTGCCTGTAACCTCACGATTTGCTGCTGCTTCTGCTTCCTCAAACAATTTAAATTGTTGTGCAGCTGTATGATGATCTACAATGCTCACCCCATCTTCTTTAAAAGAATGTAGAACGGCCATATTCAGCTCAACTAATGCTCGGTCACGCCATAGAGATGCCTGTTTAGCTGTATCAAGGTTAAAAATTTCTGCTATAGCGGGTAGCATATTATAGCGCTCATGATCTGCTAAATTACGTGCCCCGATTTCTGTACCCATATACCAACCATTGAATGGAGCTGCCTCAAAGTCGATACCTGCCATTTGGAAGCGCATGCTCGAAATAATCGGCACTGCATACCATTTCAATCCTAGCTTTTCTACTTGAGAAGATTCTGGATGGCGAATCGGTACCTCTAGCACATATTCGTCAGGGATTATAAACACTTGTGGCTCTCTATCATCCACCTGTACGACAAGCGGTAGCACATCAAATGCTGTTCTCTCACCTTGCCAGCCAAGTGATTCACATACTTTCGTAAACGCAACGGAATGCGGATCACCAACGATTCCATATTCCGTTTCATAGCCTGCATAGCGGATTAGCTGATGATTCCATATACGAACTCGTCCTGGTGCAAAAATCGTTATTGTCGGACGAATTTTCCCATCATTTGTTGCGTATTGAATATGTTTAAGCAAAGCGTTGAAGATATCCTCTTCATGTGAAAGATCACGGGCATCAACAACATGTAGCGATTGCCAAAACAATCGACCAATACACTTATTACTATTACGCCACGCCACTCGTGCACCAAAGATTAGTTCTTCCGTTGTCGGTATATATTCTCCAGCTGTTTTAATACATTGTAATTTATTTTCTAGCCATATTTTTGACTCGTTTTGCTCTACTTGATAAAGTTCTAAAAATCGTTGTACTTCATGTAAATTCATATCGAACTCCTCCATCTACCCTCATATTAGAGGAATGGAACTATTATCACCACGAAAAAATCTGCAAAAAAACATACATATTTTATATATGAAATACTTTGTTCAATATTTCTTATCATTTTTGGGATTAGGGAAGAGATAGACATCTTCGCTTCAAGTGCTATTATGAGAATTTCGGGGGATTATACCTTTTTGTATGTAGAAATTGGTTATACAAGAGATATCTTCAGTTGCAAAACCGATTTTGTTTATCATGATTAAGCCCTTCGCAATACTTAGGAATAGACGTTATTACACGGCCATTAGAAATAAAACTTCCTTAACACAAAGGGTGATCCTTTTTAGCTTTTAATTGGCATAAAAAAAAGCATGTTACACGAATGTGCAACATGCTTGATGACCCCTACGGGATTCGAACCCGTGTTACCGCCGTGAAAGGGCGGTGTCTTAACCACTTGACCAAGGGGCCGTGGCTCCGAAGGCAGGACTCGAACCTGCGACAACCTGATTAACAGTCAGGTGCTACTACCAACTGAGCTACTTCGGAATAATGGTGGGCCTAAATGGACTCGAACCATCGACCTCACGCTTATCAGGCGTGCGCTCTAACCAGCTGAGCTATAGGCCCATTATTTTGGAGCGGGTGATGAGAATCGAACTCACGACATCAGCTTGGAAGGCTGAGGTTTTACCATTAAACTACACCCGCAGATGGTGGGTCAGGACGGAATCGAACCGCCGACACTTAGAGCTTCAATCTAATGCTCTACCAACTGAGCTACTGACCCGGAAAAAATATGGAGGAGGTAGAGGGATTCGAACCCCCGCGCGGTGTTACCCGCCTGTCGGTTTTCAAGACCGATCCCTTCAGCCAGACTTGGGTATACCTCCGTAATATATAAATGGTGGAGCCTAGCGGGATCGAACCGCTGACCTCCTGCGTGCAAGGCAGGCGCTCTCCCAGCTGAGCTAAGGCCCCATGTTAGGAAAGATGGTCGGAATGACAGGATTCGAACCTACGACCCCTTGGTCCCAAACCAAGTGCTCTACCAAGCTGAGCTACATTCCGATACTATTAGGCTTTATTTGGCGCGCCCGACAGGAGTCGAACCCATAACCTTCTGATCCGTAGTCAGACGCTCTATCCAATTGAGCTACGGGCGCATTTATAAAAACTGATGAGCCATGAAGGACTCGAACCTTCGACCCTCTGATTAAAAGTCAGATGCTCTACCAACTGAGCTAATGGCTCCTATTAAAAAATGAATGGCTGGGGTACTAGGATTCGAACCTAGGCATGACGGAATCAAAATCCGTTGCCTTACCGCTTGGCTATACCCCAATTATTAAAATGGGGCGACTGATGGGAATCGAACCCACGAATGCCGGAACCACAATCCGGTGCGTTAACCACTTCGCCACAATCGCCACTATATATAATCACAGCAGTGTTTGATAACGAGTACCTAGAAACCTGGCAGGGGCAGTAGGAATCGAACCCACACCAAAGGTTTTGGAGACCTCTATTCTACCGTTGAACTATGCCCCTAAAAATGGTGGAGGGGGACGGATTCGAACCGCCGAACCCTAAGGAGCGGATTTACAGTCCGCCGCGTTTAGCCACTTCGCTACCCCTCCAAGGGATGATGCCGGCGATAGGAGTCGAACCCACGACCTACTGATTACAAGTCAGTTGCTCTACCAACTGAGCTACACCGGCAAAAAAAAAAAATGGCGGTCCCGACCGGGATCGAACCGGCGATCTCCTGCGTGACAGGCAGGCATGTTAACCGCTACACCACGGGACCATTTTGGTTGCGGGGGCCGGATTTGAACCAACGACCTTCGGGTTATGAGCCCGACGAGCTACCACTGCTCCACCCCGCGATAATAGAGTGCTTGATTAAAAAATGGTGGAGGATGACGGGCTCGAACCGCCGACCCCCTGCTTGTAAGGCAGGTGCTCTCCCAGCTGAGCTAATCCTCCTGGGTATAATGCCTAGCGACGTCCTACTCTCACAGGGGGAAGCCCCCAACTACCATCGGCGCTAAAGAGCTTAACTTCCGTGTTCGGTATGGGAACGGGTGTGACCTCTTTGCCATCATCACTAGACTATTGTCGACCTCCAATACACGGCGTATTACTGCGTCAGCTTCTCTCGTTCAATCGGTCACGTACAGAGGTACGCTCCCTCATTCACTCGTTTGCTTCCTTGTACTACTTGTGTCTTGAAGCTCTCTTCGGCTTTCAATATACATCGCATTTCTTCATCAGCTTCAGTCGTTCAGTCAGTCACGTACTTGAGTACGCTCCTTTCCTCTCTCCATCGCTTCCTCGAACTACTCGTATCTTGAAACCCTTGA
>NZ_MWSJ01000001.1 GCF_002237755.1 Lysinibacillus sp. KCTC 33748 | reverse complement strand
AAACATTTGTTGCTGTCGCTTCGCTTTCGCACAGTTAAAACATTTGTTGCTGTCGCTTCGCTTTCGCACAGTTAAAACATTTGTTGCTGTCGCTTTGCTTTCGCACAGAGCAGAGCTTCCTGGGGGCGTCCGATGAGCCGCTTCACTCGCGATGCTCGCTCCAGGATCTCGGGCCAATAGGATGTTGGTCACGAAGGCGTTATCACAGGACGTGATGCATTTAGCCTTCGTTCCTCTATCGCTAATCCCCAAGGAGTCGCCCAGTCGTAACGAAGATCAACCACTTCACATGTCATGTATCTTATTGGTGTCATTCTACTTTATTTTAAGAAATTACCCTATCTCAAGTACAGCATTAACAAAGATTTCCTAGACCCTTCAGACTGTAAATAAACTCGGAAAAATATTGAATCTGTAGCCATTCTTTTTTATGACGCAATAGTTTTTCAACAAATGAAAGGGTGGTATGAATTTTTTCATACCACCCTTTTTTATAATCAATTATGCCTCGGCATAATTGCGTCCGGAATCAGCTTTGTGCCTGCACAAAGAATTAAAGCTCGCCTGCTTTTAACTTTCCATGCCAGTCTTTTAAGAACGGAATGTCTCCTTCTTGAATAGCACCTGATTCATTTGCTGCTTCAATTAAATAATCGAAATTTGTTAGCGATACATATTGAATGCCTGCCTCTTCAAATGCTTGTTCAGCACGTGGAAGATTGTATGTGTAGACACATACAACGCCTAGTACTTCACAGCCTGCTGCGCGTAAGGCTTCTACAGCTGTAATCGATGAGCCGCCTGTAGAAACGATATCTTCTACTACTACTACTTTTTGACCTGCTGCGTATTTTCCTTCGATTTGGTTACCACGGCCATGCTCTTTTGCTTTAGAGCGTACATAAACCATCGGTAAATCTAAAATATCACTTACCCAAGCGGCATGTGGAATACCTGCTGTTGCTGTACCTGCTACGATTTCTGTTGGTCCAAAGTTTTCTTTAATAAGAGATGCTAGACCGTTTGCTAATTGCTTACGAATTACAGGGTCAGAAATTGTAAGGCGTGTATCACAGTAGATGGGGGATTTAATGCCTGATGCCCATGTGAATAGTTCTGTTGGATTTAATTCGACTGCGCCTACTTTTAACATAGCGTGTGCGATTTCATTTTGTAATGTCATGTTTATGCCTCCCATAATTCACTTACGATTTTATATGCTGCTACTGGATCTTGTGCACCTGTAACGGCACGTCCAACGACGATTAACGAAGAACCGTCACGTTTTGCGCCGTCTGGTGTTGCGATGCGCTTTTGGTCGTGTGCGTCGCCACCTGCTAATCGGATACCAGGTGTTACACGTAAGAAATCTTCACCGCACACTTCAGCAATCGCTTTTGCTTCATGTACGGAGCAGACAACACCATTTAAACCAGCTTGTTTTGTTAAGCTTGCGTAATGTAATACAGATTCCTGTAGAGATAAAGCAATTTTTTGCTCTGCTTGCATTTGCTCTTCTGTTGTAGAAGTCAGCTGTGTTACGGCAATTAACGCCGCACGTTCACGCCCCGCAGTAGTACCGGCTTCTAGCCCTTCAAGTGCTGCCTCCATCATCGGACGCCCGCCTGCCGCGTGAACGTTGACTAAATCTACACCTAATTTTGCTAGACCTTTCATAGCAGAGCCAACTGTATTAGGAATATCGTGTAGCTTTAAATCAAGGAAAATATCATGACCTAGATCTTTTACCTTTCGAACAATATCTGGACCTTCCTGCATATATAATTCCATACCAATTTTCACGAAAAGAGGCTCATTAAAATGCTTTAGAAAGTTGACTACTTCTGTTTCTCCAGGGAAATCTAGTGCAAGTATTGGTTTTGTATTCATGAGCGGTGGCTCCTTCCAATAATTTCTGAAATATGCTCTACTCCTAATTGATCGAGCTTTGCTGGTAGTTCATCAATTATAGTTGGACAAACGAAGTGATCCACAAAGTTTGCTGTTCCTACAGCAACTGCAGATGCGCCGGCCGACATAAAGTCTATAACATCCTGCGCTTCTGACACGCCACCCATTCCAATTATCGGAATATTGACAGCCTTATACACCTCATAGACCATACGAATCGCCACTGGCTTTACGGCAGGGCCTGATAAACCGCCTGTACCATTGGCAATCACTGGCTTACCTGTACGCTCGTCTAAACGCATACCGATTAGTGTATTAATCATTGTAATGCCATCTGCACCACCCGCTTCAACAGCTTGTGCAATTTCTACGATATTCGTTACGTTAGGAGACAATTTCACGTATACAGGCACTTCAGAAACAGCTTTGACAGCTGCCACTAGTTCACGTGCAGTTGCAGGGTCTGTACCAAATTGAATACCACCACATTTAACGTTCGGGCAAGAAATGTTAAGCTCCAATGCTTTCACATTAGGTGCAGCAGAAATGCGTTGCGCTACTTCTACGTAGTCAGCTGTCTCTGTACCAGCAACATTTGCAATAATTGGCACATCATACGCTTCTAGAAACTTTAATTCTTCGTTCATTACTTTTTCGATTCCGGGATTTTGTAGACCGATGGCATTCAACATCCCTGCCGCTGTTTCTGCGACACGTGGAGTTGGATTGCCAGGACGTGTTTCCACAGTCGTAGCTTTAATCATAATAGCGCCAAGCTTTGATAAATCATAAAGCTGTGCATATTCACGTCCAAAGCCAAAGCAGCCGGAAGCTGGCATTATTGGATTTTTTAAATCTAAACCTGGTAATTGAATGTTTAAACGACTCATAATGCCACCGTACCTTTCGTGAAAACTGGACCGTCAGAGCATACTTTGACATAGTCTTTTGCTACCTGATCTGTTGTTTTACATACACATGCAAAACAAGCACCGATACCGCAGCCCATACGCTCTTCAAATGATAAATAACCTTCTTTTTCTGGATAGAAACCTTCAAGTGCTTTTAACATCGGTAGAGGACCGCAAGAATAAAAGACATCGAACTCCGGTGCTCGAGACTCTAAAACATTTGTTACAAAGCCTTTAGTTCCTTTAGAGCCGTCAACCGTTACATAATGCGTTTCTCCAAGGGCACTGAATTCTTCCTCGTAGAAGCATACATCTTCCGTTTGAAAGCCAAGGACATGAATTGTTTTTACACCACGTGCATTCAATTGCTTGGAAAGCTCGTGTAATGGAGGTACTCCGATTCCTCCACCAACTAGTAGGGCTGTGCCTCCCTCTTTTACTGCTTCTACCGGGAACCCATTACCGATTGGACCAAGGACATTGACAAGTTGCCCTTCACGATTTGTCGCTAACACTTTTGTTCCGCGACCTTCCGCACGATAAATCATTGTAAATTCGTTGTTGTCTTTATCTATGTTTGCAATACTAATTGGTCGACGTAAAAGCGGCTCCATTGAATCTGACACCTTTACATGGACAAACTGGCCAGGTGTCATATCCTGAACCAGTTCTCCACGAAGTGTCAATTCGAAAATGTTTGTCGCGATTTGCTTTTGAGAGACGACCGTCATTTTCTCTTGACGAATCATATTAATGTACTACCTCCGCTTTTGGCATTTGTTCTGCTGTGAATGTCATTGATTCAATAACACGGACCATCGCTTCTGCTGTGTCCAATGAAGTTAAGCAAGGTACACCGTTTTCTACAGACTCACGGCGAATTCGGAAGCCATCACGTGCCGGTTGCTTCCCTTTCGTTAATGTGTTAACAACAAGCTGTGCCTCACCGTTTTGAATTAAATCGATTAATGTTTCACCTTTTGCACCGATTTTGCCAACTACATCTGTGCGTACACCAGCCACTTCGAACGCTTGGGCTGTACCTTCAGTAGCGACAATACGATAGCCTACTGTTGAGAAGCGTTTTGCAAGTTCAATTGCTTCCTCTTTATCTTTATCGGACACAGTGAATAATACTGTGCCTTCTGTACGAATTTCCATACCTGCTGCAACTAAGCCTTTGTAAAGTGCTTTTTCTAATGTTGCATCTTTACCCATTACTTCACCTGTTGATTTCATTTCAGGTCCTAGTGTAATGTCAACACGACGTAATTTAGCGAAGGAGAATACTGGTACTTTAACGAAGACACCTTTTTGCTCTGGCGCTAAGCCTGTTGGATAGCCTTGTTCTACGATTGATTTGCCAAGAATCGCTTTCGTTGCAATATTCGCCATCGGAATGTTTGTGATTTTACTTAAGAACGGTACTGTACGTGATGAACGTGGATTAACCTCGATCACGTATACTTCGCCCTGTGAAATAACATATTGAATGTTCATTAATCCTACGATGCCAAGACCTTTTGCAAGGCGAGTTGTATAATCCACAAGCGTATCTTTTTGCGCTTGTGTTAATTTTTGTGGAGGGTATACAGAGATAGAGTCACCAGAGTGAACCCCAGCACGTTCGATATGCTCCATAATACCTGGAATTAATACATTTTCACCGTCACAAATGGCATCTACTTCAATTTCTTGACCAGTTAAGTAGCGGTCTACTAATACTGGATGATCCGGAGATGCTTCTACTGCATTTTCCATGTAGTGTTTTAATTCCTCTTGGTTGTAGACAATTTCCATCGCACGACCACCTAGTACGTATGAAGGACGAACTAGCACAGGGAAGCCTAAACGTTCACTAATAGCAAGTGCTTCTTCCGTAGATACAGCTGTTTGACCTAGTGGTTGTGGAATGTCCAAGTCGCGTAATGCTTGCTCGAATTTGTCTCGGTTTTCTGCACGGTCGATATCTTCAAGTGTTGTACCTAGGATTTTTATGCCATTTGCCACTAATTTATCAGCAAGATTAATAGCTGTTTGACCACCGAATTGTACAACTACACCGATTGGTTGCTCAAGATCGATAATATGCATAACATCTTCGATTGTTAATGGCTCAAAGTATAACTTATCTGAAATCGAGAAGTCAGTTGATACTGTCTCTGGATTTGAGTTAATAATAATCGCTTCGTAACCTGCTTCTTGAATTGCCCATACTGAGTGTACTGTTGCGTAGTCGAACTCTACCCCTTGACCAATACGGATTGGACCAGAACCAAGTACAACAACTGACGGCTTGTCTGATTTAATCGATTCGTTTTCTTCTTCATATGTGCCATAGAAGTATGGTGTTTCAGATTCAAACTCCGCTGCACATGTATCAACCATTTTATATACTGGGATAATGCCATTTTCTTTACGATATGCATATACTTCTTCCGGTGTTGTTTCCCAAAGCTCAGCAACTTTTTTATCTGCAAATCCTAGACGTTTTGCTGTACGTAATACATCTTTATCGTTTTTATTGTCAGCAAGTGTTTGCTCCATATCTACGATGTTTTTGAATTTATTTAAGAAGAATAAGTCAATGGCAGACCATTCATGGATTTGCTCAATTGTTACACCACGACGAAGTGCTTCACCGATGAAGAATAGACGCTCGTCACCTGCTTTGCGAATACGTTTTTCAATCCAAGAATCCGTGTTTTCTTCTGCATGTTTCAGCTCTAAGTGAACTTGACCTGTTTCAAGAGAGCGCACTGCTTTTAGCATAGCTTCTTCAAATGTACGACCAAGTGCCATTACTTCACCAGTCGCTTTCATTTGTGTACCAAGATTACGCTTTGCTGATTCGAATTTATCGAACGGCCAGCGTGGAATTTTCGCCACGATGTAGTCTAGAGCTGGCTCGAAACAAGCATACGTTGAACCTGTTACAGGGTTTTTGATTTCATCTAATGTTAAACCAACTGCGATTTTTGCTGCTAGCTTAGCAATTGGATAGCCTGTTGCTTTTGACGCTAATGCTGATGAACGTGATACACGAGGGTTTACTTCGATCACATAGTAATTAAAGCTATATGGATCAAGTGCTAATTGTACGTTACAACCACCTTCAATTTTTAGTGCACGGATAATATCTAAAGAGATATTACGTAGCATTTGGTTTTCACGATCCGAAAGTGTTTGTGTAGGTGCTACTACAATTGAGTCACCTGTATGAATTCCAACTGGGTCAACGTTTTCCATGTTACATACAACGATGGCGTTGTCAGCAGCATCACGCATTACTTCATATTCGATCTCTTTATAACCAGCAATCGATTTTTCTAGTAAACATTGTGTTACTGGGGAATATTTTAGACCAGATGTAACGATTTCTTCTAGATCTTGGTCGTTGTAGCAAATACCGCCGCCTGTACCACCAAGCGTGAAGGCAGGACGAACAATTACTGGGTAGCCAATTCTCGCTACAAAGTTTTTCGCTTCGTCTAAGTTATGGATAATATCTGATTCAGGTACTGGAGCACCTAGCTCATACATTAAATTACGGAATAGATCACGGTCTTCCGCTTTATGGATCGCCTCTAATTTTGTACCAAGAATTTCAATATTAAGCTCATCTAGAATTCCTGATTTATCTAATTCAATAGCCATGTTTAAACCAGTTTGACCACCAAGTGTTGGTAGGATAGCATCTGGGCGCTCTTTACGTAAAATACGTGATACAAACTCCAGTGTAATTGGCTCAATATATACTTTGTCGGCAATTTCTGTATCTGTCATAATTGTCGCAGGGTTTGAGTTTATTAAAATAACGCGGTAACCTTCTTCTTTTAAAGAAAGACAAGCTTGTGTTCCTGCGTAGTCAAATTCTGCTGCTTGTCCGATCACGATTGGACCTGATCCGATTACTAAAATAGTTTTAATATCTGTACGTTTAGGCATGTTGTTTCCCCTTCCCTGCTTCTACTTCCATCATTTCGATAAATTCATCAAATAAGTGATTTGAATCCTCTGGACCTGGTGATGCTTCTGGGTGATATTGCACTGTAAAGACTGGATATTTCTTGTGTCGTACACCTTCACAAGTACCATCGTTTAATGCGATATGTGTTAATTCTAAATCTGTATCTTTTAACGAATCGATGTCGATTGCATAGCCATGATTTTGAGATGTTAAATCAGTACGGCCAGTGCGTAAATCTTTTACTGGGTGGTTACCACCACGGTGACCGAATGGTAATTTAAAGCTTCGTGCACCACATGCTAGCGAGAAGATTTGGTGACCTAAGCAAATACCGAACATTGGCACTTTTCCAATTAAATTGCGTACTGTCTCTATACCCTCTTGCACATCTTCAGGGTTACCTGGGCCATTCGAAAGCATGATACCATCTGGATGCCAAGCTAAAATTTCTGCTGCTGAAGTATTGTAAGGGACAACTAGCACATCACAATCACGTTTATTTAGCTCACGAAGAATACCATGTTTCATACCAAAGTCTATTAATACTACGCGTTTGCCACGACCTGGTGATGGGTAGGCCGCTTTCGGTGATACTTCATGTACATGGTTTGTAATCGCTGGTGTTGCCTGTAACTTCGTTACGATTTCATCCACATTCACTTCTTCATCAGCCGCTGTTAAAATAGCCTTTACTGAACCTTTACTGCGAATAATGCGTGTTAATTTTCGTGTATCGATTCCTTCAATCCCTGGGATATCCTTGGATGTTAAGTACTCATCTACTGTTAAGTCACAGCGGAAGTTTGAAGGTGTTTTTGCTAATTCACGGACTACAAATCCACGAATAGCTGGTGAGATTGATTCAAAATCATCACGGTTAATACCGTAATTACCGATTAAAGGGTAAGTTAACGTTACAATTTGTCCGTAGAATGAAGGATCTGAAATTGTTTCCTGATAACCTGTCATCCCTGTTGTGAATACAACCTCACCTTGTGAAGCGCGCTCACTACCGAACGCTGTACCTGTAAATACTGTGCCATCTTCTAAAATAAGTAAACGTTTTTTCATTACTCTACCTCCTGGTATACGATATTGCCTTCAAAAATTGTAAGGATCGGCCATCCTTTTGCAGTCCAACCATTGAATGGTGTATTGCGTCCTTTTGATACAAAGCCTTCTGCATCAATTGTTTGCTCTTTATTTAAATCTATTAAAATCATATCTGCTGAAGCTCCAACTTCTAATGTGCCGTATGGTAGATCAAAAATTTGAGCTGCCTTTACAGACATCCAGTCTATCAACTGTTTTAACGTCCATTTTCCTGTTTCTACAAACTGCGTGTAAAGCAGTGGAAATGCTGTTTCAAAGCCTACAATGCCAAATGGTGCACCAACCATACCACAGCATTTTTCTTCTACTGTGTGTGGAGCATGGTCTGTAGCGATACAATCGATCGTGCCGTCTAACAGCGCCGCGTGAAGTGAGTCTTTATCATCTATTCCACGTAATGGAGGATTCATTTTCCAGTTTGCATCATCTGCTGGAATATCCATTTCTTCAAGTAATAAATGGTGTGGGCAAACTTCTGCTGTGACACGAATTCCTGCTGCTTTCGCATCTCGTACTGCACGTACAGATTCCTTCGTTGATACGTGACATACGTGGTAGCGTGCTCCAGCTGCTTCTGCCAGTAGAACATCTCGTGCAATTTGAACGGATTCACAAATCGATGGAATTCCTGGTAAACCAAGCTCTTTATTACGTTTCCCTTCATGCATTACGCCGTCGTAAATTAATGAGTTATCTTCACAGTGTGCGACAACAACCACATCGTGCTGTGCTGCATCCTTCATTTGCTCATACATTGTTGATGCTAGCTGGATCCCAACACCATCATCTGAAAATGCGACAGCTCCATGTGCTTTTAATTCTTCAATATTTGTACGAACCTCACCTGAGATGTCTCTTGTTAATGAGCCGTATGGAAGTACTCGAATAGCTGCACTTTCTTTAATAAGACCGTTAATTAGTTGCATGTTTTCTACTGAATCTGGTACTGGTTTTGTATTTGGCATCGCGCAAATTGTTGTGAAGCCGCCTTTTGCTGCTGATGCTGAACCTGTAGCAATTGTTTCTTTATGTTCAAAGCCCGGCTCACGTAAATGTGTGTGAACATCGACAAAGCCTGGTGCAACAACTAAACCATTTCCTTCGATTACTTCTGCGCCTGCTACAGTTACATTTTGACCTATTTCAGTAATTTTGCCGTCTACCATAGTGATATTTACTATTTGTAGCTCACCTTGTTCATTTACCATTTGTACATTTTGAAGAACTTTTGTCATGTTACTCTCTCCCCTTTAAAATTGTTTCTACAATAGCCATTCGTGTATAAACACCATTTCGAACTTGCTCGAAAATTCTAGAACGCTCGCATTCTACTAGCTCTGAAGCAATTTCTACATCACGATTGACCGGTGCTGGATGCATGATAATTGCCTTTTCTTTCATTTGTTTCTCACGTTCAACTGTTAAACCGTACTCTTCATGATAGCCCTCTTTTGAGAAGCTTTTATTTACTTTATGACGTTCATGCTGCACACGAAGTAACATAATCACATCGCTTATTTCGATTAAATCATCCCAAGAATGATGCGCTTCGAAACTACCTTGCCACTCTTCTGGACAAAGGAAATGAACATTTGCCCCTAATCGTTGTAACGCTAACGCATTCGATTTCGCTACACGGCTATGGCATATATCTCCAGCGATTGTCACATTTAACCCTTCAAAAGAACCAAACTCTTTTTTGATTGTATAAAGATCTAATAGTGATTGAGACGGATGCTGACCAGTGCCGTCACCTCCGTTAATAATTGACACATCGATGCCTTCAAGTAGTTCATTGTAATACGTATCTTCCTTCGCGCGAATGACTACTGCGTCTATACCAATCATTTCTAACGTCTTTACTGTATCGTACAGTGTCTCTCCTTTAGAGACGCTCGAAAAGCTGCCATCAAAAGGGATAACTGTACAGCCGACTTTTCGTTCCGCCATTTCAAAACTCGTTTTCGTACGTGTACTCGGCTCAAAAAATAAGTTTGCTACGTTGTATTCTCGAGATAATGATGATGTTTCACCATTTTCAAAAGCTTGCGCACGATCTAGAATGTGGTTAATTTCTTCTATTGTTAAATGCTCCATCGATAATAAGTTCTTCATTGTAACCTCCGTAGGGTGTGTCTCATGAACGTTTATGTATAACGTTCTGTAAAATAAAAGCCTCGTTGATGTTATCAACGAGGCATAAGGAGGCGCGACAAACTACAGCAGGATACACTCCTACATTTAGACTGTCTACAACTTCCCTTTTTTTGCCTCTCTGGACAATTCATTAAAAGGTACTTTTATGAATTTTCATTTTGATTGTGCGGTATTGGTATGTCCGCTTCTTTTTTACCTGGTAGGATGACATTTAAAAGAACACCGATAATCGCTGCTAATGCCATACCTTCGATACTTAGTGATTCTGAAACAACGAACTTCGCACCACCGATACCGATGACTAAAATAACTGAGGCGATGACCAAGTTACGACTATTACCAAAGTCGATATGGTTATCCACTAACATTCGTAATCCACTTGCTGCAATTATACCGAAGAGTAAGATGGAAACCCCACCAAGTACAGCTGTTGGAATTGTTGCAATAACTGCCATTGCTTTCCCGAAGAATGACAGTAAAATGGCTACGACTGCTGCACCTGCAATGACATACACACTGTAAACTCGAGTGATTGCAAGGACACCGATATTTTCACCGTAAGTTGTTTTCGGCGGCCCGCCGATTAGTGCACTAATAAATGTACCAAGTCCGTCCCCTAATAACGAACGATGTAAGCCTGGCTCTTTAATATAATCCCGATTGACCACTTTACCTAATACTAACTGGTGACCAATATGCTCGGAAATCGTTACGATAACGATTGGCACCATCGTTAGGAGCAGCGTTGTTGTGATTTCAAACTCATAGTGAACACCTGGAATTAAGAAGTCAGGTAGTGCAAAGAAATCAGCTTTCGCAATTGGTGAGTAATCAACTATGCCGATTATCATTGAGTAAACATATCCTACGATTAAGCCAATTAAGATTGGCATTGTGCTTAAAATGCCTTTAAAGGCAATCGTGAAAATAATGGCTGTAAATAAAGTCACTAGCGCTGCTGAGAAGTGTAAAAAGTTATATTCACCATCTACATTCATCGCCATATTGACCGCTGTCCCTGATAGTCCAAGACCAATTACCATAATGACAGGGCCTACCACAATCGGAGGTAAAATTTTCATAATCCACTTATAGCCGCTTTTCCAGATGATAAGGGATACGATGCCATATGTAATCCCTACTGCCATAGCACCAATCATTGCATGACCTGGATTTACACTAGAACCATCTTTATTTAAACCACCTGCCACTAGTAAAATCGGCGCAATAAAGGCAAATGATGATCCTAAATAAGCAGGTACTTGAAATTTCGTAATCAATAGGAAGAACAATGTAGCAATCCCACTTGTTAAAAGGGCAATCGCTGGACTAAGACCAACCAACTGAGGAACTAAGATCGTTGACCCAAACATGGCGAACATGTGCTGGAAACTTAATGTCACTAGTTGGACTGGGGTCGGTTTATCTTTAACATCTAATACTGCATTTGACATAATGTTTCCTCACTTTAAGTTAGTCTTCTTTATAAATAATGACGCAATCTTCTCCGTCTACTTCTTGTAAATTTACGACTATACGTTCAGCTCCAGATGTCGGAACATTTTTACCAACATAATCAGCTCTTATTGGTAGCTCTCTATGTCCTCTGTCGATCAGGACTGCAAGTTGAATTTGGCCTGGTCGCCCTAGATCCATCACTGCATCTAGCGCTGCGCGTACTGTTCGTCCCGTATAGAGTACATCATCGACTAAAATAATTTTTTGATTGACGATCACATAATCGATATCGACTTGCTCAACATGTGCCTGTTCATTATCATGCTTTGTCGTTAAATCATCTCGATAGAGAGTGATGTCAAGCTCCCCCGTACGAATTGGTTTGCCTTCAATTTTTTCAATTCGTTCTGCTAGGCGTCTTGCAAGAAAGGCACCTCGCGTTTTAATTCCGACTAAAATACATTCGTCGATCCCTTTATTGCGTTCAATAATTTCGTGTGCAATGCGTGTTAACGCTCTTGCCATAGATGGGCCATCTAATAACTCATTTTGTGCCATGTAAGTTTCCTCCTCTCTTCTATCTATTATTGGGTCATGTGTCCATAAAAAAACCTCTCGAGGCGAATAGCCTGAGAGGGTTATATACGTGTTTAAATAGTATGTTGAAAAAATTTGCAGCACAAATTTTTCGCAACACTTTCACATGTACCTTCTCAGCCTCTCTGGACTGCCATTAAAGGTGAATATTTAGTTAAGTTGTTTCATTCACTTTCGTTAGTATAGACCTTCTTTATCTATACGTCAATCCTTATTTCTTAAATCTAGCAATAATTGCTCATAATCAGCAGGAATTTGCGCTTCAAACTGCAAATATTCACCTGTTGTAGGGTGATCAAAACCTAAAACTCCCGCGTGTAATACTTGTCCACCAAAGTCGATTGTCTTCTTTGGTCCATATTTTGGGTCACCAACAAGTGGGAATCCAATATAATTCATATGGACACGAATTTGGTGCGTGCGTCCTGTTTCTAAACGGCACTCTACTAGCGTATAGTCGCCAAAGCGGTCGATAACTTGGAAATGGGTTACTGCATGCTTACCTTTGTCGACAACAGCTTGTTTTTGACGATCTTTTTGGTCTCGACCAATAGGTGCATCAATTGTTCCTTTATCATGTGCAATATGCCCGTGAACGAGCGCAGTATATTTACGTGTCACTGTTTTATTGACTAACTGATTCACTAACGATTCATGAGCTGCATCATTTTTAGCCACCATCAATAATCCTGATGTATCTTTATCAATACGATGCACAATTCCCGGACGCATAATGCCATTGATACCCGATAAATCCTTACAATGATACATTAAACCATTAACGAGTGTACCCATCATATGTCCAGGCGCTGGATGAACAACCATGCCCTTTGGTTTATTTACAACAAGGACATCCGCATCCTCATAAACAATATCAAGATCTAAGTTTTCAGCAATGACATCTAACGGCTCTGCTTCAGGTACATCGATTTCTACAATATCCCCTACTTTTACCTTATACTTCGCCTTTACAGTCTCTCCATTTACTTTAATAATACCATCAGTAATCCAATTACCAATTTGTGTACGCGACCACTCTGATTGCACACTCGAAAGCGCCTTATCAATGCGCTCTCCCTTTTGTTGTTCTTCCATTGTATATGATACTTGCGTCATTATTTCACCTGTTTCTTTCCTTTTTTATCTTCCATAATTATGCCAATCATTAATATTACTACCGCCATTGTTAAAGCTGCATCCGCAATATTGAAGATCGGGAAATCATAATTAATTACTGGAATTAATACACTTACAAAATCGACCACTTCACCTCTAAATATACGGTCAATAAAATTCCCTATAGCTCCGCCTAATAAAAGCATTAAACCAACTTGAAAAATAGGTTTCCCTTTAGCCTCTTTATGATAAAAGTATAGAACGGCACAAATAACACCTATCGTGATAATGCTAAATAACCACATTTGGCCTTCTAACATTCCCCATGCTGCTCCTCTATTTCGATGAGACAATATCCCAAACCACGGATCCCATACTGAAATTCGTTCGCCAAACTCCATATTTTTCACAATTAGCCACTTTGTCCATTGATCTAAAAGAATCACGAATGCGGCCAATCCATAATATTTATACACAGACACTCCTCCGTTCGCTCAACATCTAACCTATTCTACCATAACAGCCCATCTCAGAATAACTAATATAGCATGAAAATATGGATCATCACCATATTGGAAGATTGATTTTTGCTTCGATTTGGGTGTGCTTTCCGTAGTTTCGACTGTTCTTTCCGTCGCTCTAGCTGTTTTATCCGTCATTTCGGCTTTTCCTTCCATCACTCTGACTGCTCTATCCGCCGGCCGCTCTTTTTCCCGCCGTCAACTTCCCTTCAGTAAAAAAAGCTATTGCCATCACTTCATAAGTAATGGCAATAGCTTATCAATTTTTATTCAATATTATACCGTTTTAAGCTGTTTCAGACTCTTTTGAATGCACACGCTTCATGAAATCATTAACATCAGCCGGTACTTTTCGATCTAATAATGACACAATAATAACGGATAAGAATCCTACAGGCACTGTGATAATGCCTGGGATTTTAAATTGTAAGAAGCTTGGTAATGTTCCTGGAAGAAAAATCATCCACATCGATACACCAAGACCAATGAGTAAACCCGCAATTGCTCCTTTTTCTGTCATTCCTCTCCACCAAATACCTAAAATAAATATTGGTGTAAATGTACTCGCCGCAACAGTAAAAGCAAGTGCCACTAAATGGCCAATGGATGCATCCTTAACTAATAAACCCAATGCTCCATATAAAATACCTAATAAAACGATGGCTACTTTCCCCGCAACTACTCGTTGTTTTTCTGTAATATCCTTTTTCATAACGCTTGCATATAAATCGTGGGCTAATGCACCTGAGCTTGTAATAAATAACCCTGATAAATTTGAGAATATGGCCGCAAACGCACCTGCTATGACTAGTCCAAGCAGCCACTTACCTCCTAGCGCAAGTGCTGTTGTAGGAATCACCATATTGTTCCCACCAAGCACTAGATCACGCATGACTTCCTCACTTGCTGTACCCGAGATAAAAATAGAACGACCTACAACACCTAAATATACTGCTAATAAGAAAAACGTACTAGCAATCCCAATAGCCATCAATGCTGATTTACGAGCCGCCTTCGCACTTGGATTCGTATAAAATCTAAGTAGAATATGTGGCAGACCAATTGTACCTAGCGCTAAACCAATTGTCATACTGATAGTTTGCCAAAATGTTGGGAAGTAGAAACCTGTTCCCGTCCAAGCGGCACCATCAAAATTAACATTATTTCCATCTAAAGCATATGGTGATGTTCCTGTAATAGGACCGCTGAATGAATTAATAGCAGCTAAAATCTTATCGTAATGCAAACCACTGTAAATTGCTGCAATCAACATAACAACAAACGCTCCAAGGCGAATCCAAAGCTCTAAAGCTTGGTTGATTGTTGTTCCTTTCATACCGCCTATTCCTACATAGAAAACCATTACAATACATGTAAAGATAATGCCGAATTCATATGAAGTCCCGAAAAACATACTTAAAATTTGTGCCGCCCCTAATAATTGGGGCGCTGCATAAAAACCAGAAATCGCCAAAACCACAGCTACCGCTACTAGCCGAGCTCGTCTACTATGAAAACGATAAGCTAAAAAATCGGCAACGGTAAATGCTCCAAATCGTCTTAACGGGCCTGCCACAAAAATAGCTAGCAACGTCAATCCAATGGAGAAGCAAAATGCATAGTAAGCACCGTCATACCCTAATTGGAAAGTCAAACCGGCTATCCCGAGAAATGTAGCAGCGCTTAAATAGTCTCCCCCAATTGCCGAACCGTTTGTAAACCACCCAAAACTTCGTCCCCCAACAAAGAAATCGGATGCCGTTGCATTTCTTTTCGTTAAGTACGTAATGTATACAATTGTCCCCATTAAAGCAATAGTCATTAACATCTTCGGTTCTAATAGAGCTTTCATCATTCTACATATCCCCCTTAGCTAAAACTACTTATTGAGTATTTCGTATTTCTTAAGGCGCTTCTCGTACAACGTTGTATGCACATATGCAATAATAAAAGCCATTACCATCATCACGACGGTTGTCACAAACCACGTTACTGTCATACCGCCCAAAATTTTCTTGAAAGCAAGCTCTGGAGCGAACCAGTTCATTACCGGAATACTAAAAATTAAAATGAAATAAAATACCGTTAAGCTAAATCCTGTAGTAAACTCATCTTTCATAATTTTGTTAGTAGTTGCATCTAGTGGTGGAAGATCCTTTACATCGATAGTTCCAGCTTCCACGTATTCATAATCACGACTCCCTACTTCTGCCATATTTCAGCTCTCCCTTCCTGTTTCAGTAAATAATTATCTGAAATTTCAAATTATTATTCACTACAATTATTCTATTCTATTTAATCTATAAAATAGTTACAAAATATTGCTGTATTAGTACAAAAAAATGCTATTTTAAGTTAAAATATTTTTATTATTCCCCATTTATAATAGAAGGGTGATGTTAGCATTTTAAATATTGTTTGGTACATTGAAAATTCACATGAACAACAACAAATGAGCTACTGGCTAGAGGAATTCCTACCTAATACTTTTATTAATTGCGAAGAACCTAAAACAGAGATTTCCGCTATCATTGTCTATGAAATTAACCGTTTATTTGACTGGGTAAAGATAAACCGGTTAAAAAGAAATTATCCTAATAGTATAATCGTCCCTATTGTTGCAGAACACCTTACCTACTCAACTGGTATAGCCATTGAGCTAAACTTGACTGCACTTCTCATTAAACCGTTACAGAAAGCAAAATTTCTACGAATTGTTAAAAAGCTTTATACGGCCTATCAAGCAAAACAAGCAAGTACTCTTACAATGCTTGAGTTATCACAGCAAATTTCGCAAGACCATACTTCGCCATTCCGAGAAGCTTTTTTAAAACGACTTATACGTGGAGAGGTTGAAAGTGAGCAGGAAATAATCCAGTCTTCCTCTTTTTTATCGAGGCATTGTATCCCAAATATCGTGTTTTTAATCCAGGGTTATATAGATGTGAATGAAGATCGACCTTACCCTCATGATGCAAGCTGTGATCACCAATGTGTTCCACCAAAACTTTGCTAATAAAGTACCTATATCTTTTTTACATTTTGAACGTTATTTACTATTGCTTATGCGCATTCCTAATGAATACACATCATTTAAGCATTGGTCGGAGGGGGTAGCTTGTTTACTTGAGGTTATTGAAACGTTAAAAAAAGATTATTGCATCCATCTTTTTATGGGGATTGGTGGCGTTTTTCAGGACGCCATGCACGTCAAGGAATCCTATAGCCAAGCTCGAAAGGCTCGAAGGAAACCTCCTGTTCAAAGCGTTCATGTACGATTTTATGAGGATTTAACAAAGCAAGAACAGCTCCAAAAAGCTATCCAATATATCGAGGAGCACTATGATGAACAACTTGCAATCAGTGACGTTGCCAAATATAGCAATTTTAGCGCTACTCATTTTAGCAGATTGTTTAAAAAAGAGATTGGCCGTAATTTTGTTGATTATGTAGCTTTTACACGTATCATAAAGTCACTACCGTATTTGCGAAAATACGATTACACCATTGAAAAGATCTCCTTCCTCTGTGGCTTCAACACACCTAATTATTTCAGCCTTACGTTTAAGAAATATGTCGGTATATCCCCAACTGACTACCGCAATACACAAGAAATATTATTTAAATAGTGCTTCAAACTTCTAAGAAATCACTCCATGACAAAAAAGAATCTGCTAGACCTCAGGTGATAAAATAAAAAACGCAAGCCCCCCATCATCAAGGAGACTTGCGTTATTAATTACATAGAATGCAGATTCTTATTTTTAAATTAAGCGTAATACGTTTCTACAACTTCTGCACAACGCGCGCACACTGTTGAATGTGCTTCATTCGAACCGACTGTTTCAGAAATTGACCAGCAACGCTCACATTTTTCACCTGTTGCTTTTTCTACAACGATCGAAGCATGTTCTAAAGCTAATGCATCTGCTGGTGCAGCTTCTATTGATGCTACTTCAAAGGCAGAAACGATTGAAAGCTGTGCAAAATTAATGCTTGCATCATTTAATAATGCTGCCACATCTTCTTTCGCATAAACTGTCACTTTCGCTTCAAGTGATTTACCGATTGTTTTTGCATTACGAGCTTCCTCTAATGCTTTTAAAACATCATCACGAACATCAATAATTTTTACCCATTTTTCGCGTAGACTTTCGAAGTTTTCATGTTCATCTACCTCTGGGAAGTCTGTTAATTGTACAGATACCGCTTCTACAACACCTTGAGCATGTAAGTAAGACCACATCTCGTCACTTGTGTGAGGGATAATAGGTGACATTACTTTTACTAACGTCATTAATGTGTCATAAATAACCGTTTGCATTGCACGGCGGTCTTTGTTGTCATGACCTTCGATGTACACAACATCTTTTGCAATATCTAAATAGAATGAAGATAATTCTACAGCAACAAAGTTATTCACTGCATGATACACAGCCGCGAAATCATAGCGATCATATGCAGCACGAACAGTTTTTAAAACATCTTGTAAACGCATATAAACGTATTGATCCATTTCACGAAGGTCTGCATATGCTACACGATCTTTCGTCGCATCAAAATCAGCTACATTTCCGTGTAAGAAACGGAATGTGTTACGAATTTTTCGATAAACCTCAGAAACTTGCTTCAACATATCCATTGAGATACGAACGTCTGCTGTATAATCTACAGATGCAACCCATAAACGAAGAATATCTGCCCCGTATTGGTCCATCACTTTTTTCGGGATAATAACATTCCCTAAAGACTTACTCATCTTACGACCTTCACCATCTAGTACGAAACCATGTGTTAATAGTCCCTTATATGGTGCATAGCCATTAATAGCTACAGAAGTAATTAATGATGAGTTAAACCATCCACGGTGTTGGTCAGAACCTTCTAAATATAGATCAGCTGGATACTTCATACCACGTTCTACTAGCACACCTTGGTGAGAAGAACCTGAGTCAAACCAAACGTCCATAATATCGTTTTCTTTTGTAAATTCACCGTTCGGGCTACCAGAGTGTGTGAAGCCTTCAGGTAATAATTCTTTAGCTGTTTTTTGGAACCAAATATTTGACCCATGTTCACGGAATAAAGCTGAGATATGAGCAATTGTTTCTGGTGTAATAATTGGTTCTCCATTTTCAGCATAGAAAATTGGAATTGGCACGCCCCATGCACGCTGACGTGAAATTACCCAATCTCCACGGTCACGAATCATATTATAAAGACGAGTTTCACCCCAAGCAGGTGTAAATGCCGTTGATTTTACAGCCCCTAGTAACTCATCACGGAATGCATCAATCGACGCAAACCATTGTGGTGTAGCACGATAAATAACTGGTTTTTTCGTACGCCAGTCATGTGGATATGAGTGTGTAAAGAAGTTAAGTTTTTCTAAAGCGCCTACTTCTTTTAATTTTTCAGTGACTAATTTGTTAGCATCATTATAGAATACACCTTCAAAACCAGGTGCTTCATCTGTATAGCAGCCGCTATTATCAACTGGGCTAAGAATTGGTAGACCATATTGTTTACTAATATGATAGTCATCTTCACCGTGCCCTGGTGCTGTATGAACACAGCCAGTACCCGCTTCAGCAGTTACGTGCTCTCCAACCATTACAAGAGATTCACGGTCATAGAATGGATGCTGTGCAACAACTCTGTCTAACGCTTCACCTTTAATTTCTTGAACAACTTCATATGCTTCCCATTCAAGTTCGTTAGCAACTTTTTCTAATAATTCTTTTGCAATGATGAATTTTTTATCTGCAACTGCCACAACAACATAAATAAATTCAGGGTTTACAGAAATCCCTAAGTTCGCAGGAATTGTCCAAGGCGTTGTTGTCCAAATAATCATTTTAGCATCTGCTGGAACTACACCTTTAGCATCTTTAAGCGCAAAGCTTACATAAATAGAAGGCGATTTAACATCTTGATATTCAATCTCTGCTTCTGCCAGTGCAGATTCAGATGATGGAGACCAGTAAACTGGTTTTAAACCTTTATAAATATAGCCCTTTTCAGCCATTTTACCGAATACTTCGATTTGACGTGCTTCAAATTCAGGCTTTAATGTAATATATGGATTTTCCCAATCACCACGAACACCTAAACGGCGGAATTGTGTACGTTGGTTGTCAATTTGCTCGTAAGCATACTCTTCACATAATTTACGGAATTCAGCAACAGACATTTCTTTACGCTTTACACCTTTGTTCGTAAGTGCTTGCTCAATTGGTAAACCATGAGTATCCCAACCTGGAATATAGTTTACATGGTAACCATTCATAGAGCGATGACGCGTAATCATATCTTTCAGCACTTTATTTAAAGCGTGACCGATATGGATATCACCATTTGCATACGGAGGTCCATCGTGTAACACATATTCAGGACGTCCTTCTGTACGCTCCATCTGCAATTTATTAATGTCCATTTCGTCCCATTTTTCTTGCATCTTCGGTTCATTTGCCGGTAAGTTTCCACGCATTGGGAAATCTGTTTTTGGCATTAATAAAGTATCTTTGTATTCAACCATTGTTCAATTCCTCCTTTATGTTTACAAACAAAAACAAATGCACATAGGCGCTCAATCACATACGACAGTTATTAGGCTTATTATTATAACGTGTGGTTGATTTCCGTTCCGACTGGGCAGCTTACATAGATACATTTCGGGAAATGCCCTCAAGTTCTAGTTATCGGCAAAATCAACACGTTTTAACAATGGATGTATAAGTTCAAACATAGGATTTAGCCATTTCATACTAATAGAAATGAAGCCAACCGTCATTTGAACATAAAAAAGCCTCTCAATCCCTGAAAGGGACGAGAAGCTTATACTCGCGGTACCACCCTAATTGTAGCAAAAAATTTCACTACCACTTAAAGCACATTAACGTCGTGCACTACGAAATAACTTACTACATTCAGTTATTTAGCTCCGAAGTGATGTTCATTGTTATTTGCTTGTTTGGGCTCACACTATCCCCAAATCGCTTAACTACGCCTAACAAATACTGTCTTCGTCTTTGCCTGTTTGCATATGTGTTCAAAATAATTACTATTACCATAGTATATGAAAATCATACATTCACGTCAAGTTTCACTTATTGCTTCCCAATGTCTACAATTAAATAGATTAAACTTGATCGGCTTCTTGTGCTTCTTCGACAGATGTTTGAATTTCAGTAAGGTCAATATCATATTGTAGCAAATGATCCCAGTCATCTGCATTTAGTAAATCAAGCTGTGCCTCTACAAGCATTTTAAAACGATTACGGAATACTTTTGATTGCTTTTTCAGCTCATCAATTTCAATTGTTACTTTACGAGCCTTCGTTAAAGCCTCATTGATAATACGATCGGCATTTTTTTCTGCTTCTTTTACAATGAGTTTAGCTTCTTTTTGAGAATTTCTTCGTACTTCGTCAGCTGCCTCTTGCGCAACAACAATTGACTTTTGTAACGTTTCCTCTAAAGAATTAAAATGTCTCGCTTGTTCTAAGGAAATTTCCAGTTGTCTGTCTACTTCCTTCTTTTCCCGTAACAAAATCTCATAGTCTTTAATAATTTGATCTAAAAATTCATTTACTTCATCTTCAGCATAACCTCTGAAGGATTTAGTAAACTCCTTATTATGTATATCAATAGGTGATAACGGCATACGATCCTTCTCTCCTTTACATGTACATTCATACTTTCTATTATACAATTGTTCCAACAACTTAGCAGTAAAAATTAATGAAATTTACTTGATTTTCAGCTTTTTTGGGTCAATCGACCGATTTGTAATCGAATTTTATCTTTTTTTGTACGGCCTTCCGTCATCATAATTTTTACTCGACCGCTTCCACGTACAGATAAAATATCTCCTTCTTGTAATTCAAAGGCAACTGTATCCCGTTCAGTCCAATTGACACGAACCTTTTTACCTGTAATTAATGCTTGTGCCTTCTGGCGAGAAGTTTTTAAAATCGTTGAAATAATAACATCTAAACGCATTGAGGAAACAGTATGAGATTCTTCTAACCACTCTTCCTCGTTTTGTAGCAGCGTCTCTGTCTCTTTAATCGATTCTACATGTACCTTTACTTTGCCGATGCCTGTTAAATGTAAGCGTACATATTCCGCTACCTCATTCGCTACTACAAATTGTACTAGCTGTTCATTCACTCGAATATCACCGAATTTGCCACGATTCAGTCCTAAAGATAATAAAGCTCCAAGAACATCAGGATGTCGTAGTTGGACAAATTTTACAGGATATTGAATCGTAAATACGGTAAGCTGAAAATCTTCTTCCACAGGCTCATAATAAGTAGGATAAATCAACATGCGTTGTCTTTCTGCATTATCAAAGAGCCCAGCACTAGCTGTTTTCAATGTGTCATATTGTCCAATAATTGATGTAACAATAAAACGTTGACGAGGATCTAGAAAATCAGTAAGCTTTGGAGCGTATCGATCCTCTACCTCATGTTGCCAGCTCACAACCTGTTCAATAAATGGCTGTTCATCTTTTCTAAAATGCTGTATTAAATGCTCCATATAACCTCACCTCTATTATCACTCTTATACTTGTACAATTTCATTGGTATTTTAAGGATTTTATAAAATGCTCATAATCATAACGTGGGGTTGATTTCCGTTCCAGCTGGGCGCTTTGTTGTTGCTGTCGCTACGCTTTCGCACAGATAAAACATTTGCTGCCGCTTCGCTTTCGCACAGAGCAAAGCTTCCTGGGGGCGTTCGATGATCCCCAAGGAGTCGCCCAGTCGAAACGAAGATCAACTTATATACATAGATACGTTTCAACAAACGTTATCCAGGCTTTTGATATTTCATAAAAATATGTACTTGATTGCACACGCTAGTAGGACGCTTTCTGCAGGGATAGTTCATACCTCGATCCCTACTTATTCTTATGCATTCTAGGAATCACCACTAAATATGCAACCATTTTTGTTAAATGTAGTATTCCCCATAAATAAAAAATCCCCACCGTTCGTGAGGATTTTTTTTAAATAAACATTTCGTAAATTTTTAAAATAACAATAAACAGCCCTTTTTGAATATAGTTAAGGAGAAATATTGCTACGATAGGTGAAATATCAATCATGCCGATTGGCGGAATAAACTTTCTGAAAATTCCAAGATAAGGTTCACATAATTTTGTTAAAATACGTCCAACAGATGTGTTTTGAACAGCAGGCACCCAGGACATTAACACATATGCGACTAGCATTAGTGAATATACATAAAATGCTATAGACACATACTTCAAGATTAAATAAAATGTCATATAAACTACAATCCTCGCTATTAATTATCGTCTAAAATAAAATTCGAAATTTCGCCAGATACTTCTACATTTTCAGGTGTGCATAGGAAAATGTCTTTGCCGATTCTTTGAATATCACCGCCGAGTGCATACACTGTGCCACTTAAAAAATCAATAATCCGTACACCTTGTTCTCGCTCAATTCGTTGTAAATTGACGATCGTTGCACGCCTATTTTTTAAATGTTCTGCAATGTCCTGCGCTTCTGCATAAACTCTAGGTTCAACTAATACAACTTTTGAACCTTTAGAATTCATTGCTGACTGCAAACTGACAATATTGTTTGTAGATGTGGTACTTTGCGGAAAAATTTCCTGAACCGGTGCCTTACGCTCCTTCATAACTTTTTTAGGCTTCACCGATTGGATCTGTTGCTGTTGCTGTTGTTGTTGTACGGGTTGTTGCTGTTGAATAGGAGCTTGAGTGATTTCTTCTTCTATTTCTTCCTCAAGATAAAAGAAATTTTTAATTTTATTTTTCATGCTCATCCTGTTCCCCTCTTTCATTTCCAACAAGAGCCGTTCCAACTCGTACAAATGTAGCCCCTTCTTCTACCGCAATTTCAAAGTCATTAGACATGCCCATTGATAACTCGGTACAAGGTGCATGTGCGAATCCTTGCTCGGCTATTTGCTGTTGACATTGTTTTAATTGCTTAAAAACAGAGCGAATAATTGTATCCTCAGCTGTATTCGGTGCCATTGTCATTAAACCAACGACTTGAACTTTCGTAAAACTTTTTAATGATTCAATAAAAGGTAGGACTTCTTCAATCGATAAACCATGTTTTGACTCTTCGCCCGATACATTAACTTGTACAAAGCATTTAACAGGTTTGTCTGCTCTTTTTTCAATTTCTTGCGCTAAACTCAAACGATCTAGTGAATGTAAATAATCAAAACTGTTAATGACCTGTTTGACCTTACGTGTTTGTAAAGAACCAATATAATGCCAATGTACATCAGCTTGAATCGCTTCAGTTTTACGATTTAAGCCTTCAGGACGGTTCTCTCCTAAATGAATAAGGCCTGCATCAATTGCTTCTTGTGTTCTTTCTACAGAAACTTCTTTTGTCACTGCAATAATTTGAACTTTCTCTGCTTCACGATTTGCACGTTTTTTTGCTGCTTGTATAAGATCATTAATTTTCTTCAAATTTGTTAAGATTTTTGTCAATGTTTTTCCCAACTTTACAACAATAGTTTCTTATATTGTAACAAGCAATGCTTGAATTATCAATGAATAGCCTGACCTATGTGAAAGTACATTTTACCCTGGCAATGCTTTAAAATGCTTAGATTTTTAATATGCATAATAATTTTGTCTTTTAGGATATCGCTTTCACTAAAATGACATCCTTTCCAACTACAAGTACATCTTTCATATACACTTTCCTAACCGATTCTTCCCCGCGAAAAAGGCCTAAATATTTTCGGGGCTCTGCAATCATAAAAGCCGTTACATAGCCTGTTTCTTTGGATACCTCTGCATCTACCACAAATCCTAAAAAGCGTCCGTTCCCTGCTTCAATTACTTCTTTTTGCTGTAACATCGAGAAACGCATTTTATCCCTCCTAAATCAATTACTCTCAACATCGTTTTTATCTCAACAAACTATGTTTTCTCTTTATATTTATGTGTTTATTGTTGTTTAAATGAAAATGAAATGATTAAGCAAATGTTGTAAAACTGTCATAGTTAAATTAATTTGGCTCTTTGGCAAAATGATATCTCAACTTTTTAATTTTATCGAAACACTTTCAAAGATTATCGCCCAACTTTTACTTTTTATCGATTAACTTTCACTTTTTATCACCCTACTTTTACTTTTTATCGACATCCACCTAATATGACATTTTAATTTCATTGTGACATAAATTAAAATGCGCACCGAGATTCGGGTGCGCATTGTGTTTTTACTTATAATCTTTCTGCATTGTTTCAATTGCATTTTTTTCTAGACGTGAAATTTGCGCTTGAGAAATCCCCAATTCTTTTGCAATTTCAGTTTGTGTCTCACCGTAATAAAAACGCTTTGCAACAATCATTTGTTGACGATCATCTAACTTTTGTAAACTTTCCTTTACCGACACGTAGGCAACCCATTGATCTTCTGATACATCATCATCACGTAATTGATCCATCATATAAACAGCGTCTCCGCCGTCTGAATAAATAGGCTCCTGTAAGGAAACTGGGTCTTGAATGGCATCTAAAGCAAATAAAACATCTTCCTTTTTCATGTCAATCATTTCAGCAATTTCTTCAATCGTTGGTTCTCGTAAATTATCGGTTATCCATTGCTCTTTTGCCTGCATCGCCTTATATGCAATATCTCTTAGAGATCGAGAAACGCGCAATGCATGATGATCACGCAGATGGCGACGAATTTCACCTATGATCATTGGCACAGCATATGTTGAAAATCGTACATTATGCTTCAAATCAAAATGATCAATGGCTTTCATGAGGCCAATACAGCCTACCTGAAATAAATCATCTGCCTGTTCACCCCTATAGGCAAATCTACCGACAATACTGAGCACTAACCTTAAATTGCACATTACAAGCTCTTCCCTAATCTCAGTTTCTCCAGCTTGTAAACGAATAAATAGTTCCTTCATTTCCTCGTGCTTTAAAATTGGCAAAGTCGATGTATCTAAGCCGCAAAGATCTACTTTAGTTCGCATATATTCGATTCCTCCGGATGTTATTCTCTGACTAAACCGTTACATCAGTTTGTCCGAGAGAAACGAGAATATGCACAAAAGCTATGACCAATTTTAGGTAGGGTAAATTTCCCTCTCTAAGATATTGGCTGATTCAGATTTTCACGTAAATCTTGAATAATTTTCTTCTCTAATCGGGAAATATATGATTGCGAAATACCTAAATGATCAGCAACTTCTTTTTGAGTCATTTCAATTTTTCCATTGAGGCCGAAACGACATTCCATAATATATCTTTCACGCGCGCCTAGTAAATTGATCGCATGAAACATATGTTGACGCTCAATTTTCTTCTCTACATTGTCTAAAATAATATGCTCTTCCGTTCCTAAAATATCAGACAATAACAATTCATTTCCATCAGCATCTGAGTTTAATGGTTCATCTAATGAAACTTCACCCTTCATGCGACTTGTTTTACGTAAATGCATCAAAATTTCATTTTCAATACAACGTGATGCGTATGTGGCAAGCTTAATATTTTTATCAGTATTGAACGTTTCAATCGCCTTAATTAAACCGATCGAGCCAATACTTATTAAATCCTCAATCGGTGTTCCCGTATTATCAAAACGTCTAGCAATATAAACAACAAGACGCAAATTACGTTCAATTAGTGTATCTCTAGCTCTTAAATCACCATTCATAAAGGATGCAATGACTGTAACTTCTTCTTCTCGACTTAATGGCACTGGCAATGAATCATTTCCCCCTATATAGTACGTTTCACGACTCCGAAACTTACTCCAAAATTTTTTCAAGCTAGCAAGTAGCCTAAGAAGCAATAGTTCTCCCCCTCTATGAGTTATTTGAAAGCGCTGAAAAATGTAAAATTGCTGCTGTGCTGTGCGGAAAATTTTTAGCCTTTCTTGTTAATACGATATATTCATTCGTTTTCACTTGTGAGTGCTCCCCTTTTATATGCCACTCATCAAAGCGGAAACCTAGTACAACTGACTGCTGTTGCACTGTATTAACATGAATAAATCGAATATAACGCTGATAATCTTCTGAAAACATGGATACATTATACGGATCAGTTTCTTGCCATTCTATTAATGACTTGCAAAATGCTGCAGGTAAATGTGAGCGTAATGCTGCATAAGAGACAAAGTGAACAGGTTTTCCTGATAGTGGCTCAATTGCTTGATTCCCTGTATCTACAAATGCAGAAAGCGGTATCGTGATATCAAAAATTTTTAAATTCGTATCAAACACAAACTGACCACTTAACCGCTCAAGCTTTACAAATCCCCATTGCTTATAAAAAGCAACAAGGTTACCAACTGCTAATAGTAGGCAAATAATTATAAAATGGACAGCAGAAAGATTTTTTAAATACGGTTGTAACGCTGTTAATAATCCACCAATAATGATTGTTGCTGTTAAAACAATCGGTCCTTGCTTTTGAAAACTTCGAATCTTAAAGCGAAAAGCTATGCCGATTAGTAAGATAAAGCTCAGTATCGTCATTAACAGCATTTGACCACCTATTACAGCTACAAAACTACTACAAATAGAACTCATTAATAATCTCGTGTTCTTTACAAAAACCCCTGTTACTCTCGCTGTAAACGTAAGTATCGCTAGATTAAAAAGTGTATTAATGAGCACCAGCCATTCTCCATACATAACAGCCGCCTCCTACTTACAAAGTTAGCATGTTACACCCACAAATATTGTCAAACAATCGCATCATTTCATAAAAATGTTTTGACAAAATACATCCTTTCCCTACACATTTGAACATAATTAATTTTTATGTCACTATCACTTATCACACTTTAAATTAGAGTGATATGCAAATAGACACATTTTATGTAAAATGGTTGATTGGAGTGGAGACTGGGCGACTCCTCTGGGATCAGCAATAGAGGAACGAAGGCTAAAACCATCACATCCTGTGATAACGCCTTCGTGACCAACGTCGTGCTGCTGTCGCTACGTTGCACTCACGCTTTCGCGCAAAAGACATCTGTTGGCCCGAGACCCTGCAGCGAAGCGGATGTTTTCTGTGCGAAAGCGTAGCGACAGCAACAACAAATATTTTCTGTAGCGAAAGCAAAGCGGCAGCTACAAATGTTTTATCTGCGCGAAAGCGTAGCGTCAGCGGCAAAGCGTCCAGTCGGAATGGAAATCACCCCTTCGTTTTGCAGAAGCGCCAAAATTAATAGTTTTTCAACAACACAAAAAAGCTCGTATTTCACATAATGTAAAATACGAGCTTTTTAAAGTTCGGATGCTGACTTATCCGCGATTTTTACGATTGCGTAAAAATGCCGGTACTTCAAGCGTGTCATCCTGTACATAATTTTGTTGATTTTGACGTGGTTGTTCTTGATGCACATGCACTTCTTGACGTTGCTCACGAATCGGAGCTTGCTGTTGTTGTGTAGCTTGTCTGTTTGCATTTAACGTCGGTCGTGGAGTATTACGCTGTTGCTGTAAAGCTTCCTCTGAGAAACCAGTTGCAATTACTGTCACAATAATTTCATCTTTTAGATTTTCGTTAATAACCGAACCGAAAATCATATTTACTTCTTCATCTGATGCTGATGCTACAATATCAGCAGCCTCTTGTACTTCAAATAGGCTAAGATTTGAGCCACCAGTAATGTTCATAAGGACACCTTTAGCGCCATCAATTGATGATTCAAGTAATGGACTTGAAATAGCTTTCTTAGCCGCTTCTGCAGCACGGTTTTCACCTGTAGCAATACCAATACCCATTAACGCTGAACCTTTGTTAGACATAATAGTTTTTACGTCTGCAAAGTCTAAGTTAATAAGACCTGGCGTTGCAATTAAATCTGAAATACCTTGTACACCTTGTCGTAAAACATTATCTGCTTCACGGAATGCTTCTAGCATTGGTGTAGATTTATCAACAATTTGTAATAACTTGTCGTTCGGAATAACGATTAAAGTATCAACAGACTCTTTCATGCCACCGATACCACCGATAGCTTGTGTTTGTCGTTTGCGACCTTCAAACGTAAATGGACGCGTTACAACACCGACTGTAAGAGCTCCTAAATCGCGAGCAATTTGTGCGATTACTGGCGCGGCACCAGTACCAGTTCCTCCGCCCATTCCAGCTGTAACGAATACCATATCAGCACCACGAAGAACTTCCTCTAATTGTTCACGGCTCTCTTCTGCTGCTTTTTTCCCTACTTCAGGATTAGCACCTGCACCTAATCCACGTGTAAGTTTTGTACCAATTTGTAGCTTTATTTCTGCCTTCGATAAATTTAAGGCCTGTGCATCTGTGTTTACTGCGATAAAGTCAACACCTTGTACACCATGTTCTATCATTCGATTGACAGCGTTGTTACCGCCGCCACCAACACCAATGACTTTTATTACTGCAAGTTGATCAACACTTGTATCAAATTCTAACATTTCTTTTTCCTCCCACGGTAACTCGACTCTGTATCATTCATTACGCATTCAAGATCAATTATGCCTCGGTATAATTGCGTCCGGAATCGGCTTTGTGCTTAGGCCTGCTGAGGGCCGACACGATGTCGGTCATTTCGGTAATGCCACAGGACGTGGCGTTTTTACCGATGCAGGTCAGTTAGCCGTTATCGCATGGATGCGATGTTTTAGGCTAACATCCTATGTAGAACTCCTTTCCGATTCCGTGACATCCGCCGTAGGCTTTAACTTCTTTCAGCGGGTGTTTGGACACCTGCTGAAAGAAGTTAATCAAAAAACTTATCAAATAATTTTTTTGCTCTTCCGATTACGCTTCCTTTTGGCTCTGAAGGTGTAGCATATTCTTGCTTCTTAGATGTGGCTGCAGGAGATCCTACAACTGCATATTCAATAGGTTGCGTATTAGCACTTTTTCCATAAAAATCATCTTCTAAATAGGCGTAACGAATAAGTCCAACTGCCGTCGAAAATGAAGGCTCTCTAACGCCAATATAATCAGGTGTATATATTCTAACACGAGTTTGCAGAATTTGACGTGCCAGTTGAGCAATACCGTCAAGCTTTGCAACGCCTCCAGTCAAAACAACACCACCTGGTAAATCTCTAACACCTAGACGGGCTAACTCGTCAATGACTAATTCAAATAATTCTTCCAAACGAGCGCCAATTATTTCCGAAATATAGCGCTGGCTGTACTGATCTGTTGAATCTGTCCCTACAACCGGTACTTCGAATAGTTCTTCAT
The DNA here is from genome assembly GCF_002237755.1 of Lysinibacillus sp. KCTC 33748. GTDB lineage: Bacteria > Bacillota > Bacilli > Bacillales_A > Planococcaceae > Lysinibacillus. The sequence goes on along the minus strand of NZ_MWSJ01000001.1, from coordinate 585,721 downwards.
CAGATGCATCATCATAATAGGCATGTCCAAATTGATGTTTAATTTGCTCTGCCTGTTCCGTTGGTGTTTTTAAGACGATTGAAATATCTTTTGTAATATGATCGCCACCAATTGGAATGACACCTGTATGTGTTAATAATCCCTCTTCAAATACTGCGATAGTAGTTGAACCGCCTCCTAGATCAACAAACGCGGTTCCTTGGTTTTTTTCATCCTCCGATAATGCAAAAAAACCTGCTGCTAATGGTTGCAAATATATTTCTCGAATGCTTAGACCTGCACGTTCTACACAACGTAGAACATTGTGTAAAAGTGTTTTTGAAGTAGTAATCATTGTGGCATCCATTTCTAAACGGATACCAATCATGCCTCGTGGATCTTTAATCTCATCTAAATTATCCACAATAAACTGTCTTGGAATAATATTCACTAATTCACGTTCAGGAGGTATTGACATGACTTGTGCAGATTCTACTACTCTATCTAAATCATCATCTGTAATTTCTCTATTTTCACTATTTACAGCGACTACACCTTTAACCAGCTGTAACATCGTCTGGTTAGCTGGAACACCTAAAACGACTTCATTAATTTGATATCCTGTCATTCGTTCAGCTTGATCTATTGCTTTTCGAATTGATTGAACTGTTGCATCAATATCAACAATCGCACCTTTTCGAACTCCATTCGATTTTACATTTCCGACCCCAATTACATGTAACTGACCATCGCTCATTTCACCTATTAATACCTTGATAGAGGATGATCCTATATCAAGAGAAATATATAAATCTTGCTGATTCAATTCGCTGCACCTCCTCGAAAAAATGCTCTTATTCTCATTCTATTGTAAATTCGGCATAATGTCTAAGCAAATCGAGCATTTAGCTCAACTTTTCTCTCATTCTATGGAATTTTTGTTCCTTTTGTGACGTTTCTCATCTATCTTAGTTAGTAAAATACGCCTAATAATTGCTATATTCTGGAACAAACGTACTCCGAAAGCGAAAATGGCCGCTAAATATAAATCTATTCCTAAATACACACCTAAAAAGGCTAATCCCGCTGCCAGAATTATATTAAAAAAGAATCCTGATACAAATACTTTATCGTCATATACTTGCTGTAATTGAGCACGAATACCGCCAAATAATGTATCTAAGGCTGCTAAAACAGCTATTGACAGATAATTTTCATAAATAGAGGGTATTTGCATATTTGTTAACAAGCCAAGGGCAAGTCCAAATATCAAACCTAAAAATGGTAGCCACATATATTATTCTCCTTTTTTCACCTCTGTTAAATAATCATTTGTCAATGGCTGATCAAATGCTGGGATTATTAAATGCTCTGTTGGTTCCTCTATTATTAAGTTAAAGTTGTCCAAATAAAAGGAATCAATAAATGTGGAAGCCTGTAATGAATTGTACATTTTTTGTGCTTCCTTAAATGAGCTTGTCCCAACATAAATTTCAAAAGGTGGTGCGGACAGTGGTACACTGTTCACTGTTGTCTTTCCATTTATGTCTCGAATGGCTGTAGTCTGGACAACTCGATTTCCATCTATCGAGACACTCGCTGCATTGTTTTTAAACAGAGCATTTAGTAATTGGGTTAGTAAATCAGGCGAAATTTCTTTGATTTCATACCCCATTTCTACTAATTCGGGCGCTGGTTCAACACGAAGTACAACTCCGGGCCCTGTCACTTCCGTTAACCCGGCCTGTTGCTTTAAACGATCCAGCGTTTGATATAATGCCGACTGTAAATTTGCTTTCTCAGATTGCTCATAGCGACCCACTACTTCATTAAGTGAACGAATTTCTGCTAATAATGTGGAATGCCTTTGCTTTTCTTCTGCTAATTCCTCTCTTATGGCCCAAATATCTCGTGTATCTCGCTCAGCTGGTTGCTTTATGGTATTGTATTGTACCGCTATCATCAAACCGATAATAAATAGCACGATCGTTATTCGGGTATACATATTTTTTTTCAAAATAGCCCCTCCTAGACGTATCGTAACCCCTAACAGATTTACGCCTTAGATCTTAAATTAGAAAAATCGTTTAACTTTCTACTTTTGCTTTTGGCATCGTTAGCTTTTGCTCTTCTTCAAATGATACAACAATATTGTCATTTAATAATTGATCCACAACGCCACCTTTTAAGTTTAAGGAAGCTTTGAATGTTGCTGAATCTCCTACAGCCTCGATGACGAATGGAGCTGGATGTTGCTTGCCATCAATCGTAATGACTGGTCCATTACAGCGTATATAAGAATTCGCCAAAACACGTTGACCATTAATAGCAATTGCTTGAGCGCCCGAAATTTTAAGCTCATTGAGCAATTTAAAAATATGGCTTTCATGCACGATATAATCATTAGGATTAGCAGATTTTGGATCGTAATCACCATCTTGAAGAGTTATACGTATCCCTTTTCCTTCTGAATTTAAATCGCCTAACAACAAACGTAAATCCTCTGCTTCTTCAACAAGCTTTGTATAATCCTTTTTGCTAGCGACGAATGATTTTTCATACTTACGAATTTTTTCCTGCAAAGCATTCGCTTCTTCTGATAATTCTTTATTGCGCTCTTGCTGTGCAATTAACTCCTCACGATATGAATCCTCTTGCTCCAAAAGCTTTGGATTGGTCGAACCTGCATCTCGATTATCTTTTGCCTGGTTGTAGGAATAGCCAATGATAAACCCCATAGTCACACAAACAATAAGCAACTGAAATTGTTTTCTTGAAAAGAAATTTTCTTTGCTATTCTTTTTCTTGTTCATCTTTTTCCACTTCCTGGTCGGCCGCATCGGTATCTATATCAATAGCTGTTTGGTTGTACTCATTATTGAAAGGACGATAATACGAGCCTACCTCTAAATCGATAACTCCCTTCTCCAAATTTGAAATTTGTGCCACAAGTGAAGGGTAATGATTTAGCTTTTCTGCTAATGTTTGAATAACAGCTCGAACTTCATAGCCATCGTTCATATAGAGCTTGACTGCATTAGGGTTTGAGTTATTGCTGTTAGTATTGACTTGAGAAATGAGAGTTAATACTTCTGGATTTAATTGTGCTAACTGCTTTACAAGTTTCTTAATTGTCTTTTCGCCAGATATGCCGATAAATACAGGTGCATCAATCGGGATTTCATCTCCAGCTTGATCAAAGCGCTTGCCATTTTCAAGTAATGGATAATAAGTACCGTCACCAGCTAAGTACGCAACCTTTTTCCATTCTTTAATTTCTATTGCCACGCCTTGAGGCCAATTACGTTTAACATGTGCTTCTTTCACCCATTTATCCTTTAGTAATAATTTCTCTACCTCTTCTTCTTTAAATCCCCACATTGACTTCCCAGTTGCAAGAGTACTTGACTTCAAATAATATTGTTCTTCTACTAATCGAGCGCCATTGACTGTAATTTTGTTGATTTTACTGTAAGGAGATTGAAAATAAAGGAGTACTGCTAACACGATAAAGAAAAGTAATATTAGCACTATAAATTTCCGATTTGTACGCTTTTTTCGTCGCTTTTTTAGCGTAGGTATGCGATCTTCTATGTCAATTACTTTCTCCAAAAAGTACTCCTCCTTTATATTTATTTCGCTAATTGATAAATAATACCTATTATTAGCCACATTGTTACTAAAGATGTTCCTCCATAGCTGATAAAAGGTAATGTGACACCTGTTACAGGCACTAAACCAATCACTACTGCTATATTTAGAAATGCTTGTACGGCTAACATTGTTACAAGTCCAATGATCGCGTAATAAGATGTTCTTGTTTTAGCCCGCACTGCAAATTTATAGCCTGCATAAATCGTCAGTACGAAAAGTGCTATAATAACAAGTCCACCAAATAATCCGACCTCTTCAAGGATTATTGCGTAAATAAAGTCATTTTGTGGTTCGGGTAAATATAAAAACTTTTGCCTACTTTGTCCAAAGCCATGCCCGAAAATCCCAGCCGGACCTATAGCCATTAACGACTGCACAGCCTGAAACCCACTTCCTAAAGGATCGACCCACGGATCAATAAATGCCTCAATTCGCTTTAGTCGGTATGGCGCCGTGACAATCAAGCCTACTAATCCAGCAATCCCAGCAATCATAAACATTGCATAAAGCTTTAAAGGATACCCTGCCACAAAAAACAATAAAAACACAGAAACAACGAGAATAAAAACTGAACCAAAATCGGGCTGTAGCATAATAAGTACAACGGGCAATAATAAGATCAATCCATGCCGCCAATTAATAATCGACTTACCCGTTTTATGCTGCGCTAAAATATGGCTCATGTATACAATGACGGTAATTTTCGCTAGTTCAGCTGGCTGAATTGTTAGAGGACCTACGCCAATCCAGCTTTGAGAGCCATTTCGTACAAGTCCAATTCCCGGTATAAGTACAAGGACTAGTAAAACTAACGAAAATATATAGGCCATTTTCCAAAAGGACTGCTCTTTCAAAATATTTAATCGAACAGTGATTAAAAACACTACAATAGCTACGGCAAAGTATAGACTTTGCTTCATATAAAACGGCATTTTTCCACTATAATGAACGGCACTCCAATAGGTACCTGCAGAATAGACGAAAATAATGCCGATTATTGAAAGCATCAATGTTGTGACGAGCAATAAATAGCTTTCTTTCCCTCTCAGTAATGCCATCCTTCCAAGTCAAGTATATTCTAAAATAGTTACAGGCTCATTACAGCTTCATTACAGCATCAATAAAAACATCGCCTCTTATTTCAAAGCTGTCATATTGATCCCAGCTTGCGCAAGCCGGAGATAGTAAAATAACATCGCCTTCTGCCGACATCGGCGCAGCATAGTGTACTGCATCCTCAACATTTTGGGCAATGACAGTTTGCTGTACACCACATGATTTGGCAAATTCTACAAAACGTAATCCTGTTTCTCCAAAGGCAACAACACCTTTTACATGGCTCATACATGGACGCAATTCTTCAAACGAATGTCCTCGATCTAATCCACCTGCAAGTAAAATAACAGGTGCTCGGAATGCATCTAAAGCACTTTTTGTAGCTAAGCAATTTGTTGCCTTGGAATCGTTGTAAATTTTGCGTCCGTTCCATTCACACACAAATTGAGTACGGTGACGAACGCCCCCAAACTTCGCTAGCACTTCTTCCATTTTAGCTTTGTCACAGCCGACTAAAATACAAGCTGCGACAGCTGCTAAAATGTTTTCTAAGTTATGCTTACCAGGCAAAGCGATATTCGCTCGATCTAAATACGGCTCACCTTGCCAATAAATTGTTGTGTCATCCGCACTAATTCCTGCATCCGTGCATCCCTTAGAACTAAATGGTACCTTTTGAGCTTTTGATTTTGTTGCATAGCCAACAACAACTGGCTGATCAGCATTATAAATAAAATAATCGCTTTCATCTTGATTACGTGTAACACCAAATTTTGCCTCAGCATAGTCATCAAATGTCCCATGATAATCAAGATGTGCATCATAAAGATTTGTTAATATAGCAATCTTCGGCTTAAACGTTTTAGTCCCCATTAATTGGAAGGATGATAACTCTGTCACAATTACATTATCCTTTTGTGCTTCTCTTGCAACACCACATGCAACTGTTCCTATATTCCCTGCAATTAACGGTTTTAAACTACCGTTATTCAGCATGTCGAAAATTAACGTTGTCGTAGTTGTTTTACCGTTTGACCCTGTAATCCCGACAAATGGCGCTTCACTAATTAAATAAGCAAGCTCAATTTCTGTCCAAACAGGGATTTCACGGCTTATTGCATCTGCTACTATTTTATTGCTATAAGGAATTCCTGGATTTTTCACAACTATTTCAAAGCCTTCATCTAGTAAATCTTCTGGATGACGCCCACAAATAACTGTAATCCCCTTTTGCAATAGACCTTGCGCATCTGGGCTTTCGTCAAATGGTTTTGAATCATTCACCGTCACAAAGGCGCCAAGCTCATGTAAAATCTCAGCTGCAGCCACACCACTTTTAGCTAGACCTAAAACAAGGACTTTTTTATGTTGTAAATCTGTAAAATTTCTCATAAGAACGCCTCCGATAAAACTCCAATCAATGCTACTGCTAAAGCTGTTGACCAAAAGACAAGTACTACCTTCCATTCTGACCAACCTGATAATTCAAAATGATGATGAATAGGACTCATTTTAAAAATACGTTTTTTACGAAGTTTGAAGCTGCCTACCTGTAAAATAACGGATAATGTTTCAATAACAAACACTAATCCAATTAATAACAGTAAGAATTCTGCTTTTTCTAAAACAGAGACCATAGCTAATGCTCCACCTAATGCTAGAGAACCTGTATCTCCCATAAATACTTTTGCAGGATTCGCATTAAAAAGTAAAAAACCTAATAATGCACCTGTTACTGCGAATGAAAATAAGGCGATATCAGCTTGCTCTTGGAACAGAGCAATAACACCAAATGCTGCAAAGGCAATGGATGCAGTACCTGCTACAAGGCCATCTATGCCATCTGTTAGATTCACTGCATTTGAGAAGCCAACTAACCAGAAAATTAAAAAGGCTACATAGAAAATACCAAGATCGATCGTCCAATCTGTAAATGGTATTGCAATTGATGTATCAAACGATCCATGTAGTAAGAAATAGGCCAAGACTGCAATGACAATTTGACCAATAAGCTTTTGAAGTGATGTTAGTCCTAAATTACGTTTAAAAACAACCTTTAAGCTATCATCTAACAAGCCGATTAACCCAAACCCTACTAATACTAGTAGCAGTACGATGGTTTGTGTTGTAAATAAATCTAAATAGCTACCTACTCCAACAGTAGTGAGGATAATGGCAATTAAGAAAATAATGCCTCCCATTGTTGGAGTACCAGCTTTCTTCATATGGGATTTTGGCCCCTCTTCACGAATACTTTGACCGAACTTTAATCGGCGAAGAAGTGGAATAATAATTGGTGCCAGGATAACTGTTACTATAAAAGCAAGAGCTAAAATGGTAAGCGTTGTTGCGAGTTTCATTGAAAAATCTCCTTTAAATCTTGTTTCACTTTCTTCTTGAAGAAAAAAGCACAAACTTTCATGTATTTATTACTACCCTTCATAATAATAGTGGTTCTTTCCCATTTTTTAAAGGTAAAGTTAATTAGTTTTCTAAATAAAGATGAATGGTGCCATCTTGTTTGATAACACTATCCACTTCAGGCAGCTGATTGCCAATTTTAGTCCCTTCCCCATGCCATACAATGCGGAATGGATAATGTTGCTTGGCAATATCGTCCTTCGTTTGACCAATAAAACTTGGTACCTTCACAGTGATTGGGTCACCCCATCGATAATCTTTTTCGAGCTGTTCCTTCGATTTTTCAATGCCAACAAAAGGTGCAATATCTTCAATAATTTGACCAACGATTGGAGCTGCTATCACACCGCCAAACTGTGTTCCCTTTTTCGGGTTATCTACTGCTACATAAACGACAATTTCCGGATTATCCGCAGGTGCGAAGCCAATAAACGATACGATGTATTCGCCGTCTTTATAACGGCCATTCTCTACCTTTTGTGCCGTACCTGTTTTACCACCGATTCGTAATCCATCTCGGTAAGCTTGCCGTCCTGAGCCCTTTGCGACAACAGATTCTAATGCACCTCGAACCTTTGCAGACGTCTCCTCACGAATAACTTGTTTTTTAACTTCTGGTTTAGTCTCTTTTATAACGTCCCCAGTATTAGGGTTAAAAATCTTTTTCACAACATATGGCGTATACAGCTTGCCCCCATTTATTGCTGCGGCTACTGCTTGCACTTGTTGAATTGGTGTAACGGCGACCCCTTGGCCAAATGAAGTTGTAGCCTGCTCAACAGGTCCAAAAGCGTCCTTGGAAAATAAAATCCCTGAAGACTCACCAGCAATGTTAGAACCTGTTTTTGTACCAAAACCAAAATCTTTAACATATTGTAGTAGTTTTTCATTACCTATTCGCTGACCTAATTCAATAAAGCCTGGGTTACAAGAATTTTCTACCACTTCAAGGAAGGTTTCAGATCCATGACCTTCTCGCTTCCAACAACGCAATCGTGCTCCTGCAACCATTGAATAGCCTGGATCATAAAAAGTATCCTTCTCTAAATCCACTACATTTTCTTCTAAAGCAGCACTAAGAGTTATAATTTTGAACGTTGACCCCGGCTCATATGTCATCCAAACAGGTAAATTTCGATTGTAGATTGCTGGCTCTACCGTTTGATATTCTGCTGGATTGAAAGTAGGGTATGAGGCTAATGCTAAAATTTCGCCATTGTTTGGATTCATGGCAATGGCCATTGCTTGGTCAGCATCATAACGCTTCATCGCCTGTGATAATTCACGTTCAACGACCTGTTGTACATCTACATCTATCGTTAGCTCGACCGTTGCGCCATCTTCACCAGCCTTCCAGGCACTCTTTACATTCGGTAAATTATTCCCTTTCGCGTCTGTAAAGATTCGTATAGCCGAAGAATTAGCCTGTAACAGCTTATCGTATTCATATTCAATTCCCGCTAAACCTTGTGCATCATAGCCTGTGAAACCTAAAAAACGAGATAATAGGGTACCGTATGGATAATCCCTTGAATAATCGACACCACTATATAATCCTTCAATCTGCATAGCTTGTAACTCCACTGCTTTTTCATAAGGAATATTTTTTCCTTCAGGTGCCAGCTTTACTAAGTACACTTTCTTCTTCATTTTTTCCAAAAGCTTTTGTTCATCTACACCTAAAACTTGTGCAATTTTTGCCGCTGCACCTTCAATATCCTTACTTTGAGAAGGCATGAAATATAAAGTTGGTGCAAGCTTATTTGTGACAATATTTTTCCCCTTACGGTCAGTAATATGCCCTCGCTCATTGGCAAAAGGAATTTCACGGTCCCAATTCTCTTCGGCTTTCTTTGTCAGTTCTTTTTGATCTAATACTTGCAAGAAGAAAAGCCTAATAATAATCGCAGCGACTACAAACATAAACAATACATATAAAACACGCAAACGCTTTTTGGAATGGATAGAAATCCACTTCATTCGACATCACACCTTGTTTTTTACAACGTATGAAATAAAGTGGGCTTCTATTCAGTCTTTATTCCGTTTCACCCTCAGTTGGGGCCTCTACATCTTTGATAAAGCTTTCAGCTGGCGTTTTCAGCTTCACGACAATCGGTGAACGATCTGAAATTACAGTACCTGCCGAAATGCTCTGACTAGCTACAAAGCCCTCCCCAACGACTTCAAGTTCTAACTCTGCCAATGCCTTAAAAGCAAGTACATTACGCAACGACCAGTTAGTGAAGTCCGGAAGTACTACATCGCCTGCTGTCTTTAAAAACACAAAATTACCTTTCACAAGTTTCTGTGGACCTTTAGGATATTGGTCAATAATTTTACCGCCACCACCAACAATAATTGGCTGCAGACCATCATTCTGAAGCTCTACTTGTATAGCTTCAGCACTTTGACCTGTGTAATCTTGTATCTTAGTATCATCAACTTGCTTTACATCTTCCGGGTTAACATTTAAATACTTTAAACTATTTAACATAACAGGATTAAATACTTTCGAAACTGGTATAGAACCAGCTTCACCTTTTAACTTTGGCCTTTTTATGGAGACATACATAATGAGCTGAGGGTCATCTACAGGAGCCATCCCTAAGAAAGAATATAGAAATTCATTTGATCCCCATGAATACCTACCATTTCCTAAAGGAATTTGGGCAGTACCTGTTTTCCCTGCAACTTCATATTCATCAAGAACAAAATCCGTCGCCGAACCTTTCTCAGCTGTTAACGTAGAGGCAAGGATTTCTTTTACTTGTTTCGCTGTGTCGGCTGAAACTGGTTTTCCCTTTACAACCGGCTCATGCTTTTTAATCGTTTTTCCTGTCGAAGGGTCAACAATACGATCAATCACATACGGTTGCATCATTTTCCCGTCATTCGCAATCGCTGTCAATGCTTGAATTAATTGAATCGGCGTTACCGTAGAACCTTGACCGAACGTTGTTGTCACTCGTTCCACTGGGTAATTCGATAAAAGTTTTCCTGATGCTTCATTCGGTAAATCAATACCTGTTTTTTTACCAAAACCAAATCGATCTAAATATTCAAAAAATTCTTCCTCACCAATTAGCTTTAATAAGTGTGCCATTGCAGTATTGGATGAACGTTGGAAGCCTTGTAAATAAGTAATATACCCCCAACCAACTTTATTGTAGTCTTTAATTACACGATCATGGACTCTGTATTGACCTGATGGATAGTAAGCATTTGGATCCCAAGCCCCTGTATCAATAGCAGAAGCGAGTGTGAACGTTTTCATCGTCGAGCCTGGTTCTATAGTCTCTTCAATAGCCTCGTTCAGCCACTTCATATTATCGCCTTCACGTGTATCAGGATTAAACGTAGGTCGCTGTGACATCGCTAAGATTTCCCCGGTTTTTGGACGCGCAATAATAGCTGTCATCGCTTCAGGGTTATATTCCTTTTCAACCTCTGTCATCTTTTCCTCTAAAAAGCTTTGAATTGTTTTATCAAGTGTTAAATAAATGTCATCACCATTTTCGGCAGGCGTCACCATTTTTTCACTATTCGGTAATAAATAACTGAAAGCATCTGTCTCATATTCTACCTTACCGTCTTTTCCAGTTAGTTCTTTGTTGTAGGTAAGCTCCAAACCCATTTTCCCTTTTGTTGTAAGCGTACCATCCTTATTTTCCTCTTTTAGTGCGAAACCAATTAAGTGTGAGGCAAAGATACCATTTGGATAATAACGTTTTAAATCATTTACAAATAAAATCCCTGGTAAATTTTCTTCTTTAATTTTACTCATCGTCTCATGACTTAATCCACGTCCCGCACCGCCAAATTCAACTTGATAAGGCTTTTCGCCATCATCTTTTACTCTAGTAAGCTGTTGATAGATTTTTTTTTCGTCCATAGGGATATATTCTGCTAATATTTTTGCAGTTTTATCTGGATCTACTACATGTCGAGGTTTTTTTGAATTCGTCGTGGCCTCTTTATTGACAATTGCGATTAGTCGATAACTAAGTGTATCCTCCGCAATAATTTGTCCTTTTGCATCAAAAATTTTTCCCCGATTTGCTGTTATTACACTTTCTTTGCTATATTTTGCAGCTGCCTTTGCCGCAAGCTCTTGACCTTTCACTTCACCTGTCGCTTGTAACGTCACCATTCTCGTGAACAATAGAAAAAAGAGCCCTCCATAAAAAATAAATAATAGAAAGGCTCCCCATTGGAATCGAAATCTCTTTTTTTTCATTCTCCCGGCACTACCTTTACATTTTTCTCATTTTGAGTTAAACCGAGTTCTTTAGCTTTGTTCCATATGTTGTCGAATGTAGACAGCTCACTTACATGAACTGTCAAGTCAACATTCTGTTTAGTAATCTCTTCTGCTTCAGTTTCGATTTTTTGAATGTCCATGCTGGTTGTCTGAATGGCTGCTTGCTTATTTAACACTAGTACTGACATTACAGCGATAATGCTAACTAAAGCAATTAGCATTGTTTTTTCAAACTTCTGGTTCGATTTTTTACGACGTTTGATAGTGGGTTGTGGGCTAGGGGGTGTTATTGGTTGTTGCACTTGCTGTTGCTGGTGCTGCCTTACACGAACTGCTGCCATTTACTCACTCCCTTTGTCGTTAATTTTCTCTACCACTCTAAGCTTTGCTGAGCGGGCGCGATTGTTTACAGCTAGTTCTTCATCAGAAGGAACGATCGGCTTTCTCGAGATAAGCTTTAAAGTTGGCTTCATGTTATCAGGAATTACTGGTAAATTCGGTGGTAATTCCGGTAATGATGACGCTTCCTTAAAAATAGTCTTGCATAGGCGGTCCTCCAATGAATGGAACGTAATGACACTAATGCGTCCACCTACGTTTATCATATCAATCGCATCGACTAATGAATCCTCTGCTGCGCCTAGCTCATCGTTAACAGCAATTCGTATTGCCTGGAATATGCGCTTCGCTGGATGTCCACCTTTACGGCGTGCCGCTGCTGGAATACCCTCTTTAATAAGTTCTACAAGTTGGCCAGTTGATTCAATCGGTGCTGCCTTACGTGCCTCTTCGATTTTACGAGCAACTTGTTTTGAAAATTTCTCTTCCCCATAACGGAAAAATATACGTACTAAATCTTCATATGCCCATTCATTTACGACGTGAAATGCTGTAAGGGATGCCGTTTGATCCATGCGCATATCTAAAGGTGCATCGTGGTGATAACTAAAGCCTCGTTCTGGTGTATCAAGCTGTGGCGAAGATACGCCTAAATCATATAAAACACCATCAACTTGCTCAATACCAATCGCCAATAGCTCTTCTTTTAAATAGCGGAAATTCGAATGAACAAATGTCACACGTTCAATATATGGCGCCAATCGAATTTTTGCATTGTTAATAGCTGTCATATCTTGATCAAAGCAAATTAAACGACCTTTTTCAGATAATTGTTGTACTAAATATTCACTGTGTCCTGCTCCACCTAACGTACAGTCCACATACACACCATCAGGATCGATGTTCAACCCATCAACTGTTTCTCTTAATAACACGGTTGTATGATCGAACATACCACTCGCTCCCTTCAGGCCTTAACTTCATCTAGCTGACACTTAAGTGTCTAAAAAAGTTAAAAATCAAAGCCAATCATATTTTCTGCAATTTCATTAAAGGATTGCTCCGACTCACTAAAGTAAGTCTCCCAAGCATCTTTCGCCCATACTTCAATCCGATTCGAAACTCCTAACACGACACATTCTTTCACAAGATGTGCATGCTGCATTAGAGTTGAAGGAATGTTAATGCGCCCCTGCTTGTCTATCTCTACTTCCGTTGCTCCAGAAAAGAAAAACCTTGCAAATGCACGTGTATCTTTTTTGGTCATCGGTAAGCCCTTTAATTTTTCTTCGAGTTTTCGCCATTCATCCATAGGATAGCCAAATAAACAATTATCAAGTCCGCGTGTTACAACAAACGTTTCACCTAAGGCTTCACGAAATTTTGCGGGCACGATTAATCGTCCTTTTGCATCAACAGAGTGTTGATATTCTCCCATGAACATGCTATTCACCCCACTTTATTAAATAATGTACCACATCCCCCCACTTTCCTCCACTTTTTTTAAAAAAAACTTGACATTTTAACAATTAATGTGTGATTAGGCCTTTAACAAATTATTGAAACTATGCTAAATGACTCAAAAAAAGAGCTACCCTTAGTAGGATAGCTCTCTATTTACTATTTATATCGACATTATCCATCAAATTCACATTGTATCAAATTGTTAATTAGGTATATAGATACAAATATTGGATTATAAATAAATTATATAGTGGTGATTGCCAACGCTATAATTTTGTTTCAACATTTCAGTAATTAACATAGGTCCAAACTCATTAAAATATTGATACGGACTATAAGTTCTTTCCTGGAATCCCTCATTTGGATACAGCTCATTTTGTAACGTCATAAATTTTCGGATCGTCGTTTCATGCTTGTTAAGAACAGTTTGTTCAACCTTTTGCTGTAAATACTCAAATTGCTTTAGGTGATTCTCTTTATTTTTCTCAAGTATTTTATCTAATAATAGCTGTTGTTCTTCTAAATAAAGTTGAAGTGCATCATATTTTTCTAAAAGGTCTCGTTGCATCGTTTGAATTTGACGCTTCGCTTCAGTGTCCTGTACGTCAGCAATATACTGCTCTTTAAGTTGCAATACTTTACCATCCCAAACTTCAGCAACAGTTAAACGATATTCACGTAAAAGTTGTTCTACGTGACGTGTAACAAGTGTAATATGAAGGCGTGGAGCAAAAATCGGCATTTGTAAGCCTAATACAGAAAATGCATCCTTCAATGTCGCCCAGTAGGCAAGCTCCCCTGGTCCACCAACAAATGCTAGCACAGGCAATGTCATTTCCTGCATTAACGGACGCGTCACAACGTTATTACTTAACTGCTCAGGGTGTTCTTCAGCAATTTTTAAAACTTCTTCACGAGATAGTTTGATATTTGCAGCTAGATTGACAAAATGCTGATTTTTTCTTTCTAAAAGAAGACGCTCTTCATCTTCTACATAAAATAAATTGGCCGCTTCGTTTGTTGCCAAAATAGGCTGGCCATAACCTGCACGTTCAAGCTCCGCTTCCCTCTCCGTTACCACTCTAGCAATTTCTTCATTTTTATGAATGATACGGGTAAAATTCCCACTCTCATATTGACGGAATTTAAAGTCCGCTGCATCTATCATCAATAAACCTTCATCTTTAAACAAGTGGTTCATAAGTTGCGCAAAGAAGTCCGTAAACGTTTCACTCTTATTTAGAGTATCTACTAATTGTTTAATAAGCATTTCAGTGAATTCTGTTTCACCCATATCCTTCACAATAGTATTTATTAATTGTGTCATGGATTCTTTGTTTATTCTTGTTTCAGAAGCCATTGTTTTACGTCTTGAGCGTTCACTGTATGCACGTTTTTTAATATCTACACCATGCACTGTATACGTATGGTTAATTTCCTCTAAATCATGATCTTCTCCAGCTATCCAAAAAACAGGAACAACTGGTCGCTGTAGCTTTACACTTTGCTCTTTCGCTAATGCTATAACCGAAATCGCCTTATGCACCGAGTAAAGAGGGCCTGTTAAGATACCTGCTTGTTGCCCACCAACAACCGTAACAGCTCCTTGCTCTAGTTGTTGCAAATGTTCATTCGCTTTCTTCGAAATACCAAGAGGCTCCATAAATTGACGTATGATGGCTGTTAATTCTTTTTGATCATACGCCTGCTGATCTAGATATTGCGCACGTTTCTCAAAAGATTTATCGTTATATTCGTATTCAAAAAACTCATGGATGGCAGTATTCGGTGACCAATAATCTGCTAGCAAACGATTTTTTATGGGTACTTGGATTGACTCCAGTTTCATTTAACACAAACTCCTCTACCTAAATCATCTTCTTACTCTTTAATAAGCAAAATAAAATAAACTCCCAGAAAAAAGTTAAGGTACAATTTTCAACAAACCTCAAACGTTTAAGTACTTTGGAATTTCACTTCATTTTTGCACATCTAGAGTTATTACTTAAAAAAACAATTTATAATGCTATTATTTTAACGCTTATGGCTTCAACATGAAAAGAAAATGCTTAGACTGCCTGTAAATATTCTATAACAGATCGTATAACACCTACTAAACAAATAACAATATACGCCGTACTTAGTACTAAAAATTGAAAGCGCCAAATTTTCCTAAGTAGCGGTTTTACTTCAATTTCCTTTTTTGTTCGCCAATCAATATATGTAAAAATTATTGCCATCACTACCGTCAATGTAACTAATAGTGCGCTAACATCGACATTCCACAGCACACTAATTGCTAGCGGTACTGAAAAATACAAACACAATGTTGTCACGTCCGATGCTACTCCAAAAGCATGAGTGCCTCGAATTTTAACCTTTCGACCAAATAAATAGACAATCATAAAAAGGAGGAATGGACAAAAAATAATGACACTTATCATAATATGTAAAAAATCTTTCAACGTCTTTCACCGCTCTCCTCTATCGCAAGTACTTGGTGATATAAAGTACGTAAAGTTGGCAAATCGTGACCATTCGCTAGAGCTTTTTCTAGTATTACTCCTGCAATCGTGTCAATTTCGCTTTTCCTTCCTTGCACCCGATCCGCTAGCATAGAGGATGTATTACTTGCTGTTTGTTCACATAAGTCTATCACCTTGAAAAAAGGTATAGTTTGTTCTATGCCTTCAAAAGCTCCCGTAAATTCTCGATAAAGAGTTTGCATTAATAGAAACGCTTGCTTATTCGTAACTAACTCTCCATTCTTCAGTTGCAGTATAGCCGTTAATGGATTAATTAAGCAGTTGAATACAGCTTTCTCAAATAACATTTGTTCCGCATTAGCAACTAGTTCAACTGGATATAAGGAATTTCTTAGCTGTAACAAATCGGCAAACGCATTACTATCCCCTCGCTCTATTGCAATTTTACAAGCACCTACACCTCTATGTTGCACAGTTGTCTGATTGATCAATTGAGCACCAAATGTTACAGAACAAAAAGCAATATTCTTTTGCGGCAAACGTAGTGCCTCGTTAAAGTGCGCCAATCCATTTTGCATAAACAACAACGGTACCGTACTCGGTAATGCAGATAATTGTTTGTATAGCTCTTGTAATTGACCGTATTTAACAGCAATTACAATTAAATCTTGTCGCGGTAGTTCCTCTAATTTCGTAGTTGAAGCAACTTTTTGTACAGTTTTCGTTCCATCAACATTCACTCGTGTTAAATACTTTGCATGAAGTTCATCTACCTGTTCCTGCCTTCTCGCAACCAACGTTACAGATATACCAGACTCAGCTATAAAACTTGCCGTTAATTGCCCTACTGCCCCGGCACCAATAATCGTTACACCCACAATACATCACACCTCCTACATTTACAACGAACGATCAAACATAAGAGAACGCCCTCTCTCAGCATAATTGCGTCCGAAATCGACTTTGCGCTCAGGCCTACTTGAGAGCCAACACGATATCGGTCATTTAGGTAATGCCACAGGATGTGGCGTTTTTACCGATGCAGGTCAGTCAGCCGTTTCGCATGGATGCGATACTAACATCCCCTAATAACTCCATTTCGATTCCGTGACATCCACCGATGCTTCACCTTATTTCAGCGAATGTTTGGCAGACACTACCATCCATCATTATACAATCCATTTTACCCCACTCTACAGAAGGAGGTGCCTTAGAATGATTCCTAAGGCACCTCCCATGCAGGTTCTTTTATTATACAAGATTGGCTAAGTGTTTACGACAATATATAAAGCGAAACTTTAATCAGCGGGTTTTTCCCACTAATCATTAGCCTTCACCAATCGGACTTTTACAGGCAGTTACTCTCACACCTAACTTCATAACTTTCGTTACATTTCAAGGTGTGTGATTTGTACCTGGCGCTTCGCATTCGGTACAGATAAATTATTACCTATAAATTCACTTAGCGCAGCATTATGTTTTAATCTAACTTATATTCTTTCTAAGTAACTTACTCTACCGCACTTGTAACCCTCATCTGCTTCCTTATTTTAATCTTTCATTAAAGAATATCCTTGCTGTAACCATTTCACTAGTTTTTCATGATCATTTTGTAATTCACGGTGTCTTATTTCGAGACTTTGATAGGCCTCTGTTAATTCATCGAAACTTGTTAATGCCAATTTCAAATGACTTCGCATAGATTGTTGCGGCTGATTTCGCACAGCTAGTAGCGACTGACTATATTGACTACGTAATGTTTTATTCCAACGGAAACCACATGCCTGTTTTGTACGACCTAGTTCATTAGCAGCCATTTCAAAAGCCTCTAGCTGTGTTTTGCCATTTTGCACATTATGCAACACGATTTCTGCTAATCTTTCATCGTCTTCCTTTGTCCATTGATCTTTTCTTTTTTTCAATTCCATAATCTATCACCCTCGCATTTTTTACTACTATATGCATGGGCGAGCAAAATAGAATCATCGAAATAAAAAAGACAATGATTATGTTTTATTATAATCACTGCTGTTATACATTATTTATTGTTTTTCTTTGCTAGGAAATTAGCAACTGCCTCGTGGTGAGCTTCGCTTTCCCACAATTTCGCACATGTACGAACTTCCTCCATAACACGTTCATACATATTACGCTCACGCCACTTTCGAAGCTCAATTTCTTTATAAGCCTTATGAACAGAAGGGTGAATTTTACGCATATGTTCGATAAAATCATTCAACGCCTCTTCTTTCGAACCCTCGAAAACGCGCATTGCCCAACCAATTTCATATAGTAATTCTGCTGGATAAGGCTTCGCATCGACTAGCATCTTCATTGCACGGTCATGGCGTAATCCACGTTCGAATAAGTATGTACCGCCTCCCCAGCCGCTCGTAATTGCTAATGTCCCCTGTATAAAACCACATTTCGCATGACTTGCCACTAGACGAAAATCGCAAGCTGTTGCAATCTCACAACCTCCACCAACCGCTGTTCCATTAATTAACGCAATCGTCGGCACAGGCAAAGTCGCAAGGTCGTATAATATTTTGCCCATCTTACTCAACATCCCGAACGCCTCATCCTCCGTTTCAAGCGAATGAAATTCAGATAAATCGCCCCCTGAGCAAAATGATTTATCTCCCGCACCCGTCACGACTAAAAAACGGACATCATCATGATGTCGAATATATGTAATAACTTCTTGAAGCCCATCCATAACCTCATCATTAACCGCATTCCTTTTTTCTTCCCGATTAATCGTAAACGTCATAATACCATCTTTGTTATCAATTATATATGCCATACCATTTCCCCCTTTGTCCCGATGGATAAATTGTATCATACAATTATTATAGTACTATATATCTTTTCATTATTGCCGAAAGATTCCGTCTTTTCTAGTCAACAAAAAGGCTAGTAAAGAGCCATGGTCTCTTTACTAGCCTTTGACGTGAGCAAACACTGAATTATTTGCTTACTACTTCTTTACCTTTGTATTGTCCGCAAGCTTTGCAAACACGGTGTGATAATTTTGCTTCACCACAGTTTGGGCAAGCTACCATACCAGGTACAGATAGTTTGAAATGCGTACGACGCTTTCTTTTTGCAGTTTTAGAAGTTCTTCTAAATGGTACAGCCATTGATGGCACCTCCTTACAGATCGTCTATTCGTCTGTTTGATCAAAATACTTAGCTAAATCAGCCAGTCTTGGATCCACTTTTTTTTCGTCAGCTTTTTTGTGTAGCTGAACGTCTTCATCTGTTGCGTAAGACCAGTTTTTACCACTATGCACTTGCCCTTCGGTATTCTCCTTGAACACTTGCATAGGTACTTCAAGAAGCACTAACTCCTCAAGAACCGGCTTCATGTCGATTACTTCACCAACTATGTAGTGAATATCTCCGCCATCTTCCCCACGATTTTCTTCGTCAACCCAGCTGAAAATTTCAACTGTATCAACTTCGATAGGAAACTCAACATCTTCCCACGTGCGTGCACATGGAAGTGTTAACGTCGCTGTCACTGTTAGCTGACATGTCATTTGCGATGCACCGAAAGTACATAGCCCTTTTACATGAACGGGCGAAATTGCTCGAATATCCTGGTTTCGCTCCATCACCTCGTCCAACTGGACATAGGCATCGATTGGCATCCCGTTTTGGCGGTATTTAGATAATTGATGAATTGACCATTTCATTCGTTTAATCACCTCGAGACAACACTGTTGATTATATAATGTGTAAAAATAGATGTCAAGATAATTTCTTGTCACCACAATAAAACCCACCTATAATTATATATTATTAAATGTGTATTTGCTCCAAACCGTTCTTTATAAGCAAAAATGCTCCTTAGAACGAGAAGCAAATGATATAGATAAAGGGGGCTTACATTTGCAAGCAGTTGGAATAGTTGTTGAATACAATCCTTTTCACAATGGACATGCCTATCATTTGGAACAGGCGAAGAAAGTAGCACAGGCGGATATTGTCATCGCTGTCATGAGCGGGGATTTTTTGCAACGTGGTGAACCAGCCATGGTCGATAAATGGACACGCACAAAAATGGCTCTCGCAGGTGGTGTCGATATTGTCATTGAACTACCTTACGTATATAGTACCGCACCTGCAACTGATTTCGCAAAAGGAGCCATTTCCTTACTTTCTGGAATTGGTTGCGATTCTTTTGCTTTCGGAAGCGAAGATGGCTCCATACAACCCTTTATGAATACGTTTCAGCTCATTAATAATCACCGCACTGAATATAACGCTCTTATTAAAGAAAGCCTTAAAACGGGTGCAAGCTATCCTAAAAGTCTACATTACGCCTATGAACAGCTTTCTCAAAAGTTCCCTGCTGCATACATTGATTTAGGTCAACCGAACAATATACTCGGTTTTCACTACATTGAGGCTGCCAAAACTTTAGGTAGTAACATTAAACCTTTAACGATCCCTCGCATCGTTGCAGGTTATCATGACGCTATACAAGAAGGTGCATCCATTGCTAGCGCCACAGGAATACGCAAGGCACTAGCAACAACAAGCGCTCTACAAAATGTGCAAGAGTTTCTACCTAAAGCATCATTCGTTCATTTAGCGGATTGGCAAGAAAAATATGGTGAATTTGCAAGTTGGGAAACTTTTTGGCCATTATTACAGTTTACACTTATTCGGCACACACCTAGTGAACTGACGCGCTATGCCGAGGTAACAGAAGGCATTGAGAATGCACTTATTAAAGCAGCGAAAACGAGTCATTCTTTCGGTAGCTTTATGGAGAAAATTAAATCTAAACGCTATACTTGGACACGACTTCAACGTATGCTCACGCATATTTATACTGGATTTACAAAGGAACAATTGCAAAGCTTTGATGCGCCTTCTAGTATACGTTTACTTGGTATGAGTAAGCAGGGACAAGCGTATTTGGGCATGCATAAAAAAGACATACCTTTACCTTTAATCAGTCGTGTTGCAGCTATAGATGATGCTATGCTCGCTGTAGATATCCATGCAGCAGAGGTATACAATTTAAGTATAGAGCAAAGATCAAAAGGGGAAAGTTTACCTAAAGATTATCAAACACCACCCATTCGTTTTTAAGTAATACGAGATCACAATAAAAAGATGCCAGAAATTCCTCTAGCATCTTTTTATGTTGTTAAAAAAATTGTTCAGGAATGTCGCACCGCTTTAAATGAGGGTGATTTCCATTCCTGGCTACTCGCTTTGGTGAAGAGCCATAAATAAATATTTTCTGTACGAAAGTAAAATATTTTATCTACGTGCAGCGGTTTACTTTTATTTACAAAGATTTTCAACACAATAAAAAGATGCCAGAGATTCTTCTAGCACCTTTTTTGTTTCTTATTTCGGCTGTAACTGTTTTAAATATTCGATTGCATCATCCACAGTTTTAACCGGAACTATTTTCATTTTTGTTTTTATTTCTTTTGCTACCTTTACTGCTGTTGCATAATTAGATTCTAGTTCAGGATATTTGGCTTTCATTTCTGGAGTAATTTCATCATCTGGCGCGAAAAAGATATCCATACCATCACGATCAGCAGCAATGACTTTATAGTCTATCCCACCAATTCTTCCAACAGTGCCGTCAACCAGCATCTCCCCTGTCCCAGCTATAGCATAGCCCTTCGTTAAATCTTCTTCGAGAAGTTGGTCTAAAATTTCTAAAGTAAACATTAGTCCAGCAGAAGGACCTCCAATATCCTCAGTTTTCATAGACACATTTGGATTTGTTTCAATAGATTTACTTTCAGCATAAGTAATACCTAAACCAGCCCTTGTTTCTTCTGATCTAGGGATTTCCTTTAATGTTATCGTTACCTCTTGTTCTTTTTTATTACGTATAAATTGAATTGTCACTTTCTCTCCAAGCTGCTTCGGCTTTAAAAGATCTACAAGCATTTGTTGATTTCTAATTTTTTGTCCATCAACTTCAATAATCTCATCACCAGCTTTTAATAAATTTTCCGAAGCACCGCCCTCAAGGACATTTAATACAAAAACACCGTTAAAAAGAATTTTTGTTTGAAGGCCAGCTCTTTGAAAAGCTACATATTTTGCATTAAATTGAGAATCAGTCATTAATTTAAGCTGTCGAACATTATATTCTTCTTCATCCTCTAACGGATTTCGAACTTGGGTAATATCCATTAATTTTTGGTATTTTTGAGTTTTTGCCCAAAGATACGAAAAAGGCGTAGCTTGCTGCATAGCCACCGTCATTAAACTCATGGAACCTTTATCATTCGTGTGGCTATTTTCAACGTTAACAAATTCACTGACATCATAAGCACTTCCAGGCTTCATAATATAAGCGTCTAATCGGTATAACATTAAAAAACAAATCACGACTAATAACATTGCATAAATACTAATTTTTTTCTTCATAAGAAAAAACCTCCTAGGACGCTTGCAAAACCTTACGTTCATTTTTTTGCCTTTTTTACATATATTGATTTTAGCATTTGCCTATGTGAATGACAAAAAGTTGAAACGAGATGATAACATGTACGCGACAATTCAAATAGCGATTTGCATAGTTCTTATTCTATTACTCTTGTTATTCCCACAAACAGCTCATACAGGTACTGATTTAGGTTTAAACCTTTTTATGGATGCTCTATTCCCGTATTTATTACCTTATCTTATTTTAACGCAATGGCTTCTCCGTTTAACGGCTCCTATGCGCACAAAAACAAAAAGAGCTTCTTTATACGTACAAGCCTACATTATTAGTGCACTTGGAGGATATCCGTCTGGAGCAACAACCATTGTTTACTTAAAAAACAGTGGGCAATTACACGCTAAAGAAGCAAATTTTTTATTAGCCGTATGTCATGCACCAAGCCCTCTTTTTGTGCTAGGCTTTGTAAGCCTTGATTTACTACACAGTAATACGTTCGGATGGTTGTTTTTATGTTTACTACATAGTTTTAATATTTGCTGCTTACTAACTGGTTACTTTTTATTTCGTAAAACAGATCCTCCTAGCATCTCAATACACAATACAGCTTTGAATACAGCACCATTCTCTGAAAGCATAAAAGAAACAGCCCCGACAATACTATTAGTTGGAACGACGATAATTTTTTTCACTACCATCCAGACGATTGTCCAACAAGGCTTAGATTCACTGCTACCTAAACTTCCCTATGCAGCGGAGCTTTCCATAGCCGCAATTCTTGAAGTTACAAACGGTCTTAAAATGACCGTCTCAGCTTTTCCAAATCTTTCGTATTTGCCATTACTTGTTGTTATGTTGTTGACCATGCAAAGTATAAGCATTCACTTACAAATTTTCGTCATTGCAAAATCAGCCAAGCTGTCTGTTCGACCCTATATAAAATTCCGCCTACTTAGCATAATCATTGTACCTACTATTTATGCTCTTTTTTTCTTAAAATAAATAATCATCTGCATGGTTCAACATTATACGTAGGAAACAAATTGCTCCTCAAACTAAAATAAGGATGTCTTAAAAATAAGACATCCTCTTTGTTTCTTTTATTTATTAAAACCATACTTTTCTTTCAAAGCTTCTACAACACAAGCAGGAACAAGCTCGGTTACATCACTACCGTATTTCGCAACCTCTTTGACAATGCTTGAGCTCAAGAATGAATATTGATTTTTTGTCATGATGAAAAACGTTTCAATGTTTTTATCAAGAAAACGGTTCATCGAAGTAATTTGCATTTCGTATTCAAAATCCGAAACAGCTCGTAAACCACGGACAATCGCTTTTGCTTTTTTTTCCTTGGCATAGTCTATTAATAGTCCAGATGAACTTTCAATACGTACATTAGGCAATGTTTTAGTCACTTCAGCCATTAATGCCATACGCTCTTCTACTGAAAATAATGGCTGCTTGGATGAATTATTTAATACAGCAACATAAACTGTGTCAAATACATCTGCCGCTCGTTTAATAATATCTAAGTGACCATATGTCACCGGATCAAAACTCCCAGGAACTACAGCAATTTTCTCTGACAATCTATTCCCCTCTTTCTTTTGCATAACGATCCATTTCACCTTGGCTGCATGACGTGGCCACTCTTGCGTTTTCACAGGATGAAGTTCTTAGCCCGAGTTCCTCTATTCAGCAGGTATTGGGATACCCTACGAATGAAGATAAACGGATATAATCGTTCCGCCATATATTTCTTGTCTTTTTAATACAAAATCACCAAACCTCTGTGGTAATTCTACTTCTTTTGCATGCTCACATAAAATTACGCCATCAGGTTGGATTTTATCATTGTCGACAAGAATCTGCACTAAGTCATAATATTCTTTGTGGTGATATGGAGGGTCTAAAAATGCTAATTTAAACGAAATATCACGTTTTAATAGCGCTTTCACAGCACGCTTCGCATCTATACGAAATAGCTCAGAACAATCCTCGTAACGACATTTCTTTATATTTTCCTGTAGCACTTGGAACGCCTTTGCATCCTTTTCAATAAAAACGGCGTGCTCAACTCCTCTACTTAAAGATTCGATCCCTAAGCCACCGCTCCCTGCAAATAAATCAAGCGCTATACCTCCATCAAAGAATGGACCAATAATATTAAAGATGGATTCCTTAACTTTATCAGTTGTAGGTCTCGTCGTGTTCCCTACAATCGCCTTTAACGGCATTCCTTTACGTTCTCCTGCTACAACTCTCATAGGCAAATCACCGTACTTTCTTATTCCATATAACAATTTCACCTTGGCGTAATTGTTATTACTTATTGTTGCTGTCGCTTCGCTTTCGATTCAGCGAGTGTTTGGCACCCACTTTAAAGAAGTTAAAAGTATTTTTGCAGCGAAAGACGAACCTCCGCTGCAAAAATTTATTCTTCCTCTTGTGTTAACATCTTAATATTAATACGACCATCACTTTTTTGTAATTCTACTAAAAATAATCGCTGTAGCCAAGCTTCTTCAACATAATAATGATTGGCAATTTGTATAATTGGTTCTGAAATTGTAGAATATCTACGTTGATTAAATACATAAAATCCAGGCTCTTTCGGAAATCGGAAGGTGCGATTATCACTATTGATATAATATCCATTTTTCCCTTCACCAACCGTATATCCTAGATACGGTAACAATGTATCAGCAGTATACAATACTTGTCCTTCAGAAAGAATCACATGAACATCTTTTCTCAAAACATCATTCACGTAAACATTTCGATCATCCTCAAATAAAAGAGGATATGTCCCGTTTACTTGGGCTGCATTCAACTTAAAATAAGACGTTTTTGCATTTAATACCTTTGATAAAAGATCGTCCATTAATGCAGGAGAAATCGGTTCTTCCCCAAGCTTATCCAAAGATTCTTGCCATGCTGACTCTTGATCTGCTGTCATATATTCTTTTAACGTCTTCACAATTTTCTTTGCTTTATCGGAACCAATCGTATCCTTCACTAAATAGGATGCCACAACTTCTGGCAACCATGTTGGTGAATCTTTAAACTTATATTGTGACTTTATTTGTGACAGTATAACTTCCTGTGCAACTGCTTGTTCAGTTAGCTCAGGCATAAATAAAAGTCGGTCATCATGAACTTTCACCGGATTTTTTTCTTGAATAATAGCAATGTGTTGATCATTCAAAAACTTAATGTTTTCCAGTGACTTCAAGAGATCCTTCGAAATAGTTCCTCGTGCATAAATAGATAACACAGAATTTTGCTCTTGTGCTTTTAAATTACCTGTTTGCCAATAAATATCACGAACTGTACCATCTCCACTAAACATTGTATAGTTAACAAGTGATAGCTTTTGCTGACCTACTAAAGGCAATCCCGTGATCCACTGACCAACAATTTTACTATCGGTTGAAATATGTACTACGGAATAAGATGCTTCACCATTCGTTAATGTGGCAAAAGCATTTTGGATGAGCATTTTATCTTTTAAGCCACCCTCAATCGGAATTATGTATGAAACAGATTGTGATTTAGTCTCTCCTTTTTTAAAATAAGAGACTTCTTCTGATAAACGCTCACAGCTTTTTTCGTTATCGATAAAGCAACTAGGGTTCACTGCATTTTCCGGCCACTTTATTTTCACATTTTGGTTTGGTAAGTTTTTAAAATGTTGACGAATATCCAAGCTATTTTCTCGATAGACAATTTCTATCTCCTGTGAATAACGGAATTCGCCATTGCCTGCTTCTAAATCAGATGAATAGGCATGGTACTGAAAAAATAATGTTCCGGTAATGATTAGTGCTAGAATGGAAAAAAAACTCATTGCAAATTTCATGTGCTTGACCTCCCGCAGCATGATACTATGTGTATTGGAAAGGATGTGCAATTTTTATGCCACAACAATTTATAGAATTAGGTGAAGGCTATGGTGATGTTTATGAGCTACTTGAAATAGTAAAAACCAATCAAGATCGCTTCCACCAAGCTTTTATACTAACATCCACTAAAGAACAAAAAAAGTTTGCTTCTTTAGCAATCGCTTTAAAACCAGTCGGTGAAAGTAAATTCATGCCGATTTATATTTGTCGAGAAGGCATCCCTTATAATGAAGAGCAGCCTTCACAGCGACAAAAAATGTTTGAAGAAAGTATTAAACGACTAGATAGAAAAGCGGTTGTTGTAGAAATAAAGCACTCTTCTATATTTTCGGAATCAAAACTATTTTATCAATACTTAATCGGAATAATGAGACTTCATCACTATATACCGGCTTTAACATAGTATTATAGACCCGCTTTATAGTCATATTCTTTCGCTTTATCTGGTTTCGCATTTTCAAATTCAGTTTTAACAAATGGACGATAAGACTTTACAACGTCTTTCACAAATGGAAGGCGTTGTAGTTTTGTTGACATTGATTCAATTTCCTCTCGCTCGCAATAAAGAACTACATATTTTTGCCTCCGAGAAATATAAAGAACATGACCATATTTTCGAAGAGACTTCGCATGTTTTAATTGATGGACGTAAACGATTAGTCCTTGGCGTTCGTTCATAGTATTCCCCTCATTTCTTACATAAAAGAATACCATAGACCGGAAAATGATAGCAACAGAGTTTAGCTGACAGAACGCTTGATTTTCCGTTATAATGGAAAAGCATACAACGTTGACTAAGATTTTTACATTCACTTATGCAAGTTAATAGAGCACTAGTTTAAGTTATAATTTTTTGTTTGCTCACTGAAAATTTAAAAGTGAAATTGTCAGTACTATTTATATTAATTTAATTGTTAAGGAGGACGAATATGGGTAAGAAAACAAAGATTGCGCTTGCAATCGCAGCGGCAAGTGCAGCGGCTTGGGCAGGTAGTAAAGCTATTTCTAAACCTCAACAACGAGAAGGTAAACAAGCATTACAATTTGATCACCCAATTATTCTCGCACATCGTGGCGGTGCTCATTTAGCACCTGAGCATACAATACCTGCTTTTGAAAAAGCCATGCAGTTAGGTGTTCAGGGCTTTGAAATAGATATTCGCTTAACTAAAGATGAGGAAATTATCGTTTTCCATGATGATACTGTTGATCGTACGACAGATGGCTATGGACTTGTTGCAGACATGACTTTAGCAGAAATAAATGCATTAAACCACGGTTATCAATTTGAAGATTTGGATGGGGAATTTCCTTATCGAGATGAAAAAATAGACGTTGTAACTTTACGCGAACTTCTAGAATCTTATCCAAACGTGTTAGTAAATATTGATATTAAAGATGCGCCAGATACGTATGAAGGAAGTTTAATGCCATCTAAACTATGGCGTTTAATTGAAGAGCTTGGTGCTGAGAATCGAGTAGTTGTTACAAGCTTCTACGGCGAACAGATCGATCGCTTTAATTTATATGCTCAAAATCAAGTAGCACTAGGTGCAGGCGAATCAGATGTTCGTAAAGCATTCGCTTCTTTCTCAAGCCAGTTCGGACATTTATATCATCCAAAGGTAGATGTATTCCAAATACCACCTAAATCAGGAGTAATTAACTTAGATTCTCCGAAGTTTATCCAGTTTTTAAGCAATTTAAATATCCCTGTTCATTATTGGACGATCAATGACGCTCCAACAATGAATAAATTAATTCACAATGGTGCAAAAGGTATTGTTACAGATCGACCTGATATTGCTGTGGAATTACTACAAAAATAAGAACCATGGAATGGAGCTTAAGTTCCATTAGGTTAACACATTGATGGGTAAGGGCTACTTGTTATAGCCCTTACCTTTTAATATTTTCTTCTTATAAAATTAGCAGGTACCGGGGATAAATTTAATTGTCTCGCCCACACAGAAAGCTGCCCTATATGATGAATTTCATGTGCAATAGTATGGTGTAAAATATCATTTTTTGTATAAGTATTTGTATCCCAAGAAACCTTTACGATTTCATCGCTTAAATTTTCATTATGCTTCAAAAATTCAATAATTTCTTCTTGTAATTCAATTGAGAGATTTTTTACTTTTTCAAGCGTTCTATATTCATCAAAATCGAATATTATGTCTCTTTCTCCCATAATGCCGCGAATCCAGCTATATTCAACTTCAATAATATGAAATAGTGTATATAGAATACTACCTACTCCACCACTTCGCTTTTTCAATAATTCCTCTATACTTAGCTGATTACACCACTCGAACCATTCGTCTCTTACTTGCCAGTTATACTGAAAAAACTTGATCATGTGACCCTACACCCCTTAGATTTTTTAGTAAGTTTTAGCAAAGATCAATAAACAGTCGAACTGATGAAAACCCCACTGTTTAAAGTTCTATCATTACCATAACGTGTGGTTAATCTCCGTTCCGACTGGGCGCTTTGTTGCTGTCGCTTCGCTTTCGCACAGATAAAACATTTGTTGTTGCTGTCGCCTCGCTTTCGCACAGAAAACATTCGTTGTTGCTGTCGTTTCGCTTTCGCACAGATAAAACATTCGCTTTCGCGCAGAGCAGAGCTTCCTGGGGGCGTCCGATGAGCCGCTTGGGCCAACAGATGTTTTTTGCGCGAAAGCGTAGTGCTAGCGTAGCGGCAGCAGCAGGATGTTGGTCACGAAGGCGTTATCACAGGATGTGATGCTTTTAGCCTTTGTTCCTCTATTGCTAATCCCCGAGGAGCCGCCCAGTCGTAACGGAGATCAACTTATCCCCCCTCAAAAGTAAGAGTTTTTACGGAATGAGGATGAATGGCATACGTTTTAACAAATGTCCCCCACTACTTTTGGTCATGACTTTTTAAATTTCACTTTATTGTAAATGATGTAATACCGCATCCGTTACATCACGTAATGTTGCTTTTCCTCCCAAATCACCTGTTTTAACACCTTGCGCTAATGTTGCTTCCATCGCATTCAGCACTTTTGTACCAACCTCATGATACCCTAAGAAATCAAGCATCATTTTTCCTGTCCAAATTTGTCCAAGCGGATTTGCGATTCCTAGTCCTGCAATATCAGGAGCTGAGCCATGAACTGGTTCAAACATGGATGGATATTGTCGTTCTATATTTAAATTTGCAGCTGGCGCAATACCGATGCTGCCCATAATTGCACCACCTAAGTCGGTTAAAATATCCCCAAATAAATTCGATGCAACAATTACATCAAAGTTTTCTGGCTTCATCACTAAAAAAGCAGCTAAAGCATCAATATGATTAGATACTTGGCCTATGTCCTCATAATCTTTACCTACTTCTGCAAATACTTCATCCCAAAAAGGCATACTATACGTAATTCCGTTAGATTTTGTGGCACTTGTAACATGCTGGCGTCGAGTTTTCGCCATTTCAAATGCATATCGCATTGCCCGCTCTGTTCCCTTCCTCGTGAAAATAGCATTTTGGATAGCAACTTCATCTTGTCCACTATGTATTCTGCCACCACTCTCAGCATACTCTCCTTCTGAGTTTTCACGTACAACTACAAAATCAAAGCCATTTGGGTTACGTAAAGGTGAAGGCAAACCTTGAAGTAGCTTTGCCGGACGCACATTAATAGATTGTTTCATCTCACGGCGGATTTTAATAAGTAGTCCCCATAATGAAATGTGATCTGGTACTAAATCGGGCATACCTACAGCACCTAAAAAGATTTGATCATAACCTTTTAAAATTTCAATACCATTATCAGGCATCATTTTACCTGTCTCTAAATAATAATCACACCCCCATGGGAATGTTGGCCATTCAAACTGAAAGCTGCCATCTAGTTGAGCAGCTTTATTAAGCACTTCTATCGCCGCAGGTACAACCTCTTTACCAATCCCATCTCCTGGTATAACGGCAATTCGATAAGTCTTCATCCATTTATCCTCCTTTACTTTCTCTATCACCTATTCAATTACTATACAATTTTTATTTTTATTCAGCAATTTCATCCTGATGTATGTTGCTGTCGCTACAACATAATATAGTAATAAAAAAACTATATACAAACTCAATCGAGTTTTGTATATAGTCTATTAAAAAGCATTACCTTGTGTTAAGCAGAGCATGAGCATGAACCGCCTGAGCCACATCCTCCACCACATGAAGAACCTGATGCAAAGAACGGATTACTTACAGGAACTTTTACCGCTTCAGAAACAGTTTTTCCTATAAGTAAGCTTATTTGGTCAAGCAAATCTTGAAAATCGTTCTCAGCAAGTTTCAATGCCGAAACCTTTTCATTTAAATCGAGTGCGCGCTTTTGCTGACGAATCGATTTCATAATTGTATGATAATCCGGATGATATTTTCCGAAACGTTGTACATCTTCGTACTGCTCTTTCATGCGATTGAAAGCGTAAATAGCTTCCACTATTTGGACGTCGCTATACACATCATCATAAGCTTGTTGCAGCGCTTTCGCAGGCTCAGAGGAAAGAATCATCTCACAAAGCGCATCGGCCTCATCCAAAATGATTGCCCAGTCAGAGGTCATCATCATTTTTAATTCCCCCAATCTCTTTTCCATCATAACAGATTTTATGGTAATTTTACATTATTGATATTTTTCAATGGAGGAGTTTTTAAATTGGTACCATCATCTAAAGAACAAATAGAACAATTACTTGCAGAGATTTTACAACATAGCACGCCTGAAGATGAGGAAGTCTTACTACATTTATTGTCTGGACTTCGCGATAAACAACAAGGTATTCATCGACGTTATATTAATGCTGCCTTACATATGGTAGGCAAATTTGAATCCGAAGTTAGTGAAGTTCGTATTCCCATTACACCTGTTATCCATAATACTATTAAGGTACCACACGGTGGGATTATTGCAACAATTGCAGATGCAGCAATGGGCGGACTTGCTTCGCGTTCAGTGCCAGAAGGCTTTAATGTTGTCACAACAAATATGAATATCTCTTATATTGCTACAACAACGAACAAGGAACTAATCGCTCGTGGGCGTTTCGTCCATAAAGGGCGCCAGACACTTGTGATGGAATGCGATATCGAGGATGAGACTGGACGAAGACTTGCTATTGCGACTGGATCTTTCTTTGTTATTCAACGCCGTCCTTAGACATAAGATTTAAAAAGTAATCTCGAATACATTGTTGATCGGAAAAAGGGAATTTTTGATTTTTTATTTGTTGGGTTTGTTCATGCCCTTTTCCGGCAACAAGTACAATATCGCCTTTTTCTGCCTTTGCTAGCGCTTGATGAATAGCAACTTTTCGATCTAAATAGATTTCATAATATTGCTGCTCAGTAAAACCAGCAATAATACTTTCATTAATTAAAATAGGGTCCTCATCACGTGGATTATCCGTTGTTAAAAAAATGACATCCGCATACTTACTAGCTACCGCTCCCATCGCAAAACGTTTCGACTTATCTCGATTCCCCCCACAGCTAAATACAAGGTAAAGGTTTTTAGAACGATCCAAAGTTTGCAAAACAGCCTGTAATGCCTCGGCCGTATGAGCATAATCTACATACACGGCAACCCCAAATGGATTGTCTATTTTCTCAAGCCTTCCTTCTGGTAGCCTTAACAACCACATATGCTCCGCTAGATCTTCAATTGAAAAACCTAGCCGCCATAAAGTCATTAACGCAGCTACAGCATTTTGCACATGATATTTTCCGTTAAAAGGAATTTCCACGATATGTTCGCTCGAGGACGTTTGTAAACAAAGCACCGTTTTTCCAATTGATTCACTAACAATTTGGATATGTAAATCATTATGATTATCAAACCCGAATGAGCAGGATTTTTTCTTATCATAAATACCAACGGAACGGCAAAAATTATCATCCCCATTTAGCACAAGCTTTTTTGACAAATCTGCCAACCTTTTTTTCGCCCGCTTATACGCTTCAAGTCCTCCATGATCTTCTAAATGGTCCTCCGTTAAATTTAAAAAAACACCACAATCGATATCACAATGATCAAGCCTATGTTGCTGTAACCCCATTGACGAAGCTTCTAAAACAACATGTGTAACACCATTTCGTACACATTGCTTTAAAATCGGATGCAACTCTTTTGCCTGTAATGTAGTTAATTGCTCATGCACTGTTTGTTGTTTCTGTTCATTGATGAAAAATCCTACAGTTCCAATAACCGCGACGTTTTTATGTAGAGCTCTTAGCAATTGGCTCACAAAATGACTCACTGTTGTTTTACCATTCGTACCCGTAACCGCAATGACTGTTAATGCTTCCGCTGGAAAGGCTGAAAGCTTTGCACTCGCATACGATAAAAATAAGGATGTATTCGGAACCCAAACAAAAGGAATACTTTGATCAGTAATAGGTATTGAAATACTTTCCTCTGATACTATAGCGGCAGCTCCCCGAGCTAATGCTTCTTTTACAAAACGACTTCCCGATGTTTTCTTACCTTTACGTACAATGAAAATATCCCCAGGTTTTACTGCCTGAGCATAATCCTCAACGCCTGTAATATTTGTACGAATAGATCCTCCAGTTACACTACACGGCCAGTCTTTTAATAGCTCAGCTAATTGCAAGCTTCATTCCCCCTTTCGGTTCTCTAGCATATGACGGCGTATATAATGGTGTGACGAAAATTGTAGTTGGTTATTGTGCTTCTCTTTTTCGTCTAACTGAAAAGACTGAAAATACACTTGATTTTGCCAAGTGTATTTTCAGTCTTTGATTTCTATATATTCCAGCATTTTAGATGTACCGAAAGCGGAACAAGATTCACTGTCCCGTAAACGCTTGATTATTGAAAACTACTAATCAGTGAGGTGAAGAAAAACTCCACAGGTTAAGTTTCTCTTCAAGGTGATGATTCATCAATATTTTCTACTGGTTCCTCAGAGTCTTTATTCTCACTATCCAGCTCCTGTGAAGAAGATTCTAACAATATTTGCGTATAATAGTTTAAAAAGACTCCAGATCCCACTGTAGTATATAAATCATTTAAAATGATTTTTCGGTGCTCAGATGAATTAAGCCAGCCATGCATTGCTTCGATAGCATCAAAATAATCAGTCGCAAGATTTTCATTTGCCTCACTATATTCGATACCCTGTGTTTCTAATCTCTTTTTTAAATCTCCATTTGTTGGTGATTCATGACCAACGAAATTTTGAACCTTCATATCTTCACTATGCATATTTGCAACTTCTTCTATTGATTCATCAATATTTAATGGAGATAAATCATGTTGAACTCTTGCTACATTTATTAAATCGTCAAGTTGCGCAGCACTTGCTTCATTAATTTCCTTCTGTAAAAAGGAAGAAGGTGGTGTTGGTATAACTAGCTCGCCTTGATAAGTCATTTCATAAGGTTGATGAAGAACAAGAGTTTTACTATTAGTAAAGCGTATGCCTTGTAGCTCACTCGTTTCTCTATCGAGATAGAGTTGTGCAAACAGCCCATCGAATTTTACAAGCAACCGTGTCTGCATATCTTCTTCACTCATCGAGAAAGAGAAAATATTTTTACCAACATTCGCAGTTACTTCGTAATCAATGATAGTCATTCGGTATATATCATCACGCTTCTGACCAACCTTAAAAGGAGAAGCATCTAAATCTTCACCAGCTAGATAAACTTGTGTCACCACATTATTTTCAACGCCTACCATAAAAAATTTGGAAGGACTTGCATTGTAGATCCACCAATCATAGCCAAAGGACGATGGTTCCTTTCGCACTGGTTCACCATATTTATCTGAAACTGCCTTTATTTCTTTCCCGATTAATGTCGACATCCCGCTTTCCGGACGTGGCATTGCCCCCATTTCAGGTTGCGTTAACTCGGTTTTGGGAATGATATTTGAATTGGCATTCGGGCCTTTTAGCGGCTCGTTTTCACGTGGTGTATTAAAAAACATAAAGCCAATCAACGCAATTGCAGCACATGCCATAAAAATGCGAAATAAAGCTTTCATACATGACTCCTTCTTATCACGATTATTCTAAAACTATTATATCAATTGTAGTTGTGTTGACACAATGTTGTCATTGCAACAATGTCGAATATGCTCTATTATAAAAATGAGCGTATACTTTGTACGAGAACCTAAAGGAGGATTAGAGATGTATTTTGAAAATACTAACCTTGAAAATTTAACAGCTGATCAAGAACTTATTGTAAGCGTCATGAAAAAAAACGGTTTAGAATGTGATGGCGGCTGGGACTACGAACGTATGACATTTGATAAGCGTTTCGATACTCGTGAGGGACGTTATTACCTACGTGTATTCTCATATGCTAAATCAGGTGATGTTGGTGCACACGATGCAATCTTAACATTAATGAAACCAGTACTTGGTAAGTACTACTATCCACACGGTGTTGAGTATGGTGATGATGAAGTTTATCCAGCTCATCTTGTAAAAAAATGTGAAGAAATCTTAAAAAAGGTTAAATTAGACTTACAAGCTTTTGAAATTCGTGCGTAATTTTAGATAGTTATTTCACGGTGCATATATGTCGATTAAACATCGAAATCATTTTATTTTTTATCAGGTAACAGTAACGGCAATAGCATGCAGTGCAATAGCTAAACTGAAAAGACTGGTGGTCCAGTCTTTTTTATTTTGAGTAAAAAATTTTTTTCTTCTCATACTAACTATATCTTTTACATGATGTAGGTGAGATAAATGTTACAATTTTTAAAAAGCCCTTTTTTTCGCCATCCGATAATCGTTATAGCGGCTGGAATTGCAATTCTCTGGTTTATATCCCTGTCATTACCTATACTGCTTGCCTACGTAACTGCATTATTATTGGAACCTGTCATCATACGAATTAGTAAACGGTTCCGAAAAAAACGAAAAATAGTCGCATCCATTTTTTTTATGATCTTTTCAATTGTGACATTATTATTATGTATTCTCATCATATTTATAAGCTGGAAACAATTTTCAATATTTATCATTGATATTCCAGAGTACCTCAATCAGCTCTCAGCAATATGGATTCAAATGCAATCCAAGCTCTCCAACTACACGCATCGTTTGCCCTTAGATCTTGTTATACAAATTCAACTTATGATAACACAAGTTCTTTCTTCAATTGAGAAATATGCTCTTTCTTTAACAAATGTGAATGTTTGGTCATCTTTACTTACGTATATTACTTCTCGTTTGTTTGATATTTTTGTTTATTGGATTGTGTTATATATGTTTCTTTTAGAACTACCGAATATTAACCGGAAAATGTTAGCACCTATTTCGTTTCACTATCAACAAAAAATTCTATTTATTGGACAGCGTGTGAAACTTGCTTTATTTGGTTTTATGAAAGCACAATTTTTTGTTGGTATTTGTATTTTAGCTATATCTTTTGGGACTTTTTATTTTCTTAAAACTCCATTCCCACTCGTTTTATCACTCTTGCTAGTCATTTTAGACTTCGTTCCTTTTTTAGACTCATTCATTTTGCTTCTTCCTTGGGCACTATACAAAGCCTTTACAGGTGATTATATTTTTGCTGTTATGCTAGTCGTATTAACAATCGCACTATTTTTAGTTCGACGTATGATTGAACCTAGAGTGATTGGAAATAAAGTTGGACTCTCCTCACTCACAACCTTTATTGCAATGTATATCGGTTTTGAAATGTTTGGATTTGTTGGTATTTTAATCGGCCCTTTACTCTTTGTTGTTGTCATATCCCTATTTAATCAAACATCCATAAAAAATCTCCCTCCTTCTCAAAAATAAAAAGGAGGGAGATCTTTTTGATCAATTATGCTTCAGCACAATGACACCAGCTGAAAGAAGTTAAAAGCCTAAAATAGCTTTAATGACAGATGTTGTTTCACCTGGCTCAAATAAAATATAAAGTAACAGGTAAACGAGAACTCCGGTAATAGCTACGAAGAACCAAATAATACTTGTAATCGGTCCAATACGACGGTGAAGCTTAAGATTCGTTTTCAAACCAGAGATGATACTAACAATCCCAAATACTGCTCCAGTTGTTGCAAGCGTAATGTGGAAAATTAAGAAGAACGTATAATATGGTTTTAAATCTTCTCCGCCACCAAACGCTGTGTTACCAATAAAGATTGTACGTGAAGCATAAATAATAAAGAAGATAAGTGCTGCGACACCTGCTGCAAGCATTACTTTTTTATGTGCCTCAACTTTTCTTTTTATAATTAAGCCCCAACCAATAGCTACAAGTACAGCACTAATAACAATGAATGATGTACTTATAGTAGGCAAAATTTGCAATTCCATTGACAAAACCCCTTATACTTTAAAATCAATTATGCCCCGGCATAATTACGTCCGGAATCGGCTTTGTGCTTAGGCCTGCATGAGGGCCGACACGATGTCGATCATTTCGGTAATGCCACAGGACGTGGCGTTTTTACCGATGCAGGTCAGTTAGCCGTTATTGCATGGATGCGATGTTTTTAGGCTAACATCCCCTAAGAACTCCTTTCCGATTCCGTGGCATCCGCCGGAGGCTCTAGGCCAACACGATGTTGGTCATTCAGTCGTTGCCACAGGATGTGGCGCTCTTAGACTGAGTTCCTCTATTTCAGCAAGTATCTTTTGTACCGAAAGCGTAGCGACAGGTACAGGTATTTGGACACCTGTTGAAAGAAGTTAAATTTCTTTATTTTACAATTAATGTTGCTGCTGGCTTTCCCATTTCTTTTGATGCTCTTTTAAAGCATCGGCAGTAATTTTATCCGGATCCTTTTGTTCTGCACGATACCAATTAAGGAAAATCGCCCCTAGTAATACCCCAAAAATAATCTCTTGTAAAATCTTCATTAAAACGCCGCCTAGTTGCTGATCAGCAACAGGTGTCATATTTGTAAAGAGCTCTGGCCCTGAAAGAGATAAGCTAGAAAGTGTGGCCACTGGTACACAAAGTTCCATTGCTTTTAGCCATGCTTCACCATTTGTATATGTTTCATACATAGCGTTTGGCGCAAAAATAATTAACGCACACGCAGGTGTAATTAATACCGCATTCGCAATGATATAGGCTAATTTATGCAAAGGCTTCATTTGTGGTTGATTTGGCATCTTTTGAATCAAAGGCCAGTACATTAAGACAGCAGAAACAAATAATACAAATGTATATGTACCATGTAGAGTTTCGTTTAATTTAATGTAGTCTAGCACTGCGGGTAAGTGATAGAAAGAAAATAGACCAATAAACACAAATACTGCAGCGACGGGAAATGTAAATACTTTAAATAAAGATCTAACAACTGGTGCTTCAATCGCAACTTTCCATACCCACCAAGGAATCCCCTTAATTAAGAAAATCGGTACAAGTAACAATAAAATAGCCATTTGCACCATATGCATTGTAAACATAATGTGCGCCATTAAATCTATTGGAGATCCTTTAATAATATATATCGTTACCATCGCCAGTACAAAATAAATAGCCTCCCCTTTTTTCAAAGGCTCACTTACTTTAAAATCCTTGCGCCACTTTGTTGTGACTAGAAAATAGATGACTGTTATAAATACAAGAACCCCTATTAAGTATGGGCTCCATAAAGCTTGGAAACCAAATATACTAAGTGGCATACAAAACGCACTCCTTTAACTTCAGTATCCCTATTATAGAACGCTTACAAACATTCTGCAATGAACGAAAGGTGAACAAATTACTAACCACAATATATTACTCATACAAGCTAGTTCATCTATTGAAAAAATGTTAAAAACTATAAATCATCCTGAAGAATATCTTATTTCTCGTGGCTATCAACATAGCGCAGGGTTGATTTCCGTTCCGACTGGGCGCTTTGCCGCTGACGCTTCGCTTTCGCGCAGAGCAGAGCTTCCTGGGGGCGCCCGATGAGCCGCTTCGCTTCTCTGCAGGGTCTCGGGCCAACAGATGTCTTTTGCGCGAAAGCGTGAGTGCAACGTAGCGACAGCAGCACGATGTTGGTCACGAAGGCGTTATCACAGGACGTGATGTTTTTAGCCTTCGTTCCTCTATATCGCTGATCCCCAAGGAGTCGCCCAGTCTCCACTCCAATCAACTTGTATAAAATGAAAACTTTAATTAAAGTATAAATGTCCGCACAGAAATGTACATTTTTATTTGCTTGTCGTCTTTTTATATAAGGTAAGGTGCCTCTGCTCAAAATAATAAAGTGCTTAACCCCATACAAAAGAAATCAAGGTGTACATGTTTAGCATTTTTAAACAACGTTTTAAGCTCATATGAAAGCAGTGTTAGGTTTTTCTATCTACCACTAATTATTACTCTTCATCCATTTAACTTTTTAGCAGAACCCAAAAAGAAAAGCACGTTCCTACAGTAAGTAGAGAACGTGCTTTTTTTGATGATTACCACCAAATGATTGTTAAAAATGCTAAGAAGAATGTAAATGCGATTAAAATACCCATCCACATGAAGAAGCCAATTACACCACCGAAGTGTGTTTTTTTGTCTTCTAAGTGCATGAAAGAGTAAAGTTGAAGAACAACTTGAACTCCAGCAAGCAATAAAATAAGCGGTAATATTAAGTATTTAGAAAAATCAGCTGCAACTACTGCGAATGCGATAAACGTAAAGAAAATCATCATCGCAAAATTAATTACTTGTTTACGCATATGAACGGCATTATGATGACGATCATACTCGTATTGTGCCTGTGACTTAGCAACTATAGGTGTATCGTGTGATGACATATTATCCGATCACTCCCATCAAGTAAACTACTGTAAAGATGAATACCCAAACTACGTCGATAAAGTGCCAGTATAATGCAGCCACGAAGAATTTAGGTGCATTGTATAAGTTAAGACCACGTTTAGCATTACGAAGCATTAACGTAGCAATCCACACAAGACCTAATGTTACGTGGAAACCATGTGTACCAACTAATGAATAAAACGCAGTTGAGAATGCAGATTGGTCAAATGTAAAACCAAGACCTACATAATGATTGAATTCATAAATTTCAAGACCTAAGAATCCAAGACCTAAAAGTAATGTTATACCAAGCCAAGTTTGCATAGCCTTAAAGTTAAAGTTACGCATATGGTAAATGGCATAAACAGACGTTAGTGAAGATGTTAATAATAACATCGTCATAGCGAAAGCTAAAGGTAATTCAAATAAATCTTGTGTTGTGAACTCCATGCCAGCTGGCCCTTTGTTCTTAAGCGCTAGGTAAGTAGCGAATAAACTTGCGAAAAGTACAACTTCACAGGCAAGGAAAATCCAGAAACCAACAACTTTATTTTTCCCTTCCATCGTCGCTTGTTCAGGATGATCTGGCCAAGTATGAGGAGTAAATTTAGTATTGAAATCCATTATTTATTTCCTCCTTTGCCGTAAAGATGTTCTTCAATTTCAAGAATTTCTTCTTTGTGTAAGTGGAAGCCGTGATCGTCCTTAACAGAACGGAAAATCATAGCACCAAATGTAATTGCAAGACCAGCAATTAAAATATAAATTGACCATGGTTTATCTGCATCTGGGTTGTAAAGAGCACCGAATGCCGCGATAAACAAACCCATAGAAATAACAAATGGGATAGCTGAGTTGTTCGGCATATGAATATCACCGATTGGCTCAGCAAATGTAACTTCTTTATTACCTTCTTGCTTTTCAATCCACCAAGGATCTAAACCTCGAACAAGAGGTGTTTGACGGAAGTTATAGAATGGGATTGGTTGTGGAATTGACCATTCTAAAGTACGTCCATCGCCCCATGGATCGCGACCTGCTGGTTTGCCTTTGATTGACATTAAGCAGTTGATTACCATTAAGATAACCCCTACACCCATCATTAATGCACCGATTGTAGAGATATAGTTAAACTGATCCCAACCTTGACCTTCCATGTAAGTGAATACGCGACGTGGCATACCCATTAAACCTAAGAAGTGTTGAACGAAGAACGTTAAATGGAATCCGATAAAGAATACCCAGAAAGTAATTTTACCAAGTGTTTCGTTTAACATACGGTTGAAGAAAATTGGCCAGTAGAAGTGCGCTGAACCAAATAACGCTGTTACGATACCACCAACGATTACGTAGTGGAAGTGAGCAACGATAAAGTAAGAATCGTGTAATTGGTAGTCAAGAGGTGCAGATGCTTGCATTACCCCTGTAACACCACCCGCAACGAATGACGGGATGAAACCAAGTGCATAAAGCATTGGTGTTGTAACTTTAATAGATCCGCCCCAAATAGTTAAGATCCAGTTGAATACTTTCATACCTGTCGGAACCGCAATCGCCATTGTTGCAACAGCAAAGATTGCGTTAGCTGTTGGCCCAAGACCAACTGTAAACATGTGGTGAGCCCAAACCATGAACCCTAAGAAACCGATTAAAATTGTTGCGAATACCATTGAAGAGTATCCGAATAAACGTTTACGAGAGAACGCTGGAATAATCTCAGAGAATAAACCGAACGCTGGTAATACTAAGATATAAACTTCTGGGTGTCCGAAGATCCAGAATAGGTGTTCCCAAATAATTGTGTTACCACCCATTAAGTGGTCAAAGAAGTTACCACCGAACATACGGTCAAATAACATCATTAATAAACCAATTGTTAATGGAGGGAATGCGAATAGGATTAATGCACTTGATACTAGAGAAGTCCAAGTGAATAATGGCATACGCATAAATGTCATACCTGGAGCACGCATTGTAATAATCGTAACGATAAAGTTAAGACCTGAAATTAACGTACCTGCACCTGATATTTGTAAACCGAGAACATAGAAGTCAATACCATGTCCAGGAGAATATAAAGATAATGATGCATAAGATGTCCAGCCCGCATCAGGAGCGCCACCCATAAAGAATGATAGGTGAAGGAATACTGCACCTAGGAAGAATAACCAGAACCCTAAAGAGTTAAGGAACGGGAATGCTACGTCACGCGCACCAATTTGTAATGGTACAAGCATGTTCATAAATGCGAATAGTAATGGAGTCGCAGCTAGGAATAACATCGTTGTTCCGTGCATTGTTAATAATTCATTGAAAAAACCAGCTGATACGAAGTCGTTATTTGGTTTCATTAATTGAATACGCATTAATAACGCTTCAAAACCAGCGATAGCAAAGAACAGTGTACCGGCTAATAAATACATTACTGCTAACTTTTTATGGTCAACAGTTGTAATGTAGTCCCAGACAGTTGCTCCAAAGCCCTTTTTCTGTGTGTATGAGCTCACAACTTTTACCTCCCTCAAGTTTGTTACATAAAACTAAAATTATTTCTCAACAGATAAGCCCATGATATACGTTGCAAGAGCTTGAATTTCTTCGTCAGTTAAGTCGCCATAAATTGGCGCAGTGCCTTCTGGATTCATCATTAAGTTACCTGGTTTGAATTTCCCAGGATCTTGAATCCAATCTTTTAAGTTTTCTTCAGTATGTTCTAAGAAACCAGCAACACGGTTACGGTCACCAAAAGTAGCTAAGTTAGGACCTGGTGTGCCTGCACCACTTGTACCTGATATAGCATGACAACCCATACAGCTCTGAGCAAATGTTGCTTCCCCTAAATCTGTTGAAGCTTTGTCAGCCTTTTTACCATCTGTTGCTTTCATTGAAGCTACCCATGTATCGAATGCATCTGGGCTTAATGCTTTAACTTTGAAGTCCATTAATGCATGTGAAGGACCACATAACTCAGCACATTTACCATAGAATACGCCGTCTTTAAGGTCTTTTGATTCTTTATCGAATTCTAGATAGAACTTGTTCAAGTTATCTACGTTCGTATCCATTTTACCGCCTATAGCAGGAATCCAGAATGAGTGCTTAACATCGGCAGCTTTTAAGTTAAAGTAAACTTTTTGACCTGTTGGTACTACTAATTCTTGTGCCGTTACAATACCTTGGTTAGGGTA
Source organism: Lysinibacillus sp. KCTC 33748 (assembly GCF_002237755.1). Classification (GTDB taxonomy): domain Bacteria; phylum Bacillota; class Bacilli; order Bacillales_A; family Planococcaceae; genus Lysinibacillus. Next base: position 543,743 of record NZ_MWSJ01000001.1, on the reverse strand, counting down.
TTCAAACTCCCACCAATATAATTTTGCAGTTACATTTACTGTAAGTGCTGTTTTGTCACCGTTTTCATCTACTTCGTCCATCGCAGCAACATCTGCAAATTTGTAAGTAGCCGTAACAACTGGTACAGCTAAGATTAATAATAAAATAATTGGAATAACTGTCCAAATCACCTCAAGAGTGTGACTTCCTTCTACTTGCTTAGGAATAACATTTTCGCCAACTTTTGCACGGCGGAATTTTAAGAATGCAAGTAAATAGACAACGGATACTACTACTACAACTAACGTCATAATTCCAGTAGCTAGCATTAATAGATTAAATTGTTCTTTACCTACTTGACCAGATGGTTTCAGTGCAGAAATATAATCTTCACCACAACCAGAAAGGAAAACCATCATCACTGCTAGTAGTGAAAAAAGACGCCACTTTTTAAGCCCTTTCATCATAGCTTAATTAAACCCCTCTTTCTTTGTTGTATTTTCATGTGTACCTAGGACATCAGTTCTGTCTATATGAATTCTTTAAGAAAAGAAAGAATTCCTACATTTAGCTAAACAACGCAAAAATTATGATGGATACAAATAGTATGGTCATATGATTCAAAGAATAGATAAACATTTTATTTGCCCATTTCATATCATCTTTTGTCGTAAAGCCTTTAAAAGCTAGAATCAACCAGCCCAAGTTCAATGCAGTCGCAAGAATTAAGAAGCCAATCCCAAGCTCCGGTAAAAGGAAAGGTAACGGTAATAATAAAAGAATCCAGAATAACATTGAGTACTTAGTTCGTTTAAATCCCTTTACTACTGGTAGCATTGGTATATTAGCTGCACGATATTCCTCAGTACGTTTCATAGCAAGTGCATAAAAATGCGGTGGTTGCCATGCAAACATGATCAGGAATAAGGCAAGTGCTCCAGCACCTAATGTAGGCTCAACAGCTGCAAACCCAATAACTGGTGGGATTGCCCCCGAAATACTTCCTACAACCGTGTTACTAACATGCTTCCTCTTTGACCACATTGAGTACAGAACAACATAAGCAAATATTCCTACAAGTCCCCACATGCCGGCCGCAAACGATGCCGCAAATAACAAAATTTCACCTACAATTAAAAATGAGAGGGCAATGGTCAGTACAAAATTCGGCTTAAATCTACCCGTTACTGTCGGTCTTGCCTTCGTTCTTTTCATGATTGGGTCAATATCCTGATCAATAAAGTTATTCATTGCGCCCGAGCCACCTATAATCAATGCTGCACCCAGCATGGTGAACAATATGACATCAAGCTCTTGCAAGAAGTGTCTACTAGTAAATTGAAATGCCAGCCACATCCCTGTAAACGTTGTGACAAGATTCGAGTTAACAATTCCAATTTTTATCAGTGCTAAGAAATCTTTCACAACAGATGTTGATGCTGGTCCACCATTTCTAGTAGCCGTCAGTGCACGACCGTTTGACATGATACCTCTCCTTTCATTTTTGTAAGCATATTCCGCTACCAATTACTATAGCGAAATTTGCGATTGATTTCTAGACATTAAGTGAAATTTAGATGAAGTTGTAAAAATTAGCTTTGTCTAGAAATATAATAAAAACAACATATCTATAGTAAATCATTTTCCAAAATGAATTGTGAAGGTTAGAGTACGAAATTATGAACAATTTGTGAAATGGAATCGACATCTAATACTCCCTACTCTTTACAAGTTGTTTTTTACCTGTATTTTCGATATCATCTATTAGCAGAAACATTACTTTCATGTAATGTTCATAGATAAAGTAGGTGACTCATTTTATGCAACACAACAAGTATATGAAATGGTTTGCTGTTGCCGCTACAGTTGGAATGCTTCTTATTTTATTAGGTGGAGCACTCGTTACCAAAACAGATAGTGGCTTAGGCTGTGGTCGAAATTGGCCTGATTGTAATGGTTCTCTTATTCCAAAAGAAATAACACCAGAAGTCTTAATTGAATTTTCTCATCGTCTTGTAACTGGAGTTGTATCTATTTCAATTCTTGCGTTAACAGTTTGGACATGGCGTAAACTCGGTCATATTCGAGAAGTAAAATTATTAGGTTTCTTAGCGATGTTTTTCTTAATCGCACAAGCTCTTATTGGAGCAGCTCAAGTGTTGTGGGGACAAGGCGATTTCATATTAGCCCTCCACTTTGGGATTTCTCTTATTTCCTTTGCTGCTGTGCTCCTTCTTTCTATGATTGTATTTGAAGTCGATCGGAAATTTGATGCCGATAACGTATTTATTGGTAAAAAGTTACGTTGGCATACAATTGCTGTCACAATTTATTCTTATTTAGTCGTTTATACAGGGGCGCTTGTTCGCCATACAGATTCTAGCTTAATATGCCCTGACTGGCCATTTTGCTATAATGAAACACCATTCGCACCTTTTAATAATATGTATGAATGGGTGCAAATGGGACATCGCCTAGCAGTTCTTATCTTTTTCATTTGGATTGCATACATAACTTGGCACGTTGTAAAAGAATATAAAAATCAACGCGTTATTTACTATGGCTGGATTATTGCTTTTACTATAGTAATTTTACAAATGATCGCAGGTATGTTAGTAGTCCTAACTAAATTGAATTTAACAGTCGCATTACTTCATTCATTATTCATTTCAATTCTATTTGGTCTACTTTGTTACATGATAATGCTAGTTGCACGTAGCAATTATAATGAAAAAAGCAAATAATAGTAGAAAAAGATTCGCTACATTTTTAAGTAGTGAATCTTTTTTATTTCGGCAAACACTTCTACCATTTATGTCTATAAAAATCAACAAGTTTATTATTACAATATAGCAAAATTAGTTGTTGCCTCGGTGTGCTTTCGCTACAAAAATATTTTCTGAATGAAGATAAAAAAGGCTCATAAGCAAAAAGCTTAAAAATATATGCTCTATATATTAGTTGATTGGAGTGAAGGATGGCGACTCCTTGAGGATTAGCGATATAGGGGAACGAAGGCTAAAGGCATCACGTCCTGTGATAACGCCTTCGTGACCAACATCCTGCCGCTACGCTAGCACTACGCTTTCACGCAAAAAACATCTGTTGGCCCAAGCGGCTCATCGGACGCCCCCAGGAAGCTCTGCTCTGTGCGAAAGCGAAGCGGCAACAACAAATGTTTTAACTGTGCGAAAGCGAAGCGACAGCAACAAAGCGCCCAGCCGTAACGGAAATCAACCACACATTATGGTGATGAGCCATAAAAAAAGGTTATTAGTATGCTGTAAAAGCCCTCTAATAACCTTCTTTATTATCAATTATTCAATTTCAATTAACAAATCACCTGTTGAAATAGCATCGCCCGCATGAGCGTATACTTCTTTCACGATACCGTCTTTCGCCGCTTGGACGGTTGTTTCCATTTTCATCGCTTCGGTAATTAATAAGTGATCCCCACGTTTTACATGGCTTCCTTTCGATACGACTACTTTTAAGACCGTTCCAGGCATCGTTGCGCCAATTTGATTTGGATTGTTTGGGTCTGCTTTTAATGCCAGACTGCCATCTACTTCGACAGTCATATCTTGAATCACTAATTCACGAGATTGACCGTTTAGCTCAAAATATATAACACGCGTACCATCGTGCTGCGGTTCACCAATAGAAACAAGTTTAATGATTAGTGTTTTTCCTTTTTCGATCTCGACTTCGATTTCTTCGCCTAGTTTTAACCCGTAAAGGAATGTTGGCGTATCTAATACCGAAATATTGCCGAAGGAATTCACTGTTTTTGCATACTCTTCAAACACTTTAGGATACAAAGCAAACGCTAGCACATCCTGCTTTGTCACAGGACGATTTAATTTTCCCTCTAGTATCGCCTCTAATTGCTCAAAATTCACAGGCTCTAGTAGTTCGCCAGGGCGTACCGTAATTGCTTCACGATCCTTTAACACAACCTTTTGAAGTGCCTCTGGGAAGCCACCATGTGGTTGTCCTAAATAGCCTTGGAAGAATTCAATCACAGAATCTGGGAAATCGATTGTTTGCCCTCTTGTCAGGACAGAGTTTTCATCTAAATCATTTTGCACCATAAATAACGCCATATCACCGACTACTTTCGAAGATGGGGTTACTTTGACAATATCGCCAAATAGAAGGTTTACGCGGGAATACATACGCTTCACTTCTTCCCATCGATCTCCAAGGCCAACTGCTTTGGCTTGCTGTTGCAAGTTACTGTACTGACCACCTGGCATTTCATGGACATAAATTTCTGAATGCGGGCTAATCATGCCGCTTTCAAAATCCTTATAGTATTTACGCACATCTTCCCAGTAGTACGATAACTTTTCAAGCGCATCGATATCGGCACGAACCTCGCGCTTACCGCCTTTCATTGCATAATACAAGGAGTTTGCACTTGGCTGTGATGTTAAACCTGCCATTGAACCGAGCGCCGTATCAATGATATCTACCCCTGCTTCGATCGCCTTGGCATATAAATAAATACCATTGCCACTTGTATCATGCGTATGCAGATGGATTGGCAGACTTGTCGTCTCTTTCAACTCTGAAATTAAACGATAAGCTGCTTCTGGCTTCAATAATCCAGCCATATCTTTTATCGCTAAAATATGGGCACCTGCTGCCTCTAGCTCTTTTGCCATTTCCTTGTAGTATTGAACTGAATATTTCGCTCTTGATTCATCAAAAATATCTCCTGTGTAACAAATCGCAGCTTCAGCAATTTTACCTGATTGACGTGCTGCATCAATGGCTACTTCCATTCCTTTAATCCAGTTCAAGCTATCGAAAATACGGAATACGTCAATGCCTGATGCCGCTGATTCAGCGATAAACTCACGAATTAAATTGTCTGGGTAATTTGTGTAGCCAACTGCATTCGCACCACGCAATAACATTTGGAATAGTACATTCGGTACTTGTTCTCGTAGCTTAGCAAGACGCTCCCATGGGTCTTCTTTTAAGAAACGGTACGCCACATCAAACGTCGCGCCCCCCCACATTTCTAGTGAGAAGAAATTATGCATCATGCGCGCTGTTGCATCTGCAACTTCGAACATATCCTGTGAACGCACACGTGTTGCAAGAAGTGATTGGTGTGCATCTCGGAAAGTTGTATCCGTTAATAGCACATCCTCTTGCTCCAAAATCCATTTCACAAGCCCGTCTGCTCCTTGGGCATCTAAAATTTGCTTTGTCCCTGCCGGAGGAACGATTAATTTATCGACTTTTGGGATGCTCGGCTGCACAAAAATTGGTTTCGACTTCTTCTCTACACCAGGGAAGCCATTAAGTGTCACATTGCCAATATAGCTTAAGAGCTTTGTCCCACGGTCTTTGCGCTCAGGGAAATTAAATAATTCAGGTGTTGAATCGATAAAGCTTGTATCAAATGCACCCGTTAAAAATTTATCGTGCGTTACAACATTATTTAAAAATGGAATATTCGTTTTCACCCCACGAATACGGAACTCTTTTAAGTTTCGGTCCATTTTTGCTGCCGCTTCTTTAAACGTCATCCCTGTCGTTGAAATTTTAACTAGTAGCGAATCATAGTACGGCGTTACAACAGCTCCTTGGAAGCCATTGCCGGCATCCAATCGAACGCCAAAACCACCGCTTGAACGGTACACCATAAGCTTCCCTGTATCAGGCATAAAATCATTAGCTGGGTCTTCCGTTGTGACACGCGCTTGAATCGCATAGCCGATCATTGGAATATCTGCCTGTTGTGGAATATGGATTTCCTCACTATGGAGACCGTACCCTGCTGCCACTTTAATTTGGGCGTGCACAATATCAACACCCGTAATCATTTCAGTAATCGTATGCTCTACTTGAATACGAGGGTTGACCTCGATGAAATAAAACTCATCGCCTGCAACTAAAAATTCTACTGTCCCTGCATTTATGTATGAGACATTTTTCATTAATTGAACCGCAGCATCGCAAATTCGGCTTCTTAAATCCTCCGAAATTGAATTAGATGGTGCGATTTCTACAACCTTTTGATGTCGACGTTGAATCGAGCAATCACGTTCATATAAATGAATGATATTGCCCTGTTGATCGCCAATAATTTGGACTTCAATATGCTTTGGCTTAATAATCGCCTTTTCTACATACACCTCATCAGAGCCAAATGCTGCTTTCGCCTCTGATTTTGCACGTTCATAGGAGGACGCTAGTTCCTCTTTTGTATGAACAAGGCGCATTCCTCGACCACCGCCGCCTAGTGCTGCCTTAATCATAATTGGATAATCATATGCGCTAGCAAAAGCTTCTACCTCCGCTAAATTAGCTACTGGACCATCTGTACCTGGAATAACAGGAATACCTGCAGCAATTGCTTGTTCACGCGCCTTCACCTTATCCCCAAACATATCTAAATGCTGAGAAGTAGGTCCAATGAAAACAATCCCCTCTTCTTCACATCGACGTGCAAATTCTACGTTTTCTGATAAAAAGCCATAACCTGGATGAATCGCATCAACATTAGCATCTTTCGCGATCGTAATAATGCCCTCAATATCTAAATAAGCATCAATTGGTTTCTTGCCAGCTCCTACTAAATAGGCTTCATCTGCTTTAAAACGATGGAATGCCCCACTGTCCTCCCGCGAATAAATGGCTACAGTTTGGATATTCAACTCCGTACATGCACGGAAAATACGAATTGCAATTTCTCCTCGATTGGCTACGAGAATTTTGATGATTGATTCCATTGATATCCCCCTTTATGATTGTGTCTTTCTCCTTTCTACCTTTTCAAACATAGAAATATTGATTAATATTCCCATCGCTAAAGATAGAATAATTATAGATGTCCCGCCATAGCTAATAAAAGGTAGCGTGACACCGGTTAACGGGATTAACCCAGTTACACCCCCAAGATTGATAAACGTTTGCCAGCCAATCCAGCTCGCAATACCAGCCGTAATCATACGTGCTAGTGGATCTTTCGTGCGCAACGCAATCGAAAACCCTTTATATACAATAAACCCTAAACCACCTAAAACGATAAGAACTCCCCAAATTCCTAGTTCCTCCATAATAATTGCCATAATAAAATCGGTTTGTGGTTCAGGTAAATACCCCAATTTTTGAATTGATTGACCGAGACCTCTTCCTTCTAAACCGCCTCCGCCAATGGCATAATAACTATTGACAACTTGGTGACCACTACCAGTCTCATACTCAAACGGGTTAATGAATGATTTAAGACGTCCTAAACGGTTTGTCGTTAACATATTTCCTTTAAACAGCATTAGTATACCAAAAATGACTCCTCCAAACGCGCCCAACACTCCAAAAAACTTCCAAAATGTTTTAAATGGGATACCACTCGCTGCTACAACACTAACCGCAATTCCACATAGAATAATACTTGCTCCCAAGTCGGTTTCAAATGCTACACCCGCAACAACAAGAATCCAGAGGAATATAGGATAAAATATTTCATTTGGTTGTAGCTTTTCAAGCGTATACTTCTGTCCTTTCCGATAAAAAGCTGCAGCAAAATATAAAATTATAAATAGCTTCGCATATTCAGAAGGTTGAAAATTACCAAAACCCGGAACATGTATCCAACTTTTAGAACCTATCCCTGCCGTATCACCGTTACCAGCAACTTTTACCCAAGTAAATAGAACAACTAACACAGCCGTCAGTAACAACATTACATTTTTATTCGCATAATGTTTATACGGGAAAAATGCTGCTACTAATAAACCAAAAAAAGCTACAATTAAATTGATTACTTGCTTGTGATAATAGAAATCTGGAGCTTCTCCTTTTTGTGCAATCGCCACCATCATACTGGAGCTATAAATCATTACTAAACCAAATAAGCTTAATAATAGAACAGTAAAAAACAACGGGTAATCAAAATTTTGTGCATAACGTTTTAAATATTGTTTCATCGGAAAACCTCATTCTAGAAAAAAAACTCAAATCGCAAATGCGTTTGAGTTTTTTCTTTTTATTTGTCTGTATACGCGTCATGTAGTACAGAAAGTTCTTTCTCGAGTGAATCGAGAATTTCTTTGCCTTTTTCGCGTTCAATGAGTCCAAGCTTAACAGCAAATTCAATTTCACGTGAAAGGCCGAACATTTGTGTATCTAATACTTCTTCATATAGAGGGCATTGTGGCATTGTTAAATGATCCATTTGTACTCGAATGAGGCGAGCAATTTTATCTGCATCAGCAACTAAAAGCTCCAAAGCCTTCTCTTGAAAAGAAGTTTGTGATTTAGTATCCATGAGGACGCCCCCATTATCTGATATTTCTTCGATTCTATCTTAATAAAGTTTATCTTTTAGTCGTTAAAAATGCAAGTGTCTACATTGGAAAATAGAGAAATCGAATTATATTTCTTTATTATCTCTAGTCATTAGCGTTATACTATTTCATGGATATACAAGATTTAAGGAGGATTTCTATAATGGAAACAATAATTCCTATTAAGGGCGCAGTTACATTCCAATTAACATTAGATCCCACTGTTTGGATTTTCGATGATCGTAAATTAGATTTAAAAACGTATTTCGACACAAAAGAAGTTGAAGAAGATTCGGATATTAAATATATGCGTGAGGTAGGTGCTCACTGGTCACGTGAGATTATGGAAGGAGCTACTTTCCCACCAACATTGAAATCAGAACGAAAATTCGACCGCAAAGGGATGGAAACAGGCACTTTCGGAATCGAATTAAGTCACTTCTTAAAAAATGCTGATATTAAACCTGAAGCAACAACAATCGTCATTGAATGTGAAGATAACAAAGAATATCCATTTACAATCGAAGAAGCTTATACATTAATTTTAAAATATAGCCAAGATGGTAAGCCATTAATGGAAGATGGTCCTGTTCATGTGCTATTTAGAGACGGTTCAAATGTAGACAACCCTATCAAAAATGTATTAGCTATTCGTGCTGAGTAGGAGGGAATGCAATGCGCGTAAAGTGCGTTATTTGCGATACTATTAACAATTTAGATGATAATTTACCGTTAGCAAAAAAATTACGCAATCGACCAATTCATACGTATATGTGTGAAACATGTCATGACCGTATTGAAGATAATACCGTCGCACGCATTGAAACAGGAAATTTCCGTTTTTATCGTACTTCACCACAGATGGATAAAGAATTTTAACTGATCAGCCGAAGGAGGTGACCCATTATTTGCGTCACCTCCTTTATCATATTGAAAAAAAGGTGATTTCCGTTTCAGGCTACTCACCAAGATTTATCGGAACAAAATCTCATTTTATCGGAACAATTTTAACTTTTATCGGAATATTATCTCGTTTTATCGGAACAATTTCTGTTTTTATCGGAATATTATCAACACGAAGGAGGCGACTCATTATTTGAGACACCTCCTTTAACATTTAACCATTATTTTTTATAATCGCCTTCTCAATCAATTCGACAACCTGATACATAATCGTCGCAAAAAAGGCGATGATGAGAAGTGACATAAGCACAAGATTAAAATTAAACACCTGAAAACCATAAATAATTAAATAACCAAGCCCTTTTGAGGCAACTAAAAATTCACCAACTATGACACCTACCCAAGAAAGTCCTACATTTACTTTCAAAGTAGAAATAATCGTTGGGAAGGAAGCAGGTAAAATAACTTCTTTAAATATTTGCCATCTGGTTGCCCCAAAAGTTTGTAATACTTTGCTGTAGTTAGGATCAACCCCTTTAAAAGCCGTATAAACCACGATGGTTGTAATAATGATTGAAATCAAAGCACCCATCGCTATAATAGAAAAATATCCAGGACCAAGGGCGACTATTAAAATGGGTCCTAAAGCAACTTTCGGCATAGCGTTTAAAATAACTAAATATGGATCTAGTACCTTTGACAGCATCGATGACCACCACAATACTGTTGCTATTAATGTACCCAGTAGTGTTCCAGCAATAAAGCCAATAATCGTTTCCATTAAAGTAACGCCAACGTGAAGTGTTAACGTACCATCGCCCACTTTTTCTACCAATGTTTGCCACACACGCGTTGGAGAACTAAAAATTAAACGGTCAATCCACCCAACTCTTGATAGAAGCTCCCACCCACCGAAAAATACGAGTAAGATAATAAACTGATATAATCGAACATAGCGCTTTTCTTTTTTTAACATTTGCTGATACTGTTTAAACATTGTATTATCCAAGACTCTCCAGCTCCTTCCAAATAATTTGGAATATGTCTGAATACGCTGGATGCTGTCGAACATCAAAAGGTGACAGCTCTTGTAACTCTGAAGGTATTTCAAATACTTTATGCACTGTACCCGGATTGGCAGAAAACAGAAATACCCGTTCACTCATCGCAATTGCTTCACCAATATCATGTGTCACAAGAATTGCAGTTTTTTGATAGGCCTTTAACGTTTCAACAACCAAATCCTCCAGTTTTAATTTAGACTGATAATCAAGTGCCGAAAATGGTTCATCTAGCAATAAAATTTTAGGGTCCACTGCTAAAGTTCTTGCAAGTGCTACACGTTGACGCATGCCACCAGATAACTCTCTCGGATAGTTGTTCCCTACATGCGGCAAACCAATTTCTTGCAAAAGTGCATTTGCAGTTACTTTATGAGTTTTATTACTTCGTTCCATGATTTTTAACCCAATAGTGACATTTTCTTCAATGGTCTTCCAAGGAAATAAATAATCTTGCTGGAGCATGTAGCCAATGAGAGACTGATTGTGTGTTGAAATTTCCTCACCATCAATGTATACCTTGCCCTCTGTAGACGAAAATAAGCCCGCAATAATTGATAATAACGTTGTTTTCCCACATCCGCTCGGTCCTATAAAAGAAACAAACTCACCCTCACGAATATCTAAATTGATATCACGTAAAACTTCTTTTGCCTGCGTTTTCGAAAAATAGCTATGGTGAATATTTTTTACTTTTAAAAATTCCATATTACTCAGCTGCCTTTTTAGCAAAGGTTGTATTTACAAGCTTTTCATAATCCACTTTTTGAGGAAGTTCACCCGCTTCTCCCATGATCGTTTGCAAGTTATCCCATTCCCCTTTATCCAAAATAGGATCTGTAGCATAGGAACCCTGTGATTTATAACGCTCTACCACTGTTTCGATTAATTCAATATCTACATTTTCAAAGTATGGCTGAATAATTTTCGCTATTTCTGCTGCACTCGATTTTTGCACAAAATCCTGTGCTCGCTTCAATGCATTTGTGAAACCTTGAACTGTCTTCGCTTTGTCCTTTAAATAGCTGCTTTTCGCCATAAACGATGTATACGGCAATTGCCCAGATTCAGTACCAAACGAAGCGACAATATAGCCTTTACCTTCTTTCTCAAACATACTTGCTGTCGGCTCAAATAGTTGTACATAGTCCCCTGTTCCAGAAGCAAAGGCTGTAGAAATATTTGCAAAATCAATGTTTTGAATGAGTTTTAAATCATTGGTAGGGTCAATGCCATGCTTTTTCAGTACGAACTCACCAGCCATCTGTGGCATTCCACCTTTACGCTGCCCTAAAAATGTAGATCCCTTCAATTGATCCCATGAAAAATTATCCATCTTTTCGCGTGCAACTAAAAATGTACCATCTGTTTGTGTTAACTGCGCAAAGTTTTGAATCGGGTCATTAGAGCCTTGGAGCGTTACATATATAGAAGTTTCCGATCCAACTAAGGCGATATCAATCCCATCAGATAGTAACGCCGTCATTGTCTTATCGCCACCCGCAATTGTTTGTAGCTCAACGGAAAGCCCTTCATCCTTGAAGAAGCCTTTTTCAAGTGCTACATACTGCGGCGCATAGAAAATTGAGCGCGTCACTTCTCCAACTTTGACTTTTTCTAGCTCCGTTTTATTACACGCTGTTAAAGAAAGGAGTAATAAAGCAATAACACTAAATAGTAAACTTTTTTTAAGCCAACGCATTCCATTTCCTCCTTAATTGATGAAATAAGCCTATCGACATTAACTTATTCACACTAGAAGATTTCGGTGCCAATCAATTTAGGTTTGAGAGACACAATCGATAGAAATTGGGTTCCGTAGCCAAACGTTTATATGTAGATGGCTTAAAACGATAAAATAAAACAGCCTTAGCAAACTAATGCTAAGGCTGTTTTATTACTTAAAAACTCAATACAAGTTTCACGGTATAGGAGCCAAGCTACTCTCATTGATTGGCAGCTTGTTGCTCTTCTCTTTTTTCACGCCACATACGTGTTTTATATACAATTAAAATTAACGCCGCTACGATGAGACCCTCAATCATAGGTAGGAATAACGCGAAAAATGTCAACATAATACATCCCAGGAATAGGAACGCATAAATGACAATATTTTGAGATAGCTTTAACTTCTTTGCAAAGCCTAATTTATAGACAATTGCAGAAAGTACAAATACAAGAAGAAATACAACGAAGCCTGCAATGTCATAGCTCGGTAAATTTTCATATAAAAATCTTGTTATACCTGCCATTCTCTCATAAACCTTTGTTGTTTCCTCTGAATTTGTTGATGCAGCAACTTGAATAACATTTAGTTCACCCAATAAAGCGGACTTTATATCCAAGACTCCTCTTCCTTTCATGTCAGCGGAAAATTATTGTTCTGCGTTACGTAATTTTTTCGCTGCTTTCTCACGTTCGTTTTTATCTAGAATTTGTTTACGAAGGCGAATAGATTCTGGTGTGATTTCTAAGTACTCGTCATCACCTAAGTATTCAAGCGCTTCTTCTAGTGATAAAATACGTGGCTTTTTAATAACATTCGTTTGGTCTTTGTTTGCTGAACGGATGTTTGTTTTTTGTTTCATTTTTGTGATGTTTACAGTGATATCAGCGTCACGAGTATTTTCTCCAACGATCATACCTTCGTAAATATCTGTACCTGGCTCCAAGAACAGTGTACCACGGTCTTCAATTTGCATCATACCATAAGTTGTTGATTTACCAGTTTCCATTGAAACTAGTACACCTTGGTGACGGCCACCAATTTTCCCTGGTACTAATGGTTGATAGCAATCGAACGTATGGTTGATAATACCGAAACCTTTTGTCATCGACATGAATTCAGTTGTATAACCGATTAATCCACGAGCTGGTACTAAGAACGTTAAACGAACTTGACCACTGCCGTTGTTCACCATATCAAGCATTTCACCTTTACGTGTACCAATTGATTCGATAATTGAACCAACATTTTCTTCAGGCACATCGATTTGAACGCGTTCGAAAGGTTCACATTTCACGCCGTCGATTTCACGCACGATTACTTGTGGTTTTGACACTTGTAATTCGAAGCCTTCACGACGCATGTTTTCGATAAGGATAGATAAGTGAAGCTCCCCACGACCTGAAACTGTCCAAGCATCTGGAGAATCAGTATCTTCAACACGTAAAGATACGTCTGTTTGTAATTGAGCACGTAAACGCTCTTCTACTTTACGAGAAGTAACCCATTTCCCTTCACGACCTGCGAATGGAGAATTGTTTACTAAGAAAGTCATTTGTAAAGTTGGCTCATCAATACGTAATGGCGTTAGCGCGTCTGGATGCTCAACAGGGCAAACTGTTTCACCAACGTTGATGTCTTCCATACCTGAAACGGCGATTAAGTCACCAGCTTTTGCTGTCTCAACTTCTTCACGTTTTAAGCCGAAGAAACCAAAGATTTTCGTTACACGGAAGTTTTTCACTGTTCCGTCTAACTTCATAAGAGATACTTGTTGACCTACAGAAATTGTTCCGCGGAATACGCGACCAATACCGATACGTCCAACGAAGTCATTATAGTCAAGTAAAGCTACTTGGAATTGTAATGGCTCTTCTGAATTATCAATTGGTGCTGGGATAGCTTCGATAATTTTCTCAAATAGACATTTCATATCCGCTTCTTGCTTAGATGGATCAGCATCTAAAGAAGCTGTACCATTTACACCTGAAGCATAGACAACAGGGAATTCTAATTGATCTTCATCTGCACCTAGTTCAATGAATAATTCAAGTACTTCATCTACTACTTCTAGTGGACGAGCTGAATCTTTGTCTACTTTATTAACAACAACGATTGGTGTTAAACGTTGTTCTAATGCTTTTTTCAACACAAAACGTGTTTGTGGCATACAACCCTCATACGCATCGACAACTAGTACAACGCCATCTACCATTTTTAAAATACGTTCTACCTCACCACCGAAGTCAGCGTGTCCAGGCGTATCAAGGATGTTGATACGAGTTCCTTCATAGTTTACTGCTGTATTTTTAGCTAAAATCGTAATACCACGTTCGCGTTCAATATCGTTAGAGTCCATTGCACGTTCTTCAACACGTTCGTTTGAACGGAATGTACCTGATTGTTTTAGTAATTGGTCGACTAAAGTAGTTTTACCATGGTCAACGTGTGCGATAATTGCGATATTGCGAAGATCTTGACGTAAGTTTGTCATTATTCCACTCCATATTCTTTTTTCGAATGTTTAACTGTGATATTATAGCACAAGAAGGATAGAAATGTCCTTATTAGAATTTTCCTCATTCTAAAAAATATATTTGATTTACAAATTTTTAATATAGGAGGCTCGGCTATGAATCGTGCAAAATTCGTAATGGCCATTTACGCATTAGCTGCTGTTTTAGCAATGTGTTCTATCGGGTATTCAGTAGCAATTAGCAGTGTATTAGGTATAATAGCAGGCATTGTGGCTACTTGTGTCATTTTCATGACAGCCTTTAAAATGAAACGTAAACTACGTGAGCAAGGTTTACTATAATAAATGTTGATTGCTTAAGTAAGAAGGAGCCTGTCTAAAAAATAGACGGCTCCTTTTTTATTCATAAGGCACAATATAATTTTCTAATAGCTCTTTGTGTATAGAAGGATTGGCAATGATAAAAGTATCCTGATGCAAAAAGTCAAAGCCCTCTCCATGTAAATTAGTGGTGATGGCACCAACTTCCTTAGCGATAATAGTCCCCCCAGCAATATCCCATGGTGATAGTCGCATCGATACATAAGCATCTAATTTACCACTGACAACAAACGCTATTTCCATTGCCGCTGAACCATATGACCGCGTACCACGTACTTTCCGAACCATTTCAATGACTTTTTCATGGTGAATATGTCGATTGGGTGCTACCCAATGAGCGTTTATACCAATGACCGATTCCTCCATTTTGACTGACTGCAACTTACGTAATGGAGAGTCATTGTACCATGCCCCTTGACCTGCAATAGCATAAAATAAATCTTCACGCATGACATCGAATATGTAACCTAGCTTGCCTACCCCATTAACAAAAATACCGATAGAAATCATAAAATGACGATGTTGTTTCACAAAATTCATCGTGCCATCGATCGGATCAATAATCCATACGACACCTTCTAACGACTCTACTTTCTCTCCCATTCCCTCTTCCCCTAAAATTTTGTGGGTTGGATCGAAACTTCGTATTTTTTCGATAAAAAATAATTCTGTTTCACGGTCAATATTTGTAACAAGGTCATTGGCACCTGATTTTGTCTCAATAATTAGATTGTACGAAAAGGCCTCCCGAATACGTCTCCCCGCTTCAACTATAATACTTTTCGCAAACTGATCAATTTGTTGTAAATCCATAAAAACCCACCCTTCGATTATAAGAAAAGGCCTCACACATTTTTTAACTTTCTCACTACTTAAGGCTTGATTTCTCATGACGTTTTGTTAATACGTAGCTCCTAGTACTTCTTTGAAATTAAAACTTCCTATTATGATATACTGTCTATTTTACCCTTTATAGCAATAAAAATCACCTGCTGTCGGAATATTCAGCAAGTGATTTTTCAAATCGGTATAAAATTTTGACTACGCATAGACGTGCAAGCTCTCAAGTTCAAGCTGAATTTCAGCCAGACGTTTTTTACTTTTTTCAATTTCAAACTCATTTTTTTCATTCATTGCCGAAAAGAGTGAGGCTAATTCATAATCTAATTCTAATTGTAAAATGTGTTCATATTGCTTTTCAATGTCGACTTTACGTATAATTTTTACGATAGGTTTCATAAAAATCACTTCCTTTTTTTATTTTTTCACAATAACAACTTCGAGAAAGTTCTTGTTATAAGATTTTTTCCCATTTTCGTAATAAAATAAACCTTATAAATCGAAAGGAGTAAATAAAAAATGACGAAAATAAAATGGACGAATAAAGACTTCAATGTTTTTCAAATAGACGGATTAGAACAGAGAATGGATGCCTTAAATGAATGTGTAAGACCAAAATTCCAAACTCTTGGAGAGGATTTCTCTTCCTTCTTTTCGAGTCATCTTGGAGAGGAATTTTATCCTCATGTTGCGAAGCATGCACGTAGAACAGTAAATCCTCCGAATGATAGCTGGGTTGCCTTCGCTCCGTACAAAAGAGGTTATAAATCATTACCTCACTTTCAGATTGGTCTTTGGAGCACACATTTATTCATCGTCTTAGCTATTATTTATGAAGCTCCACAAAAAAATGTGATGGCAGAACGTTTAATCGCCAACAGAGCAATGCTGCAGCAACTTCCTGATGACTTCATTGTCTCTGGGGATCATATGTCACCAGCAGCAATCTCCATGCAAGATGCAAAGGAAGACAAGCTAGATGCATTACTTATTCGTTTACGCGATGTAAAAAAAGGTGAGTTTTTAGTAGGTCGACATATTCCAAAAGATCAAGCGGTCAAGCTGTCAGCTAGTGAACTTCATCAATTAACAGAAGATACCTTTAACCGTTTACTCCCTATTTATAACATCATTGTTGGAAAATAAAGTTTGAAGGATTGTGCTTTAAGATTTATGGCATAATAACTAAAAAACAATGTTCCATGATAAATATTTATATATTGTGGAAAATTTACGTCATTATCCCTAGCAAATGAAAATTTGTTTGAGGAATACTTTTATGGGTTTGAGTTGAGAAAGTTATTATTTTTTCTCTATTTTTCAAGAAATTTAAAAAAGTTTGATTTTGTTTAAGTAGTATATGAAACACGCTTATTTTTAACACTGGGATGGTGTAAAGGGATCGGATAAAAACAAGAACTGAAATTGTTCCGATAAACTATGATGAGTAGCCTGAAACGAAAATCACCCTCTTTTAAAAGCAAATTTTAAAAATTTCACATTATAAAAGCGCAAGAAATCAACGTTTTTAAAATTGATTTCTCGCGCTTTTTAAGGTTTTGACCAGTTTTATTTATCTACGCTGCTTCGGGGCAACTTTAATAATTGTGCCATCCGTTGCGTCTTTTGTTTGTTTCACAACAGGATAACTGACATAGCCACTCGCTTCTTCAAATTCACGGAAAATTGTTTTTTCCTCGGCCTGTGAAGGAACAATTTCTTTAAAACGACGATATTTCGCCATCATCACTTCACGCTTAATTCCTTTTTCATAAGCTTGTTCAATTCCTTCAAAAAATTGGACAACATCAACAATTTCCTCAGTTGACCAATCCGTCGAAAACGGATAAGAGTATTCCATTGGACATAACCACCTTTATGTTATTGACCCGATACAAAAAACATATACATTTCTTAAAAAATGTAGACATCTCTACAGTGACACAACTTATATCTTTTGACTTTCGCTTTTGTGTCTTCCTTATTCTCCGAGCCTAGTTTCGCCTAAGCTACTGCCAATTAGTATGGCTCTCCAAAGGCGATTACAATACGAGATGGCTTGGTTTTCACAATCTCATTAGAACACTGATGTAAATGATTTGTTCGTATGTCGTTAAGCCCATTTTACCCGGATACTCTCTGCTTCTGCAACCATTCGAGTGATCAGCTCCTCGACAGTTGGAATATCATGGATCATTCCTGTAACTTGTCCAGCCCAGCCAATGCCTTCTTCTTTTTCACCCTCATAAATAAAACGTTTATTTGCTTTCCCGCTAATATAATCTTTTAATGCCTCATACGTAGGTGTAGTGCGCTCAATTTCTAAAATCTTTTCCGTAAATTCACTGCGTAACGCTCTTGCTGGTGCACCTATAGAGCGTTTTATAACAGTCGTATCTGCCTCGGTGCTTGCGAGTAATGCTTCTTTATATGCCTCAGAGGCATCAACACATTCCTTTGTCGCAATAAAACGTGTACCCATTTCAATTCCCTCTGCTCCCAGTGCATGAGCTGCTATCCAGCCACGGCCATCACCAATACCACCAGAGGCAATAACAGGTATTTTCACCCTATCTACAACTTGTGGCACGAGCACCATTGTCCCTATATCATCGCGTCCAAGATGACCTCCACCCTCTTGTCCAACAACCATAACAGCATCTGCGCCTAGTTCTTCCGCCTTTTGAGCTTGTCTACGTGCAGCAACAAGAACTAATTTTTTAATATCCGTTCCTTCCAAAATATCAAAAATTGGTGCAGGATTCCCGCCAGTCATTGTAACAACGGGTACTTTTTCTTCCACCGCAACGCGCACCATTTCCTCATAACCAGTGCCATACATACCAATTGCAAAATTTACGCCAAACGGTTTATCCGTTAATGTTCGTACTTTATGAATCTCTGCGCGCAATAAGTCAGGATCCCGTAAACTCATCGCTGTTATTTGCCCTAGCCCCCCAGCATTCGACACCGCTGCTGCTAAATCAGCATAGGCTAAATAGGCTAATCCCCCTTGTATTATTGGATATTTAATATTTAAAAGCTCCGTCACACGCGTATTCCAATTCATAGTACCTCCCCTTTCCTACGATAACTAATTTCTCTAAATTATCAAAAAAACCTTTATTTTTTATTTTTTTCTGTAAAGTCTATTTTTTCGTGCAATTAGGTGCTATAATTCTTTTGTTTTGTTAGATATTAAAAAGTGAGGTGGTACCTGCGTTGTCACAACTAGAGACTCCATTGTTCGACGTATTATTAAAACATCGGAACAGACACCCAATTCAATTCCATATTCCAGGCCATAAGAAAGGTCAAGGTATGGATCCTGCGTTTCGAGAATTCGTCGGCGACAACGTTTTATCAATTGATTTAATTAATATTGCTCCACTAGACGATTTACATTCACCAAAGGGCGCCATTAAAGAAGCGCAAGCACTTGCTGCACAAGCCTTTGGTGCTGATCATACATTCTTTTCCGTTCAAGGTACTAGTGGCGCCATTATGGCGATGATTCTGACCGTCGTCGGTCCAGGTGATAAAATTCTAGTACCACGGAATGTTCATAAATCCATTATGTCGGCGATTGTTTTCGCTGGAGCAATCCCGATTTTTATTCATCCTGAAGTAGATAGTGAATACGGTATTTCTCATGGAATATCGCCTGAAGCTGTTGAAAAAGCTTTAAATGCTTATCCAGATACAAAAGCAGTACTTGTAATTAATCCAACGTACTTCGGCTTCTCCGCAGACTTAAAGCGTATTGTAGAAATAGTCCATACACGTAATATTCCGGTAATTGTCGATGAAGCACATGGTGTACATATTAAATTTCATGATGACCTCCCTTACTCCGCAATGGAAGCCGGGGCTGATATGGCTGCAACAAGCGTACACAAACTTGGTGGCTCTATGACTCAAACGTCTATTTTAAATGTTCGTGAAGGTCTTGTTTCTGCCAAACGTGTACAAGCTGTTCTATCGATGCTAACAACGACATCGACATCTTACCCATTACTTGCTTCTCTTGACACAGCACGACGTCAGCTGGCAATCCATGGTTATGATTTAATTGGTGATGCACTTCGCTTGGCAAAGGATGCGCGTAAACGCATTAACCAAATTCCACATATAAAATGTGCTGGTAAAGAAAAATTAAATTCATCAGCAACTTATGATATGGACCCTTTAAAGCTACTAATAAGTGTTAAAGATTTAGGCATCTCTGGTCATCAAGCTGAAGAATGGCTTCGTCACAACGCAAATATTGAAGTAGAATTATCGGACCTATACAATATTTTATGTTTAGTGACACTAGGTGATACGAAAAAGGAAATTAATCTCCTCATCAATGCTCTTAGTCGTATGTCAAAAGCATTCAATTCAGAAGCTACTATTACTGAGGCAATGGTTAATGTACCGGATATTCCTGCACTTGCCATGTCACCACGCGATGCATTTTATGCAGATACTGAAGTTGTTCCTCTTGAAGAGGCAGATAATTGTATTTGTGCAGAATTCGTTATGGTATATCCCCCAGGTATTCCGATTTTTATTCCCGGGGAAATAATTACACAAGAGAATATTCGTTATATACAAATGAATATTGAAGCTGGTTTACCTGTACAAGGACCAGAAGATACAACATTAAAAACGATTCGCGTCATAAAAGAACGCAAACCTATTATTTAATAGCAAAGCTACCTCTTTCTGAGGTAGCTTTTTGTTTCGAATCAATACTGATAATAGAACCAAGAAGAGAGCATAGCGAATACAGGGAAAATAAGCCACCAATACTTCCATAAAAAATCACCAACAGTTTTATGATCGGATTGATTTGAATCAGAGACTACAGGTGTTTGATATTTTTCTTCACCTGTAATAAGTTGGTCTAAAGAAATTTCATATAAATCACTTAACCTTCTCAAATTATCAATATCCGGATAACCTTTTCCTAACTCCCATTTTGAAACGGATTGCCTTGAAATATTTAAAAAGCCTGCGACATCATCCTGTGTATACTTATGTTGTTCTCTCAATTCTTTTAAACGGTTTTCTAAATTCATTGAATTTCACCTCCAATTTATTGGATTTGAACAAATATTACTGGATTAATACACTTTATTCTAGAAGTTGTTATTTGCTAATTCGCAACGCATAGTTGCTCTCATGAACGAAGCAAAAAATTCGATTGTAGCGCTTGCTTCGCTTACAATATATATAATCAATTATGCCTCGGCATAATTGCGTCCAGAATCGGCTTTGTGCTTAGGCCTGCACGAGGGCCGACACGATGTCGGTCATTTCGGTAATGCCACAGGACGTGGCGTTTTTACCGATGCAGGTCAGTTAGCCATTATCGCATGGATGCGATGATTTTAGGCTAACATCCCCTAAGAACTCCTTTCCGATTCCTTGACATCCGCCGGAAGCATTAAGTTCTTTCAGCGGATGTTTGGACACCCGCTGAAAGAACTTAATGGGAGTGATAGGATTGAACACATGGGATCAACGATTTAACACAATCGAATACGTTTATGGTGAGCAACCAAATGCTTTTATAGAAGACTATGTTCACTACTTAGAAGATTATACAAACGTGGCTGCATACGCAGAAGGTGAAGGTCGCAATGCAGTATTTTTAGCTTTACAAGGCCATACAGTAACTGCCTTTGATTATGCTGAAAGCGGTCTTGAAAAAACAAATCAGCTTGCAGAAAAGCATAATGTTGCTGTTCATACAAAGCTTACTGACCTACTTGAAGATGAACTACCAATCGAAACGTTTGATACTGCTATTATGGTGTTTGGACATTTTCCGGCTGAGCACCAACAAGAAGTGTTTAAGAAGATTGTCGATTCCGTAAAGTCTGGCGGTCGTATTATGATGGAACTTTATTCAATTTATCAACTACCCTACGCCTCAGGTGGCCCAAGACAGCTTGATTTTTTATATGATCCATTAGATATTCTAAAATGGTGTCAGCCTTATAAAATCATTCATTTTTTCACAGGTGAACAAGTGCGAAATGAAGGTAAGCTCCACACAGGCCTTGCTCATACCATTCAGTTTATTATCGAAAAAAGTTAAAAAAAGCTATATACAGATTCTGTATATAGCTTTTTCACAAGAATAAATAAACAAATAATGGACATAAAAATGCGCCAATAATTGCAGTTAAGGCCATAGATAATGAGCCTACTGATAATTCTTGTTCTCCGTATTCTCTTAATTTAACAAGACCAACACCGTGTGAAGCGCTACCTACCGCAACACCTCTACTAACGGCGGAGTCAATTTTGCCGTATTTAATGACTAATGGTCCTATAATAGCGCCTACAAACCCTGCCAGCATGACAAGCACAGCTGTTAAAGGTGGTATGCCTCCAATTGTCTCACTCACCTGCATACCTACAGGTGTCGTTAACGATTTAGGTAATGCTGTCAGCAACCAGCTTTTATTAACACCAATCCATTTCAGCATAATAAATATTGTCACTAAACCTGTAATCATGGCAATAAATATACCTGACAAAATTGCATATTTATATTTCATAATAATCTTTCGCTGGTTATATAAAGGATAAGCAAGTGCTACAACTGCTGGACCTAGCATTTTTTGTAGCCATTCACCACCCTCCATATATGTAGAGTATGGAATATTAAAGATTACTAACATAATTGCACTGACGATAGTTGTCGTCACTAGCGGAATCATTAAAGGATGAGGGAAACGTTGATAAAGTTTTGTAAATAATACGAATAACACAACGGTACTAACGACAACAATAATTTCAATCAACCGTTAATTCCCCCTCTCCTTCTTCTACAATGGCTTCTGTTTCTTTTTTAGTCAGCTCTTTTTTCTCAACAATTTGACTAAGTAATCCCGTCACATAAATAGAGATTAGCGTACTTGCAATAACGGCTAGCATAATCAATAGACCAGTTGTTGAAACAAGTTCAGGGTAGTCAATCACTCCTACTGTTGCAGGAATGAAAAACAAGGTTAATACGCCAATTAAAAAACCTGCTCCATCTTGAATGTATTCTACTTTAATTATTTTTAAATGGAGTGAAAGTGCTAATAATAGTAATCCAATTACACTTCCAGGAAGAGGTACCTGTAGTAAAGTAACAATACCGACGCCCATGTAATAAAAGATATTGAGTATCCCAATCTGGACAATAATTCGAACAACTCTCTTTAACATCGCAACAAAATTTTCG
Organism: Lysinibacillus sp. KCTC 33748; assembly: GCF_002237755.1. Taxonomy (GTDB): domain Bacteria; phylum Bacillota; class Bacilli; order Bacillales_A; family Planococcaceae; genus Lysinibacillus. The sequence goes on along the minus strand of NZ_MWSJ01000001.1, from coordinate 520,836 downwards.
TTCAACATTTCGCCACATTCCCCCCATTACGTCCATTCTACAACTGCAGGAATTTTCTGTCTATTATAATTTTAGAAAAACAATAGAAAAAAACCTACAATAGAAACAATATTTCAACAAAACATACTATTTAGGCACACGAATCTTTCTACTATTTCTAAATACAAAATAATTAAATGCTCCTCAACTCTATCAACCTTTGAATCCCTTTTATAGTTTTTGAACAACCATAGATTATAGAACATATTAGCTGTTATCATAGATTTACTATTCCGAATTTTATAAATTTCTATAAAAGGAGATGAATATCTATTATAAAACCATTAAAATTACAAACACGCTTTGCCTACTATAGTAGTTTTTTCATTCTAATCATTGTAGTCTTTGCTGGCTTATTATTTTATTTAACAATTTCCGATGCACTGCAAACACAACTGGGAAAAAGAGCACTTTATTTAGCAGAAACAACTGCTGATCGTGGTGATGTTTTAGCTGCGTTTAAAACAGATAATCCAACTGAAGCACTTCAAAAAATCAGCATCACTATTATGAACACAACAGAAGCTGCTTATGTAGTTATTGGCGATAAAAATGGGATTCGTTATTCCCATCCGATTACTGAACGAATTGGCAAACCCATGGTTGGTGACGACAATGACCGTGCATTATTAGATGGAGAATCCTATATTTCGATTGCAAATGGCTCTATGGGTGAGTCAATTCGAGGTAAAGCACCTGTGTTAGATACGGATGGAACGGTTCTCGGTGTCGTTTCAATTGGCTACTTAACAAGTGAATTAGACCATCTATATTTGCAATATCTCGACAACATTTTTTATATTATGATGATTGCCTTAATAATTGGTATTCTCTGTTCCGTTTTTTTATCTCGTAGCATCAAAAAACAAATTTTTAATCTCGAACCAAATGAAATCGCTAATCTTTTCACAGAGAAAAATGCATTGATTGAATCTGTACGAGAAGCAATTATTACTGTTAATCATAAAGGTGAAATTACAACTCTGAACAATGCCGCAGCTAAAATTCTGCATTTATCTGACAAAGATTCCGTAATTGGCGAAAATATTAAATATTATGTTCCAAATACTCACCTTCTTGAAGTACTTACTTATGGAAAAAAACAACACGATAAACCAATGATTATTAATGGAAATGAAGTAATTGTGAACCGCGTGCCCATAAAGATGAAAGGTAAAATTGTTGGCGCTGTTGCTAGTTTTCGTTTGCAGTCTGAAATTGACCAGCTAGCGATCGAATTATCTCAAGTGAAGCAGTATACCGAAGCCTTACGTTCACAAACACATGAGTTTAACAATATTCTCTATACAATATCTGGGCTAATTCAATTGAATGCCTCAGATGAAGCTTTATCTATTATTCATAAAGAGGTACAAGGACAATCCTCATTAACTCAGTTCATTACAAATCGTGTCAAAGATCCATTTTTAAATGGACTTATTATTGGATTTTTCAATCGAGCCCGGGAATTAAAAGTCAAACTTATTTTCGATGAAGACAGTTATATAGAAACATTGCCTGAAAACATCGAAAAAAGTCTCATCATTTCCATCATGGGTAATTTGTTGACAAATGCTTTTGAAGAGGTTGAGAAAAACAAAGATCGTCCACCAATTGTTAGACTTTTTGTTTTTGACAATGGCGAAGAAATTGTAATAGAGGTTGAAGATTCAGGGAACGGCATAGCACAAGAAAAGCTAGAAATACTCTTCTTAGAAAATATTTCGACAAAAGATACAAAATTTAGAGGATACGGTTTACGTAAAGTTATCTCAAGTGTTCATGAATTAAACGGCACACTAGCTCTTGGAGAAGGAGATTTAAGCGGGGCTTTATTCATTGTATCTATTAACAAAGGGGGCAATTTAGAAGATGCAAAGTATTGAAGTATTGATTATAGAGGATGATATACGTGTGGCGGACGTGCATCGGCGTTTTTTAGAAAAAATTGAAGGATTTCATGTCATTGCCTGTGCAAATACCGGTGAGGAGGCACTAGACTGGCTCATGTCTTTTTCTCCGCAACTTATTCTATTAGATGTTTTTTTACCTGATATTCTTGGTGTTGATTTGATTGATAAAATCCAAGAGCTTCGACCATTTACTAACATTATTTTGATTACAGCCGCAACAGAGGCGCATATTGTGCATGACGCTTATCGAAAAAATGTGACGGACTATATTTTAAAACCCTTTACTTTCGAGCAATTGAAGGAAAGTATCGAAAAATACCGCTTAAAACATGTTATTTTACAAAATGATGAAAAATTCACACAAGAAAAAATTGAACAGCTCTGGCCAAAAGCACCTTCCAATGAAAAAGTAAAATTATCATTATTGCCAAAGGGGATCGATCCAACAACAATGAATTATGTAATCAGTCATTTAAATACAATCGAAGATGGTACTACTGCAGAAGTACTAGGAAAAAATATCGGGGTTAGCCGTTCTACAGCTCGGCGTTATTTAGAATTTCTCGTTACACAAAGACAGGCACATACTGAACTTATTTATGGTACCGTCGGTCGACCAGAGCGTAGATACTTCATCACTCAATAAAGCGAAACTTTTAGCAGGGGTTTTTCTTCATCCCTACTAATTATTAGTTTTCACCAATCGGGCTTTCACGCACAGTCAATCGCCCACCAAACTTCTTCTTTCGGTACAGATAATTTACTAATTGTTAATGCAGAATAAACTTTATGATCAAAATGAAATAAATTATCATTATTATCACAACATTGTCATTGTCAGAATATACGGTAAATTTATGGTAGCGCTCGCAATTCCAGCGCTACCATATTTCTTTTACAAGGGGGATTTCTTATGTGGAAAACATGGATGAAATTTGCAACAGCTGCACTTTTATTAGCTACTTTAGCAGGCTGTACTTCTTCAGATTCTTCAAGCGATGAGGGCACAGAAGAAAAGAAAGTAAGCAATTATCCAAAAAACAATATTACGATTGTTGCTCCTTCTGGCGCTGGAGGTGGCTGGGATCTAACAGCACGTGCAATTTCTAAAACGATGAATGATACGAAACTTATTGAAAAACCAATTCAAGTCGAAAACAAACCTGGTGGCGGAGGCGCAGTATTTATGGCTACTTTTGCAACTAAAGAATCTAATAATGACTACATGCTAATGGTAAAATCACCACCTATTTTGATTAATCATGAAAAAGCTGAAGGAAACAGTAAATTTGGTTACAAGGATACAACGCCAATAGCACAGTTAACGCGTGACTATGGTGCAATTGTTGTTAAAAAGGATTCGCCTTACAAAACCCTAAATGACATGTTAAATGCTTTAAAAACTAATCCACAAAATGTAACACTTGCAGGAGGATCTTCACCTGGTTCCATGGATCATTTGATAGGTATTATTCCGGCATTTAAATCAGGAATCGATTTAAAAACAGTTAAATACGTTTCTTATGATGGTGGTGGTGAAGCTGTTGCCGCGCTTTTAGGAGGTAATGCCGATGTAATTGCCACAGATGCCTCGACAATTGCAACTTATGTAAAATCAGGTGATGTCCGCGTACTAGCAGTCAGTTCTTCAGATCGTTTAGAAGGTGAACTAGCCGATGTACCAACATTTAAAGAAGCAGGTATTGATGAAGAGTTTACAATTTGGCGCGGTATTTTTGGTCCGAAAAATATGTCAAAAGATGCTTTTGCATACTGGTCCGAAAAATTACAAGCAATGGTAGAAACGGATGAGTGGAAATCTGAAGTAGCGCGTAATGGCTGGCAAAGTGAGTACCGCAATGCTGAAGAATTCACAAAGTATTTAGATCAACAAAATAAAATAATCGTTGAACTTTTAACAGCCTTAGGTATGCAAAAATAAAGAAAAGCGACTTTAATAGTCGCTTTTCTCAAGGGGAGGATAAAACGTTTGAGCCAAACTTTCGATAAAATTTCGAGTATTGCATTTTTCATCATTGGTATTTTATTTATCACAGAAGCAACACAAATTTCTGATAGTGCATATGGATCCACAGTTGGACCCAAATCATTTCCTTTGGGATTAGGTATAGTTCTAATTTTACTAAGTTTACGGCTCTTCTACGAGACATGGAAACAAGCTGCGAAGTCAAAAATAGTGAGAAACACAAAAACATCATCACAAACAACACCCATTGAACTAAAGAAGTTTCTAATACTATTTATTAGTGCGATTGCCTATGTATTTTTTCTTGAAATAGTAGGTTACGTTATTACAACATTTATCTTTTTATTAATCGGTTTCCAAACGATGGAACGAGGAAAAATATTAGCTTCTATTAGTATTTCAGTCGCTTTTTCAGTTGGCATTTATTATGTATTTTCAGTTATTTTAGGAGGATCTTTGCCTAGTTTCCCAACTTTTTAATGTAAAGGAGTGAAAACATGACAACATTGCAATTTCTAGCAGATGGCTTTGCAGTTGCCTTTCAATGGCAAAATTTATTATTTGCGTTCGTCGGTGTTATTATCGGAACTGCGGTTGGAGTACTTCCTGGAATAGGTCCAATGAGTGGAGTTGCTTTACTCATTCCAGTTACTGCAACACTTACTTCAGGGCTACCAACTGAAGCTGCCGCTGCAAGTTCCATTATTTTACTTGCAGGCGTATATTACGGAGCTATGTACGGCGGCTCAACTACTTCTATCTTATTGAATACACCCGGAGAATCTTCTTCTGTTGTTACAACACTAGATGGTTATCAAATGGCTAAACAAGGTCGTGCCGGTAGTGCTCTTGCTATTGCGGCGATTGGCTCATTTTGCGCAGGCATTATAGCATTGCTTGGCCTTGTACTATTAGCAAAGCCTTTATCAAGTATCGCATTAAAATTCGGCCCTGCTGAATATTTTTCTTTAATGCTATTAGGTCTTGCCGCAGTTAGTGGACTAGCTGGGCGCTCGATTACAAAAGCTTTAATCATGACGGTGCTTGGTTTAATGATTGGTACAATCGGGATTGATGCTGTATCTGGAATCGAACGTTTTACATTTGGTCAACCAACACTGTTCTCTGGGATTGAATTTTTGACAATTGCAGTTGGTTTATTTGCCTTAGGTGAAGTATTCAAAACAATACTTGAAAAAGACAACGATGACGGTCAAATTGCGAAGATTAATCGCGTTTTCCCAACAAAGCAAGATTTTAAAGATAGTATGGTACCCATTGCACGTGGCTCATTTTTAGGATTTTTCATTGGTGTCTTACCAGGGGCTGGAGCAACTCTTGCTTCTTTCTTTTCTTATATTACCGAGAAAAAATTCAGTAAAACACCAGAGCAATTCGGTAAAGGTCATATTGCTGGTGTAGCTGGACCTGAATCAGCGAACAACGCAGCTTCGGGTGGCGCAATGATTCCATTATTAACATTAGGTATCCCTGGTTCTGGAACTACCGCTATTTTAATGGGGGCACTCATTATGTATAATATTCAACCTGGTCCCTTACTTTTCGACGAGCATCCTGAAGTGGCTTGGGGTTTAATCGCGAGTATGTTTATCGGTAACTTAATGTTATTAATTTTGAATATGCCACTTGTTCGTGTTTTTGCAAAGGTCATTGAAACTCCAAAGAAATATTTATTACCTATAATAATAGCTATATCATTCTTTGGCGTTTATGCTGTTCAATATACGACGTTCGATTTATATTTATTACTTGCCTGTGGTATACTCGGATATCTTTTCGCCAAAAACGACTATCCTGTAGCACCGCTAGTACTAGCCCTAGTTTTAGGCCCTATGATCGAGAACAATATGCGTCGCGCTTTAACTATTTCAAATGGTGATTTCTCAATTTTTGTAAGTAAGCCATTATCATTAGTATTTCTAATTGTTGCAGTGTCTTGGTTACTCATACCGATCTTTATGAAAATGCGTGGTAAAAATGTCATTATTAATGAAGAAGAATAAAAAAGAGTGGAGAGAACCTATTCTCTTCACTCTTTTATGTATCTATAATGCGTGTCCAGAACCGCCATCAATGTTTACAGAAGTGCCAGACACATAACTAGCTGCATCAGATACTAAAAAAGTAATGACATTTGCCGCTTCTTGAGTATCCCCTACACGACCAAGTGGAATTGCTTGACCTACTTTACGAGAATACTCATCCCACGATAGCTCGGGTTCTGCCTCTTTCCATGTCTTCTCTATTTGATCACTACGAATAAGCCCAATACAAACAGAGTTCACACGTATATTATCTTTTCCTAAGTCTTTGCTCATAGCTTTCGTTAATGCCAGACCTGCCGCACGACTTACAGTACTAGGGAGTGAGCTTGCCGGTGGTGTTTTAGCCATTACCGCAGTTACATTAACTATTGCACCGCCACCAACCTTACGCAAATGAGGTGCAGCATATTTTGAACAATTGACAGCACCAAACACCTTTAAATCTACATCAGCCTGCCATAGCTCACTACTAACCGATTCAAATGGATTTGCTGAAGCTGTACCTGCATTATTAATCAGAATATCAAGGCGACCAAAATGCTCTACTGCTCGTTCTATTAAGTACTTACAATCTTTTTCTTTTGTAATATCAGTTGGTACAATTAAAACGTCCTCGCCTGTTTCATTTTTAATACAGCCAGCAGCCACTTGAAGCTGTTTTTCACCACGAGCACAAAGTACAACCTTCGCTCCCTCTTTCACAAGCTGCATCGCTGTATAATAGCCAATTCCCTTACTTGAGCCTGTAATAACTGCTACTTTCCCCTTTAAGCCTAGTTCCATTTTTATCACCCCAGTATTTTGTTCAACTTCCCTTGTTTCAAAGACATCGTTATCATTTCCGGACATCTAGCAGTCAATTACTAGATTTATTTGACACAAAGTCTATCCGGTATGTAATACGTTCCCAACCGAACTATATTTTTAGAATATTCATTCGATATAATTACTTTATCAAAATTACATGTAATATACAAAAAAACGGCTACAAAGCAAATGCTTTATAGCCGTTTTCATAAACTTTATTATTTTTTTGCTACAATATGGATTGGATTGCCAAGTAATACCTCAGCAGCTTCCATTGTAATTTCACCTAATGTTGGGTGAGCATGGATTGTTAACGCGATATCTTCAGCAGTCATACCGCCTTCAATAGCTAAGCCCATTTCAGCGATCATATCTGATGCACCAGCACCTACGATTTGAGCACCGATTAATAAGCCATCTTCTTTACGCGCAACTAGCTTCACGAAACCTTCTGTTTGGTTTAATGCAAGTGCACGACCATTTGCTGCGAATGGGAATTTCGCTGCAGTGTATTCGATGCCTTCAGCTTTCGCTTCATCTTCGTTATAACCAACTGTTGCCATTTCTGGATCTGTGAAGCATACAGCAGGAATAGCTAAATAATCAACGATTGATTTTTCACCAGCGATTGCTTCAGCAGCAACTTTACCTTCGTAAGATGCTTTATGAGCAAGCTGAGGACCAGCTACAATATCACCAATTGCATAGATGTTTGGAATATTTGTACGGCATTGTTTGTCAACATTGATAAGACCACGTTCACCGAATTCAACACCGATTTCAGCAAGGCCCATTTCATCTGTATTTGGACGACGACCTACAGTTACTAATACGTAGTCAGCTTCAACTTTTTTCTCTTCTCCGCCAACTTCATATGTTACTACTACGCCGTTTTCTGTTTCTTCAACGCCTTTTGCAGATGCGTTTACTTCCATTTCAACGCCTTTCTTTTTAAGGCCTTTTTTCACGATTTGTGTCATTTGTTTTTCGAAGCCAGCTAAGATATCTTTTCCGCCTTCGATAATTGTTACTTGTGAGCCAAGGTTAGCATATGCTGAACCTAACTCTGTACCAATATAGCCTCCACCGATAACGACTAATTTACCTGGTACTTCTTGTAAAGAAAGTGCGCCAGTAGAATTTAGTACGCGATCAGAGAATTTAAATGTTGGAATTTCAACTGGGCGAGAACCCGTTGCGATAATTACATTGTTAAATGTGTAAGTTTGAGCAGATTCACCATTGATGATACGCACTGAATGAGCGTCAACGAAATAAGCTTCACCTTGTACAATTTCAACTTTATTACCTTTAAGTAAGCCTTCAACACCGCCAGTTAATTTTTTAACAACGCTGTCTTTAAATGCTTGTGCTTTTGAGAAGTCTAATTTCACATCAGAAGCGATGATACCCATGTCATCTGAATGTTTAGCATGCTCAAAACGGTGACCTACTGAAATTAATGCTTTTGATGGGATACAACCTACGTTTAAGCACACACCACCAAGTACATTTTTTTCAACGATTGTTACTTTTTGGCCAGTTTGAGCTGCACGAATTGCTGCTACATATCCTCCAGGACCTGAACCAATGACAAGAGTATCTGTTTCGATTGGAAAATCTCCTACTACCATTTTTGTTACGCCTCCATTAATAATAATTCTGGTTCACTTAACAAACGCTTTAAGTGATTTAAAGCATTTTGCGCAGTGGCTCCATCAATCATACGATGATCAAAGCTCAATGATAATGCTAACACAGGTGCGGCTACAATTTCACCATTTTTTATTACAGGTTTTTCTGAAATTCGACCAATACCTAGTATCGCTACTTCAGGATGATTAATTACCGGAGTAAACCATTGTCCTCCTGCAGAGCCGATATTCGTAATCGACATCGAAGCGCCCTTCATTTCATGTGGTGCAAGCTTGCTTTCACGCGCTTTAGTCGCTAATTCATTAATTTCATTTGATACTGCAAAAACAGATTTACGATCCGCGTGCTTAATAACTGGTACTAGCAAGCCTTTTTCTGTATCTGCTGCAATACCAATATTGTAATAATGCTTCTGAATAATTTCTTGTGTTGCATCATCTAATGAGCGGTTAAATTCTGGGAATTCGCGTAAAGTTGAAATTAGCGCTTTAACTACATATGGTAAGTACGTTAATTTAACACCTTTTTCAGCAGCGATATCTTTGAATTTTTTGCGATGTGCTACTAGAGCTGTTACATCGACTTCATCCATTAGTGTAACATGTGGAGCCGTTTGTTTCGAGTGAACCATCGCTTTTGCAATCGCTTTTCGAATGCCCGACATTTTCTCACGTGTTTCTGGGAAATCACCTTCAAGGACTACTGGTGCTACTTGTGTAGTTGTTTCTTGCTGCACAGCTTCTTCATTAGCCACTGGTGCTGCTGCTTCAGCCTCTACAACGCCTCCACCTTTTAGGAAATTCTCAATATCTTGTTTTAAAATACGACCATTTTTGCCTGTACCATTAACTTCACGAATATTCACATCATTGTCTCGTGCAAATTTACGTACTGATGGCATTGCAATGATACGCTTATTATCTTCAGCTACCACAACAGTTTCAGTCTTTTCAGTAGCTTTCTCTGGAGCCTGCTCAACTTCAACAGGTGCCTTTGCTACTTCCTTACCATACTCAGCAGTCGCCTGAACTTGAGCCTCTGTTTTCGCTTCAGCATGGTCATCACCTTTTAGCTTTAAATCTTCATAGCCAGGTGCATCAAGGCGGATTAAGACATCACCAACAACTGCTACTGTGCCTTCTCCTACTAAAACTTCTTCTACTGTCCCTTCAACTGGAGACGGAATCTCTACTACTGCTTTATCATTTTGTACTTCACAAAGAATATCGTCTTCTTTTACTGTATCTCCAGCTTTAACGAACCACTTAACAATTTCGCCTTCGTGAATACCCTCGCCAATATCCGGTAATCTAAATTCAAATGCCATGTGTACCCATCCTTTCTATTTGCTGTCTTTCAAGTTTAGAAGTTACATTAGAATGTTAAAACTTTTTTAGCTGTTTCCATTACATCTTTATAGTTCGGTAACCAAACACCTTCAGCTTGTGGGAATGGGTACACAGTATCTGGTGCAGCTACACGAAGTACAGGTGCTTCTAAACTTAAAATCGCGCGCTCTGTAATTTCAGCCACTACGTTTGCAGCAATACCTGCTTGTTTTTGAGCCTCTTGTACAACGATTGCACGACCTGTTTTTTCAACAGACGCAATAATTGTCTCAATATCAATTGGTTGGATTGTACGTAAATCAATTACTTCTACAGAGTGACCTTCTTTTTCTAGTTCCTCTGCTGCCTTTAAGCTTTCGTGAACCATTAAACCGTAGGCAATAATTGTTAAATCTTTACCTTCACGTTTTACATCCGCTTTACCTAGTGGAATTTCGTATGCTTCCTCAGGTACCTCTTCACGGAATGAACGATATAATTTTAAATGCTCTAAGAAAATGACTGGGTTATCATTTCGAATAGATGAAATAAGTAAACCTTTAGCATCGTATGGTGTTGATGGCACAACAACTGTTAAACCTGGCTGTGCTGTCATTAAGCTTTCTAAGCTATCAGAGTGCATTTCAGGTGTATGCACACCTCCACCAAACGGAGAACGGATTGTTACTGGTGCATTATAGACACCACCGCTACGGTAGCTCATACGTGCTAATTGACCACTGATTGAGTCCATTACTTCATATACAAAGCCGAAGAACTGGATTTCAGGAACCGGACGGAAACCTTGTAGAGAAAGACCGACCGCTAAGCCACCAATACCTGATTCTGCTAACGGTGTATCGAATACACGGTCAACACCAAATTCTTTTTGTAGGCCTTCAGTTGCGCGGAATACCCCACCGTTGACACCTACATCTTCTCCGAATACAAGAACGTTTTCATCATTCTTTAATTCTGTGCGAAGTGCATCTGTAATTGCTTGAATCATCGTCATTTGTGCCATAGGTTATTTCGACTCCTTCTCTTTGTAGATTTCATACTGTTCTTTTAAATTAGATGGCATTTCGCCTTTATACATGTTTTCCATTAACTCTGTTACTTTTTGTTTTGGAGCAGCATCGGCTTTTTTGATTGCTTCTTTAATTTCTTCTTTTGCACGCTCAATAACAGCCTCTTCTTTTTGCTCATCCCACAGACCTTTTGCCTCAAGGTATTTACGGAAGCGTACAAGAGGGTCTTTTTGTGCCCATTCATTATCTGTATCTGATGTACGGTAACGCGTTGGGTCATCCCCTGCCATTGTATGAGGACCATAGCGATAGCACATTGTTTCAATTAAAGTTGGACCTTCGCCATTTACTGCGCGCTCACGTGCATCACGTGTTGCTACGTAAACTGCTAGCGCATCCATTCCATCTACTAAAATACTTGGTAAGCCTGCTGCTACACCTTTTTGAGCGATTGTTTTTGCAGCTGTTTGTAATTCGCGAGGTGTTGAAATGGCGAATTGGTTATTTTGTACAATGAAGATTGCTGGTGATTTAAATGCACCTGCAAAGTTAATGCCTTCATAGAAATCCCCTTGTGATGAACCACCATCACCTGTATAAGTTACTGCCACTGCCTTTTTACCACGTTTTTGAATACCAAGAGCTACACCTGCTGCTTGAATATATTGTGCACCGATAATAATTTGAGGTGCTAATACGTTTACGCCCTCAGGAACTTGGTTCCCCGCAAAATGACCGCGTGAGAATAAAAACGCTTTATCTAAAGGTAAACCATGCCATACGATTTGTGGTACATCACGGTAACCCGGTAAAATCCAATCTTCTTTTTCTAATGCAAAGTGTGACGCAAGTTGTGAAGCTTCTTGCCCAGCAGTTGGTGCATAGAAGCCTAAGCGACCTTGACGGTTAAGAGAGATAGATCGTTGGTCTAAAATACGTGTATAAACCATACGCGTCATTAACTCAACTAGTTCCTCATCAGATAGCTTTGGGTCTGCCTCTTCATTTATAATTTCGCCTTCTTCATTCAAAATTTGAAACATTTCAAACTTATCTTCGATTTCAGTTAGCGTTTGTTTAGCATCAAAAATATTATTGTTTTTCTTGCTCATTTGTCACATCTCCCTTTCAGCTGTATTAAAATAAATCACCGTTTCAACTAGTACAACTTATTCTTTGCACTCAGTATACTGAATAAAATACTGTCGGTCAATCATATATTACGCGTACAAACAAAGATTTTTTCTAACATAACAATTAAACAACTCTGTTCCATACTGTACCATTAATTAATTTTTTCTGTATTATAACACCATATTAAAGGTACTCAATTATTACGTTCTCCTACATGATTACCAATAGTAGAATGCCCAGTTTCAGACAATCTAATAGCTATTGAAAAATTTTTTAAGTATATTCAAATAAGGTTTTTTTCATGTGATTGTTTAAAGACGTGATGTATACTTATAAGTAAGACACTACAAAGTCGAAAGGAAGATTCATATATGATTTTAATGGATGATATTATTCGCGAAGGTCATCCGACTTTACGCACAAAAGCCGAGGAGGTAAAATTCCCTTTAACTGATGAAGTAAAACAACTCGCAGAAGACATGCTTCAATATTTAATATACAGCCAAGATCCCGAAATGGCAGATAAATATAACCTACGTAGCGGCATTGGACTAGCTGCCAATCAAGTAAATAGCCTCCATCGAATGTTTGCCCTTCATTTAACAGACGAGAATGGCGAACAATTAAGTTTTGTAGCAATCAACCCAAAAATCGTTAGTCACTCAGTAGAAAACACGTACCTTGCAACAGGCGAGGGCTGTCTTTCTGTAGATCGCAATGTTCCAGGCTATGTACCGCGTCATGCTCGTGTTACAGTTAAATTTAAAACCGTTGACGGTGAAGAGAAAAAAATGCGCCTTAAAGGAATGCCTGCTATAGCCTTCCAACACGAATTAGACCACCTTAACGGCGTTATGTTTTACGACCGCATCAATGAAAAAAATCCATTTGCGGAAATTCCAGATTCTACACCATATGAGCGCGATTAGGCGCACGAAAAAGAAAGCAAACCCCTGCAGTTTTTTTAAACTGCGGGGTTTACTTTTTCTTGCCTCGCTATGATATTCATCTGACACTTTAACTTCGGGATTAGTCTAGCATCCACCTGAGGCATTAAACCGTTACGATTCCTCGTTCTAAACGTTCATTAATTTTTTCCAATAATGCAGGGAGCTCTTTCATCGTTCGAATCGTATAATGCGCACCTGTTTCTTTAAATATTATTGCTGTTTTTTCAACAGCAAATTGCTGCTCTTCTTCAGATAAAGCCCAATACTCTTCTTCAGATAACCCCATTTCAGAGCTGCCAATAATAACACCAACAGCCCATACACCTGCATTTAGAGCTTCTTGAATATCTGAAGTTGTATCACCAATCTTCACCACTTGCTTCGTTGACTTAATCCCTAATGCCTCCATATTTTTAAAAATCATATATGGGTAAGGGCGTCCTTTATCTCCTAATTGAGTAGGTGTTACTAAAAAATCAGGTTCATATCCTTTAGCCGCTGCATGCGGAGTCACTACCTCCATCATCAAGTCTGTATATCCCGTTGTGGAACCGATACGAATACCCTCTTCTTTTAATTGTTGTATCGTTTCTATCACATACTGAATCGGATCCGTGTAAGTCGCTAAAGATTCCATTAACTTTGATTCAAACTGCATATATAAAGCGTAGACATCCTCTTGCGTAAAATCTCGTCCATACTTTTCGTTCCATGCCTCACGAATTCTTGGCATTTCAAGCATTGTACGAATATGATCTATTTTCAACATGCCCATCGGTTTACGTGCTTCCTCTAGCGTAACCTTGATTCCCACATCTTCAAAAACTGTAAGAAAAACATTCACAGGAGCAAAGCAACCAAAATCAACAGTTGTACCTGCCCAATCTAAAATAATCGCTTCAATCTTCATTTTTTTATCACCACCATATAATTTTCGATAACCTTACACAATGTCTTCATATCATCTTCATGAATATCTCCAATATTGCCAATTCGGAATGTATCCACATCTGTTAGTTTCCCCGGATAAATGACAAATCCTGCTTTTTTCATCGCACTATAGAAATGATCGAAGGAGAACCCTTCATAAGGGAATAAAAATGTCGTAATAATAGGTGATTGTAACCCCTCTGAAATATAAGCGTTAAAACCAAGTGCTTGCAATTGAGTACGAAGTATACGATTATTATTCGCATATCGTTCGTAACGAGCACGTATCCCTCCTTCTTCCACAAGTTCCTCTAATGCCTTCGCAAAAGCTGCTACTACATGTGTAGGGGATGTAAAACGCCATTTTCCATCGAGTTTCATCACTTCCCACTGATTATATAAATCTAATGCAACACTTCTAGCTTGCCCTTTACACTTTTCTAATTCATCAATCTTTGCGATAACAAACCCAAATCCAGGTACCCCTTGGATACATTTATTAGCACTGCTAATTAAATAATCAATCCCTAATGCTTTTAAATCCATTGGTACGCCACCGAAGCTACTCATCGCATCAACGATAAACGTTTTATCCAACCCTTTGACAACGCCTCCTATTTCATGAATAGGATTTAAAATACCCGTTGTCGTCTCACAATGTACAATAGCCACATGTGTTATTGTTAAATCACTTTCCAACAGCGCTTTCACTTCGAGTGGTGACGGCTGTTCATTATAAGGAACACTATAGACCGCGTGCTGTAGTTTAAGCACTTTTGCCATTTCAACAATGCGTTCACCGTAAGCACCATTTGTGATAATAAGTACTTTATCTTCCTCTCCAACAGCAGTTGTTAACACAGATTCTACAACAAAACTACCACTTCCCTGCATAAGAACCGTTGTATAATCCGTTTCTGTCACTTGTGCTAACTCTAAAAGCTGCTTACGTATTGTTTGTGTGACACTTTTATAATCGTCATCCCATGTGCAACGATCTTTTAACATCTCTTGTTTTACTGCTGCAGTTGTCGTTAAAGGACCTGGCGTTAACAATTTATAGTTGTTCATAAAATTGATATCTCCTTATTTTTGCGCTTCTTTAAAGAAAGCTTGATGTTTTTCCAATAGGTCTACCGTTAATGTCGTGTCCCATTTCTTTAAATGTTTAGGCACATACTCTTCATTTACTTGCTCACCTTCATAAAGAGCTACAGGATATTGCTTCAATAAATCAGGGCGGGCCTCCGTTGCGATTACTTTGGCTATTTCATGCGCTAACGCTTCATCCCCCTCTTTATCTACTACAGCCACTGATTCTGTTAATGTAAAGTTACCTTCTATTGGATCGATATAATCAATCGGTATCCCTTCTTTTTTAGCATCAATAGCTTGAATCCGTAGACCAAACCCTACAGCTACCTCGCCCGTTTTTACTTTTTTAATAGGCCCAGAGCCCGAGCTTTCGATATGCGGTCCAGCATTTTTGATTAAATCAGCTAATAGTTCTTTACCCTCTTTTTCTCCATACTCATTAATAATGGCCTGCACTAACAACCAACCTGTTGACGAGTCTAGAATATTAGGAAATGACAATAAATCTTTATAGGCAGGGTTTGTTAAATCCTTTATAGATGTTGGAACTGGCAAACCTTTTTGTTTTAATAAATCCGTATTAATAAAAATCGAGCCGCTATTCCCTAAAATCGGTAATGCAAATGTAGAACCATCATCTAAAGGCTTTAAATCAGAAGATACATCTACAAACATAGATTTAGATTTTTGCGCACTTTCTATAAAATAAGAAGCTGTTGTTACGACATCTGCCTCAATGTCTTTCCCCTCCGCCATTATTTTCCCGCCCAGTTCAGACGTTCCGAATGATTGTATTAAATATTTACCTTTATACCCCTTGTTATCTAATGTTGCTTCCATGACATCAATTGCTTCATCATCCGCATTTGAATAAATAATAACTTGATCGTTCGAACCCGCTTCCACTCCTCCACATGCAGCCAAAACAATTGCTGAGCTAACTGTACCTAACATCATTACTGTTGATTTTTTCATCTTTATGCTCCTTTGTTTTTTCTTTAGGTGTTGCTATATAGTCACAACCTAATTTCACAATGAGGTTTGTACATAAAATAAAAATCGATAGAACAAAAATGTCTGTATACTTCGCGAAATGTTGAAGTTCTTTTATACGTGTCGATACAAGCATCGTTTTCGTGCTAACAAGGAAAATTACCCCGCTAACAGTCACCATAGCGTTTAAAAAATAATAGCTAAACATTTGATAAATCGTAGGTCTAATATTCGGTAAAATAACGCGAATAACCGTTTTCAACCATGAATCTTTTAATAGCTCTGCTGTCACTTCCCATGTCGGATCCATTTTTTGCAATGAATTTTTCGCCATTAAATATGGTGTTGTAAAGAAGTGAACGACATTACACGCAATAATGATGAGGAATGTCCCTTTTAAGGAACTCCCATTAAAGAAAAACAAGTAAGACAGACCAAGTACCATGCCCGGCACAGTATTCGTAACCATTGAAGCAAAATCTATGCTTTTCCTTCCTTTAAGCGGTGTTCGTACATTTAATAGAGCGGACACAAACGCTACAGCCACACCTAAAACAGCTGTCAAAACAGCCACTATTAGCGAGTTCATATAAACTTGCTTCAAGCCCTGTTCAGCTAGTACGTTTTTCACATGCTCAAATGTAAAGCTGAAATCATATGGATATCCTTTCGTAAAAGGTATTATAAATATTGTTGAAAACATGATTAATACCGCACCTACACAAACAAACGAGAAAACAGTAAACATTACATCACGGAAACGATGGACAACGAGGTCACTTTTAGAAACCTCCTTATAATGAAAATTAAATCGTTCCAAAATTGTTAACATAACGACACCAAGCACTGCAGGTACTAACATTAAAATCGAAATCACTGCACCTCTCTCGAAATGTACAATGGAACCAAGCATCGCTTGATATAGCTCAGTAGCAATAACTTTGTAGCTACCACCAACTGACGCAGGTATCCCGAAATCTGTAAAACTTAACACAAACGATAGTATGAATGCCCCACCAATCGTCCCTAGCATCGGACGAAATACTGTATGATAAAATCTTCGGTATGGACGATCATGCATCAGCATGGAAACTAGCAGAAATCTTTTATCAATATATTGCATAGAATTTTGCATTAATATAAAAGCAACAGGCAATGTATACAGCACATAACCAATTAATAAACCGTTAAATCCATAAACCGTAAACAAGGGCTGACCAAGTATCTTCGTAATAATCCCTTGATTGCCAAAGGTATAAATCAGTACAAAGCCATATGTTATGGTTGGTAATAGCATCGGTAATGTAATACCCACTTGAACAAGCTTTTTCGTAAATCGATGCATCGTTGTAAAATGAACAGCATAGGCCAATAAAAAAGCCAAAATTGTCGTGATCAAAGCTGCTATTAAAGAGACTTGAAAACTATTGAAAAACGCATCACGAATCTCCACATTTTGCAATGTTTCCACATAGTTTTGAATGGTGATGGCCTTCCCCTTTTTTAAAGATTGCCAAAACATATACAGTAACGGAACAATTAAAAAGAATACAAAAAAGAAAATAATCGGAAGAAAAATCAATTTCATTATTTTATTTGTTTTAAGCATACGATTCTCCAAATAGCTGATAAATGTTATGACGTTTTATATGAAGCTGTCTTAATATAAAATCTTCAACAAATTGGTTTTCTGGTGTATTTACTATTTCTTGCGGCGTTCCAAATTGCGAAACAGTTCCCTCATTAATAATTAGCACTTTATCTGATAGTGTGAGAGCTTCCTCTGGATCGTGCGTGACAATGATTGTCGTTAAATTAAATTGGTGAGCAATGGATTGAATACGTTCCTTAATCGATTCCTTTATCACACCATCAAGCGCACTTAACGGTTCATCCAACAATAATATTTTAGGCTGCATCACAAGCGTTCTAGCTATAGAGACACGCTGTTTTTGCCCGCCTGATAACTCATGAATCTTTTTATGTAAATGTGGGGTCAGTTCTAAAAAGTCTATATATTCCTGCACCTCTTTTTTTGACATTCCTTCTTTTTTATTTTTCAAACCATAGACGATATTGTCATAAGCATTTAAATGCGGGAACAACGCAAAGTCCTGAAAAACAATATTAAACCCTCGATCTTGCATAGATTGTTTCGATATATCTTGTCCGTTGTAAAAAAGCTGTCCATTCGTTTGTTGAGTAAGACCTAGAATAATATTGAGTAAAGTTGTTTTCCCACAACCACTCGGTCCTAGTAACGAAACTATTTCACCCGATTGAATGTTTAAATTTATATTCATTAAAACTTTTTTATTTTTATAGTTTTTCGAGATATTTTTTAGTTCTAACAAATTGGTCACCTCTCTTTAGTTCTGAACCTTAGTATAGGGACAATTTGTAAAAGGAATTACAGATTTGTGTAAATGTTGAGTAAATTCTGACCAACTTTTGACAAGGTTGCGTTCATTTCGATTATTATTTAGTAGAGGTGATGAAATGTATACAATAGAAAGGCAACAGCATATTTTGCAATTTGTTCGGAAACATAAAGTAGTAAAATTAGTAACATTAACAAAAGAGTTTAACGTTTCAATGGAAACAATCCGTCGTGATATTCAACAGCTTGTGCTAGATAGGAAGATGGAGAAGTTTTATGGCGGTGTTAAATATATTGAACCTGTTGAGGGGTTGATGGATAACCGACTTCATGAACAGCTACCAGAAAAGATCGCGATCGCAAAAGCTTGCGCTTCTTTAGTACAAGATGGGGAGTGTATTTTTTTAGATAGTGGAACGACCACATATCAAATGACACCTTTTTTATTAGAAAAAGAAAAATTAACCGTTATTACAAACTCACTTCCTGTAGCCTTTGATTTAATCGGCTCCAATATCGAAGTGATCATTATCGGCGGTAAAGTTCGGCATTCAGAAAAATCTGTAACGTCTAATGATTTCCTCTTCCGCTTCGATCATCTAAATATTAATAAAGCTTTTATTTGTGCTAGTGGGGTGTCGATTGAAAAAGGAATTTCAGATTTCAATTTAGAGGAGGCTATTACCCGAAAACAAATTATCAATATTTCCCAAACTGTGTATGTAGCAGCTGACTCTTCAAAATTTGACAAAGATGTCGCTATTCAAGTTTGTCCAGCAGATGCCGTAAATATGATTATTACAGATTGTGGACTCTCTAAAAAAACAATCAATCATTTCACGGATAAAGGTGTACAGTTAAAAATAGTAAGAACAAACATAGAAACTGAATCAGAGTCTTCTAATTAATAAGAGTAGATAAAAATGGTTAATCAACACGCTTGTGAAATTCACTAAAAAAAGCAACTAGCTGCAGTCAATCCTCCAACTAGTTGCTTCTCTTTCATTTCTTTAGATAATATTTAATTGGCGCATGATTTTAGCAAGGCCATCCTCATCTACATGCTCCGCAATATGGGTAGCAATAGCCTTTACTCTCTCATGTCCATTCCCCATCGCCACACCTGTCCCAACAGCCTGTAGCATTTCTATATCATTCATACCATCCCCAAAAGCAATGGCATCATTTAGTGTCAGCCCCATTTTTTCAAGAACCTTTTCAATACCAACAGCCTTCGAGCCTCCATTTGGTAAAATATCACAAGAATAGCGATGCCAGCGTACAAACTGCACATTAGGAAATGCTTCACGATATAAATGTTCATCTTTTTCTTCCATAAAAATAAGTGTTTGATATACATCGTTCTGCATATAATAAGTTGAGTCTAAATTTGGATACTGGTATTTTAAAGTATTTAAGCTTTCTGCCACCATAGCGTTATTTTCAACAGATGCAATCATTTGCTTGTCATCTAAAAATACTACAGGTTCGTTCCGTGCTTCGCCAAAGGCAATGATTTCGGCTAGCTCGTCTTTCTCAACACCATTTGTATAGACAACCTCACCACGATAAACAACATATTGCCCATTAAATGTCACATACGTATTAATATCCAACTCTTCTAGTAAGGTTTGAATCATAAAAGGCGCACGGCCAGTTGCAATCGCTAGCTCATAGCCATTTCGACGAGCCTCAAAAAGCGCTTCTTTCGCAGAAGCAGGTAATATTTTCTCACTATTATAAAGCGTACCATCTACATCAAAAAATAATATTTTCTTCATCTTATAGTCCCCTTCATTATGTATTATTCTGCAAAGGCCAACGACTTTACAGAGGTATGATTTTCCATTATAATGATCCTAAGGAGTGATGTGCCATGCTGAAGAAACTCAAACGCAAATTGTTGAAGCAACTTCGCGGCGTACTCGGAAAAAAATCAATTGCCTAACATTTGCCCTTCATTATTTGAAGGGCTTTTCTTTATTTTAGAGTAACTGCGTGATAATATAAAGGAAATGCATTTATTTGGCTATGTGCAACCACTGGCTCATTGCTTTATTCAATTGCAACTTGTTGTAATTACGTCTGGATTAAAACACTGAGATACAAGAACTTCAAACGCCTAATTTCGCCATTAGTATACTAGAAATTCGTTGTTTTTTCTTGTAGTACGTGCGTGGTATTAGTCAAAGCTGCAAAAAATTGTACGCAATAAAAGGAGAGCAAACTATGATTTACAAAGTTTATTACCAAGAAAAAGCAAATGAAATTCCAGTTCGCGAAAATACTAAAAGTCTATACCTTGAAGCTGCTTCAGACCGCGAAGTACGTGAAAAGCTAAAAGACCGAAACTACAACATCGAGTTCATTCAACTGCTTGAAGGTAACTATTTAGCTTACGAACAAGCAAGTCCGAACTTCGTCTTAGAGGAAATTTAACAAACATGAAGTTTGTTAAAAATGACCAAGCAGCTGTTTTCGCGCTCGGCGGACTGGGCGAAATCGGCAAAAACACTTACGGCGTTCAATTTCAAGATGAAATCATTTTAATTGATGCCGGCATTAAATTCCCAGAAGACGACTTACTCGGTATTGACTATGTTATTCCGGACTATACGTATTTAGTACGCAACGTCGACAAGATTAAAGGATTATTCATTACCCATGGACATGAAGACCATATCGGTGGTATTCCCTACTTATTACGTCAAGTAAATGTCCCTGTCTACGGTGGTAAGCTTGCACTTGGCTTACTTCGCAATAAGTTAGACGAACATGGCTTACTACGTACAACAAAGCTTATCGAAATCAAAGAAGAGGATGTTATTAAGTTCAGAAAAACATCTGTTAGCTTCTTTAGAACAACACATAGTATTCCAGATGCTTACGGGATTGTTGTAAAAACACCACCCGGTAACATCGTGCATACAGGTGACTTTAAATTTGATTTTACACCCGTAGGCGAGCCAGCCAACTTAACAAAAATGGCTGAAATCGGACGTGACGGAGTACTATGCTTACTTTCAGATAGTACAAATGCAGAAAAGCCGAATTTCACTATGTCAGAGCGTACAGTTGGAAAAAGTATCGACGAAATTTTCCGCAAGGTTGATAGTCGTATCATTTTTGCAACTTTCGCATCCAATATTCACCGTTTACAGCAAGCAACAGATGCTGCTATAAAATACGGAAGAAAAATTGCTGTCTTCGGACGTTCGATGGACAATGCCATTACAATCGGTCGTGAACTAGGCTATATTAATGCACCAAAGGATACATTTATTGATGCCCAAAGCATTAATCGTCTCCCTGCCAATGAAGTAATGATATTATGTACAGGCTCTCAAGGTGAACCGATGGCGGCCCTTTCTCGTATCGCAAATGGCACACATCGTCAAATCCAAATTCAGCCTGGTGACACAGTTATCTTCTCTTCTTCGCCAGTACCAGGAAATACGGTAAGTGTAAATAAGATTATCAACTTACTTTTCCGTGCAGGTGCAGAAGTTATTCATGGTGCACTTAATAATATCCATACGTCTGGTCACGGTTCTCAAGAAGAACAAAAATTGATGCTACGCTTAATGAAGCCTAAATTCTTTATGCCAATTCACGGTGAATTCCGTATGTTGAAAATGCATACTCATCTAGCAGAAGATTGTGATGTTCCACTTGAAAATTCATTCGTTATGGAGAATGGTGACGTGCTAGCATTAAGTGCCAATGAAGCACATGTTGCAGGTCGTATCCCTTCAGGAGACGTTTATATTGATGGCAATGGTATTGGAGATATCGGCAATATCGTCTTACGTGATCGACGCATTCTTTCTGAAGAAGGTTTAGTGATCGTTGTTGTAAGTGTGGATATGGAAAATCAAAAAATGGTTTCTGGCCCAGACATTATTTCACGAGGCTTTGTTTATATGCGTGAGTCAGGTACGATGATTAATGAAGCACAAAAAATGCTAAATCGTCACCTGAATGAGTCAATTCAAAGCAAGACTCCTCAATGGACTGAGCTGAAAAATGAAATTACTGACGTATTGGGACCATATTTATTTGAAAAAACAAAACGTCGACCTATGATTTTACCGATTATTATGGAGGTTTAACCTCATTACAAAAAACTACGCAAATTTGCGTAGTTTTTTTATTTTCATTTTTCTGAAACCTCTTTGCTATTTGTTTCGTATATAGTAATAACAACTCAATTTTACTCCCTAGACTATTACATAAGAGCCACTAAAACTTCAATTATTCGTACGACCTCTCTTTAATGTCAATAAAATAGGATTGTTCACCCTTGAGAGTGAGCAATCCTGTTCCATGCCTAAATATTAAAGTATTTAGCTATTACATAAGCAACCCATCTATGATCTGGCTGCAAGCGTAGATTTTCAATCAATCCTTTTAAAATCGGTTTACTATAGGTTGTATTTTCGATTTGAACTTTTAATAATTCAAGAGACTCGCGTTCTATAGACTCTTCTAAGCCATCTAAATGTTGTCCAATTAATTCTAGTAAAGATTCCTGTGAAACTTCTTCATTACAAGGTTTCGCTGTTAATTGAACGAGCTCTTCGGTTATAAATGGAATCGTCGTATGCCGTGCAATAATTTCCGTCTTTTCAGCTAGAGATCTAGCCAATTGATCTAAATCGAGTGGTATATCGGAAAAAATAAAAAGTTCTGAATAACTTTTCATAAACCCTTTAATACAATACATGACATCATATTTTGTCTCGTGGAGTTCATCTTGATATAGCTGTTCCAGCATATAGATAATCGACTTAGACATTTCAACATCATAGGCAATAATTTTCTGAAACAACTCTTTTTTTGAAAGAAGTACTTTCTCATTAAAAAACACACGGGCAGGTGCAGCATGGTTTTTAAATGCTTGAAAAATACTTTTATAAAACTCAACTAATTTGATATCTTTACTAAGGGAACTTTTGACTACTTGGTCAACATCTGTAACAAACCGTTGTAGATAGTTCTCTACCATGGAAATTATAAGCTCGTCTTTTGTTTTGAAAGATAAATAAAATGCACCTTTTGAAATTCCACATCGCTCTGTAATTTGCTGTACAGATGTAGCTTCAAAGCCTTGTTCCGAGAAAAGCTCCAACGCTTTCTCCATAATAAGTTGCTTTTTTAACATACTTTTAATTCTCTCCTAATGTATATCGTTGACAAATGACCGATTAGTCATTAGTATAAATAACTGAATCAAGTTAGTCAATAAAGGGTAGGTGTAAAGGTGAAAGGTTTAGTTAATTTCGTATTGAAAAACAAATTGGCAGTGTGGTTATTAACAATTATCATCACTGTCTCTGGTATTTATTCAGGTACAAAAATGAAAATGGAATCCATACCTGATATTTCTATACCATATTTAATTGTAATGGGTGTATATCCAGGCGCAACACCTGAACAGGTTATGAATGAGCTTTCCATGCCATTTGAAAAGTCAATAGAAAGCTTAGAAGATGTAAAGGCTGTTTACTCAAACTCCTCTTCAAACGTAGCACAAGTTCAAGTTGAATACGACTACGGAATTGATATGGATGAGAAAAAACGCCAATTAGAGTCCGCTCTAGAATCTATCAAATTACCTGAAGGTGTCCAAAAGCCTACAGTTATGGCAATTAGCATGAATATGATGCCTGTTGTCGCTTTATCAGTTAGTAGCTCTAAGGAAGATATTGTTGAATTAACGTCAACAGTTGAAGACATTTTACTTCCTAAAATCGAAAAAATTGATGGCGTTGCTTCAGCAACTATCAACGGCCAGCACATTAATGAAATATCATTTAAATATGATCAAGCGAAAATGGCTGCTCTCGGCTTAACAGAGGATTCTGTCAAGCAAATGATTCAAGCAAGTGATATGTCACTATCACTTGGTTTATACCAATTTACTGTTGGCGAACAGGCCGTATCAGTAGACGGTAAAGTACAATCTATCGATCAGTTAAAAGACTTATTGATCCCAGTCACACCTTCAGCTACAAATCCTTCACCATTCGTTCGCTTAGGCGATATTGCAACGATTGAAGTCGAAGGTAAAGTACAATCTGTATCACGTACAAATGGCGAAGATGCGATTGCGATTCAAATCGTTAAAGCTCAAGATGCAAATACGGTAAAAGTCGTAAATGCAGTGAAAGATTTAATGAAAGACGAAGAAAAATCATTAGACGGCTTAAAAGTGGATATCTCACTTGACCAAGGTAAACCAATTGAAGATTCAGTCTTCACAATGATTGAAAAAGCAGTATTCGGTGGTGCCATTGCCGTATTAATTATTTTACTATTTTTACGTGATTTCAAATCAACAATTATTTCGATTATTTCTATCCCAGTTTCAGTATTCATGGCATTACTACTCTTAAACTGGATGGATATCACATTAAACATTATGACTCTCGGTGCGATTACCGTAGCAATTGGTCGTGTCATCGATGACTCCATTGTAGTTGTTGAAAATATTTATCGACGTATCCATTTAAAAGAAGAAAAACTAACAGGTCGTGCTCTTATTCGTGAAGCGACAATTGAAATGTTCAAACCAATCCTTTCTTCTACATTAGTAACTGTGGCAGTATTCGCCCCACTAATGTTTGTAGGCGGTATGGTTGGTGAATTATTCATGCCGTTTGCGTTAACAATGTCATTTGCGCTAGGTGCTTCATTAATAGTGGCTATTACCATAGTCCCTGCTTTATCTCACTTCCTATTCCGTAAAAAAATATACGGTGAGAAAAAAGAAAGTCAACATAAAGAAGTTGGTAAACTAGCTCTTTGGTATAAAGGTGTATTAGAGAAAACATTAAACCATAAAATCATTACATCAGTTATTGCGATCGTATTGCTTGTTGGTTCTCTTGCTTTAACACCACTTATTGGCTTCAGCTTCATGGGCTCACAAGAAGAAAAGGTTATGTACTTAACGTATACTCCTGCTACAGGCGAGCTAATGAAAGATACAGAAGCAAACGTTGCAAAAGTAGAAAAAGAATTAATGAAACGCAAAGACGTAGATATTTTGCAAGTTTCTATCAATGACCCTAAACATGTTGATCCTTCGGCAATGATGATGGGTGGCGGCGCTGGCGGTGCCTTAATGTACCTCATCTTCGATCCAGATATGGAGAACTTCCCTGAAGCACGCGAAGAAGTAGAAGACTATGTAACGAACATTGGTCAATCAGGAGAATGGAAATCTCAAAACTTCTCATCAATGTCGGGATCTTCAAATGAAGTAAGTTACACATTATATAGTGAAAATCTAGATAAGCTTCGTAAAGCCGTGAAACAAGTGGAAGGCGCATTAAAAGAAGTTGATGGATTAGAAGAAATCAAGTCTGATAATGAAGATCCATTTGTTGAGCATACCTTAAAAGTAGATCAAAAGAATGTTCTACAATACGGTTTAACTACTGCTCAAATTGTAATGGCTTTAAATGAAAATACATCGCCTGAAGTTTTAACTAAAGTTCAGTATGATGGTGAAGATATCGATGTTATTGTACAACGCGAAGAAAAAGCTGCAGCTAAATCAATTGATGATGTATTAGCTACTAAAATCCAAACAGCTTTAGGCACAACAATGACAATCGGTGAGTTAGTAACAAAAGAAGAAGGCACTACGTTAAACACATTATCTCGCTCAAAAGGTGAGTATTTCGCAAAAGTTTCTGGCACGATTAAAGGTGACGATATTTCAAAAGCAACTTCAGCTGCTGATAAAGAAATTGATAAATTAGATTTACCTAAAGGTGTAACGACTGGCGTTGCAGGTGTGGCTGCAGATATGCAAGAAACATTCACACAACTTGGCATTGCTATGTTAGCTGCAATCGCGATTGTTTACTTCATTCTAGTAGTTACATTCGGTGAAGGTTTAGCACCATTCGCTATTCTGTTCTCACTACCATTCGCAGTAATCGGTGCATTTGTCGGCTTGTACGTCACAAATCAAACTATTTCTGTTTCTGTTATGATGGGACTATTAATGCTAATAGGTATCGTTGTAACAAACGCCATTGTATTAGTAGACCGCATTATCCATATGGAACGTGACGGACTTGCTATGCGCGAGGCTATTTTAGAGGCAGGGGCAACTCGTTTACGTCCAATCCTAATGACTGCTATCGCAACAATCGGTGCGATGATTCCAATGGCAATCGGTAATGGTGGCAGTGGTCTAATTTCAAAAGACCTGGCGATTACCGTAATTGGTGGTTTACTATCTTCAACATTATTAACATTAGTAGTTGTACCAATCGTGTATGAAATGCTATCTAAAATGTTAAAGAAAAACCGAAAAGACACTGAAGAAAATTAATAAATAAATGTAAAATGGGCTCTCCTTAAAGGGGGGCCTTTTTTCTATATTTTGATGAAACAGCATGATGTTGGTCACGGGGGCGTTATCACAGGATGTGATGCTTTTAGCCGTCGTTCCTCTATTGCTGATCCCCAAGGAGTCGCCCCAGCCTTCACACCAATCAACTTTTCTACATGATATACGTTTTAACAAAATGTCATCCCCTCTCAATCTCAAATAAAAAGCTTAACAGGAATTTACAAATCTTGTTATAATTAAATCCACTAAAATGCTTTTAAGGGGGGAGTTTTGTGAGCGATAACATTTTTATACAAGCACCAACAGTTTTAAAAACAGCAAGATTAATATTAAGACCTATTTCATTAAATGATTTAGAGGCAATGTTTAATTACACGTCCTGCGAAAACGTTGCACGCTATGTTACATGGGATCCTCATAAGAGTTTAGACGAAACAAAAGTGTTTGTTGAATTAGTTTTAAATGGGTATAAACAAGGTAATCATCTATTATGGGGTATTGAATTTGAGCAGAAATTAATTGGCACTATCGACTTTGTTTCTGTTAATGACCAACATAAATGGACGGAAATTGGATACGTTATTTCTGAAGATTATTGGAATAAAGGGATTACGACCGAAGCAGTAAAAAAATTAATAGACTATGGATTTAACGAATTAAAAATGGTTCGAATACAAGCACGCTGTTTTGAGGACAATATCGGTTCCCAAAAAGTAATGGAAAAATCGGGTATGCTTTTCGAAGGTATTTTACGAAAAAGTATGTTTGTTAAAGGACTTCACCAAAATATTAAAATGTATGCTATTACAGATGATGACTATATTAAATCATAAATTGGATTAGGCCCTGCAAAAATCAGCAGGGCTTATTTAAATTACAACCATTCCTCAATACAATAGACTTTTTTGGCCGTTGCATCTAATCTTACTCTTTTTCCAATTGCAATTGGATGCATCGGATGCGTATGACATATATCGAATTCTGCTAAAATCGGGATATCAATGTTATCTAACTGTTCAAGCAGGACTTCATACGGTTTACGTCCAGTCCCCAAGTCATCATAACACTCATGCTTACCTAAAATAATGCCACTTATTTTTTCAAATACACCATGCAATTTCAACATCGCAAAATTTTTCTCAACGATAGCTGTATTTTTTGCACAATCTTCAACTAATAAAATATCTCCGTCTTTAATATTTGGAAAATAAGCCGTACCAATAAATCCATACATCGCATTTACATTGCCACCAATTAACCTACCTTCAGCAACTCCCTCTCGAACCGTCACCCACTCATTCTTATTTAACTTTTTTTCCACCGTTTTTTCTAGCCAATTGACAGGTTCATCTGACCAATAAGATGGCATCGGAATTTCGTAAGGTAATGATTGTGACTTAAAGAAGTAGTTCTCAAAGAATCGATATGTATCATTAACTAATGGCTCAAACTCACCAAATGAAGGAGCTAAAGCTGGACCATAGAAAGTTGTAATTCCTGTTTTTGCGTAAAGTGCAAGTAAAACTGCCGTTGCATCAGAATAACCAACAACGATTTTCGGATTGCTTTGAAACGCCTCATAGTCGATATATGGCAGCATACTATTCGAATTTGTACCACCGATTGTCGACATTATGATGTGGACGTTTGGATTTCGTAGTAATTCATTTAATTCTTCGGCACGCTCTTTTGGAGTTCCAGCGCGATAACTATCAGATTTACCAGTTAGACTTCCTTCAATTAAGTTTATATTTCTTTGTTCAAGAAAAGCTTTCCCTCGCTTATATCGAGAAAGTGAACTGACGGATGCTGGCGATGATGGAGAAAAAACACCAATATTGATACCGCTTCTGATGCTTATAGGATTCATATAGGAACTCGAACTCCTCCTTTTTTTTTACAATATTTTTGACATGTAATATTCATCCATATATTCCCCATCAATATATAAAGAATTTCTTTTAGTCCCCTCAATTTCAAACCCCATTTTTTTATATAAAGCAATGCCTGCCGTGTTATTTGCCATTACAGTTAGTTCCAGGCGGTGCATACCCTTTTCTTTTGCCCAATCGTCGAGGTGACTAAATAATGCAGTACCTATTTTTCGTCCTCTATAATCACTATGGATACCTACGACTATATAGGCTCGATGCGAAACTCTAGATGGCGTTTGATTACCTTGAACAATTAAATAACCAACTATAGCCTTTTCAATTTCAGCAATAAATAAAGCTGAATGGCTGTTATTGTTCATATTCTCTATAAACTTAGTAAACTGTTCAGTCTCTAACTTTCGTTCACCTGGCTTGAACAACATAAAATTAGATTCTTCCGCATTTTTTATGACAGCTATGACCTGCTCAGTATCTTCTCGTATAGCCTCTCTTATTAACATCTTGATTTAGCTCCTTTTTTATCAATTATGCCTCGGTATAATTGCGTCCGGAATCGGCTTTGTGTTTAGGCCTGCACGATGCAGGTCAGTTAGCCGTTATCGCATGGATGCGATGATCTTAGGCTAACATCCTCTAAGAATTTCTTTCCGATTCCGCGACATCCGCCGGAGGCTTTAGGCCAACGTGATGTTGGTCGCTCAGTCATTGCCACAGGACGTGGCGTTCTTAGACTGAGTTCATCTATTTCAGCGGATGGTGGGACATCTGCTGAAAAGTGACTTAAAACCGCATTCATCTTCTGTACCTGTCGCTATATTAAACATTTGCTGAAAGAAGTTAAAATTGAGTGAATTGTATCATCAAGTTTTCCGTGTTCATTTGAATTTCACCACCGATAGGAAACGTAAAAATTGGCTGTGTATGTCCAAAATCAACATCATAGATAACTGGGATTCTTTTTAACTTGGGATGCTTATCTAAAATAAAATGTAACTGCTCCTCTATCATATTAGAAGCTCTTTGGAAACGCCCTATCGCAATACCTTTAATATTGCTAGTAGCTTGCAATAATGAGGTGAAATCACGAGCAAATATTTCTGGATTAACTATTTCATCATCCTCTACAAATAAAATACTGTTCGATAAATCTGGCATATACAGTGTACCTTGAAGTAAATTTAACGTACATAAATTCCCACCAAATAATTGTCCACTTGCTTCACCGTCAGAATATACCTTCCAGCTAGCTGCTTCAAAATGACGATTATGCTGATCTAAATACCACGCATCATCACTCCAAACGCTTGACGCTTTGATCGTATATGATGTATTAGTCATTAAACATTTTTGGAAATAGGATAGCTGATAGTCTTGTGCCTCTTCCATTTGAAAGCTAGAAAAATGAGGCCCAGAATACGTAACAAATTCACATTTTTTTGTAATTGCTGTTGCTAAAGCTGTGATATCACTGAAACCACAAAGAATTTTCGGGTTATTTGCTATCATGTCGTAGTCCAAATAAGGTAATACTTCATTACAGTTAAAACCACCAATAACTGTTAATATGGCTTTTACACCCTCATCACGAAAGGCATCATGAATGTCTGCAACTCGATGCTCGATTGATGATGAATGTTGTAGATCACATTCAAAAATATATCGACCAAAAGATACACGAAAGCCTAACTCTTCAAGCTTTTTCTTTGTTTGTTCAGCGCCTTCTGCTGTGATGATTGCCGCACTACGACTAGGTGCAATAACACGTATCTCATCACCTACTGTTAACTTATTCGGAATACGCAAACTGCTCCCTCCTCTAATATGTTTCAAATTTTCATTAGTAATCTCTCATCTTTTTTATAACTTTGGACAAACTTGAATAAATTAACGCAAGATTGCCTTTCTAATCCGTTCAGCTACCTCACTAGGATTTGTAAGGGGCAAAAAATGATAGCTATCAGGAATAATCTCAACTAGTGCATTTGGTTGTCTTCCCTGAAATCTATTTAACTTCTTGTGTAATAAACTATCTGGATGGTCATCAGCCAACAGTAATAACACCGACAATGGAATTTCATTTTCTATACAGTAATTATTTATTTCAATTGCTTTTGACAAATCATTTAAAGCTTTTACATTGCTGTGATGGTAAAAGATATTATTTTTTTCAACGAAATTATGAAAGAAATAATTATACAAATATTCTTTATTTTCAGCGGATAAGTTTATCATATTACTTACCTCTTCAGTAATAGCTTCCTGTAAATCTTCTAATCGTTCTATGATAGGTAATTGTATTTCCGCTTCATCATCAAGTTGATATTCTCCTATAAAATAATATCCACCGTCTAACAATATTAATGATTGAACCGAATCTGGATAGTTTGTATAAAACTTTTGAATAATCCATGCACCTATTGAATTCCCAAGAAAATGAGCTTTAGTAATGTTTAAATGCTCCATAATTTCCTTTATCGTATTGATAAACGTTTGAAATGAAAAATCACTGTCTAGTCGACCATTATGCCCCGGTAAATCGATTGCTACAATATAAGTTTCTGGAAGGGCGCTGGCTAATGCTGCAAACATTTCTTTACGTTCACCAAGCGCAGGTATCGCAATTATTACTTCTTCATTTTGAAATGCATTGTATTGAATATATTTTTTCATGATCCTCCACCTTGCCATCATAACGTTCGTTTTTTCGAAAAATTCAGGTAATTATATAACTAAAATTTTCTTTATTATTACAAAGCGTTAATGGAAAATCAATGGCTAATAACTAAAATGTGGATGATTATTGTTAAAACACGTTCCGAATCGGCGACACTTTGGGGATCAGCAATAGAGGAACGAAGGCTAAAAGCATCACGTCCTGTGATAACGTCTTTACAGGATGAGAAGTTCTTAGCCTAGTTCCTCTATTTCAGCGGGTGTTTGAACACTCGCTGATAGAAGTTAAATATAATATCGATGGATAGGACGTCCAACACTTCCGTATTGTATATCTACCTTTAATAAATTTTGTTTTTCTAAAAAGTCTAAATAACGTCGAGCCGTTACGCGCGCTGTTCCAATATATGTAGACACTTCCTCCGCTGAGACTGCTTCGTTACTTTCTTGAATATAGGCAAGCACTTTGCCTAATGTCGCCCGGTTAAAACCCTTTGGTAGTTCTTCTATTACAATTGTCTCAGTGATGGGAGGAACAGCTACTTGTTCAGGGATACGTTGCTGCATTAGATGATCCACATCATGCTGTGTTAGATCTTCCATACCGCTTATTTTCTTTTTATATGTTTGATAATTCTTTAAAGTTTGTTCAATTCGTTCAAACGTAAAAGGTTTCATAATATAATCATAGACGCCTAAATGTAAAATTCGCTGCACAGTAGGCATATCATTTGCAGCAGTTACAGCAATAACATCAACGGGAAGATGTTCTTCACGAATTTTCCCTAGCGTAATAATGCCATCTTGCTCGGGCATAAAAATATCCATAAAGACTAGGTCGGGATTTAATTGTTTAATCCTCTCAATCCCTTCTATCCCATTACTAGCATAGCCTATTAACGAGAATCCTTTGATTTGCTCTATAAATTGCCTATTCACTTCTCGTACCATCGGATCGTCCTCAATTAATAACACGTTCATTACATCCATCTACTCTTCTCCTAACTCCAATAAGATTAAGAAACTTGTCCCTTTCATAAATTCACTCACTACTTCAATATCACCATTACCTTTTTTTACAATTTCATGTATTAAATGCAAGCCAATACCGCGATTCTCGCTTGCCTTTGTAGAAAATCCATTTTCAAACATACGAGCTTGCACCTCTTCAGACATCCCAATTCCATTATCAGAAACAGCAATTGCTAAAACACCGTCATGCTCATCTACAGAAATCGCTACATATTTATCATCTTTTGAAAGTACATTTAGCGCTTCAAAGGCATTTTCAATTAAATTTCCTAATAAGACAACAAAATCGTGGTGATCTAATAAAGGTGGAAAGCGTTTAAAATGACTTTTTCGATCGATTTCTACTTGTATGCCTAATTCCTTGCCATAGCTAACTTTACTTAGCAATAATCCTGAAATATTTTCATTATGAAAGCGTTCATTTAAAAACTTCGTTAAAGAGGCCTCATTTTCGGTAGTAGCTGTAACGTATTCAAGTGCTTGCTTTGTATGTCCCAATTGCAGAAGACCTGCAATCGTATGTAGCTTATTTTTATGCTCATGTGTTTGTACACGGAGTGCTTGAACAAAAGCTTTAACACCCGTCACCTCTTCCGCAAGCTTTTTCACCGCAGTTAAATCTTTAAACATAGCAACTGCTCCGACTAACTCACCATTTACTATAATCGGGACACGATTACTCAAAATACTATGATGATTAATATAGAGCTCTTGATTGTATACAGGATTTGCTGTTTCAACAATTTCAGGCAATCGTGTGTCTGGCAAAACATCATAAATATTTTCCCCAATACAATCCTCTATCTTTCTAGTAACGCCTAATATATCAGCTGCTTTTTCATTAAAAATTGTAATATTCATTTCTTTATCCACCGCTATAATGCCTTCATGCATAGCATTGAATGTTTCTGTTCGTTCCACATACATCTTCGCAATCTCATGAGGTTCAAGCCCAAACATTTGCTTTTTAATATGTCGGCCAAGCGTATAAGCCCCCCAAATGCTAAAAACAAGCGATATCAGAATCGTAATAAATATTTCATGCTCATAATTTTGCAGCATTTCTATAAAAGTAGGCAGTGAATACCCTACAATGACAATGCCCACTTGTTCTTTTTTCTCATCAATGATTGGGACAAACGCTCGAATCATTACCCCGGCTTCCCCTTGCGCCTTCGATACATAATAATGCTCACTAAAGGCAGCATTTAAATCCTGTGATTCACTACGCTTCCCTATTTCTTTACTGACTGGGTGAGATAGTTTAATACGATCCTTATTCATCACAACAATATACTCCGCTTTATTAACAACACGAATTCCATCAACAATTTTATTAACATGTTTCGCAGCTTCTTTCATATTGTCATTTTTCAAATGTGTACTAATTTCTGGCACATTTGATACAGTCCGTGCAACGAGCATAGCACGCTGACCAAACTCCTTTTCTTGCTCCGTTAACAGGTTACCAAGTACAAAAATGCCACCAAGTAAAAAGGAGAAAGCGATGATTAAAAATGTCACTAACAATATTTTGCCGTTTACAGGCATTTTCATCATTTGAAATCTTCCCCTTTCCAAATCTGCATTTGCACTATAAAAGTCTTAAGTCAATCTCACTTCTTCAAATGATATGCTTTTAAGATTATCTTCAAAAAAATCTTTTGACAACACTTTAGTTGACATAAGTAGGAGAAAGTCATGAACTTAATGAACAATATTACGGAAAATTGGTATAAAACAAAATTTTCTATCACTAATTATTATTGTATTATAACAAAGATAAATCAGCCACACAGTATCATAACAGGTCGAGCCATTGAAAACACTACGTTTCATTGAAAATATGGATGAATGTACTTAATGAACGATATGTTTCTTATTTTCTAAATCTCTTTTTTTCAAAAGGATTCGTTATGATAATTCTAGTGAAAACGATATCAAAGAGAAAATTCAGAAACGAGGTAGCATAAAATGAAATTACTGAAAAATTTGACTGTTCAGGTTATAGCTGCAATCATTTTGGGGGTTATTGTCGGAGCCGTCTTCCCTGAGTTTGGTGCAAGCCTTAAAATCCTGGCAGACTTATTCATTAAGTTAATTAAAATGTTAATCGCCCCTATTATCTTCTTAACAGTTGTAATCGGAATCGGTAGTATGGGAGATATGAAAAAGGTCGGAAAAATCGGAGGAAAGGCGTTACTGTATTTTGAAATTGTCTCTACCATTGCCTTAGCAATTGGGATTGCTGTTGCACTAATCGTAAGCCCAGGTACTGGATTAGATACATCAGGTGCTTCCGAAGCTGATATCTCAAAATTTACAACTGCTGCTGCTGAAAGTGAGCAAGGTTTAGGTGCTTTCATCTCTAGCATCATTCCTGAAAACGTTGTAGGTGCTCTTGCAACAGGGCAATTACTTCCTGTGTTATTCTCTGCAATATTATTCGGTTTAGCTGCTGCTTCTATTGGCGCACCTGCAAAACCGGTCATTACATTTTTTGAACAAGTGGCAGAAATTTTCTTCAAAATCGTAAGTATGGTGATGAAAATTTCTCCAATCGGTGCCTTTGGTGCAATGGCCTATACGATTGGTAATTTTGGTTTGAAATCTTTAAGCAACTTAGGTCTATTAATGGCTGCCGTCTATATTACTATGTTCTTATTCGTAGTCTTTGTTTTAGGAGCGATTGCAAAATTCTTCGGCTTTAATATTTTTAAATTTATCGCTTATATTAAAGAAGAAATTTTCTTAGTAATTGGTACTTCATCATCTGAATCTGCCTTGCCATCTATGATGCGTAAATTGGAGAACTTTGGTTGCTCTAAGCAAGTTGTTGGATTAGTAGTACCAACTGGTTATTCCTTCAATCTTGATGGAACTTCCATCTACCTTTCGATGGCTGCATTATTTATTGCACAAGCATACGGAATGGACTTAACGTGGATTCAAATCATTACACTACTTGGGATTTTAATGATTACATCTAAAGGTGCTGCCGGTGTAACAGGTTCTGGTTTTATTACATTAGCAGCGACACTTGCTGCTTTCCCAATGATTCCAGTCGAAGGGATCGCGCTACTAATTGGTGTTGACCGATTCATGTCTGAAGCACGCGCCGTAACAAATTTAATTGGTAACGGTGTAGCTTGTGTAGTCGTATCGAAATCTGAAAAAGAGTTTGATGTAGAGATGCAAGAACGTGCACTTCAAGGAAAAACTACTATTGTGTCTTAGAAACAAATACGCAAAGTTAGTCTATAGTTTATAAAAAAGGGTAGTGATGACAGCGTGCTGCTGTTTCACTACCCCCTTTATTTAACATATTGTTCAAGCAAGCGTTGCGTATTTGTTGATTGCTCAAGTGCTTTTTTCTCATTTACCCAATAGATCAAATATTGCTGATCACCAACATTAAAAACCATCTGCTGTAATTCCTCATTTAGCTCAGAGCTAATCGCGACTTTTAAAATATCCACCTCATATAAAGACTTCCCTTTTATTTCGTAGACAATATGATAGAGTGGTTTTTCCTCAAATATAGCTCGTTCTTTTTTGCTTAATTTCTTTACATGGCTTAGAGGATAGTTTTCAATATAGGCTGTTGCATCTTGACCTGTTGCTTTAATTACAGATTGCTCTCCTTTAAATAGCTCGACTGCATCAATTTGTGCTGCATGATCTAAAATGTGAGAAATAGCCTCTTCCTCATTTTTTTCGCGAGACTGCAATGTAAAAGCGCCAATCAGAATAATTGCAGCAAATATAACTAGTTTCCATCTTCGTTTATTCATGTTCATTACCCATTCAATGCTTTTTTCACAAAGCGGTTAATATCTACATCAGCCCCAATGACAAGCATAATATCTCCTAGCAAAATTTTATCACTCGCCTGTGGAGATACGATAATATCTGCACCACGCTTAAGACCTACAATATTAATCCCGTACTTTGCACGAATATCTAAATCCATAATAGAATAACCTGCAATCGCATCATTGGCCTTTAGCTCCATAATGGAATGTTCATCCGAAAGCTCTAGATAATCAAGCACTGTATTAGACAGCATATTATTAGCAATACGGATTCCCATATCACGCTCAGGATGCACGACAAAATCTGCACCAATTTTTCGCAGAACTTTTTCATGATAATCATTCTGAGCCTTTACAGTAATCTGCTGAACACCGATTTCTTTTAAAATAATCGTCGTCAAAATACTAGCCTGAATATCTTCACCAATTGCTACAATCACATGCTCAAAATTACGAATACCTAATGAATTTAATACCGATTCATCCGTCGAATCTGCGATAACCGCCTGTGTGGCAATGGAAGCGAATTCGTCCACCCGCTCTGAGGAATGATCAATCGCCATAACTTGTGCCCCTTGACTCATTAGCTCGCGGACTATGCTACCTCCAAAACGTCCAAGTCCAATGACAGCAAACTCTTTTTTCATCATTTTAAATCCCTCCGAAAACTACTATACCCATATTGTAACGCATTCTCTGCTATATGTATCGCCAAAACAAGAGACTATTCGTCAATAAAAGGCAGATCTTAGAAATTTTCGAAGGAATACTCTGGTTATAGTTAAGAGCACATGATTCTCTCCTTTGCTCAGGGGTACTCCTTTGGACGCTCAGGTTACGTCATCAGGTTGCCCCTTTTTACCATCAGTGTGATTTTAAGTAATCCGTTCTTTTATGCCACGTTGTCCATAATACACTTTCCATTTTCTATATTCTTATCCACTTCTCTATTAGCTTATCTATTAACTACAAAATAATTTATCTCCAATCGTTTTGAGCAAATAAATAAGTACCGAAACACGTCAAAATAGACGATGTATTCGGTACTTCCTTTTGCATCATTGAAAGGTAATAAACTTATGGATGTGTATTTGACATAAATAAATGAAATGCAATAAAAGTGTAAGGATTATTAATTACCATCGATTTGATTTTGATTAGGCTTAAACGCATGTGTTTTCCCTCCATACACTATCAAGAAACCGATGAGACTTAATAATACGAGTACCATGGGAAAGAATTCGCACCTAATTGATTCAGCATCATTCCGCCAACAAATCCACCTCCAGCTACTGCAAGGTTAAAAATGGTGACAAAAATAGATTGAGCCACATCTGCTTCTTCCCCAGCAGCATCTGCTATGGCCATTTGTAATAATGTTGGTGCCCCGCCAAATGTCAATCCCCAAGTTAAAATCCTGAGTATTCCTCCACATACTCGTCTTAAGAGTACTGCTAGATTACAAAAAAGTACTTATGGCACTTCAAAGTGCGTACTTCTCAAGTGTGGTTCCTTGATGCAAAATAACAGTGAACAAAGCAGATTATAGAAGGAGCTAAAACACTATGAATAATGAATCTCAATCAACACGCAAAGTCGCCTTAGTTGTAGGCGCAAATGGTGTTATCGGTCGCAACCTAATTGATCACCTAATTACTCTCCCTGATTGGGACGTGATAGGTGTATCCCGTCGAGGCGGAGAATCTGTTGGCCGTGTCCGGTATGTGGCTGCGGATCTACTCAATACAGACGATACCAGGGAGAAGTTAGGAGATTTAACTGAGGTAACACACATCTTCTATGCCGCCTATCAGGACCGTCCAACTTGGGCCGAACTTGTTCCCCCTAATCTCACCATGCTAGTAAACACCGTAGAAGTGATTGAATCAGCCGCACCAGGCTTAAAACATGTAAGTTTGATGCAGGGTTACAAGGTATATGGCGCACACCTTGGTCCATTCAAGACTCCGGCTCGTGAGACAGACGCTAACCATATGCCGCCCAAGTTCAATGTTGATCAGCAAAATTTCTTAGAACAAAGGCAAAAAGGTAAGGCTTGGACTTGGTCGGCGCTCCGTCCTTCTGTAGTCTGCGGCTTCTCGCTTGGAAATCCAATGAACCTCGCTATGGTTATTGCGATCTACGCTTCAATTTCGAAGGAACTTGGACTGCCGCTGCGGTTTCCAGGCAAGCCAGGTGCTTACGATAGCCTCTTAGAGATGACAGATGCTGGACTTCTCGCGAAGGCAACAGTATGGGCAGCGACTGAAGAGCGTTGTGCTAATCAGGCATTCAACATCACGAATGGCGATTTGTTCCGCTGGAATGAACTATGGCCGAAAATCGCTCACTACTTCGGCTTGGAAACGGCGCCTCCTTTGCAAATGTCCCTGGACGTTGTCATGGCGGACAAGGAGCATCTTTGGAACAAAATGGTTGAGAACCATGGACTTGCTCAGCATTCCTATAAAGACGTATCCTCCTGGGGATTCGGTGATTTCGTGTTCTCTTGGAATTACGATTTCTTCGCTGACGGAACTAAGGCCCGTCGCTTAGGTTTTCATGAATACGTCGATACCGAAGCGATGTTTATGAACATCTTCGACGACTTCCGCAAACGCAAAATCATTCCATAAACGAAAAGCCGGCATTTTTATATGAACTGCATCCCAATTGTTAGACGCAGTCTAACAATTGAAGGTGCAGTTTTTCTATGGCTAAATTTTCTTCTCAAGCGGTAAAAAAATATTTATAGGGGACTGAAGGTGAAAAAAATGACTCGTGTTGCATTAAATTATAGTTTGATCAGATAAATATTAATAACCAATAATAAACTAAGAATAAGAAAAGCCTATTTTGAAGAGTTTGTTCAAAATAGGCTTTAATCATATTTTATTAATTTATGTTTTTATAAAAAAGATTGATCAAATTAATTACCATGAATCTTATATGAAAACCGACTAATAATCATTTCATCTGTCCTTTTCTGTAAATAGATATAAATTTAAGAAATTCCGTGAACCTATAGCATACAATAGCCTACTTGAATCTTATTGTTCAATACCGTTAAACAGACTATTTAATGCTAATTATCAAATCTAATTATGCTTATTACACTTTAAAATTCATGATTCTAATCGGTCTCTAGTTAAAACATTTACCTAATTACAGATGACTTCCACCAGTCACATCCATATTATGCCCAGTAATAAAACTGGCTTTTTCACTCGCTAGAAATGAAACAACATTTGCAATTTCTTCTGGTTGCCCCTCTCTTTTTAAAGCACTCATATTCTTTGCATTTTCTTGACCTTCTTCTGTATGCAGCCAGTTAGCAGTTGAATCCGTATCAATGATTCCAGGCATTATGGAATTAACCGTAATTCCTTTTTCACCCAATTCCTTTGCTAGTGTAAACGTCATTGTATTAATCGCACCTTTTGTCATACTGTATACCATCATATGCGGAAACGCGATACGTGTCACACCTGATGATAGATTTATTATCCTACCATTGGATTCGATATGTCCGATTAAAGATTGTGTGATAAAATATGGTGCTTTAACATTTGCATTAAATAGCCGATCGAACTCATCATAATCCACATCTCCAAATCCATTTGATGTAGCATGTCCGGCATTGTGAACAATTGTATGCAATGATACATTATTATCACGAATTATCATTTTTTTAATTTTCATGACAAACTCTTTAATTCCTTCACTGGAATTGAAATCACCTTGAATTAAATGTGCTTGTCTGCCAAGTGATTCAATTTCTTCTTTGACTTGATTAGTCTTTTCAATGTTTTGATTATAATGTAATAGTAAATTGAATCCATCATTTGCAAGTTGGATCGCGACTGCTTTCCCTATCCCTCTCGAAGCTCCTGTTACTAATGCGTAATTATTTTTTTTCATGTAATATTACCTCCCTTTAAAGAGAGTGTAAGGGTTAACCTAAGGGGGAAGGTCAATCACTTAATACTTAGACGGAAAAATAAATTCCGAAAGGCGCTTGGAGGAATATAGATACTCATCTGGGTTTAATATACGTTCATAAATAAATGGTTCGGATAATTCTATTTCGTTATTTTTCAAGATCTCATTTATTTTTAATACCGACTCTTCTTGATATGGATCAATTTCATAAAAAAACTTTTGCGTTTGAAAGCCAAAATAACTTGTGATTCCCAATTGATTCAATTTGTGATTTTCCAATTGTAAAGCGACACGAATAGGGTGAATTTTATTATCTATCAGTTTATATTTGATGATTTTTTCATTCTTTTTAACATTAAGTTCGCTCACTAATTCCTCGATGTTATTCAGCGCGACACATATATTTTCATTTGGCAATAATTCATATTCATATACGAATAATGCTTCCAAATACTCTTTTTGGACTTCATTATTTAACATCATAATTGCGGGACTCAGGGCTTTCAAATTATTTATTGTTTGATTTGCATCTCTTATCTTATTCATTTCCAATTGAAGCTTTTCTTCTATCAAATTATTTATGTCATCATCTGATAATTTTCTATGGATGATTTTACTGATTTCATTTAAGCTAAACCCTGCTTGTTTTAACAAATTTATTCGTTTAGCAGTTAGTAACTGATTCTTATGATAATATCGATAATCATTATTTGGATCAACAAACGCTGGATTCAAAATACTATGTTCATCATACAGATACAAAGTTTTGCGTGATAAGCCAGTCAACTTGCTAAAATTCTTTATTAGAAGCAAATTATTATTCACTAATAAATCACCTACTTTCAATTTTATTTGATTTATAATATACATTATAGGATTTGAGTTCACTTTATTAAAATATGGTTCTTCCACTTGAAGAGACGTTCTGAATAAATACATTACGAAAAATAAAACCCATTCATATACAAATGGGCTCAGTTCATCCTTTTTATAATCATCGTACTTTATTTCAAAGCCTCATTTAGATATTTTCAACTTTTTTTGTTCAGAATCTAGACTCATTCATCTAACCTGTCCTTCAGTACAGTAAGATATTCCAGTTCATCTTCTTTTAAAACGACATCTCATTCGTATGAAAAATAATCGTTCTTAAAAAGGGAAAGTTGGAAGAATCGCATCAATTCTTTTACATAGTAACTTCCAAGCGGAAAAAACTAATGAAATATTGGTTACGGAGTTTAAAATTATTAGGCGAGAAATTATACCTATCACCGATGGCCCCTATATGTCACTTTCGTCTCCAAGCTCTGGATTTGCCAGAACGGTAGCTCTTCCCCCGTACTTTCTTTCTAGATGCGAATCCCCCCACCTACACATCATATGAAGAATCTCCTTTAAACTCCAACCGTAATCGGTCAACTCATACTTGACTTTTGGTGGAACCTGATTGTAAGAAGTGCGTAAGATGACGCCTTCCTCTTGAAGCTCTCGAAGCTGCTGCGATAACATTTTTTGAGTAATTGCAGGTATCAACCTTTTCAACTCATTGTTACGTTTCTTGCCAAATGTCAGATGAAAGAGAATCACAGGTTTCCACTTCCCTCCAATTACCTCCAAAGTTGCCTCTACCGCCGTATTGTAAATTTTATGAGATTCCTTCATTACACACCACACCTTACTTTTATGAATAATCCAGCACAAGTCACTGTAAATATCCGATGAATTTGATCCATTAGTGTCCATCATTGATATTATAACTGTAACCAAAAAACTAACCTCTAGTTCTCGTTCGAAACGAAAGATAAATCATTTTTTTAATATTAAAGATTAATCAAAATGGATTTGTCTCTAGTAAATTTAGGCTTTTTAATCTGATTCAATTTTGTTACATTTTCATCATTGGTCATTTCTTTCTCTAAAATTAAATTAAGGGAACTACGTTTCTTTTGTATCCTCTACTTCTGTCTTCGGGGTTCGGGACTTACACCCTATGGTTCATGCGCATGCCGGGCGCACATTAAGTATATCTTTGGCAACCCGGCAAAGATATACTTAAAATCACACAGGTCACCTCTTGATTTGTTTGAGTTCTCCCTTTTCCGCTCAGGTAACAACTTAGTGGTGACTAACCGTATATTTTTGCATAAAAAAGACGAGGAAAAAAATCCCCGCCTTTTAATCTGCTATTTTATGCGTTACGCATTTCATCTAAAACACGATTTACACGTTTTTCTAGCATTTTCATACCGCTACCACCAGCTTGCATGTGACGAAGCTGACCGTCTTTATCGAACACAAAATATGCAGGTACGTATTGATTTTCAAATGCATCTGTTAGCTTTAACTCGCTATCCACAAAGATTGGTTGAACAATGTCATGCTCTGCCGCTACCGATTTAATTGTTTCTAAATTTGTATCTTCCTCAGAACGTGGCATATGCACGGCAATAACGTTTAACTCATCTTTGTATTGGTCACGGAAATTGTTCACATCCGGCATCGCCTCTTTACATAAATGACAACTAACTGACCAGAAGTGGATTAACGTTGGTTTTTCGCCTACTAAATCCGCTTTTGTTACTTCTCCATTTAACCAAGTCGTTGCGCCTGCAAGTTCAGGCATTTGTTCACGAAGTTTCATAAAACATTCTCCTTTTTCTATATCAAGTTTAAAAAAATCCCCACAAACTTACTGTGGGGACTCTTTATTTGTTAAAGGATCAATTTTATCAGACCTTGAATTTAGTTCAAAGCCCGACAAACCTCTATTTAATCAATTATGCCTCGGCATAATTGCGTCCGGAATCGGCTTTGTGCTGCACAAAGCATTCCTTTCCGATTCCGTGACATCCGCCGGAGGCTTTAACTTCTTTCAGTAACTGAAAGAAGTTAATTATAGAGTTGCTTGACCTGGACGCCAGTTTGCTGGGCAAAGACCACCAGTTTGTAAAGCTTGAAGAACACGTAAAGTTTCGTCTACATCACGGCCGATGTTGTTATCGAATACTGTTTGGTATTTTAATTCGCCTTCTGGGTTGATGATGTATAAGCCGCGTAGTGCGATACCTTCTTCTTCAATTAATACACCATATTCTTTTGAAACTTGGTGATTTGTATCTGCTGCTAATGGGTATTTTAACTCACCAAGACCATTTTTAGTGCGGTCAGTGTTAATCCAAGCTAAGTGAGTGTGGATTGTATCAGTAGAAACACCGATTACTTCTGCATCTAAGTCTTCGAACTCATCGTAACGATCACTCATTGCTGTGATTTCTGTTGGACATACGAAAGTGAAGTCCATTGGATAGAAGAAAAGTACTGTCCATTTGTCTTGTGCTTTAATGTCTTCTAAAGATACTTTGCCAAATGATTTATCTGCAAGTACCGCTTCCATTGTAAAGTCAGGTGCTTGTTTACCTACCATGCGTTCTGCCATTATAAATCCCTCCGATTATATATGTAGTGTATATATTCCATTCGCACCAGCGAACTCGTCTTCTACGATAGCAGAGTAATCGTAGTTTTTCAAACAAGTAAACTTCACAAAAGTGCACACATTTAATTATCTGACAAATTTTCGTCAAATCCCCAAATGGAATAGCTGCTACAGCCTATTTATTAGCTACTTTTAACGATTTTATTCTAGTTTAAACAATTTTTTTCTACACAACATTTATGTATAATTTCTAAAAATTTCATCTACTTTTTTTTCATTAAAAACGATTGCAAATTCTTTTTTATTATGTATAATTGTAATGGTTTTAGTAAACTAAAAGTTTCGTTAAAGTAAACTTCATATTTCAAAAGTTTATGATTGCTAAACTTCTTCTAGGAGGGAAAAGATGCAAATAGGAGCAAAAATCAAAGCGCTTCGTTTAAAAAAAGGTCTTACCCAAGAGGAACTTGGAGAACGTACAGATTTAAGTAAAGGGTATATTTCACAATTAGAACGTGATCTAAATTCACCTTCCATTGAAACATTATTTTCACTATTAGAAGTTTTAGGGTCTACACCTAAGGAATTTTTCGATGATGGAGCACCTGAACAAAAGGTTGTATATACAGAGGAAGATCAATCCACTTATACAGATGAAGAAAAAAAATATGAAATTCAGTGGTTGATTCCTACATCAAATGAAAAAGAAATGGAACCCATTTTCTTAACACTTGCTGCTGATGGTGAATTTAAGCAGTTTGAACCCTCCCTTTCAGAAACATTTATATATGTTGTCGAAGGGCGTATTCGTCTCGTTTTAGGAGATGAACAATACATAGCGAGTGAAGGTAATGCTCTCTATTTTGAAGCGACAGATCATCATCAAATTTTTAATGCACATGCTGATGAAACAAAAATTTTACTTGTCGCAACGGATTCATATTTATAGCTTAAGGAGGCGCATCTATGACAACGAATTCGATTATCCGCTTTGAAAACGTTTCAAAGTCTTATAATGACGGCACGGTCGTCTTAAAAAACATTAACCTGGAGCTAGAAAAGGGAAAATTCTATACGCTACTAGGTCCGTCCGGTTGTGGTAAAACAACTATTTTACGTATGATCGCTGGATTCACAGAACCGACAACAGGAAATATCTATTTTCATGATAAAAAAATCAACTCAGTACCAGCCAATGAACGCCAAGTAAATACAGTTTTTCAGGATTATGCATTATTTCCTCATTTAAACGTCTTTGAAAACGTCGCATTTGGGCTTCGTATAAAAAAGCTTCCTGAAAGTGAAATTAAAAACCGTGTTACAGAAGCATTAAAATTCGTAAACTTAGCAGGCTATGGTAATCGTGAAATTTCTGAAATGTCTGGTGGTCAACGTCAACGTGTGGCCATTGCTCGTGCGATTGTGAACG
This sequence comes from Lysinibacillus sp. KCTC 33748, assembly GCF_002237755.1. Taxonomy (GTDB): domain Bacteria; phylum Bacillota; class Bacilli; order Bacillales_A; family Planococcaceae; genus Lysinibacillus. The sequence continues at coordinate 475,931 of NZ_MWSJ01000001.1, read as the reverse complement.
ATCCTGAAGTAATTTTACTTGATGAGCCTCTGTCAGCGTTAGATTTAAAGCTACGTACAGAAATGCAGTATGAGTTACGTGAGTTACAACAACGACTTGGGAAAACATTTGTATTTGTCACACACGATCAAGAAGAAGCACTTGCCATGAGTGATGAAATCTTTGTTTTAAGCGAAGGTGAAATTCAACAATCTGGTACACCAGTAGATATTTATGATGAGCCAATTAACCGCTTCGTTGCTGATTTTATTGGTGAATCAAATATTGTTCCTGGCGTAATGATTGAAGATTTCAAAGTAGAATTTGCTAGTAAAGTTTTTGAATGTGTTGACCAAGGTATGAAGCCAAACGAAAAAATTGATATTGTCATTCGCCCAGAGGATCTAGAAATGACAACAATCGATAAAGGAAAACTTGTCGTTAAAGTCGATACTCAATTGTTCCGCGGGGTACATTATGAATTATCTACGTACGACAAAGATGGCAATGAATGGCTTGTGCATTCATTGAAAAAAGCTGAGGTAGGGACAGAAATTGGTTTAGACTTTGACCCAGAAGCAATTCATGTAATGCGCTTAAATGAAACAGAAGAAGAATTCGATAAACGTTTAGAGGCGTATGGGGACGACGAAGATGCAAACTAAGACTTCAAAATCAGCCTTATTTCCTTATGTTTTATGGATTGCACTTTTCGTTATCGCACCGATTGCACTCGTTGTTTACTATTCCCTACTAGATATACATGGCAATTTCACACTCGATAACTATAAAGCATTCTTTACTTCTGTCTATTTAAAAATGACATTAAGTTCATTCTGGTATGCGTTTTTAATTACGTTCTTTACATTACTTGTTTCGTATCCAACAGCCTATTTTTTAACGAAGACGAAACATAAACAACTTTGGCTTTTACTAATAATTATTCCTTCTTGGATTAATCTTTTGTTAAAAACATATGCCTTTATTGGAATTTTCGGCTTATACGGTCCATTAAATGCATTTATCGAAGTATTTGGTTTTGATCCGAAGCAAATGCTATTTACTGACATTAGCTTTGTGTTCGTATCCGTTTATATTTTTATTCCATTTATGATTTTACCGATTTTTAACTCATTGGATCGTTTAAATCCGGCTCTTGTTTATGCCGCACGTGATTTAGGGGCATCGGCCTTTACTACGTTCCGTCGCGTTATTTTGCCGTTAACAATGGACGGTGTTAAATCCGGTATTCAAGTTGTATTTATTCCTGCATTATCACTCTTCATGATCACTCGTTTAATTGCAGGAAACCGTGTTATTACACTTGGTACAGCTATTGAACAACAATTCCTTGTCACTCAAAACTGGGGAATGGGTTCAACAATTGCTGTTTTCTTAATTTTATTTATGGTCATTATTATGTTAATTACGGGACAGAAAAAGGATAAAGGAGGTCGCGTACGATGAAAAAACTATCTGCTTCAGCAAGAGTATATTTAGCGATTGTTTTTATCGTTTTGTATGCACCTATCTTCTATTTAATTTTCTATTCGTTCAATAGTGGTGGAACGATGAATAGTTTTGAGTCCTTTACGTTAGAACATTATAAAGCTGTTTTTGAGGATTCACGTCTACTCGTCATTCTAATAAATACAGTCATCGTGGCTTTACTCTCTGCATTGATTTCTACAATCATCGGAACACTAGGAGCTATTGGTATTGTTACTGTTAAAGATTCAAAAATGCGCAATACACTACTTTCTTTAAACAATGTGTTAATTGTTAGCCCGGATGTCATTATTGGTGCAAGCTTTTTAATTTTATTCACAATGATTGGTATTAAATTAGGCTTTGCTTCTGTGTTATTAGCACATGTAGCGTTCAGTGTTCCAATCGTTGTTCTGATGGTTTTACCGAAACTATTAGAAATGAATAAATCATTAATCGACGCTGCATTAGATTTAGGAGCAACGAAAAAAGATGTTATGATGCGTGTTATTTTACCGTATATTCAACCTGGTATTTTTGCGGGGTTCTTCCTTGCCTTAACGTATTCTCTAGATGACTTTGCGGTAACATTTTTCGTAACAGGTAACGGTTTCAGTACATTATCTGTTGAAATTTATTCGATGGCACGTGCCGGTATTTCCTTAACGGTTAATGCTATTTCTGGTTTAGTATTCTTTGTAACGGTTATAGTCGTAGTCGGCTATTACTTCATCACAAGCCGCGCTAGTAAAAGAACGGGGGGAACTCAATGAAGCAATTAATTCAAGCAACAATCGCAATACTTGTTGTTTCCGCCCTTTTATTCTATGCTGCTGACGCCCTAAGTGCGGGTGGTGGGAAAAGTGGTAAAGATACGTTAACAATCTTTAACTGGGGAGAATATATTGACCCTGATTTGCTGAAACAATTTAAAAAAGAAACAGGGATTCACGTTATTTATGAGACGTTTGATTCAAATGAAGCAATGATGACAAAAATTCAACAAGGTGGTACAGCTTACGATATTGCAGTACCTTCTGAATATATGATTGAAAAAATGAAGGAAGAAAACTTACTTGTTCCTTTAGATAAAACGAAAATCCCTAATTTTAAAAATATCGATCCTTATTTTTTAGATTTACCATTTGATGACGACAATAAATATTCTGTTCCATATTTCTGGGGAACAGTCGGCGTTGTCTATAATCCAAAGCTCGTTGGAAACCTTGACTTCTCATCTTGGGAGGACTTATGGGATCCTTCATTAAAGCGTAAAGTCTTTTTAGTAGACGGTGCACGTGAAGTGATTGGTATGGGCTTAAACAGCCTTGGCTACTCTCTAAACTCTTTAAATAACGAGGAGCTACGTGAAGCTACTGATAAGCTAATCACCATGGCGCCAAATGTAAAAGCTATTATCGGGGATGAAATTACACCGCTGATGGTTAATAATGAAGCGAGCGTGGCACTCACTTGGTCTGGTCAAGCAGCTGACATGTTGTCAGAAAATGAAGATTTAGACTTTGCTGTACCGACGGAAGGCTCAAACTTATGGTTTGACAATATGGTCATCCCAAAAACGTCAAAAAATATAGATGGTGCACATGCCTTCATTAATTTCATGCTAAAAGCTAAATCAGGTGCTAAAAACGCTGATTATGTAGGCTACTCTACTCCTAATATTGCAGCGATGAAGTTAATGGATAAGGAAGTTGTATCTGATAAGCGATTCTATCCTTCTGAAGAACAACGTAAAACATTAGAAGTTTATAAAAACTTAGGCCCTGATTATTTAGGTAAATACAATGAGCTGTTTTTAGAATTTAAAATGAGTATTCGATAAGCTCAAAGCTAATAAACTTAAAAAGCGCAAGAAATCAATTTTAGAAAAGTTGATTTCTTGCGTTTTTTTGATGTTATATTTTTTTAATCTTACTGTCAGGTGTGGGATTCTAATTATTAAAACAAATACTGCACAAGTTTCACCATAGAAGTCTTCCATTAGCTAAACGAAAAAAGAGGCTAGGATACATAGCCTTATTACTACAAATTAGAGTGATATGTAAAAAAGATACATTCTTTTGTAGTCGTTGATTGGAGTGGAGACTGGGCGACTCCTTGGGGATTAGCGTCACAGATGAGACTCTGCAGCGTAGCGAAGCGGCTCATCGGACGCCCCCAGGAAGCTCTGCTCTGTGCGGCAGCAAATGTTTTATCTGTGCGAAAGCAAATCGACAGCAACAACAAAGCGCCCAGTCGGAACGGAAATCACCCCCTCGTTTTGCCGGAAGGTCATCTGAATTCTTATTTCAGACTTATAGTCAATAGTAAACGTACAAGCCTTGTGGTAGACTGTAATATATTTGAATAAAGAAAGGGGTATTCGATGACCCAGCAGAAGTCTAATAAGGCGGCTTTGTTTATTTTAATGTTTAATATGTTTATCGCAATGGGGAGTATTGGAATTATTATTCCTGTCATGCCTGAGTATTTAAAACTATTTGGTGCTGCAGGACAAGTACTTGGCATGTTGATTGCAACGTTCGCCTTAGCACAATTCGTATTTTCTCCAATTGCTGGGAATCTTTCAGATCAATACGGTCGAAAAAATCTCATTATCTTCGGTCTTATCGTAACAGGACTTGCACAAATTGGTTTCGGGCTTTCTACAGATGTGTGGATGCTCTTCTTGGCACGCTTTTTAGGTGGCCTTGGTTCTGCATTTGTGGCACCTCCTATTATGGCTTTTGTGGCAGACGTCACAACGTATGAGGAACGAGGAAAAGGTATGGGTATGCTAGGAGCAGCAATGTCCTTTGGCTTTATGATTGGTCCAGGTATCGGTGGATTCCTTTCAAAAGTTAGTTTGCATTTCCCATTTTATACAGCTGGATGTGCAGCTATTTTAGCAGCGATTTTATCGTTCTTTTTATTGCCTGGTGCAAAACCAAACACAGCACAAAAAGCGCAGAGGCAGGATAATCTTGCAAAGCAAATGGCGCGTTCAGTCCGAATGCCTTATTTTGTCATGCTTATTATCATGCTAGTATTCTCATTCGGGATTGCTAACTTCCAAACAACATTATCATTATTTGTGACAGATAAGTTTAATTACACACCTACTGATATCGCCATTATATTAGTTGTGGGAGGCGCTTTTGGTGTTGTTGTTCAAATGTTTGTGATTACACCACTGTTTAATCGCTTCGGCGAAATGAAAGTAGTGTTAGTCAATTTATTTATTGCATCCGTGTCAATATTCTTAATACTATTCGTATCTGGCTTTGCTCTTATTTTAGTGGTAGCGACAATCTTCTCTACAGCTACGACATTGATTCGTCCAGCAGTCAACACGTTGATTTCCAAGCTTGCTGAAAATGAACAGGGCTTTGCAGCTGGTCTGAACAATGCGTATATGAGTCTTGGTAATATGATTGGTCCAGCTTTAGCAGGTATTTTATTCGATTGGAATATGAACAGTCCTTATATTTTCGGGGCTATTATTTTAATGGCATGCTTCTTCCTTGCCCTTATTTGGACAATGAAAAAAGCCCCTCACCTTATGCATCCTGATACAAAATAGTCTGAAAAGTGATTGACTATTTTTACTAGCATGACCGCAACGATTAGATAACTCGTTGGACAATAGGAAAATTTTATTCACTTGCTGTATAGAGAAAGATTATTCATAAGAAGTTACCAACATAAAACTTGAGAAGTTGCAGACTGACAGTCATAATGTGCAACTATAGATAACACAAAACACCCGGTATTTAGCGCCTCGTGCGAAATACCGGGTGTTCATGCTTTATTCAAAAAAGAGCAGATGATATTTTCATTTCTGACCCTATTCTTTCTGTAACTTTTGAACGGTCTCCTTTGCGTCAACGGCAATGTCCGTTATGATGCCATCCACACCTAACGTATAGAGGTGTTCAACGCTCTTCACATCATTCACGGTCCAAACATAAATCGGCTTGCCAATTATTTTCGCTGAACTAATCAATCGTGGACGGGCGAAAGACTCTTCAACAACGAAGAAATCCGCGTCGAACTGATTAAGCGAAGCGAATGTAGCGAATATGACATACCCGACTGTTAAATCTGGTGCGGCCTTCTTCACTTTCTTTACGAGCTCATAGTCTAAGCTCTGGAGAATAATCTGTTGTTCTGCCTTATGTCTACGAATCGTATCCACTAAGATAGAGACAAAATTCTTTTCATGTCCATGTGTTTTGAGTTCCACATTAAGCTTGATTTTACCTTTCGTACGCTCCAACACCTCATCAAGAGATGGGACATTGTCTTGGAACTTGCCTACGCGCAGCGAAATTTGTTGAAGTTCGGCAAGGGAAAGATCAAAAACATTCACATTTTTGCCGGACAATCGTCTCAAATTCTCATCATGGATGACCGCAAGCTTGCCATCTTTCGTCTGCAGAATATCGAGCTCGATATAATCAGCACCTGTGCGAATGGCGCCTTCGAAGGCACCGATTGTATTCTCTATGCCTGAAGTGGTGTCGCCCCGATGAGCCATAATGATGAACTTTTCATTGGTTTCTCCCCAATCAGTCAACAGGGCAGTTGCTCCCCAGCCTATAACAATAAGAATGAACAGTCCGAATGTAGTCAGCATTGAACGATAACGTCGCATGAGCGAACGCTGCATATCGCGTCCTTTCCAGACAGTAGCATCGACTCCATCGGTATCAATGTTCACATGGTCATGGCCTTGATAGCGTACATAGAGCAAGGTGATGATGGTAATGAACATTGGAGTCATAATTAGTGTTGCGATATACAAACCAAGGCTTAGCATGACGCCAATGGTAGTCATTAATCTGGACTCACCATCCCCACTAGGAAGGAGAAGCACGATTAGGATGATTAAGCAGATAAGTAGAATAAACAGAAACAGGAAGATTACTACCCATTCAAACACAGCTCTAACTAATGACCACTTACTACGCCAGAACAATCGCTTGCTCTCGCGAACGGCGTTCCAGAATCGATACTTGCCTTCCAATACCATAATCGGCAGAGCATAGATACAGATTAAGTTCAATGCCAAGATGAGCAGTCCGACGATAACAAGAGCGATAGTTCCGAAGGTTGTCTTCATCAGCTCGCCCGTAATAAAGTTTGGAACTGTCATATTAGGTAAAAGTGTTCCGCCGATGTTGGCATCAAGTAGCGGGAACAGAAGCAATAAATAGAGAGCAAGTCCGAAAACCCCGATGCGCCATAAGCCTGGTAAGCTAGAGATTGCCTTGAACAATACAGGGCGGATTCGTGGGCGCTTCTCCTGAATCCCGTAGTACGCAATATAGAAGAGAACCGTGAACTCTGTGTAAATGAGCATTATCGCAATTGGCACCATTACTAGTACACTAAGTAAGCCATATTTGCTGAACAAGAAGCGCAGAAGGTCATGATTGGCGGCTGCTTCGAAGCCCCCTACAGCCAGTAATTTGTTGAAAATTATGGATAACAACGGGATAAATACACTTATCGTTAGCAGTTTGTATATCAATTCAAATAAAAGAAAAGGACGGTACGCATACTTCCACACCTTTAAAATATCCCTCGTCATTTGAAATGGCATGAGTCTTAAACGGTTCGTATTGGTTTGTTTGGTATTCATGGTTTTGGTTTTCCTTTAGTTAGTTTCGCGGTATATATTCCATTATATACCTACACATTTCCTCCAACAAGACTGCATAGTGGAGTGTAATAAGCTGAAAAATATTGTTGACCATGCACACGGAATGGAGAGACTCAATACATAAAAAGGCGACAAATTATTGATCGCGCTTCAACTTTAGTTCTTCACTTGAAGGATCCCTCCCTATTTCTTTAGCGACGACACTTGTAGACCATCCATTGAGTATGTAGGAGTTCTAGCTCTGTTCTTTCGAGTGTGCTAAAATGTTAGTAACTATGATTGATTCCTCCTGTTAAACTCCTTGTATATCGAGGGAAACAGGCTGTCTTGACTACGTTATTATTAGAAAAATTAAGAGTTAAAATCATTACCACTAGGGGAGTCTTTTAAAGGCTGAGACGTATATTGTCATATACGGACCCTTTGAACCTGATCTAGTTCACACTAGCGGAGGGAAGTGGCGACACTTGCTTTTTACTATTTTAAATGCAAGGCCGCTTCCTAATGCTTATAGGGAGCGGCTTTTTTCTGGTTTATTAGCAATTCAATAAATACAAAATAGGAGTGGAAATTATGTCAATTCGAAAATTAACAATCATGGCCTTATTAGTAGCAATTGCCGTAGCAGGTTCTACCTTCGTTTCAATACCGACAGGAATTGCGCGTGCCTACCCTGTACAGCATGCCATTAATGTTATTGGCGCGATTATTCTTGGACCAGTGCCTACTGTTATGATCGCCTTTATCACAGCTATTATTCGTATTTTAACAGGTACAGGCTCATTATTAGCTATACCTGGCAGTGTCATTGGTGCTTTATGCGCCGCCCTTGCCTATAAATACAGCGACAAACAATGGCTCGCAGGTGTCGGTGAAATGTTTGGGACAGGTATTATTGCCTCACTCATTGCAGTGCCCTACGCACATTTATTAATGGGGACTTCTGTAGCTGCTTTATTTTTCATGCCAGCCTTTTTAACTTCAAGTACTATTGGTGCTGTATTAGGCATTGTCGTTGCTAGCAATTTGCGCAAGACAGTATTTGTAACTAACCTTAATACTCTTCTTAAATAAAGATTTAGGCAAATTTAAAAACGTTATTTTCTTAAGGGGAATTAAGAAAGTAACGTTTTTTGTCCAACCAAATTCACCCATACTTCAACGGTAATCCCATTTCATGAGCAATTAATAAAAAGTCCTTTTTGCTTATTTCAAAATGACCAAATCTGAATTTATAGCCATATTTCGATTTATCTTCTACAAATTCTAAAAAATCTAAGACTCTTTTTATTGGTACAGCTTTTGCATCTTTATAAAAGTCTATATCTCTTCGGAAAGGAATAAAATTTTCCGCCATTTGTAACTCGTATATTCGGTCGTCCTTTATCCTTCCAATTGCGGTAAATGCTCTTACAGGTTCATTACCATCTAGACTTTTTTTAGGAGAATAATAAATGATCCAATCTCCTTTTTGCATTCGTTTCAAAGGTCTTTCTTTGCCATGACATAACTGGCCGAACCCTCCCTTAACCCCTTTTTGTACATGATTAAGAGATACTACGCCAATCCAGTATTTCGTGTCTCTTTCAGGCGTAGGAAGAGGATTTTTATTAGGATATACTGACATAGCTTCCTTCTCCTTTTATTTCGGGATCATTGTAAATGATTTAATTTTTTCATTTTCAAGAATCAACTTTTCTTCAAAAATCACTGGGTTTGGCAAACCATCCCAAGTAGTCGAAATGATAGCTCTAGCTTCTATATCATCGCCTTCAATATTGTGGATCGTTAATTTAAAGCCTGTCGGCATAGATGACATGTAAAAGTTCTGTATTTCTTTTTTTCCTTTAAAAGTTTGACCTTTAAAATTTTTCAATTCCCCATGATTTGCATACATGTCAGATAAGTCGTGCCCCTCTACTTGCGCTCTTCTTAAATACTCCTTCATAACCTCTACTGCCTTCATATCTCAATCACCCTTTCCTTTTTTATTTATAAGGTTTTAATCCCTATGAACGATTTTCATATACTTTTTTCATAATGTTTTTTAATTGCTCTTTTTCTTCCCATGAGAGTACGTTTAAAACTTCATTCTCAGAAATCGTAAGGGTCTTCATTAATTTTTCTGCCAAATTTTCACCCTGTTCGGTAAGGCATATTAAATTTTCCCTTCTATTTTCTGGATTTTTTTCTCTATAAACATACTTTCTTTCTTCTAGACCATCGATAAAAAAGCGGACACTATTTTTATCTAACTTTAAAATCTGCCCTATTTGAATTTGGCTAAGTTTTTGGTCTTTTACAGCCATCATGATCCCGACTTCTCTAGATTTCATGTGAAATTTTTCGCTAATATATTGCTCGAGATTTTCCTCTAAAGCCTCCGCTAATTTAAAACTTAGAAAACCAAATGAATTCATTATATTGGTCATTTTTGAACCTCCAAGTCGATAGTACTTTGTAATGATAGTAATATTTTATTACTATAATCTATTATTACATTTATACACTTTGTTTACAAGATAAATCAGCGGTTAGTGGATGTCGATAAAAATTATAAGTTGGGTGCTAAATCGCTAAAGTTTATCGATAAAATTCAAATGTTGGGCGATAATCCCTGACAGCATATGTCAAACGACAAAAAAACGATGGCTCATTGCTGTAAAGCGATGCACCATCGTTTTCTTTGTTAATGTCGTTTTTTCATGCCCTTTAATAGCTGGGCAACATTTGTGTCCTCTGCCTGTATAGGTTTTTCCTCTATACGCTGTTCTTTTTTCTTCGGTCTTGTTAGGAAGTCCCAACCAAAGCGTCGAATAGTAATATCAATGAAGAATAGTAGCATCCCTGCTAATAAAAGCCATGTCGCGATATTTTGGCGTTCCGCTCCTTTTTTAGTAAATTCACGGAATACTTCGCTCGGTTCTTTCAAAACAGAGCCGCCTGTTTGCTTTGTTAGTTCTTTGACTAGCTTATCGTTCACCGGACGTAATTCATATTCAGCACTATAAGGTACACTTAAGCCAGCCTGGTAAATAGCTTGTTCTTCATCGGCAATACGGAAGAAGATGAGTCCTGGTTCTGCTTGTACGACTGCTCGAACTTGTGATGCTGAAATTGCCTCAAGCTGTGTTTCAAGTTCTTCACCCGCTTCATTGACAGCAACAATATCTAAAAATGCCGCTTCATTTGTTGGGTCAGTAATGACAAATGAGCCGTCTGATTCTAAACGTACATCGTAGGCAACATCGTTATAACTTGGTAGCATTTTTGAAATAAGCGTTTGCCAAAATGCACCCCAATTTTGCCATCTTGCCCAGTCTCCCGTCCATTTTCCTGTCGAATCAGACGTAAAGGCATAAGTTTTGCCAAGGCCATATTGCCATTCTGCAAGTACGGGATCTTCCTTCTCACTTTCTGCGATAACAGTGGCCCCCTGCTTTGCTGTCGTACCTATATAAGCATTCATTTTAGGTACCCCATTTGTAAATAGCGTATTCCAGCCAGATGCATTAAATATCGTTGGGTAAAATGGGTTATCTTCAATATATGTGCGTGAAATCATAGCAGTTTCACGAGATAAAATAGAGGGAATCGCCTGCTCATCAACAACATCGTAAAAACGCCCACTCCCCATCTCACTGAGTGCTTCAAGTAAGTTAGCATCTGCATCTTGACCAATTGCAACTGTTGATAGTGTCGTGCCATTTTCTTTTCCTTGTGCAATTAGGTCTTCATAGTTACCCGACTGTGACTGTCCATCTGTTAATAAAATAATATGCTTACGCTGCAGCTTTAAATTTGCTAGATTTTCATAGGCTTTAGCAAGTGAACCATATATTTCAGTACCCCCGCCTGGCGTTACAGATAAAATCGTATCTACAGCTTCTTCCTTATTGCCAACTGGCCCAGTCTCAATAATTTCCCAAGGTCGGTCATCAAAGGCAATAAACCCAAGCGTATCCTCATCTCGTAGCATTTCAACGGAACGAGCGGCAGCCTCCTTAGCAAGCTCTAGCTTTGCTCCAGACATACTTCCAGAACGGTCAAGTACGATTGCCAGCCCTAATGATGGTAATTGTTCCTTACCTTTAATCTCCATTTCAACAGGTAGTAAAGTTTCAATTGGTGTTTTAAAATAACCGCCTAAGCCAAAGCTATTTTCGCCACCGACCATTGTAAAACCGACACCAAAATTTTTCACCGCTTGCTCAATGACAGTCATTTTTGCCTCGCCTACTAAATGGCCTGGCACATTATCAAAAATGATTGCATTGTATTGTAAATAACTAGAAAGCTCATTTGGTAAACTTTTAGCATCTACCACATCATAGGAAATGGGTTGATTGCCAAGTGCTGCTGCGATTGGTGATGGTGTTTCATAGCCATTAACAATTAGTAAATGTGGTTCACTTTGCACCACCGTGACGCTCGTTAATTTATTATTTTCTAAAATCGCATCTTGATCGACCTGCACGAGTGCTTCATATTTTACAAGCCCTTCAGCCGTTGCTGTATGTTTATACGTAAAAATATTTGAACCTTCTGCAAGCTCCACTGTCTCACGATGGATGAGCTGATCATTTTCGTATAATAAGAGCTCACCTCGTTCTGCTACAGTTGCATTTATTTCAGTGACTAGCTGCTGCTGTTCACCTGCATAAGCAACTTGTGGTGTTACAAAGCTTTTCAGAGATACATCCTTAGCAACAGGTTTGTTAAATGTCACTACATCAACACTACTATTCGATCCTTTAAACTTTGATGCAAATTCTAAGGCATCTCCTTTTGTTTCATTGCCATCCGTTAAGAGCACAAGCCTCGTTGCTTTTTTCGGATCTACAATACCTGAAGCGAGCTGTAGACTCTGTTCGATATTTGTTTGATCTGTTGCTTTTATAGTTGTAAACTTCGGTACTTCCTTTAAAGAGTTCGATAACATAGCTTCCGTTTGTAATGTCGATGAAAACGAATAAATTCCGGCAAGTTGTTCATCTTTTTTCGACTGTAAACTTTCCGCTATAAAATTGACCATCTCATCATCTGTACCATTCATTGAAGCAGAACGGTCAACTAAAAATAATACTTGTTCTTCTTTTACGGGCAATAAAATATAGGGACCAGCTAGTGCAAAAACTAAGCAGCATATTGCTACTATACGGATACCTAGAACGACGATATGACTTTTTTTAAGTCGCTGACGCTCACGCCAATAGGTCCATCCAAAATACACGAGTAACGGAAGTAAAAGCAACAATGTTAATGGCATATCAATTCGTAAATCCACGACGTCGTTGCACCTCCCACTCTACAACAAGTAATACTAAGATTATAAGAATCAGCCAAGGTATGAACGAGGTTTTCGATATTTCCTTCTTCCCATTGTCCTGAAGCTCTCCAAGCGTATAGCTTGTTCCTTTTTCAATCACACGCTCCTGCGTTTGAAGCTGTACAATAAAGCGCTTTTCTTCATCATTTGAGCGCGCTGTATAAATTCCCGGCTTCATTGGAGCTGTTAATAATCCATTCGTAACGGACGATAAGAACTCATCATCTTGCGAATATACACTCCAATCACCTTGCGCTAAAGCAACTGCTCGTTGTTCATTTGGTGTAAAAATACCGAGCGAACCAATCGATTCTGAAAGCTGCTGTTCAGCACTCCATAAAAATAATGGGAATGAAGGATGTAGCGGCCAATCTGTATCAGCAATATCCGCTAATACAACAATATCTCCTTCTGGTGAACGCTGGATAAATGGCTGTTCTCCAATCGATGCAATTGTTTTATAGCCATCGAACCCAGGATATATAGCACTGACATAAATGTCTTTTAGTTCACTAAATGCAAACAATGCATGACTTGTTGTCCCTATTTCCCCAGTAGCTTCAACCTTCTCTACGTCATCCCGTCCAAATAATACAATTGGCTTGTCTATCTTTTCGAGAAGCGCCGTCTGATTTGTCACAATAGTGGCATCCTTATTGTCGGCTACTTGTGAAGATGGAACAATTTTTACGCTACTATTAATCGTTTGAAAACCTTTTTGAATAAGTTGATGCATACTTTGATCAACAACTACTTTTGAAGTCGCTGTTTGTAACAATACAGTTTGTGAATTATCAACTGCGTAATCGTCCTTAGCATCTATGCTGGCCGTCATAGTATCTTCTAACGGTAAGTCTTTAAATGTTTTTGTTACAGCTTCTTTTGGAGGCAATAAGATACTTTCTGAAACTAACTCCTTACCTTTAACATTTTCTATCGAAAGAGTCACATGTTGTTCTTGGTCCGTATCATTTTGTAACTGTACAAGCGACACTGCAGATTGACCATCTGTAGTAGCAGCAAAACGGGTAATTGCGATATTTGTTAAATCCTTCGCAGCTCCTTTTATAATCCACTTCACCGTATCTTTTTCCATCGGTAATTGCTTTTTATCGAGCGAATCTGTAAAGACATAAATAGATGTTGGTGTATTACTGACAAAAGCCTGTGCCACATCAAGAGCTTTATTCATTTGAGCTGTTTCATAGGTTACCTGTAGTTCTTGAATAGCTTTTTCAATATCTTTTGTATTTGTTTCTTGCTGTAATAGAGCTTTTGGCGTATTACCTGTTGTAATGAGTGTCATGGGTCTTCCATCAAGCTCCTTAACCAATGACAGCATTTCTTTTTTCTGTGTGTCAAATGTTGACTGCCCTTTCCCCGCTAACATTGTTGCAGACGTGTCTACAATGAAAATTGTCTGCGCGCCAACAATTGTTGACTTTTTAACGTAAGGATTCATTAATGCCAGTACAAGTAAAAGAAGTGCTAGCAGTTGTAAATAAAGCAGTGCATTTTTTTGAAGATGTTTTAAGTATGGTGATACACGTGTTTCTTGCATAATTTCTGACCAAAAAAGTGTGGAGGATACGGTTTGATCGGTATATTTTTTTCGAAAGAAATAATATAGAAGGACAATGACCGGGATGATGGCCGTCCAGCTAAAAATTATTTGACTAAAGCCCAATACGGCTCACCTCACCTAATCCAATGTGCTTTTAATAATTGTTGAAAGATCGCATGTTGTAATCCATCTTCTACTTTAAGCTGTAATTGTCGAACACCGAAACGCCGACAAATTGCCTCAAATTCCTCTTCATGTAATAAACGTCTTGCCAAATATGTGTCTAGAACTTTAGAAGACATCGTAACATTTACATCTCTGCCTGTTTCACGGTCGAGTAAGCGCACATCACCTTTATATTCTGGTGATAGTTCTTCTTGCGTAACTATTTGCAAAATACGCACATCCCCCGCAAAACGTGGTAGCCTTTTTAAAAGTTGCTCCCATTCCTTGATTGGCTCCAGTCCGTCCGTCACAATAAATAGTACTGTACTATCCTTAGGCAATGCTTTTAATGCTCCCTCTGCGAAGCTATTTGTATAAGTTGCTTGCTCTATGTCTGTGACTACCTGTAAAAAGGCACGACGATACATGGCACCTTTACGACGAAATGGTGGCTTCACCTCATCCTGTACAAAAGAAAATGATAAGCGATCATCGCGACCGAGCACCATTAGACCAAGTGAGGCGACAATTTGTCGGGCAAACGTCCATTTTGCTTGATCGCCCATAGATTTAGTTGTATCTAGTAAAATGTGAACACGCATCTCTTGTTCATCTAAAAAACGTTTAATGAAGTATTTATCCGTTCTCGCAAAGACATTCCAATCTACCTGACGCACATCATCTCCTAAATGATATTCACGAAAATCGGAAAAATCGAGCGATGCCCCGAAGCGTTGCGAACGGTGCGAGCCCTTGTGTTGCCCACGTAATTTGGAGGCCGTCGCTACTTGGAAGCGGCTGATTTTCGCTAGCCAGTCCTCGGGCAATAATAGTTTTTGTGTCACCTATTAACACCTTGCTGCACTTTTTCTAAAATGACATCAATCACATCGTCTGCTGTTTTACCTGAAGCCTCCCCTTCATAATTCAACAGCATACGATGGCGTAACACCGGCTTCGCCACAGATTTAATATCTGCTACAGAAACGTGGAAACGTCCGTTCATAAGCGCCCTTGCCTTCGCTAATTTAATTAAACTTTGTAAACCTCGAGGGCCGCTACCATACATCGCATATTGCTTGACCTCATCAATGGCATCTACTCTCTCAGGATGTGTAGCCACAACAAGGTCCGTCGCAAATTCGAGCATTTCATCAGCAACAAGTACTTCCTTCACCATTTGCTGTGCTTCAATAAGAGCTTCCGTATTCATGATCTTTTGTAAACCAATTTCCGTAGCGCCTGTTGTCCGCTTCATAATTTCCATTAGCTCACTTTTCTCAGGGTACGGCACAAGAATTTTACATAGAAAACGGTCCATTTGCGCCTCTGGTAAAGGGTAAGTTCCTTCCATCTCAATCGGGTTTTGTGTTGCTAAAACGAAGAATGGTCGTGCCATTTTCTTCGTATCTCCCAAAATTGTTACCGTTTTTTCACCCATTGCTTCAAGCAATGCACTTTGTGTTTTTGGTGTTGCTCGGTTAATCTCATCCGCTAATACCATTTGGCTAAAAATCGGACCTTGCTGGAACGTAAATTGCTGCTTACCATCAGATGTGCGCTCAATCATACTTGTCCCTGTAATATCCGCTGGCATTAAGTCTGGTGTAAATTGAATTCGCGAAAATGATAAATCTAGCACTTCAGAAATTGTACGGATTAACATGGTTTTCCCTAAACCCGGTAGGCCCTCTAATAATGCATGCCCATCAGCAAGCACTGCGTATAATGTATAATCAATTGCTTCCTCTTGCCCGACGATAAAGCGATGAATTTCTTCTTTTACTTGTAGTAATTGCTTACTCATTTCAACATATTGTTGCTCTGTAAATGCCATTTCTTTTCCTCCTACTGAGACTCAATTGACGTGAAATAAGATTGCACGACTTTTTGTAAATCCTTCGGTAATTGTAAACGCTCTGAGCTTTCTAAATAGCTATCTTTATAGGAGCCTATAACTTCCTCATATGGACGGATAGAACCTTTAGTAATGGGACCATTTCCTTGTTGCTCTGAAACATGTGATCCTTCGCCTAATGCCCCACTATCAACCGATGTCTGACTAGAGCCACCAACTCGTTTCGGTGTCGTTAATAAATCGCGACCACCCTGCCCTGCGCCTATACCGCTACCACCTGCTGAACCAAAACCATTGCCCTGACCTTGGCCTTGGCCTTGACCTTGGCCTTGACCTTGGCCTTGACCTTGGCCTTGACCTTGGCCTTGACCTTGGCCTTGACCTTGGCCGTTCCCTTGACCTTGCCCTTTTCCTTGTTGATTGCTTTGACTCGATCCTTGTCCCTGACCTTGACCACTAGCCTGTTGAGAACCGTTTTGTGAATTCCCCTGTTGCCCTGTTTGACCTTGTTGATTACTTGGCTGTGAATTCGCTGAAGACTGTTGATTTTGATTTGAATTAGCATTATTTTGCTGATTGTTATTGCTAGTATTGGCACTCGCAATAGCATTTTGTAAGGAATTACTTGCAGGCTTCCCAAGCTTGCTCATAGCTATCTGAGTATCATTGGCATTTTGCGTCAGCTCCTGCTGCATTTGGGCAAGCTCTTTCAATTGCTCCACTTCTTCCTTCGATAAGCCTTGCTCGTCAGAAGCGCCATCCTTACTAGCCGTTTGCTTATCTTTTAATTGTTGTTCCTTTAAAGCAAGTTCCTTTTGCTTTTTCACGACTTCACGTAATGCTTCTTCAGCTGTCTCTGCCTCTTTTAACGTATTTTGCAATTCTTTTAATTGCTCTTTCACTTCTTTTGTTTCTGCTTTTTTCTCTAATTTAGCAACTTCCTTCTTAACGTCCTCAATGACAGCTTTTTCTTTTTCCACTTCAATTGCTTCAATTTGTGTAGCTGCTGGGAACATATAAAGAATTGCTAGTACAGCAGCTGTTCCAAACAACCCAATCAACGCTTTTGGACGGAACAAGTTTTTCTTTCGAGCCTTAAAGTCAGCAAACGCCTTTTCAACGTTTTCTACTGCTTTCGTTCGTAAAGATTGAACGAGTGGGTCCTTATCATCCTCGAATGATAAGGCTGTCACTAGCTCATTGTGAGAAAAATAATCATCCAGTGTATGCAATGCTGCCTTTTCCTTTACACGCTTCCACCACATAAATAGTACAGTTGCTAGTATGACAACGATAAAGGTAGTAAGAGCTGTTTGGCGATAATACGGCCAAACAAAGAGTCTTGAAACGAGGAAGAGGGAAGCACTCGAAAGCAATGCAAAAAACAAGCCGTACTGTGCAATTGGAATGCTTCGTTCTACCGTTAAACTCGTCTTAGCACGTTGAATATATTTTCGTAATTGCTTACGATGCTCCATAAGATTCCCTCCTTATCGGTTGCTTTTCATATTGGCGCGTAATTTTTTAATCGCAATGGTTAAACAAAAAACAATAATCAATGAATAGACTATTAAATAACTAATCCATACAGGTAATTCCACTCCCGAAACCTGTGCTAATGCATCGCCCATAGATGACGAAGTA
Source organism: Lysinibacillus sp. KCTC 33748 (assembly GCF_002237755.1). Taxonomy (GTDB): domain Bacteria; phylum Bacillota; class Bacilli; order Bacillales_A; family Planococcaceae; genus Lysinibacillus. The sequence continues at coordinate 458,236 of NZ_MWSJ01000001.1, read as the reverse complement.
AGTGTAAGCATTAATGCACCTGGGTTAATAGAAGCCCAAAAGTAAGCCATATAAGAAGTCGTAGTACCTAAGGCTGTATTCCCCATTTGATGGAAGGCCACTGTTAAAAAGAAGAAAAACGCTGTAATGCCACCTAAAAAGATGATCGAACCATACGTAGAAATCATCGCAACAATTGTTCGCTTTGTAATCGTTGAAAACATAACACCAATACTACCAATTGCTACGACTGTTAATAAATAAAATAAAAATATCGAGATTAATTGAGATGGCGATACGCCACCAAATAAAAATACTAAACTATATAATGGTAATCCTGCGATCAGCATCAATACTAAAAATGCTACCGAGGATAATAATTTTCCAACGATGATTTGAGTAGAGCTTTGTGTCGTTGTTAGTAAAATATTTAATGTTTGCTTTTCCCTTTCGCTACTTATTGCACCGGCCGTTAAGCTTGGTGTAATGAAAAGAACAAGAGCCATTTGTAGTATTGTTAATACCGCAAACATCATAAAGCTTGTTTCTGGTTTGAAGAAACCTTTGCCTGTAAAACCAGTTGTTATAAGCAAAAACCCTGCGATAAAAATACAAATAACCGCTAAATAAAACATTAACCCTGAAAAGCTTTTAAAAGAACGGAAGCGCAACTTCAATTCTTTTACGAATACCGGATTATAAAATCGTTCCATCATTGATTGTCCGCTCCCTTCGTAATAGCCATAAAGACATCCTCTAAATCTTTTTCCTCTTCGCTTAACGCATATATAGGTAAATTCGCAAGTATAGCTTTTTTCAACAATGCTACCTGATCCGCATCTGTTCCACGGTAGTTAAAGGCTATCTCTAAGCGATTCTCTATTACATCTATAGAGGAGATTAGTGGATCCTCCTCCAAAAATGCACGTACCTCGTTTAAACAATCCGTTACTTTAACTACGATACGCTTCTCCCCCTGTAGCTGTGCTTGAATGGAAGCTACATTGCCATGCGCGATAAGCTTACCATTATCGATCACGCCGATTTCATCGCACATTTCTGCAAGCTCGGGCAAAATATGTGAGGAGATTAAAATCGTTTTTCCCATAGATTTTAAATTCCGTAAAATATCACGCATTTCTACTCGTGCACGTGGATCCAAACCTGATGCAGGTTCATCTAAAATTAATACTTTAGGATCGTGGATAAGAGCACGTGCTAAACATAGACGCTGCTTCATCCCTCGTGATAGTAAATCAACATAGTCATACCGTTTATTTGTTAAGTTTACTAGCTCTAGCAGCTGTGGAATTAGTACTTTTCGTTCAGCTGCCCCAATGCCGTAGCTGGCACCGTAAAAGTCTAAGTATTCGTCTACTTTTAGTTGATCGTAGACGCCAAAGAAATCTGGCATATAACCAATTAGTTTTCGTAATTCCTTTGGTTCCTTAATAACGCTCTTTCCATTAATAAAAGCATCACCCGAAGTTGGAGACAGCAACGTTGCTAAAATCGAAAATGTAGTCGATTTACCTGCCCCGTTGGCACCTACAAAACCAAAGACAACCCCTTCCTCCAAAGATAGATTCAAATGATCTAGTGCCGTAAAGGAGCCATATCTTTTCGTTAAATCACGAATTTCAATCATTATTTCGCCACTCCCTTCAGCTCTACATCTGGTAATTTCGTTTGCTCACCCGTTTGATCTGGTCCGAATTTAACCTCAATCAACAATTCACCATTATTATTGAAGTATTTTTTTATGTTATCTGTGAACACCTGTTTCGTATCTACCAACGGCTCATAAGTTTTCGTCTCGTTATTCCAAATCGATAGCTGCATACGATTACTATCCTTATTCGAAATCGTCAATTCGTTTAATGTTTGAACTGAATTCATAAAATGATCTGGCATCGCGATGGATACTTCATATGAACCATTTGACAAATACCAACTATTTAACTGCTCATCAATTTTGTCATAATTCGAATTAGGAGATAGTGGGCTTACTGAGTACGTAAAGTTATTACGCTTCATTGTAAATGGACCCGATAGCTCTATTTTGCCATCAAATGGCTGAACCAAATAAGTAAGCGGAGACATATCCGCACCTGTTTCCAACTCAACCCCAGCTATAGCTTGATCGGCCCATGCTGTAATGACAGCCTTTTTCTCTTTTTCTACAAGCGGTAATGCCATAGTTTTCATTGACTCGATACGTGCAGGATCCACTTCTTCCTTCTTCGTTGGATAATTACTGTAATTGTAATTTGTAAAATCAGATGGTTTTTGAAGAACTGTTGCTTTTAGCTCCTTATCAACTTTAAGAGTACCGTTCGCTGCAATGTCGCCAAGTTTAACTTCTTTAATGCCAGAGATTAACGTAACGTCCTTTAAGGCAAACGGGAAATTATTCTTAATAGTCCCAGTCAGCTTTTCATTTTTCAACGTAATATCGATATCCATTTTGCCAATATTTTGTGCCGCCGTTTTCCCTGCAAACGACTGAATAGACCAATAACTTAAATCACGTAGTGTCAGCGTTGAACCATTAGCATTTTCCTTAATATAGGATATTTCATGTAAATCCTCTATTGTCCCTGCGAAATCATTAGAATTTCGCAGCGCGAATGCACTTGAATTCTTATCTGTATTCACAACAAAATCACCACTACGATTTGTTAAAATGGACTCTACGTAGTAACCATTTAAACTACTATCTTCATTTACTTTATAAAATGCAGATTGTTGAATTTGCGGCTGCCCAATTCGATCTTTTGCACCAACAATAAATAAAGCAATAGATAACACAATGGATATCGCGGGAATGATCCACCATGCATGCTCACGTTTGTCTATTTTCTTTAAAATGAAATATAAAATAGGTCCGATTATTAAAATATATAAAATGATAACAATGAGCATATAGCTAACAGATACTTCAAACGAAGGGAATAATTCATTCATATAACGCAAGTCATTTGAAATTTGCTCCAGCGACGACTGTCCATGAACCATTTGTTGTGACATCTTTTGAATATTTATCAATTTCGCCACTAATGATGGATAACCATCCATAGACGAAAGTGGTTGGTCCCCTAAAGAAAACGTTGTTTGAATAATTTCTCCACTGCCCACATTTTTCTTAGACGCTAAAATCTTATTGTTTTCTGCTAATAAAGGAATACTTCCTTGATTTTCAGTGGCTTCATAAATAGAAATAGGCTGTGTAAAAGCCCCTCCGCCTGATAATTTCGATAGTCTATCTGCAGAAACGGATGTCATTTGTTGTGATAAAGTTAGTGGTAAATAATCCTTAAAAATAGCTGCTGTTGCATTTACTTGATCAGTAGCACCTATTAATAATGTTCCACCATTCTGTACCCATTTTAGTAAAGACTCTTGTTGCTTTTGGGATAAATCAGCACTAGCAATTTCATCGATGACGATAACATTCGCCATTGCAAACCCTTCTGTATCCTCTGGCAATGTGTAATCCTTCATTTGCTTTAAATTGAACACTTCAACATTATTTTGAGAAGCAAATTGAGAAAGGCGCAAAAATGCTGATAAGCGATCACTATTATCCGTTAATGTATAAATAAAAACGGCTGAAGGATCTAAAAGATTACTTTGTAGCTGCTTTGTTCCTTTATAAGCAACCTTTTTCCCCTTTTCTATGCCCCCTTCAAAAAATGCAAACACATCTGAATTCGAGTAATTATAGTTATCGATACCATCTAGATATATATCAAATGTTTTTTCTTCTCCTGCCGCTATATCTATCGGAAGCACTTTCGCTGTTGTAGCTTGATAGGTGCCAGAAGCATTGATGACCATATCTCCAGAAAAATCTGCACCTATATTTTTTACTGTTACTTGAAGCGGCACAACTGATTGGTATTTAGCCTTACCTGCAATCCCTACTTTAGCCTGTACCTCTAACCTAGCAGTTGCAGTAGCACTTGCCTGCTCCACAGGAAGAATAAGGCTAATAACAAACATGAATAGTAGTATGAATACCGTAATATTCGTTTTCTTCAAAAACTCAGCCCCTTTTATGTAAATTGATGGTTAAATAATTATACGTTTTTTATTGCACTTTGTTTCATTTCTTATGACATCTTCATGAATATTCATAAACTCTTAAGAATTAGTTAATTATCAAAACGTGGGGTTGATTTCCGTTCCGACTGGGCGCTTTGTTGTTGCTGACGCTTCGCTTTCGCGCAGAGCTTCCTGGGGGCGTCCGATGAGCCGCTTCACTCGCAAAGCTCGCTCCAGGGTCTCGGGCCAACAGATGCCTTTTGCGCGAAAGCGTGAGTGCAACGTAGCGACAGCAGAGGGTTTTGGTTTTGGTTGTGCGAAAGCGCAGCGACAGCAACAGCACGATGTTGGTCACGAAGGCGTTATCACAGGACGTGATGCTTTTAGCCTTCGTTCCTCTATATCGCTGATCTCCGAGGAGTCGCCCAGCCTCCACTCCAATCAACTTATACATGGCATATGTTTTTAACAAATCGAAACCTAACGTAATAGGCTCAAGAAATTTTTTATAGAGTGAAGCTTTAATCAGTGGGATTTTTTATGGACGTTAATACCAATAAAAAAAGCAGCCCCTAGTGAAAATAATCACTTGGGACTGCCTTGATAGTATTCTTATTTCGTATAATCAAACAAACATCGTGCATGGTCTTGCACTACCTCTACAAACGCCTCTACTTGTCGTAACTCAAATGAAGATTCATAGCCAATTAACCAAGTATCACGCGTTATACCAAATTCTTTTTCATTATTAGTTAATGCAATTTTATTAATACCATCATTGTCATTTAACGTTATTGAAGGTAAGATAGCGTAACCGATACCATTCAATGCCATTTGCTTACAAATTTCAATCTGATCAACTAAAATTTGTTTTCGTGGATTTGAAGCGAAATGCTGACGCCACCATTGTTGAATTTCCTGATAGTAATTGGAATCACTTTTAAATTGAATAAAAGGTCGATCTGTCGTCAACACATCTTCTATCGTTTTTAACTCTTTATCGACTAAATAAAGGGTGTCACGGAAAAGATGAATCTTTTCCCCTTTCCAATCAACCTGCCCACGCACAATCCCTACATGAGCCTCACCCTCATAAAGTGCTTTTACAATTTCAGAGCTCCAGCCGGTCATAAGAGAAATTTTTGCATCAGGATATTTCGATACAAAATCCTTTAATATTATCGGAAGCCAGTTTTGTCCGACAATCGATGCACAAGCAATTTTCAATGTCCCGTTTACTTTCGTCGTTAATGACTGGATTGTTTCATAAATCTCTTCTTTTTTGCTGAGCATTTCTGTTGCATAGGCAATAATAAGCTCTCCAGCAGGTGTCGCCGTAAGTCCTTTTTGCGAACGAATAAATAATTGCGTGCCCCAGTCTTTTTCAATAGTTTGAAGCCTTTGAGAAAGCGCCGGTTGCGATAAAAATAAACGTTCTGCTGCTTTACGCATATTACGTTCCTCTGCTAGTACTTTTAAAATTTCAGCCTCCGTTGCCATCAATCAGTAAACCTCCGTTACAAGCAAAGAGGGCCTCATGATTTTCATCTGAGTCCCCTCTTAAACTACTACTCTTTTTGATAAATATATTTTTTCAATTGCTTTAGAATAACTCGTCTCGTTAAAATTCCGGCAAATGTTCCATCTTCGTCCACAACACATAAAAAGGCGTGGTTAATTACTAAGTCTAGAGCCCGCTGAAAAGTATCCGTCAATTTCAATACAGCGATATCTTTATCCATTATCGTATCCACTTTAATATCAGGTAGCTTTTCATACTCAATATGTTCTAGTCCAAGAATAGATTCAGTAATCATTTTCATACTTAGTAAACCTTGAAGTCGATATTTCAAATCTAAAACAGGTATCGAAGAATACCCTGTACGTGTCAGTACTAGGAGTGCATGTTCCGCACTATTTCCACTTTGTACATGCGCAACCTTTTCAGATGAAATAATAAAATCACTAATTGGCATTGCTAATAAGTCTTTGCTGTTAGTTGAAATCATGAACTTCTTCTCCTTTTCTGTCCCCGCTTTGCAGAACAGGATGCTTCCCTTTTATCATATCATAACTTTTCCTTATATGACCACGACAAGGCCGAGAAGAGTTTTTTATTAGCAACGAATATTTTAGCAATTTGAAACAAAACTAAGTATCGAAAGTGCATATATAAAGAAGGTTTCACCTGAGAGAAATGGAAATATCTTCATTCAGCTATATTTAAAAATATGAGCTGAATGAAGAAAAAAATCTTTTTAATAACCGTACTTACTCCAATAATAAAAAATCATTATCCCTAAAAAGAGTAAAAAAATGATATATACCCAGACAATCGGGTTGAGCATCGTCGAATAATCTTCAACGGTTTCTGAAATCGGCGTATCATTTTCCGATTTCCGCTGAGACGTCATTTTGGCAATCTTCAGCGTTGACACAAGCGAAATAGCAGAGATAATCGTAATGGCAATAAGAGCCGGTATTAACCACATACCCATCGGCAAAACTCCTTTCTTTGCCCTTAGTATGCGTCAATCCAGCTCTCCATTATGCAAAAATATTTATTTTAGAATGGATACTGATTGAGCCATTGCCCACCATCAAGTGTCACACATTCCCCATTCATATATCTTGCTTTATCAGACATCATAAATGTTGCTAAATCAGCAATTTCTTCAGGCGTACCTGTACGACCTAACGGAACAGAGTCCAATGTACGAGCCGCTGCAGCCTCTGACTCCCAAAGCTTATCTGCACCACCTGTACGCTCAATTGGACCTGGAGCAATTGCATTTACTCGAATGCCATATTGTTTCCCCCATTCAACAGCTAACGTTCGAGTCAATGACAATACACCTGCTTTCGCTGCTGCCGAATGAACAACACCAGCACCTGCATTCCATGCGTAAGTTGCAACCATATTAAGAATAGAACCTTTAATATTATTTTGGATCCAATACTTACCGACCGTAGAAGAACAAAAGAATGTCCCATTTAAAACGATATCAACAACAGCCTTCCAACCATTAGGAGATAAATCCTCTGCACGCACAATAAAATTACCAGCTGCATTATTCACAAGCCCATCAACCTGTCCAAACTTTTCAACAGCAAATGCTAGCATCGCCTCCGCATGCTCAGGCACGCGAACATCCATTTGAAATGTTTCAATCGTTTTTCCCGCCTCTAAAATAAAAGCTTTCGCCTCTGCTAGCCGCTCCTCATTACGACCTGTAATGACAACATTTGCCCCTTCAGCAACGAATTGCTTCGCCATATAAAGCCCCATTCCACTAGATCCACCAGTAATAATAATTGTTTTCCCCTGCAACATACAGTTTCCCCCTTTGTAAAAATGAATGATGATTCACTTAAATATTACTATATTTTCTTGAATATGTCATATTAATTCTACAAACCTATGGAGAGGATGCAAGATTGAAAGGTTCTTCTAGCTGGGATTCTTATGTTGCAGGGTATTCGCGGGTATTTTATTGTTGCGCGCGGGTATTTGCTTTTCTTCCGCGGGTATTTCACCTACGCGCGGGTATTCTCTTCTCTTCCGCGAGTATTTCACCGCTAAGCGCGGGTATTCTCTCCTCTTCCGCAAGTATTTCACCTACGCGCGGGTATTCTCTTCTCTTCCGCGGGTATTTCACCGCTAAGCGCGGGTATTCGCTTCCCTTCCGCGGGTATTTCACCTCTAAGCGCGGGTATTCTCTCCTCTTCCGCGAGTATTTCACCGCCTCGCGCGGGTATTTTCTCCTCTTCCGCGCGAGTATTCCCCCCCATTAACCTTGATTACTCGCTCTAGTAGCTTCCTTTATAACACATCCATTAACGGATTGGAATATTTTTCCTAATCAATAAAAAAATAGAGTTACAAATTACATATGAATTTGTAACTCTATTTTAGACAGTCTCATTTCGAATTCCTAAAACTCATAATGGTAAGCAATTTTATAAAGCTCCATTAACTCTTCTTGGGTTGGAACTTTAGGGTTATTTCCGGGGCTACCGCTGGCAATTGCATCAGTTGCCATTTTCGGAATAGCATCGTAAAACGCTTTTTCATCAATTCCCCATTGTTTTAAATTACCTATATCCATCTTCTTGCACATTTCCTTTATAGAAACAATAGCTAAATCGGCAAGCTCTTCTTGAGATAACAGTTCATTATCTTTATTGAAAAACTTACCGAGATCCGCTAGCCGATCGACACAAGTATCCTTTGAAAATTCTAATACTGCCGGGAGAAGCATGGCATTTGAAATTCCATGTGGTACATGGAATAGCGCTCCTATTGGACGAGACATGCCATGTACTAAAGCGACAGAAGCATTTGAGAATGAAAGACCTGCTTGCATTGAGCCTAGTGACATCGCTTCCCGCGCATCAATATTGTTACCTTGCTCATAAACTTTTAAAATATTATTAACAATTAGCTCCATAGCTGATAATGCAAGGGCATTCGAGTACGGATGTGCTAAACGAGATAAATAACTTTCAATGGCATGACTTAACGCATCGATACCAGTCGCCGCAGTGATAGATGGTGGAGATGTAACCGTTAAAATCGGGTCAACAATAGCTATGTTTGGCATAAATGCGGGCTGCTTAATCATCATTTTTACTTCATTATTCGTATTAGTAATGACGGTTGCATCTGTTGCTTCTGAGCCAGTTCCCGCTGTTGTCGGTATTGCGATATGTGGAATCGGTGCTTGCTCTGCAATTTTTGCCATCTTCATATAATCGCCAATATAACCACCATTCGTTGCGACTACTGTGATAGCTTTCCCTGTATCGATACAGCTCCCTCCACCGACGGAAATAATAAGATCACAACCCTCAGACTGTAAAATATGGAGCCCCTCCGCTACATACGTATCCACTGGTTCCGTTGTTACGCCTAAATAAGAAAACGTTTCCAATCCATTGTCTCTTAAGAATGTGCTACATTGATTAACAAAGCCTAAGCGTTCCATGATCGGATCACTAATGATAAGAGCCTTAGTCCCTAATTTTTTTGCATATACGCCTACTTCTTCAAAAGAATCTCGTCCATAAACGATTGTTCCTGGTGAATGAACTGTATAGATTGTTTTTGTTTGAATCATATTTATCCCTCCTAAGCTATTGTGCTGTATAACCGCCATCCAAAAGTATTGCTTGACCTGTTATACCCTTTGCCATATCACTAGCTAAGTAAAGCGCAAGTCCTGTAACTTCCGATACATCTAGTAAGCGTTTTTGAGGGATGAGTGGATATAGCACCTGCTCAAGCACTTCTTCTACTTGAATTCCCCTTGTCTTTGCCAAATCCGTAAACTGATTACGCACTAACTCTGTATCGACATACCCTGGACAAATAGCATTCACGGTTATCCCCTTAGTTGCAACCTCTAGTGCAGCCACTTTCGTTAAACCGACAAGCCCATGTTTTGCGGCATTGTATCCAGCTTTACCTGCAAACCCAATAACGCCATTAATAGATGCCATATTAATAATGCGTCCATACTTATTTTTCTTCATATGTGGTAAGACATATTTCATCGCTATAAAAGGCGCAACAAGCATCACTTTTTGCATGGATTCGAAGATTTCTGTCGCGAAATCCTCTATAAGAGAAACATGCTGAAACCCTGCGTTGTTGATTAAAACATCTATTGTCTTAAAATTTTTAACAGTAAAGTCAATCGCATCACATATTGCCTGTTCATTTGTAACATCGCATGTGTATGCAGTTAATTGCGGATTATGCTTAATTGCCTCTGCTAAAAGCTGTTCATTTATATCTGTTATCACTACATTCGCTCCCTGCTCAGCAAACGCTAATGCCATGGATAACCCGATACCACGAGCTGCCCCAGTAATAAAAACTGTTTTTCCTTTCATGCAATCCCTCCTGAGAATAAAGGATCTTACCTAGGATTTGAGCCATTTAAAAAGAGCTGTAAACGAATACAGCTCTTCATTTGTATTAGTCGTTATTACTTGGGAATGCAAACGTAGATGCTGTCGATGCCTGACCTGTCATCCAACGTTCTGATATTGTTTTTGTTTTTGTGAAGAAGCGTGCTTGATCTGGACCAAACATATGGCCTTCTCCAAAGCGAGAACCTTTAAATCCAGCAAAGTTATGGTAACCAACTGGAATAGGAATTGGTACATTCACGCCCACCATACCAACATCGATTTCTGTTGTAAATTTACGGGCTGCTAAACCATCATTCGTAAAGATTGTGACCCCATTTCCAAGTTCATGCTTATTAATAAGTTGGATGGCTTCGTCCAAGGAATCAACACGTACAACATTTCGAGCTGGACCAAATATTTCTTGATCATAAATTTCCATGCCTGGTTTTACGTTGTCTAGCAAAGTTGGTCCTACAAAGAATCCTTTTGACTCTTTGACAATATCAAGTTCGCGACCATCACAAATAACTGTTGCACCTTCAGACTCACCTCGTTCGATAGCCGCAATAATCGCTTCTTTCGATTGCTGTGAAATGACAGGCCCAAAATCTGTCTCTGGATCTGTATATGAACCTACCTTCAAATTAGCGATTTTCTCCTTTAAGATTTCAACAAGACGATCTGCTGTATCCTTTCCAACAGGCATAATCGTAGAAATGGCCATACAACGCTGAGAGGCTGCTCCATAAGCTGCCCCGATAAATGCATTTGCTACCTGGTCAAGATCTGCATCAGGCATCACAACCATATTGTTTTTCCCTCCACCAAGTGCGGTAACACGTTTACCGTATTTCGAGCCTGTTTCATAAATATATTTGGCAACTGGTGTCGATCCTACAAATGAAATTGCTTGCACAATCGGGTTTTCTAAAAGCTCATTCACTGCATCTTTATCTCCATTTACTACCGTCCAAATACCATCTGGTAACCCAGCTTTTTTCCAAAGCTCACTCACATACAAGGCAGTCATAGGAACACGCTCGGAAGCTTTTAAAATAACTGCATTGCCGACAGCAATTCCCATACTTGTTTGCGCTAAAGGCACCATAATTGGGAAGTTAAATGGCGAAATAGCCGCTACTACACCTAATGGATATTTTGCAGAGTAGGCATTAATCTGACCACCGACATTGACAGAATACTCCCCCTTCATTAAATGAGGTGCACTAATAGCTAAGTCAACGGACTCCAAACCACGTGTAATTTCACCTTTCGCATCCTCAATTGTTTTGCCGCTCTCTGTACAAATAATTTGTAAAAGCTCCTCCATATTTTCAGTAATAAGATTACGGAACTTTAATACAACTTCAGCACGTTTAGCTACTGACGTATCTCTCCATTGAGGGAGTGCTGCCTGTGCCTTATCAATTGCCTCCCTAGTTTCTTCTACAGTTGCAAGTGGCACCTTGGCAATCACCTCACCCGTCGTAGGATTGTATACAGAACCAAAGCGACTACTTTTTCCTTCCACAAGCTCTCCACCAATGAAATGCGTTAATGTTTTAACCTCATGTGCTGTTGTCATATTTATTGTCCCCCTTTAAATTTGTTTAATTTTTAATCTTAAAAAGCTACAGGCCCATTCTTCCTTAAAAACCAAATGTGCACTAGCCAACTCCAATCTTTTATCGTAACATTAGTACGATAAAATCCAAATGACCGCAGTCATTGACCTTAGTCAATTAAATCATAATCAAAATAATTCCATATCGTCAATAAAAATTTTTATATTTTCAGATTTTTATAAAAACATCTTGATTCGGAGGAATATGAGAACATGAATCCACTAACGAGCCGTCAAAAAAAGGCATTAGAAACACGGGAAAAATTACTTAAAACATCTTTAGATTTATTTAATAAACATGGATTTGAGCATGTATCCATTGAACAAATTACGAAAGCATGCCATGTATCAAAAGGAACATTTTACACTTATTTTCCATCTAAATACGATGTTATTTTAGAAAAATTTAAGGAACTAGATCGTTTTTATAGCACTGTAGAAAAAAAGATCGACTCTTCTTTACCAACAAGTGAAAAAATTTTAACGCTTTATCAAGAGCAAATGAAGTATTTAACGAACGTTGTGGGCAAGGATTTATTGCGTACAGTCTATACTGCAGCGATGACAAGTCAAGTGGAACAAGATCATTATTTAATTAGTCCACAAAGAAAGATATTCCAAATAATTAATACTTATTTAGAGGATGGCATTCGGCTCGGAGAATTTCGTCAAGATTTGCAGCTTACTCAAGTGCAGGCTATTATTCAGCGTTGTATGCGTGCAAATGTCTATGATTGGTTAATTCATAATGAAGACTTCAATTTATCAGTGGAAATGGCGCAATTTACAGCTATTGTGCTTGAAGGATTAAAAGCAGAAAATAAATAACTATTAGAGGTTGCATAGGTGGAAAGTGCATGAGCATGAATCGCTCGGAGAAATGACCGGGTATTACTCACTTCCCAAAGCTCTACAACAAAGTAGCACTTCATCATGAATAATTGGATGAAGTGCTACTTTGTTTGTTGGCTTTAGCTAACAAAATATTTATTAACAATGGTTTCTACTGGTAATGGCTTGTTATATAAATAGCCTTGTCCTTTTTGGCATTGGTGGCGTTTTAGAAAATCGACCTGTGATAGTTCCTCGATTCCTTCTGCTACGACCTCCAACCCTAAATTATGGGACATTGAAATAATGGCTTTAATAATGGCCTCATTTTTATCATCTTTAGTAATATCCGCTATAAACGATTGGTCAATTTTTATAATATCTATCGGATAACGTTTTAAATAGCTTAAAGATGAATACCCCGTTCCAAAATCATCAACGGAAACATAAACACCTAGCTGCTTCAATTCGGTTAAAATTGAAAATGTTTCATGGACATTCGTCATGGAGCTTTCGGTAATTTCCACCTCTAATAATTCAGGTGGCACATTATATTTTTTCAAGGCCGCTTTAATTTTCCGAGCAAAGTTTTCTTTTCTAAATTGTTTTGGCGAAATATTGATAGCAATTCGTACTGGTCGATAGCCATTCATCTGCCACTCTTTTTGATAGCGACACACCTCGTCAATAATCCAATCCCCGATTTCAATGATTAAGCCTGATGCCTCTGCAATGGGTATAAACTGTGCAGGAGACACAAAGCCAAATTTCCGGTTATTCCATCGTAATAATGCCTCAAAGCTATTAATACTGTTATTCGCTAAATCCATTTGTGGCTGTAAATGAATACTTAGTTCGTTAAATTCGATAGCACGACGTAAATGCGCCTCCATTAGTGCTTCATTTGGAAAAATAGTTGTCGTATCTTCACGATAGTAACGGTAGTGTGAACGACCATGCTCTTTTACAGAAAATAATGCTTTATCTGCTTTACGTATAAGTGTTTCTAAATCTTTGCCATCCGCTGGACTAAGGGAGATACCAATCGACACGCTAATAAAATATTCCTGCCCGTCAATCATGAATGGCTGTTTTAATGCATCTAAAATAGCGTTAGACGTCTGTTCAATTTTGTCGACTGTTGCATCTTTTAGAACAAAAATAAATTCATCGCTATTATAACGATAAAACGAGCATTTGGAGTGACAGAGCTCACGAAGTCTTTGGCTAAACATTCGTATAAGTTCATCACCCTTACTTTCGCCAAGGGATTCATTAAATTTTTTAAAACGATCAATATCCATCAAAATAATAGCTGCTTGCTTATTTTGCTTTTTATCATTTAAATGTTGAAGCCACTGTTCCTTTAAAGCCTTACGATTCCAAATACCCGTTAATTCGTCCATTAACGCTAGGTAATAAAAGGCCTGATGATCATTCATAAATGAGGTTGCGTCTTTCACAAATAAATGTACACCTATAATTTCACCATTAAAGTATGTTGGATGCGTTCGTAAATAAAATGGTTCTTTACTTAACAGTCGTTGTTTAAACAAGCATTCTGGCATACCAAATGCTGAGCCCTCAATAGTTTTTGCAAATAGTAATTTAAATTCGTCGATATACTTGCTCTCTAATAATGAAAAAATATTTTGTCCGATCAAGCTTTGTTGTTCTTTTAACAACTGAGAAGTGGCAGCAACGTTTTGATGAATAATGCGACCTTGTAAATCAGTTGTTAACACCGGACATACGTGCTGTTCCACAAATTGCAAATAAGGTTCTACTTCATTTTGCAGCTCACGTAGAATAACTGCTACAACTGAATTTTCTAAGTGCTGTACACGAACAGCAAATGTTTTTACTTTGTGTTCCGTACATATTTCTAGCCTTTGCTCTAGATTCAATTGTTGTTGTACTATATTCGATAATTGTAGCCAGCATTGCTCCGTAAAAAATTGTTCAGCGTTGGTAGCTTTCACATCTTGTAGCGTCAAAAATGACGGTAGTTTATCGTTAAAATTAACGACCTCAAACGCTTTTGTACCCACTTTTCTCAAACATACGACCGCATCAAATGGATTAAGTTGTATGATTTGATGATAGTCTGCAAATTGCGCTACATTCTCTTTATATTTTTTCATTATATCCCTCACTAAGTAGCGTGTTTGCTTATTCTTCGTCTAGCGTAGGTTTTAGTGCATCCTTTAGGAAAATTTCCTGACTATTAATTGGATCTTCACCACGATTAAATTCTTTATAATGATACTTTCCATTGGAGTCTTGAATACGAGCTTTTGCTGTATCCTCAAGTTGTGTATTCATAATGTTAATAATACGAGCTTTGGCTTCACTTGCATATACTGGGAATAAAATTTCCACACGTTTAATCATATTACGAGTCATCATATCCGCCGAAGACAAATATACTTTATTTTCCCCATTATGATGGAACCAATAAATACGCGAGTGCTCAAGGAAACGACCTACAATGCTCGTTACTGTTATGTTTTCACTAATTCCAGGGATGCCTGGTCTGATGCAACAAATACCACGAATGATCAACTCTACTTTCACACCTGCAATGGATGCCTCATATAACTTCATCATTAAGTCTTTGTCCGTTAGTGAATTCATTTTAGCTCGAATAAAACCATTACCATGCTTCTTATGACAGGCAATTTCCTCATCCATTAAGCGGATAAATTCATCTCGAATATCAAACGGGGCTACAACTAAATGATTAAAAGTTGGTTTCTCTGTATAACCACTTAAATAGTTAAAGAAGTTAGTGGCATCAATGCCAAATTCCTTATCTGTCGTTATGATACCCATATCTGTGTAAATTTTTGCAGTTGCATCATTATAATTTCCTGTACCAAGATGAACAAAACGCTCAATTTTCCCATTCCGACGACTTACAACAAGCGTTATTTTCGAATGTGTCTTTAAGTTATTCATGCCGTAAATAACAAGGCAGCCAGCTTGCTCAAGTTGCTTTGCCCAAAGCACATTATTTTCTTCATCAAAACGTGCTTTTAATTCAACTAAAACTGTTACCTGTTTACCATTTTCTGCTGCAAGCTTTAAGGCTTGTATAATGGGTGAATTACCACTTACACGATATAAAGTTTGTTTGATCGCTAAAACGTTCGGATTAACGGCCGCTTCTGCAATAAAATCTACAATTGGCGCAAATGATTCAAATGGATGATGGAAGAAAATATCTTGTTGCAGCGCTTTTTCAAAAATATTTTCATCCGATTGCAAATCTAATGGTGGCTGTGGGATAAAGCTTTCATATTCTAAATGTTCTCGACCAACAGATATACCTTTTACAAAAGAGAACATAAATGTTAAATCTAGCGGCCCATCTATATGGAAAACATCCGTTTCTTCAATTTCGAATTCATCTAGTAAGTATGTTAGAACTTCCTCACTCATCTCGCCCTCACGAACTTCGAGACGACTACCTACACCCCATTTACGTTTTTTCAGCTCTTTTTCGATTTCTACAAGTAAATCTCTTGCGCCTTCTTCATGAATCGTTAAATCCGCATTACGTGTTAAACGGAAAGCCTGCGCTGATTTAACACTGTAACCATAAAAGAGCTTTTCTATATGCGCTACAATCACGTCTTCTAATAAGACAATAACCGTCTCTCCATCTGCTGATGGCACTTTAATATATCGATCTAAAACAGATGGGACTTGTACAATAGCTACCTTTTCATGATTCTCTATGTCCGCTTCATCTTGCTCCAATAAAACAAGTAAATTTAATGTTTTACCAAGCAAAGTTGGGAAAGGACGGTACGCATCTACAGCTACGGGTGTTAAAACAGGGAAGATTGTTTCTGCAAACATTTCATTGACAAATGCTTTCTGTGTACTATTTAAGTCTCTCATGTCTGCGATATGTACATTATGTTGTGGTAATAAATCATAAATTAAGTGTCTGTAAACTTCAGTTTGTCGGCGCACTAAGGCTTGCGTTCGTTCTGCAATTTTCGCTAATTGCTCTTTTGGTGTTAAGCCTGACTTATTTTCAGGCTTATGGAAACCTGCACGCACTTGATCCTGTAAACCTGCAACACGCACCATGAAAAATTCATCTAAATTCGAACTAAAAATTGCTAAAAACTTCAATCGTTCTAGCAGAGGATTATCGATATCCTCTGCTTCCTCTAAAACTCGTTCATTAAAGGCGAGCCAGCTTAATTCACGGTTATTATAGTATTGCGGTTTAGCGATTTCCTCTAGTAATCGACCTTGTATTTCTGTTGATTCCTTCTCATTTAACTGATTATTCGTAATTTCAGTTGTCATAATTGTTCAACCCTACTTCCACAAAGTTTATTTTTATCGGTATCTTTAGTGCGCGTTCTAGATGTTTTTTTTGTCGGTTTGCTTGGTATTTTTCAGCGGCCGCATTGTTTTTCACATAAATGCTAAGCTGTACATAATCCTCTTTTGTTTGCATCTTTATAGTTTTAACTATTGTTCGTTTAGACACATTTAACGCATAGATAAATTTCAAAAAAGCACCAAAGTCTCGTATTTTACGATACTCCTCACGACTCATCCATTCTGTAAACGGAGCAGCGAATCGCTGATAATAATCTTTATTTTTATACGAAGCTAAAAGTGCTAATTTTACACGTTCCTTATGACTTAACCCCTCGATAGATTGGTTGGCAATTAAATAAAAAGTATGCTGACTAGCCGAACTTAACTCAATATACTCCCCAATATTAAACACCCTCGCCGCTTTCGACAATAAGTGCAAATCTTTAGGATGATGTTGTAAATAACCAAAGTGGCAACATTCACGGTACAATTGATCTGTTAAATGCATCAAATAGTCCGCTTCTCCTTCGGAACGACCATACCGACGAGCAAATCTTTTAGCGTTTCCCTCAAACACATTGTACTTATCAAATGCACTTTTATCCGTTTGTAAAATACGCTGTATAATGAGCCCTTCTCGCAAACCTTTTTTTGTTATCTTGAACAATTTACTGCCGACAACTTCCATTAATACATTGAAAACCTCTAATGCAGGAACGATAATATCCGCACGATCTGTCGAAAGCCCATCTAACTGTTTTAAATCATGAAAGCTTAAATTATTTAAAAATACACTAAGCTCATCTAAATTGCCCTGCGTCATTTCGTAGCCATGTACACTTGCGATTGGATATGCATGTTTTTGTTGATGAATTTGGGCAATATTTCGAGCACTACCGCCAATAGCAATAATCGGTAAACCGATATTCTGAATCCATGAAAGTGATTTGAACTGTTCCTTCACAAATGCAATAAGTTCCTTTTTTTCACTACCATTCATAATCTCGCCCTTTACGAAACGTTGCTTTAAAGAAACTGTACCAAACGCAAAACTATGAGATTTCTGTAGTTCTTTATTTTCAAATAGCGTTATTTCTGTACTACCGCCACCAATATCAATCGTTACAGCAGACTTTGTGCCTATAGAATGCGCCACTGCAACAAAGCCATAATATGCCTCTTCTTCTTCAGTTAAAAGCTCTATTTGAATGCCTGTCTGTTTTTTCATTAAGGTCAGTATTTCTTCTCTATTGGTTGCCTGACGGATTGCAGCTGTTGCAGCAGCTTTAACATCAGTCACTTCATAATCATCAAGTATTGCTTTATAAGTCAATAATGTTTCTGTTAATACTTGTATACCTTCTTCAGACATTTCACCAGAGGGCTGTAAATATGTACGTAGACGTGCAACCGTTTTAATATTTCCAATCTCACGAAGTCCCTCATCTTTATCATATCGATACAACACTAAGCGAACGGTGTTTGAGCCAATATCGATAATAGCGGTTTTTAATTCATTCAAATAATCACTTCCTTAGCGCATGCATAGTATTAATGGATCTACATTAAATATTGAGGTGAACATATCTATGAACATTGTATAGACACCTCAACAAATAGAACTTTATTATTTTGTTCCTAGCCTCATGTATCTATACAAAAAAAGCCGGAGCCTATAAGAGGCATCCGACTTTCTTGCATTATTAATATTCTTTCAGGATACCCATTATTAATATTGTGAAGTACCTTTTCCAACTTTTAAAAAACATAATAAAATTTTATTTTATATGATAAGTTGGTCGATTCGTAAAATAAGCTCCGTAATTTCTGGCTTACTAATTTGATCCTCTGCACCTACTTGGTCACCTTTATGACGAAGATCATCCGTAATTAAGCTTGAGAAAATAATGACAGGAAGCTTTTGGAGATCTGGATGCTCCTTTATTTTACGCGTTAAATGATGCCCATCCATTTGTGGCATTTCAATGTCCGTCACAACTAATTGAATATGCTCGGCTACATCACTACCACTTTTAACGATAGCTTGGAGGTATTCATAAGCATCATGGCCGTTTTCAAAGAATTCAACATTCTCATAACCTGCTTCATTCATAGTATCGAATAAAAGCTTACGTAGTAATGGTGAATCTTCTGCAATTAAAATTCGTTTTTCAGAACGCTCACGTTTACCAAGCTTTTTAACGGCATCTACACTAATACCAGAGTCTGGATTTATGTCTACCATAATTCTCTCGAAATCAAGCAATAAAATCATTTGCTCGTTTTGCTTAATAACACCGATAACTTGTGATGTTCCTCCCTGATACATATCAGATGGCTTCTCGATTTGATTCCATGAGATTCGGTGAATCTGTGTTACATTATCTACATGAAATACTACACGCTGTTTATTAAACTCAGCTACAATATATTTTTGCTGAGAACTACGCTCTTGACTTTGAATACCTAATACTCGGAGCATATCAACTACTGGTAATACCTCACCTCGTAATTGAATAATCCCCTCTACATGCGGGTGCGCGTGTGGAATAAATGTTACTGGAATCGGTTGAATAATTTCCTTTACTTTAATAACGTTAATACCAAATTTATTATTAGCTACTTCAAATTCAACAATTTCTAGCTCATTTGTGCCACTTTCTAATAATATACCTTTATGTTCCAAAGCAACCCCGCTCCTTTCTATCCAACTTCTATTTATAATTCAATTGTATCATAGGCGATACATTTCTCCTACTTGCTTTTTCCATTTTTATCACTAACATGGCTCGACATCCATAACACGGGTGAACTACCATACAGAAAACGAAAAGCCAAATGGCTCATCAAACGCCCTCAGGAAAGCGTTCAGCCGAATATACATGAAATGCGTATATGTCTTATCTAATATCATCTCCAACTTTTGAGCCATTGACTTTTAAATGTATCAATAGGCCAATTATCGTCATTACAATTAATGTCGATAACGCAACACGACTTGCTAGCGTTCCATATTCTTTCATCCATAACGTAACGGTTCCGTAGACTGCTGGCCCGATAATGGAGGATACTTTACCCGAAAATGCAAATAAGCCAAAAAACTGACCCCGTTTTTCTTCTGGAGACAATTCAATAATATATGTTCTAGATGTTACCCACATGGATCCTAGCGATACGCCAAACATACTACCTGCAAGCCAGAACATCCATTGCTCAGTCGCAAAAACAGCAAATGCTAAAGCAACTATCATTAATATTGCCACCATGGTTATCGCACGTTTGGCTCCGATTGCTTTTGTAATATAACCAAATGCAAAAGAGCCAATAATAGTTGACACCGTAGACACTAAATAAAGTACGATAAATTGACCTGAAGTAAAGCCTACGATTGTTGTTGCATATACAGCCATCATTGCAATAGTTGTTGCAATTGCATCATTTAAAAAGAAGTAAGCAATCATAAAGGTGAAAATAGCTTTATATTGCTTCATGTCCTTAAAGGTTTGAACAATTTCCTTATACCCATCTAAAAATTTAATAGGCTTTCGTTGAGACGCTGGTATTGGTGTATCTTTATTAATAAAAAATAATGGCAAAGAAAATAATAAATATAAAATGGCAGTCGGAATAAATGCTCGATGGAAACCACTGTTTCCTACGTACAAATAAACAAGTAGTCCCAAGATTGTACCAAGATACCCAATCGCTACCCCATAGCCAGAAATAAGGGGCATTTCCTCTTTTGTCCCTAAATCTCCCATCATGGAATCATAAAATACTAGACTGGAATTAAAGAAAAATTTTGCGATGATAAAACTAGCTACAACTAAAAACAAACTAAGAGGCACACCTGAAAAATTTGTTGGCGTCTGTAAATTCGCAAAAATCCCCATCATAAAAGTAAAGAAGATAGAAATAGATGCAAACCATACTATAAATCTCTTTTTATAGCCTGTTTGATCAATCCATACTCCAAAAAGTGGCGAAAAAACAACGAGGAACAGGCTAGCAATCGCATTCGCATAAGAAATAAACGTGCTTGCCACTTGCTGCATTACCTCATTCGTCCCTAAAACCTCATCCATATAAAACGGGAAAAATATCGTATTAATATTTGAAGAAAATATTGTATTCGCAAAATCATAAAATGCCCACGACAAAATTGGCAATGATAAATAAAGTGCTAACTGACTCCGATGCTGAACGTCTACTGTTGAATTCCGCTTCATAAAACCCTCCTCCCATTCTCTATATTATTAAATAAATTCCCTCATGTAATAAAAAATACCTTTTATTTAATGAAAATTAACACTATTTACAATATACATGCATTTTTATTTAACTAACACTCTAAAATGAACGAATCTCCACCTTTGCTGCGAGCTACTCATAATAAAAAAGATATCCAAGCTCTCCACGCTTGGATATCAATATGTTTTTTGAAAACTATTTTGTTAATTAAGTTTTGAGTAAAGTATGATTCTTCCGCAAAGCGTGGGATTGATTTCCGTTCCAACTGGGCGCTTTTCTGGGGGCTTCCGATGAGCCGCTTGGGGCAACAGGATGTTGGTCACGAAGGCGTTATCACAGGACGTGATGCTTTTAGCCTTCGTTCCTCTATCGCTGATCCCCGAGGAGTCGCCCAGTCGTAACGAAGATCAATCACTTCACATAACATGTATCATCTTGTATGAAAGCTAATTAATAAAACTAAAAAAACTTCAGCAATGTATTTTATGTGCGAAGCGACAGTAGCAACAACAAGATGGAGGAACGGTAGTTAGCATCATTTTCCTTGACCATTGTTCAACTCTAAAAAAATATCCAAGCCCCCTCGCTTGGATATCCTTCTTACTATTCTTCTATATTCACCCACATAGAAGACCATTGTTCAATTGCTTTAAGGACCGGTGCAAGTGCATGTCCTTTTTCTGTTAGCTTGTATTCAATCACTACTGGTGTTGATGGAATAACTGTGCGCTCCACAATGTTCTCAATCTCTAACTCTTTTAATCTTTCCGTTAACACACGACTGCTAATACCCACATTATTTTTTATCGTTGAGTATCGTTGAGGACCTTCCAATAACTGATAAATAAGCAGGGTGTTCCAGCTATGATTTAATATTTTTAGTGCTTTTTCAAATCGTGGACAAATTTTTTTTTGATCCAATTTTCCTGCCTCCAATGTGTTTTGTTCTTATATAAGAGTATATCATTTTTTCGAAAATCATTTTCAAAAATAAAATTTAGTTACTTGACAAAAGTTGTTTTTAAAAATAAACTAAGTTACGAAATGTAAGCTAAAAAACAAAAGGAGTTTATTTAACTATGCAAAATATCGGTTCAACTATTTTACGTGTGGTGCTTGGCATTATTTTTGCAACTCACGGTTTCCAAAAGTTTCAGGGAGGTATCGGCTTCACAGCTGATTATTTTGATGCCATTGGTATTCCAGGCTTCATGGCTTATATTGTTGCCATTATAGAACTAGTCGGTGGTGTAGCCATTATTTTAGGCTTAGGTACAAGACTTATCGGTGCTTTATTGACAATAACAATGATCGTTGCTATTTTCACAGCGAAGCTTAGCGTTGGCTTTATCGGAGAAAACGGCTTAGCCGGATATGAATTTGATTTAGCTTTAGCGGCAATGGCCTTATACTTTGCACTTGCAGGGGCATCTAGTTTTTCTTTAGACGCAAAACTTTTTGATAAAGAGTAATGCTGCCGTAGTTAACTATTTTCTCAAGTGTATTGATTAGACATTTTTATCCACTTGAATTCTACGGGCAGAACCAACAAGCATGCTATTTTCAGTATTGTTAATGAGCTGCTTTATATAAGAAAACCCGAAGTGCTCATCCTTTCAAAAGATGATACTTCGGGCTTTCTAAAATTATGATTCTTCGTTTTGTTAATCTTTAATGATAGGCCTTTAAAAGTGCCTGAGTACCGTTTTCACCGTAGCCCTCTTCTATTAGCCTTTCATACATATCATAAGCGAGTGTTAGACCTGGCAATGTAATCCCCATTTTTTTAGATTCATCTAATGCTATTTTCATATCCTTTACAAAATGCTTAATATAAAAGCCTGGTGCGTAATCTCCTTTGATCATGCGAGGGGCTAAATTACTTAACGACCAAGAGCCTGCTGCACCAGAAGAAATGGATTGCAATACTGTCGGTAAATCAAGTCCCGCCTTTAAACCGTAAGCCAGTGACTCACACACACCAATCATTCCAGATGCAATAACAATCTGATTACACATTTTAGCATGCTGCCCTGCACCAGCTTCTCCTTGATAAACAATATTTTCACCGAAATGTTTCATAATTGGTAAAACCTTATTGAATGTAGCTTGGCTACCTCCAACCATAATTGATAATGTCCCATTTTGAGCGCCAATATCTCCTCCAGAAACAGGTGCATCCAGCGCTTCTACTCCAACTTTTTGAGCATGTTCGAAAATTTTCTTTGCTAATGTTGGCTCGGAAGTGGTCATATCAATAACGATATTGCCAGATTCGGCTGTTTGAAATAATCCATTATCTCCAAAATAAACTTCCTCTACGTCCGCAGGATATCCAACCATCGTAAAAGCAATTTCCTTATGTTTAAATGCTTCTGCTGGTGTACTTGCCCAAGTTGCACCTAACGCCAAGAGTGGCTCCGCTTTCTCCTTTGAGCGTGTAAAAACTGTAACCTCATGACCATTTTTTAATAAATGTTTAATAATACTAGCACCCATTACGCCTGTGCCGACAAATGCAATACCTTCTTTTCCCATATGTACATACTCCTTTGTGATCAAGGCAATGATTGATTTTTTTAATTGATCAATCATTAGCACTTATTCTTATCTATAAGTGTAGTTTAATAAGTGCGATAATTCAAACTTCTCTTATTAACTTGTACTAAAAACTTTAAGCGCTGCATATATACGAGTAAATCAATTTCCTTAACGTAATGAAGACAAAAAAAAGAGAGCAGTTGATGGGGTATCACTGCTCTAAAGGGGAAATGAGAATGTTGCTGTGTTCAAAATAAGTATTCCCCACCAAATGCTTTTTAAACATATTATTTAAAAAGTTTATACTCTGAATACTGGAACATTCTTTCAATCTTCTTGACGCTCTTCTTCTTCAAATGTTGTCTGTCTATAATAAGTATTCATTAACTGATCTAATCTGCGACTCAGTTGAATGGTTTTCGCATTTTGTAACCCGTTCTCTACACCTGAGCGAATCATCATCTCACGAGTTTGTTCCATTTGTTTCAAGAGTAGATTGACCATTCATATAACCCTCCACACACAAATAATCATACCATTATTATACATTTATATTTCATTTCTTACAGCATTAACTTACGACAATGTTCGACAAATCAGCTTCTTGGAATTTCTTGATAAGTATAAATTACGCGTCCATTTTGTTTGGCCTCACCTCTATAATGTTTAAATAAAGGATGTTTTACTAGTACTTCTCGGAACTCATAAAATTGTTCCTTATCTATTTCTATACTTTTCAATTCCCCGTTTTGTAATTGTTTAAGCATATTTTCGTATTTTTCCATTTTTTCCATTCCTCTCTTTTTTAGCATTCTGTGTAATTAATTATGAATTATTCAAAAAAGGCTTTACGTTTTCCATTTTTTCATGCAAACTGTATATTATTAGTCGATGAAGGAGCTGACTGTCTGTGAAAATAGCTGAAGTTGGAAATATTATCGAGTTTAAAGACGGCTTACAAGGTATAGTCGAAAAAGTAAATGAAAATTCGGTGATCGTTGATTTAACATACATGGAGAATTTCGATTCCCTTGAAATTGAAGAAAAGACGGTCGTCAATCATAAACGTTACAAAATTTTATATACAAATGAAGCTTAATAGTCTGAATAGTCCCTATTTGTCTTTATAGATGATAAGGGACTTTTTTTTTGATAAAATTAAAAGCATGGAGGTCGAATAATGCTTACAAATTCGAAACAAACAATAATATTGCTCCTTTCTTTATTATTCGTTTATGGCATGCTTGCTTTTACCTTTGCTAACCAAGCTGTATTTTGGCACCTATATGCATTTACTTTACTTGTATGTATTGCCATTGCCATTTTAACTGGAAAAATTGAGGATCAGTTACCGACATGGAAATTTTTACTTTTCGGTATTGGATACGGTACAATAATATACGGTATTATACGCTTTGGCTATTGGCTAGCACCACATATTAATGGTTCATTGGTACAATCAGTACAAAAGTTTTTAGCAAATTATGGACCACAGACTATTTGGCACTATATACTACTTGTATTCATTGTTGCTATTGGTGAAGAGCTCTTTTGGCGTGGCTATGTTCAACAACAGCTGAAACGCTTTATGAAACCTACTTTAGCAGTCATTGTAACAGCGATTCTAAGTGCAATCTCTATTGCAATAAGCGGCTTTATGCTTGGTATGGTTGCTGCACTTGTAACCGGCATTATTTGGGGCTTGTTATATGAATGGCGTAAGAGTATGCCACTGGTTATTGTATCCCATGTAGTCTTTGTACTACTCTTATTTTTAGTGTTACCTTTAACATAATAGCATTAAAATTTGGAAACATTTTCTCTTTACCAACGTTTGATAATAAAAGGAGGGCTTTTCATGCAAAAAAAATTAATTTCTCTACCTGCATTATTACTAACAGCCATTTTAGTCGTAGGATGTAATACATCTGATAAAACAGAGGATTCTGATGTTCAAAAAAATGAGCCATCAAATACTGAACAACAGCAAAAACCATCAGCTGAGGATAAAACTGTAAATGGCTCAGAAGAAACGCCTACAAATGAAACAGATAAAGATACTACAGACAAAACTGACACTACAGATAGTGCAAATACACCAAAACAAGAAGTTAACTATATACAAAAAGGCAAAGAAAAAACTGAAACAGCAAGCGAATCGAAAAGTGCTGATCAAGGCTATAAAATGCAACAACTACCTGGATTCACACTTTCTCAAGAAGAACCTGGTAAAGACATGTTAATTTCTAATGAAAATGCTGAAGTATTCATGCGTATCGAAGATGTTTCACAATCAAGCTATGATGAAGTAAAAAAATCTATGCAAGATTATATGAATGCTGTTGGTGAACCATCAGCTTTGTCTTCTGAGGATCTAGCTCCATTTAAGGGTGTTAAAAACATTGAAGGTTATGTTGTAAATTTTGTTGATGACAAAGAAAAAGTAATCGGCGTTGTTTTTGAAAAAGACGGTTTAATTATTAAATTAACTATTCACGATAACGAAGAACTAGATTTAACTGATGCTATGTTTAAAATGGCTGCAACTATTTCTAAAAAATAATGATTCAAAAAAGACTGTAGACAAACTTGTTTGCTCTACAGTCTTTTTGTTATTTTTAATACGGTTTATACCTTAGCGTGAGGCTCATTTCCCTTCCGATTGGTCGGATTGTGCCATGGACGGCTAGGAGCGTTTACAAGGGCGTTTACGCAGGACAGGATACTTTTGTCGCTCACTTCATCCCTTCTCCATAACCTATAATCTCCAAGGGGTATAGAATCAAATTTAAGATTCACTGCGTTCTCTCCCTAAAAGCCTTTTGTTCAACACAAAAAGTTGCCTCAAATTCATTGAGACAACCCTTTTTAATAAGACAAATCCTTAATAGACAGTCCTAATTTTTTTAATAAAGTGATAGCTTGATCTTTTTCCTCAATAGATAGCACACTCATCAATTCATGTAAATGCTGCTCATGCTTTGGAAATAGTTCCGCCATAAATGCTTCACCTTTGTCCGTAATTTCTGCATACGTAACACGGCGATCTGACGGACATGAAACACGTAATAAATATCCTCTTTTTTCAAGTTTGTCAATGACATACGTAATAGACCCACTAGCAAGCAAAATTTTATTGCCAATTTGCTGTAATGGCTGTCTTCCTTTATGATAAAGAAGCTCTAAGACAGCAAATTCAGTAGGATTTAGTCCATTCTCTTGAAAAAATTGTTGGGTTGTCTCATTGATTGCTTTATGTGCACGTGATAATACGATATATAATTTTAATGATTGCTTTATATCTTCTGACGTCATATCCTTTTCCTTTCAATTCGCTTTTATACATGCCATTATAGCGATATTAGAAAAGCATTGTCAAAAGCATTATTTGATTTTAAGCCTCATATGTCGTTTACGGTACACATTGACTCTTTTTATGTTACTAAATAAGCAGAATCTTTCGTGGACACATCCATTGTATCCACCTGATTAAATGAGTAAATGGGGAATTGTAAGTGGAAGCATGTCCCCTTTTGTAATTCACTACTCACACCTATTACACCTTCATGCTCTTCAATCACCTTTTTCACAAAAGCAAGGCCTAGTCCTGTCCCTGCTGATTTCGTCGTGTAAAAAGGCTGGAATAAGTTTTGAAGGGTAGCACTGTCCATACCGACACCTTCGTCTTTAATCTGTAATTCAGCAATTGCACAGTCAGCAGTCATTTCTACTGTGATCGTTCCACCATTATTCATGGATTCCATCGCATTTTTAATAAGATTCATGAATACTTGCTTTAAGCGATTCTCATTGCCACCAATGTATACTTGTGTAGAAGGAGAAATGTATTGAATCATAATATTTTTCATAAGCGCATCTGGAAGCATAAACTCAATCACTTGCTTCACAATGTTATTTAGCTCTAATAATTCTACTTTCATGCTTGTTGGCTTGGACAATACTAAAAGCTCGGATAAGATTTGTTCCATCCGTTGAAGCTCACTATCGATGACAGATAAATACATACTGGACTCTTCATCAGCATTTAACTTTAATAATTCGGTAAAGCCCTTTAAAGAAGTTAATGGATTACGGATTTCATGGGCGATACTTGCGGCCATTTGACCGACAACATTTAAAGCTTGCTGATGTTCAACTTTATGTTGAAGTTGTTTCTTTTCTGTTTCATCATTAATGACTGTGACAATAATATTGTTGTATTCATCATATATACTTGAAATTTCATAATAGCAAGGGGTCATAACTTGCGTTTCATCAACTACATGAATATTTGCATGTTTTTCACCCATCAATTTAGAAAGGTATGAAGTAATTTGGCCTTTCTTAAGTGTAAACGTATCAAAGATGTGCTGGTGTGCCTTATGAAGAAGCTGTGATTTTTCTATTTTTAAATACATCTCAGCATACTTATTTAGCCCAAGAATAATCCCACTAGCGTCACTTATAATAACAGCGTACGGTAAGTGGTCATAAGCATGGAAAGATTGTGATCTCTCTTGCTCTTGGCTAACATATAATTCATGAGCTATGTCATTATTTAATGTTGAAATTTGCGCAACGATTTCTTCTGTGTTCGGATCATAAAAACATTTGAAAGACATCATTTCAAACTCATTACTAGCTGTTTGAATATTAAAGATTTCTTCTGATCTCAAATCACTTTGTAATTGTTTAACGAATTTTGCCCAATTTAAATTAGAGGACTCGTCCATTGTTAAATAACCTATATACGATGAATTGAGGTTAAACAGTTTAATTGCAGCCTCATTCATGTTTAAAATTTTACCTACTTTATTAAGAATAAGTGTTGGTGACGAAGTACTTGTCATAAGATTTCCAAAACATTGATTAATATCATTTTGCTTCAACTTTCTCACCGAACCTTTCAATAGAGTAAAAAACCCCTTATTCGAATTTTGAGCCTTTACTATACTTTATGACTGCACGATTCTATTATTACAAAATTTAGTAAATTTAAGTATTTAAAATTATTTCACGAACTGTTCACAAAATAAATAGGCAAAAAGGATTATATTGTTTGACAGCTACTTGACTGTTACAATTAGAAATTGAAAGGAAGATTATTTCATGAATACTATTTTAACTACTTTAAATGCAAAGTATATTCACACAAATTTAGCACTGCGTTATTTAAAAGGTGCTGCTTTACCAGAATTTAATCCGATCATTGCAGAATATACAATTAAAGATCCTGCTTTTAATATTGTATCAGATTTATTCCAAAAAAACCCTGATATTGTAGGATTCAGCTGCTATATTTGGAATATTGAAGAAACTATTCACGTCATCAAAATGTTAAAAACTGTCTGCCCAAATGTTAAAATTTTGCTCGGCGGACCTGAAGTTTCTTACGATTCCCACCATTGGTTACGTAAAATTGAAGAGGTTGATTTCATTATTATGGGTGAAGGAGAAACTTCCTTTAAACAATTACTACGCCATTTGCATGGAGAAATTGCATTGGAGGATGTTCCAGGGATTTGCTACTTAGAAGATGGTAAAGTACGAATTCACGCACAAGCATCAAAAATTGATTTACGTGAATTGCCAAGTCCATTTCGTTTCGAGGAGGACCTCCCTCATCTAAGCAAACGAATCCAATATATTGAAACAAGTCGCGGCTGTCCATTTAGCTGTCAATTTTGTTTATCTTCTATTGAAGTAGGGGTTCGTTATTTTAACCGAGAAAAAATAAAAGAAGATATTCGATTCTTGATGGACAACGGTGCACGTACTATTAAATTTGTTGACCGTACATTTAATATAAGTCGCAGCTATGCAATGGAAATGTTCCAGTTTTTAATCGATGAACATAAGCCAGGGGTTGTGTTCCAATTTGAAATTACCGCTGATATTATGCGTCCTGAGGTTATCCAGTTTTTAAATGATAACGCACCAAAAGGTCTTTTCCGTTTTGAAATCGGTGTTCAATCAACGAACGATTTAACAAATACTCTCGTGAAGCGCCGTCAAAACTTTGAAAAACTAACACGTACAGTGACGATGGTCAAAGAAGGTGGAAAGATTGATCAGCATTTAGATTTAATCGCTGGTTTACCAGAGGAGGATTATGCAAGCTTCCGACAAACCTTTAATGACGTTTTCGCAATGCGCCCAGAAGAATTACAGCTTGGATTCCTTAAGCTTCTGCGTGGTACAGGCCTTCGTCTAGAGGCTGAAAAATATGGCTATACGTATGTGGACCAATCACCTTACGAGATTTTCTCTAATAATGTCTTAACATTTGATGATATCGTGCGCATTAAACATGCAGAGGACGTGCTTGAGAAATACTGGAACGATCACCGTTTGGATCATACGATTGAATATTTAGTAACTGAAGTGTTTGAAACACCATTTGATTTCTTCCAAAACTTCGGTACTTATTGGGAAACTAAAGGTTGGTCACGTATCGGACATCAGCTTGAGGATTTATTCCTTCGTTTATTAATGTTTTTAGAAACTGTTGAAGGTGCTGATTTAACTATCATTCAAAGCCTAATGCAACTAGATTATTTAATGGCTCAACAGTTCCAGCCGCGTAAATTATGGTGGAAGGAGCGTCCTACTGAGGAGCAACAAAAAGCACTTTATACGGCATTACGTGAAAACCCTGCCATCGCAGGTGAGCCATTTGCCAACTTCAATCTATCCGAAAAAGAGTTGTTTAAACATACGCTTATTATTCCGCATCACATTGATTACCAAAATTTTTCAAAAGGCAAAATTGTACAAAAAAATGGCTATCTTTTAACTTACTTCCGTCACGGTCAAGCACCATACTTTGCAACAATCGACTCTTTATAATAAGAAACGCTAGTCCATTAATTAAATTTAGGACTAGCGTTTTTTCATACATTAAAAACTCATAAATCTTTCAGGAACCTTTAAATGCAATCCATATAATTACATTTCCATTAAATATATAGCAATCAGAAATCGTAGCTTTATTACACTTAACAGATGTTCTTTGATGTATTACTATTATCCTAAAAAAGTTTAGTTCGAAAATATCAATGCATCGATACCTATTAATTGGAAAAATTACCTATTAAATAGTCATAATAACCAGGAAAAAACAATTTAAAATTTTTCGACAATTGTGTGTCGAAGGCAGTTTCTTGTCAATTACGCAATCTAAATCCCTCTTTATGAATAGATTTTCTACTAAGATACCCTTTAAAATCCTCGTTCAATAAACTTATTGGCAACCGGAAAATAGTATGGAAATAAAAAAAAGAGCTAAATTAGTAACGGGTCCTGTTTTCGAGTACAAAACTAAAAAAACACTATAAAAAGTGTATCAAATCGAAATGATTTGGATGTCCTTTTTTTATTGATACAAAGCGGCTTTTTAACAATTTTCATACGAATTGGTATATCAAATCGCATTAATAAAGTTACATTATAGAAAGTTCTATAACGATGGAAATACATAATCTGGCAAGGAATTATATTCAACCGACGGAGCAGGTCGTTCAATAAGCAGTTATGGATTCTGCAGAATTTAAATGGTAAAATTAATCAAAATTGGAACCGCCATTCATTTCGTTCGTCCTTATAGTAATTGTAGAAATTAAGGAGGGAGGTAAACAATGTTCAGTAAAAAAGGGATATTATCAACATTATTTTCAGTAGTAGGACTTATTTGTGTAGCATGTTTTTATTACTTTCAACTTAATACTGCTTGGCTATTCTTTCTTGGGACTATTATGTTCGTCATAGGAATAATATTTAGTGTTCAGAGCTTTAAAAAAAGAGAAAAAGGATTTTGGAAGTATTCCCCTATGATTGTTTTTGGGATTTATGTCATTGGTGTTTCATTGTCAATCGTACTACTTGTGTTTATGGGCGAAACTTGAACTACTCCCACTTATAGAAGTGAGAGTTTTCTGTCGGAAAATGATAAAAGGTTATATTATTTTTAAAATTTCCCTCTTAAACTCCCAGGAAAGAACTTAATCATCTTTCATTTTCTGTGGTGAAGTACTTATTTTTGCGATTCATGGAGGGCTAACGGGGTGCTTTTCTTGAAGATCATTGAATCGCATAGGCAGCTCTTCTTTCTTTGTTGAAATAACGACGCAGGATAGTTAAGTAAGAATGATATGTGAATCTACTGGTGAATAAAGTATTTTATTTACACAAAGAGAAAGGAGGATTAAAAATGAAATCAATTGTTATAGGTAATGTTATATTTACTGGTTTTGTTGCATTATTTATTTCTTGGTTTTTTGCAGAAGGAGCGTTAGGTGAATCTGATACTTTGACGCCAGAATTCTTTTAAATACTTCCTATTTTAAAATTATATTGAGCAATTCTCTGCTTTGGTTAACTATCCCTTTAGGTTTAATGTTTGCGTTTGAATTTATATAAGAATATTAGAAGAAAGATAAAGAATAAAGCTGTTTTCTTATTGAACTAATGGGGCGCTTTAGTTAAATTTTGATTCACAAAATATCAAACACAGTTGAACAAAAAAGGTACTGCGAATTCGCAGTACCTTTTAATATTAATATGCTAATTAATTGTCTTTTTAACCTGCGATTTTGCTTTTTGTACTTCAAAACAGAACCCGTTACTAAATTAGCTCTTTTTTTATTTCAATCTTAGTTGTAGGGGCTATTCAAGTATTGATTGAATCCCATAAAAGTCATTCATATCAATGATCTAGTATTTACCCGATAATTACTCGTTCCTTAGGATAGTGATAACTTGATTTTTTGCCTCTACCACCACCACCAAGAGTGTAAAGGAAGGAGATTAAACCGACACGACCAACAAACATTAAAATCATAATGATAATTTTACCAAATACCGATAAATCCGAGGTAATCCCTAAAGACATCCCACACGTTCCGAACGCTGATGTAATTTCAAAAATTATTTGAATCAGTGATGCGTGTGGCTCAGTAATAAGTAAAATAATTGTTGCAACTAAAACCATAAAGAATGCCAATAAAATAACAACAAACGAGCGGAATACATCGATTAAATGTATTTCACGTCCGAATACTTGAATATCCTCTCTTCCTCGTGAGAAGGTAATTAGGAATAGAATGGCCATGGCAAACGTTGTTGTACGTATCCCTCCACCAACTGAACTTGGCGAAGAACCAATAAACATTAAAAAGCTCATAAAAATATCTGCCGCTTCACTAAAGGTTGTAACATCGTACGTCGTCAGTCCAGCTGATCGTGTTGAAACAGAATGGAACATTGCAGAAAACAGCGCTTCATGCCAAGACATTCCCTTAAAGGAATGGAATGATTCAAGCAATAAAATTACGAGAGCCCCTACCACAAATAAAATTGCATATGTGGAGGTCGTTATTTTTGTAAATAAACTAAAGCGGAAATTTGCATGGCGATGAAGTAAAAAAGATTTCACTTCAATTAATACTGGGAAGCCTATCGCGCCTAGCACGATTAATAACATCGTTATTATTTGTACAAAGTAATCGTTATGAAACGGTAATAAACTCATGCCTGTAATATCAAAACCACCATTTGTAGTAGCAGAAACGGAGGCAAAAACACCATGAATCAACGCTTCTTCGAAAGTATCGAAATAGTTTGTAAAGTGCAACGTTAAAATAAACGCACCCATCACTTCAATACCGATTAAGATTTTCAATATTTCGCGAATTAATTGGACAACCCCTGACAAATTGTATTGATTATGGTCAATCATAATCAACTGACGCTCACGCATACCTATTTTTTTCCCAACTAGTAACCACACAAAGGTACCAAGTGACATAATGCCAATTGCGCCAAGTTGTAAAATGACAAGTACCATCACGAGGCCAAATGTTGTGTAGCTTTCAGATATATCGAATGTTGTTAAACCCGTTACACTAACTGCACTTACAGCCGTAAACAAACTATCTAATAATGAAACGTGTACACCTTCTTGATGAACGCCTGGTAGCCGTAGTAACAGGAAGGAAATCGCTATAGCTATAAAATAATAAGAGACAAGCACCTGAAAAGGTGTAACAAGTCTATTTTTTGATCTTTTCCAGGGCACGTTGAAAACCCCTTCCTAATATGATGCCAAACTCGATAGATATTAGTATAGGAAAAATACTTAAAAAAAGAAAGAGGAATAGCTACGACTATCCCTCTAAATGATATTAAGCTTTATTTTTAAAACGAACTCCTACTAAATAACCTACTAATGCGATGCCCACTAGTACGATCCAGAAAGTTAACTCCCACACAGTTGAATGTGGAAATTCTGCAGGTAAAATACCCACCTTCTCATGTGACAAAGTCAGCACAACAAGCTTTACACCTACCCAACCTACAATTAAAAACGCAGCTGTTTCAAGTGAAGGATAGTCATTTAATATTTTCACAAACCATTGTGCCGCAAATCGCATCATGATCACTCCGATAAACCCACCAAGTAACATGACAATAAATTGTCCACCATTGATGCCACCAATATCAAAGCTTCCTACCTTCGGTAAAGTAACCGCAATGGCAACTGCAGCAAGCATAGAATCAATAGCAAATGCAATATCCGCTGCCTCTACCTTAAGCACTGTCATC
Organism: Lysinibacillus sp. KCTC 33748; assembly: GCF_002237755.1. GTDB lineage: Bacteria > Bacillota > Bacilli > Bacillales_A > Planococcaceae > Lysinibacillus. The sequence goes on along the minus strand of NZ_MWSJ01000001.1, from coordinate 424,092 downwards.
CAAAAACCAGAGCCCTTTTTTCTCGTTTCTTCACTAGATTCTTCTTCTGAGTCTTTTTTATGGCGCAAATCATATATATTTTTGGCGGACATGAATAATAAATAAGCTGCTCCCAATGCTTGAATTTGCCAATAATTCACTAATACTGTAATGACAAAAAGCGCTGAGAATCGGAAAATTAATGCACCGAATAATCCATAAAACAGTGCCTTTTTTTGTTGCTCATGTGGTAAATGCTTCACCATCACAGCCATTACTACTGCATTATCTGCTGCTAATAACCCTTCTAATACTACAAGTACAATAAGTACCCAACCGTATTCTAATACAATTGATTCCATTCATTTGCCCCCTCTAAAGCTCTGTATACCCAAATTAGTTATTACTATACGAGTACAAAAGAAAAGACCTCTGCCCTATTAAAAGGCAAAGGTCTCGCTAAGCAAATAAATATCTGACAATTCATCAGTACCTCTCTTTTACTAGTGGAATGAATACCGCAAGCATAGAGTTAATCGCTTATCACACCCGATGGTAAAAACCATGTCATGACGAATGTAATCCAGATACATCGCTCGTATCTGTTAGCTACTCCCCTTTGACAAAACGTCGAAGGTTCTTCTTCTGTAAAACTCATTATAGCACTATCATATATGAGTGGCAAAATTATTCTACCCTACTATAGGCTCTGATTTCCGCTACGGACTACTCGCTTTCCTGCGGGCGAGCGTTGAGCCGCTTCCTCCGCTTCGCTCCGTGCAGGGTCTCGTCTGTCTCGCTTTTCCGCGAGAGTCGAGTAGCCCTACGCTACAATCAGTTAAAATGGGCATTCATTAGCAAAATATAAACCAAAAATGCTTTTATCAGTCAATAATAAATCTATAGCCGATTGCATCAACTCTCAATTAGCAAACCACTACTTGAAGTCACTTTATTTGAATTTGATAGCTTTTATCTTCTTTATGCGCTAAATAAAATTCAATCATTCTAGGCATAGTTTGTATAAAGTCGGGGCATGTAATATTACCTTTTTTCAAAATAGTCATTGCTTCCGACGTATCGAATTTAGCATCCCAAGTTAAATAATCTAAAGTTTCTTGCTCAACACCTAGATTTTTTCGAAGAAGTGGGACTTGTAAAGATAGTCTTGCTAGTGTTAGCGGTAATCGTCCCTTAGGATAACGGTTCGTTAATAACTTTACCATCGTCCGATACACTTCCTGCATCGGATGTGGATTTGGGTCCGTTAGATGTAAAGTTTTACCTTCAGCACATCTTTCATCAACTAGATAAGTCGAAGCTTTTATAATGTAATCCACTGGCACTACATTTATTGTTGATTTCGATTGACCAATGTACGGAATAAAAGGTAGGCATTTTAATTTATCCACCATATTTAAAAAGAAATAAGGTCCATCGAATTTAATCGTTTCTCCTGTTTCTGAATGTCCACGTACGATACCAGGTCGAATAATTGTCAGTGGTATTTCTGATTTCAAATCTTCTACTCGATGCTCAGCTTCATACTTTGTTTCCTCATAATAGTTTTTAAATGCAGGCGGGCGAATTAATTCAGTTTCTCGCAAAACACCTTCACGTATTCCTGCGACATACGCTGTACTGAAATACATATAGCGTCTTAAGTTCGGAAGTGTGCGAACAAAGTCATTGACCATAGTCGTACCATGTACATTTACCTTCCATGCAATATCGCGAGGCACGGCTAAATCATAAATGGCAGCTAGATGCCAGAGCACCTTTATTTGAGGTACAATTTCCTGTACAGCTTGGTTTTCTAGACCGAGATTCGGTAATGTAATATCTCCCTCTACAATACGAATAGAACAGTTAGGAAACTCCGCTAAAATATGTTCTCTTTCTAAATTTGCTTTTATTAACTCCCCAGCTAAAACAATAGCGATGACTTCTTGTGATTGATTTTTTAGAAATAACTCTCGTATTAATTGACTTGAAATAAAACCCGGAAAGCCTGTAAAAAAATGAACCCCCATCTCTCATCCCCCCTGAACTTACCGCATCTTCCTTGTTGTCTTATCCATTAAACTGTACACGATTGGTACAATATATAATGTCAATAAAGTGGATGTCACTAGCCCTCCGATTACGACAATTCCCATCGGTTTATTCATCTCTGTTCCTTCACCGATGCCAAGAGCAAGTGGTAGCAATCCTAAAATCGTTGTTAGTGCAGTCATTAAAATTGGTCGAAGTCGATCTTGTGTAGCAAGTACAATCGCATCATACGTTGCCAGTCCTCTAGCTTTTTGTTGATTAATGTAATCTACAAGAACAATCCCGTTATTCACGACAATTCCAACTAATATTAAGATGCCTATAACAGATGTCACACCAATTAGCGTGTTCGTAGCAAACATAGCAATAGCAACACCAATAATCATTAAAGGTACTGTGAACATGATAACGAATGGATATTTAAAAGATTCAAACTGTGCGGCCATCACGATATATACAAGTACGACCGCTAACGCAACTGCTAAAAGCATATCATTAATCGCACTATCATAAAGCTCACGATCTCCACTAAAGACAATTTGAGTTTCAGTAGGCAAATCCGCTTTTTCCAATGCTTTGTCCACTTTAGCCGAGATGCCACCTAGCGATTCCTTCGTTTTATATTCAACAAAAAATGCAACAGCAGCAGCCTGATCAGAACGTCTTATCGATACTGGCCCTTCTTGTACAGAAACAGTTGCAATGTCCTCTAGTTTTACAAATAAACCTGCAGGTGAACGTAGCTGCATCGATTTTAATGACTCGATACTATCATTAAACACTTGTCCAAAGCCTGTATAAACAGGCAATACAGCACCATCCTCTGCCATTAATTGCGTAGTTAGCTGACCCTTTGTCATTTGATTGACCGTCTGAGCAATTTGTGCAGGCACAAATCCGTAGTCCTTCGCCTTTTCACGGTCTACTTCGACTTGAATTTCTTTTACAGTGATATCTAAATCCGTAGATACCTTTGTGATAGCATTCACCTTTGATAGCTCCTGCTGCACTTTATCAACAGAGCTATGAAGTCTTCGCTCATCAGAATCTGTTAACCTAAACGTTAATGTATTTGGTGACGAACCTGTTGTCGTTGAGACATTGAAGTTGATTTCAACTTGCTCCCCTAGCTTTGCATGCAAATCTTTTTCAACCTCTTCTACAAATTCAAAAATCGAACGATCCCTATCTGCTAAAGGGACAAGCTTTACATATAGCTCAGCTTGGTTGGCACTTGTTTGTCCCCGAGCTTGCGCTTGCTGTGTACCACCGATTAAGCTAACATATACGTCAACATCTTTCTCCTGTTTCAAACGATCTTCAATTTTCGCAACCACTTTTTCTGTTTCTGATACGGCTATCCCTTTTTCAAGATTTACACTTATGGATGCAAATCCTTCATCGGTTGGCGGTAAAAACTCTGTGCCAATTTTCATAAGTCCAAACAAGGCAAGTCCAAAACAGACAACTGTTGAGATTAGTACAAGCATACGGTGACGCAATACCCAAATAATTGATGTTTTGTAGCTCTTGTAAAAGGATGATTCATTTCGTTTTTCATAAACATTGATTGATTTCATTCTTAAAAGACGACTTGCAAGCATTGGGACAACCGTTAACGCAACGACTAAAGAAGCGATTAAGCTAAAAGAAATAGTTAAAGCAAATTCTGTGAAAATTTGCCCTATTAATCCTTTAATAAACATTACAGGAATGAATACAGCAATTGTTGTGAGTGTGGACGCAGTAATCGCAAGCGCCACTTCCTTTGTCCCATCCTTAGCTGCTTCGATAGGGTCCTTGCCAAGTCCTAAATGTCGTTCAATGTTTTCTATAACAACGATAGCATTATCAACAAGCATACCAATGCCAAGTGCTAACGCCCCTAATGTCATAATATTGAGTGAGAAATTGGCGAAAAACATTAAAACAAATGTAACAATAACCGAGTACGGAATCGCAATTCCAATAATAATAGGGCTTTTCACACTTCGTAGAAAGACAAATAGCACGAACATTGCGAATAATCCACCTAGAAGTAAAGAAGTTCCGATATTGCTTATCGCTAAATCTACGTAATTCCCTTGGTCCACTAGCACATCTGCAACGATTCCTTCATATTGCTTCTTCGTTAATAATTCATTTAAAGCCTTTTTAAAAGCTTTGGATACTTCTGCCGTATTAGCGCCTGATTCCTGTAATACAGACATTAATACTGCAGGATGCTCATTTGCACGTGTCGTAGTTATAGATTTTTGCTCCGTGCGTTCAACAGTTGCTACTTCTCCAACTGTTAATGGTTTACCATCTAGTGGATTTACCGAAATGATTAAATCTGCAATGCTTTCAGGTGAATTTAATGTGCTTAAAATACGAGTTGTTAACATCTTTCCATCTGCTGTTAATACGGGTTCACCAGGAAGGGAAACATTGTTCGATTGAATAATTTGAATAACATCTGCTTGCGTTAATCCTTTTTCAACTAACTTCGATTCATCTAAAGTTATTTGAACTTCTTCGACTAGCTTACCAGAAATATTTACACTCGCGACACCAGCAGTTCGACGAAGTTCCTTTTCCAAGGCTTCTGCCAGTAAACGCACATCTACATGGTCATTTTCCGCCCGTAGTGAAAGTTGGATGATAGGAAACTGAGATGGATCAAATTTTAAAAAGCTAGGTTTCTCAGCATCATTCGGTAAAGGGGTCATGTCGATGCGTTGTAAAATATCGAGCTGAGCATCTTCAATATTGGTTGACCAATCAAATTCGAGAACAATTAAATTGGATCCTTCTTGAGAGGTAGACTGTAGTTTTTTAATCCCTGGTAAGGTGGCAAGCGTTGTCTCCAATGGCTTCGTTATTTTTTCATTAACCTCGGTCGGACTTGCACCAGGATAAGAGGTAACAACGATGCCAATTGGTGGACGTAACTCAGGAATAAGCGTAATAGGTATTTTTAATAATGAAACGCCACCCAAAATAATGACTAATATCATTGTAACTATTGTAAAAACAGGCCTTTTAATAGAAAAATTACTAATATTCACTTTATAAGCTCCTTTTCCATCTCTTCCCTTCTATAATACCCGAAAAGGTGAATATTTTATAAATTGGGCACCACCATAACGTGTGGTTGATTTCCGTTCCGACTGGGCGCTTTGTAGCTGCCGCTTCGCTTTCGCTACAGAAAACATTTGTTGTTGCTGTCGCTACGCTTTCGCACAGAGCAAAGCTTCCTGGGACGTCCGATGAGCCGCTTCGCTGCGCTCCAGGGTCTCGGGCCAACAGATGTCTTTTGCGCGAAAGCGTGAGTACAACGTAGCGGCAGCAGAGGGTTTTGGTTTTGTTTGTGCGAAAGCGCAGCGACAGCAACAGCACGATGTTGGTCACGAAGGCGTTATCACAGGACGTGATGCTTTTAGCCTTCGTTCCTCTATATCGCTAATCCCCAAGGAGTCGCCCAGTCGTAACGAAGATCAACATAGCAACCGCTTAAAACAAACGCTACCCCAACTTTTAGTAATGTGCCTATTTATAAATTCTTTCCGGAAGCTGTTCATCAGGTTTAAATTTCCTAATACTGTATATATTATACATAAAGCTTTAATTTTCCTTGTAAAAAAACACGAATCGCAACATGTCGATTCGTGTTAGTTTGTTCACTTTTGAAATGCCTAAAAATGATAAAAGCTCTACGCTATTGTTGATTGGAGTTGAAGGCTACTCGACTCCCGTGGGAAAGCGAGTAGACTGAAACGGAAATCAACCTGACAATTCTTTTTATTATAAAAGGCTATACAGTTTAATGTTTTCGTTTTTATCTGCAAACCAACGCATAGCAAATTCATTTTCAAATAAGAAAACAAGATTATCAAAACGGTCTTTTACAAGCATTGAACGACCTGAAGACATTGATTCTTTAACATCCTCTTCGTTTTCAATCCATCTTGCAATTTTCGAACCAATTGGCTCCATTCTCACTTCAACATTATATTCATTTTTCATACGATGCTCAAAAACCTCAAATTGTAATTGACCAACTGCTCCAAGAATAACTTCTTCTGTATGCAATGTTTTATAATATTGAATGGCGCCTTCTTGCACTAATTGTAAAATCCCTTTATGGAATTGCTTAGACTTCATTACATTTTTCGCAGTTACACGAACAAATAGCTCTGGAGTGAACTGTGGTAGTTTTTCAAATTGGAATGTCTTTTTACCACCTACGACTGTGTCGCCAATCTGATAAGTACCTGTGTCATATAAACCGATAATATCACCAGCTACTGCTTCATCTACTGTTTCACGGTCATCCGCAAGGAATTGTGTTGATTGTGTCACTTTGAATGATTTACCTGTACGAGATAAAGTCATGTTCATGCCACGTTCAAATTTACCCGATACGATACGCACAAAGGCAATACGGTCACGGTGTGCAGGGTTCATATTCGCTTGAATTTTGAAAATGAAGCCTGAAAACTCCTCATGCTCAACTGGATCAATAAATAGTTCATTCTCAGTAATACGAGGCTGTGGTGTCGGTGCAAATTGTAAATATGTTTCAAGGAATGTTTGTACACCGAAATTTGTTAAAGCAGACCCAAAGAAAACAGGTGTTAATTCACCACGACGAATTTTTTCTTCTGAGTACTCATTACCCGCTTCATCAAGCAACATAATGTCGTCCATTGCTTGTGAATAATAAGAAGTCACCTTCATCGGATGCTCAACTGCAAGTTCCCCATTTTCATCAATTGGCAAGAAACGCTCTACTTCATCAGAACGGAATTGCTCGATACGTTTATTATAACGATCATAAATACCTAAAAACTCTTTACCCATACCGATCGGCCAGTTCATCGGGTAAGCGTTAATGCCCAATACCTCCTCAAGCTCTTCAATCAGCTCAAGTGGCTCCTTCCCTTGACGGTCAAGTTTATTAATAAACGTAAAAATTGGAATACCACGCATTTTACAAACTTTGAACAGCTTTAAAGTTTGTGCTTCAATACCTTTGGCAGCATCTACGACCATGACAGCACTATCCACCGCCATTAGTGTACGATACGTATCCTCCGAGAAATCTTGGTGACCTGGAGTATCCAAAATATTGACACGTGATCCATTATAATCAAATTGCATAACTGAAGAAGTTACAGAAATCCCACGTTGCTTTTCAATCTCCATCCAGTCAGATGTTGCAAACTTACCTGTTTTCTTCCCTTTTACCGTACCGGCATCACGAATTGCACCACCAAATAGTAAAAGCTTTTCTGTAATCGTCGTTTTCCCAGCATCAGGGTGACTGATAATGGCAAAAGTTCGACGTGATAATATATCTTTTTCTAAATTTGAATTCATCTCGTCATTCTCCTTTTTTCATACTTACTAATAATAAAAGAAGACTTGCCTTTCTTACAACCTTTTTACATGAATTCCCCAAAGAATACTTAGCTAGTTCCAATGTAGATAGTCCCTCAAACACTCCGATGATAATCATTTTCTTTCAATACATTCACCTTCATGTTAACCCAAAAAGAAAACCCCTTGACTAAAAGGGGTTTTAAAGTATGGTGAACTTATCGCATGACTACATGCATTCATTCACACTATCGTACACTCTAACATCCTAATTGGAGATCATATATTATACAAATTTTAATTGGCCAGCTTCTATTGCAATATCCGCATCACTATGTGGATATTTAGTATTCTCAATAATTTGATAATCTTCATGTCCTTTACCAGCAAAAATAATGATATCTCCTGGTTCAGCAACCTCAATTGCATGGCGCACAGCTTCAGCACGGTCTCCTATACATGCATAATTTTCATGTAACATCCCTTTGGCAAGATCACCTGTAATACTATCGTACTCTTCATAGCGCGGGTCATCTGTCGTTAATATAACGTAATCAGCGGCTGATGCTTTTTCTGCCATTGTTGGACGTTTCGATTTATCACGATTGCCGCCTGTGCCAACTAAGAAAATAAGCTTACCTTTTTTATATGGTTGAGCTGAAGAAATCGCCTTTTCAATTGCATCAGGCGTATGTGCATAATCAATAAACATCTGCACCGGTAAATCTGAGCAAACTTTCTCCATACGTCCCTTTACTGGTGGTATTTGCTCAATTTGCTCAATAATTGTTTCAATTGAATAACCACGTCCATAAAAAGCAACCATAGCGGCAAGTACATTGTATATATTAAATTCCCCAAGTAAATGCATTTTCACGCGGTATATTCCCTCTGGCGTTTCAACGTCAAAAGAAGTCATGAAATCATGATACTCACAGTTAATAGCTCGGAAATCAGCTGTTTCATTGTTCAAACCATATGTCCATACTGGAAATGGTGTCATCGCAGCATAGCGTTCTGACCAAGCATCATCGGCATTTAACACGACAAATTTATTCTTTTCTAAGTCTTGTCCGAGTTGAGAGAATAATAAGCCTTTCGCATGGCCATATTCCTCCATCGTTCCATGGAAATCAAGATGATCATGTGTAAGATTTGTAAAAATAGCTACATCATATTCTACACCAGCTAGACGTCCAAGTGCTAAACCGTGTGAAGATACCTCCATAGTCATTAATCGGCAGCCTTCCATTTTTGCACGGAATATCATTTGTTGAGTCGATAATGCATCGCTTGTAGTATTGGCTGATTCATATAAAATACCATTTAAATTAAAGCCGATTGTCCCTGATAACGCTGATTTCTCGCCCATACCATGCATGATGTTTTGAATAATTCCTGTTACTGATGTTTTTCCATTTGTTCCTGTTACACCAATCATCGCCATATCTTTTGATGGATAGTCAAAAAACTTTGCAGCTAACAAGCCAACTGCTCGATCCGTATCTTTCACGATAACTTGCGCAATCGTTTCTTCTAATGGTAATTGTCGTTCTGTCACAACAATTGTTGCGCCACCTTCAACAGCTTTCTGTGCATATTCATGGCCATCTACCGTATAACCTTTAATACAAACAAACATACTATTTGGTTGCACACTACGTGAATCAATTACAATATCAGTCACTTGATCAGGTAGCACTCCAATTATTTTTTTCAAAGGTAATGCATTCAACAATTCCTCTGCATACATTTCATAGTCCTCCATTCAATCTCTACATTCATTTCATCATTTGTTGTTTATTCGACAATAAATGACAAGATGAGTCCCCCACAATCTATTGAATTTATTTTACTACTTATTCGCCCATAAAGAAAATGCTTGTTAGGACGTTTTTCTGATGAAAACGCTATCATTTTAATATATCTTTAATATTTCAATAAAATTTTGCTTATCATCACCACGTGGGGTTGATTTCCATCCGGCTGAGCGTCTACTCGGAACATCCGATGAGCTCTTTGATGCAACGCGCAGTTGCACCATCTAGCTAGTCAAAAGAGCGCTTACAGTTGCTTTTAGCCTTCGTTCCTTTTCTGCGCATGCAAAAAGTTTTCAACCCATGCTTCCCCTCCAAACAGCTTATATATGGCTTAAAAGCTCGAAATGTACTTACTTTATAAAAAAAACGACATTTATCGACAACTACATTTTCCCTAAAAAAAGTGAGGTGTCAAGAATCTTTAGTGATTCGACACCTCCTTTTACTATTTCATTATAGTTCTCACAAGCTTAACCTTTTGTTTATAAGGTGGAAAGAGAACATTCGTCTCTAACTTAGAAGATTTTTTTAATATTGATTTGGGATGTGTAAAGTTTTCAAAACTTGCCTTCCCATGGTAGGCTTTTACCCCTGATGATCCGACACCACCAAATGGCAAATGTAAATTTCCAACATGTGTAATCGTATCATTTATACATCCTCCACCAAATGGTAATTCCTCTAAAAAGTACTGGATAGCTTTCTCATGCTCGGAGAAAAAATACGCCGCTAAAGGCTTTGGTAACTGACGAATTTGGTGAATGGCTAGCGGTAAATCATCATACATCATCACAGGTAAAATTGGACCAAATAGTTCATCCTGCATCGAAGGATTTGACCATTTCACATATTCAATAATGGTAGGCTCCATATACAAATCATCACGATCTGTTCTACCTCCAAATGTAATGGCATCACGTTCTTCTACAATAATTTGTTGTAAGCGATCAAATTGTCTTAGATTGACAATACGGCCGTAGTCAGGGCTTTTTATTGCGTTTTTACCATAGAAAGAACGAATAGTTGCTTTCAATATTTTCATAAATCGGTCATAAACTTCTTTATGGACAAGGACATAGTCTGGTGCTACACAAGTTTGTCCAGTATTTGTGAATTTTCCCCATGCAATTCTTTTCGCCGCTACTTCTAAATTGGCTGTTTGATCGACAATTGCAGGACTTTTCCCGCCAAGTTCCAGGGCAATTGGTGTTAATCGTTCCGCCGCTGCCTTTGCAACAACTTTTCCGACTGCCACACTTCCTGTAAAAAATATATAGTCAAAGGACGCATGAATAAGTGCCGTCACTTCATCTTTCTCTCCTTCCACAACACGCACGTATGAAGGATTAAACGTTTCTACAATTATTTTTTTAACAATCGCTGCTGTATGCACAGATGTTTCTGATGGTTTTACAATAGCCGTATTACCACCAACAATTGCACCGATTAATGGCTCCATGACAAGTTGAAATGGATAATTGAAAGGACCAATGATTAATGTTACGCCAAAAGGCTCTCTTACAATAAAGCTTTTTCCCACCTGGTATTGAATCGGTGTTTTTACAGCTTCCGGTTTCATCCACTCTTCAACATGCTTTACCATATAAGAAATACTATCTAAAACAATGCCAATTTCTGTTGCATATGCCTCAAACTCACTCTTACGTAAATCTAAATATAGAGCATTCAAAATTTCTTTTTCATATTTTAAAATTGTTTTCTTCAGTTTTAGTAATTGCTCTTTTCGAAATTTTGTACTCTTCGTCGCTCGAGAAAAATAAAATTGACGTTGCTCTGTAATCATATTTTCTACATCTTGTGTCGTAAAATTCATAATAAAAGCACCCCTTTTTTTAAAATGGCATACATAGTTTTTTCATTTCGAAACAAACTATCTTTGTCTATACGATACAACATTGACAAGCAAAATTCCTCTTTCTAAACGAGGGATGTGTAAAGAATATGTTAGAACTGTAGACGGTTTTGTGACTTCGAGAAACTTACAACTACATATTGAAAATTTGAAATGGGGGCGTAGATGAATGACAATAACAACAGGAACTTGGTGGGAGTCCATTTTTTCTGGACCATTAGCGCACGGTATTAGTGAAGAAAAAATATCGCTATTGCAAGATGAGGCTTTCTTATATCTCACTACAGCACCGATTGAGAAAAAAGAAGAACCTGAAGTTAATTAAAAAACAGCGCGTTATAGGAGGTGGTTATTTCCTATAATGCGCTATTTTTTTCAGATGAATACTTTGAAGATTTATCGGAATACAATCTCATTTTATCGGAACAACTTTAACTTTTATCGGAATATTTTCTCATTTTATCGGAATAATTGTAGCTTTTATCGGAATAACTTCAGTTTACTAATACATTTTTCTGTAATTGTTTTAATTCTACATCAAGTCGGTTAATTGCTTCTTCCTCGATGGCAAAGCTTCCATCTTCAAGGCGAATAATTTGTTTATCAACAATATAAACAGAATGTGCAATATTTGTAGCCCCTAATACAGCTAATATTGGTTTTAATGCAAATTCTAATGCGAGTAAATGTCCAATAGAGCCACCTACAGCAATTGGTAAGATAATTTTTCCTTGCAACGCTTTTTGCGGCAGTAAATCCAAGTAAGTTTTAAGTATTCCTGAATATGAGGCTTTATAAATAGGCGTCAAAATTACGATAATATCTGCTTCTTCAACTTGTTTATTTTCTGTAATGATGGCCTCACTTGCAAAATTAGCCGTAATTAAGTCCTCAGCTGGCAATTCATGTACGTAATTTGTGTGCACTGCTATTCCTTGTACCTTTAAAGAGTTTTCCACCTTATCATGAATAGCTGTCACGCGTGAATTTCTCGAATTACTGCCATTAATAATAACTGCTTTTATCAATTTAACCACTCCCCTTTACATAGTGACTACAAAAATACTTTACGAAAATTGCAATGTCTTTTCATATTGACGTAATGTAGCACCTAAATATTTGGCCACAGCTAACATGCCATATTTTCCTACGGCTCTTTCGGCTTCTGCATTATAGTTTGTATTGGTATTTACGTCATATGTAAAAATATTCCCTTCTTCATCGATAATCGACTCAATCCCTGCGACACTTACTTTATTTTTCTCTAAAAATTCTTCATATCGCCCTATAAGCTCCTCTGAAAAACTGTCTATAATTTGAAATTTTGATTTCTTAGTTGCTGTTTCACCTACTGGGCAAAACTGATCCACTATTTGACAGCTATCAGCAGGACAAAGTTCAAATCCTTCTGATGTATCTACACGAACTGCATATAAAAATTTACCACCAACAAATTCACATCGTGTTATATAAGAATCAGGTGATTTTATATATTGTTGAATAAGCGTAATACCATCTATAGGTGACTCAAAAGTATCACTATTTACATATGCTTCTAGCGCTTCAACTGAATGAAATAGTTGTACTCCAAGTCCTTTTCCTGCTCGATTATGCTTCGTAATAAATGGTGTTGTACCAATTGTTCTTGCCGCTTCTATTAGCTGTGATTTACCAACTGTCGCTATCGTTTTAGGTGTTTGAATGCCAATAGCTTCAAGTGCACAATATTGATTGACCTTACTTACTTCTAATCTTAAGGCACGGCTTCCATTTATAACTGGACGGCCATGATACTCTAGCCAGGCGAGCACTGCCTCCGTTAGTTCAGGTGCAAATTCATGCCCCCTCGTATGTGATGAAGCACTCATACGACTATAAAAAATTCCTTGTGGTGGCTCTTTTGATAGGTCAATCAATCCTTTCGCCAAATGCCAAACCTCATAGGGTAGGTTTAGTTCCTCTAAACGATTTGTTAAATGATTTGTCCACTCATCATTTTCATGAATAATATAAATTTTCGCAGTCATAGTATCGCTCCTTACTGTATGATGGCTGATTTTATTTTCACTAAAGGCATAACATCTCTTGCAAAACGTTCCATTTCTTCTAGATGTGGAGAGAATTGAAGGAGCAAGAGATTTACACCAACTTCTTCATAAGCTAAAATGCGATCAGCCACTTGCTGAGGTGTGCCTACTAAATTTGGTCTTAGCCCTCTGTTTGAAACTGAATAATCTTGTAGTGTAATTTGTTGCTCTAACTTTGATTTACTAGTGAAGTCATTAAATCCTGCATACCCTGCCGCATCCTCTACATTGGTAATTCGGGCTAGTTCAGCAAGTGCTTCTTCTTCTGAATCACGTACAATGACATATGCAGCCATTCCGAAAGTTTCGAACGGTCCTTTTCCAATTGCTTTTCGACGGTCAAGCATTTCCTTAATTTTAGCCCCAACTTCCTCTACTGTTCCGCCATGCATCACATAGGCGTCACATGACTTTGTAATTGCCTCTTTACCGCGATCACTTTCCCCACCTGCGTAAAGTCTTGGGTATGGTTTTCGAACTGGCTTAGGAGATAAATGTGCATTTTCTATTTTGTAATATTTACCGTCATAACTGAACGTTTCTTCTGTCCATAAACCTTTTAAAACCTCAATAAATTCCTCTGTGCGGTCATAACGTTCTCCATGCTCTGTAAAATAACCACCATATTGCTTTGCTTCTTCTTCCCACCAAGCTGAAACTACATTTAAAGTAAAACGACCATTAGCAATTTGATCAATATTTGCGGCAACTTTTGCCATTACCGCAGGATTATGATAGCCAGGCCGAACTGCAGCCAATATTTCAATTTTTTCAGTAACTGCTGCTAAAGCTGCGGCGGTTGACCACGCCTCAAGCACATCAGCATTCACGCCCTTAATATCATTTAAATATAGCTCGGCAATAAGCGTCGCATCAAAGCCAAGTCTTTCTCCTGTTTGAATAACCTGTTTTGCATAATCAAAGGTCGCAGGCATATTCTCATTTTCTACATTACGTAACCATCCTCCGAAAATCGGTAACCAAAATCCTAATCTCATTTCCCATCCTCCTTAAGTCCTTATGAATTTTCACAGCATAAAGATAAAAAAAGCTCCTATGTTTTAGTTCGTAGAATATCCGTTACGTAAAAAGAAGCCTTCTAGTCAACTCGAATTTAAAACCAAGTATTCTTATAGAATTAACATAACATAATAAAACACAAAGTCAACAGAATTTTTAGATTGTTCAATCAAAGGTAAATTTCGCTATTTGAAACCTGTAAAAATACTTATTATAATCAGCATAGGAACAAACATTTGGGCAGGCGACCTTATATTGGAGCAATGACATGCGAGAAACTCGCTTCAAAGAAGGTGTTGAGGACTTTATTGTGCAGCTGAATCATTAGGAGAGATGTAATTGTATGAGTAAATTAATGCTGTTTGCATGCTCATTAGTTTTATTATTTTTTGCTGGGAACGCTTTTTATATTGCTTTTAAAAAGTACGAAGAAGATGATGATTTTTCGGGAGGGGCTGAAACATTCTTTTTAATTGATTTGGTATTAGCTGTTGTATTATTAATTTCTGATAAATTCGCTCCCCAAAAGCATCATATTGTTATTTTTAAAACGCTCTCCATTTTATTTGGACTAATTATTTTAAGCTTTACAATATTGTTATGGATACTTTAATGAAAAGAAAAACTACATTCCCCCAACGAGAAGGATAACCTTCCGCTGATGAATGTAGTTTTCAAAATCTTTATTGATGAATGGCTTTACCAAAAATAGCTTTGGCAGCATCCCCTATATGCTCTGATACTGTAGGATGTGGGAAAATCATATTTGATAGAGTGTGGGCAGTGCCGCCAGCATTTTTAGTAGCTAAAATAGCATTTAACATTTCTGTTGCCCCATCAGCAACAACACAAGCCCCTAAAATACGTCCTTCCTCTTTCGTCGCAATAAGCTTTATAAAGCCCACTGTATTACCTTCCATTAATGCCTTAGGGTTTGTATGTAAAGGCATCTGAGAAACCATACAAGGTTCTTTCACCTGCTCTTCCAGCAAACCAAATGTCGCAATTTCAGGATGTGTATAAACACAGCGAGGAATCGAAGTTTGATCAATCAGTGCTGGCTTACTTCCTAAAATATGATCCACAACATGCATTCCTTCTGCACTCGCTGAATGAGCTAGCTGGTAACCACCTACTAAGTCACCTATCGCATAAATATGTGGCTGACTCGTTTCAAGATGCTCATTGACAGCAATCAATCGACCATCAAATGCTAGACCAAGCTGCTGAGCTATCTCTGTATTTGGACGTCGACCTGTTGCAAACAAAAGATTTTCATATGTATAAATTTCTTTAGAGGTATGAATCTCATTGCCATTAAAATGTTTAAAGTGGAAATCCGTTACAAGCTCAATACCAAGCTTTTTCATCTGTTCACGAATAAGTGGTCGCGCATCTGGCTCTTCCGTCTGTAAAATATCTTCACTATGATTTAACATCGTCACCTTTGTTCCAAGTGGCGCTAAACTAAATGCCATCTCGACTGCAATAACACCACCACCGATAATTGTTAATTGCTTCGGCAGTTCTTCAAGACTAAAAAATGTATCCGTAGTATAGTAGTAAGACGTTTCTAACCCTTCAAATGGTGGTACAAATGGTTTACTTCCAGTTGCTAAAATAACATCCGTAGCTGTAAATGCATCATTATCAACTGTTACAGTCAAGTCACTAGATACTACTGCTTCTCCTCGATAAAAAGTAATTTGATTGCTCAAAATAAAGCCTTCAATATTTGTTAAAAGCTCGTCAATAATAGCGTCCTTACGTTGCATCAATCTTGGAAAATTCACGTTTACTGTAGGAGTTTCAATGCCCCAGTCATTACCACTGTTTATTTCTTGAATAAGCTTACTGTGCTCTAACATAATTTTCGAAGGAATACAGCCGACATTATAGCAAGCCCCTCCAACTTTATCGCGCTCTACTAAAGCAACTTTCTTGCCACTTTTTGCTGCATGAATAGCTGCTACATAGCCCCCAGGCCCCGCACCAATAATTGCAATATCAAATTTTTCCACGAAAAATCACCTCATTTACCACCATAGCATTTACAAAATTTGAATGCAATGCCATAAATGTTACAGGGATTTTAGTAACATTTCGGCTGCCCCATCGTCAGCTAATGTAAAAGGAGGATTGGTATGCATAAATCATTATTATTGCTATTTTCTATGCTACTACTAGTTGCCGCCTGTCAGGACAAAGACGCATTAAAGCCCCCACCAAGTAAGAACTATTCACAAACGGCTACTACACAACAGGAAGACTTTCTTTATGAACTTTCGATTGCAAAACCTACCTTCACAGAGGGAGAACCTATAAAGATAACGGCTAAACTCACATATGTAGGGCAGGCACAAAACGTAACAATTTACCATGGAGGCTCCCCATTTTTATTTAATTTGCAGGAAACGACCCGAAATTTTGAAATACCTAGTGCAATGGATACTCCACTAATTACACGTATTCTTGAACGAAATGTGCCCTACGAAGAGTTCTACACGAGCGGCGGCGGTTATAACGAATTTTCAGAACCTAAACTCGTTGAATTTATGAAACAAACAATGAAAGGTCATTTTCCAAAAGGACATTATATCGTAAAAGGAAGTACTGACTTTTACACAGAAGACCCAAATGAACAAAAAACAGAGTACAAACCATCAGCTACAATTGAATTTAACGTGCAGTAAGATAAAAATCTCTCCTTATTCTTAATAGAACAAGGAGAGATTTTCATTATACGTTGTGATCATTGTATTCGCTTTGCTTTCGCGAGTATTTCCTCTGCTTCCGCGGGTATTCACCTTGCTTCCGCGGGTATTCACTCTCCTTCCGCGAGTATTCACCCTGCTTCCGCGAGTATTCACCCTGCTTCCGCGGGTATTTCCTCTCCTTCCGGGGTATTCACTCCGCCCGCGAGTATTCACCTTGCTTCCGCGGGTATTCACTCTCCTTCCGCGAGTATTCACCCTGCTTCCGCGGGTATTCACTCCGCCCGCGAGTATTCACCCTGCTCCCCCGGGTATCCCCCATACCCACAGGCAAAATAATATTAGTTAATAAATATTACGTTCCCAAAAGCGTTGTTGAGCTATGGCGTTGACAAATTTTTTAGCGAAGTCTTTGTCGCCAGTGGCTAACACAATGCCTGGCCCGACATTGGCATTGGACATATTAAAAAATGTCGTTCCGGTTGTAGCAATACCAATTGGTTTGTAATGTCTATACGCTTCATTGATATAATTAACGATATAAGAATTGAACTTTGCCTGATTTTTTGCTTTTACGCCGACAACATATAACGAGTCAAATAGTACCGCATCTGTAGTTATAAAGGTGTCAGTTGCTGTTAACTGTACGCCATCATTACTAGTAACAACCCCTAATTTGTCAGAAATAATGCTGTATCGAACACCTTGTCTTGTTAAAGATTTCAGCATTTCTCCAACTTCATTTGCATCAAATCCATCACCTATAAGCACGCCTACTTTAAGTGTTTGTGGCATTTTTATTGTATTTGCCTGGCTAAGTGCAGGTGATGATAACGTGACATTTACTTGCTCTCCTTTTGGACGATTAACACCAATATTATCGGCCACAGTCGTTGCCATTGCTTTATCTACACGGACAAACATATCGACAACCTGCTGTCGAACAGACTTACTTTTCACCTTCCCTACCTCAAAACTAAAGGCGTCAATGATATGTTGTTTTTCAGGGGGCGACATACTATTCCAAAACAGCCTTGCTTGAGAGAAATGGTCATCAAACGATTTACTACGTGCTCGTGTAATACGTCCTTCAACCTTTTCTTCATAATGAACGAAGCCACCTTCCCTTGCCGTTGATGTTGAAGGTGAATTGTTGGCCAAAGAATTTTTATGATAGCTCACTTTTCCTACATTAATCGTTTGTCGACTAAAGCCATTGCGCTGATTGTTATGAATTGGGCAAACAGGTCGATTAATCGGTATTTCTGCAAAGTTTGGTCCTCCCAGACGAATTAGCTGTGTATCTAAATAAGAAAATAGCCGGCCCTGTAAAAGTGGATCGTTTGTAAAGTCTATGCCCGGCACAACATTTCCTGGATGGAAGGCGACTTGCTCTGTTTCTGCGAAAACATTATCTACATTACGATTCAAGGTCATTTTCCCAATCTTTTTAACTGGCACGATCTCTTCGGGCCAAAGCTTAGTTGCGTCCAAAATATCAAAATCAAATTTAAACTCGTCCTCTGGCTCAAGCATTTGTACACCAAGCTCATATTCTGGATAATCACCGATTTCAATTGATTCCCATAAATCACGTCGTTGAAAATCCGGATCCTTTCCTGCAATAATTTGCGCTTCATCCCAAACGAGTGAATGTACACCTAACACAGGCTTCCAATGAAATTTCACAAACCTCGACTTTCCTTTGTCATTGACGAAACGAAAAGCATGAACACCGAACCCTTCCATCATTCGAAAGCTTCTAGGTATTGCACGATCAGACATATGCCACATAATCATATGCGCAATTTCCTGATTGTTCGCCACAAAATCCCAAAATGTATCGTGTGCTGAGGCTGCTTGTGGCATTTCATTGTGAGGCTCAGGCTTTACCGCATGAATTAAGTCAGGAAACTTAATCGCATCCTGAATAAAAAAGACAGGTATATTATTTCCAACTAAATCATAATTGCCTTCATCGGTGTAAAACTTCGTCGCAAAACCACGAACATCACGTGCAGTATCCATCGACCCTAAGCTTCCAACTACAGTTGAAAATCTGACAAATACAGGTGTTTTCTTATTAGGGTCCTGTAGAAAGCCTGCTTTAGTATATTCTTTCATCGATTCATACAGCTCAAACTCTCCATGCGCCGCAAAACCCCTCGCATGCACTACACGCTCTGGAATACGTTCATGATCAAAATGTGTCATTTTTTCTCGAAAGTGAAAATCCTCCATAATGGTTGGGCCACGAACACCGGCCTTCAACGAATCCTCATCATTCGAAACTTTTAGCCCCTGATTTGTCGTCATCTTTTTTCCTTCATTATCGACACGAAACTGCTCTAGCTGCTGATCTTTCGCATTCTCGTCTAAATTTTTGCCCTGATTCGACTTAGATTTATCCACGTAATCCCCTTTCATTCCAATACTCATAATTCTCAATATACACTATATGATTGTCTGGAATAAACATGCTTCAAGGCGTTGCTATAGAAACTGTCTCAATATTTAGTTACGACAAAATGACTATTCTAACCCTTTAGCACAAAAATCGCCCCCGTTATTTGAAGTGAAAACTTATTTCTTCCATCCTACAGCAATATCATTGGAGGAGAATTCAATCACCAATTTAATTTGAGGTGAGTAAATATATCTGTCCCAATTTCTAACTTCTTCAACTCTATGTATAATTCTAATCAGTTTTGTTTGAATGACATGTTGAGAGTTAAGGTCAATAATATAGCAAATTTCATTATTCACTTTATGATTTTTAATGACTAGTTCTGCTAATGCACCTTCATAATCAACAAAGTTAGAAAATATAGTTTTGTAAAACATAAATGTCCATTCAATTCCGTTAGCACCAAATGGAAATTCATCAAATAATTCTTCTGTAATTTTTTTCGAATCTTCTTTTGATAATATTTCCACTTCCTCTTTAGAAACAATATTTGGAAACAACGCATAAACTTCCTTTAAAATCGTTTCGTATTCCCTTTTTTCCTCTTCTTTTAATTCTTTTTGTTTTTGCTTGGCTAGCAACTCTTTTAAACGTTCCTTTTTATCCTTCACCATATTCACCCTAACTATTTAGTTTATTGTATGTAAAAGTTTACAAATTCATCTTTCTCCAATCTGCTCCGTTAGAACCAGATGCGACTGTCCTAATTAAATAATCTCCATCAATACTTAATGTACTATGCTATGTTCGCAAACATTTCTAAAAAGATATATAATTATTATTACTCGGTAATTTTACACTGTAATTCTGGGGGACAAAAATTGAAAAAAGTATTAATGGTATTTTCTTTATTTTTAGTAATGATTTTAGGTGCATGTAATTCTCTTTCTAACGATAAATTAATTAAGGATTATGTGAAAGATACACACGGATTCGACATCGTAATAAAAAGTTCGAATAAAAATTCGTTAGAATTAGGTAGGGATTCATACATTGTTTCTCCTGTTGACCATCAAGAATTAGAATTTACTGTTACAGTAAATTCGTATTCATCGGAAGATGAGTCTAAATTGAATTACAGAAATAAGCATTTAATCAAAGATAATTATGCAACTGCATTAGCAGCGGATACGGAACTACACAAATTAGATAAAGTTATTCCAGAAATCAAAAAACTTGGATTTAACGAATCATTTAATGATGAAGCTAGAGTGTTTTTTAGCGAAGAGAAAGATGATATTTGGGGTTTTTTATATTCTACTTCTCATTTGGATATTAAGAATTTTGAAGAAAAAGATTTTGACCGCTTATACGAAGTTCAAAAATTAATAAAACAAAGTGGTGCGTCATTTGACCTTATTATTGTCTCAGATACGAGAGAACTAAATGATAGAGGTTCCTTAGCATTAGATATAAAAAAGTTGAAGGATGTAAATACAAAAGAAGAATTTTTGCTGAAAATGACAAAAGAAAACCCAGGCATCATTTTACGAAAAGAAGATTAAGCCAAAAGCTTCAATAGAGTATATTTTTCTAGAAAAAGGTGTATATGACCCGGTGGGATGATATCAAAAAACATTCTTCCACTTTAGATTTTATTAACAAGAATTTTTAAATAAGAAGAAGCATTCGGCACAAATATGTTAACCGAATGCTTTTTTTAGCTATTTTCTAAAAGATTGTTGTTATTCAGCCTATACTAATTCGTTTATCAATTTGCAAAGGTAGCCGACTATGTATTCTCTGCCTGTCGTTTCTTCAATATCTTTATTTCATCTAATCCATTATTAATAACTTCCCAGACAGGTGTGACCTCAAATTGTTCATACGGATGTTACAGATCACTGTAGACCTACCTCTACTTGTTATTTCATATATTTCAATGATCTTTAATAAACGCACCTCGTTCGTTGAATAAGGGTGCTCACTTTCCCATCCCATTTAACATCAATAAAATCTCTTCTATCACAATATCAGGCTCATCATGATGTATATAATGTCCACTACGACTAGCAATCCGGAACTTACTTGACGTTGACAGCCATTGGAATTCTGCTTGTAGACTTTGTTCAATTTTTAATATTTCTTGAGAAGGCCATCCGTCTTCAATATTATCGGGTAAACCTCTAGTAATAATTGAGAGAGGGATGTCACTTTGTCTTGAATGCTCAACAATTTTCTTATAACTCTGTATTTTATCAATTTTCTCACTATTTAACATAGGATTCTCGAAATATTCCCTATTTCCTGCAAGTAGATTTTCTGGTAGAGCCTTTTCATAGGCAAGTTCTTTATATTCTGGTGCAGCGTCAACCAAAACCAAACCACAGATATCCAGTGGATAAAGACTGGTATACAATCTGGCGACCAACCCACCAAAAGAATGTCCTACCAATATATATGGCTTCTCCACGTCAAGCGCTTGCAACAATTCGGAGAGCTCCTTGACTAGATCACAGCAAGTCCGTGGAACTGCTACATCTTGACTCCTGCCAATACCCGCCCTGTCATAGGACAAGGTTGACGTTTCATCCGATATTCTGTCTTGGACCTTTTTCCATGTTTCATGGCTATCGCCTAACCCTGCAATAAAGATTACGCTTGGTGTATTTTTACGTTGGTATTTATTGAACAGTATACGCCTATCATAGAAATCGATTATCTTTTTAAGTTGTATAGTCACTTTTAATCACCCAATTAAATTATAAACTTCACAATATTTTCCGTCTATGCAACTCTGTAATCTTTTACTAAAGCACCCTTTTAGCCACCCATGAAGCACCAAAATCAGAACTTCACCACAGAAAATGAAAGATGATTAAGTTCTTTCATGGGAGTTTAATAAGAAAAGCAAATCTAATAAAGAATAGTACATACTTATGATACGGTTCACTAATGTAGTTAGTTTTCATTTTCTATATATATCCTTACCAGCAATTCATCGCTATTTTCACCCAGACAACGTATAATAAGAGAAGCAGAAGAAGAATTCATTTTTCCTCTAGTTCAAAAAAGAGGTGCAATTACTTGAAACAGTTTGAAACAGCATTACCTGAGCAGTATGAAGCATTAAAAAAACAGGCCAATTATACGTCTAGCTGGCGAGAGCGTTTAGACGCAGTCGAAATGTTATCGGCTTATCAACATGACAAAATCATAGATTTATTAAAAAATCGTATGCAGCATGATACTGTCAACAAGGTGCAATTAGCAGCCTATGAAGCACTCGCGGCGTTTGGTGAGGACGTAGAGAAGCCATCACCTGCACGTTTTGATATTATCAAAGGTACAGACAAAATTTTCCTGCGGGTGAAAAAGAGCTTGCCTAAGGACCATACAGTGGCAGACTTTGCGGATAAACTAAAACGTATGCGTTTAGATGTCTTTGATGCGTATGAGGGCGACAAAGGTGTACAATTTATGAACTGGTTAGAGGAACGTTGGGCAAAACTATAATCAGTAGTTTTGCGATTTATGAAGGAAGGTCATTCTCTCCGCTTGTGGAGGGAATGGCTTTTTCTTATCTTACGCTGCGGTTCATCGAAACTAATATTAAATTGTATTACTTCTTTTCTTTGATCATCTATCTTTATTGTTTAATGATAAAACAAACACCTTATTAAACTATCCTGCTCCGTTAGTACAATAAGAAAAAAGAGCTGTCTAAAACAGCTCAATGTTCTTCAAATAAAGCACCCCGTTACTAAGTACATTTATTTCACAAACCTTCTCTTTTATACAGTTCTTTAATACAAGGTGCAACTATACATAACACATGAAAAACAGTAAAGGATTCGGTTCTCTTATATTGTACATAACTATTTTTATAATTTCTTTTAAAAGTGTCACACTTCCTAATCCCTAATTGTCTTAGTTTTTAGAGATATTAATCTTGTATTTATAATAATTAGGAGGTTTATTTATGAAAATATTACTTGCTGGTTCTACTGGTGTATTAGGAAAAGTGGTGATTCCGATGTTAATAGAAGAGGGGCATGAAGTAATCGGGATGATTCGGTCAGAAAAACATGTTAAAACAATGCAAGAGATGGGGATAAAACCAGTAATTGCAGATGCGTTTGATCGAGATAGTGTTTATGCAGCCTTAATTGAAACTCAACCTGATGTTGTAATGCATCAACTAACTGCACTAAGTAGCGGTGATATAAATGATAATTCAAAAATAAGAATAGAAGGAACAAGAAACCTTGTTGATGCAGCTAAATACGTTGGAGTAAAAAAGATAATTGCACAAAGTATTTCATGGGCTTATGAGCCTGGGAATACGCTAGCTATAGAAGAAACACCTTTAGATACTAATGCCGTATTACCTCGCAAAAAAACAATTGATGGAGTTATTTCATTAGAGGAAAAGGTAAAAGAAATGCCTGAGTTCGTTATCCTTCGCTATGGTACATTATATGGTCCTGGAACTTGGCTTTCGGGTAACGGTCTAATTGCTAAACAATTACAAAGTCAGGAACTAAACGCAACAAATGGGATATCATCCTTTATCCACGTAAAAGACGCAGCAAAAGCTGCTGTATTAGCTTTAAATTGGCCGTCAGGATCTGTAAACATTGTAGATGATGAACCTGCAAAAACCTCTATTTGGCTTCCCTATTTTGCTGAAGTTATCAGGGCCCCTCTCCCTCCTATAAATGATATATATGATTCTTGGGAACGAGGAGCATCAAATGAAAAAGCAAAAAAACAATATGGCTGGGAACCTATTTACCCTTCTTGGACAAAAGGATTTAAATTGTTGCATCATTATTAATAATAAAATGAACTATAATATAAGAAGGTTAAATTTATGAACATAAATAAAATTTATAAGTCTTTTATTTACACTGTTCTAATTGGACTTTTTAATTCTTGTTTCATATCGTTTATCCTTGTTTCTATAAACTTAGGATATAGCCATACATTTTTAATTCATTGGTTACCAATGTGGGGAGAAGCATTTTTGTGTGCTATGGTTTGTGCTTACATTTTTCCACGGATTATAAATAAACTTATGACATTCATTACTTTTGTAGATAAATGATAGATAAAATATAAAATGTATGTAGAATATTCCTCGGATTATGATATGCATAATATTAGAGAGGGAAGGGTTTATCGTGTTGATCAATGACTTGAATATAGAAGACTTATATAAAGAATATAAGAATTATTGTTTATCCATAGCATACTATTTACTTGGTTCAATGACAGATGCTGAAGATATTGTTCAAGATACTTTTTTGAAATTAAAAGAACATGAAAATATTGAGAAAGATATTACTAATTTAAAAGCTTATATAAATAAAATGATCGTTAACCGCTGTATGAATGAACTAAAATCAAGTAGAAAAAAGAAAGAAAATTATATAGGTACATGGTTACCCGAACCTATACTACAGACATTCAATAGTGAGCCTCTTGAGAATCTAATCCAGTCAGATCAATTAAGCTATTCATATATGGTTCTTATGGAAAAACTTTTACCTAAAGAGAGGATAGCTTACGTATTAAAAAATGCTCTAGGGCTAAAGCATAGTGAGATTGCCGATGTTCTTAACACAACGACTGTTAACAGCCGTAAGATATTGAGTAGAGCACAAATTAAAATGGGAAGAAAAAGCGAAAAAGATTTGACTGTTAATCTTCAGAAAACTTATATAGAACAATTTATATGGGCATTATCCAACGGAGATATTCATGGAATAACCCATTTGTTATCTAATGATATTCTATTTGCAGCTGATGGAGGAGGTAAAGTAAGAACGGCAATAAACATCATTGAAGGTAAAGAGCGGGTATTAGCTCTTATTTCAGGAATAGCAAAAAAGTTTTTCTTTGGAAAAAGCGCTACTGCAGCTATAATAAATAATCAATATGGAATAGTAGTTACTGAAAATGATAAAATAACAGGCGTTTTTTGTTTTGACTGGAATTCTTCATCCGAAACAATTAACAAGATTTTCTATGTAGTAGATCCAAGTAAGTTGAAATATAATCCTATTTAAGAATACGTTTGTATATGGAAAGTTCTTTACCTATAACAAAACCTTGATCGGCTACTGAAGTGATCCCCCAGTTAGATTTTTATCTAACAACCGGGATCCGCTTCAAATCAGCCTATCAAGGTTTTTTCATCTCTATTCAGTTATCTTTATTTAAACGCTTGAGCAGCAGCCACAGCTTTTTTCCACCCTGCATAGATTTCTTCACGATGTGAGTCATCCATATTAGGTGTGAACTGACGATCTAAATTCCAATACTCACTAATTTCATCTGTCGAGTTCCAGAAGCCAACTGCTAAACCTGCTAAGTACGCAGCACCTAAAGCTGTTGTTTCATTAACGACTGGACGATCAACAGGTACATTTAATAAATCTGATTGGAATTGCATTAAGAAATTATTTGCAACTGCCCCACCATCTACACGTAATTTCGCCAACGGAATATTGGCATCAGCTTCCATCGCACCAAGTACATCTTTTGTTTGATACGCCAACGCTTCTAATGTTGCACGTACAAAATGTTCTTTAGAAGTACCACGAGTTAAACCGAAGACTGCACCTCGTACATCTGAATCCCAATAAGGTGTTCCAAGGCCAACGAATGCAGGAACTACATAAACACCTTCTGTTGACTCTACACGTTCAGCATATTGCTCAGATTCTGAAGCAGAACGGAACATTCGTAAGCCATCACGTAACCATTGAATCGCAGAACCAGCTACGAAAATACTTCCTTCTAAAGCATAAGTTACTTTGCCATTTAAGCCCCATGCAAGCGTAGTTAATAAGCCATTCTCTGATTTCACTGCCTTTTCACCAGTATTCATCAACATAAAGCAGCCCGTACCGTAAGTGTTTTTAACCATACCTTCTTCGAAACAAGCCTGACCGAATAGTGCAGCTTGTTGATCACCTGCAGCCCCTGCAATTGGAACAGCAGAGCCGAAGAACAGAGCTTCCTCCGTATAGCCATACACTTCTGAAGAAGGACGAACCTCAGGAAGCATAGATGCAGGAACGCCTAAAATGTCTAAAATTTCTTCATCCCATTTTAAATCATAAATGTTGTACATTAATGTACGAGAAGCATTTGAATAATCTGTAACATGGACTTTACCACCTGTTAATTTCCATATTAACCACGTATCAATTGTACCGAATAATAAATCGCCTGC
Organism: Lysinibacillus sp. KCTC 33748; assembly: GCF_002237755.1. Classification (GTDB taxonomy): domain Bacteria; phylum Bacillota; class Bacilli; order Bacillales_A; family Planococcaceae; genus Lysinibacillus. The sequence goes on along the minus strand of NZ_MWSJ01000001.1, from coordinate 397,527 downwards.
TTCAGCTTTTTCACGAGCACCTTCAACATTGTCTAAAATCCATTTTACTTTTGTACCTGAGAAGTACGCATCGATTAATAAACCTGTTTTATCACGGAATAAGTCATTGTAACCGTTTTCTTTCAGTTCCTCACAAATAGCGTTCGTTTGACGTGATTGCCAGACAATCGCATTATAAATTGGCTTACCTGAATGTTTATCCCAAACAACAGTTGTTTCGCGTTGGTTTGTAATACCGATCCCAGCAATTTGATTGGATTCAATATTTTTTGCAGAAAGCACTGTAGCGATACAAGAAAGAATAGAAGACCAAATTTCTTCTGCATGATGTTCAACCCATCCGGATTGTGGGAAATATTGCGGAAATTCTTGTTGTGCAACGTGGAGAATGCTCCCTTTTTCATCAAACAAAATAGCACGTGAGCTTGTTGTACCTTGGTCCAAAGCTAAAATATATTTTTTTTCTGACATCGGAAATACCTCCAAATAATTTTTTAATTACTCTTCACTTTTAATATTTTTCACAGTCATTTGAGCACTGATAAAAATAATAACTACGATAATTGCTAATACCCAAAATGCGATGCTATTTTCTCCCTCAAAAATTTGTTGGAAAAATAGAGCACCGAATGTACCACCGATAATTGGACCTACAACTGGAATCCATGCGTATGACCACCCTGAGTCACGTTTACCTGGGATTGGTAAGAAAAAGTGCGCAATACGTGGACCTAAGTCACGCGCAGGGTTTATTGCATAACCAGTAGGACCTCCTAATGCCATCCCGATGACTACAATTAACATACCAACTAGAAATGGATTTAAGCCATCCGTAATTGTATTTGTTCCTAATGCTAGAATACCTAAAACAAGTATAAATGTACCAATCATTTCTGAAATTAAGTTTGATAATGGATGCTTAATAGCTGGCATTGTAGAAAATACAGCTAGTTTCGCTTCCGGATCTTTCGTACCCTTCCAATGTGGTAAATACATAAAATAAACGAGTACTCCACCTAAAAATGCACCAATCAATTGTGCGGCAATATACGTAGGTACGTCTTCCCATGGAAAATTACCGATAGTAGCAAGCGCGATTGTTAAAGCAGGATTTAAATGAGCCCCACTAATACCACCAACAGCATATGCAGCCATAGCTACAGCTAGACCCCAAGCGAATGTAATCACTACCCATCCACCGCCAAAACCTTTCGATTTGTGCAGTGATACACCTGCAACAACGCCACCACCGAATAAAATAAGAATCATCGTGCCGACAAGTTCAGCTGTAAATGTTGACATACAAAAACCCCCTTTGTAAATAGTACACCTAGCAAAAAAATAAACCCACACTTAAACAAACTGCAAGTTTCAATGCAGATGAATAAATGTGGGTTCCTTTTCCTAACCACGCGCTTTTTAACTTATGTACATTGTAGAGAAAATAACATACATAGTCAACAATATTTTTGGAAATTTTCCCACAAGTTCTTATTTGATGTTGTAATCGCTACTGCTCCAGCTGATAACGCTTCCTCTATACTTTCAGCTGTGCGAACTAGCCCACCTGTAATAACAGGAATTTTTGTACGCTGGTGCACTTCTGAAATCATAGAAGGAATAACACCTGGTAATAGTTCAATAAAATCTGGCTTCGCTGATTCTATCATTGAAAAGCTTTTTTCAAGCGCGATCGTATCAATTAAAAAGACACGCTGAATAGCAATAATCCCACGAGCTTTTGCCTTTATTAACATATTAGAACGCGTGGAAATTATTCCTGCTGGACGGATATCATTGCATAAAAAATCAGCTGCAAAGTTATCCGTTTTTAAGCCATGAATTAAATCTGCATGAATAATTAATTTTTTACCGTTCCGATCCGCCTCTCGTTTTATTGACATGAGCAAACTAATATGCACTTCTAATAGAACAATGTATTCGAATCGACTATTTAATATTTCATCAAATTGCTTTACTGTTCGTGCAGCGGGAATAATTTGTTGATTATTGAAATTCATTTGATTTCCCCTTTATATGCCACAGGACGTGGTGTTCTTAGACTGATTCCCTATATTTCAGGGTGTTTAGGCACCAGCTGAAAGAAGTTAAAAAGTCAGGTCGCCATTAAGACGACCTTCCTTTTTATTATAATGCAGTTGTAGCTCTTGTTATTTCTAAATTTAAATCTTTTTCAAATTGAGTACGTTGTTCAGGAGACCAATTTAATTGTTTTGCCATTTCATCTAATACCGCATCTTTATATTGTATAACAAGGGCGATATTAAAGAACATATAGGCTGTACGACGAATCATAAAGTCGTTTGGATGAACAACCATTTCATGATGGATACCATACAGTAGTTGAGCATATAGCCCTTGAGGTAAAACAGGATGCTGTTCTTTAGCATATTCAAAAACAGTGTCCACATTAGAACCGTAATGATGCGCTAAATGTTTTGCTTCCTCTTCCGATAATCCGATTTCGACACCTATTTTTGTTCGTTTTGATACGAAGGCATCTAAGTTTTCAGAGCCGCCAACATCACCACCAGATATACGAATATTCTTTGTATGACATGGTTTTGATGAAATACTAAAGCGTTGCTCTAAATCTTGTGCAATCTTATTTAAAACTGTTTCAGCCATTTTTCGATAACCTGTTAATTTACCGCCAGCGATTGTCACAAGACCTGAAGGAGATTCCCATACTTCGTCCTTACGAGATATTTCAGATGGATTTTTACCTTCTTCATGAATTAATGGGCGAACACCTGCCCAGCTTGATTCGATATCTTCATCTGTGACTTTTACTTTTGGGAACATGTAATGAATAGCCTTCATAATATAATCACGATCTTCTTGATGGATATTCATTTCACGTGCATCGCCTTCGTAAAATGTATCTGTCGTTCCAACATATGTCTTCCCATTTCGAGGAATTGCAAACACCATACGACCATCAGGTGTATCAAAATAGACAGCTTGACGTAGTGGGAATTTAGATTCATCAAAAACGATATGCACACCTTTAGATAAAATTAAATGCTTACCATTTTGTTTCCCTTCGATCGTACGAACTTCATCTACCCATGGACCCGCAGCATTTACAACTTTTTTTGCACGAATATTAAATGCCTTCTGGGCAATCAAATCTTGTGCTACGATACCATTAATTTTCTTTTCGTCATTGTATAAAAAGTTCTCTGCTTTTGTATAGTTAATGAGTGTAGCGCCTTTTTCGATGGCAGCTTTGGCAACTTCGACTGTCATACGTGCATCATCAGTACGATATTCTACATAAACACCACCGCCACGTAATTCCTCAGCTTTGACCAAAGGCTCTTTTTCCATTGTTTTTGCAGGATTTAACATATATCGACGCTCAGAACGTTTAACCCCTGCTAAAAAATCATAAACACGTAAACCAACATTCGTTGAGAATTTACCAAATGTGCCTCCTTTATGGAATGGCAGTAGCATCCAAACTGGCGTTGTTACATGTGGTCCATTTTCATAAACGATTGCACGCTCTTTCCCTAATTCTGCAACCTCTTTTATTTCAAATTGTTTTAAATAACGAAGTCCACCGTGCACTAATTTTGTCGAACGACTAGAAGTCCCAGCTGCGAAGTCTTGCATCTCAACTAACGCTACAGAAAGCCCACGAGCAATTGCATCAAGTGCGATACCACAACCTGTAATACCGCCACCGATCACCAATAAATCGTATTCTTTATTTTGTAATTCTTCAATCGTTTGTTGACGTTGTATTGCTGAAGCCGTACTCATAATAAAATTCCTCCTTAATTTAAGAACGAAAAAAAAGAGACCATTAAAAGCACATGTACACAATGTACATATGTTTTTAATGGTCTCTCAATCGCTCAAACCTTATATTAACTTAACTTCATTGTAATGTGTTTAGAGAGAAAAGGCAAGTTCGATAGGCTAAATCAAATACAAAATACCCTTTTCAATCATTTATAGGTTTAGAACGTTCATATGTACTGTTTAATTGTCATGGCTTCTGGTGTTATTTATTCCCCAATACAACAAATTTATTTATCTACATTTTGAATTGTGGATAAATAAATCTTAATTGTCGTTGTCGCATTGAATGGAGTCGCCGAGTCGTAACGAAGATCAACTTAATATATGTCATACTTTTAATAATTGTTATTCACACCTCTTTGTGCTGAAATATAAAAACAACAGGTTTTTGGGCACCCGCTGAAAGAAGTTAAAATATGTATTGTATCATTTCATGTATGTTGCAATAAGGATTATCACGGCTTTCTGTCTTGCGAAGTGCCATCATATCTGTGCAATTTTTAATAGCAACCTCATGTCGAAGTGCGATAGGAGCAATGACAGATTCATCCGCTTTATGACGAATATAACGTGTTATCCCAAGATGCTGCTCCATTTTGTCATTTAATACTGCACGAGGATACTTTTCAGACATATCGACCTCTTCAAAATGCAATAGTAGCCATAATTCGAACGCTTCATTTGAATAGGCAATATGAATATTATTCTCCTCACAAAAGTCATTCACTTCCTCTAATTGCTTTTCGGTTAAATCATCCTTATCAAAAACAATCCAAACCTCATCAAAATATTGATAGCTTGAATCTCGATAGGCATGCTGCGCAAGCTTAATAGCCGAACGTTTAACGTTTTTTATTTTGACACTTACCAGTTTGGAGCGCTTTAAAATACGCAGTTGCTCAAAATAAATGCGTTCGGTTTCACCTTCACAATAAATTAAAATGGTTTTACGCAGTGTTCGATTCCCTTGTTGACGTACTCTCACTGCTCAGACACCTCCCACTTCCTATCAATTATGCCTCGGCTGTCGCACAGATAAATTGCCACCGGACTTGGCGTTCTTCGACTGAGTTCCTCTATTTTAGCGGGGTGTTTGGATACCCGTTGAAAGAAGTTAAATATTGATCTGATAAATATTCATTAATAACCGGTGTAGCCCCAAATTCTCCTTTTAAGTAACGCTTGGCATAGGAAATATCTCCACGTTTCTTTTGCAAATCTGCAAAATCAAATAAAGAGTATAATTCGGATTCATTTTTAAAGCTTTTATTTACAAACCATATTTGATCGGAACGTAATGGCTGGTCTAATAAATCAATTTCATGACTTGTGACAACAAATTGATTCGTAACGTTACGCTTGCTGTTCATAATGGCCATTAAAAATTCGCAGATGGACACATGAAATGCTGTATCAAATTCATCTATAAAAATAGTCTTCCCCTTATTGTATGCATCTACCATGACACATGCTAAATGCAGCATACGGACTGTCCCCTTTGAATCCATCGTCCAATTGATCGTCTCTGTCCCGATTGGCGCACCTGCTTCATCGAACGATAAATAGTGCAAATCGATATCCACTTCTTGAATAACCTCTGGCGTGTCAAAATCATAGCCAATCGTATTTTTCTCTCTACGCTCAACGCGTCTTGCCGTCACATCTTGAATAGAAAAGTCTGCAACTTTTAGCAACTTCATCACTTCTTTTTTAAAGGGCTCCTCTTCAAGTTTACGAATAAGTGGATGACTTGATAACCGATTCGCTTCATCTAAAAACAATATTTTATGTAAAAACCAATCAAATATTTTCGTAGCATCTGGGTCATTAAAGACATTTAATACTGATAAGAACGCTGTATTATTACGCGTATATTTTGTCAGCTCTTGCGCTGTGCTTTCGGCAGTTTCATACAAATATTCTGTTCCATCCCATTGTCTATTAAAGAGCTGTTCTTTCAAAGATTTTGTCGTTTTAGTTAACCCTTCATAAAGTACTTGTGAAGCATTATATTGAACCTCATAATCGTACAGTACCCCATCTATGAATAATGAAATCATAAATTCAGTCGGTTTCCCTTGCTGACCTCCTAACTTAAACGGCTGGTAGGGCAAACGTAGTTGTTTAACATTATTCAGATTTTCAAAGTTAAACAATAAAGAACGTAAAATTTTTATAGCCGTGAATAAGTTCGATTTCCCACTTCCATTTGGTCCGAAAATAAAGGCACTTTTCACAAGGCATATCGAGTCAAATTTCATCGTATGTGTGTCCTTTAATTTACGAATACGGCTTCCCGCAACCATTGAAAATAGTGTTTCCTCTTTATAACTCAGGCAATTTTTCACTCTAAAATCTACTAGCATATTTGCAAGCCTCCGTTCAATTCCATAACATTCCTTTTAAAAGATAATTATACTATAGCCTAAAAAAACAACTATTACTCCGTGTAATGGTTCATCACCAAAAGTTTGGGATGACTTTTGGTAAAACCTATACTATACATATAAGTTGAATGGAGTGGAGGCTGGGCGAATTCTTGGGAATCAGCGAAAGAGGAACAAGGCTAAAACCATTACGTCCTGTGATAACACCTTCGTGACCAACATCAAATGTTTTCTGTAGCGAAAGCGTAGCGACAGCAACAACAAATGTTTTCTGTAGCGAAAGCGTAGCGACAGCAACAACAAATGTTTTATCTGTGCGAAAGCGTAGCGGCAGCTACAAAGCGCCCAGCTGGAACGGAAATCAACCACGTTTTGTTGATGACCCTGCGTAATTCCAATTATAAAATGCACACTTTAGGATGAATGATAAGTTTTCACCAGTAATTTAAATTATAAAAAGACGATTTTCCCTTTATGAAAGAGTAAATCGCCTTTATCATGTTGGTGATCTTTAACTACTAAGCTTTTGTGTACAACTTTTTATATTTCTACTATCTTTTCATCTTGTAACGCTTGCAATGTACGCTCTATACCTTCCGCAAATGAAGTTTTTGGCCTCCACCCTATTGCTTTTGCTAACTTTTCATTATTTAAAAACGAATGCTCAATATCTCCCTCTCTTGCAGGAGCATATTGAATTTCTAAAGGATGATTTAAATGCTGCAATAATAAAATGACTTGATGAATCGACCATGCCTCATTCGTTGATACATTATAAATGCCTTGTAATCTAGCCTGTACACCGGCGTAAATAGCATCCGCAATGTCCTCTACATATATGAAATCTCGTGTTTGCTCTCCATCTCCATAAATTGTAAAGGGCTTTTCTTCTATACTGCTTTTTAGCATACAAGGAATAACCGCTGCTTCGCCCTGCATACGTTGTCCTGGACCGAATACATTAGCAAATCTATAAATTAATGTTGGTAAACGGTAATCTTTTTGCCATTTCTCGCAGTAAGACTCACCAATACTTTTGTTTAATCCATACATCGAAATCGGTTCACTAACATCTGTTTCTTCTATTGGAGGATAGTGACTATCTCCATAAACAGCTGCCGACGAGGCGAAAACGAAATGCTTTACCTTATATTTTGACGATAAGAAGAGCATCTGACTAAGCCCTACAATATTCGATAAAACATCCTTTACTGGTTCTTGTATCGATTTTTGGACACTCGTTTGCGCTGCACAATGAATGACCACATCAAATGATGTTTCTCTAAAGAGATGCTCACAAACTTCATCTTCCACATTCAAAAGATAAGATTTATGCTCAAAGTCGACATTACGTAAATGGCCTGTACTTAAATTATCAATAATATAAACATTTGCACCTTCTTTAAAAAAACGCCTTGCGACTGCACTACCAATAAAACCATATCCACCTGTCACTAATACATTCATCCCATCGCCCCCAAAAACTATATGATGTTTTATATGCAGTAATTACTAAAATTATGCAAGTAACATATTTATCGTGTTATTTTTCGGGAACATTTCTCATACAAAAAATGTATCATCATCAAAACGTGTGGTTGATTTCCGTTCCAGCTGGGCGCTTTGCTTTCGCTACAGAAATCATTTGTTGTTGGTCACGAAGGCGTTATCACAGGACGTGATGCTTTTAGCCTTCGTTCCTCTATATCGCTAATCCCCAAGGAGTCGCCCAGCCGTTACGAAGAGACGTTTTAACAAAAGTCATCCAGAGCTTTTGGTGGTGAACAAAAAAAATGTGCCCGATATGTATCGAACACATTTTACAAATGTTAAGCTGGGCTTACTTCCAGTTCAACTGCAATTTTGATGTCTTTACCTACTAGAACACCGCCAGTTTCTAATGCAGCATTCCAAGTTAAGCCAAATTCTTCACGATTGATTGTTGTCGCAGATTCAAAGCCATAAACTTCTTGGCCCCATGGATTTGTACCTTTACCATTAAATTCAGTATTAAATGTTACTGATTTCGTTACGTCTTTAATTGTTAAATCACCTGTAATCGCAAATTCATCATCCGATTTTTTTGTAATGTTTGTTGATTTGAATGTGATTGTTGGATATTTTTCAGCATCGAAGAAATCTGCTGCTTTTAAGTGATTATCACGATCTTCACTACGTGTGTTAATGCTTGCTGCATCAATTGTAAAGCTAATGTTTGCTGTTGTTAAATCTGCAAGATCTGCCGCTTCAATATTTGCTGAATAAGTATCGAATACACCTTTCACTTTTGATACCATCATGTGCTTTACTTGAAAGTTAATTGCTGAGTGTCCTAAATCAATATTCCATTTTGCCATTTTAAATTCCTCCAATAAAATTATTTTTATCTCGAATTCGAGATATATGTTAAAATATGAAGCAACTACATTAATTATGTTCCCCAAAATTTAACGGATAAACATTTGTAGTTACTTCTTTCATACATAATAGTTACGAAAAGTAATTAATTACTTTATGTAACTTACTGTACATTAATAATTTACTTACGTCAAGTTATTTTTTAATAATTTTTTTAAAATTCAAGGTATCACGTTTTTTGAGTTAAGTAATTTATTTTCCAAGATTATTCTACCTTAGCGGTTCTTCGTATTACCTGAGCGATTTCTCCGACTCGGAAATATATAAATAAAAAAGAAGCCACCCAATGAAATGGGAAGCTCCTTATCTCAGCGTTTCACTAATTTACCTTGGACGACAAAACGATGGTCGTCACTCAAGACAGAATCCTTACAAGTGGATAGCGTAAGAATTTTGTCTTCTGGTCCAATCTCTATATTCATTTCGATTGCAGAGCGTGTTTGAATTTTGTCTGTGAATTTTAGGAATGTATCATTGCTCGTAAATTCTGTTTCAATATAATAAAAATCAATTGTTGTTTCATAAGCAGCAAACACTTCGACATCATAGCCTTCATACAGAGTGTCTAAATAAATGACAGGATGTTCGTCTGCATATTGCTGATTTAAGTAATTTTTAAGACTCCCAAACATCGTACTATTCTTCATAGCATGGCCGTACAAAATAGTATTTTGGTTTAGATCCTGCACATTATTACGATAGTCCATAAATACACTGCCTGCACGACTTTCTCGATCTTTAAAATTATGATCTAAATAAAAATCATTATTTTCAGCTTGTAGGATAGGATTATTGAGCTTTGTCCCGTCTACAGAAATCCAACCAACAATATTTTTATTTACCGATAGTAAATCATTGAATTGTGGACGGATTGTGAATGGCGTTGATGAGCTTTCTTCCACTTCATCTTCTAAAGAAGCCAATGTTGATTGATAAATCGTTTGTACTTCTTCCAGTGATTTTGAAGTCTCATAGTACGTGTATAAGTACTTGGCTAATGCAAAGCCTGAGTATAAGAATATAGCTAAATATATAAATGTTAACAACTTAGATGTCCATTTTTTCATCGTATCACCAGTTATATTCCAAGAGGGACCATGTAAAATCCATGCTGCTCATCCTCATTGAAAATAGCTTGAACACCATAGACTTCTTTAATAACTTCCTTTGTAATGACGTTACGTGGTGCTCCCTCAGCTATTATTTGTCCAGCTTTCATCAAAATGATTTGATTGCTATAGCGAATCGCCTGATTTATATCGTGAAGTACCATAACGATTGTTAAGCTATGTTCCTCATTTAACGCCTTTACAAGCTCCAATAACTCAATTTGATAATAAATATCCAAATATGTTGTCGGCTCATCCAAACATAAAATTTCAGATTGCTGTGCTAAAGCCATAGCAATCCACACTCGCTGACGTTCCCCACCTGATAAAGCCTCTAAATCGGTATCTTTTTTTTCTAGTAAGTTCGTGCAAGTAAGTGCCCATTCAATAGCTTCGGCATCTTCCTCTTCATTTCTTTTTAACATAGTACGATGTGGTAAACGTCCAAAACTCACTAATTTTTCTATTGTTAAATCTTTTGGCGCATCATTTTGCTGATAGACAATCGCGAGTTTTTTTGCAAACTCTTTTGGCTTGTAGTGCACCAAATCCTTGTTTTCTAAAGATGCATTCCCCGATATCGGTATATTGTTGCGGGACATAACACTTAATAATGTTGATTTTCCACAGCCGTTTGGACCGATAATCGTTGTGATTTTACCCTTTTGAATGGTCGTCGATACACCATCTAAATGATTTCGAGTATTATCATGCGATACGATAATATCTTGTATTTCCATGTTTCCTCACTCTTTTCGTAATAGGAATATTAAGAATGGTCCACCGATAATCGCCATAATGGTTGAAGCTGGTATTTCAAGGGGTGCAGCCATTGTGCGACCAATCGTATCTGCCACTAATATTAATAAGGCTCCAGCTAATGCTGTAAAAGGTATAAGCACCTTATGATCATGTCCAACTAAACGACGAGAAATATGTGGCACTAACAGACCGACGAACGAAATAACTCCTGCTACGACAACGGAAACAGCTGATAATAGTACCGCGACAGCTGCTATTAATAGACGAGCACGAGCTACATGAAAGCCTAGACTTTTCGCTGTTTTGTCTTGTAATACTAGCAGATTACACCAACTATATAACGCAAAGGCAGCTATTAATCCGACAGTACCATAAGTAACAATTGTTGATACGTCCTTCCACGTACGCATCGTTAAGTTTGAACCTATAACGCTGGCAGCAGAAGTATTCAATGAGCCTCCTAAACTAATGAAAGTCTCTGTTAACCCCGTGAACATTGCATTTATAGCAATCCCGACTAAAATAAGCTTCAACGGACTTAAACCTGACTTCCATGACAACGCAAAGACGAGTGCGCAGGCAAATGCCCCACCCATAAATGCTAATACAGGTGTCATAAAAAATAGTGCTGGAAAGAAGGAAATAATAAAGAGCTGGACAAATGCCGCTCCTGAAGATATCCCAATAACTCCAGCATCCGCTAACGGGTTACGCATCACTGATTGTAATAGTACCCCTGAAACCGAAAGTGCTGCACCAGCAAACAATGCAACAATGATTCGTGGAAATCGCAAATCCCGGATAGCCTCCATTTGACTATTTCCTTCATCAAATAATGCACCTATAAATTCAAAAAAGCCCATTTTAATGCTACCTGTTGTTGCTGCATAAACTGCTGAAACAAGTAATAATACAATTACAATTGAAAAGCTTACAATTTTTTTTGTCATACCGGACTTCCCTTTTCTTTTCAAATTCCATCATGTTATATGTACATCTACAACTTTGCTTAAAACATATATAAGAAAAGCGCTCTATAACAAGGCTATGCTTGCGATACGAGCGACATTTCTAGTTTCTATTTACGATAGAAGATTTCCATTAGCTGTCCTAAAGCCTGTGGCACTTGTAATGAAGCTGTAGTACCGAACAATTCTTCCTCTAAATCATAGACTTTGCCGTTTTTTACTGCGTCAAAATGCTTCCATATATCATTCGTTTTAAATTCCTCATCAAACATTTTTACTACTTCATCTGGCATACCGTGTGATAGACGTAAAATAATATCAGGGTTACTACTATGCAAGTACTCAGTATTCGAAGACAAGTATTCAGCGTCCTGCCCCTCCATCACATTAATACCACCTGCACGTTTCACAAGGTCTCCTGCATAGGAGTTTTCAGTTGCAACTAAATAACTACCCGGAATGCCAAGTAAAATTAATACACGAGGTCCCTCTTTGTTCTTTGCAACTGTTTGAACAGCATCAATATTTTTTTGTAATCCATTCACTAACTTCTCAGCTTGTTCTATACGATTATAGCGTTCGCCAAGTGTTTTAATTTCGGAAAGCATAGCATCAACACTTTGAAAGTTTAAAAAGTGTACCGGTATTTTTAGCTGCTTGAATTTATCTTGTAAATCATACTCCAACGTTGAAACTGATAACACATCTGTTGGATTTAATGATTTAACAATCTCCATATCTGGCTCCATTGCATTACCGATAGTAGGCAATTCATCGAAGCGTTTAGCTATTTTTTTTTCTGTTTCAGGCACTGCTATAGCGTCCAATTCAAGCTTATCTAGAATGTCTGCAATAACGACCGTTCCTGCAATAATACGGTGTTCATTCTCATCAGTTGTTTCAGCTGATGGTTGTGCTTTTTCCGTAGGTGTCTCTGACTTTTGTTGCTTATTTCCATCACTACAGCCAGCGACTGCCAAAAGTAATGTCATAAGCGCCATCATGAGCAACCTACATTTCCAATTCTTTCGCATAAAGTCATCTCCTACTTATTTCTGTTCCGTCACATCTTTTCTTGAATTTTTAAAACGGCGAACGAGCAATAAGCCCGATAAAAGACAAGTTACTACTAGCAATACTATCTTTACAATGTTCAGCCGAGCAAGCTGCTGATCGACTTTAGAATCCTTCGTTATTTTTTTGGGGGTTTCTTCTTTAACACCAGCTTTCTTGTCGTCTTCTTCATCCTCAATAGGCGCATCAAGCGTACGGTCAAATGCTAACCGCTCCTCCTTAGGCACAGTTAATGAAGGCTGAAATGATGGCAGTGGTCGTGACGTCTGAGGCTGTTTGACCGCAGTCTCTTGTTGTGTTACCTCTGTTACCTTTTTCATTCCCTCTTTAACAATAACAGGTGCCTTTTTCACTTCCTCTTTAACAATAACAGGTAGCTTTTCACTCACTACTTGCTTAGAGGGTTCTTTTGTAGAAGGCTTATTTAGAAACTTTGCTACTTGTTGTGGATCGAACTTTAGATTTACGAAATATTGATGGTGATAAGAAATATCAGGTATATCAACTTTAGCCCACAGTCGTATTGGCTTTTCAAAATTACTAATTTCAAATTCAACAATTCTTGTATTGTCTACAAGTGAAATAAGCTTTGGTTCCACTTGATTTCCTTGTTGATCTACAGTTAATCCTGTTATCCAATTAGATTTTAAAATTGTCATGTGGGCATAATATTTGCCGTTTTTTTCTTTTATTTTTGCAATAGGATTTACATATGTATTCATAATGGATTGTTCGTTTTTTCCATCTACTAATAGTACGTAATTCATTGACCATTCCTTATCATAGACTTCTTCTGAAAGAGATTCTTTACTATCGTTTTCCGGAATAACTTCCTCATCCTTAGGTCCAATTATTGAAAGGGTTGTTAATTGTAATTGAAGCTCCTGGGAAAAAGGGAAATATTCCTCAGAGGATGAAAGTGCCATCTTGCCTTTAATGAAAATAGGCTGATGTAAATCCTTGACATCAAATTGAACTAAATTTTCAGTCTGAACGTTTGACGAAAGCTCATTTTCCAGCTGTTCGATATGTATATCTCTTATACTCAATGGCTGATTTATAGTTAAATTCAAGCTATATTGACCGTTCTTCACATCAATTGTCGCCAATTCACTAAAAATATTGTCTTTCCCTCCATCTAGAGATGAAATACTTAGTTCAACTTGATAGCTCCCATTTTCTAATACAGATTCTTCAGCTTTTGCCTGAAGCCATACAAATGGAGGGAGAAACATCAGTAAAATAGTACTCAACACGAATACTCGAAATATTTTTCTATTGTTAATCACTGTGTAAATTCCTCCAATTTCTTTAAGAACACAGTAACTTCCTTCCTCGATTAAGTGAGAAAGGAAGTTGCTGTAACCGTATTATTTATTCATGTATTGTAATGAGCCATTTAAAATTTTTGCCATATGCGCGCGTTTTAATGGACTGCTTGCATTAATAACAGTTTTACCTTTAGCATCGACAGATCCAGTCATGATTTTACCTGCATATAAAAACGCAAATGCTTTTCTCGCCTCTTCACTTTTAACAGTTGCACCATCAGCATAATAAGACAAACTTGGATCACCATAATTCATTTCTTTTCCTGCAACATGCGTTACTGTTCGGTAAATCATCACTGCAGCTTGTTGACGAGTAAGTGTGTCATTTGGATTAAATTTTTCAGCTTTCATAACAATTCCAGCTTCAGTTAAAGCATTAATTGCTTGTACACGTTCTGCGTCAAGCTTCGCTGTATCTTTAAATCCAGCATCTTTTGTAGAAGTTACATTTAATGAACGAGCAATCATTAACGCAAATTGAGAGCGTGTAATATTGTCATTTGGTTTAAAGTAATCTTGACCCTTAACAATTCCCTTGCTATATAATGCTAGAATTGCATCTTTATTAGCATCATTACTAATATCCTTAAATGGATTCACCACTGGTTTCACTGCGTTTTCCACAGCAAAACTAAATTGAACTTGGTGGTTCGAGTCATAATTCACGCCTTTGTCTGGCTCATTTACAACAATATGCAACTGTGCATTCACAAGTTTCTTTAAGTCTGCCACTTCAAATGAGTACTTACTTGTATTTGTTGCATCGTCTTTACTTACTAAAGTCGCTTCTTTTCCCTCTACTTTGAATCCTTTAACATATTGACCTTGAGGGAACGTCATAGTAACGATGTTTTTACCATTTACTACTGATACATCTACTTTTGATTTAATATATTGCTTCATAATCGATTCTTCAGAAGTACCGTTTTTGTAAACAGTGACAGCCACTTCATTTACTTTAACTTCTTCTTTAACCTCTTCAGACTTACCACTTTCTACTGCTTTTAAATCAAAATCATACCACTTGTCCATATTAGCTGAAGCTACGACAACGTGGATTTTCGCTGACAATACTTCGCCAGCTACCACTGGAAAACTATATGTAATTGTTCCATCTGCATTTTTCACTTCAGTAGCATCTACAAACTTATCACCTTGCTTTGTTTGTAAACCTGCGATCATTGGGGCAGATTTTGCTGCTACCGTTAATTTCGCCTCAAATTTCCCATCCTTTTCAACGATTGTACCTTGTGTTACAAGATGAGAACTAATTGCAGGTTGTGGTTCTGTTGTTCCAGGCTTAAAAGTTTGGAAATCTACAATAGTACCAGTATTCTCAGATTTAGTAGCTTCTGCTTTTACTTCAGTATTTGTAGTCGTTACATCAGCTACCTTTGCAGATGCAAATGATGGTACTGAAAGTGATGCTGCTAACAATGAAGCTAGTACTATTTTTGTTGCGCGTGATTGACGTTTTTTAGCCATTATTGACCCTCCGTTTTTGTTTGTAGTTTTTTTCTATAAAGTAAAAATGCTGATCCAGCTAATGCAACAATCAATACATATGGTGTTGCATCGCTTGTTTGTGGGTTCGGCACATGACTTTCAGAAGAATTTGTTGAAGCATTAGTCGCTTTCGAATCAGATGATTTCGTTGAAGCATCAGTCGTTTTTGTTTCAGATTCTTTTGCTACTGTTGCGCTTCCTGCAGATACCGCATCAAATACTAGTGAAACACTGTATTCGTGATGATAATTAATATCGTCAATATCAATTTTCATAGCAGTTACAACTGGTTTCGTTAAATCTTTCACTGTAAATTGTACGGTACGAGTATCAGCTGCTTTATCTTCACTTACTACAGTTGCTCCACCTGGTGGTTGGAACTTTGTAATCCATGCACTATTTTTCAATGTAATTTGTACAGTAGCTGTCCCATTTTTCAATGTGACCTTTGCTGGTTTTAGAAAATAATCATTCGCAATGGATACAGAGTTACTTTCAGGTTTATTGACCTGATATTGTATCGAATGTGTGCCGTCAGCTAGTTGGGCAGACGCTTGCGGTAACGCAAAGTTACATACAAACAAAGTTACAAGCATAACGAACATCATTAATTTCTTCATGTGTTGTACGCCTCCTCTAAAATAATAGAAAAATTCAATTCCATAAAAACATGATTGAAAGTACCCTTCGGAATGAAAATCATTCTCAATTGAATCTCTATTACCAAGAATACGTGTTAATGCCAGTGAATGTCAACAACAAATCCAAACTTGTCCTCAATATGTCAAAATTACCTTTAAAAAAGAAAATATCACATGAAAAACATGTGATATTTCCTATTTTTAATAGAAAAGCCTCTTTCTATTCATTAATCTCAACTAGAAATCTAGTATATTCAAGAAATCATTTCAATGATCCCTATAATAATTAGTAACCACCCCGAAATAGCGGTTGAGTGTTTTCCTATGAATGTCTTTGTCAGTAAACCGCCAAAGTGAACACCCGCGCCTACTGTTATGAACGAAAAGAAACCGATAGAAATTACTGTCCATATTGCAGAAATACCATTGGCTCCAAGTGCTATTCCGCCGGCTAAACAGTTGGCTGATAAGACAAAGCCGAGCGTCATTGCTTCTCTAAATGAAATGATATAATTTTTATCCTCATCAAATACTTCAGGGTTCTCTAATATTCCTTGTTTAGATAAGCGACTAGATAATAAAGTCCATATCCCAATAACACAAAGCAAAAGACTTCCTATTAAATTTGCGAAATCTGGAGAGACATAATCAATAACTACGCCCCCAGCTGTAACTGCAACGTATGTGACGATCATTGAAATAAGGGCAATAACCGCATTGGATAATACGGGTATTTTCACTCGCTTAATACCATAAGCGAGACCAATTCCTAAATTATCTAAGTTGGCAGCTATCCCAATAAGAATGATGGCTATCCAATGCATTCCTTTCCTCCTCAATAAACTAAAATCCATTCTCACATATGATATGAAAGGAAAAATTTTTTGTTCATTCATACTTTGAATGGAATTGCTTACGGAGGGAATGGGATTACCCGCGGGAGACTTAAATTAACCTTATTCAACGTCTTGCCACGCGGGTACTATTTCCTATTCTATAGCTTGAAATTATTTAATTGTTGAGATATTTTTTCAGCGATACTTGCAGTTTGAACGGATGATTCTGCTACATGCTGTATAGCTTGTAATGTTTCTGAAATACTATTTGCTATTCCATTTGAATGATCTGATGATTCTATCGCGACTGTAGATACATTTTCAATCGCTTTTTGTATTTCTAGCATAGAGTACTTCATCGTTCCAACAAATGTTGTCACTTCAGTTATTAATGTATTAAAGTACATAGCATCTTCTTCATATTGAATTCCACTGTTTTGGAATAGTTCATAATCAGGTGTTACTTTATCGTCTATAAAGTGTAATAAATCTTGAGCATTAGTAGATACATTCTTAAATGCTTTTTCTACGTCACTTGTAACAATTTGTATTCTTTGAACGGTTTCAGATGATTGTTCAGCTAATTTTCGTACTTCGGCAGCAACAACTGCAAAACCTTTACCTTGCTCTCCTGCTCTGGCAGCCTCGATCGCTGCATTTAATGCTAACAAATTCGTTTGATCTGCAATATCTGCTATTGTGTCAGACATTACTTTTACTTCAGATACGATTTGTCCGGCTTGAATCGCTTCTAAAACTAACTTTTGTTTGTCATCATATAGATTACGAGCTGTACTAAATGCTTGAATAGCTGTTTCTTTAATATCAATGGCTCTCTCTTTTACTTCTTGTGAGAAATTAAGACTATATTTGGTTTTCTCATTTAATTTTTCCGTACTATCAAGCACTTCAATTGCAGTCGCGTTTATTTGCTCAGTTGTTGCACCTAATGTAGTACTTCCCATTGCGACTTCCTTTGAATTTGTATCAATTTCATTCATTGAAGCAGTAATTTCCTCAATAGTTGCACTTAAATTTTCACTTAAACTTCCCATTTGTGTTGAGGTACTATTCACATTAGAAACAAGTTCCCGAATATGTGTAACAGAATGGTTCAAACCTTGCGTAATTTTCCCAAGATCATCTGGATATAATACCTCAGCATGTCGCGTTAAATCACCATCTTCAACCCCAGATACAACATCCCGAATATTGGAGATTGCTTTTTTAACATACCTACTTAAATAGATTAGAATACTTATACTAAATAGTAGAGCGATAAACATAATAATACCGTTTTGATACAATGTTCTCTTATATGTACCATTATTTTTTTCATTGCTCAATTCGGCACTTTTAATAGTTGTTGTTTCTAATTGCTCCATCAAATCATCTCTTTGCCTTTCTTTTTCAAATAGCGGTTCTAATAATACATTGGCATCCACTTCTGTCGCATCAGAGGTAACTTGTTGAAAACTGGATTCTAATATATCTTCATAACTTTGATTTACTTCTTCCAAATACTTGAGTAATTTTTTTTCTTCACTACCTATGTTTACTTTTTTTAAATCTTTAAAGGATTGACCAATTTCTTCTTCAATAGTTGCGATTTCTTCATAATATTGAATTTTTTCATCTATATCTTGTGAGTAAAAGAAAATTTTGAACTTTAGATTCGTTATTTTTTGCTGATTCGTTGAAATGTTACTTAATAAATAGATAGAAGTTAAATTTTCATCATATAAGGATGTCGCATTATCATTCATTTTTTCAACACCCATTATGCCAGTAAACCCTATAATGACAAGTGCAACTAACACAATCGAATTGAATATTCCGAACTTCCCAATCAAAGATGCATTTTTATAAAACTTCATTTATCTCTCCACCTTAGATACATTTAATTTATATTGATAATAAAATTGGTTGATCGCCATAACCTAATGTTGAGTTCCGTTCCGACTGTGCGATTCCCTATGGTATCGGTCCAACACATTTTATCTGTGCGAAAGCGAAGCGACAGCAACAGCAACAACAACACGATATTGGTCAGAGGACGTTTATCACAGGAGGTGTTTCCTCTATTGCTAATTCCAAAGGGGTCGCCTAGTTGTAACGAGAATCAACTTATATAAATGGCATCTAAAATTTCTATCAACCTAATTGTTTTTAACAAAAATGATTAATTATGGAAATTATATGTTACATTTCCCCCTATATATCCAAATCGGATTACAGAAAAATACTATCTTTTTGAATAACTTTTTCGATAAACACTTCTACTAATTTAGGGTCAAACTTAGTACCCTTCTGTTCTTTTAAATAAGAAAGAGCTTCTTCCTTTGTCCAAGCTTTTTTATAAGCTCTATCACTAACTAAAGCGTCGTAAACATCTACTATAGATATTACTCTCGCTTCAAGAGGAATTTCTTCTCCTTTTAACCCCATTGGATAGCCTGTTCCATCCCAGTTCTCATGATGATATTTAATAATATTCTCTGCTATTTTTTTGTCATCAAAAACTTTATTGTTCATTTCATTAGACAGTTTATTCAATACATCTACACCCATAAGAGGATGCATCTTCACTATTTTTTTCTCATAGACTGTTAGTGGTCCAGTTTTATACAGGATTGATTCTGGTATTCCCGATTTTCCTATGTCATGTAAAACACTGTATTCTATAATTTTACTAACATACTCTAATGATAAATTATAAGTTCTATCTTCAAAGAGGCTTAGCAACAATTCCTCTGCTAAATTTTGCACGTTCAAAAGATGTTCTGCTATATTTGCATCGCGCATTTCACTTGATAGGGCTAACAACTGAAATAGCTCCTTTTGCTCTACTTTCTTCTGATTCACTTCATCTATCACTAGTTGTTCTGCTAAGCGCATAACTCCTATATAATAAATAATTTCTTCTATTTCAATTGGCGTAATCGTTATGAATGAGTATCTTATCTCTAAAGATTTGTTAACATGAACCATTGCCCCAGACCATGGCAGACCTTTTTTCAATGTACTTTTTATCGATTTATACATAACAAATGGCGTTACTCTCGATTTTAAACTTTCTACTGGTAATCCAATAAGAAATTCTCTTTTACAGCCGGTAATCGTTTCATATTGTTGATTAACATCGATAATTAATTGATTTTCATCAACAATTACAACAGCATCACCTAGTTTTAAATAATATGTTAATTCCTTCGGTATTTTTTCACACATTTAGAAGACCCCTTATCCATTGTTTAATTCATTAGCAAAACTAGCAAGTCGGTCAGCCGACAATGCAACTTCTTCAAATGCTTTACCTAATTCATTGACAACATTAGCAAAAACATTAATCTCTTCTTGTGAATGTTCATTATTTTTTTGTGTTTCTTGCATAGATTGTAATATTTGCTCAAAACATATGTCTGTTTGTTTCATAATTTGTTCCCCGTCTTGAACACATTGATTAATCATGTCCAGTGAAGCTGATAACTTTTCTACCTTAGATACAGTAGATAAAATTAAATGAGCTACATTTGAGACTGATTTTTTTGTTACTTCTGATAATTTTTTAACTTCATCCGCTACAACTGCAAATCCTCTTCCATCTTCGCCGGCCCTTGCTGCTTCAATTGCTGCGTTTAAAGATAATAAATTAGTTCGATCTGCTATTTTCGTTACAATATCAATAATGCCTTGAACTTCCTTCGTTATCTTTAACAATTCTTCTATATCATTGGAGATTATTTGAACAGCCTCATGAACATTCTTCATATTGCTATCCTGTCTACTTATTTGAAATTTCCCATTTTGAGCTCTCTCCTCTGCTAAAGCAGATAACTCCCTTCCATCATTCGTAATCTCCACCATTTCTGTGCAATGAATATGTAATTCATGAAATGCTGCGTTAGTTTGCTCTGAAATTGATGCTAAATTTTCAGTAGAATTCATAACTTGAATTTTAGTCTGTTCCGCCTGTCCATCTAACTTTTCTTTAATTCTACTTATCTCTCTATCATATTCTTAACAACTTGTTGCTCTAAATTAAATAGTTTTGAAAGTGCTTTTACACTAGCATAATAAAATTCTTTTTCAGAAATATTCTTTTCGAAAAGCACATAAATACCATTTTGTCTGGAGACCAATTTTCACATGCATTTGTGCTATTCTAGTCCTTTTCAAAAAATATTTATCATTAATTATTCCTGAAAACATTTCTAAAATATGTGATTTTAAAGTCTCCTTCAAAGCATCTACCGAACTATTATTATTAATTAGTGTTAGTAGAGATTCTTCCAAACTGAGATTCTTGTAAAAAAGATTAACAATATCATCGATTTTTTCTTCTACAAATGGCTGTAAGTTTTTAATTACTTGTAGCTCTTCTATTGAAAAATGAAGCATTGTTATTTGTTTCTCTACTTCACTACCCTTTTGAATATCCATTTTTATAGTACTTTCAAGTAATATAATGCCGTTTTCTATCTCTTTCTTTTTACTTTTCCAAAACATGAATCAACCTCCATTAATTTTCTTTACACTTCACTTAATAAAGTTTTCAATAATAACTTATTTTGGTGTTGATACTTAGTAAAATAGATTTCGTGTAGTCTTTTAGATAACCTTTCATAATCGCTTCTTGAAGGAACTGAATTCCATACAAATATATCTTCGATGTCTTTTTTAATAGTTAAGTATAAGCGATCCGTTATAATTAACTCCGCCTCTTCATCCTTAGAACATAACTCAACATGGATAAAGACACGTTGTATTTGATTGAATAAATAGGGAGCATCATTTATCATTGAAAATATCTTTATTTTAATGGTATCTTTATTGACAAAATCAATTGTTTGTTTTAGTAATTTATGATATCGGCCAATTAATATTTCCCTGCGTTTAAATACGATGTCGAAGGCCTGATTTTCCATTAGACGATCATAAAACTGATTCATGATTTCTATTTGTGCCGTTTCATGCATTTCTAATCTCTTTTGGTAAAGATCTTCTTTAAATAAAGTAGCTGGACCAGAAAAGGTTAAAATATAATAATGAAGATGTAGTAAATTTATAAAGAGTGCCCCATATACTTCTACATCTAAATTAACGGAGAAATGCTCCATGAATACTTCTATCCAATATAAAGTTGCTTGTACAAATAATTCCTGATTATGATGCTGTGCAAAGTTCATCAATAAACTTACTGCATTATCCGTTTTATGATAACGGCGCATACAGCTAAAGATGGAGAATAAAAACATTGTTTCTAATTCAATTTCTTCATCTGATAAATCAGTAAATTTTCTAAATATATGCTGTAATTTTCCCGATAATTGCTCATAGTTATGATGATGTTTCGTAAAGTTTGCATACATTGGATGATATTCGATTAGGCAACCTAATTTTGCGCGTGATAAGCAAATGGCTAGCCAATATAAAACTTGTTCGGAATAGGCTATGTCTACTTCCTTCATTATTTCCAATATTTCTTCTCTTGAAACTAGAGTAAATGGCCACTCTTCTCCCCAATACGAATTCCAATAGAACAAGAAGTAAAAATAACGAAATTGCTTTTCTGTCCCTTCAAGACTCACTTTTTCATAAGACGTATACTTCAATTGAAACTGATCTAACAAAGGCTTAACTTTTTTTATTCTTCGATACATGGATGCAACGCTTGTAAAGTTTTCCAAAACAAACGTATTGACATCATAAAATTTATTGTAAAAAATCTCATTAAAAGCTTTATAGGTTAATGAGTTTTGTAAATAATATCTTTCAACAGTCTTCATAGAAAAATTATCTTTATAAGTTAATTGAAAATACTTATGCTCTTCTTTTTGGATGACAGCAGATTCAGTAATGAACTCTAAATCAATTGCTATCTCATTCATTATTTTCAAAATTGTTCTTTCAGAAAGATCCATCGTCTGGGATAATTCTAAACTTGAAAAAAGCCTCTGTTCATCGTAAATGTGATGTAGAATATTCACCTTTTGCAAAGGTAATCGATCCAAAAAATTATACATAAAAACACCTCAATGCCTTCACCAGTAAATCCTAGCAGTGTCACAACTATTAATTTTGAAATTAGATAAGCTTTTTTAACTCTTATCAATACATTCTATTCCCGTTTTTCACGACACTAAACATGTGAAAACATTTTTTCAACACTACTCTAGATAATAAGAGCTGCCAATAAGACAGCTGTTACTGATTATTTCACTTTCATTAAATACTCTTTTAAACAACAAATGCGGTTTATTTTCATCAAATTTACTCATTTTGTACAACCGTGAAAAAAGCCTCTTGTTTTCAAGGTTAGTTACACTATATCAGGCATTTTAAAACAAACAAAATCACTTTTTGTTCGTTTTTGAACATATTTTGATAATTCCAAAATTCTTTGTTTTTGGGAGTTAAATTTTATTTTCATCTCCATACAAGTTCATCTACTGGAATCCATTATAAGAGGTTGTTTCTCAACGCTTTTTCCTGAAATTTCACTAGCGAAAACCCCTCATACTTAAGTGTAGAATAGAACGTCCTAAGCACTTTCAAAGTGAGCTAAGCAAATAGCTCTTGAGTAAGCAAAAGGCTTTCACCCGTTCGTTTAAAATGGAAAAAGAGGCGTATCAAATTACCGATACATCCCCTTCTTGGTATGAATTATAAAGGAATTGCTCGATACATGAACGCTGGAATTTGAGAGCATGTTAAGTTTTTTTAGTACAAAGATTTTCTTAAATAAAATACGTATGCTTAAATTAAAAATCGAACTATAGCATTATCGATAAAATTATTAAAATCAATATTTGTTAGTTTCCGAACATATTTTGATAATCTTTTTTCTTGCAAATTTTAATTCGTTCAATTTCAGCCCCATTCTGTACTTTTGAACTCAAAGGATGTTTGATTTACCTCAATATCGTGAAATGTATCAAACATCTACGAAGTTCCTTTCTATTAAACTTTTACTTCTTTTGCATCGGTAAAAACGCCAAGTCCTGTGGATTATCGAGCTAACCGACATTGCGTCGGCCCTCATGCGCCTAAGCTCAAAGCCCATTTCGGACGCAATTATGCCGAGGCATAATTGATAATCTACCTATTGAAGTCGATTTGACAAAAGTAACAACCTTTTGATAACTTTAAGTTGTTACTTGTTAATTTTTAGATACATATCATCCTATATTAAGGAAAGGGAGATCTTATGAGATTCAATAAATTAATGAAGATAGGATTGGCTTTTGCAGTCATGTTCGTATTAACTGCTTGTGGCTCAGGTGGTGAAGACACGAAAAATAAAGACAAAAAAGAAGTGAACTTAGCCTATGTTGAGTGGGATACTGAAATTGCTTCAACAAACGTAGTAGGACAAGTTCTAGAAGATTTAGGATATGATGTAACACTAACACCACTAGATAACGGGATTATGTGGGAGGCTCTTGCCAAAGGAGAGGTTGATGGCATGGTGTCAGCTTGGCTACCACAAACGCATGCCCCTCAAGTTGAGAAGTATAAGGATAAAATAGACGATTTGGGTAAAAACCTAGAAGGTGCAAAAATTGGCCTAGTTGTCCCTAGTTATATGGATGTAAATTCTATCGAAGATTTAACAGATGAAGCTGGTAAAACGATTACTGGCATTGATCCAGGAGCAAATATGACAGCTACTACGGAAAATGCTTATAAAGAATATAAAAACCTAGAAGGCTGGAATGTAGTTACCTCATCTGGAGGTGCAATGACAGCAGCTCTTACTCAAGCGATTGCGAAAAATGAAGAAATCATCGTGACAGGTTGGTCTCCGCACTGGAAGTTCAACGCTTTTGATTTAAAATATTTAGACGATCCTAAAGGTATATATGGAACTGAAGAATATATTGGTACATTTGCACGTAACGGATTGAAAGAAGATAATCCGGGAGCGTATAGTGTTCTTAAAAACTTCCACTGGACTTCAGAAGATATTGAAAGTGTTATGTTTGATATTATGAAAGGCGCTGATCCTAAAGAGGCAGCAAAATCATGGATCAAAGACAACGAGGATAAAGTTTCAGAGTGGACAAAAGATGTAAAATAGTACAAATGGCAAGTTTTATAAACTCGTCTAGCGATTTTACATATGAAGAATAGCGTTAAAACAACAATACCTTCTGCACTTTAGTTGATGATAATTGGAACGTAAGATTCTATCTTTAGAATTAGGTCAAACATCAAAACCTATTTCCTTTGCAGATTTTACCTAAAAAAGTCGATTTCCAGACCATATGGAATCGACTTTTTTTATATCGCAATTGTGTGGGAAGTTGAGCATGGAGCACATATTCTATGAAAGCGTTTTGGTTCAAATTATGTACTTTTCCATATAAAACGCTTCACACCTAATATAACGAGTGATACAATGATGCCTCCAATAATCATCATACCAATAGAGATTAAGGTGCCGATTCCAGGCACTGATTCGTGTATAAGTCCGTAGATGGATTTTTTAGTTTGGTTATTTGTAAGTGCTAAGATAAACTCTTCATAAATTTTAGATGAATGTCTTCAGCCAATCATCAAAGGATTTTTCCAAGTTTTTTTCTAGGTTATCCTCTGAAGAATCTAATTCCAATTTATATAAATAGCAAGTTTCCCCTGCTACAGTACCAGTTTTTTTGGCCACATCTAAAATACCATCTTGGTAATAAAACTCCCACACGGTTTCACTTACTTGGTAAGCTATTACTGCATGAATGATTTCATAATTATCAGTAATTCTATCAATATGATAATGATCGTGTAGAAACATAGTATATTCAGATAGTTCATATTTAAATCGATCCAAAACTTTTGATGCTAACTCTTCAAAAATATTCGTCTCCATACGAACAGAGTACATAATTTCACCTTTAGTAATCTGGGTCGACACATCTTGAATTGATTTCTTTTTGAGAAATTCCTCAATAAATTCTTGAATCTGAAGAATATTCACAGAAGAATACTCCTCCAACAAATATATATGATATTTTAATTTCAATTATTTTTCCTCACTTTATGTAGTCACTGAGACCGATTCCTTATTAGCTTCTAAATAAAATATAAACTCAATTCAAATAGCATTAATTTATTTGCGTTGTAATTTTTTAAATCTCTTATCATATTTAGCTCTATTCAAAAAATCCTCATACCAGTATGCATATAAGTCGTGACGACCTGCCTTTTGAAAGATACTTAAGATCTCTTTTTCAGTGGAATTATATCGAAATTCCAACTCCTGAGCTAAAAGATAAGCTTTATGATATATTTCTGCTGCTTGTTCGAAATCCTTTAAATCCACATATAAATGACCTAATCGAACTAATCCACTTGCTTCTATTTCTATTGGATACTCATGTTGTTTTAAATGTTTCAATAATAGTTCTATTGCTTTCTGTTTAAAGTGAAACAAACTTAAAAACTCAATCTTCCATAATAACCTATTATATCGTTTAAATGATTTTTTCATTTTCATTTCACCCACTATTTACTTTTTTGAATGGAATTCTTCTGTGTCGAACTTAAAATGTAGATACAAATAGATACCCAAACAAAATAGTTAACAACATTAAAACGAACGAATAAATTATTTTCCTAATTGTAAAAGGTAAATACGTAACGACTACCCAAATTATATTCACCCAAAAAGGTGCACAGCTTATTGTTGAGTTAGGATTTTCTGAATTCGACTCTTTCATAAAAATACCCATTATCACGCTTAATAATGTAACCGAAAATAGTAGACCCGAAATAATATTAGCTTCATCCATAATGTAAAGACCTTTTGCATATGTATCCTGATAGTAGAGCTATTAATAGTTCTTCTAACATTGTGATAATCTCCCTTTTTAAACCTGATGTTTTAACTCAAAAGATCAAGCTCTAAATACAATTGAATCGCAATAAAGGTGAAAATCACCAATACAATCCACAGGTGATCAAGCCCCATAAGCCTGCTTTTTTATTGATTTTTTTATAATGGATTAAATAAAGCTCAACCATCCAAATAATCCAAAGAAAAATATAAATCATAAAGCTGTTTTTTCTTTTGGCTGTTTTCGTATACTTTGTTGTTTCCTATTGTTCTGAAAATATTATCTAAGTAAAGATGAAAAGGATGAAACAGCATAAACTATCACACCAATACCTATGAATACCCCCAGCATTGTGATTTTTCTCAAATAACCCGATTCTTTTTGCATCTCTTCGTAATATTTTGCCGCCATAAATACACCCGTCATCATTAAGAGCGCACAAGAGATATACGAAACGATGTTCGTGCCATTATTCTTACCGATAGCGTTTGTTAGTAACGCTAATGAGTTTATAAGAGTCAGAAATGAAAAACTTGGTATTTCATTCGATTCTAATTTTCTACTTTTCTTTTTCGACACTTTATAGTCATGGTTCACATTTTCTAACGATACATACTCCCCAACGATAGCTTCTACTTGTTCCGCATATTTTTTCCGAACTTTAATTATATAAAACACTATGTATACTTCATCGTTTTTTTTCGAGCGGAATCTATTAGACGATTGCTTTAAAATGTCTTTGATTCCTATTTCAAACGGAATGTTACTGCTCTTTAAGTGTTTAAAAATTGCCTGGACATTATCTCCTGAATGACCGACTAATATTTTCTTTTTAAACAAACTCAGCACCTCTTTGTAGGCATATTTATAGCCGTTAATCATGATATCTGGTCGTTAAAATGTTACGCATGCGTCATATGTGTAAGATGCAATAAGCTGCCATTTTCATCTTTCACGCCTAGCACATCATCACGATAGTTTGAGAGGTACTGTTAAGGTACTCCTTTATATCATTGAGAGTGGGTATCCGTTATCATCGTAAACATAACTTTTTACTGCGTAATTATAAAAATTTGATATATCTCCAAAGACATCCAATATATATTATCACTGTTCTCATCTGCAGTTTAACGGAAATATATAGATGTTAATTTATTCATATTATTAATAACGTTCTTTGCTTTTGTTGTAAGTAGAATTTAGTTGAAGTAAAGATAAAATCCATTTATTCAGCTTTTTAACCAAAAATAAAAGTAAAGCCTGTTGACAAACTCTACAAGCTTCACTTTATTTTCACCTCTTTATATTAGAGAAAGGACTGTCCTCAAAAGGCATTTTTCATAGCCTTTTGGGACAGTCCCTTGTTTGTTAACCATTATTTTAATACTTCAGGATGGAAGCCATCTTTTTGGAAGTAATTTTCACGTGACCAAATATTTAATTTTTCATTTTCTGCAGCTTGCTGAATGTCTCTAAATTCATCCTCAAACGTATTGTTTGGTTTATGGATAAAGCGCACTGCTGCAAGTCCTTCTTTTAGTAAGGATTCCTGTAGCATTACATCATCAATAAAGACATAGGCTAATAAACGATCATAATGATCTGTTTCTGGTCCAACATCGTAAACCGCTTCAATCTTTTTGGCGTTTTGTAGCAATTTAATCGTATAGTCCCTTGCCTCTTCAGCATAAGGCTGTGCTTCACCCTTGTTATAATTCATTTCTGGTGTATCTACCATCAATAGGCGAATTTTTTGTTTCTTGCCATTTATTGTCGTCTGAATCGTATCACCATCATATGCTTTAATATAATCTACATCAAAGCGCTTATTTCCTGTTTTTTCTTCAACCTGTTCAATAGAAATAGTACTATCTTGGTTAGTTGATGTTGTATCCTTCTCCTGGGCTGGTGATCTGCCAAAAATCATATACAATGCAACTGCAATAATGATTGTACCACTCGTAATTAACGTTTTTATATCTTGCATTTTCATGTAGTAGTTCCCTCACAACTTCATCTTTATTACATTTTAAGGAAGCTTCTAAAAGAATCCTTAAAAGTTTCACGATGTTTCTATTGTAAAATATCAGGCTACTACATTCAAGCTATGTAGTTGCAACAGCAACCCAATGGTTTGGAGAAACTTCAACAAGCTGACTATTTTCTATTTCATAGTGTGTTTGTTTGTCTTTGTGCTCGGTATCCATATATTTTTTCTTTTCGATCGCAGGATCTGGAATTGGTATTGAGTGTAATAGAGCTTGTGTATACGGATGCTTTGGATTGGTGTACAGCTCCTCACTTTCTGCAAGTTCTACAATCTTCCCTCCATACATGACTGCTACACGATCGCTAATATGTTTAACCATAGACAAATCATGAGCAATAAATAAGTATGTCAATCCTAGGCGCTGCTGTAAATCCTTTAACAAGTCTACAATCTGCTTT
The DNA here is from genome assembly GCF_002237755.1 of Lysinibacillus sp. KCTC 33748. Lineage (GTDB taxonomy): Bacteria > Bacillota > Bacilli > Bacillales_A > Planococcaceae > Lysinibacillus. Next base: position 368,377 of record NZ_MWSJ01000001.1, on the reverse strand, counting down.
TGAATAGAAACATCAAGGGCTGAAAGTGGTTCATCACAAACGATAAAATTTGGCTCCACTGCTAATGCTCTTGCGATACCAATACGTTGGCGTTGTCCACCTGAAAATTCATGCGGATAACGCATTGCATGTTCTTTGTTTAAGCCTACAAGTTCAAGTAATTCCTCCACACGCTGATGACGCTCTTCATTCGTTTTAACGAGTTTATGAATATCTAGAGCTTCCCCAATAATATCTACTATTTTTTTTCGAGGATTCAACGAGGAATATGGATCTTGGAAAATAATTTGCATATGACGCCGCATTGCTTTAAGCTGCTTTTTCGTTAGTCTTGTAATTGGTACACCTTGATATAAAACTTCTCCATTCGTAGGCTGATGAAGCTGTAAAATTGTTCGACCTGTCGTAGATTTTCCTGAGCCCGATTCACCTACCAAACCTAACGTTTCCCCTGGATATATATGAAATGATAAATCGTTGACAGCCTTTACCATTTGACCATGCCCTAATGTGAACTCCTTTGAAAGATGTGTCACTTCGATTAATGGTTTATTTTTATCTATTTCGAGCTGTACATTCGTAATTTGCTTAGGCTGCTTTTTCTCATGGAGCTTTGGTAATGCATTCAATAGTTTTTTAGTATAAGGATGTTGAGCATTTTCAAAGATTTCCTCTGTTGTACCTTGCTCAACAATCTCCCCTTCCTTCATAACAATAATTCGATCACACATGCCAGCAACAACACCTAAATCATGGGTAATTAATATGATTGAGGTACCCATCTTTTTTTGCATGTCTCGCATTAATTTTAGGATTTGCGCTTGAATAGTTACATCAAGGGCTGTAGTCGGTTCATCTGCAATTAGTAAAGATGGTTGACAGGCAAGTGCCATGGCAATCATAACACGTTGGCGCATTCCTCCTGAAAACTCATGCGGATATTGTTTATATCGTTCCTCTGCATTTCGAATCCCTACAAGCTTTAATAACTCTATTGTTTGCTTATAGGCCTCAGCTTTGGACATTGACTGATGCTTTATTAAACTTTCAGCTACTTGCTCTCCAATACGAATAGTTGGATTTGTAGATGTCATTGGATCTTGAAAAATCATACTAATATCTTGTCCGCGGATTGTCTCCATTTGTTTTTCGCTCAATGAAGTAATCTCTTGTCCTTTAAACAAAATATTTCCTGACTTTAGAAATGAAGGTGGTGATGGTAATAGACGCATAATTGAACGAGCCGTTACACTTTTCCCACTACCTGACTCTCCTACAATTCCGAGTGTTTCACCTTTATTTAAATGAAAATCAACGCCTTTAACGGCTTCAAATTCTGTTTCTCCCGTAATAAAAGATACACGAAGATCGCTTATTTCTAGAAGCTTTTCACTCATTCAATCCATCCTTTTGTAAATTTTGTGATTGACTTAATTATTTGTATAATCCATACTTTACAATACTGATAGGAATTATACAATATAATTATAATCAATTATGCCTCGGCATAATTGCGTCCGGAATCGGCTTTGTGCTTGCACAAAGAACTCCTTTCCGATTTCCGTGACATCCGCCGGAGGCTTTAACTTCTTTCTACTGAAAGAAGCTGAATCTTTCATCCTGCAATCTGTTCAATAGGGCCTTACAAAAATGAGTCGGCTACAACGCGTATGTTGATGCTGTTTTGTCCTCACTTTAGAATCTATTATTTTATTTACGTCTGGAGGAAATGCATGGTTATTTCAAAAGATCATTCTACAACTAAGGAACATGTATTCTTTTTTTCAGTTTATCAAAAGCTCATGCACCATAAGCCTTACAATGTGCTACTCTTTCTTTTAAGTATTTTAGTACACCCTTTTACATACTTATCTTATCGGAAAAGAAAACATTCAAATCAATACCGCCAAGCTTTTGAGCTACGAAGTCAGTATTACAAAGAAAAGGGTTTGTTCGCACAATGGCAATTTAAATTTGCTGAGCAAGAATTAGCCAAAGCTAAGTTCTTTCATGAATTTGTGTCAGAAAAACAATTACAAAAAACTGCTTCGAAATTAGCAGATTCAAAAATACAGCAGTTAGTAGAGCAAGATTTATTGAAGGATGGTTTAGAAGATCCATCCTATTTACAATTTTTTAGTCAGCAACTTAAAAATAAAAACTTCGTTGCTCTTACTTTTTTACCAGCTGTTTTATTTTATGTAGTCCTTCTATTGTGTGCGAATCCATTTCTACAATTTATCATTGAACGAATACTACAGAGTTTCATTGTTATTGTAGGTGTCGCGACACTAGTGTTTACAATTTTGTATTTATCGCCATTCGATCCAGCGAGAAACTTACTTGGTGTTGCGGCAACGCCTGAGCAAATTGCTAACTTTAATCATATTCATGGTTTGGATCAGCCGTATTTATCTCAATTATGGAATGCACTATCTGGTCTCTTCACATTTGATTTAGGTACTTCCTTTGCAGGGAAAGAAACTATTACACATAGCATTGTAAACAAGTTTCCTGTCACACTTGAAATAGCCATCCTATCACTATTAATGGCTATCGCTATTGCTATTCCGGTCGGCATTATTTCCGCTGTTCGTCCAAATTCATATTTGGATTATACATTTATGTTCATCGCCTTGATTGGATTATCCATCCCCAGCTTTTGGCAAGGCTTACTATTTATTTTAACATTTGCCTTAAAGCTGCAATGGTTCCCAGCTACATATAATCCTCAAAACTGGCTTTCTTTAATAATGCCAATTATTGTCTTAGGGACATCCATTACGGCTTCCATTGCCCGTATGACCAGATCCAGTATGCTTGAGGTGATACATGAGGACTACATTATTACAGCGAGAGCTAAAGGCTTGAATGAATTTAAGGTGATTTCAAAGCATGCTATTCGCAATGCCATGATTCCTATAATTACAGTGATTGGACTTCTCTTTGGTGGAATGTTAGGTGGGGCATCTGTTACAGAAAAAGTTTTCAATATTAGTGGTATCGGTAGCTATATTGTTGATAAGCAGTTTATTCCGGACATTCCAGCTATCCTCGGTGGGGTCGTCTATATTGCTATTACAATTTCGATCGTAAATTTATTCATCGATATTATGTATGCCTTTTTCGATCCACGCATTCGCTCGAAAATGAAGAAGTCTTAAAGGGGGGATCACCCGTGAAAAACAGCTTACATGTCAAACTACTTTTGAAGATAACACAGGAATATGTCAATTCACATTTTACACTTGTCTTTTCCTTGCTATTTTCTTTATTGTTTCTAGCATATAGCTATAATTTTTCTACTCAAAGTTGGCGACCAATCGTCTTAATCTTTTTTGTCATTTATGCAATTATCACAGCTTATGTTGGTTTCCTGACTTTACGCATTAAACAGGATTTAGCAAGCTATAGTGACATACGAAAAAGCACTCGATTACTTGGTTATCCACTGTTATTAACAATTGTTTCAGGTAATATTTTTTCTACATCTTTTGCTTTTTTACTTATTTCAAGAAGTAAGACAGCTGAATATACTTTTGCTGCTTATGCTTTGATCACTCAGCTTTTTATTATCGGTATTTCAGCACTGAACTTATTTAAACCGTACGTCACAGATACTTATTTACTTGCAATGGGTCTTTTCTTACTCCTTGCAATCTTTTATATCGTGATGTTAATGCTATGTACAAAATTTGTGACTTCCGAGGCTGCGCCAAAATGGATGCTGTTACCTGGTATTTTGTTGCTTATTGCTTCATTGACTGGCAATCTATTTGCCACATTGCTAGGGTATAGCCTTATTCAAAAAGCTCGAAAGGCGAATCCCTCTACAATTGAAAAATGGCAAAGAATTTGGGAAAAGATTTTACGCAATACGATGGCCGTCTTCGGATTATTTTTCATAGTGCTAATGTTTTCTTTGTCCGTAACAAGCTCTTGGACATTTGACTATGACTTCGCTATTGAAAATAACTATGGGGCATTATTACAAACACCTTCGTTAGAATATCCGCTAGGCACCGATAATTACGGGCGTGACCTATTTTCTCGCATTGTTTTCGGTGCACAAATATCGCTTATTGTCGGATTTTTCTCAACAATTATACCTGCATTAATCGGCGGAACCCTTGGAGCATTTTCTGGTTATTACGGGAAAGCGACTGACAACATCATCATGCGAAGTCTTGATATTTTATATGCCATTCCTGGAATTCTACTAGCTATTGCTATTATCGCAGCGTTTGGTGCCAATACTATGAATTTAATTATCGCACTAAGTGTTGGAGCCATTCCAACTTATGCTCGTACTATGCGCGCTAATGTAATGCAGCTCTCTAATTTCGAATTCGTAGAATCAGCCAGAGCTTTAGGAGCATCTGATGCTGCAATCATTTTTAAACATATTGTCCCTAACTCGTTAGCACCGATGATTGTCAAAGCAACATTAACTATTGGTGGTGCTGTGATTTCAACAAGTAGTTTAAGTTTTTTAGGGCTTGGCATTGAGCCACACATTCCTGAATGGGGCAATATCCTAAAAGTCGGTAGTACGTACCTGGAAACACATTCCTATGTCGCTATTTTCCCAGGCCTTTGTATTATGCTTCTCGTTCTCTCCTTTAACTTTTTAGGAGATGGGTTACGAGATGCTTTAGATCCAAAATCAAATTAATAATGGAGGTTCTTACATGAAAAGATTACTTGTATTCTTATTCATTGCCGTCTTAGCATTAGCAGGCTGTGTACAGACAAAAACTGAAGTAGAAGGTAGTAAAGATTCAAAAGAGAAAGGTAAAAAGACAGTTGAAGTATTAGGGATGGCCGCTTCTGAGGAAGATATGAATATTGTTCGAGATCAACTAGTTAAAAATGGCTTTGAAGTTAAACTAAATATTCAACCTGATTATGGTTCATTTTCAGCACAAAAAGATGCTGGCAATTATGATTTAGCTCTTTCTAGCTGGACAACAGTAACAGGAAACCCTGATTATGCTGTTCGTGGTTTGTTTAAAACGGGCGGTGACTATAGTATTGTATCTGATTCAAGTTTAGATGCGCTCATCGAGGAAGCGAGTACGTTGACAGGTGATGCAGCCGCTGCAAAATATAAAGAATTAGAACAGCTTTTAGTATTCGATCAAGCTTATATTGCTCCGTTATATATTTCAAATAAATATCAAGGCATTTACTCTGAATTAGTAAACCCAAAAACTGTACATCTACCAAAATCCCGTGCGCAAGTATGGGAAAATATCGAATTCAATGATTCATCCAAAAATGCAACTGAACCGTTGATTTTACATCAAACAATAGATTCGTTAACATCTCTTGATCCTATTAAAGGGAATGACGGTTCTATTAATACATTAAATACGAATATGTATGTACGACTTGTAAACTTAACAGATACAGATGAAGTCATTTCTGATGGTTCATTATCTTATAATCATGCTATTGCTGAAGGGAACCAAGAATATTATTTCATTTTACGTGATGATCTTAACTTCGCTGCTGTAAAAGATGGTACTGCCGTTGATACAGGTGAATTGGTTTCAGCAGAAGACGTTGTATTCTCATTAAATCGTGCAAAAGATTCAAAGTCAGTTCCAGACCATCGCACATATAGTCTTCATGAAAATATCGAAACAGTCGAAATCGTTTCTGACTTAGCTGAATTACAAAAGAAAAAAATTGCAGGCTCTGATCAGTCTGTATTAGATGCATTATCCCAAAACCTCCCTGCTTCTGTAACGCAATTAGCAAAAGACAAAGGGACTGTGAATAATGCAGCTGGAGCATACCAAGTCGTTAAAATTACAACACCAACACCATTCCCACAAGTGTTAAATTATTTAGCACACCAATCTGGTGGTATCGTTTCTGAAAAACAAGTAACAAGCATTAACACATATGATGTAGCAGCCTATAATCCAGACAAGGATATTGCCTATGGTGACCAAGCTACGGTGACGGAAGGCACAGCAACATACAACAACCATCTTTACGCTAGTGGTCCTTACATTCTTATAAAGAAAAATGATTATGAAGCACAATTTGTGAAAAATCCTGCCTACCGTGTAGGTAGTGAATATGAACCGAAGATCGCAAAAATTAATGTTCGTTTTATCGCTGATAACGATAGTGCATTATCAGCATTACGTAATGGTGAGATTCATGTACTTCAGTCAGTACCAGAAACAAAGCTAGACATTGTAAAATCTGATACGAAACTAACGTTAAATACTGCTGATAGTAATGCCGTATCATACCTACAAATGAATACATCTGGTCGCCCTGTTTCAGTTTCAGTAGACCTACGTAAAGCAATTCTTTACTCTATAAATCAAGATGAATTTATTAGCTATTATCAAGGCAATAAAAAACCTGCTGTATCCACTGTTTCACCACTCATTAATACTGGATTGAAGCTTGAAGCAGACAGTAAAAAGGTAAAAGAATATTTAAAAGCCTATAACGATTAATTATCGGTATACAAAACAATTCATAGACACTAAATAGGCAGAGCCTCCTCAAATTATCGAGGAGGCTCTGTTCGTATTGTTAAAAAATGGTTAAGAAATTTTTCTGAATGTTGTCTTGTAATTCCCGTTTTATTTATCACTTATCACTTTAAAATTGGACGCGTCATAAGGTACATGATGAGTGAAGTGGTTGATTGGAGTGGAGACTGAGCGACTCCTCGGGGATCAGCGATATAGAGGAACGAAGGCTAAAAGCATCACGTCCTGTGATAACGCCTTCGTGACCAACATCGTGCTGTTGCTGTCGCTGCGCTTTCGCACAAACAAAACCAAAACCCTCTGCTGCCGCTACGTTGCACTCACGCTTTCGCGCAAAAGACATCTGTTGGCCCGAGACCCTGCAGCGTAGCGGATGTTTTCTGTGCGAAAGCGTAGTGCTAACGTAGCGGCAGCACCAAAAGCGGCTCATTGGAACGCCCCCAGGAAAGCGCTCAGTCGGAACGGAAATCAACCCCTCGCTTTGCCAAAAAGCCCTATTTTATTTACAACGTAAACAGAGCCTCCTCATATTATTGGAGAAGGCTCTGTTATCTTTATTAATACTCTTTTAAATTTCATGATGTGATTTTGGTTTTGGTCCTAGATCTTCGGGCTCAATATCTGCAAAGGTCTCGCCCTCTTCCTCCAAATCACGCATACGATGGGCAATACGTGATGCGGCAGAAGCAGCAATACTGCCAACTAAATCATCTAAAAACGTATTTACATGATGTCCAGGTTCTGTGTCCAACTTCTTAATAATACCGATTTTTTGCTTATCTAAGTGACCGAAAGTTGTTACCGCTATGCTACCGTATGTAAAAACAGATCCAAGTGCGATTGTTTCATCCACACCAAATAACCCCTCATCGGATTCAATAATTTGCTGTAACGGTGCCGACAATAACTTTTTCTCTGCAAGTTCATCTAATTCAATCCCTACTAATAAAGCATGTTGAACTTCACGCTTACGTAATACACGCTCGACAGAATGAATACAGTGGTCTAATGTTAAACCTTCATTATAGGATTTTTGCATTTCATAAACGATTTTAGCAATATCCTCTAGCGATACACCACGACGAATGAGTGCAGCTTGAGCTGCCTTCGCTACTTCTTCAGAGTGTATGCGAGTACTTTTATCATGCATAACTATCCCTCACTTCGATTTGATTGCTAGAATAGTGCTAGCCCAACCTATTATACCTTTACTTTAGCTATATGGTACAATTTCGATACAAACATGAGAAGGAGTGTCATCAGTGGATAAGGGAACTGTACAAGATTTAAAGTTCTATAGTGAAGCTTTACAGGAGGAATTATTGCTCTATATTTATGTTCCTGCAAATTATTCTCCACTATATAAATATAATATTTTAATTGCATCAGACGGCAAAGATTATTTCCAGCTTGGAGGTATTACAAAACTTGCTGATGAACTTATCGATGACTATGAAATCGAAAATTTAATCATTGCATTCGTTCCTTATAAGGACATAAAGGATCGACGTGTTAAATATATTCCAAGTGGAGAGCAACATGAAGCATATCTTCGTTTTTTAGCACACGAGCTTGTGCCCTATTTAGACACTGAATATGCAACCTATCAAATGGGAATGGGTCGTGGAGTCATTGGTGACTCAATGGCTGCTACCGCATCTTTAATGGCCGCATTAAAATATCCAAGTATTTTTGGCAAGGTTATTTTACAATCACCGTATGTTGATGAAAATGTTTTGCAAGCTGTAGAGAATTTTAAAGATCCAGGCTCAATCTCTATTTACCATATTGTTGGAAAAGAAGAAGATAAAGTTGTCACAATGGATAAAACCATTAAAGATTTTTTAACACCAAATCGTCAGCTTCATAATCTCATGTTAGACAAAGGATTTTCTTTATTCTATGAAGAGTTTAATGGCAATCATACATGGAAATATTGGAAACCTGATCTACGTCGCGCATTAATTGAAAATTTCAATTAATATAGGCGAATCAAATTACGAAATCGGAAATTTCTGTTATACTTAAATAAAAAATTGTTTACTTTCGGGAGGTAATGGCCTATGAAGTACGGTATTGTGGCATTTCCATCAAAAAAATTGCAAGATTTAGCGAATACGTATCGCAAACGATACGATCCTCATTATGCGAAAATTACTCCGCATATTACATTAAAGGACAGCTTTGATGCGACAGATGATGATATTCAATCTATTATTAAGCAATTAGATGAACTTGTTGCCAACTATGCACCTTTAAACGTTCATGCATTACGCATAAGTTCATTTTTCCCTACAACAAATGCGATTTATTTCCGCATTGAACCAACTGAACAATTAACAGCATTCCACCAAGCACTTGAAGAAAAAGTACCTTTTGGTGAGTCAAAACATGTATTTGTACCACATATCACGATTGCTCAAAAAATGACGGATTCCGAGCATGATGACATCTTTGGGCAATTACGTATGACAGGCGTTGACGAAAAAGATACAATTGATCGTATTCATCTTTTATACCAATTGGAAGATGGCTCATGGACAACATATGAAACATTCCGATTGTCAGGAGCTGAGTAATCCTTGTACAACGTTAAGATTGTGGAAACAGCAAAAGAGCACGAGGATGCGTTCGCAGTTCGCAAACAGGTTTTTGTTGAAGAACAAGGTGTGCCGCTGCATTTAGAATGTGATGCTGAGGATGCATCCGCAACACATTTTATTATGTACGAAGACAATGATCCTGTAGGTGCTGCACGTTTACGTAATATCGTGGACGATGCTGCAAAAATTGAACGTGTCTGTATTTTACAAGATCAGCGAGGCAAAAAACTAGGTGCTTTAATTATGAAAGAAATGGAAAAGTACGCTATTTCAATAAATAAGAAAAAACTAAAACTCCACGCACAAAGTTATGCTATTCCTTTTTATGAAAAGCTTGGCTATGCGGTAACATCTCCCGAATTTATGGATGCTGGTATCCCACATCGTGCTATGGAAAAAACGATTTAATTTCTTTCACCTCAAATCGGTGTTACGAAAATGCTACGGCATATCGTAACACCTTTTTTATTTTTTCTACAAAACTTTAAAGGTTGATTTATAAATGAAAGTCCATTTAACCAACCTTTTAAATATCAAATTATTTCATCATTTTAGTAATTTTATCGAAGTCTAGTGAAGCACCATCTTGAATAATAGATTGAACTAACTTATCTTCAAGCTCTTGCGTAATTTGTCTATTGGACACCTTACTTACGCGTCGTACGATTTTTCTTACTTGTTTTTCACTTGTAAAATCAGCATGTTGGATTGCATTTGCTAATGCGAAGATCTCATCCATCGATACCCCAGTTTTTTGTTCAATTGAATTAAAAAACCCGCGATTCATGTTCCCCCTCCTATCAGTTAAAATTAATTTATTTCCATTCATATTTTATGCACAAAACATTCAAAAAATAGTGAAGGCTTTAAACTTTATTCAGATAATAAAGCACTCTGAAGAAAAGCTAAAGCCTCTTATCGACTGTCACATATCAATTATGCCTCGGCATAATTGCGTCAGGAATCGGCTTTGTGCCTGCACAAAGAACTCCTTTCCGATTCCATGGCATCCGCCGGAGGCTTAACTTCTTTCAGCAGGTATTTGGACACTCACTGAAAAGCAGCTTAAATCCCCTTCATCTCAGAAGACTTCTGTACCTGTCGCTACCCTTTCGGTACTAAAGACATATGCTGAAAGAAATTAAATGATAGTAGCACCAACAATGATTAGGAGAATGAATAGAACAACGATTAGAACAAACGTTGAACTCTGACCATGTCCATAGCCATAATATCCGCAGCCATAATATCCGCCGTAATCTCCTCCGTAGCAACCATCAGAGTGCCCTCCATACGAGCCCCAGCCTTGATATCCCATAAAAATACCCCTCCCTTCTACAACCTATAATATGTTTTGGTTGTAAAAATGGGTGGGGTATTCGTCTAGTCAACATTTCCTTTTGGTTTAAAAAGTAATGCTCCGATAAAGCCAAAGACAATGGCAGCACTGATTCCTGAGCTGGTTACTTCAAACATCCCAGTCAACACGCCTACAAGCCCATGCCTTTCTGCCTCAGCAAGCGCACCATGCGTTAAAGAATTTCCAAAGGACGTAATAGGAACTGTTGCACCAGCACCTGCAAAATTAATGAGAGGCTCATACAAGCCCATTCCGTCTAGAATTGCACCAATTACGACTAGAGTACTCAATGTATGTCCTGGCGTTAATTTTCCAACATCCATTAGTAATTGACCGATGGCACAAATAATGCCACCTACAATAAATGCAAATACAAATGTCATTACCATAGCTTTTACCTCATTTCATTGTAATTTCAATCGCGTGTGCCGTACATGGAATCGTCTCGCCCTGTTGAAAAGTAAGCGGAGACAGTAATGCTCCTGTCGCTACAAGAAGAACTCGTTTATAAGTACCTGCTCGCATCTGTTGAATTACATAACTAAAAAAAACAGCTGCTGAACAACCTGCACCACTTGCACCGGATTGAAATGCCTCATCCTGTCCATAAAACTCGGCACCTGCATCACGTAAAGGTTTTAAATCCTCACTTTTGATGCCATTTTCAACAAACATGCCTTTTAAAAGTTTTAAGCCAAGTTGACCCAAATCACCTGTTAAAATTAAATCATAGTGGTAAATTTTTTGATTACGTTGCTCTAAATGTGATTGAATCGTCTGAAAAGCGGCTGGTGCCATCGCTGCACCCATGTGAAATGGATCATCCATACCATAATCAACTGATTTTCCAACAGTTGCTGCTTCAATAGAAGGGTATTCCTCTTGATGTTTACCAATTAGAGCATATCCAGCAGCCGTTACCGTCCATTGAGCAGTTTGGGGCTTTTGTGAACCATAATCGATTGGATAACGGAATTGTCGCTCAACCGCATTGTGTTGGCTGGATGCACCAGCGAGCGAAAAGTTTGCGGCACCTGCCTCAGTTAAAAGGCTCGCAACGATTACTGAAGATATAGAGGTAGCACATGCTGAGAAGAGTCCAATAAAAGGAATTTCTAAGTCTCTAGCTGCAAAATTGGTCGGTGTCATTTGATTTACTAAATCGCCGCCCATAAAGTAATCAATGTCCTTATTTTTTACGCCCGCTTTTTTCATGGCAAATTCACAGGCCTCTTCCACCATTTTTCGATGACCTTGTTCATTTGTTTTCATTTGCCAACGTTCATCATCATAGGTCGCATCAAAGTGTTGACTAAATATACTTCGTTTCTCTAGTGGACCTGCGACTACACCTGCTGCTATTATGGATGGCTTCGATTGAAAGATAATTACCATGAAACCACTCCTAGCGTTACGAGAATGTATTTAATAAGTCCAACAAAAAAAGCGGAGACAACACCAAATAATACAACGGACCCAGCTAATTTGAATATATTCCCACCAACACCAAGTACTAATCCTTCAGATCTGTGCTCGATGGCAGCAGAAATAACAGCATTACCAAACCCCGTAACAGGCACAGCTGATCCAGCTCCAGCAAATTGACCAATCTTCTTATATAAGCCAAAACCTGTTAAAATCATGGCAAAGAACACCATTGTTGCAACTGTTGGATTTCCAGCTGTCTCTTCAGTAAAATTAAAGAAAATGATATAAAAAAGTGAAACGGCCTGTCCGATTGTACAAATAAGTCCACCTACAAAAAATGCCTTTGCAACATTTTTAAAATAAGGCGGTTTCGGCGTGACATTCTGTTCTAATTGATGGTATTGTTCTTTTTCCACTATGCTTTCTCCTTTGCTAGCTTTTTCAATTCGTTAATTTTATCTTTCAGTTTATTATCTTCAACTTGATCCCTTTTTATTTTATTGGCTTCATAAAATATTTTATAATCGGTTGAGACAAAAACCTTTTTATTTGGATATTTTTCATCAAATTTCTTTTGCAACTTTTTCTCTAATTTAGCCTTTTTCCATTTATCCCATGGTTTAATTTGCACTGCTACAAGCATACTATTGTCGTATTGGATAACCGTTGTTTTGTCTACATATTTCTGCTCTTTTAATATGGATTCAACTTCTTTTTCATTTTCCGGTGAACCGTAGACAATAAATTTTTCTTTTTCACCGCACCCACTTAAAAGCGATAAACTGACTAATAGAGGTAACATCATTCCTAATAGCTTCAAGTTTTACCCTCCTTTTCTTTAAAGTTTCTCCAACCATAAAAAAACTATTCATTTAACTATATATACAAAGGCCCGAGTCCATTTTTCTTAAGTACATATTGTAGAAGTAGTAACAAGGAAAGGAGGTGACAATATGGGTTGTGGCAAGCCAACAAATCCTATTGGACCAATCCATTCAGCAGGCTGCGTTTGTGACGTAGTACGCGCTATTTTAGACATTCAGAATCAAGCGGTGAGAGAAGAATGTCAACCATGTACAGCTAACTGTTTCCTAGAACCACTGGGAGGCATCGTAAGTCCAGCACGCTCTCATGCAGATACACGTGTATTTATGTTAATTACAAAAGATGGTACTCCTTTTAAAGCATTTTTCAGTTCTCCAACAGCAGATCCATGTATATGTACATCCGTATTTTTCCGTGTAGAAGATATGTTTGATGAGTGCTGCGCTACCTTGCGTGTTTTAGAACCTTTATGTTCATTTGACTCCAGTGAAAGTACAGTCGATCTATTAAGTCGAGATGGCTGCTGTGTCAACATGAAAAAAATATGCAAAGTAGATGATTGGAATTCCACTGAGAGCTGTATCACTGTAGATTTATCGTGCTTCTGTGCTGTACAATGTATTGCTGATGTAGACTTAGGGATTTGTGAATAATCTTTTTCTCCTTTGACACACTACACATAAAAAAAAGTGTACAGCATCCTCTGCTGTACACTTTTTTCATAAAGTAGGTAATTGTTTACCTCGCCATAATACTTGTTCTATGTCCTCAAAATAAATAATTTCTTGTGTCTTTAATTCAAAAGAAGTAAGCATCAATGAATCCGTCTCTACATTAGACGCACTACCTCGTAAATTTCGGCCATCCTTTAAACTTACGACTAACGGTTGATAAGCTTTTTGCCGAAATGGCTTTTCTAAAAATTGAAGTTGCTTTAGTAAATACGGATCTATTTGTAATTCTTCAACCACTTCTTCTTCTTTTTCTTCAATTGTCTGTTCATTGAAATAGCCGTCCTTTAGATACACTGACGTACTTTCATCCAAATCAAGTTCATGTAGTGCCTTAGAAATATTCAGAAAATAGGATGGTGACTTTATAAATAAGCGTGGCTCTTGACCCACATTACTCACTTCCCTTTTTTTCATACAATATGCGAAAGGAAGAAAATTGGTTCTCAGCCTATTTTGCTTATGAATGTTGTCGCCAAACCTAAGTAAATTAAAATACTTGTAATATCATTTAATGTTGTAATAAATGGACCTGATGCAACAGCTGGATCAATTTTCATGCGATGCATAAGCAATGGAATGAAAGAACCTGCAAGTGTTGCTACTAAAATTGAACCACACAGCGCTGCTCCTACTAGCATTCCAAGAATAAGCTCTTGTTTCCAAATATAGACGATGCCGATCACAATCAGCCCACAAACAATTCCAGACATTAAACCCGTGCCTGCTTCACGTAGGAGTAATTTTAACTTGCTATGTTCTTCAACATCTCCTGTTGCAATTCCTCGAATAGCTACCGCTAATGCCTGTGTTCCACTATTTCCAGAAGTACCTGAAATAAGAGGGATAAACACCGCGAGTAACGCTACCTGTTCTAACGTTGCCTCAAACTGTCCCATCAAATTTGCTGTCAACATCCCTAAAAATAATAATATGACAAGCCATGGTAAACGTTTTTTAGCCGCTTGGAACGAGGTTGTATCAAATTTATCCATATCGGAAATACCCGCTAATTTAGAGTAATCCTCCGATGCTTCTTCATCAATAACGTCGATAATATCGTCGACTGTAATAATCCCTAGTAATTCACCCTTATCGTCAATAACTGGTGTAGCTAAGAAGTTATAGTCCTTCATAATTTGGGCAACCTCTTCTTGGTCATCCCCCGCGTGCACCATCACAACACGTTCATTCATAATCGAGCGTATACGAGTATCTTCATCCGCAATGATTAAATCACGAAGCGAAATAACACCTGTTAATCGATGTGCTTCATCCACGACAAAAATATAATAAATGGTTTCAGCATCCGGTGCTTCTTTTCGTAAAATCGCCATCGCTGAACGAACAGTAGAATTTTCTGGTATCGCTACATATTCAGTCGTCATGATAGAACCAGCTGTGCCTTCGTCATATCTTAAAAGCTCATTAATCTCTTCAGCTGTTTCCTCATCCATCATGCCTAAATAGCTTTCACGTTGTTCCGTATCCAATTCATTTAAAACGTCTGCTGCATCATCTGCGTACATATGAGAAAGCATTTCTGCACCATATGAAGGATCCATCTCAGCCAGATACGCTGTGTATTCATCATCATCTATTTCGATTGCCTCAAAAATATCAGCCATTTCCGCCGGAGACAAGAACGAATAGATGGTCTTTCGTATATCAGGCTCCACCTTCTCATAAAACGTTGCCTGATCATATGGATGAAGCTCTAAAAACTCATCGCGGAATGCGTTTATATCATGTGCTTCGAGCATTTCTCGCAAACGAGCCTCGTCGAATTGCACATCATCCCTTTCATTTCTTTCCTCTATCATGCTTGTCCCCTCCTTCCGAGCATTAAATCATTAATACGGGCAATTCCGTAAATCTACCTTTTATATAATAGAGCGTATGATGCCTTTTCTGCAAACCCTTTTTTTACTACATAGCATCCTACAACATCTCCGCAATCTAATTGGATAAATCTGTAGATAAAAGTTTCCGTTTTTCACCTTTACTGAATAAAAACTAGCTCCTCACCAAAAGTTGGAGATGACATTTATTAACCGTATGCCATAAATAGTTGATCTTCGTTCCGACTGGGCAACTCCTTGGGGATCAGCGATAGAGGACGGAGGCTAAAAGCATCACATCCTGTGATAACGCCTTCGTGACCAACATCGGTGCTGTTGTTGTTACTGTCGCTGCGCTTTCGCACAATCAAAACCCTCTGCTGCCGCGAAAGCGAAGCGGCAGCAGCAAAGCGCCCAGTCGGAACGGAAATCAACCACTCGTTATGGTAAATCCTCTACTCTACTATACCCTACAAATCGCTTTTTGTTCTGTTACGATGTTTTTAAGATAACTTATAAAATGATAAAGAGATGCCCGTTTGTGCGAACATCTCCTTAAATATATAACATGATTCAGTAATAGGTTTCACACTTCGGGAATAAAAGAGGATTGAAGAAATAAACTTCAAACTAAAGAGTCAATCAATAATTGCTGCATATCTTCATTTACGTTACTTGTAAATTGTAACCTCTCACCTGTCAAAGGATGAAGCATCTTTAAGGACACACAATGTAATGCTTGTCTATTTATATGATCACGACTTCCACCATAAAGTTCATCTCCAACAAGTGGATGTCCCACATAGGCCATATGCACACGAATTTGATGTGTTCGCCCTGTGTGCAACTTTAGTTG
This sequence comes from Lysinibacillus sp. KCTC 33748, assembly GCF_002237755.1. Lineage (GTDB taxonomy): Bacteria > Bacillota > Bacilli > Bacillales_A > Planococcaceae > Lysinibacillus. The sequence continues at coordinate 352,209 of NZ_MWSJ01000001.1, read as the reverse complement.
TATATGTGTCATCGGTTCACCCTGTAAATAAAAGTGCCTTAATATTGTCACATCTGTATGTGCAAATTGACCGTCCTCACGCACCTCACGCTCAATAATGCTCGTCTCCTTGCGTCCAATAGGAGCAATAATTGATCGTACATCTCGTGCCACATGTCCATGTACAATGGCTTCATATTGTCGAGAAATTTCTCCGCTACGTTGTGCAAGTCCCGCTAAATGATGAATATGAGCATGTTTGGCAATGCATAGCAAGCCAGAAGTATCACGGTCAAGTCTCGTGACGATATGAGCCGTTGATGCTAAACCTTGCTGTTGAAAATGACCACACACTAGATTCGCTACGCTATGTGTTGGATGCTCACGCGAAGGAATCGTACTTTGATGTGCTGGCTTATTAAGCACTAAAATTGCTTCATCTTCGTAAATAATAGAAAGTTCACCATGTTCAACAGCAAGCCCCTCACTTTTTTCTTCAGGAGGGAATGTAACTTCAACTCGATCGCCAACGTGAAGAGGATGTCGAACATTGCGTTCGACATCATTTACTGTCAGTAAGCCTCCATCAAATTTAATAGCCGTTAAAGCTCGCTTGGAGATGCGCCATTCAGCTAAGGCCTCCCTAAGTAGTTGGCCTTCCTTTTCCGCTATAAAATGCAGTGTAAATCTTGTATCCATTTTACTCATTGGCCACGAATGATTCATGCACTCGTTCCCAGAATGGGAATGGACGGAAACGTGCAAAACGCACTCTTTCAGTTGCTACATTAAATGCAATCGACTTCACATCACCTTGCGTGACTTGTAAATGATCAACTGTCATATTAAAGTTTTGTTCATTGACTGGACGTAAAACACAATGATGGTGTGCTGGTAATATGAGTGGTGAACCAACTGTACGGAAGACACGGTTATTGATAGATGCTATCTCAGTAATTTGGAGTGCCGCTAAAGTCGGATGAATAATTGCTCCACCGAGGGCTTTATTATAAGCTGTACTACCAGAAGGCGTTGATACACATAGTCCGTCTCCACGGAAACGTTCAAACTGATTACCATTTAATTCTACATCCATTACAAGCGTGACATCAGGTGATTTCACAGTTGCTTCATTTAACGCTAAATACGTATTGGATTCCGCATTATGATGCTCCACCTTTACCTCTAGTAGAGGATATTCCACAACGTTAAAGTCCTTTTTCGCAATGGATAAAACAAGCTTTTCTAATTCAGATGGCTTCCAATCGGCATAAAATCCTAAATGTCCCGTATGAATACCTACGAAGGCGACCTGATCTAGCAAATGAGCATATCGATGAAAGGCATGTAGTAAAGTGCCATCTCCCCCAATAGAGATTACGATTTCAGGAGCCTCTTCATCATAAGTTAACCCAAAATCCTGCAAATACGTTCTGGCTAGCTCCATTAATTCGTTCGACTGTGCATCTCTACGTGATTGAATGGAAAATTTCATTTTGAGTCACGCTCCTTCTCCGATAGTAAATTAGGATTCGATGCTTCTTTATATTCACTGAAATAAGCCTGCGCTTCTTGTATCTCACTACGAATGGACGACATTTCCTCATCTAATCGGAAAGCGGCCTCTGCTGCACTTTGAAGGCGATTTTTAATTTCCTCAGGGAACATACCTTTATATTTATAATTTAAAGAATGCTCAATAGATGCCCAAAAATTCATGGCTAGTGTTCTTATTTGTATTTCAGCTAATACCACTTTTTTCCCCTGTATCGTCTCTACAGGATACTCCACAATCATATGATATGAGCGGTAGCCACTTGGCTTATTATGTGTAATATAGTCACGCTCTTCCACTACACGCATATCTTTACGTTGCCGTATTAGTTCTGTAACTGTCGATATATCATCTACAAATTGACACATAATACGTAAACCTGCGATATCGCCTAGCTCGTCACCTAGCTGTTTAGAAGGCTCAAAGGAAAGTCCTTTTTCTAGTGTTTTATCATATATACTTGCTAAAGGCTTTACACGTCCTGTCACAAATTCAATTGGTGAATTTGCATTAACAATACCAAACTGTGAACGCATACCCTTTAATTTTACTTTTAACTCATCTACTGCTTGTTTATAAGGACTTAAAAATATTTCCCATTGCCCCATCGCAAAAACCTCCCGACATTCGGTATCGAACAAAACCAACACCGTCTGTTCGTTTTGTCTTTTTATTCAGCTAGAATTTTCTCGAAGTGTTGTTCCACCGCTTGGACAAATTCCGCCCCATAATTGTAATTTCCTTCAATATTATACACGAGCATTTCCAATTCATCGTAAAAATTTGTAAGCTCAAGTACTTCTTCACCTAGTTGTAGCTTTGGGTTTTTCCCTTTTTGCAAAATATGTACAAGCTGATCCCAACTACTCGGCGGAAAACGCAAGTAATGATAATCCTCTCCTGCATCAAGTAAATAAATAAACGCAAAGTCATCAGAATCTGCAATTAATTGTGCAGCAGGTTTTAACTGTAAATTTACTTCATTGTCGTTTAAACTAAAATGAAGTTCTTCATTTTCAAAATTCAATGTTTCTATTGTATAAATTTTACGCACACGCGGTTCCCCTTTTCGTCGTACTCTTCCTCTTATTTTAGCATAGAGGGTAAATAGTTGCAGTGTGTAAATACTAAATCAATGAAATAACGAACGAAACTTTTTATTATAGCGTGTAGTTGATTTCCGTTCCGACTGGGCGACTCCTTTGGAATCAGCAATAGCGGAACGAAGGCTAAAACATTACATCCTGTGATAACACCTTCGTGACCAACATCGACGCTGTTGCTACCGCTACGCTTTCGTACAGAAATCATTTGTTGGTCCAAGCGAAACGGAAATCACCCCATGCTATTGTAATGAGCCATACTAAAATTTTTATCTATCATCGGAATTTTAGTATGACCTTTTACTAAAACATATGATATGCATATAAGTTGATTGGAGTGGAGGCTGGGCGACTCCTTGGGGATTAGCGATATAGTAGAACGAAGGCTAAAAGCATCACGTCCTGTGATAACGCCTTCGTGACCAACATCCTGCTGCTGCCGCTACGTTGCACTCACGCTTTCCCGTTGCCCCGAGACCCTGCAGCGAGCAACGCGAGTGAAGCGGCTCATCGGACGCCCCCAGGAAGCTCTGCGCGAAAGCGAAGCGGCAGCAACAAATGTTTTATCTGTGCGAAAGCAAAGCGACAGCAACAACAAAGCGCCCAGCCGGAACGGAGATCAACCCCATGCTATGCTGATGAACCTTTCCCCTAATCAACACAAGTAAAAAAATTAAAATAAACAGGTGAACATAATGGCACAACAAATTGAAATAGAGTTTAAAAATCTTTTAACAAAAGAGCAATACGAATATTTACTGCAAGAATTCAACATTTCTGAAAATGCTATTCATCGTCAAACAAATCATTATTTCGACACACCTTCGCAAGCTATTCGGAAACGCCAAAGCGGGCTTCGTATTCGACAAATCGACAAATACTTTGAGTGTACTTTAAAAGAAAAAAATGCAGAGCATGCACACTTAGAGACGACTGACGAATTAACGGCTGAGCAAGCTGAGAAAATGCTTGCTAATGAAGATTTCTATGCCCAAGAAGTAGCCAAAAGACTAGCTCTCTTTAACATCCCTTTGGAAAAATTGGAGGTATTTGGTTCACTAACAACTGATCGTGTCGAAATACCTTATAAGGATGGCCTTCTAGTATTCGATCATTCTTTCTATTTGCAGTGCGATGATTATGAGGTAGAATATGAATCAAAAGATGCAATAAAAGGAAATGCAACCTTCGACGAATTTCTACAGCAATATGGTATTGAAAAACGGGCAACAGATAAAAAAATTGCGCGTTTTATGAAAGCATTACAAATGAATAAAGAACAATCCTAATAGAGCAATTATGCCCCAGCATAATTGCGTCGCGTCCGGAATCGGCTTTGTCCTTGTACAAAGACTTCCTTTCCGATTCCGTGACATCCGCCGGAGATATTAGGCCAATGTGATGTTGGTCACTCTCTTAGCGGATGTTGCTGAAATAAGTTAGCTAGATAACAAGAAAGGGTGGCAACTCCTTGGATATCCAATCACTCAGAACTTTACTTGACATTCAAGCATTACAAACACTAGGAGCTTCAGAAAATTCATCGTCAAACAATCTTACAGACAGCAATTCTATGTTTTCTGACATGATTAGCGAAATACTTGGCGATTCAACTACTACTAACAATGCAAAATTATCTAGTTTGCTCGGAGGAGTATCAAGCGCTTCGTCTATGATGAATCAGTTTAATAGTTTAACTGGTTTATCTGAAAACATGCAAAATAATGCGTATCAAGCATTACTTTATAACGGTTCTAATAGCGTCTTTATACCTTCATCTGTACAAGCAGCTTTAGCAAACACACAATCTAGTACAACTAGTACTAAGCTAGACTCCTACGTTTCAGATAACGTAATTGGTTCAACAGCGTATGCCAATTCATTAGCAGGTGCGAATCAGTACGCTTCGATTATTCAAAAGGCAGCAGCTACATATAATGTACCTGAGAAACTCATCGCTGCCGTGATTAAGCAAGAGTCTAATTTTAATACAAATGTGGTTAGTCATGCTGGAGCACAAGGATTAATGCAATTAATGCCAAAGACAGCACAATATTTAGGCGTTACAAACGCCTTTGATCCAGAGCAAAATATTATGGCAGGAGCCAAATATTTACGCCAAATGCTAGATAAATTTGATAACGATCCTACATTAGCATTAGCTGCTTATAACGCAGGAGCTTCACGCGTTACAAAGTATGGTGGCGTTCCTCCTTTCAAAGAAACGCAGAATTATGTCAATAAAGTGATGAATTACTACACAGTTTAACTTCTGGGCTCAATTATGCCGAGGCATAATTGATTCGCATAATCATTGTTAATACAGCGTTTTTCGGCAAATTTCACCCGCGTGGTGAAATTTGTGCTTTTTTAGCGAAAACATTTCGGAAGAGCGCTTTATTTGTGTTAACGAAAAGACGTTGATAGAATGAAGGTAGTCACAAGAAATTCACATTTTAAAAAATGACTAAGTATAAAAATATACTTTACGATATAAAGAATTAAAGGGGCATTAAACTTATGAGTCGAAAATACACTGTTCCTTATGAGGAGCTGGGGGCTGAAAAGCTTTCAGAGCTAATCCATGCGTTCTATAGAAGAGTTGCACAGCATCCTGATCTTATTCCAATCTTTCCAAAAGATTTAACGGAAACAGCACGCAAGCAAATTCAATTTCAAACACAGTATTTAGGTGGACCAAATCTTTTTACTGAGGAGCATGGTCATCCAATGATGCGTGCACGTCATATGAATTTTCCGATTACACCTGATCGCGCTCAAGCTTGGCTTGAATGTATGTCCGAGGCGATGGATGAAGTAGGAATGGAAGGTAAGTACCGTGAAGTTTATTATCAACGTTTAGTATTAACAGCTCATCACATGATTAATACACCAAATGACGATGAGGGGGAATTGTTACGTGAATAATATTCAAATGCTACAAGAGCCAACTCCTGAGATTTCTACTGCTAATAAGCCTATTGAATTGTATATTTTCGTAGATCCACTTTGTCCAGAAGCTTTTAAATTGCAAGCCGTTCTTCGTAAGTTACAGCTAGAGTACAATCATTACTTTACATGGCGCTTTGTACTAAGCACAGAGCTAGCCTCTCTGAATTGCTTAAGTAAGCGTGTAAAAGGTTGTGTATCCGGTATTGAACTTGACATTAATCACCCTGTTTTGCCATCGATCGCTATTAAAGCAGCAGAGTTACAGGGGAAACGTGCAGGCGCACGTTATTTGTCGAAACTACAAGAATATGTATTACTAAACCAACAAGATGTCAATTCTTATGCTACGTTGCTAAAAATTGCGGAAGATGTTCAATTAGACATGAATGAATTTACCGCAGACTTCGGTTCAAAAGAAGCAGCACGTGCCTTCCAATGCGATTTATATATTAAACGTGAGATGGAAGTTGATGAAGTCCCTAGCATTGTGTTTTTCAATGAATGTATTGAAGATGAAGGTCTTAAAGTTAGTGGCAACTATTCCTATGAAGTTTATGAACATATTTTACAAGAAATGATGGATGAACAGCTTGTGCGTCAACCATTACCAACAATGGAAGAGTTATTTGAAAAATTCCATACCCTTTCAACAAATGAAGTAGCTTTTATCTACTCATCAACAGAGCAAAATGCTGAACGTGAATTAAAGAAGCGTATGCTACAGCAAAAGATTGAACGAATTCAGACAGATCACGCTACACTGTGGCGTCTTAAATAATGCAATTATACTATTATTCTAAAGAACAGGGATACAACACACATTTAATGTTGTGTCCCTGTTCTCTTTTTTATTTATCGGATCGTTTCTGCGATTTATCGGAATGCTTCTTAAAAAAAATAAAAGAAGCGCCACTATCCTCGACAGATAATGACGCCTCTTTTTCACAAAGGGGATGGGAGAAATGTTCACGTTCAAACAAAGGGGTGTATGTTTGTTTTTGTGATTTATTTCACATGATTCAATTTATCACGGAATAGTAAATATAGCAACAAGTCCAATGATAGATTCACAAATTTGTCAAATAGAAAGCGATTACAAACAGTATTTTTTCAAGATACGCACTTTTAAACATTTGGAAATCAAAAAAAATCATTATTCTTACAATTTTTATTATTTAATTAATCATAGAAAAAGGCTGTAGGGAAATTCCTACAGCCTTCCAAATTAATTATTCAACAATAATTTTTCTAACTCATTTAAACGTTCTTCAAATACTTTACATGCATCGTCAATCGGTTGTGCAACGTTCATATCAACGCCTGCTGCCTTTAATACCTCAATTGGGAAATTAGAGCAGCCTGCTTTTAAGAAGTTATTAATATAACGTTCTACAGCTGTTGTACCCTCTTCTAAAATCTGTTTACTTAATGCTGTCGCAGCTGATTTACCTGTAGCATATTGATACACATAGTAGTTATAGTAGAAGTGTGGAATACGAGCCCATTCTAAGCCGATTTCCTCATCTACAACAATATCCTCACCGAAGTATTGTTTATTTAAATTATAGTAAACCTCTGTTAGACGCTCTGCTGTTAAAGATTCACCATTTTTATCCATTTGGTGGATTAGGTGTTCAAATTCAGCAAACATTGTTTGTCTGAAAACAGTACTTCTGAAGCCGTCTAGCCAATGATTTAATAAATAAATTTTCTGTTGAGGGTCTTCAATTGTTTTCAGTAAATAATCATTTAACAGCTCCTCGTTACAAGTTGAAGCTACTTCCGCTACAAAAATAGAATAATCGCCATAAACGAACGGCTGATTTTTACGTGAATAATAACTGTGTACACTATGACCAAATTCATGCGCTAGTGTAAACAGATTATTAACATTGTCTTGCCAGTTCATTAATATATATGGATTTGTTCCATAAGCACCTGAAGAGTACGCACCACTGCGTTTCCCTTTGTTTTCTAAGACATCCACCCAACGATTATCTAGACCACCTTGAACAATGCCTTGATATTCCTCACCTAGTGGCGCTAAAGCTTTTACTAAAATATCCTTCGCTTCGTCGTAAGTGATTTTCATATCCACTTCCTTAACGAGTGGAGCAAATAAATCCCACATATGCAATTCGTCTACACCTAAAAGCTTTTTACGTAACGAAATATAGCGCTGCATAGCTGGTAAATGCTTATGGACTGTTTCTACTAATTGATCATAAACACTTTCCGGAATGAAGTTATTAGACATCGCTGCGTGACGTGCAGAATCATAATTACGAATACGTGCACTAACATTATGCTTTTTCACATTGCCCGTTAATGTAGCGGAAAACGTATTTTTAAAGTTACCGTAAGTTTCGTACATTGCTTTAAAAGCATTTTCACGAACAGTGCGATCTTTACTTTCTAAAAACTTAATATAGTTACCGTGTGTTAGCTGTACTTCTTCCCCTTCTTCATTTTTCACTTTAGGGAAGACAATATCAGCGTTATTTAACATACTAAATGCATTTGAAGCAGTACCTGTAACCTCAGACATTTGTGCAAGTAACGCTTCCTGCTCTGCTGGTAATACATGCGGACGCGCCATCGTGATTTCTTTTAATGATTGCTTATACAGTTGTAAGTCTTTGTTTTCTGCTAAGTAACTTTCTATCGTTTCTTCACTCAGTGATAAAATCTCAGGTGTTAAAAATGATAGGGCAGCCGAAATACTAGTCGCTAATGTTTGAATACGACTATTCATATCTTGATAGAAGCTATTTGTCGTATCTTGGTCATTACGCATATGAGCATACGTGTAAAGCTTCATTGCACGTTCATAAATTTCATCGTGATAAGTTAGAACTGCCGCTAATTCATCTGCTCCATTTTTCACAGTACCTGCATAACTAGGTGCTTTTTTCGCAAGTTCTGCAACTTCTTTATACTCTTCTTCCCATAGGGCATCAGTTGCGAATATATCCTCTAAGCGCCAAGTTAACTCTTTTGGAACATCATTTCTTACTAAAACTTGATTACTAGCCATGTGCCAGCCCCCTTTATATGTGCGTTTTTCCTATACTCTCATATTTTCTCAGTATATTGCGTCAATTGCAAATAAATGTGCGTACACTCGCTCACAAATATCCGGAAAACGATCATCTTTTTCATCCCTTTTCGCCAGTACCATTCCGTAATTTTTAATAGCTTGTACAGCCTGGATTGTAACCTCTATATGTTGTTGGCTTAAAAACAATCGTATATTTCTCTCATCTAGTTCATGAGGTGCTAATTGTAAACAACGACAAAAATGATGTAAAATCGTTTGCCACTCTATAGAAAACCTTGGTATTGCCTCTCCATCTTTTACCGGAATACCTACGTAATCAGGCATCCCCGTTAAAGCAAAGCCTAACTCATACCTACTTCGTAAAAATGCATCTTGCACCCCATTTTTACTATGGAATAATCGTTGATATACAAATTGCTTACAATACTTTTTATAAAGCTGCCAATACAGACGAAATTCCTCTTTCGTAATTGTCTTAGGCTCATAAAAAGGAAAATGTTGCTTGTGAATAGTTAATTCCTGTACTTTACCTATAAAAGTATGCCCATGAACATAAAGAAGATTCGCCCAATAAATAAATCTCGATGTGTTTGCATCATATGTCACTAAATAAGACAAACCTAATGCTGTAGCATTTAGCACTTTTTGCATAATCGGAGAAATGGAAATTTTTTGAACACCTTGTGTAGTTTGTCTTTGAGGTGTTTGAAAAAGCCACAACGGCTGTATACAATTTTTCTCATATCCAGATGTACGTAATAGCCACTTTTCATGAGAAATTGTACTACATTGAAATTCAATGGCAATTTGCTTATGCTCCTTGATCAAAAGCATATCTGGCCGCTGTGAAAGCTTCCTTAAAAAGGGCTCCAGCTTTACTGTATGCCCGAGTTTTTTTAACCATTCAAATAATTGGACTTTTCCTTGTAAATGAAGTTTTGATTCACCCTCTGCAAATAACTGTACACAGCTATTAGTAGCAATATGAGCGAAATGAGGGATATTATATTTGCCTATCTTTAATTGGACAGGCTGCTGGCATTGAGGACAATAAAATTTCATCTGCCGCCTATATCGTTGTAAAGCTTCCCTTGAATATTGGTATGGGAGAAAAATCTGTTGCTGCTCATTATAGGCCATAAGCATAAAATCATCTCCTTTTTGCCTAATTGTATAGGAGCCTTTTTATAGCGACAAATAAAGTACGGCTTTTTCTTGAAATTTATAAATTGCTATCTTTTTTCAATTACTTACGTTACCAAAAACACTTACTGAAAGAAGTTAAATAAAAAGACTGCAAACAAACTTGATAATCACCAAGTTTGTTTACAGTCTAAACCACTGAATCAAGTACTCATTACTTTAAATAAAATATTTTCGTACAGTTTCAAAGCAATCAAATTCCATAATTTTTTCGCCATATTCCTCTAAACGATGGATTGTAAAATTCGATGGTAGTAAAAATTCTTTAATAACCGCATTTCTATCGTGATGATTTAGCTCTTCTTCTGCGTTCGCAAAGTCAACTACCAGATAGTACCAATTTTCATATTTAAATAATGAGGAATCCACTAATTCATCTGTTATGCGTTTCGCTACAGGGATTAACTCATCAATATCTTTAAATTTATAAACATAAATGTCTGTATCCATAAATAATTCTGACTCATCAATGTCACCAAATTGAGTTAGTTGACTGAGAAGATCCTCTCCAACATCCTCGAATGGAGCAAACATATCTTTGTGTTCATCAAAATGCGAAGAACCATCTAAGGTTTCACCGTCTTTTAAAATATGTGCACGTGTGACAATGATCTCTAAGCCTACTTCAGAAGCATTGATATGAATCCAAATTGGACCTTCTACATCAAAATAATCCTCCGTATTTACTTCATCAATCATATCCCAAAAAAGTTGTTCACCCTTTGCTCGATTGTACCAAATTTCTTCACGACTATAGCCGCGATCCTCTATATCATTGTACGTAATAAAGAGCTTGAGTGTATTTTCGTTTACACGTTCGATGTCCACTAGACCTCATCTCCCTTCACTGTCATTTGTCGAAAAACAGTTTATTTCATTAGTATGCTATTATTCATTGTTTTTAACCTCATACTTCATTTTTGTTTTTCAACCTTTGACCACACTACAGTAAACCCATCGAGCAACCGAAATTAAAAAATTAATGTCCACAGTTGTCTCTAATTATATTGTATGCTGTTCTGTCATAAAATGAAAAGGATATACACCGTTTCACAGAAGTTATTTGAATTATTGAAATTGTAGTAAACTATTAAGCTAAAATCAAGTTTAACATACTTTACCGAAATATATGACTTTTCCCTATTATTTATTATACTCTATATAGAAGGATTTACATAAGAAAAACACAAAAAAATAGATGTCACAATATGCTTGTTGCATATGTAACATCTAATACTATTCTATGCAGAATACGGCAATATTAGTTCACCATACGCTGTGCTTCTTGCAATTGATAAGCACGAACCTTACGAGGCAGGAAACGGCGAATTTCATCCTCGTTGTAGCCGACCTGTAAACGTTTTTCATCTAAAATAATGGGACGACGTAATAAACCTGGATACTCTTGAATTAATTCGTATAAACGTTGTAATGGCAAGCTTTCCACATCAACATTTAATTTTTGGAAAATTTTTGATCGAGTTGAAATAATTTCATCCGTACCATCTTCTGTCATACGCAAAATTTCTTTAATTTCACTAATGCTTAATGGTTCAGAAAATATATTACGTTCTGTATATGGGATTTCATGCTCCTCTAACCATGCTTTAGCTTTTCGGCAAGACGTACAACTTGGTGATGTAAATAAAGTTACTATCATACTGACACATCCTTTCCTTTTAATCATTATCTATAAACTAGTGTGTTAAATTAGAATTAATGTAATTTAAATATACATACCATTATACAGTACTCTGTGATGTTTGAATATAGTTCCAATAAAAAAAGAATACCCATTTGACATGAAATTTTCTGTTTTTTCACATAAACTTCAAAGTAGTTACTTCTTGAGATCTGTAATGACCTACTACTAACATTCCCATTCGTAGAGCATTTTAAACATCCACTGCTTGATTGTTTTTGTTCTCATTTAAAAATTTTAAACGAGAATACTGTCAATTCTGTGTGTACAAATATAGACGTATTTTTACTAATATCGGTTGCATTTCCAAATAAATTGATTGTTACCATAACGTGCGGTTGATTTCTATTCCGAATGGGAACTTTACTGGGGGCGTCCAGTCGGAACGAAGATCAACTTATGTATATGGAATGTGTTTTAACAAATGTCATTCGCAAATTTTGGTGTTGAGCCACACCTTCATATAATTTACTGAAATAAAAAAGCAACAAAAGTAGCATATAACTTTCTTCCGAGAAAAAACACCGTCAAAAGTCTGACTTTACACACTTGCTTTTCACCGAGCCTTTATAATATAATTTTTTGCAATAAATCAATTATGTCTTTGGTGAATTCACCTCGCCATCTATGCAGATGGAAGACAGGTATTGAGCTAAAAAACGCTGACGAAGAGTAGTACATTTGCCTTTTACACGTTTAGAGAGTCTGTGGTTGCTGCAAACAGATCGTGTAAGCATTTGGAATGGACTTCCGAGTTAGCTTTGTGAACGACTTAATTTCTTCCTTAAGTCTATTAGCAAAGCTCGTCCCTTCACGTTACGAAGAAGAGTGGCCGTTTTAGGCAAGCTGGGTGGTACCGCGGATTCAAACATCATTCGTCCCTTCATTAGAAAACTAATGAGGACGCATGATGTTTTTTTATTTTGGTTCATCACCCAAAATTGTGAATGACTTTTATTAAAACGTCTATTATGAAAAAGTTGATTGTAGTGGAGACTGGGCGACTCCTTAGGGATTAGCGATAGAGGAACGAAGGCTAAATACATCACATCCTGTGATAACGCCTTCGTGACCAACATCCTGCTGCTGTCGCTTCGTTAGCACTACGCTTTCGCGCAAAAAACATCCTGCTGCTGTCGCTTCGTTAGCACTACGCTTTCGCGCAAAAAAACATCCTGCTGCTGTCGCTTCGTTAGCACTACGCTTTCGCGCAAAAAACATCCTGTTGCCCCCAAGCAGCTCATCGGACGCTCCCAGGAAGCTCTGCTCTGTGCGAAAGCGTAGCGGCAGCAACAAAGCGTCCAGTCGGAACGGAAATCAACCACACGTTTTGGTGATGACTCTTCATTTTGATATTTATGTAAAAACAAGGGACTTAAATTCAAGGAGGAAATGACAATGACAACTATTTTTTCAGGCGTACAGCCAACAGGTATTGTAACTTTAGGGAACTATTTAGGAGCATTTAAGCAATTCCCTGCATTACAAGATGAAGGTGATGCTGTTTATTGTATCGTCGATCAGCATGCAATAACAGTGGCTCAAGATCCAAAAGAATTACGTCAAAATATTCGCAACCTAGCAGCAACGTATATTGCTACTGGCATCGACCCTAAAAAATCGACATTATTTATTCAATCAGAAGTACCAGCTCACGCACAAGCAGGCTGGATGTTACAATGCGTTGCATCGATTGGTGAGCTTGAACGTATGACACAATTTAAAGATAAATCGCACGGGAAGGAAAGCGTATCTGCCGCTCTTTTAACATATCCACCATTGATGGCAGCAGACATCCTTTTGTATAACACAAACATTGTTCCTGTCGGTGATGATCAGAAGCAGCATATTGAGCTTACTCGTGATCTAGCAGAGCGTTTTAACAAACGTTATGGTGACGTTTTAACGATTCCTGAAATTCAATTACCTAAAGCAGGAGCTCGTATCAAATCACTACAAGAACCTACAAAGAAAATGAGTAAATCTGATCCAAATACAAAAGCAACAATCAAGCTGTTAGATTCAGCGAAAGATATTGAGAAAAAAATTAAATCTGCTGTTACTGACTCTGATGGTATTGTGGCATTTGATGTGGAAAATAAACCTGGCGTTTCTAATTTACTAACAATCGAATCTGCCATTTCAGGCGTATCTATTGACGACCTTGTAAAAAAATACGAGGGCGTTGGCTATGGTGGTTTCAAGCAAGGTGTTGCAGCAACGGTTATTGATCACCTGACACCAATTCAAGAGAAATTCTATCACTTGGTGGAATCATCAGAATTAGACATCATTTTAGATGAAGGTGCTGAAAAGGCAAATGCTATTGCTAGCGCTACATTAAAACGCATGGAAGAAGCAATGGGTCTTGGCCGTGCACGTCGCTAAGAAAAAAGCTTTAACATGAAATGAAGAAATACTGTAGCTTTGTTGAAACTTATCGAAGAGCTTGGCCAAAAAGAGAGTAATCTAAGTATTACATCTTATCCTTGTTTATCGTTTTATCATAACCAAGATCAAGCACAACAGCACATAACACAACGATTGATCCAATTGCCACATAAAATGCTGCTGTCTGTGCCATAAATTTAAAAACAACTATCCAGGTATATCCGAGTGTCCGATAATTCAAATACAATATGAGATTCCCAACGGAGAGAATCAATAAGCCGTAGCTCACTAAAAATAAAAAGAGTCGTACCAAGTTAGGGCATCCTTTCTATTTTTTCTTTATTATCATCTATTCATAAAACTATAAAAAAAGACGTCAGCCATTTAAATTAGGCTGACGTTTTTTATGTTGTTCATATTAAATAACGTAAGGTTCTTCTGCAAAACGAGGAGGTGATTTCCGTTCCGGCTAGGCGCTTTCCTGGGGGCGTCCGATGAGCCGCTGATCCCCAAGGAGTCGCCCAACCTTCACTCCAATCAACCACTTTACATAGCGTGTATCTTTTGACATGACACTCTTATTTTTAATAATAAAAAAAGTGGGGATAATGAAATCCCCACTAATTAAAGTTTTACTTTATTATTCCTCGATTTTTTTGAATAGTAGACTAGCGTTGTGTCCACCAAACCCAAGTGAGTTACTCATTGCATATTGAATATCTACTTTTCGAGCTTCATTTGGCACATAATCTAAATCACATTCTGGATCTGCGTCTGTTAAATTAATTGTAGGTGGTAAAATGCCTTCTTTAAGTGCTAGCGCTGTGAAAATAGCTTCAACACCACCAGCTGCACCTAATAAGTGACCTGTCATTGATTTTGTTGAACTCATTGCAAGCTTATAGGCATGTTCACCAAAAACAGTTTTTACTGCTTGTGTTTCAAATAAATCGTTATATGGTGTACTTGTTCCATGGGCATTAATATAGTCAACTTGTGAAGCTTCTACGCCGCCATCAGATAATGCTTGCATCATTGCACGAGAAGCACCTTCCCCTTCAGGAGCTGGAGCTGTAATATGATGTGCATCTCCTGTTGCACCATAGCCAAGAACTTCTGCGTAAATTTTAGCACCGCGTGCTTTTGCGTGCTCATATTCTTCCAAAATAACAATCCCAGCACCTTCACCGATAATGAAACCATCGCGATTTTTATCGAATGGACGGCAAGCTTTTTCTGGATCAGTGCTTAAAGATAATGCAGTATTAGCGCAGAAGCCTGCTACTGCCATCGTAACGATTGGCGACTCAGCACCGCCCGAAATCATAACATCTGCATCGCCACGTTCAATTACTTTAAAAGCATCCCCAATAGAGTTTGTACCTGAAGCACAAGCAGTTACTGAACAAGAGTTAATGCCCTTTGCACCAAAGTGAATCGACACTTGGCCTGAAGCCATATCTGGAATCATCATTGGAATAAAGAATGGACTTACTCTTCTTGCTCCACGCTCTTGGAAAGTTAAAAATTGTTGTTCATATGTTTCCATACCGCCGATGCCAGAGCCAATCCAGACACCTGCACGTGGTGCTAGCTCTTCATCGATTGTTAATTGTGCATCTTCCATCGCCATGATAGATGCTGCTAAAGCATACTGTGTAAAGCGATCCATTTTACGAGCTTCTTTACGTTCGATATACTTTTCGATATTAAAATCCTTCACTTCAGCAGCAACTTTTGCTGCGAAAAGATCTTTATTTAAACGCGTTAATTCGCCAACGCCAGATTTTCCAGCTTTAATGTTAGTCCATGTTTCTTCGATGCTATTTCCTAGTGGTGTAACTGCGCCAATTCCTGTAATTACTACTCGTCGTTTACTCATTGTATTACTCCCCTCAAGCATTTTTCGTTTTTATTTTCCCCATCTCATTGTAACGGCACCCCATGTTAAGCCACCGCCAAATCCAACAAGTACTACTAAATCATCATCTTTTATCTTACCTGCTTCAAGCTCATCTACCAAGGAAATACCAATAGATGCCGCAGACGTATTCCCATATTTGTGAATCGTTTTTGACATTTTTTCCGGTGGTAGCTCTAGACGCTCACGAGCTGATTCCATAATTCGAATATTCGCCTGATGCGGCACTAAAAAATCTACGTCTTCTTTTGTTAAACCTGCTTTTTCTAAAACGTTCATTGCAGATTCACCCATTTGACGAACGGCAAATTTAAATACTTCACGGCCATTCATAGCGATTGTATCTTGCTGTGTTAAATACAAATTCTTTCCACCTGTACCGTCAGCACCAAGTTCAAATGATAAAATACCTCTACCTTCTGATACTGGACCAATAATTGCTGCACTTGCACCGTCACCGAATAATACAGCGGTATTACGATCTTCCCAGTCAAGTACTTTCGACAGCTTTTCAACACCTACTACTAAGACATATTTATAAGCATTTGATTCTACAAACTGCTTTGCCGTCACTAAACTATATATAAACCCTGCACAAGCTGCCGCTTGGTCCATCGCTGCTGCATTAACTGCTCCAATTTGCTCCTGAACCATACATGCGACACTTGGAAAATTTTGATCTTGTGTTACTGTCGCTACGAGGATTAAGCCTATTTCCTCTGGTGAAATTCCTGCTTTTTCAATAGCCTCTTTTGCTGCAGCTACTGCTAAATCTGAAGTTTCCTGATCATCAGCAGCAAAATGACGCTGCTCAATCCCTGTGCGAGTTCGAATCCATTCATCCGAAGTATCCATTATTTTTTCTAAATCAAAATTCGTAACGACCTTCTCCGGAACGTATTTGGCAATCCCTAAAATACCAGCGTTCATTTAGCAACCCCTCTGCTTTCTTACTATCAATTATTAGTAACTGGTCATAATTATAACTCATAAATAAGATCAGGTGCAAGATGAATTAAAATTAATGCTTTTTTTCCTATCAATTCCACCACGAATTAATCACTGCGTGAAATCGGGCGCTTGATAGCAATTGTATAGAATTTAGCGGGGCTTGAAGCACTTCTACACGCTACGACACACAAGTATTTGTGACGTCTTTTAATTTCAGTGATGTATTGAAATTGCATTAAAAATAAAAAAAATGTTATTGTTGTGACAAATTCGCCATGTTTCACAGAAAAGGTTCTTTTTTTTTCGATTTATGTTATGATATGATAATGAATATGTAGTAAAATCTTATGATATAAAAAAGTTCGGTTGAGGTGAAATTAATGCGATATATCGTAACATTCATATGGTCATTCCTACTAGTTTCAATGTTAAACTACGTAGTAGGCTCTGTACTTGGTGCAGAATTTGATATCGATACTGCTATTGTTACATCAGTTGTATTTACAATTCTTGTTTTCATTATCGGTGCAATTATTCCAAACGAGTCAACTCCAGAAGCTGCAGACAATCATTAATTCAACTAGAAAAAACCTGTTTCGCTCAATGCGGAACAGGTTTTTTGTTATTTTTCAACGACACATTGACCATCATGCATTTTAATGTGCAATGTTTCTCCTGGTAATACTTCACCTCGAAGCAATTCTTTTGCAACCGCAGTTTCAATATAACGTTGCACGAAGCGTTTTAATGGTCTTGCGCCGAACTGAGCATCTGCTCCTTGTTCGACAACCCAATCAACTACATTTTGTTCTACTTGTAAAGTAATGTCTTGCTCTGCAACTCGTTTGACAAGCTGTTCGATATATTTCCATGCAATGGCTGTAAAATGCTCATCTGATAGTGCATGGAACATAATAATATCATCCATACGATTTAACAGCTCTGGTTTAAAATGTTGACGCAGTGCAGCCATCACTAAATCCTCAACAGCAGCATCGTCTTCTTTTGCTTCCATTAAATAGCTTGAGCCAATGTTAGAAGTTAAAATGACCACTGTGTTCGTAAAGTTAACCATACGCCCCTGGCTATCAGTAATGCGACCATCATCTAAAATTTGTAGTAAAATATTTGCGACATCCGGATGGGCCTTTTCAATTTCATCTAATAAAACAACTGAATACGGATTTCGGCGAACAGCTTCTGTTAATTGACCACCTTCCTCATAGCCAACATAGCCTGGAGGTGCCCCTACAAGGCGCGATATGCTATGTTTCTCCATATATTCACTCATATCAATGCGAATAAAATGATCCTCAGAATCAAACAATTGTGCCGCTAGTGCCTTCGCAAGCTCTGTTTTACCAACACCTGTTGGTCCTAGGAATAAAAAGCTACCAATTGGTCGATGCGGATCTTTAATACCTGCTCGAGCACGCCATACCGCTTCCGTAACAAGCTGTACTGCATTATCTTGTCCGATTACACGCTCATGCAATGTATCTTTTAAGCGCAATAATTTTTCTCGCTCACCTTCTACTAATTTCGTCACTGGTATTCCTGTCCAGCGCGAAACGATTGATGCAATTTCATCAGCCGTTACCTCTTCACGCAAAATACGTGATTCCGTACCATTTTCTAATTGTTTTTCCATCTCTTGAATGTCCTTTTCAAGTGTAGGAATTTTCCCATGACGTAGTTCAGCTGCTTTATTTAAATCATATTTACTTTCTGCTTCATCTAAGTCGCGGCGGTATTTATCAAGTTTTTCACGTTTTTTCTGAATGCCGTGTAACGCTTCTTTTTCGGTTTCCCATTGTTTACGCATGCCCTCAGAGGATTCTTTGAGCTTTGTTAATTCCTCACTGAGCTGCTCTAGACGTTTTTTACTCGCCTCGTCTTTTTCATTACGCAATGCTTGCTCCTCAATTTCAAGCTGCATAATACGGCGTGTAACTGCATCCAATTCCTGTGGCATGGAATCAATTTCTGTTCGAATCATCGCACATGCTTCATCGATTAAATCGATCGCTTTATCTGGCAGGAAACGCTCTGTAATATAGCGATTGGAAAGCCCCGCTGCCGCTACGATTGCACGGTCATGAATACGTACCGCATGATGCAACTCAAAGCGCTCTTTCAAGCCTCGTAAAATGGAAACTGTATCTTCAATAGACGGCTCTCGTACAAGCACCTGCTGGAAACGACGCTCTAAAGCAGGATCTTTTTCAATATACATACGGTATTCATCTAATGTTGTAGCCCCGATACAATGTAGCTCACCTCGTGCAAGCATTGGTTTAAGCATATTCCCAGCGTCCATTGCACCATCCGTTTTACCAGCACCAACAATTGTATGAATTTCATCGATAAATAAAATGATGCGTCCCTCTGATTCTTTTACTTCTTTTAATACACCTTTTAAGCGCTCTTCAAATTGGCCACGATAACTAGCACCTGCTATTAAAGCACTCATATCCAGCTCATACAGTACGCAATCTTTTAACCCCTCAGGAACATCGCCCTTTACTATACGTTGAGCTAACCCTTCTACAATAGCTGTTTTACCAACCCCAGGCTCCCCTATTAAGACAGGATTATTTTTCGTTTTGCGTGTTAAAATACGAATGACATTACGAATTTCTTCGTCACGACCGATAACCGGATCCATTTTACCGTTTTTAACTTCTTCTATTAAATTACGTCCAAATTGTTCTAATGGCTTTTTGTCATTTGTTTGTTGAAATTGCATATTTAGCACTCCTTTTTAATAATGTTAATCGGAATCCCGTTTGCCATTCTATTTCATAGAAAATGTTTGACCTTTTTTGACTAACTTTATTTTACAACACTCGACAAACTAGAGCAAAGAATTAGCCCTAAAATTTCTTCACTTATTACTGGAAAACTACGTTATAATGAAAGTATATTTCTTAGATCTAGTAAATTGCTCACTTAATTTTGTAATAATTAAACAATTTTTACGAAAAAAGAAAGAGATGTGTTGAAGATATGGCTATTATGGATAATATACAGGAGAAATTTCACGATCTTTTTCAAAAGCACGGTGTTTTTATTAAAGTGAATAAGGATAGTAAAATCTTTTTAGAGGGCGAACGTGCGAAAGAAATTTATTATATAAAAACAGGAGCTATCTCGATTAGTCAGGAAACGGAGAATGGAAAGGAATTAACCATTCGTATTTGTGGTCCTGATAGCATCATTGGAGAAAGCTCATTATTTTGCAACTTTACGTATAATTCGATGACCGCTAAAGTACTAGAGCCCTCCAGTTTATATGTTCTTAGCCTTGAAACATTAGAACTTTTACTAGTGGAACAGCCTATTTTAATGGTGGAGTATATGAAGTGGTTGCAAACAGAAAATTTAAAGCATCAAAGCCGTTTGCGTGATTTGATTTTACATGGGAAAAAGGGCGCTTTATTTTCAACGCTTATCCGTCTTTCAAACACTTATGGGAAGCCGTTAGAAAATGACACTATTTATATTGACTTCCCGTTAACACATACAGAGATTGCTAATTTATGTGCAACGAGTCGAGAGATGATTAATCGCATGCTGAATGACTTAAAGAAGCACAATATTATATCTTTTGAAAAAGGTTATATAACCATTCACGATCTACAATTTTTAAAGGATGAAATCGCCTGTGAAAATTGTCCGTTACAAATATGTCGTATTGATTAGTACACTTACATACGAAATCCCCGCTTATGAGTTATAAGCGGGGATTTTTTATCGTGCTTTAAGTGAACTTAGCGTACACCTAATGCCATTTTTGCATAGCGTGACATTCTATCTTTTGACCAAGGTGGATTCCATACAATATTTACATTTGTACTTTTCACCTCTGGAAGCTCACCTAATGCTGTATTCACTTGATCAACAATAACAGGTCCCATCGGGCAGCCCATAGACGTTAACGTCATTGTAACAATTGCTGCACCCTCTTCATCTAACTCTACATCATATACTAAACCTAAGTTGACGATATCAATACCAAGCTCAGGGTCAATTACATTTTCTAATGCACCGAACATGCTGTCTTTCATATCTTGATCCATCTGTATTTCTCCTTCCGTCACAGTGTTAACTTAATCATAGCAGATGCATCTTATTATGCCAAATGCTGTGCAAGCCATTCAGTTGCTGCTAACATACCATCACGTGGCACAGTATGACCTGCTTTCTTATTCGCTATAAATTTTAAGTTTTCTGGATTTTTTTCATAATATTTGCGTAAAGTTAAATAAAAATCATACGTTTCCTTGAAAGGTACAGTTTTATCTAACTCCCCATGCCAAAATAGAACAGGTCGTTCTGCAAATTTGTCTGGTGTTAGGCTCACATCATATTTAGCTAGAAGCTCATTCGTTTGTTGTACTTCTTCTTCGGACATCGGCAAATTCACACCGTTTTTAGCGAATTGCTGTAATTGATACTCCGCTAATTTAGTGAAACTTGGTGCACCCATGCAAACTGCTGCTGTCTTGATCCAATCATAGCGCTTTAAACAGCCTGATGTGACAATACCACCCATTGATGTACCAGAAATACCAATTTTATCATTCACTAATAATTTTTTATTCTTTAATTCATTATATAATTGTTCCACTTCATGAATAGAATTTAAAACAATATCCCAAAAATGTAAGCTCAATTGCATCTCAGTTAGGCCTTCACTACGGTCGCCATGTAATTTTGCATCTGGCAATAGGACACGCACCCCTCTGCCTACTAATTGATATGCATAATGTAAGTTATGTTCTTTTGCACTCGTGAAACCATGTAAAAAAATTACTACCGGGGTTTCTTCATTCATATTTTCCGTATGTATATGTAATAAAGGAATATTTCCCCACAATTCTTTCTCAACAATCATCTTTGTCACTCCCAACATTTGTCTCATCTTTATGTTAGCAAACTTTTTTCACTGTGACAAAATTTTGACGAATGGTTTACAAAACGATACTATTCAAAATATAAGAAAGGGGCAATAAGCTATGAAACCGCATTTAATCGTTTTGGACTTAGATGGTACGTTATTAACGGACCAACAACAAATTTCAGCAAAAACTAAAAAAACATTATTGCAGGCAAAGGAACAAGGCCATCAAGTTATGATTGCTACCGGTCGTCCTTATCGCGCGAGTGATCTTTACTATCACGAGCTTGGCCTTACAACGCCCATCGTAAATTTTAATGGTGCTTACGTCCACCATCCTAAAAATGCTGCTTGGCAGACTAAACATACTCCTATTGATTTAAGCGTAGTACATGATGTCGTCAATTCCATCAATAGCTATGAATATGAAAATATTATAGCGGAGGTGAAGGACGATATTTATGTTCATACAGAGAACTCACGGATTTTAAATATATTTAATATGGGGAATCCTAAAATTACTCATGGGAATCTCTATACCCATTTACTTGATAACCCTACTAGTTTACTGATTCAAGCGAATGACGTGAATTCAATGATTATTCGTGACCATTTACAGGCTGTTCATGCAGAGGTCATTGAACATCGTCGTTGGGGTGCCCCACTTCACATTATTGAAATTGTTCGCCGTGGCTTAAATAAAGCAGTAGGAATCGCTCATGTAGCACAAGATTTAGGTATCCCACGTGAGCGTATTATTGCATTCGGTGATGAGGACAATGATTTAGAAATGATTGAATATGCCGGTATCGGTGTCGCAATGGGCAATGGCATCCCTGCTTTAAAAAACATTGCCAACGAAATTACGACAACCAATAACGACGATGGCATCGCTAAAATGCTTATCGAACGTTTAAAACTATCCTAGTTAAATAAAAAAACCCTATTTTTTGGATCATCACCATAAGTTGTGGATGTCATTCATGAAAATGTAAGCCATCTATGAAAGTTGCGCGAAGTACGCCCAGTCGGACGGAAATCAACCACATGTTATGGTGATGAGCCCATTTTTCACTTTAACTTTCGAGTTAACAATACACTGAGTTGCAATTATACTGAAACTCGATATGATATTATAACTATATAAAATTTTATTAGGAAGTAGTTTCGAGAAATATAGAGTGGAAATTGAAAACTCGACACGTGTTCACCTGTTATGTAGTATAGGTATTTGTAAACTTCTCATATAGAGTTAAAAGAATATTAAATTAGGGGGACAAATGATGAAAATTTTTACTGATAGTGGCTGTGATCTACCAAAGTCTTACTACGAAGAAAACAATATTGAACTTCTTCCACTACGAGTGCAATTGAACAATAATGAATATGATGATGTCATTTCGATTGATTCCAAAGAAATTTACGACGCTATTCGTCAAGGTGCTCGCCCAAAAACATCCCAAGTATCACCAGAGATATTTCTCAATCATTTCGAAAATCTAGCGAAAAATGAAGAAGAAGGAATCTATATTGCCTTTTCATCGGAATTATCAGGCACCTATAATACCGCTGTCATGATTCGCAATCAAGTACAGGAGCAATATCCATCCCTTAAATTAGCTATTATCGATTCTAAATGTGCTTCACTAGGTTTCGGCCTAGTAGTCGAAGAAGCCGTTCGCCTTCGAAATACAGGTGCTTCACTGGAAGAAATCGAAGCAAAAATTACAGCTCTTACTCCACAGATGGAGCACTTATTTACGGTGGAAGATTTAGATTACCTTGCTAAAGGTGGTCGTGTATCTAAGGCAAGCGCATTTCTTGGGGGGCTCCTAAGCATTAAACCCATCTTAAATGTTGAGGATGGTAAACTTGTGCCGATTGAAAAATCGCGTGGACGTAAAAAAGCCATCGCTCGCATGTTAGATTTAATGCAGGCGCGCGGTGAAAATTTCTCTGAAAAAGTTGTTGGTATTAGCCATAGTGATGATGTGGAATTTGCCAACGAAGTAAAAGCTTCTATCCAAGAAAGATTTTCACCAAAAGCCATTCAAGTAACAATGATTGGTTCAGCTATCGGCTCCCACGTAGGACCAGGTACAATTGCCATCTTCTTTACAAATAAAAGCTATCAAGCTTAACAAAAACCCCCTCCGCACTGAAAAGTGTTGAGGGGATCTTTCATTTTATCCTACTAGGATTAGTTTAGAGCATCTTGCTCTTTACGTCGTACTTTACCTCGTCTAATAATAACAACTACAAATCCTATGAATATTAACCATACTAATCCTAGTGCTACCATATAAGGTACATTTAATCCTTCATCATTTCGAACTTGATAAATCTCTACCATTTCGCGATTTAAAATAACTGGATAAACGTCTTTTTCATTAATACGAACTTTTTCTTCATGTATAATACCGTTTAGCATTTTACCTTTACCAAGCTGAGCAGGTGTTAAATCAACGCGTTGTGTTTCACTAGTATTATTAACCATGATGACCCATTTCTCTTTATCGGACGTACGTGTAAATACAAGTAGGCCATTTTCATTTGTGAGAACTTCAAAATCACCGTTGCGTAATGTCTCAGATTTATTACGTAAAGATTGGACATGTTTAATATAATCGATTAATTCTGTATCAGTTTTAAAGTTATATATTTGGTGCGTATCTGGCTTTTTTTCACCGTTCATTGCAATTTCTGTACCATATTGTACAACTGGAATTCCTGGCATCATAAATAAAGCACCCATCGCCATTTTCAAACGCGTTGGTGGGAACATATTTTCTGCTGCAGAATCAAATGTAAATCGATGCGTTTCTAACGAATCAATCATAATCTGAGTTGGTTTCTTACCTGTAAAAGGCTCCATCAACTTAGTAGAATCCATATCAACATTTTTAAAGATATTACGGTAAATATCAGCTGAAGCTTTATAAAAGCTTGCATCAAAGTTTGCATCACTTTCTTCATTTGAAATGACATAGAGTGATTTTTTCGTATCCTTTAATGCTTTAATCACAGCATTGATAAATTCTGTATCAGCACCAGCAATATTCGTTAAACGCACTCCACCAACATCGTATGTAGAGACAAAGTCTGTTACTGATTTAACAAGTGCGTCTTGTACGTCTTTGTTTGTTAAGTCCCACTGTACTTGTCCATTATTTGTTGAAGCAATCCAGTCCTTTTTCGCTGGATCTTTTGCCCACTCATGATTCGGACTTACATTGTTTAATGGAAAATCAACCATGATCGATACGTTTTTAGCTTTATAGGCCTCAATGACACTTTGAAACTCCTCAGCTGTCCCAAAATGACGCTCAATTGAAGAGTAGCTCGTCGGCATCGATCCATCATATTTCTCAGTGGCAAAAATCGGGCCAATAGAAGCGATTGTAAAGCCCATCTCTCCGATAAATTTTAGTTTATCCTGTAAACCTGCAAAATCGCCTCCTGCAAATTTAGTTGCGTCTTGCGTATTTGTATCAAAATCGTTAGTGCCCGAACCATTAAAGAAACGGTCAACGAGTAAATCATAGATGCTTTCTTCAGCAATCGTTCTTGTCGACGCTTCATCAGCATGTGCAACTGGTGTAGCACTCACTAATGAAGTTGCTAGTAAAAGCGATGCAGCTGTCGCACTTATCCACTTTTTGAATTTCACTTTAATTCCCTCTCTTTCAAACCAATCCTCCGTCATTTTACCAAATAAAATAGTCCCCTCGCTATCATTTCAAAATATTTTCCGAAAATGACAAAATGAATTACGGCAAAAAGGTGTCAACTTCTCCTTCAAATACAATTTATCGACTTGATTACGGGACCTGAGCAATTTCACCTTCAAAAAAAAGCCGTGAAGCGAGAACTTCACGACTTTTGCAAAATTATGCTAAGAAATTTTGACCCATTGGTAATTTGAAGCCTAGGAACAATGTAATGAATAAGAACACTGCAAATAAAATCCAAAACAGACCAGTTGGTTTATTTTTCTTTTGACGAACTAATACCATTTCCATCATACCAATGACTAAAATACCACCTATAAATTTAAAGCCATAGAGCATACCCATACCATAATCCATGCCTTTAATAAATAGTGCTCCACCAGTAATGATAATTAAAATGTAGAATAAACGTAATGTCATATGTAAGCCTTTTGACTGCTTGCCCATTAATGCTGCAATTAAAAAGATTACGATTGCAACTACCCAAGTAGTAATATGCAAATGCGTTTGGCTAGTTAAGAAACTCATTATTGTCCCACCTCATATTCTTTTTTCTATCAAACTCTATCCTACCATGTGATGGAAAGGGTTTCAAACATTACAATAGTGTTCATATAATTTACATCAATTATGCCTCGGAAAATTGCGTCGAAGGGTCTAACTTCTTTCAGCAGATGTTTAGACACCCACTGAAAGAAGTTAAAAATCCGCGGAGGTAAACTCACGCGGATTTGAAAAATTATTCAAAATGATTCACTAAAGTACCGATGCCTTGGATAGATACTTTTACAGTATCACCAGCTTTTAAGAATTGTGGCGGATTCATGCCTTTGCCAACACCTGCTGGAGTACCTGTTAAAATAACGTCACCTGGCTCTAATGTAACATGCTGAGATAAAATCGATACTAATGATTCTACAGTGAACATCATATCTTTTGTTGAGCCGTTTTGACGTACTTCGTCGTTCACTTTTGTAACGACTGTTAAATCTTGTGGATTCGGAATTTCATCTTTTGTTACAAGGTAAGGTCCAAGTGGACAAGTTCCATCCAAGCTTTTTCCTAAGAAGAATTGCTTATGTTTTTCTTGTAAATCACGAGCTGTTAGATCATTGGCAATCGTATAGCCAAATACATAATCGTATGCTAAGTTTTTCGGAATATTTTTACCACGTTTACCAATGACAACCGCTAATTCGCCTTCATAATCCATTTTAGATGAAAGATCAGCATGAATAGAAATTGTTTGGCCATCAGCAGCAATAGCAGTCGGAGATTTTGTAAATACCATTAAGTCTGTTGGAGCTGCTTCTGCACCCATTTCTTTAGCATGTTCATCATAGTTTTTCCCAATACACATAATGTTTTTTGGTGTGCGTGGAATCGGTGATAACCACTCGATCACTGTAAATTCGCGTTTGAAACTATTAGCACGGTCTGATTTTTCAGCGGCTTCTACTAATTTACGAATCTGTTCAACAAAATCAAAGCCTAGAGCAATGCCATCTACAATTGAACTTGAAAAAGAAGGGAGAACTTGAAGTTCATTTTGAATAGCGAGTACATCCCATACTGCTTCTTCTTTTTTTACTTTTGGTCCAAAGCTTACATGTCCACCTAATTTAAATGATAAAATTTTCATGATTTTCAGAGCTCCTTCTTTTTTTTACATAATACAACAAAATTATAGAAATTGCCTTACTTTTACGAAAACTATTTTTATTCCGAATAATTTGCTGTTTTTTTACCATAAAGTGTGGTTGATATCCGTTCCGGCTGGGCGCTTTCCCGGGGCGTCCGAGGAGTCGCCCAGTCTCCACTACAATCAACTTACTTACATAACATACGTTTTAACAAATGCTATCCCAACTTTTGATAATGAGCTAAATCGCAATTAATTATTCTTATTATACAAGACGTATTCATTAACTTTATGTTGCCCTCACATTAAAGATGCACGCTGATTTCTACCGCAGATTGTTCGCTTTTTGCACGAGAGTCAAGCCCTTAACATTTACCCTGCTTTCGTTTTCGCCTTATACGTTAACTTGCGCCATAAAGCCTCTAGCGGACCTTGTTGCCATTTCGCTAGCCAAATTTCTGCCACAATCATTTGTACAATAATAATGCTGACCGCAATTAGCACGCCTGTTGCGACGTTTACTTTTCCATACAAGCCAAATCCAAATTGATAAAATAGACATGTTCCAATGACCGATTGAAGTATATACATCGTAAACGACATACGCCCTATTTTCGCAAAAGGACTAAGCAATTTTGGTACACCTGGGAGTAAACAAAGTAAAACAATGAGCCCCGTATAGCCTACTGCTAAAATTGGACCACCTATGTATACTTTTAAGTAGTCTAATAAATACGTACGCGTAAACATGATCGGTGAGCTTTTAATAAAAATACCAATTGCTAACCCAGCTACCGCTAATGTCAGCCATAGCCATTTAAGCTCTCTCGCTCGTTCTACTAAACGCCATTTAGAGGCTGCGGCACCAATTAACATAAATGGTAGAATTGTAAATAATGCCACAAACCACATGCCGATTCCTGCCTGAACAGATAAATCAGTTAGACGTTGCATAAATGCATCAACCCAGCTCCCTGTTCCATAAGCAGTTATCGCCTGCTCTACTGAAGTAATATCTAAATACTCATCAATCTTTGTATTGAAATTAATATATCCTACTACAAATAACATAAAAGCTTGCATGACGCCGCTAATCATAACGCCAATTGACAATAACCAAATTGGATGTAGACGTAGTAATAGCACTAAAAAAACGCCACAAAATGCATACATCATCAAAATGTCGCCCCACCAAATGAGCACAGCATGTAGCAAACCAAATACAAATAATACAGAAAGTCTTCGAAGTCCTATCGCATAAAAATTTTGTTCACGACTTTGTGCTTTCTGCCATTGCATAGCGAGTCCGTAGCCAAATAACATGGCGAACAGTGGATAAAAGCTACTTTGTACATAAATATCTAAATTTTGCTGCCACACTATATCTGACGGTGTTGTAAACCATGATGCCAAATCAATATAGGGCATTGGCAAATAAAAGGCAAACATATTAACGAGTAAAATGCCTAGTAAGCTAATACCACGTAAAATATCTAATGTTGCGATGCGCTCCTGCAACATTGTCGGTTTTAACTCCACAAAAAAGCCTCCTCTATGTATATGGCGAAAACAGGACTTCCTAACATGCATTCCCTTATATGAAACTACCTCAGATAGCCCTGTTTTCACCGCTTTCACTTATGCATGTAAAACCCGTTCAATATCAAATAAATAGAGAACCTTATCACTCACTTTAATTTGAAGGATTGATTCAATCGCCTCACTATACACTCTAAGCTGGACACCATATCGTTCTAAAAGTTCCTTCGTCAACGCTGGTTCCTCAGCAAAATGTGATTGGATACGATCGGTCTTATAATCAAGCAAGATCCAATCCCCGTTTTCATCCTCAAATAAGCAATCAATAATTCCTTGTACAATTTGAGCGTCGCCATCTTCATCTACTCTACTAATGGTAAATGGTAATTCTCTGCGAATCGTTTTTGCTTTTTTAAAGCGTTGTCCAATGTCTGTTGTAAAGAAATTATATATTTTTTTCGACGGAACAACTTTCCCCTCAGCCTCGGTC
This sequence comes from Lysinibacillus sp. KCTC 33748, assembly GCF_002237755.1. Classification (GTDB taxonomy): domain Bacteria; phylum Bacillota; class Bacilli; order Bacillales_A; family Planococcaceae; genus Lysinibacillus. The sequence goes on along the minus strand of NZ_MWSJ01000001.1, from coordinate 323,086 downwards.
AGAAGCTGTCTATCCACTAAATTAGTGACAAACTCCTGAACCTCCTGTACATCCATAAAGCCGTTTTGAGGGACATGTTGCATTACTGTATGAACCGCTGTCCCTATTTCTGCACCTGTCAGCTGCTTGTCCTGTAAAAAGGTTGGACGGGGTGCAACGGCCGTCGTTTTTTGCTTAGAAGGTGCTGAAAAGTAATATTCAGGCTCTTCCTGTCTTTGAAGATTTTCTAAACGCTTAATTTCACTTACAGATGTTTTTGAACGTTTTTGTGTTGATTTCTGAAACGCATATTGTGCTTGAAAGCGCATCGTAATTTCCGACTGCAAAGCTTCATCCTCTGGCGTTTCTAGCAATTGCTGTACCTCGTCCTCTAACGCCTGTATATCATACGCATAATGGCTTGTTTCAATAGCTCGTACCCACCAATGCGATACATCATCTGCTGCCTTATAAGGGGAAGCAGCAATGGCTGAAAAATCTGCATGTCTTGCTACTGCAGGCCCAAGCCAATCAAAGTAACTATTTGCTCTAGCGCGTAAATATTCCTGTAGGGGGGCATCTAGCGGCAAGCTTTGTGCATCTAGCCAATTGTCGCGGGTTTTATCCCAATTTTTTACCGAGCCTACTAAAATAAGTCGCTCCTTTGCACGTGTCATCGCTACGTATAATACACGCATTTCCTCAGCACGCATTTCCAGCTCTTTTTTCTCCTTCAAAGCTAAAAATGGTAGAGATGTATACGTAATGCGATTTTCTGGATCAACTGCCTTCACTGCAAGACCAAAATCTTGATCGAATAAATATGGGTTATGGAAATCCATTTTATTAAACGGTCGCCCCATCCCAGCCACAAAGACAACGGGATACTCTAACCCTTTAGATGAGTGAATGGTCACAAGGCGAACGACGTCATCCTTTTCTCCAATCGATTTCGCCGTCCCTAAATCGTCACCACGCGTACGCATACGATCAATAAAACGTAAAAAGCGGAATAGTCCTCGAAAGGCTGTTTTCTCATACATTAAAGCACGGTCGTGTAAAATGCGTAAATTGGCCTGACGCTGCTTCCCATTCGGCATCGCTCCAACCATCTCATAATAATGCGTATCTAAATAAATTTTCCAAATTAAATCTGACAGCGAACCACGTCGCGCTAAATCTCGCCAGTTTTCAAATGCTAACATAAATCGTTGAAGCTTCACAAAAGTGTCAGACTGCACACCAAGCCCCTCACTTCGAATGAATTGCCTTAACGCATCATAAAATGGCGCTTTCGCATCTGCTAGCCGAATTTTTGCTAGCTCATTTTCTGTTAAGCCAACAAATGGAGCGCGTAGCACTGAAGCTAAAGGAATATCCTGATATGGATTATCAACAACCTTTAGTACATTCAGCATAATCATTACTTCAAGCGCATCAAAATATCCTTTCGAGGACTCCGCATAGAGCGGGATTCCCGCAAGCTTAAATTCCTCTACTAAATCCGTCGACCATGTCATTGAACGCATTAAAATTACAATATCACTATATTTTAACGGACGTTCTGTCTTCGTTTTTGTATCGAATACGGTTGTCCCGTCTTCCATCATCTGTCGAATACGTTCAATAATAAAACGTGCCTCATACTGTGATTTTTTTAATTCTTCTAATTCAGAAGCGTCGCTTACAGTATCTTCTGCTTCTTCGTCCAACTCCTCTTCCCCGGGAGGATGCATGATGACTAGCTCTACCGGAACTTCTTTGTCATCATACGGGGCTGCTGGCTTTAGTGAAGCATTTTCATCATAAAGAATTTCTCCAACTCGCTCACCCATAATTTGTGCAAATACATAGTTTGTAGCATTCAACACTTCTTGTCGACTACGGAAGTTAGCGTTTAAATCTATACGCATCCCCGTCAAATCTGGGGTCTCTAGAAACTCGCTGTACTTTTGCATAAAAAGCTTCGGTTCTGCTAAACGGAAACGGTAAATGCTTTGTTTGACGTCCCCAACCATAAAAAGATTTCCATCTTGCTCACTACCTGTTTTCACAAGCTGTAATATCGTTTCTTGTAACATATTTGTATCTTGATATTCGTCTACAAGCACTTCTTTAAAATGTTGCTTCAAATCTAGAGCTACAGGTGAAGGCTGTAATTCACCTTCGATTTCTACAGTTAAAATTTGCAAGGCGAAATGTTCTAAATCTGAGAAATCAATAATTCCTCGTTCTAATTTTGCCATGCGGAACTGTTCACTAAAAACATTCGTCAATTCGACCAATGTTCCTATCGTAGGCCCCATTAATCGAATCTCTTCCAGCAATCGTGCAGGAGTACGAACGAAGAAAGTCTCTTTAAGCTTGTTTACAATTTTTTTAGCTGCCTCACGCTTTTTCTTAGCAAGCTCCTGTAGCTCCACATCTACTAAAGCATCCTTGGATACACGCTTTAAAGTTGACCATTTTACCGTAGCAAAATAATCAAAAAGTTCTTGCCACGTTCCTTCACGACTAATGCGAATGCCTTCCTGAATCATAGCAAAATCCATTTCTGCAGTTTCAGCATACGGTCCAGGCCCAGCAGGCTGTAGCGTAATGGAACGCATTTCAGAAATTAACACAAATGCCTCTTCAAGACTATGTTTGACTGTTAATTTCACATATTTTGATAGCTCTAAATCATCAATTGTTACGTCCGCCGCCAAGTCGTATGTCTCAGATAGACTACGAAGCCATTTTTGAGGCTCTGCATGAACACGGGACGTATCATAAAGCTTACTTATTAACGTTTCTATTGCCTGATCATCACGATCCGATGTAAAGCTATCAACAAGACGATAGATTGCTTGAACCTGTGTTTCGTCCTCAGAATCGTAAGCATCTTCTAATACTTCGGCTAATATATCGTCCCTTAACAAAGCAACCTCTGCCTCATTTGCTATACGAAAGCCTGGATCAATATCTAGCATATAGGCGTACTGCTTCACAATAGCTAAGCAGAAAGAATGCAGCGTTGAAATTTGCGCTTTATTGACAAGGCTTAACTGGCGTCGCAAATGGTTAGAAGTTGGATTTTCTGCAATAGCCTTTTCAAGTGCCTCCGCCATACGGTGACGCATCTCAGCAGCGGATGCATTTGTGAATGTTACGACAAGTAACTCGTCGACATTGATGGGATCCTCTGTCGCTACTACCTTTTCAATCATTCGATTAATGAGAACTGCCGTTTTGCCAGAGCCTGCCGCAGCCGATACAAGTGTATCCTGGCCGCTTGCATAGATTGCCTTCCACTGGTCGTCAGTCCATGTCACTTCCGCTGGCTTTTCAGGTATTTTTTGTACCAACTTACTTCATCTCCTTCCGAATTATCTCAACGATATCATTCGGTTTTGCTTGCTGTAACTGACGGTAGCTTTGCTTGCCATCAGATGGGTCAAATTGACAAACAGCTGTAAATTGACAGTAGTCACAGGCTGTTTTTGATTTCAGTTTATACGGACTAATGGAAGTATCCCCTGCTAAAATTCCGTTACCAGCCTCTTGATGCTTGCGCCGTACAAAATGCTGTAGATTTTTCATATCATTTACAGGTACAATCCGTGACTGAGATTCTGATGGTGTCCCATCTTTTTTCATATAGACAGGAATAATTTTTGAATGCCCACTCGATTCCTCTAATTGCTCGTCCATCGATAAAATGGCCTCCGCATTTTCTGACAAAAGACCTTTCATTTTATACTGTTTTAAACGGTCTTCTTCTATTTCGCTGTCGCTTAAATCCTTGTCAAGCTTTAGCATTGGATTGTGGACATGTACATAAAGAACCCCAGCCGGTTCCGCTTCACCTGGTAGCCAGTAAGAGGAATTTTCCATTGCTACATCTAAATATGTTAGTACCTGTAGTGACAATCCATAGTAAACCTCATTCAAGTCTAAATCACGGGCTGATGATTTATAATCGACGATCCGTAAATAAGAGCGGTCATCAATAGACGCACTATCCACCCTATCAATACGACCTCGCATTAACATTTTCTTACCACCTGTTAAATCAATTTCAAGCGGTGGAAGCTGTTCATTTTGGCCCGGTCCAAATGATGCCTCAATGGCGATTGGCTTAAAATGAGAGACATTTGCATGCTGTGTAAGTGCAGTCATTGTTCGCTCGACAATTCGAATAAGCTTACGTTGAATGTAGCGATAACGCGCGCTTGATAGTAAGATTTGATGTGAAAACACCGGCACAATTTGCTCAACGGCTTGTCGTGCTAATTGTTTAATTTGCTGCTTTGTTAAACGTATCCACGATAGTTGCAGACGATGTGTCTCCTCAGTAATCCATTTCAATGCCTCATGGAATAAATCGCCCATTGCGAATGTTTCTAGCCTGTACTCTGCCCGCTCTTCTAGACGAAGACCATACGTTGTAAAATGCGAAAATGGGCAACGGAAGTACTTCTCAACACGAGACACGCTAGAAGTTAGCTTTTGACCATATAATTCTTGCGTAATGTAGTTTTCTAAAGGCTCTGCCTCATTTTTATGAGTGATTGGATGTAAAACTCGATTATAAACAAGTGCCCAATAAGGGTCCTGTTTATAAATTTTTTGTAACGCTACCCACTCTGGCGCAAGCTCACGGCTATGTTCAGCTTGGCGTTTTTGCACCATTAAATGTGCTAAAGCTGTCCGAGGATGACGTATATACGGTAAAGCATTTTCATCCAGTAATTCAATTGGATCAATGACCACTCGTTCGACCTTGACACCACTCAGAAGACCAGCCGTTTTATCATTGCCGATAATTTTCTTAATATAGAGTGAAGACAATAGAGCCTTCCCCTCTTCATCTGCCGTCGAATAGGACATATATAATTTATCGGATGGCGTCGTTAAAGCACGATATAACAAGAAATTTTCCTGCAGTAAACGATTTTTAGATGTTGGCGCAAGCTCATAACCAATTTGACTAAACCACTCACGCTCAGTATCTGACAGCAATCCCTCGTACTCCATACGGGTTGGATAGACCCCATCATTCATCCCTAAGACAAAAGCGACTTTTATATTGGATAAACGAGCTAATTCAACGGTCGCTACCATGACCTCATCTAATGTAGGAGGGATACGCGAAAACTCTAAAGTGTCAAAGCCCTCATCTAAAATTTTAGCCGCTTCCTCCACAGACATCTCCTGCTCACCAAACATATAAACAAACTGATCGAGCACTGCAATCCATTCTCTCCAAGCTTGATCATGCTCACTTGCAGCTAATGCATCACCTCGATCAAGTTCACGGTCTTTCATCGCTTGAAGCTTTTCATAAACATTCAAATTCTCAATCAGCTCAAATAAAGCTGTCGCAACATCTCTGCCTGTTGTCGCTACTTTCAGCTTGTCCTGCAATAATTGGAGCGGTTGACGAACTTCATCGCGAACAGCCTCGATTTCTGCTTGCATAGCACGTTCTTCGTCCGTTTGTACGCGTGAATGGAATTCAAGTCCACGATACTTTTTGAAAAACCAGCGAGCTTCCTCAAACCAGCGCTCACCAAAGATACCCTGTGCTAAACAGTAGTTTTCTAAACGATCCGCCCGTTCTCGCCAAACATTTAACTCCGCATGTAACGGGAAAAATAGATCTGTTTTTACACTCCGAAAAACTGGTTCATATTTCCAATCAGAAGTGATAACCTCTAAAGCCGACCGACTAAGCTCAATTAAAGGATGATGCAGCATCGTCTTTTTCGAATTTGTAAAAATAGGAATTTCATATTGCTGAAAAATAGTTGTAATAAGCGGATCATAAACTTCCGCTTGTCTATAAAGAAGTACGATATCTTGATAACGATACCCTGTCTCCCTTGTCAGCTTTGTTATTTCCCGGGCAATGGCATGAATCTCCGCACGTCGATTAGATGCTTCAAGCACCATTACATCACCTGAAGTTTCTTTCGTTTGAGGCACCAAATCAGTAAACTGATTTTCCATATGCTGTAAATCAGCAGATTGAAAACGGTGCGTATGATAGAAGTGTAGTGGTGCTTCTACCTCAACGCCTTCTTCATAGGCAATATCGTGTAAACGTTGGTTCGTAGAAGCGGCTTCATGAAATAAAGATTGCTCATCATACACTTCTTCAATATGGTCAAAGGGAAGAACTACCGTTACCTGCTTCGTCACCTTTAATAACTCTTTTACAAGCTCTAGTTCCCTTACAGTAAATGCTGTAAAACCATCTATATAAATAGACGCCTGCTTCATCGTCTCAGAGTATTTCAGATGCTCCGTCAAAATCGGATAATACCCTTCACTATCGACATACGTCGTGCCCAATCGTTCCTCTAAAGCTTGTAAAACGACTTGCAAATCATTCGCCTTCGCTTGCAATGTATTAGGCGCATCAATGGCCTTCAAAGATGCTGATACTTCAGCTAACACCGAACTATTTACACTATAACGACTAAACTCTCGTAATAGCGTTTCAATTTCTTCCGTAAAGCCTCGTTTCCCAGCCGCTTGTCGAAATAACGAAAACTCGCTTTTTTGTTCCTCTAAAAGTTTACGAATCAGCATTCGATAGCCATAGCCATTTACTTCTTTTCGAGCAATGCCACCCGTTTCCTGTAACACTAGCCACGCCAATCGTTTAAATGTCATAACTTGCGCACGAATTAAGCCTTGCAAGCCATGCTTATTTGTTAGCTCATACTCCGTTGAGTACGACATTTGGTCGGGGACAATTACAAAAATTGGATGACCCAACGGATCCGATTTTAGTTGTTCAACAATCTCTTGATGAATAAATGTTGATTTTCCTGTTCCTGAACGTCCTGATACGATACGCAATGTCATATACTTTCCCCCTCCTATTAATAATCTATTTAAAAGAAATGATAGTTGTTGTGGATTATCTTGATTTGCTGTTTTACCTGAGCGGTTTTCGCTTGACCCGATCACTTTGCTACTCTAACTAAAATATTTTATCTAAGCGCTACTCAATGCTTTCGCGCATCGCCTACCATTTTAGAAAAATCTATTTCTCCTTGGCGTAATGGAAGTTGTCGTACAAAACTATTTACTACATAAAGAAGATAAAAACCCCTTCTCTCATTTTACATGATAAAAGGGGCAAGATGTGCATATTCAACTTTCAACGTTAATGATTCTTCGTCAATTTTCGCGCTTGTTTTAAATCTTTCTCTACACGCGCGTTTAATCGCTTCTCTATAAACTTGCCGATCCACCAAAGCAGGACAATCGCAACTGCCGCAATAATTAGCCTTACAGGGCTTGTTAGGAGAGCTTTTAAATCGTAACCGAGCACGCTCATTGCTAAAATCATAACGAACTTCCCAGCCATTAACACTACTAAATAAAACTTTTTATGAATATGAGATAGCCCCGCTACTATGTTTACAATGACTGATGGTGTAAAAGGAAAACAAAGTAAGACGAACAAGGGACTAATGCCATTCATATCTACCCATTTTATTAGCTGCTGTACTTTTTTATTACCTGTGACAAAACGAAGCTTCGGATGCTTGCCAAACTTTCGGACAAGCAAAAATAATGCATATGACCCCGCTACAGATCCTAGCCAGGATAATAAAAATCCAAACCATAAACCGAATGCACTCGCATTAGCAACAACGAACACGACTAAAGGTAAAAACGGTAAAAACGCTTCTATAAAAGGTAATAATAAACCAATAATCGGACCGAACGTTCGGTATTGTGCCGTAATCTGCTCAATATTTTCTACAGTAAACCATTCACTCAAAATCGACACCTCTATTTATATTGCAAAATTAAATGTAAAATCGTTAGCTTTTCCGAAGTATTTTTATACTCATGGGGCTGATGTCCTGAGAATACTAGTGTATCCCCTTCTTCCAGCAATTCATGCATCTCTCCAGCAGAAATAACGGCTTGTCCTTGGATAACAGTTACAGTTTCTTCTACCCCTTCTGTGTGAGCCTCACTCCTGCTAATGGCTCCGGGCTCCATTTCAATCTTATATAGCTCCCAGCCACGCTCTGGATTATAAGGAATAATGGAATACACGCGATATCGACCATCATCTTCATCTACATGTGGCGCATCCTTACTACTATATTTCATGAAGTGTGCTGTCGGTGCTTGTAGTAACGAAGAAAATGAAATGCGCAATCCAGCAGCAATTTTCCAAATCGTTGATACTGTAGGATTTGCCTCTCCCTTTTCAATTTGTGCAAGTTGCGCTTTACTTACACCTGTAGCCTTGGCAACATCGTCTAAACTTAAATGACGCTGTTGTCGAATCTTTTTTAATTGAAAAGCTAAATTCCGACTCATTTGTTCCATTTTAATTCACCAATTTCTATTGTTTATTTTATCAGACATATGTATACTCTAATAAACATTAAGAACTATCAAACTATTCCGCTATTAGTATACATGGAAATTTTTAAGAAAGGATGATCTATTTTATGACAAGTACAACTGATTTTCAGAATGAAACGGTTAACACGCCCGATGATAGCTTTTTACAAGGCGTGAAAGATTGCATCCCCACCTTACTCGGTTATATTAGCATAGGACTCGCTTTCGGTGTTGTAGGTTCCGCTTCTGGGTTATCTGTACTCGAAATTGCACTTTTATCTATACTCATTTATGCAGGCTCTGCACAATTTATCTTTTGTGCACTTCTTTTAACAAATAGCCCTGCCTCTGCTATTATTGTAACCATTTTCGTTGTAAATTTGCGCCATTTACTAATGAGTTTAACATTAGCACCCCATTTCACACGCTATTCCATGCTAAGAAATGTTGGTTTCGGCACTTTATTAACGGACGAAACATTTGGTGTAGCTGTTACAAAGCAAATGCAAGCCGGTAAGCTATATGGTAAATGGATGGATGGGCTGAATATAACGGCCTACTCATTTTGGATTTTTTCTTGTGTAACCGGCGCCTATTTGGGACAATGGGTAGCAAACCCTGAAAAATGGGGCTTAGATTTCGCATTGATCGCTATGTTTGTAGCACTCCTTGTTTTACAGCTTAGCAGTGTAGGCAAAAGTAAAATAATGCATTATCTTATGTTAATCGGCTATATGTTTGTTATTATGTATGGTCTTTCTTATATTGTACCTTCGCATGTGGCTGTTCTTCTTTCAACTATGATTGTAGCAACTATAGGGGTGGTGACAGATAAATGACGACAACTGCTACTATGGTATGGCTCATCATTGGCTGTGCACTTGTAACCTGGCTACCCCGTATTATTCCTTTTATGTTCGTCCGAAGTGTGAAGCTACCAGAAGTTGTATTAAAATGGCTAAGCTTTATTCCAGTCTGTATTTTGAGTGCCCTTGTCATCGAAAACTTATTGGATACCGAAAACGGAAAAATTGTTACACTTAATTGGCCTGTATTTATTACATTTGTGCCAACGCTTATGATTGCACTTGTTACCAAAAGTTTATCTATTACAGTTGTAGCAGGGGTTATCATTATGGCAGCTGTAAGATTTTTTATGTAAAAAAGGTCAGTCTTAAAAGTGAGAAAGCTATCACTTTGGACTGACCTTTTATAGTAAATTTCAGCAGGTGTTCTTTTGTACCGAAAGCGTAGGTACAGGTGTTTGGACAACTGCTGAAAATAGTTAAACCGTACCTTTGTTTTTCTTCATTTTACTTGCTAGCCAAAAGCCTACTGTTAACGAAAATGCATCGATGACGAATATAATAGACGGCGACGTATAACCTGCATAGACAGATGCCGCCATAAGTGCAATAGCCAATATTAACGCAACATACCGATTATACGTAATTCGAGTAAACAATAATACGAGTAATGCTGGTAAAAATAACGCTAACATCATTTTCCCGAAAACATCCATCATATATCCCTCGGCTCAGCTAGTAATAATCCAATACGATAATGATCATTACTATATATAACATGCTGTGTTAAGCGTATTTCATTGTTACGATCTACTACTTCTAGACGACAATGTGCAGCATTTAATTGCAAAGCCTCGTATAAATCATTTTCAGTAAAAATGGCCTCACCGTTTACTTTACGAATACATTCCCCTGCCTGTAAGCCCATTTTTTCAGCTGGTGAATCAGGTAAGACAGCCGCAATAATAGCACCCTTTGAACTTGGGGCAACCGCGTAAATATCCGTTTTATCTTGCTGCGCGTAGTAGATTGAAATAACAATACGAGTCACTACACCAATCGCTAGCGTTATAAAGCCGATGAATGGCTCCAAGGCAGCTGCAAGTCCACCTATTAAAATTAATTGCCCTAGCATTAGCACCGATCGGCCAATTTTAGGCAATTGCAAAGCCGGCAATTCTTTTCTAGTAAGCTTTGAAAAGCCAATAACGAATGGGAATAGTACAAGTGCAAAGGTACTCTCCCCTAATGTGAATTGTGGCCAATATGGGAAATCTACTGGAATAACATCACCAGGTATTACAAAGAAGATTGGTAGTACCCATGCATTTCTTGAACGATAGACAATTGCCTGCATACCTCGCTTCGTCTTTTCAACTTGCGGCGTCGTGACCATCATTGCTGTTCGACGAATTAACATACCCTCCGCAATCACACATAGACCTGCTAAAATCGTAATCGTTACAATGGAGCCCTCTAATAAATTTACACCTTCTAAAGAGATTCTCCACCAAGAAAATGTCCAATTGAAGTGATACATTAACCATATCGCTAACGTCGCAAACCCCATCGTATAAATAGGTGAAAGGGCATTAACAAAGTACAATATTAGTGCCAATGCAGAAATAGCGATTAAAATCATAATAAACGCTTTTGGCACCGTTAAACCTAAACCAACACTCACAAGCGAAATAAGGAGGGCAGATAACCAACCATATTTCCATTGCCCCATTAACTCTGTCCAACCCCAAATAATACGTCTATTAAAAAATTTACGCTCCTGCTTTACACGCCTATAACCTAATAAAATCGCAAACAAAATTGCGATATACATTAATGGGTTGATTAAAAAGCGGCCAATCGCTGTTACAATTTCTAATAATATATCACTAACCATACGAACACCCGCCGTTTCTATCTAGAATACTATGAATTTATTGTATCAAACGACTACACTCTTGCGTAGTACAATCTAGTAGAAAGCCTTCTATTCTTACTTTTTTCGTCATTTTGGTGGATGTCCCCGTTTTTAATAATAAAAAATGAGGATATGAGACCAACTATCAGTCTATATCCTCAAATCAAACTATCACTATTTTTTATTCTTCAATATTATGCAATAAGAAGCTTGTCGCCATTTGGAACTGTAAATCATTTTGACGATCCTCTTTATATTTTTTCAACGTTTCGTTTAAGCTGTTAAAGAAGGTAGTGTCCATATTAAAATTCCCTTCTGCTTTTTTCACCTTCTTATCGTCTCGGTAAAGTTTAACAGCCTCCTCCGTTGATTCATCCAAGTAACCGTCTAAACGAGCAATTTTATACCCTAGCATTTTTAAAGCATTTTGAGTATAAGCAATTTCCTCACTCATGTCGCCCTCTTTAAACTTCCCTGATAGTGGGTGCATTTGGAAAGCAAACAATTCATTTTGTTCAATCACTAAATTAGCCTCAATACCTTGCTTATGAATCCATTCACGCTTTGGTGTCAGCCATTTATTTGTAGACAATTTAAGCTCTCCACCATTTTTCAGTGACCAAGACTCCTGTACTGTTCCTTTTCCGAAACTCTTAACACCAACAAGGGAAGCACGTCCCCATCCTTTTAAAGCGCCACTAAGCACTTCACTAGCAGATGCACTGCCCGCATTCTGTAAAACAACAATCGGAATTTTGTACATTGACTGTAAATAATTCTCGTCAAAGCTTTTTGATTCCGTTTTTAATGGTTCCATAGCACCTTCAGCATTTTGCATATAGGCAAACACTTTGCCATTCTCCAAAACTGTGCTCAGTAGCGCTGCGACGCTATGTAAATAACCACCTGGATTATCTCGCACATCGATCACTAACCCTTTTATATCTTTTCGAAGCAACTTACTCGTTTCGGCAACCCACTCATTTGCTGTTTTCTCACCAAAAAGTGAGATTTCCACATAACCTATCGGCGTATTTTCTACGTTCACTACTTCGCTCGTCACTGTTTTATTAGAAATTGCTGCTCGTTCCATCGTCATTTTAATATGTTTATCTTCACTCGGACGATAGACGACAATCGTAACTTTCGTCCCTTTCTCCCCTTGAATTAAATGCATTAATTCACTCATCTTTTTACCTTCCACTCGAGTGCCATCAACTTGTACAATTTCATCGAGAGAGCGCATCCCTGCTTTATCTGCTGGGGACGAACGGACTGGAGACACAACAATAAATTTCCCGTTATTTTCAGTTAGCTCAATCCCAATACCCACTCTTTCCTCAGCTAACATTTGTCGGTGCTGTTCCGCCTCTTCCTTCGAATAATAGGTACTATAAGGATCCTTAATAGCATCTGCCATACCACGAAGTGCCCCTTCCACCAACGCATCTTTTTTCGTACTGTATACAGATTTTTTTTCAATTAAATTCATCGCTTCATTAATCGAATCAACCTCTGTAACGACCGGTTCCTTATTATCCCCTAAATTAAACCAGTCAAAATAAATGCCACTCCCTAACAATAAACTACTAGCAAGTACGCCAACACCCGCCATCATTTTGCGCAAACCTTCCCTCCTCCGTCTCTTCTACTGTATGAATTTTATTTTTCAAACATACAAGATTAAGCTTCAAAATACTTTGTTGAATCCTATGATTTTTGTTTCGCTAGTATTCTATTGTGTATCGCAGGCTTTCTATTTCGTAGCGTAGGTATTCTATTTCGGATCAAGGGGATTTGCATTTCCTAGTGCGAGTGTTCTATTGCGGATCGTGGGGGTTTGCATTTTCTAGCGTGGGTGTTGTTTCGCTGTTCACGGGTATTTACCTTCTTTTCGCGGGTATTTCCCCTCCTTCCGCGGGTATTTTCTCCATTCGCGGGTATCTCCTTTCCTTCCGCGGGTATTCTCTCCTCATTCGCGGGTATTCACCTCCCTTCCGCGGTATTCTCCCCATTCGCGGGTATTTAATAAACAAGGAAATACTCACATAAAAAAATCTGCTTCGTTTCTTCTGGCAAACGAGCAGATTCTTTCCAAATTTATTTTTTTCTTAGTCCATTGCATCTACATAGCTTTTTAACATTTCCGCATTCATCGGCCCTCTAATAGCACGTTGAATATATCCATTTGAATCAATAAAATAGGTTGTGGGAATCGTTAGTACTTGGTAGTCTAAGCCGGCTGAGTTTTTCGGGTCGAGTAAAATAGGGAATGTTAGATTGAAACTTTCTCTAAATGTCATGACAGAATCTATTTTTTCGTCCTCTGTAACGTCTCGTTCAGCCTTTGTTAAATTGACAGCTATTATTTCTACATTATCTTTTTTAGCATTTTGTTCGTAATAATTTTGCATATGTGGCATTTCTGCCTTACATGGTGGACACCATGTTGCCCAAAAGTTTAACACGACTTTTTTTCCGCGAAGCTCACTCAATGTCACATCTTCGCCATCCAAACTTGTTAAAGTAAAATCCGGTGGTGTATCTCCATTTTTTAAACCAATCTTTCGTTCGTCCATTTCTTTCCCTAGAGAAGCTGTTTCAATTTCACGATCTTCATCAATCTGCTGTTTAACATATGTACCAATCATCGCGACTACTAATAACACGACGATAAGTAGTCCAATATTTTTTTTCATTCCTTACCTCCATATGATTTAGTTACGCCAGCTAGACGCTGAATCCCTATACCTACTATAAATAATACAACGCTCACTCCTACAGCCGGTTGCCATAAACCAAGCGGCTGAAAGAAGGCCACAATGATAAGACCACACGTATATAAAAATAATGCACGATTGATAGCGGTTATTTTCCATAATATGAGGACTGTTAGTGTGCTTAGTACAAGTAGAGTAATCACTTCGCTATTGGTTGGATTATCATTTAGTAACACTACAAGGCATTGATAGCTCGATTGCGTTAAAATGATTGCCCAGCTACAAGCAACAATTCCAGTTTCGTCAAAGTGGATTTTTTTTCGATTCCACAAAATCTGTAGTGAGACTGCCATAACTCCTAAAAAGACACCGATTGTTCCACCATTGAAATAAAGGAGCGCAAACGGCTGAGCAATAACAGCTTTAAAATCAGTGACGATTACGCTAAATTTCCAAACGAGAATAAAGGTAAAAACCGCGTCTCCATATACCCCCGCCCATTTTTTCGGAAACTGTACCCGTATAACGAGCCACACAATAAAAAACGCCACAAGCAGAGCGACAGCAGTTGCTGGTAATGTTAATGTCCGGATAGAGAACCATTCTGTATTATTCACCTAATAAATCCCCCACAAAAAAAGATAGCTTCAGCATAGCATATATTCTTTATATGAACTGTCATTTCACAGTGTGTTCAAAAAATCTTCCTGAAACATACAAAAAATAGCCTTTTGCTGAGCAATTTCATTGAAATACCCACAGAGGTATTCACACTATAAATATATTACATCAAATGGTGCCACACTAGGAAAAAGGCTTCCACATAATACTAGTTCTTAACAAATGTGAATGGCAAACAAAAAAGCTATACATTAGAAGAACTCTAATGTATAGCCTTTCAATATGTTTATACCGGAATATATTTTAATGGATTCACACTTCCGACTGCTTGTCCTCGCCAAGCGCCGATGTGCACTTCAAAGTGTAAGTGAGGTCCTGTTACACGTCCAGTCATACCCATTGTTCCTATTTGCTGACCTTGGGATACTTCTGAACCAACACTAACATTGAAAGAATTTAAGTGTGCATATACTGTCGTATGAATTTCGCCATTGATAGAATGCGTAATGATAACAACATTACCATACGAGCTAAGTGGTGCAGCGTAAGAAACAACACCGTCAGCAGCTGCCCAAATTGGAGTACCTGTGCTATTTGCAAGATCGACCCCATAGTGGAATTCTGGGCCTGCGCCAATATTACGCCAGCCATAAGGTGATGTTAAACGACCATTTGTTGGCTTAATCCATGTACCATTCGATGGTGGCGCTTCGACTGTTGAAGACCCTCCACCACTATTACTGCTTGAACTGTTTGAATTACTTGAATTAGATGCTTTTGCTGCGGCTGCGGCTGCAGCAGCTGCCTTACGTTTCTCTTCTTGTTGACGAGCAATTTCAGCTAATCGATTTTGCTCATTAATGATTTTTTGTTGTAAATCCGCACTAATCTCAAGAGCCTCAGAATATTCTTTTTCAAGCAATACTTTTTCAGTCTTCAGCTTTGCTTGTTCTTTTTCTAATTGATCAATTAATTTGTTTTTCTCAGTCTTTTGACTATTTAATGATGCTTTTAAACGATCAAGCTCGGCTTTTTTGTCTTCAAGCTTTTGGCGTTTGCTTTCTAAAACTTGCTTTTGTTCCTCTAACTTTTGCTTATCCTCTTTTTGATCTTGGATAATTTGACGATCCGCCTCTAGTAAAGCATTAACAGCAGAGAATCGATCGATAAAATCTACGAAGCTATTAGAACTAAGCAGTACATCTATATAGCTAACGGAACCACCCGCCTGAATGGCACGAGCACGATCCTCTAACAATAAATCACGCTCTTCAATTTTGCGTAGAAGCTCGGCTATATCATCTTTTAAAGACTTTATTTCTTTATTTGTAGATTGAATTTCTTCCAATACATTTTTAATATTGCTATTCGTTTTATCAATTTCAGCATTTAATGTTTGAATTTGATCTAATATTTTTTGCTGCTTGTCTTCATTTACATTAATAGCATTTGATTTATTATTGATGGATGAATTTAAGCCATCTTTCTTTGATTCAATTTGTCTTTTTTCATCTTTTAAATCCGATAAACTATTTGCATAAGCTGATGGAGTTTGGATAAAAAGACATAGTGCAGATGCTGCAGCAAGTGATTTCATTAAGTTTTTCGCCATACTTTTCACCGGTTGAACTCCTTTTCGACTATTAATTTTGGTTGATGCTTGTCCTGCTTCACAAAGCTAAATTTTTAAAAACTTACGTACTGACATGAAACTTCCCCAAATACCGATTAGCACACCGATCAGTAATAGTAGAGCGCTTACTTGGTACACAAGAGGTGAGAAATCAAGTACTTGGACAAGTTCGCCTTTTAATCGAGGCGCAATAATTTTATATACATTGTGGTAAAGAGTTGCGATGACCGCAATCGGAATAATAGAACCTAAAATTCCGAGCCACATTCCTTCTAATAAAAATGGGATACGCACGAATGAATTCGTTGCTCCTACAAGTTTCATAATTTCTATTTCATCTCGACGCGCAATAATAGTAATTCGAATCGTATTAGAAATTAAGAAAATTGCTGTAAATAATAATCCTAAAATAAGCACAATCCCTACGTTACGGCTAATATTCAAGAAGTTAAACAGCTTTTCAACTTTGCCTTCACCATACATAACGTCATATGTATAATTAAATTTATCAATTGTTTTAGCAACTTTAGCTGTTTGCTGAGGATCTGAAGCCTTCACATAAATAACATTACGTAATGGGTTACTTTGCTCAAATAGTTTAAAATCGTCCCCAAAATCTTTTACTAATTTAGATAATTCATTTTCTCTTGTCGAATAAGTCATCTCAGCGATATCTGGCAATTTCTTAATTTTTTCCATGAGCGCTTTTTCATCAGCTTTACCTGCTGTTTCATCAATTAATACTTTAATTTCAACATCGTTTTCTAGATCAGATGCTACTTTATTTAAATTCATCATGATAAGCGCAAAGACGCCTACTAATATTAATGTAACTGTAACTGCACTTACGGAAGCAATAGTCATCCAGCTATTACGACCAAGAGACTTTAAACTTTCTCTAAAGTGACGTTTTACCGTATTAATTTTCATAGCCGTAGTCACCTCCGTGCTCATCACGGACAATCATTCCGCCTTCTACTGCAATTACTCGACGACGAATCGTATTTACGATTTCACGGTTATGTGTTGCCATTACTATAGTTGTACCTCTCGCATTAATTTCTTCAAATAAATTCATAATATCCCAAGACGTTTCAGGGTCAAGATTCCCGGTAGGTTCATCCGCAATAACGACCTTCGGCACATTCACGATTGATCGTGCAATCGAAACACGCTGCTGTTCGCCACCTGACAGTTCATTAGGGAACATTCTTGCCTTTTGCTTCAGTCCTACAAGCTCTAAAACCTCCATCACTCGGCGGCGAATTTCTGCTGGTTCTTCCTCGATTACCTCTAGAGCAAACGCTACATTTTCATAAACATTCAAACGAGGTAAAAGTTTAAAATCTTGGAAAACCACTCCGATTTGACGACGTAAAAAAGGTACTTTTTTATTTTTCAAGGAAGCTAAATCTATACCATTAACAGTGATTTCTCCCGAAGTAGCTTTTTCCTCGCGATACATTAATTTAATGAATGTAGATTTACCTGCTCCACTTGGACCTACAACGTAGACAAATTCACCTTGCTTTATGTTAACGGAAATTCCATTTGTCGCAACAACACCATTTGGGTATTTCTTTGTCACATTTTTCATTTCTATCATATTTAAACCACCTAAATCTCTTACATGTAAGAGGTATTTCGTAACCTATTATAACACTCAATTTCTACCTTTATTATTACAGTTTCATTTCATTCCGTGGTAGTTCCTGTTATTTCGTTATCTGATTGCCATAAATGTGTTACAACCTCGACAAACAAAATAACAGAAATCGAGCCCATTAGAGGAAAGTCGATTTCTGCCTTTCTAAAGTTTTTAAGCAAAAAAAGCATTCAAACTATGTTAGTATACATAGCCTGAATGCTTTTGTTAGTTAAACAGTTTGCTCGTCAGTCGTTGTATAGCGTACTAAAACTGCACCTGTTTTAGACTCACCTTCGATAAATAGACGATTAGCATTCTCTACTTCTTTATCGAAACGTACGACTTTTGATAAAAATTGATCTTGTGATTCAATTTTTGAAGCATCTTGAATACCTACATCTACTTTACCAAAATTCGTAACAATTTTACCGCTTAACGATATTGTACGTGGCACATACAATTCAACGGCTCCTGCGACTGTTTGTGCTTTGATTTTCGATGAATTAGTAGAGCAAGTTGTGACCACAACATGTCCATTAACCGATTTTGCTTCAACTTCATCCAATGCACCATCTAAATAAACACGGCCATTCAATGTTTCAGCCTCTAAATCTTTACCACGAACATTTGTTAATTCAATGGAACCATTTGAAGAATCCACTTCTGCCTTTCCGAAGTTAAATTTAGAGCCTTTAATCGCACCGTTTAATGTCTTTACTTTTAAATGCTCGAAGTCCGTATCTTGTAAAGTAACACTTCCGTTCATTAAACGTACTGATAATTTTTCTAATTTATCCTTTGGAACAAGGACTTTCACATTTACTTGCACTAGCTTAAGTTGACTTAAGATTCGTAATGAATCTCCATCTTCTTTGACAACGAATTGCTCTAGGAAATTAGCACGTGTTTCCTCTTCACTATCATTAACAAGAGGTGCCTTTACCTTGCAAACGACTTGGAAGCTATCTCCTTCAGCGGTTTCTAATGAAAAATTGCCATTCGGTAATTCAGCAATTATTTTATCTACATGTTCAGCTGCAACTTCTTCCGTATGTGTAAACTCAAATTTATCACCAAATGGAGAAGCTACATCAAATTCTTTGACCTTTTTTACTGCCGTATTCATCATATCCATAAAAAGTGAACCAATTTGTGATAAATCTTTACGGAAGTCCCGCATTTCTTCTTGGAAATATTTAGGGAAATCTTCGTCATTTTGCGATTGTTCACTCTTAGGACTTTCACCTTTAAATACTGACTCTTTTTCTGTTTGGGAATGCTGGCCCTCATTTGACACATCATTCATAACATGTTGAGTGGACTTGCTAGGTTGCTCTAATGCTTCTAATAATGTAATCGCCTCTTGCGCTGAAATTGTTCCTTTTTCCACAAGTTCTAAAATTCGTTGACGTTCATTTTGCATAATTAAAATTAGCCTCCCTCAGTTCGTTATAGTATTTATACGAAACACATTGTGAAAAGTTTCACCCAAAAACAAAAAATTGGGAATATATCTTATTTTAGGCACATTACCATAAGGTGTGGTTGATTTCCGTTCCGGCTGGGCTCGTACGGCCGGAACGAAGATCAACTTATTCATATGACATTCGTTTTAATAGAATGTCACCCAACTTTTGAAGTTTATCGATTAACTTTCACGTTTTATTACCCTACTTTTAGTTCTTATCGACATCCACCTTCCCAGTATGCCCCTAACGTAAAAAAAGTTCGCAAATTGCGAACTTTTTTAGTGGGTGCTTTATTGAGAAGCCTTGGCTAAAGCATCTTCCATACGTAGACGATCTCTTGTTAATATTGGCTTTAAATATTTACCTGTAAATGAGCCGCTGACTTCAACGACTTCTTCTGGCGTACCTGTCGCCACAATCGTACCACCTTTGTCGCCACCTTCAGGCCCTAGATCGATAATGTAGTCTGCTGTTTTGATGACATCTAAATTATGTTCGATGACTAGCACTGAATCGCCATTTTCTACAAGGCGCTGTAAAACAACGAGTAAACGTGCAATATCATGCGCATGTAAGCCTGTTGTCGGCTCATCTAAAATATAGAATGATTTACCTGTTGAACGACGGTGTAATTCAGAGGCTAATTTTACACGCTGAGCCTCACCACCAGATAACGTTGTGGCAGGTTGTCCTAATTTCATATAACCTAATCCTACATCCACGATTGTTTGTAGCTTACGCTGGATTTTCGGAATATTTTCGAAGAATACGACTGCGTTTTCAATCGTCATATCTAAAATATCTGCAATGCTCTTATCTTTATATTTCACTTCAAGTGTTTCACGGTTATAACGCTTTCCATGACAAACTTCACATGGCACATAAACATCTGGAAGGAAATGCATTTCAATTTTTATAATACCGTCACCACGACAAGCCTCACAGCGACCTCCCTTAACGTTGAAGCTAAATCTACCTTTTTTATAGCCACGTACTTTTGCTTCGTTTGTTGTTGCAAAAACATCTCGAATATCATCAAAAACGCCTGTATACGTAGCAGGATTTGAGCGAGGTGTACGACCGATTGGTGATTGGTCAATATCTATAACCTTTTCGAGTTCATCAATCCCCGTTACCTCTTTATGTTCGCCGGGCTTCACCTTTGAACGATTTAGCTTTTGAGCTAAGGACTTATATAAAATTTCATTAATAAGCGTTGATTTACCTGAACCTGAAACTCCAGTTACAGCAACGAATAAGCCAAGTGGCACATCCACTTTCACATTTTGAAGATTATTTTCTTTGGCACCTTTAATCGATAATTTACGTCCATTCGGTTTACGGCGCTCAATTGGCAGTGGAATAAACTTCTTACCGCTTAAATATTGCCCCGTCAAAGACTCTTCATTTTCCATTACTTCCTGAGGTGTTCCTGCCGCTACAATTTGACCGCCATGCACACCTGCACCAGGACCAACATCAATAAGATAATCCGCCGCCAGCATTGTATCTTCATCGTGCTCGACAACAATAAGCGTATTGCCAATATCACGCATATTTTGCAATGTGCTAATAAGTCGATCATTATCACGTTGGTGCAAGCCGATTGATGGCTCATCTAAAATATAGAGAACACCCGTTAAGCGCGAGCCGATTTGCGTTGCAAGGCGAATTCGTTGAGCTTCTCCCCCTGAAAGTGTTCCTGCCGCTCGACTTAATGTTAAATAATCTAGCCCTACATTGACAAGGAAGCCAAGGCGCTCTTCAATTTCACGTAAAACAAGTCGAGCAATTTTCATATCCTTTTCTGATAAATCCAGCTCTTTGAAAAATGTATCAGCTTCCTGAATCGAATACTGTGTCACTTCACCAATATGCTTATCTGCTAGCTTTACAGCTAATGTTTCAGGCTTTAAGCGATACCCTTTACAAGATGGACATGCTTGCTGGGCCATATATTTTTCCATTTGTTCACGCACGTAATCAGACGTTGTCTCCTTAAAGCGGCGCTCCACATTACGGACAACACCTTCGAATTCAATCATTTGATCTCGCACATTGCCAAACTCATTTTCATAATGGAAATGGATTTTATCTTTACCAGAACCATATAAAATTTTATCCATCTTTTCTTTCGGTAGATCCTTTACAGGTACGTCCATCGGGATATCATAATGATCGCACACAGCCTTTAATAACTGAGGATAATATTGAGAGCTTGTCGGTTCCCACGGTGCTAAAGCATGCTCTAATAAACTTCGATCCCAATCGGGTACTACTAATTCAAGATCAACCTCTTGTGTCGAGCCTAAACCATCACAGCTTGGACAAGCTCCGAATGGACTGTTAAATGAAAACATACGAGGCTCTAGCTCACCGATTGAAAAACCACATAATGGGCAAGCATGATGCTCACTAAATAATAATTCCTCATGTTCCATCACATCGACAAGTACTCGCCCATCTGCCAAACGTAATGCTGTCTCTAAGGAATCACTAAGACGTGCCGCGACGCCTTCCTTCATCACAACACGATCGATGACTACTTCTATTGAATGTTTTTTATTTTTATCAAGTTCAATCGAATCATCTAAATCACGTAGCTCACCGTCGATACGTACACGAACAAAGCCTTGCTTTTTTAAATCTTCCAGTAGCTTTACATGTGTTCCCTTACGCCCTGCTACCATTGGAGCAAGCAACTGCATTTTCGTTCTTTCTGGATAAGTTAATAAACGATCGACCATTTGCTCAATCGTTTGAGAGGTAATTTCTATACCGTGATTTGGACAAATAGGCTTACCAATACGTGCATATAGCAAACGTAAATAATCATAGATTTCCGTTACTGTCCCAACTGTCGAACGTGGGTTACGGCTCGTCGTTTTTTGATCGATTGAAATAGCAGGAGATAATCCCTCTATCGCATCGACGTCTGGTTTATCCATTTGACCAAGGAATTGACGGGCATAGGCTGAAAGGGATTCTACATAACGACGTTGTCCCTCGGCATAAATCGTATCGAACGCTAATGATGATTTCCCTGAGCCCGATAAACCTGTTAGCACGACTAATTGATCGCGTGGAATTGTGACATTAATATTTTTTAAATTATGTGCTCGTGCGCCCTGCACGACTATTTCAGTATTTTTCACAAGCCGTTCACCCTTCTAATTTCAATTCAAATATTGTATCGCGCAACTCAGCAGCACGTTCGAAATCGAGTGCTTTTGCTGCTTCTTTCATTTCTAATTCTAGCGTAGCAAGTAACTGCTCTTTTTCCGCCTTCGTCAGCTTCTTACCTTTTGTAGCCTTCGCTACATAAGTCTCTTCTTCCTCTGCCACCTGTGTCGCACGAATAACATCAGGAATTTTCTTCACAATCGTTTTCGGTGTAATACCATGCTCCTCGTTATACGCCATTTGCAATGCTCGACGACGTTTCGTTTCCTCAATCGCCTTTTTCATCGAATCCGTCATATTATTTGCATACATAATGACATGACCATTAGCATTACGCGCGGCACGTCCAATCGTTTGAATTAATGAACGCTCTGAACGTAAAAACCCTTCCTTGTCAGCATCTAAAATTGCCACAAGAGAAACTTCAGGAATATCTAGCCCTTCTCGCAATAAGTTAATGCCGATTAGAACATCATAAGTACCTTTTCGCAGCTCACGAATAATTTCAATTCGCTCTAGCGTCTTAATCTCTGAATGCAAGTACTCCACCTTTAAGCCCATCTCTTTCAAATAAGCTGATAAATCCTCTGACATTTTTTTCGTCAACGTTGTAACGAGCACTCGTTCATCACGAGCAATACGACCTTGAATCTCATCGATTAAATCATCAATTTGCCCTTCAATAGGACGTACGTCAATTTGTGGATCAAGCAGCCCAGTTGGACGAATAATTTGCTGCACCATTTCCGGCGTATGCTCAAGCTCGTACGGACCAGGTGTCGCCGATACATAAATAGCTTGATGTATATGTTTCTCATATTCTTCAAAACGTAAAGGGCGGTTATCTAGTGCTGATGGCAAACGGAAGCCATGCTCAACTAGCACACCTTTACGTGCTTGGTCACCGTTATACATCCCTCGAACTTGTGGCAAAGTAACGTGACTTTCATCGACAACAAGTAAAAAATCATCAGGGAAATAGTCAAGTAGTGTATATGGCGTCGCCCCCGCTTCACGCAATGTTAAATGACGCGAGTAGTTTTCAATCCCCGAGCAAAAGCCCATTTCACGCATCATTTCTAAATCATAACGAGTGCGTTGCTCTAAACGCTGCGCCTCCAATAATCTATCCTCTGAACGCAAAAGAGCTAAACGCTCCTCCAACTCTTTTTCAATATTATCAATAGCTTTTAGCATTTTTTCTTCTCGTGTAACGAAGTGGGACGCTGGGAAAATAGCAACATGATCACGCTCTGCTAGTATTTCTCCAGTTAACGCATCCACCTCTCGAATTCGATCAATCTCATCCCCGAAAAATTCCACGCGGATACAATGTTCATCACGGGATGCAGGGAAAATTTCCACTACATCACCACGTACCCGAAACGTCCCACGTGTAAAACTCACATCATTACGCTCATACTGTACATCGACCAATTTTCGAAGCAACTGATTACGTTCAATTTCCATTCCCGTACGCACTGATACGACCAGTTCACGATATTCTTCTGGAGAACCTAGACCATAAATACAGGACACGGATGCAATAATAATTACATCATCGCGCTCGAATAATGAAGATGTCGCAGAGTGACGCAACTTATCAATTTCATCATTAATGCTTGAATCTTTCTCGATATAAGTATCCGTCTGCGGTACATAAGCCTCTGGCTGAAAGTAATCATAGTAGCTAACAAAGTATTCAACTGCATTATCAGGGAAGAACTCTTTAAACTCACTATATAATTGACCCGCTAGTGTTTTATTGTGTGCCATAATAAGTGTCGGTTTTTTTACTTCTTTAATGACATTAGAAATCGTAAACGTTTTTCCCGTTCCTGTTGCCCCAAGCAACGTTTGATGACGCTTACCTTCACGTACACCCTCCACTAATTCCGCAATTGCCTGTGGCTGATCCCCATTAGGCGTATATGGCGCTTGTAAATCAAATGTTTGCACACATGTCCCCGTCCTTTCCTTCCAATTTGTACATATATTTTAGCATAGCGTTATTAAAATTTCGAACATTTAACGAACGAATGTTTGTAAATATTTTTCCGTTTGCTCTATTTGCGATGAATTTAACAGAACGTATGTACTATAATAATTAATCGGAACCTCTCTATCAATAGATTACCCTTTCCAAATGTTAGCTAATCGAGATAGGGCGATGTAAAAACATGATCTTAGCAGGAAATTCACTGTTTGGTGACGAATTGCTCGTCGGGTTTAGGTTTATTAAAAGGTTATATAAAAGGAGCCTAGTAGTTTTGATTGGGTGTGATCAGCTTGATTGGAAAATTATATTTTTAAAGTAAGTAAATAATTTGACATACTAAAAAGTAGAGAAAGTAAGTTTGCCTCACTTTCTCTACTTTTTTATTTTTGTGAATTAATAGGGAGTGTAACCTCCAGCTCAGGAATATATTGAATCTTCGGGTCACCATTTTCATTCATTTGATATACCCACATTTCTTTTTCATCAAAGAGATGTATATACGGCTTAAGGGTTATTGTTTTGGGAATAGATTCAAATGGTTGGAATCTACGATCAGAAATATGAATGTTTCCATTTGTAGCATTCCAACCATCTCCGCCAATCAATTTAAGTTTATGGCCTTGATCATCAAAAATATCTACACCCATCGTTAGTAAAGGTAGCGTAAAAATTGAGTTGTCAGTTAAAACGACTCGTGTAGTTAATCCTGTCGTTATTGGTGTAAATTCGACTTTTTCAACACTAAAATGAATATTTTTGTATTCTCGACTTACATTAGGTTGTAAAGTCAGATAGTTTTCGATTTTATTCACAGGAATATCAATTTTGAAAGGATCCTGTATACCAGCTATTGTAGCCGATACTGTTAAATCAAACTGCTCTGGGAAAGGACTTCCTCCCTGATTTCTCAGATCAGAAAGCTCAATAATAGCAGAATCATTATCTTTACCTGGTTTCATAACAATTCCAATAGATTTAACAGGAGCATCATTAATGAGCAATTCGATATTATTGATACGTTCCATTAACGTTTCTTTCTCATCTTCTTTATGAGGGCGTTCAATAGCTATTGAAACGCGTGTACCGTCATACACTACTTCTGATACATTTAATGTAAAATCATCATGAGTAGCACTTGTATTAAGTTTCGTTGAGAGCCCTTTCTCATCAGCAGTTTGCAGGCCAAGATCACCAGCGAGTTTGAAAATAGAAGAAAGCACGGGAACTTGTTTGATCGTTGCAGCCAAAGTTGGTGAAACTAAACTAGAAATAAATATAAGACTAAAAATCATTGCTGCAGAGGCCGTAATCATCATTACTTTTTGACGCTTGTTCTTAGAAGTTCTAAAGCTTTCTGGCTGCTTTGTATAACGAGTACTTTCGAATTTGTTCATTGTACGATTAACTAAATCAACTTCCATTGGGGTTTCTCGGATTAATCTTTCTAACTGATCTAATTCTTTATCCTCCTGTTTTGAACGAGTGTTCATAACTTTCCCCTCCTAACTTATTCTTTTTCAACAATTTTTTACGTAATCGTTCATATTTTTTTCGAACAGTAGTTGGCTTAAGTTCCATAATAGAAGCAATTTCGTCGAAGCTATATTCCTCTATTGACCGAAGTAGCAGAATCCTTCTTTCGTCCATATGTAACTGTTCTAATAACTCATGAATGATATCGTCATATTGAAATCCTTGTTCATGAGTGTGCTTGTACGCATGATCTTTCTTAAAACTTGTCCAAAATTTAAAACCTTTATTTTTCTTTTTTATTAAATCAATACAGTGATGATGAGCAATCTTATAAAGCCATGCTGAGAAAGAAACAGTATAAGAAAAATGACTAATATTCTCTAATCCCTTTATAAAAATATCTTGTGAAGCATCCTCAGCTTCTTCTTTATTTCCTAAAAGATAGTAGCAGTAAATATAGATTGGCTTTTGAAAACAACGAATTATTTCTGTATAGGCATGAATATCGCCTGTTTGAACTTGTTCCACGATAGATTTTATATCTAAATCGGCTTTTTCCTTGGAGTTATTCAGTACAGTCAAATTCTCCCCTCCTTTCTAACCTATATAACTGAAATTAATAGGGATTTGTGACACTATAAAAAAACTTTTTGGGGAAAAGAAAAAAAGAGTGACACAACTTGGGACGCTTTACTTCTTTAACGGTGTATAGAATCCTGGCAAAATGAATGCCTTCTTTTCTTCAGTCGATTCTTCTACTTGCTCTACACTCCTAACGAATTCAAGGTATTCACTCATCAATCTTGCAAATAAAATCACAAAAAAATCCCACCCTCCAATATCAGAGAGCGGGCTCGTCATATTATTCAGTTGTATCTTGGTGTAAAGCTACTAGTTCGGTTGCGTATAGATGAAATGCGTTTTCATCTTTGTCATCGAGTGCTCTATCTATCAGAACCATGAGCTGCTCTTCACGATGCTTACGCTGGATATGATTTAAAAATAAATCTAAATAAATCTCGTTTAATAATTTCTCTGCCTCATCAACTTTCTTTGTCTGACCAACGGCTTTTAGAAAATCTGTATACGAATAATATTTATCCAACGATCTCACCTCGATCCTTTTCTAAATTATAAGAAAATTGAAATTAAAATGCAATGCTTTAGAACTGAAAATCACTTCGATTTACTATTAATCTCGTGCTATTTTAAGCAATTTTTCTAAGCAATTGCTTGAAATAGCACGAACTTCCTTCTTTTATCTATATTTTCTGAATTTATTTTTGTGTTATACACTTCAAGAAGAAATAGAAAAGGAGGCTTACATAGATGTCAGCAAACTACGTCAATGGATATTTACTTTCTTTTAACACCTATTTACTTCAGCCAGTTCAGTACGACTCTAAAATTTTCACTCGGGTAATCGATAAGCATAATGAACTTATTGTTACACGGAGGCCAATGCATATATTACGGAAATCTTGTATTTCACTAGGTACAACCTATGAAGCAGCGAAGCATTCCGCTAAACGCTTCTTCGGCAATCAACATAAGCTTCCAATCGTTGTTGCTTACGATTATGGTTATCCGTGTATTTTTCTACCAATCTATTCGCCAAACTCTGTCCACAACATCTGGATTGGACTTCACGCCATTTCGAATATTGTACCGAGTAAAACGGGCTGTATCGTCACACTGAAAAACGATAAACAAATTGAATTACCCATTCAATATGCTTCGATTAGCAAGCAATTTGTCAATGCATCAATGTTATATAAGCATTACATGAATGAACGCAAGCAGATTAGTCAGGACACCCCGAATCACCCACCTTTTTAAAGCAATGAATTTCGCTTTGGTGTAATTGTAGTGAAAATAAAAACCCCTCAAAAGCACAATGTTACTGTGCCTCTGAGGGGACTTCATTACCCGATTTTCGAACGTAAGTATGCGTTAATGAATGGATCTAAATCGCCATCCATCACCGCTCCTACATTACCTGTTTCTTCATTTGTACGATGATCCTTCACCATTGAGTAAGGATGGAATACGTATGAACGAATTTGTGAACCCCAGCCGATTTCCTTCTGTTCACCACGGATTTCATCTAGCTGCGCTTGCTGCTTTTCAATCTCTAATTGATAAAGCTTCCCTTTTAACATCGTCATAGCTTTTTCACGGTTTTTAATTTGTGAACGTTCTGCCTGACATTGTACGACAGTACCAGTAGGAGTATGCGTAATACGAACAGCTGAATCTGTCGTATTAATATGCTGACCACCTGCTCCTGTTGCACGATACGTATCAATTTTTAAATCCTCTGTGCGAATATCAATTTCAATATTATCATCGAATTCAGGCATAACATCGCAAGAAACGAATGATGTATGACGACGACCCGAAGAGTCAAACGGTGAAATACGTACTAAACGGTGAACACCTTTTTCTGCTTGTAAATAGCCGTAAGCATTATGACCTTTAATGGACAATGTTACAGATTTAATACCTGCTTCATCTCCAGGAAGATAATCAACTGTTTCCACTTTAAAGCCACGTTTCTCAGCCCAGCGTGTGTACATACGAAGTAGCATTGAGCCCCAATCCTGAGATTCCGTACCACCTGCTCCTGGGTGCAGCTCTAAAATTGCATTGTTTTGATCATAAGGGCCGCTTAATAGTAATTGCAGCTCAAAATCGCCCATTTTTTGCTGGAATTCTACTAATTCATTGCCTAGCTCCTCCTGCAATTCTTCATCAGGCTCTTCTTGCAATAGCTCTAGCGTCATATCTAGGTTCTCGTGTGTTTCCACTAAATCTTTATATTCATTAACAATTGCCTTTAAGCCATTGCTCTCATTAATGATTACCTGTGCACCTTGCTGGTCATCCCAGAAACCTGGCTCAAGCATCATTTCATCTAATTCCTGCATGCGTGCCTCTTTGTTTTCTAAGTCAAAGAGACCCCCTAAAGTCCGCCAATTTTTTGGCTGAAGTGTCTAACGCGTTACGTACATCTGCTAATTCAATCATTGTTAAATCCTCCGAACGTTTTTAATGGGGCTGGTTTTAAAAGCTTAAAAACAGGTTAAGAAATGAATTTAAAATACTTCTCCCTCATTTCTTTCAAGCCCCGTATCACTTCATTATAACGTTTTTACGAAGGAAAACATACTTTTTTACAACACTGTTTTGTTTCTATCTTTATCATCGTCAAAGATAACGTTGTTCGTCATTCGCGGGAATACTCTGCCTTGATCATATTGAACTAATAGCTTTGTTCGTTTTTCCAGTTTATATTTTAGTAAATACGCTCTTTGAATTCTGTATTCAAATGATCTGAAACTTAGATCCACAGTAATTTCATAGCCGTTCATAAAAATTACTTTTGTATTCTTTTTATCCATAGCTTGATAGTCTAGGATATGATGGACAGCAAACCATTGACATTCAGGTCTTATATAAGACTTACTTGGAAACCATACAATATTACTTCGTTCATGAACAACTATTGGATTTTTATTCAACTTTCCTAGTATCATTCTCGATCCATCGAGAGCCCCTCTTAAACTTGAACCAAAATATCGTAGATTATAATCCATTAATTTTGTCGGCGCTAATTTTGAAATATATTCGTTATCCCTTTCAATTACGCGTGTGCACAAGTTTCCCAAGGCATCATACTCCGGCTTATACAGCATCGTTTCGCTACTCATAATGTCATCATACTGCATTGTTAACCCTCCTTTATTTTTTTAGAAATATATTGGTATACCCCAATGCATTTCCTCGAGAAGGTCTTCCGCGGACTGCTGTTCTCGAGGATTTTTTATCTCCACATATCAATCACCTCCTCTATCATTTATCACAACTTTCAGACTATAAACTTATATTCATAATAAATCAGAAAAAAGTTATAAACATTACCCTTTTCATTGAACTATTTACCTATTGTTGTAGTATTATGTACCTTTTTCTGAATTTTTCGATATTTAATTGCATTAAATTGTGAAAATATCCTAAACATAGAAAAAAGACCATTTTAACTTTCGTTAAAATGGTCTTTTCCGTCATTATAATGTTATTGACCTGCACCATGGCAGTTTTTAAATTTCTTACCGCTTCCACATGGACATAAATCATTACGCCCAACATTTTCAGCCTTACGGACAGGTTGCTTTTTCGGAGCTGAACCGCCATCCTCTTTCGGATTAACAGCTTGACCTTTTGCAACTTCCTCACGCTCTAAATTATTATGGATCTCTGCCTTCATCGCATATTTTGCTACATCTTCGCGAATGGAAGCAACCATATCCTCAAACATAGCAAAGCCTTCTTGTTGATACTCACGAAGAGGGTCATTTTGACCATATGCACGAAGGTGGATACCTTGACGTAGCTGATCCATAGCATCAATATGATCAATCCACTTCGTATCAATTGAACGTAATAAGATAACTTTTTCAAATTCACGCATACGCTCTGATGTAAGCTGTTCTTCTTTTTCATCATAACGTGCTTGGACAGTGTTCGAAATTAGCTGGTTAATCTCTTCTACAGATTTACCTTGGAAATCTTCCATCTTCAGAACGCCTTCATCCAATAGGTTTGCAGCGACAAAGTCATCAATCGCTTTTAAGTTCCAATCCTTCTGCTCACCTTGCGTATATACTGCGACAATGTCATCGATTGTTTCTTGAATCATCGACTCAACAAGCACGCGCATATTTTCTGTTTCTAATACGTCGTAACGCTCTTGATAAATAATCTCACGTTGCTGACGTAACACATCATCATATTGTAATAAACGTTTACGAGAATCGAAGTTATTACCTTCAACACGTTTCTGAGCTGATTCTACCGCTCTTGAAACAACTTTTGATTGAAGTGGCTGTGAATCATCCATCCCTAATTTCATCATCATGGATTTCATATTATCAGAGCCAAAACGACGCATTAATTCATCTTCTAATGACAGATAGAATTGAGTAACCCCTGGATTCCCTTGACGTCCAGAACGACCACGTAGCTGATTATCGATACGACGAGATTCATGACGCTCCGTACCAATTACCGCTAGACCGCCAATCTCCATTACACCTTCTCCAGGCTTAATGTCTGTACCACGCCCAGCCATGTTCGTAGCGATCGTTACGGCACCCTTCGTACCAGCATTCGCAATAATTTCTGCTTCACGCTCATGGTTCTTCGCGTTTAAAACGTTATGTGGGATTTTATGTTTATTCAACAAATCCGAAATAATTTCAGATGTTTCAATAGCAACAGTACCGACAAGAACTGGTTGTCCAGCTTTATGGCGCTCTGCAATATCTGCCGCCACCGCTTTATATTTTCCTTCCATAGAAGCAAAAATTAAGTCAGGACGGTCATCACGAGCAATCGGCTTATTCGTTGGAATCGCCACAACACTCATATTATAAATATTACGGAATTCCTCTTCCTCTGTTTTCGCTGTACCTGTCATACCTGAAAGCTTTTGATACATACGGAAATAGTTTTGGAATGTAATTGTCGCCATCGTCATCGATTCATTTTGAATCTCTACGCCCTCTTTGGCCTCGATTGCCTGATGCAGCCCATCTGAGTAGCGACGACCTTTCATTAAAC
Source organism: Lysinibacillus sp. KCTC 33748 (assembly GCF_002237755.1). GTDB lineage: Bacteria > Bacillota > Bacilli > Bacillales_A > Planococcaceae > Lysinibacillus. The sequence goes on along the minus strand of NZ_MWSJ01000001.1, from coordinate 291,645 downwards.
GCCCCGTAAAGCCGTCAACAATAATAATTTCGCCCTCTTGTACAACATAATCAATATCATTATGCATACTTACATGAGCCTTTAACGATTGGTTAATCGCATGGTTTAAACGTACATGCGTTAAATCAAATAGGTTATCAATGCCAAATGCTTTCTCTGCCTTTTCAACACCAGCATCTGTCAACGTAACACCCTTTGTCGACTCTTCATATGTGTAATCCGTTTCCGCACTTAACATACGAACAAACGCATTAGATTGTTTATAAAGCTGCGCCGATTTCCCAGCTTGACCCGAAATAATTAATGGCGTACGCGCTTCATCAATTAAAATTGAGTCAACCTCATCGATTACCGCAAAATGTAGCGGACGTTGTACACGTTCTTCTTTATAAAGCACCATATTATCACGTAAATAGTCAAAGCCTAACTCATTGTTCGTACTATACGTAATATCAGCTTCATAAGCAGCACGTTTTTCTTCTTTTGACAGGCTGTTCAAATTTAAACCAACCGTTAAGCCTAAGAAATTATACAGATGTCCCATTTCCTCAGCATCACGACCCGCTAAATATTCATTGACCGTCACAACATGTACGCCTTTACCAGTAATGGCATTTAAGTAAACAGCCATCGTAGCCGTTAACGTTTTACCTTCACCCGTTTTCATTTCCGCAATATTACCTTCATCTAATGCCGCAGCACCCATAATTTGCACACGGAATGGGTACATCTCTAACACACGCTTTGATGCTTCACGACAAACCGCAAAAGCTTCCGCACGAATCGACTCTAAAGGCTCTCCGTCGGCAAAGCGTTTTTTAAATTCTTCTGTTTTCGCTTGTAATTGATCATCTGAAAGCTGTTCCATTTGAGAAGCGAATCCCTCAACCTGGTCAGCGATTTTTTCTAATTTTTTTAGTTCACGTTTATTGAAATCAAATAATTTATTTAATAGGTTTACCATGAATTTTTTCACTTCCTATATAGTCTCAACTTTCATTTTACCATTGTATAACAGATTCATGCAAACAGAGTCCCCAGTCTAATAAGCAAGCTCATAAAAAAGGCTCCCGCTTTGGCGAGAGCCCTTGGACATATTTAAGGTTAAGTTGTTTCAATTAAGCCGTATTTACCGTCTTTACGTTTATAGACAATATTTGTGCCGTTTGATTCCGCATCTGTAAAGATATAGAAATCATGCCCTAACATATTCATTTGTAAAACAGCTTCTTCTTGATCCATCGGTTTTAAATCAAATTGCTTTGTACGAACAATTGAGTATTCGTCTTCCTCTGTCACTGCATCAGCGGCTGCTTGAGAAGTAGCAAAATAAAGGCCTGTACCTTCTCGCTCACGGAATTTACGGTTTACCTTCGTTTTATGCTTACGGATTTGACGTTCTAATTTATCAACGATCAAATCAATCGCAGCATACATATCTGTATGACGCTCTTCTGCACGAAGAGTTAAGTTCTTCATCGGAATTGTAACTTCCACTTTAGTTTGCTTGTCATTATAAACCTTTAAATTTACGTTAGCGTTGGCGTTAACATCTTCGTTAAAATAACGTTCAACTTTCTCGACTTTGTTCTCAACATATTCTCGAATAGCTGGAGTTACCTCAATATTTTCACCACGAATGTTAAAGTTTAACATGTAAACTCCTCCTTTATAACTGCTATACTTTATATTTCTACACAAGTGTGCGAAATTCCTCTAAAATAATTCTTTTTTTCAAAAAAAATTTTTTTCCTGCATGAGCAGTATCAGTAAAAGCAACGAAGCTAGGTGATTGATGAACAAATTCCCTCACTGATGTATGTTTCACTTTATGAATGAATATTATTTAGTTTTGCCTCATCCGCTTCTTTTCTTCGGCGCAACTTCAATTCCTCGACAATCAAATCTTCAACCGATTCTTGATTATTGAAATTCACACCATACTGCTTACCAGTACCAAAAGGACGGCTCCAAATGACTTCTCCATAAGCTCGTACCTCTCTCGTATCCAGAATAAAGCGTAAATCCAAAGGACGAGGATTAACACCTAAATCCACCTCAGTAAACATCTTTAAACCGCGAGGACTAATATCAAGCAAATCAGCCATTGCCGTTTGCGCTTGATTGACTCTACCATTCTCGTATATTGCGAAAGTCATTTTAACAGGCTCCTCGAATTTAAATCGAAAGCCTTCTTGGCGCTTAAATATCATTTTCCCACCTCGATACTATTCTAAACATCTATTTAGCTTGATTATGGCACGGTGCATGTTTTACATCCAGAGGGAATAAGTAACATATTTTACTGAGTAAAGACCTATTTTATTACTAATAAAACGTTCCGCTTTTGTATGATTCTGTAAATGCCGTGTCTCGCTTTTCTCGAAAAGAAAAGAGACCATCATGAATTGATGGCCTCTAATGTTGTCTAAATTTGTCCAGCGTTTCCCTGACCGAATTGCTGCTGTCGATTAATGCGAATAACTTCCTTCCATGTATCACGGAATTCCGTTACTAATCCCTCAACTTCTTCAATAATAGCAATTTCATTTTTAATGTTTGCCTCGACTAAGCGGCGATTTATATATTCATAAAGAGCTAACATATTTTTTGACATCTCGATATCCATATTCAATGTTGCCATCAACTCGCTAATAATCGCCTGAGCCTTTTGAAGATTCGTATTTTTTTCTTGGATATTTTTTTCTTGAATAGCGTGTTTTGCTTTATGAAGGAACTTTAAACAACCATTATAAAGCATTAACGTCAATTCACCAGGGGAAGCAGTGGTAACACTATTTTGTTTGTACGCATTTTGTGCTGTTAAATTTGCTGCCAATAAAGGACAACTCCTTTGAAAGGTTACTTATTTACTAGTTTAAACCATTTTGTAAAGAAAAGCTAATTGCTCAATTACTCCTCGACGGAAATACATCTGGATTGTGAATTGTGTGATCACAATTCACTCCTTTTAAAATCAATGACATCTGCCGAGCTTTATCTTCCATTTAGCTGGCGGTGTCCGCCACGCTGAATAAAGATACAATATTAATTCTTTTTGTCATAATACATACCATCCATCACTCGAACATTTGAGTATGGATCGAAGTATTGCCCTTCACTTTTCTTTGTTTTTTGTAGGTTTGCCATATCCTGCTTTACAGCGCCCATGACAGCTGCCAATCGTTCTTTGATCCCATTATCTAATTCAAGTAACGTTCGATGAATACGATTCTGTTCGTCGAATTGAAAGCCTTCTTGAACCAAATCTTCAATTATTTTTCCACGCTTGTCTAACATCCTATTGATATTATCAATATATTCATCGCGCTCTTCACCTTTTGGAATGTCGCCCAAAAGTTTAAATAAATTAGCTGACACTTGCAATAGTTGTTCTATTAGTTGCATATCAATCTCCTACCTTGCCTCTAATTTAGAAGCCTCCTCCAGAACCTTGCATGAACATACCAGATTGCTGGTTTGCTTTATTGATTGCTGTCTCCATAGCTGTAAATTGTTTCCAATAACGTTGTTCTACACTTACTAAGCGTTGTTGCATTCTATCAATACGAGTATCTAGGTCAATCATACTTTTACCTATATTGTATTGGTGATCTGTCATTGTTGAACGGCCAGCTTTATTCTCAATTTTCAATTTGAAGTCGTCAATTGAATCTCTTAAACGTTGTGCAATTCCACGTGAATCAACAGTTTTTGATTGTCCAGTAACAGGATCAATGATAGTATCTTTTGCCTTTCCCGTCTGCGTAAATATTTGCGCTACTTGATCTGGATTTTTTTCTAATGCCGCACGTAATTTAGTCTCATTAATTTCTAATGTACCACCATCACTAACTTTAGAGGACGTTGTTATCCCAATTTCTGATAACGAGTCAATTGTACTATCGCTTAATCCACCTATTGCTCCCGTAAAGTTCATACGCATTTTAGATAAACCATCTCTTAAAATTTGATCATTTCTTAATAAACCGCTCCTTGCTTTCTCTTCCCATAACTTAATTTCACTTTCAGACATTTTTTCCCTTTGCTCACTTGTTAACGGAGCATAGTCACGATATTTAGTTTCTTTTAAAGAGCCATTTAAATCGTTTACTAGACCATTGTAAGTAGTTACAAACTCCTTAATTTTCGTCATCATAGAATCAATGTCATTGGAAGCTGACACTGAAACGCCTTGTGTAGCAGGGTTGTAATCAGTATTAAATGTACCATTCAGCTTAATAGAATAACCTTGGATATTTATTGTGTTGGATTGACTTTCCATTTCCAAATCATTAATTTTATATTTAGCATTTGTTCCTTTTCCAGATAAGTTAACCGTTGCTTCTCCTGATGGGGGACTACTAACAAATCCAAGTTTATTGAATAGCTCAAAGCCGGAATTATCAATGCTTTCAGATTGATCTTCATTCACCGTTTTCACACTTTTCAATTGAATATCAGCATCTACATTCTCATTATTTGTTCCAGTATTATTAGCTGAAATAGACATTTGTCCATTAGAAAATAATGCTGTTACTCCTGCCCCAGATGCATTAATTCGTTTGATAAGAGAATCAACTGTATCTGTTGCTTTAAATTCAATAATAGTATCTTTCATTTTGCCATCAGCTTGAACAGCACTTATTTTAAATTTCCCATCATTTAATAGACCTAAATGTTGTAGTGAGGTACTTGATGTAGGTGTCTCTGAAGTTCCACCATGTGTAGCAATCTCTACTTGAGAAAAAGCTTTTGAGGAAGCACCTACAGTTTGTGCTACACCAAGTTTACCTAAGTCTGTTTGATTTCCATCATCAAATTGTAGCGTTTTCCCATCTTTTGCTTTGATATTTAATTTACCTGTTTTTGTATCAAATGAAGCATCTAAGCCCTCTGCGTTTAAATCCTTTACTAAATCTCCTATAGTCTTGTTAGGATCAATACTTACCGTTTTAGGTGATTCACCACCGATAGAGAAGGTTAAACTAGATCCGTTAATACCCAACTCGCCTAAAGTGGTAGACGATTTAGCTAATATTTCTTTAGTTCCATCATTTGGATCTTTTATTTTAATTTCAGATGAAGTATAAGATGTTGAAAAACCTAACTGGTCTCTCAAAAATGCAGCACTATCTGCATCTGCTACCTCTACTTTTTTACCTTCAAAAGAACCTAGTGAAAATTTCCCTGTTTTTTCATCATAACTTGCTTTCTCGAAACCAGCATCTTTTAATTGTTGTACTAATCCTGAGACAGTAGTTGTGGAATCAATATTTATGTTTTGATTTACACCATCAATTGTAAAATTAACTGTAGTCGGCACAGAAAGATTGCTATCAATACTTGCTAGTCTATCTGTTCCTACCGCATTTCTATAAGTTGTCTGTTCTGCTGTTTTGGCACCTGTTGTTGCCGCAGTAGCAAGTGATTGAACTCCTTGAATATTTAAAGAACTTGAAGCACCTGAACCAGCAGTAATGGATACTTTATCTGCATTAGCACCAGATATTGTAGTAGATTTTTTTACAAAGTTACTAGACATTATAAAATTATCAAACATATATTTACTAAATGTATCTATTTTTGTGTTTACACTTCGATAAGCATCTCGTTGCCATTCATATTTTGTTTTTTGCTGCTGTAATTTGTATAAAGGTGCGCGTTCTGCCGACATAAGTTTTGCTACGATACTATCTATATCCATCCCTGAGGCTAATCCGCCAATTCTTGAAACCATATTTACATCCTCCTAAATTCACTTAAATTTTTTCGTCTACTATCATTCCCACCATTTTCTGCATTTCATAGAAAGCATCTAATAATTTTTTGGGTGGAATTTCCTTTACTACTTCTTCGGTATCACGATTTACAATCGTTACATAATAACGTTCCAAACCCTCGTGATAAATAAATTTCGAAGAACTGTTATTGATTTCTAAAAATTCATTTACAACATCAACTACCTGTTGCAGTTTATTTTTTGAAACTTCTTGTTCTTCCCCGGTAGAAGTTGCTTTTTCTTCTAATGGTTTAGAGATTGTTTCCATTGAAACATTAGGCGTCATATTTTCCTGCACATTCATTGCTTTTGTATTGATTGGTTCAGTAGTCATGTCAACTGACTGTCCTTGCGATGCAATACGCATATAATTCAACCTCCTAAACTTTTCATTTCTTAACATTATTATCGGAAGGATTTTCTATTGTTTCACGTTTTTTGACAAACAATCAGCTAGAGCCTTGTTGAAAATAAAAAAAGCCTCCTGAATTTTTGCTGGAAATTAATTCAAGAGGTTAAAATTTTATAAAAAAATTATTTAATTATTTTACGCATAAAATCTTCAATGTTAGCTAGAGTTTCATCTGCCTCTGCTTTATTGTCTTTTTTTACGCTTATATAAACTTTACATTTTGGTTCTGTCCCCGAAGGTCGAACACAAATCCATGATCCATCATCCAGAATATACTTTAATACATCTGTTGGAGGTAATGATAATGTCTGCTTTTCCTCATTAGCCAAGTATATAAAACCACTTTTATAATCCTCTACTTCTCTAACTTTGATACCAGCCATCTCAGTTAACTTACTATTCCTTAAATACTCCATAATATGGGTTATGAGTTTTTGTCCTTCTACCCCATCATATGTAAAAGATAGTAATTTTTCTTGATAGTACCCATACTGTTTATAAAGTGAATTTAGTACACCTAATAGTGTTAAATCATGTTCAGCGTAATAGGCAGCCATTTCCGCAGTTAAAAGGGCAATTTGTACTGCGTCTTTATCTCTAACAAAGCTTCCTGCTAGATATCCATAGCTTTCTTCATATCCAAATAAAAATGAATACTCACCTGTTGATTCAAATTCAGCAATTTTCTCTGCTATAAATTTAAATCCTGTAAGAGTGTTAATAGTTTTGATATTAAAACTTTCAGCAATAGCTGTTCCTAACTCCGATGTCACAATTGTTTTTAACATGACACCATTTCTCGGTAAAGAACCTTCAAGCTTCCTTTTAGTAAGTATATAATTTAATAATAGGGCTCCAAGCTGGTTACCTGTTAATAATTGATATTCATCCTTAATAGAAATTGCTACACCTAAGCGGTCTGCATCAGGGTCTGTCGCAAGAATTAATTCCGCTCCAACTTTCTTACCAAGTGCTATCCCTATTTCAAAAGCGGGTGCTTCTTCAGGATTTGGATAATTTACTGTTGGGAAATCACCATCTTGAATAGCTTGTTCATTTACAATATAGACATTTGTAAAACCTGCCTCTGTTAAAGCACGCTTTGTTGGCACAAGACCTGTACCATGCAAAGGAGTAAAGACTATGTTTATATCCTTTTTACCATTAGCATGAACAAGTGTTTTTAGAGCTGCATTATACGCATCATCCAATTTTTCTAGCATCTCAATGCAATAACCCGATGTAAATAATTCATCTTTTGTGAGGGAATGAATTTTAAAAATATCTTCTACACTTTTCATATGTTCAGAGACTTCATCGGCAAATTGAGGTGTTAACTGTGCTCCATCTTGTCCATATACTTTAAAACCATTGTATTCTTTAGGATTATGACTTGCTGTAATAACTACACCGGCATAAGCCGCTAAATATCGAATAGCAAAACTTAATTCAGGAGTTGGTCTACTTTCACTAAAAACATAGGTTTGTATACCATGCGCAGCCAAAACTCCTGCTGTTTCATAAGCAAACTCCTGTGAAAAATGTCGTGTATCATACGCAATAACGACGCCACTTTTTTTCGCCGCTTCTCCCTGACATTCAATTTGACGAGCTAATCCTTCAGCTACTAGACGAATGGTATGAATATTGATACGATTTGTGCCAGCTCCTAGTTTTCCCCTCATTCCTCCTGTACCGAAAGGAACTAATTGATAGAAATGATCTTCAATCGCTTGTTTATTATCAGCAATTTCTAGCAGTTCATCTTGATACATACTATTTGCTTTTCGTCGCCATAACTCATAAAACTCTTTATGCACGAACCTTCACCACATCTTCCTTTAACAACTCTAACATTTTCTTTTTATATGCTTCTACACCAGGCTGATCAAATGGATTCACCTCAAGTAAGTTAGCACTAATAACACATGCTTTCATAAAGAACATCATCAAATATCCAACATGATATGCATCTAATTTTGGCAATTCTATACGAATAACAGGGACGCCACCTTCTTCATGTGCGAGGGCTACCCCGTCTTTTGATGTTGCATTTATATCATTCATAGATCTACCTGCTAAATAATTCAGACCATCTATATTTTCAGCAGCAAAAGGGATTTCAATATCTTCTTCGATATTATCAAAGTGAATAAGTGTTTCAAACATTATGCGACTTCCCTCTTGAATAAACTGCCCAATAGCGTGTAAATCTGTCGAATAGTTCACAGTTGAAGGATACAATCCTTTGTTCTCTTTACCTTCACTTTCTCCAAATAACTGCTTCCACCATTCATGTAATTTATTGAGTCTCGGCTCAAACGAAGCAAGTAATTCAACGGAGTAACCCTGTTTATATAATGCATAACGATTATACGCATAATCGACAGCGCTGTTCGAATCACTAGAAAAATCTAATTCTGCTTGTCTTCCACCACGTACAAATGCTTCTATATCAATACCAGCAACAGCTATTGGTAGTAAACCTACTGGCGTAAAAACTGAATAACGTCCTCCTACTTCAGTCGGAACGATAAATTGACGATATCCTTCTTCAAGAGTTATTTTCCTTAAAATTCCTTTTTCCGAATCAGTTGTAACAATTATTCTTTTACGCGTCTCCTTACTATATCGTCGCTCCATATATTTTTTCACAACTCGAAAGGCAAGGGCTGGCTCCATCGTTGAACCAGACTTTGAAATAACATTGACATAAACATCCTTCGTATCTAAATAAGACAATAGCTGCTTTAAATAGGCACCACTCATATTATTTCCAGCATATAAAATTTCGACACTGTTATTAGTTTGGAAATAAGGAGTTAGCGCATCAATCACCGCACGTGCACCAAGAAAAGAACCACCGACACCAATAACTAGAAAAATTTGTGCTTTTGAATTTATCTGGTTTGCAACATTTTGAATCGTAAAAAGCTCTTGCATAGTAACAGGATTATAATGCTGCATGCTTGGATTTTCTGAGATTTTCATTTTAGGAAGATCAGTTAGTGACTTAAAATTAATCATGTCGTCAACTCCTGTTAAAACAGCTCACTCTTATTAGAGCAAGCTGTGTGTTGTACTACTTATTTCGGTTGTTTTAATAATTCTTTAATATTAGACACGATTATTGATAAATCTTCTATAGTCATATTTGGATGAATTGGTAATGTCAATGCTTTTTCATACCACTTTTCTGCAATTGGACATATTCCACGTTCATAACCTAGTTCCTTATAATATGGGTGCCAATAGACAGGAATATAATGTACATGAACTCCTATATTCAAAGATCTCATTTGTTCAAACACAAACTTACGAGATATTCCATCAAGCTGAAGCATATACAAATGCCAGCCAGAATTAGTTCCCTCTAGCTGCTGTGGAACGATAATTCCTTCTATATCTTGAAATGCCTCCGTATAAAATGCTGCAATTTCACGACGTTGCTGGATAAACGTATCGATTTTAGTAATTTGAGATAAACCAAGTGCGGCTTGTAAATCAGGCATTCTATAATTATAGCCAAGGTCAGTCATTTCATAATACCAGCCACCTTGTTCAGCAGAAAAGTCAGTTTGCTCAATACCATGACTACGGAATAGTTGTAATTTACGATAATATTCCTCATTATTCGTTACTATAATACCGCCTTCAGCTGTCGTAATTGGCTTAACAGGATGGAAACTAAACATTGTCATATCTGCCTGTGTACCAACTTTTCCCCCTTTATATTCAGCACCAAGAGAATGAGCACCGTCTTCGATGACAACTAGGTTATGTTCACGTGCAATATCCATGATAGCATCCATCTCTGCTGGTTGACCTGTAAAATCAACTGGGATAATTGCCTTTGTATTTGGTGTTATCTTTTTTCTTATCTCTTCAGGATTAATGTTGTAAGTACTTGCGTCAATATCTGCAAAAACAACAGTTCCCTCCATATAGCGCACACAATTAGCACTGGCTACGAAAGTAATTGGTGATGTAATAACTTCATCACCAACACCAATCCCTGCCGCATAACAGGCTGCGTGAAGTGCTGCAGTTCCATTGCAAAAAGCAACTGCATATTGAGTACCAACATAATTGGCAATTGCCTGTTCAAACTGTTGAATTTTTGGGCCCTGTGTTAAAAAAGGTGAGCGTAATGTTTCTATAACAATTTGTATATCGTCTTCATCTATTGATTGCCGACCGTAGGAAAGAAATTGATTGAGTTTTTTCAAAGTAATAACTCCCAACTTAAAGGTGTTCCCTTTTTCACATCTTGCTTAACAGTCTTTCCAAGTACTAAATCATAGTATTTTGTTGGCAGCCCCAAACCTGGTCGAACATTTCGAAGATTTTCTTCTGTTAAAACGCCGCCTGCTTTTAAGTCTTCCCCTATATATAATGAACGTCGGAATTTAGTTGAGTTCTTTTCAGCTTCTGTTGGACCATATTGAATTTGCCCTAAGCTTTGCCACGCTCGTTCAGTTTCCTCTACAAGCATTTTTAACTCCTGTGGCTCCATAGAAAATGTTGAATCTACTCCACCATCGGAACGAGAGGTAGTAAAGTGTTTCTCAATAACAGTTGCTCCAAGAGTTACTGCAGCAACCGATACACCAACACCAATCGTATGGTCTGATAAACCAATTTCAGTACCAAACAACTCTCGCATATGAGGTATAGTGGCTAAATTAGAGTTTGCAGATGTAGCAGGGTATGTACTTGTACATTTTAATAATACAATTTGATGATTCCCTTCAGCTCTCGCAGCTCGAACCGTTTCATCAAGCTCTGCTGCTGTTGCCATACCAGTAGAAATAATAATTGGTTTACCAGTGCGAGCAACTTTTCGAATTAATGGAATATCAACATTTTCAAAGGATGCAATCTTATAAGCAGGTACATTCAAAGTTTCTAAAAAATCGACAGCTGTTTCGGCAAAAGGTGAACTGAAAGCTAGTAATCCATGTTCTTTTGCACGATTAAAAATTGCCTCATGCCATTCCCAAGGGGTGTATGCTTCTTTATACAAATTATATAGGGAATTCCCTTTCCAAAGGTTCGCATCGTCTTGAATAAAAAACTCACCCGTGTGAACATCCAATGTAATTGTATCAGGTGTATACGTTTGTAGCTTTAACGCATCCACTCCAGCTTCAGCTGCTAAATCTACTAAATGCAAAGCTCTTTCTAATGATTGATTATGATTGCCAGACATTTCTGCAATAATAAAAGGCTTTGCATGCTTGCCAATTTCTTTATGTCCAATTTTAATCATGCTAACAACTCCATTATGTGTGATAACCAAGCATTTGGTTGTGGTGTGGCAGTTAATTGTAAACCAATTTTTTCATGTCGCTCCACATCTATATCGCCCAACCCATTTAACATATGCTTATACTTATCTACTGTGACATCTTCATACCATCCTAAATTAATGACTGCCCCAAGTTGATCTGCATAGTTAGTTGTAATGAGCTGATTTTCAGCAACTATAGTACTTGAAGATGGGAGTCCAACATAGCAGCGCTCCCACATTGAACTTCCACCTGTACCAATGGAAAAATCCGCTTGCTGCATAAGCTGTGCCATATAAGAAATTTGACAATGATAATGGTAATTTCGTTCACGACAAATTTGCTCAATTTTTTCTTTATGTGCATTTCCTTTACCTACAACAACATCCACATGGGTAAAACTCAATTTTTCTAGTGCAGTCAATATTTTCGTTGTTTCATTGGTTGGATCAGTTCCCCCCATAAATACAAGAAGTCGCTGAATATTTTGATTGCTCTGTCGAATTTGCTGACGAGCTTCAATAAACTCCTCACGCATAATTAAATACTTTGGACCCAGTAATTTGATACAATGCTTTGGTACAAGATCATCATAACGGTCCTTAAAGTTTGGTACAACATTTTGATCTAGTAATACATCACAATCATGCTCTCTTGCCAAATCATCAATCACTACTAGCTTTTTAGTATAAAATCGAATATTTTGTTCCCATTCCATATCAATCCCGTAATGATCAATAATATAGAGATTAGCCTGTTCAGCATTAACAATAGTTTCATATCCTTGTTGTGAAACATAATCTATCAAATTGCCCGCATGTGGCTCCATCCAAAATTGAACATGGCAACCTTTCTGCCTTAAATTATGAGCAATTGTTAAACAACGCATAACATGACCGCTTCCAATTTCTACTGATGCGTCAGTACGAATAATTATTTTTTTCATTTAATCACCGGTTTTTGTTCAATATGTGCATTTAATCTAGCAACCTGAGGTGTTGCTTTTAAATAACGAATAACTTCTAAACTTGATACAAGGGTGTTATTAAAATGCTTCGCTACTGTCGAAACCAATTTATAATCTTCCACAGTATCTAACGTTAGACGTAACTCAGGAGCTATACGGTTTGGAGGCACATTATATGTAACTGCATTGAATTCCTTAGGAAATTCATATGCATAATAAGTGACATGCTCACGATGGCGAGATTCAGTCCCCCTCTCATATATACGTAATAGTGCATCATAGGAAACGAGTTCAACCGCTAATCCACGAGAAAGCTCTCCATTCATTAATACTATGTCTTTCTGCTCCTTTTCCATTAGTGAAACAATCTCACTTGCCATTTCATAATCAAGAAAGGGACAATCTGATGTAACACGCATAACATAATCAGGTTTATAAATTTTAGAACATTGCACATATCGATCCAGTACATCATCTTCAGAACCACGGAAATAAGATACCTTATGAATTTCACACCATTTTGCAATTGCATCATCCTGTGGTAAATGACTAGTCGCAACTACTACTTCACTAACTCCTTTAATTGCTCGACACCGTTCTATATCATATGTAAGTACATCTACATCGCCAAGTTCTTTCAAAACTTTTCCAGGTAGGCGAGATGACCCCATTCTTGCTTGAATAATAACTATTGTTTTCAAATAATCACACCCTACATTACATAGAAATTTTCTATTATATTGTTCCATTGTCAACATGAACAACTGTACCCGTAATCGACTTGGCTTGATCAGAAAGTAAGAAAAGTACTGTACTCGCTACACTTGATATATCCGTTTCCTTTTTCAAAGATGTTCTTTGGTAAATACGTGCTTTTTGGTCTTCTGTCAATGCTGTACTCATACTTGTTTCCATAAAACCTGGTACAACACAGTTAGAACGGATTCCTTTGCTACCCCATTCTCTAGCAGTATTTTTAGAAAATGCTTCCATCGCTCCCTTAGATGCTGCATACATGCTCAACCCTTTATATCCCGTATGAGCACTGATAGAGGATATATGCACGATAGAGCCCTGCGTTTTATGCAATAACATATCTCTAATTGCATACTTCGATAGGTGCATAGCTGCAAATACATTCACTTGGAACATTGTCTGCAATTGTTGAACATTAAGGTTAGAGACAATGTCGTCATATGCCATAGCTGAATTATTTACGAGTCCGTATATTGATCCTATTTTACGGATCTCCTCCATATATAATTGCTTTATACCATCCACATCTGTTAAATCATATGAGAGTGGTTTGAATCGGTCTGGGTATTTTGCTAACAGTTCGCCCGCAGCATCTTCACTTGAACGGCTAATACCAATAACACCAAATTCTGTTTTAGCTAGTATTTGATGAACAATTTCCCTGCCGACTCCTCTTGAATCACCAGACACAATAATCCATTTCATTTTCTGACCTTCTTTCCCGTTCTTGTACTAGGAAGTTCATCTACAAACTTAATAATGCGTGGAACTTTCCACTCTTGTAAATGTATAGATGCATATTGTTTTATTTCTTTTTTCAACTCTTTTTCATCCATTTCCTGATTTTTGATAACGTCTGCGACAAGTAACTCACCCGTAACACTATTATTTTTAGACTTCACTAGAATATCGATAACACCTGGAACTTGCATTAGTATATTCTCTACTTCGAGCGGATTCACTTTGTAGCCTCCTACATTAACCATATCCGACTGACGTGATTGGAACTTAAAATGTGTTTCATCAACCAATTCAACAAGATCTCCAGTGTGAAACCATTCACTATCCAGTGATAGAGACTTTGAATGTCCAAGTAAAGAATGATGTATACATAATTCCTGTTGTGCTGTAATTTTCACCCACTGTTGATGCTCCAGCTTAATTTCAAAAGTATCTCTTTGTGCTGTAAATAAACTACCTGCCTCAGTCGATGCATATATATTAATCATCTTAGCATTTGAAAAAACAGCTTTTAACTTCTCTTCTAAAAGTAAATCAAACTTTTCTCCACCAAATGTCACTCTTTTGACCATATAAAACGTATTTCCTTGTACATAAGGAAGTACATTTCTATAAAAAGTTGCCGTAGATGAAATATGAGTTATCTGATATTCCTCAATTAATGCTGGTATCTTCTTCATTGACTCACCAAACATATAAATTAATGTGTTTTGATTGAGAAATGCTTGAAAAAACACTTGCAATCCAGCCATATGAGTAGGATTATAGGCAAAAGCCCAAATATCATTTTCAAACTTCTTATGGATTTTTACGTTTCTTGTAAGTGTTTGGAAAGTATGACTCATCTTTTTAGGACGCCCTGTTGTACCTGATGTATATAGAGTTAATTGCCAGTTTTCTATATCTTTCACTCGTTGCATGACTTCATCTAACTTCTGAAGATTGAGGTGTTCTTTTAGTTTTGACTTCAATGTTAACGCATTTACATCAATACCTAATTCACTTATCTCTTTTTCAGAAAAATCTCCATCTAACACTTCAATTGGATAGTCAAAAAGCAGACTGTGAACAATACCTAAGAAAACATCGTAGGGGTGATTATCCTTCACATATAAATAAGGTATTTCATATTCCTTGTTATTCAAATCCAATAGCAATTTCTGATAACTATAAGCAATATCATTATGTACTAAAAAAACTTTCTCCATATTATACGCCTTCGATTTTAGCAATGATTTCACCAATTGTTTGAACGATGCCGTCTTCGAAAATGTCTACACCAAATTCATCTTCAATTCGTACTGTTAATTCCGCTAACATTAAAGAGTCTAGTTGTAAATCTTCTCTTAAATCCATAGAAGCTTCTAAAGATTCAATTGATTCAAATCCTGCTTCTTCTCGCATTTCATTAATAATTAATAATAATTTATCCATTTATTTATTCTCCAATTCTAAGTTTTTACTCTCCAAATTCACATACATACTTTTGGTATTTATTTAGCTTTAGCCAATCTTCTTTTAGAAGCTCCAATAAATTCAAATCAGAGTACGAACCATTTTTTAAAATATGATCTTTATATACGCCAACCATTCTATAACCATGCATTAAATTCAACTTAATAACATTGTTATTCCCTTCCATCACTTCTGCAGTGATTTTATGAAATTCGAACTTTGAAAATATATAATTATAAAAGTATGGAGGTATAATCCCTCCATATAAGCGATACTTTTCTTCTCCTATATAAAAGCCCCAGCTCGTTCTTTTATTCACAAAATCTATATTATTTAAAGAAATTACGCCTATTGGCTTTTCCTTTATTTCAATAATCCAATAAGCATCGGTTTTTGAATTTGAAATACTTCTAAACCACTCTCTCTGTTTATCCATATCTTTTTCAATATCCGTGTTCATGAATTTAGTGACATCTTCCTGTGTTCTCCATTCCAGAACTTGTTCAAGATGCTCTTCTCTAAGCTTAATAAAGCGAATCATTTAGAACCTCCGTAAATATTCGGTTTCCACATATATTTATAGTAATTTTATCGGTAAATTTAACGATTTTTCAATATCCTTAGCATAACAGAAAAAACGACTTTCAGATGATTGAAAGTCGTTTTTCTATTTTTGCTTTTATTAACAAATGGATTCCATTATCGCAGACCAATCTTTTTCAAGTCTCACAATATCTTCTTCTACTATAAGGTCACCCATCTGTACTTCAATCAGCTCTGTATCCGTCAATGCGTAAAGACAATGCTTCGAACCTAGTGGAATACTTAATACATCTCCAGGTAAAACCATCTTTACTTCATCATCTAGAATAAAAATCGCATCTCCTGAAATAATAGTCCACACTTCAGATCGATAGTTATGATATTGATAACTTAAGTTTTTCCCTGACTCAACACAAAGTCTTTTCGTTAAAATCTCGCGCCCATCTTTTCTCGTAACATCAAGCACTCGATACCAACCCCAACGGCGTTCCTCATACATCGGTCTTGAAAATAACCCCTCATGTAACATATCTTTCATTCGCGAACTTGCTGGCTTATCTGTTACTAAAATACCGTCAGCGCTAACAGCAACTACTGCATTGGAAATCCCAAGTACTTTAACAGGTAGATCAAGCTCATTAACGATATGCGTATTGTAGCTATCCTCACTTAATCCACCATTCCCAATAACCTGTTGTGACATCTCTTCCGTTAATGTATTCCATGTACCCAGGTCTTTCCAATAACCATCATAGGTTAAAGCAGTTATGTTAGTTAGATTTTCTACTACTTCATAATCAAAGCTATTTTTCGGTAATCTTGAAAATTGCTCTAGTAATTCTTCATATGAATTTGAAAATCCATCTTTGCTAAGTTTATTTAATAGTAACTTTAAAGGGAAAGCAAATACACCACTATTCCAATAAGCACCTTCACCAATTAACACTTCTGCAGCTTCTTCAGACGGTTTTTCAACAAAACGGGCTACTTGCATGTATTCAGTAAATTGCTTAGGTATTAAATAGCCATATTTAGAGGAAGGATATGTAGGTTTTATCCCTAATAAACCAATCTCAGAATCGGTTGCCATAACAAGCTTTTCAAGTTTCTTCACCTGTTGGTAAAAAGCAACATCTACAAAGGCATCCACTGAAACTACTCCAACGACCTCATCTTCCTTCATCCCTAAAGCTGAATTAAGATACGTACATGCTAGTGCGATTGCTGGAAATGTATCACGTCTTTCCGGCTCTACGACAATTGGAATATCACCTAACTGATTGCGTAACATATCTACTTGTCCAGCATTCGTTGCCACAATCATGTCTTCCACAGCAACAATCTCTGACAATTGACGATACACACGTTGCACCATCGACTCTACTTCACCAGTTTGCTCGTTATGTAATACTTTAAGGAACTGCTTTGCACGTGAGTCATTAGATAGTGGCCATAATCTTGTACCAGATCCACCTGAAAGTAGAATTAACTTCACTATTTTCACCACATTTCTTTAATCTGTACTATATGATAGTAATACTGGTCTTAACTCACGCAAAGTAAATCTAAAAAGTGATTTATCTTTTTCACTATTTTCTATTAGCGTCATATTATGCTGAGCATCTAAATAGCCAGGAAATAGAAACATAGCTTGTTCTATATTAGTAATCGCTTTTTCTTTATTGCCATTCATCATATAAATAACACCTAAATTATTCAATGCTGCCCCGTGGGTTACATCTGCAGCAAGTATTTTTACATATTCAACTAACGCCTCATCAAATCGTTTTTCTTCAATATAAACAATAGATTTCAAGAAACAATAGGTCATAAAGTGCGATGAACCTTCTAAAACACGAGTATTTTCTAACAGTTCTTCACATTGCTTCCACTGCTTATACCGAATTAAAAATAAAGCAAAATCTAAACTGTTTTTCTCCATTGTATAACTTCGTTTATAGATTTTTTCTTTAATATAATCCAAACCATATTGATCCATTATTAACTTCTCTGCATTATGGGAAGTACTCATACTGGAGGTTGTATTATTTGAATGGCGTCGAATGAAAGAAAGAGGTCTATCAATATATTCAATTGAATAATCCTTGTCTAAGAGACGTACCCATAAGTCAACATCTTCTACATACTTAATGTGCGTATTAAATCCATGTAATTCATGTAAACGCTTTTTATTCACTAACACACCAGAAGGCGAAATTATAGGATTTCTTATCAAAATAGCGCAAAAGCCTTCTATCGCACTTAAGCGCTTACCGTTCAGTTGCGAAGAAATAACTTGAGAATGTTCGTTAATTTGATAATAAGCAGTATAAATTGCTGAACTATCTTCTGTAGCTTCATTTATTTTAGCTAGATAAGATTCAACTAGATCTTCTGAACATTCATCATCAGCATCTAAAAATAATATCCAATCACCAGTAGCCTCATGAATACCACTATTTCTTGCTGACGAAGCTCCAGCATTTTTTTGTGTATGCAATTTTATCAATGGATATGTTTGTGATAATTCGTGTACAATTTCTACTGTTTTATCTTCACTCCCATCATCTATAACAATAATTTCCTTTACAGTACAGGACTGCTTAATAATACTCTTTATTGCTCGACCGATAAACTTTTCTGCATTATAAGCAGGTATTACTGCTGAAATGTACACAAACTCACCCTTATCTCTATTCATAAATTATTTTCGCTTAAAAAGCGTGCAACCTCTTCTAAATTTACAACAACATCTTTAGTAATCAATATTTCTGTTTTGGTCTCATTACATTCCCAATCTGTTCGCTCACCTAAGGAAAAGTAATAATCAATACCTACTTGACTACACAAAGCCCAATACATTGTAGGTACATAGATCGGATTAAATATTTCCAATAATTTCATACCCTCCCTACAATATACTAGATTAGTTAATGCTGCCCCATGCGCAGAGACAATTACATCTGCATTATGAAATAGCTGTGCCTGTTCCTTCACACCATAATCTTCCATGTTGCATATGATAAAGCCCTGATGTTTTAACATCTCAATTAGTAAATCTTCATTTACTATTTTTCTATTCCCCGTTTTACCACGCGTTACATACAATTTATTCAAATCGTTTTTACCCAGCATATTTTTATTTAAAAAACCTTCTCTTAAAAAGTCACAGATCCAAGTAGCTACATACCCAGAATCAAACGCTGGACTATAAGGAACAATCAACTGGTTGCCTTGAATAGCATAATTTTCACTTGAATTCACTATTTTTTTTATATCTATTCCTAATAACCGCAATGATTCATCTTGGTACTTATAACCTTGATAGTTACTTAAATAATAATCTAATTCAATCCCACTATCTTTTAATAACTTGAAACGTGGTAACTCCTCGACCATCCAATGATAATAATTATTGCCGCTCCATTTTGTTGTTGTAACCCCAACTTTACCATCTAGCTTTATAACAATTGGATTAGGATTCTTCATCCTCTCAAAATCGTACTGTTTCACACGTCGAGCATCCCAAATATTCATATTCAATATACTATTTGTTGATAACTCATAGATCATATTACCTTCATCATCAAACGTTGCCCCATTGAGACCATATGTAAATCCGTTCTCTATAGTTAACAAAAATACATCCCCACTTGGTCTTGGTTGCTGTGGAAATATAAAGCTAGGGTACTGATTTCGAAAAGAAGATTTTGGTAATATAAAATCCTTCATTTGCTGATTTTTAATCATATATTTAATATCTATCTTTCCACTATACTGCTTTATGTAATCATCAAGAAAGAACATATTACCTTTTTTAGGTGTTTTTCCACCTTCAAAAATGTAAAGGTAATTCCAATTTGATTTTATAATATTACCTGGATATAAGTAATCTTGATGCTCTAATAACCCCATACTATCTAACTGGGATGCAATTTCAGTTTGGTACATACTCGCTATAATAACAATATGCTTCTCTTTATCAATTTTATCTGGAGATATTACTTGTATACCTTCAAAATAAGTGTTCCATTTACTTGAATTATTATCTGTATAAAAATTCACACCCACATTTAATCTTTTTAATAAGCTCGTAATCTTGTTAGCAGATGAGCCTGTACCAAATAAAATAACCTTTTTATTATTTACTTTCTCCCAAAAAAGCATATTCCATCACATCCCTAATCTCACACAAATTATTTTATTATAAATTGTTGTAGTGGTATTGTATTTTGATTTTATAAAACCCCTTACAAACTCCCACTAAAATATTTTTATCATTACTGGTTATGTGGCAATTAGCAAATGCTATAAAAGGCAATGTAGGGTTTGAATAATCCCTGCATAATCACGCTTTACGCGGAAGGGGAGATATGATAGGCTCCCCTGCTAGCTAAACTCTCTGTTCTGCTTCATAAGCCTAAATCATATCGATAGAAATTCGATGTCAAGCGACTTAATGTATGAATAAAGTTGCAATTATTTGAATATACTTCTGTGCTGTTCATAACAAAAATTAAATGCCATAACCACTTTATGATAATATATTTGCTCTTGAAAGATTCTTATCTACTATTTTTATCAAACAAGTTCATGCCAAGTGCAAACTTTTAAATGTTTAAATCTTTGTTGCAATTGTTTTTTGACTATTTGTGATGCTCCGTACCTTTCAATTGAAACTACAATCATATCTATATCTTCTTCATTCAAAATACTAGGTGATTGAATCCGTATATCATGTAATAGCTGATTATGCATTTTGTCATCATTGTCGAGAAAGCATACTACTTCGCCCCCTCGTCCTTTCAAATCATGATAAAGATATGTAGCATTTTTCTTTGTACCAAATATCGCGATTTTAAAATTACTTATATTTAACTGATCATTTTTACCAATTAAAAAACTTTCCAACCACTGCCTATAAGTACTATTGATATGATTAGTTTCAAAGTTTTCCAAATTAAACTTTACATAATCCGGTATATTACCAAAGTGATTGAAATGAATTATCGCATTCTCATAATGCATGTCTTTCTCATGTTGAAGGGAACTACTTAGGCCGCCTAATCTAAAATGCGCCACTTCAATTGGAACATATTCAATATACTTTTCATACTTTTTAAAAGTCTTTATTGTAAAATCAACATCCGCTAAAATTCTATATGCTATATTAAATCCTTCAAACTCATTAAAAAGTTCCCTACGAGTAAATACAGATTGATGTGGACACATCTGTCCTTTTTCAAAATCCCTTAGTGACAAGCTTTGCCCTCTATAATGCCAATGTCCTGTAATTTCATCAATAGCTTTTACATTCCCATGTAGCAACATTACATTTGAATGATTAAATAAGTATAATCCGATTTCCTCAATAATAGCGTTTGTTGAAAAGTAATCGTCAGCATTCATAAAGTTTATAAAATCACCTGTCGCTAACCCTACACCCTTATTAAACGCATCATATACCCCTTTATCCGACTCTGAGACTATTATATCTATTTTATCCTGGTACTTCTCCACAATCTCCATCGTTCCATCAGTAGAGGCTCCATCAACAATAATATACTCAATATTTTCATACGTTTGCCCTAGTACACTTTGAATCGTTTGCTCAATAGTATTTTTTGCATTATAACAAGCTGTTATTATACTAATTTTCGGTCCTTTATTCATGGCTTTATGGCATTATCAAGATACCAATTATATGCATCTTGAACTCCTTCCTTCAATTTTATTGAATGTTTCCAACCAAGATTATGTAATTTAGATACATCTGTTAACTTTCTCGGTGTGCCATCCGGCTTACTAATATCAAATACTAGCTTGCCTTCATAGCCAATAGCTTCACATAATAATAATGCTAATTGCTCTATAGATATTTCTTTTCCCGTACCAATATTAATAAATTCCCCAATCTGCTCAGCATCGCAATGTTTCATTAAATAAACACAAGCATCAGCTAAATCATCCGCATGCAAAAACTCACGGAGTGGCCTACCCGATCCCCAAACAGAAACTGTCGATTTCTTATTCACCTTTGCTTCATGGATTTTCCTTATAAGTGCAGGTAATACATGTGAACTTTGCAAATCAAAATTATCATTTGGTCCATATAAATTGGTTGGCATCACACTAATAAAATTTGTTCCATATTCTTTGTTATAAGCATTACACATTTTAATACCTGCAATTTTAGCTATTGCATATGCCTCGTTAGTAGATTCTAAACCACCTGTTAGTAAATATTCCTCTTTTAACGGCTGCGGTGCCATTTTCGGATAAATACATGTACTTCCTAAAAATAGAAGCTTTTTCACCTCAGATTGACGTGCTGCTTCAATAACGTTCATTTGAATCATTAAATTATCATATAAAAATTGCCCTGGGTATGTTGAGTTTGCTAAAATTCCACCGACTTTCGCAGCGGCTAAAAATACATACTCTGGTTGTTCCTCTTCAAAGAATGCCTCTACTTCTACCTGCTTACGTAAATCTAATCCTTTGCTTGTTCTAGTTATAATATTTGAATACCCAGCAGTATTTAGATTTCGAACTATTGCAGAGCCAACTAATCCCCTATGGCCGGCTACGTATATTTTTGATTGTTTATCCATTTCATACTCACCTTTTATTTCAATCTATTATTATTATCGGCAAACTACCATCAAACTACATTAAAAAGCGACAAAGGTAGCTATTATTTCCGCCTTCATCGCTTCGATTTAGTTTTCTATTCTTTTCAAATCTTCTTGAACCATCATTTGAACTAATTGTTGGAAAGAAGTCTTACGTTCCCAACCAAGTTTTTCTTTTGCCTTTGCCGGATTTCCAAGTAATAATTCTACTTCAGTTGGACGGAAAAATTGAGGATCAACTGCTACAATCACTTGACCTGTTGCACGATTGATTCCCCTCTCATTAATACCAGTTCCTTGCCATTTAAGTTCAATACCTGCTTCACTAAATGCACACTCTACAAACTCACGAACAGTCCTAGTCTCGCCTGTTGCTATAACGAAGTCTTCTGGTTTTTCTTGCTGTAGTATCAGCCACATAGCTTCAACAAAATCTCCTGCAAATCCCCAATCACGTTTGGCATCAAGGTTACCTAAATATAAGCAATCCTGATTACCATTCTTAATATTCGCAACAGCCATCGTAATTTTCCTTGTCACAAATGTCTCCCCACGTAATGGTGATTCATGATTAAATAAAATTCCGTTACATGCAAAAATATTGTATGCCTCACGATAATTCACTGTAATCCAGTATGCATACATTTTTGCAGCGGCATATGGACTTCGAGGATAAAAAGATGTTGTCTCAGACTGTGGCGTTTCCTGGACTTTTCCATACAATTCACTAGTTGAAGCTTGATATACTCTAGTTTTTTGTTCAAGTCCTAAAATGCGAATAGCTTCTAGTAAGCGTAATGTTCCGATACCATCAGCATTGGCTGTGTATTCCGGGGTATCAAAAGAAACATGTACATGACTCATCGCTGCTAAATTATATACCTCATCCGGTCTAATTTCGGACATTAAACGGATTATATTGGAAGAATCCGTCATATCGCCATAATGTAGAGTTAATCGGTCATCCTTTAAAAACTCTTCTATCCGATCAAAGCGTTCAATCGAGGTACGGCGGACTAAACCATGAACCTCATATCCTTTATCTAGAAGGTGTTTCGTTAGATAGGCACCATCTTGACCTGTAATCCCAGTAATCAAAGCTTTTTTCATAAACAGTTTACCTCTAACTTTATTTATTTCATACAAATGACATAATCCTTAAGTGTAAATCCATTTTCACAAAGCACATGTTCAATTTCTGTATACCATGTTGAAGCAATAAAAACGAAATAATCCTTACATTCCTCTAGAGAATTAATACGATAAGATTCTACAATTTTACCCTGTAAGGCTTTATTACTATCTATAAACACATCAACTGGAATATTATAGAATCTTAATATAGTTAATACTTCTTTACCAAATTCCCCTGTACCGTAAATAGCTACTTTCCTACCATCAATTTTTGATAACACTTGATTTCTCTTATTATCAAAAACATACCATTTACTCTGTTCGTTCCATTGAGCTTCAACGGATTTTTGAAACCCTTTGGTATACATTTGAATATCAAAGATTTTCTTACCTTCATCTACTATAGATTTTTCTTTTTTCTTACTTAATGGTATTTGAATTACCTCTTGATACAATTGTTTATACAGATTAGCCATTTTTTTTGGACGATAATTCAGTACTACTTCTTGACGTGACTTCTCTGATAAAAGCTCATAGTCTGGATGATGTGCAATAAAATCTATTCCTTTAGCCATATCGTCTGCTTTATACACATGAGATAAGTAACCTGTTTCTCCATGTTTAATAATATCAGCAGGACCTGTCGCATTGAAAGCGACTACTGGTGTTCCACATGACATAGATTCTACGATTGTTTTTCCAAATGCTTCTTCAATAGAAGGAGCAACAAAAACATGAGCGGCAGAATATATTTGAGATAAAATATAATTATCATTTACAATACCAAAATCAGTATAAGAAATGCCTACTTCTTTTAATGCCTCTGAGCCATCGCCACCGAATGTAATCAAATGATAGTCTTTTTTATTTTTCAATAACTGCAATGCATCAATTAATAATTTAAATCCTTTTCTTTCATCCCCATATGCATTAATAGCTCCAAAGGCTATTATTTTTTTATCTAATGGTAGGCCTTTCTTTTGGCGAATAGATACTTTATTAAATGCCGTAAATACATTTGAATCAATGCTGTTCGGTATTACATGCACCTTCTTGTCATTTAATAAACTACTCGAATTTGCACACTCAGCTAACCAGCGACTGATTGCCACAGGATGTACATTATGATAATTTTCTAATTTCCTAAGGTAAGTCCAATTTGTAACATCATGCTTAACGTAACTATTAAGTAGTTTACATGAACCACAATTAACTTTATACCTCTCACAACCATTAGAATAATGACATCCTCCTGTGAATGGCCACATATCTCTGAAAGTCCAAACAATAGGTTTATTAATTTTAGATAAAGTCTCTAAACTCAACATTTGATCATTAATCCAATGCAAGTGAATAATATCTGCTTCTTGAGAGAGTTCAATTATTTTCTCGTCAAAAACTCCCTTACCTAAACTAAAAAAACCATTCTTTTGCGGATATTCACTTAATACAAATTGCTCAAGCTTTCTATTACGATATCGTTCTAATTTTCCCTCTACACTCGTCAATAAATACTCTATGTCTTCAAATTCATCATCAAATAAACTATCTACAACAAAAAAGCGAGAATCTATTCTCTGCTCTTTTAATGATTTATGGAGAAAATAAGCTCCTCTCGCAGCCCCACCTGTGATATTACCACTTGTAAAATGTATAATTTTCACTTTTCCACCACTAATTTTTATTATATTTTTTACCTAGGGTATTCTGTATTCTAAATACTCATACACAATTTATTATTTAATGGCCAATCTACCAGAGTAATCAATCTTATTTAAGAGTAAATTTATTTTCTCTTCACATAAATATTCATTAACCGCTTTAGCTGAACCCAACCAATGTCCGTAGTCATCTACTATTAAAATACCTCTTTGTACTAATAAAGGATATAGATACTTCATTTCATGATACGTTGATGAGTACCAGTCAGTGTCTAAACGTAATAATGCAATTTCACTAGGAATAGTATCTGGTATAGTATCCTCTACTTTTCCTTTTATAAATTTCACTTTATTTAACGGATAATTCGTTTTTAATAAGTTCTCTTTAACATCCTCTAAAGAGGCATAACACCATGTATTTATTGCTCCTTTTTGAGATTCACTCCACTTTTGGTGTGCTAGTTCTCCAACAAGATTCACATCAACATCTTCCGGTTCCGTCATTCCTTCAAATGTATCATATAAATATAAATCATAAGTATAGCATTTTAAGTGAGATAGAGTTTCTGCAATTACCATTGCACTCCCCCCCCTCCACACTCCACACTCTACAAATGCTCCAGGAATATCATTTAAGACTATATACTTAACAGATTGATACAAAGCATACATTCTTTCTATAGATGTTAATGTGTATCTCTTAGTTTTAATATATATACTAATAAATTCATCTTCTATATCTGCATCGACATTATAAATTTCTCTTACTTTATTAATAGATAGCAATTTTGCAACGTCCTCAAAATGAATATCTTCAATTAATTCATAAGCTTTTAATTGCGTAGAAATATCATTATAGTACGTTGAAGCTATATAAATTTTATATTCATGGAGTTTAACCAACTCATTTAAACTATTTAATGAGTACACTTTTTTCCCATGAAATTCTGTTCCAATTTTATCTACAGAATTATCGATAAAGGCAAATATGCTACTCTTATCTATTTCTTCTAATGCATGCTCAGCAAATTTCCCTGTTCCAAAAATAACAATATTTGGTTTCACACTTTCACCTCTTAAATTCCGTTGGTATTATTTACAATAAATCAATAAATTCGATAACTTTCTTATATTGCTGATTATAATCATAGTATTTTTTAAAAGCTTGATGAGACTTTTTAGAATAGTATTCATAATTACTATTAATTTGTAACAATGCATTTTGTAATTCGCTAAAATTATTTATGTAAACACCAAATGGATTTTCATCCATTATGCTACGATAATTTTCATAATCAAAAGTAACTATCGGTTTTCCTGCCTCCAAATAACGAGCTATCTTTTCAGATGATAATACTGTCAATTGGTCATTAATCGGAATGTCACGATAAAATGCTAATCCAATGTCTGCAGAATCAATTACATCTTTAATCTTATCGTAATCTACTGGCTCTGTTGAAAAAATAATTCTATTTTTGATATCCAAATCTTTTAAGTATCTTAAATAATCATTATCAAATACAAGTCCTTGAATAACTACTTGAAAATCTGATGATAAATTCTGTGCCTCATTGACAATTTCTTCACAAAATCTTGCAGGTGTAATCATTGCCCATAATAAAACGATTGTTTTTCTATAATCTATACTAAATTTTTCTATAAAATAATTGAAACGGCTTTTTTCTATATTTTCAGCAGTAATAGAAACTGGCACATGTAAGACTTGATGGTTTGAACTAATCTCATTATCCTGTAAAAGAACTTTTTCTCTTGCATGATCTTGTATAATTGTTGCAATCGCGTTTTTATGATATTTTTTTTCAACTTGGTGCAACAAGTGATAATCATTCCAATTTGGATAATCAGATGTATACAGTTCTAAACTATGATACAGATAAGGTACTTTTAATCTATTTGCCGAGATTCCCGCCCAAATTCCCCCGATTTTTTCAACACCAATAAAGGCAACATATTGGTTTTCCCTTAAGTAATTAAAACTTTTTTGTATCGCATAATTAGAAAATATAAATTGATCGAGAATATTTAGCGCATTATAAAAGTGTTTATTTTCTATTAAACCGTATATTGATAGTTGATTTGCAATTTCTTTATAATATGAACTGGCAATAATAATAATAGAATTATCAATATCCTCATTTTTTAATACGGATGGGGCGAATATTGGTTTTCCGTCTATACATTTCCCCCATTTTTCTTCATTGTTATCTATATAATAGGTTACATTCAGTAGTATCTTTTTTAAAAATATTTGTGATAATTCTCCCGTGCCAAATACAATTTTTTTTTTTACTGAATTCATAATCTCACTGTTCTCAACAAACATATATTGACTAGAAAATAAACTCGGAATTAAATTTTCAACGTCTTTATCAGTACAATCAATCACATGAATATTTGAATGCTTTTTAAAAGCATAAATTATATTAGCTGATTGATACAAAAATACATCTACATGATAGCCTTTATTTGCAAACATTAAAGCTCCATCTGCAACCTGCTGATGTATTGGATACTTGGCTAAGAAATAAGCAATTCGTTTCTTCATCTAATCACCTTTTTCACTAAATTTCGTAATCTGATTATTTTTCTTATCCTTAATATATATTTCATAATTAACATCCACAACATTTTCATTTGGATGTAATGTTGGCTCAGCGATTCTAGTAACTTCTACTGCATCATTTTCCAAACGCCTTACTCTTGTTTCTGGCTGCTCTGCCAATACAGCTGGACCATTCCAACAATCAAATATAAACAAGCCACCTTCGTTTAAATGTTCACTTACAGTTTGAAAAACGTCTTCCAAATCCTTATTTTCAGTTTGATAACTCATCACATGAAAAAGAGAAATAACTGCATCAAACTTTTCTTCTAATCTTACCTTCCTAATCTCCTTGTGTTAATTGAATATCAGTAGATTCCTCTTGTTCCAAATGTATTTTAGCTTCTCGAATCATACCTTCGCTTAGGTCAACTCCATGAACTTTGTAACCCTTTTTACCTAGGATTATTGCATGCTTTCCAGTTCCGCACCCTAGTTCTAAAATAGATTTTGTATTTGATGAGTATTTTTGAAGCAAACTGTCAATATAATTAGCTTCTTGTATATAATCTTTGTCCTTGTAAAGTAAATCGTAATATTCAGCATACTGATTAAAATTACTCATTTTCTTATGGCCTCCAACATAACTGTACGAACAGCATTTGCAACATCATGGATTTGTTGTTCACTTAAATTTAATCCGCTTGGAATATAAAATCCTCTACGTGCAATTTTTTCAGCATTCGGAAGAGCTTCATTAGTGAGAAAACCCATTTTTTTAAACACAGGTTGTTCATGCATCGGCCAAAAAAATGGTCGTGTCCCTATGTTTTCATCTGCCAATTTCTTCATTATTTCTTCAGTTTCAAAAGGAACATCATCTTTTAAAACTATTCCAAACACCCAATAAATATTTTGTGCATATGCCGTTTCAATAACAGGAAGTTGTAAGCCTGGAACATCAGATAATAATTCTGTATATAATTTTCCCATCGCACGTTTTTTTTCAACAAATGTATCTAGCTGCTCTAATTGAGCAACACCTAAAGCTGCCTGCATATTTGTCATTCGGTAGTTATGACCTAATTCATCATGAATAAATCTCCGCTTAGAATTAAAGCATAAATTCCGTAAAGAACGGCATTTTTCATCTATTTGTTTATCATCAGTGAGAATCATACCACCCTCACCTGTTGTAATATGCTTATTAGGATAAAAACTAAAAATGCTAATGTCGCCGAAACTACCGCATGGTTTCCACTCATATGTTTGACCATGCATTTCAGCTGCATCTTCAATGATTTTCAAATTATATTTCTCTGCTAATGCTAAAATTGAATTCATATCAGTTGGAAGACCATAAATATGTACAACCATAATAGCCTTTGTTTTCTTAGAAATCTTCTCTTCTATCTTCGAAACTGACATATTCCACGTATCCAAATCACAATCAACAAAAACTGGCGTTGCTCCAGCTTTTACAACAGCTGAGGCACATGAAATGATCGTGAACGTGGGAATAATCACCTCATCCCCTGCACCAATTCCTAATGCCTGAACAGCAATTTCAAGTGCAGCTGTACCGTTTGAAACTGCAATACCATACTTTCGTCCAACTGTATTTGCCATTTTTTCTTCAAAGCGTTGAATAAATGGACCTTCTGAGGAAATCCATCCAGTATCAATACATTCCAATAAGTATTTTTTTTCGTTACCATTTAATAAGGGTTCATTTACTGGGATAAAATCATTCACTTGATTCACGCACCTTTATTTGGTCAGCCGCTACACCTTCAAACCTGGTCTTATCTTCTTCACCAATATATGGTCCCTGCTTAACCTCAATCATTTCAATTTCTTCTAACACTTCAAATCCGTGTCCACCCTGAATTAACAAAATAGTATCACCATCGCTAAGAATTCGACTTTCAAAATAATTTTTATGCTCATCGTAAAAATCCACGCGAAGTTTACCTTTTTTTATAAATAGTACTTCTTGAGTGTGAATTACTTCTCTTGGTACAGGATTATGTACATGCGCCTCTATAATCTTCCCTTTTGGGTGGTTCATATATGCTAATTGTTGCGAGAGCTCGTTAGGTGTAACAAATGTAATACCTGGGGCTTGATAGTTTGAATGAATTACAATGGCTAATACCTTACTCTCATGCTGAATCTGTTCAATCATAACTTCCGCCCTCCCCTCTGTTAGTGATTATATAGTCTATAAACTTATTACTCTATTTTAATTAGATTATAATCAATTACATTACTCTTTATATCTAAGTCTAGTAGTTGTTTTCTCATGCTTTGGACATGACCAAGGCTTGCGAGTATAATAGAGCCAACTTCTGCTTGTTTTAAATAATCAACACTATAAACAGGTAAACCTTCAAATTCTCCATATTTATAATTATTATCTATAAAAAACAAAACTTCTTTTCCGTTTTTTTTCAATATTTCTAGACATTCTTTCCCTGTAGAACCCGCGCCAAAAATACATACTTCCTTGCATGTATTAAACTTCTCCATTTCTAAAAAATTGTAATTAGAGACTATTTTCTTCAAAACTTCAACATCTTCACCCAACTCTTCATACCCTTTTAAAAGATAGGAATAATAATGATGCATCAAACTTGCTCCACCGTATAGTTCCATTTCGTCTGCATATTTATTTACAATATACTTCATACCATCAAATCCACGTTTGATATTTTTAGATATTGTTTCACCTTCATGAAGGTGGTATATGAAAAGAGGTTCACTACAATAGGCAAATTTAAACTTTTTCGCTAACTGAATACTTGTGTCCCATTCTTGATATGATGGGACATTTTCATCTAAATACTCGATACTTTCTAAACATTCTTTTTTAACTACTATCCCTGGAAATGTAGGATCTTGATTAAATAGCAATTTATTATAAATGTTCCCTTCGAACCCTTTTGTTCCAAATAAACCCAGTTCATCCTCCTTTTTCACATAGCATTCACAATATACAACTTCTGCCTGAATATTAAGAGCTCGCTCTATTTGTTTAGATAATTTATTAGGTAACCACTCATCATCAGAATCCTGAAACGCAATCCATTCTCCAATGGAATTTTTGATACCACTATTTCTTGCTGCTTGGGCTCCTCTATTTCCACTGGTTATAATACATTTCACTCTTGAATCATTATAAGATTTAACAATATCAACAGTGTTATCCTGTGATCCATCATCAACAACAATTATTTCTATATTTTTATAAGTTTGACTCGTAATTGAATCTAAACAATACTTTATCGTTTTTGCCCTATTATAAGCAGGAATAACTACAGATATGAGTGGTAAGCTCATCACAATCCCTCTCTCTTTATAGACGCCAATAATTAAAGCCTTTTTCAAGATAACTTTCTTTATCTAGAGCTCCTTTAACATCTACAATTAATTTACTAGATTCCTTTAAAAAAACTTTGTATGTACTAGGACTATAGTTTTCCAAAAAAATATCATGTGGCACTGCTAAGACAATAGCATCCATTTCTTTTATTGAATCAAAATCAACCAGTTTAATTGTATACTCTTTTTCCACTTCTTGCTTTTGAGCTAGTGGATCATAAACGGAAATTTCCAACCCGTAATCCTCAAGCTCTCGGATAATATCAATTACTTTTGAATTTCGTATATCACCACAATTTTCCTTGAACGTTAATCCTAATATGGCTACTTTTGCACCTTTTATTTGATACTCAGCTTTAATCATCTGCTTAATAATGTTATTTGCAATATACTGCCCCATACCATCATTAATTTTTCGGCCTGCTGCAATAATTTGTGAGTGATATCCTAATTGTTCAGCTTTATAAATAAAATAATAAGGATCCACACCGATACAATGTCCACCAACTAATCCTGGCTTAAAATCAAGAAAGTTCCATTTCGTATTAGCAGCTTTTAATACTTCCACTGTATCAATATCCATTTTATTGAAGACCATGGCTAATTCATTCATAAATGCTATATTGATATCCCGTTGAGAATTTTCAATCACCTTAGCAGCTTCAGCAACTTTGATAGAAGGTGCCTTGTAAATCCCAGCTTCTATTATAGATTTATATACTTTTGAAATTACATCGAGGGTATAGTCATCCGATCCTGACACTACTTTCACAATATTTTTCAAACGATGTACTTTATCTCCTGGGTTAATACGTTCTGGTGAATATCCTACAGTAAAATCTTGACCAAAGTTTAAATTTGATTCTTTTTCTAAAATAGGAATACAAATTTCCTCAGTCGTACCTGGATACACAGTTGATTCATATACAACAATTGCCCCCCGTTGCAAATTACGTCCAACAATTTTACTTGCTTCAATAATAGGTGTTAAATTAGGTGTTTTATCGCTATTAATTGGCGTAGGTACACAAATGATATGCATTTTACAATCAATAAGCTTACTTTCTTCTGAAGTATATAAAACATTAGACAATAAAACCTCATTATCTCCTACTTCGTTCGTTGGATCGCATCCTGCTTTATATAATTTGATTTTTTCTTTATTTAAGTCAAAACCAACTACATTAAATTTTTTTGAAAATTCAACAGCTAAAGGTAGCCCGACATATCCCAAACCAATTATAGAAATACTCGTTTCAAGATTTGAATTTTTTTGAAATAGATCCATATAACACTACCCCTGATATAAATATTATTTTTAGAAATTCTCAATTTTTATATGATTTCAAAGAAATATAAAGCTAATTACTTCTAATACCTTATCATTACAAATCTCTAAGTCTTATAAATATATAAAACCTATTTACTTTACTTTTTTCAAAAATCTAGATTACTTTAATCAAAATTCTATAATTTTTAATTTCGTACTATTAATTTTTATAAGCTTTCAAGAGCGGTCTACAGTTATTTTCCTCCAATGCATCATCATTACAGAACCCCAAATCTTCTATATAATTGAAACCAACTTTCATTAATATTTCTTTAACCTCATATATATCTGTATTTGCGTTCCCCTCAAATAAAAGCAAGTTTCCTGTTACCTTCCCTAATAATTCAAATAATTTCTTTTTATTCTTAAGATGACCTTCAATAGATAAACAAAGTACTACATCAAACGTCTTGTTAAATTCACTTAGATTAATATTATCAATATCCGCTTGTTGAAATACTAAATTCTTCAAATTTGAATATGCTGCAATCTTATTAGCTAATACAACTTTATCAATTCCATATTCAATACCCAAACATTTTGCTGGATATAACTTTTGAATTTCAAAAAGCATTCCACCAGCATTGCATCCTAAATCTAAAATAGTTTTCGAACAAATATCGCTTTCTTCTATTTTAAATTTTTTCAATCTCATATTGTTATTTCTTTGAGTGATACTTGAGTCAATGTTAAATGACGGCAAGTTAAAAGAACTGTATATTTTTCCAAGTGTCGTTGTATAGCTACTACTAACTGTTTGAAATGTTGAAGTAACTTCTTGTAGTTTTCTTTTTAATATTTTTTCTAATTCATTAATAGCACTTGATAAATTAACCTCTAAAATATTTGTAATTGATAACGGATGATTACTCATAAAACACATGTGATTTGTTTCATATGGTGAATCCATGCCTACCCCTGATAAATCGTAACTTGTAATGAAATTATTTACCGATTTATTGATTTCGCCCATAACCTCAAAATCAATTATTTTTATTTTCCCATCAATTACAAAAATATTTTTTGCATGAAGATCTCTATGACAATATCCCAAAGTATACATATCTAAAATAGCGTCTAATATTTGACCCGCAATATTTTCTTTCTCTTCTTCCGTAAGCTTGATAGAAATAATATCTAATCTAGCGTCTCCTGGGAGATACTCCCTTACAAAATAGTTTTCTCCTTCAATTATCATTTTTGTCATCCAAGAAAAATCATTAAAAATCCCAAAAGCAAGTTTTTCATTTCTCAAACATTCATTTTTCACTTTGAAATTTTTTTTTATTAAGTAAACTCCATCTTCTACTATCTTAAAAACTTCACTTCTATTATTTTCATTTAACTTTATCATAGTGTATCCTCACTAGTTATTTTATAATATAACTTTAAATAACATTAATTGAGTTTTACTAAATTAATATTATTAAATTAATTAACATATATAGAGTTCATAATCATTATTTTTTCAACATATTATGATTTCAACTTATGTAAAACTTCATTTAATTTCTCCGTTAACTTTTTTGCTCCTTTAAAGTTTAAATGAGTTGCATCCCAAAAATCGTCATCTTTAAAATTGGTATCTTTTAAATAATCTAAATATAGAAATTTATACTCTTTTTGATATTCAGATATCAAATCTAAAAATTTTTGTTCAAACCCCTTAGTTAAAAAATCAAAATAATAACTTGTTACTGGAAAAACCACAACAATAGGTAAAACACCATGGGATTCACATAGTTTTAAAATTTGATTAAAAATAGCTTTGTTTTCATCTATTGTTAACGGATAACTTTTCGATGAATGTCTTAGTGCAGTTCTTTTTCCTTCTTGCTTATCTTTATTTGAAATTACCTCGTAATATTTATTATTTTGATACTTTAATTGAGCTTTATTAACATCTTGCTCATAATCGAGCGCTAACTCAGCTATATTTCGGAATTTAAAATATTCATCTTGTACTTGATATGAACGCATGGTTTTAGTCAAACCATAATATCTGGGCGTTAGATATGAATTAATAGATTTACTTAAATCATAACTAAAGCTAAAATACGATACTCCTAACAAAATATATTTGAGATTATCCACTCTATTGTGTTTAAGAATACTATTAAGAATGTAATAATCTGAAAAGAGATCCTGACTCGAGAACCCAAAGTTAAAAGCCTTCTTTTTTAAAATTGATAAATCCAATCCGTCACGGACATAAGACAAACCTGTAGCAATAAGTTCAATATCTTGACTTTTATTCGTAAACTGAGAAAGCTCTAAATTCATCATTTGTTCTTTTAAAAAGTCTTCGTAATATTCACTTTTATAATAAATAATTTTTTCAAATGGAACATTCTCTTTTATTAACAAACTTGAAATCTCATCTTGAAATACACTTGCTACAATTATTACATCATAATAAACATTCTTAATATCCTTTGGAGATAAAATCTTATACCTTTCTAAAAAAAATGTATTTTTTTTTAGAGGATTACTATCTATAAATGCGATTATTTCAACTTTTTCTAAATTTAAATATCCATAAAATTCGATTGAACTTGAGCCAGTACCAAAAATTAAAACTTTTTTCTTAAACATTCCACTCCTCCTCGATTTATTTAATATATTGTAATGTCTCTTTTAAAGCATTATTAGTGGGCGAAAACCATTATATTTTGTATGATTGTGTTTATATGATAAGCTGCTAACCACAAATTCTGCCCCTTCTACTAGCGTTCTACGCGGAGCAATGTTAATGTTTCTAGAATAGTGCTCAAGTATCCAGGTTCCTATTCCACGTCCTGCATTCCAAATATCTATTTCCCCAAAAATAGTATTATTAACTCCTAAATAGTTATCCCATTCATTATCAGTATCTGTCTCATCACTGCCACCCGTCATTAATCTTAATAGAACAAATCTTTCATCAAAAAAACTTTTTCTTCCTGAAAGTACGGTAAGTCCATTCTTTGAAAGTTCCTCCCATGAAATATAGTTCTGTATATTCCGGTCAGCAATTAGTTTTTTCTCATTGTCCAACTCATCTACCATAATAAAATAAAAATCTCCATTGGGTTCTTTTGATCCTGTTATTGATAAAAAACTTGTTGTATCTACTTCTGATTTGCTAAAATTCCCGACAACACCAGGAGGAGCTTCATAATGATAGCGTATCCGTTTTCCAACTTCTAAATCTTCAAATTTCTCTACTTCATGGATATGATATACTCGTCCATCTTGATTGATTTTAATGCCCAATAACCTAAAATTAGTATCTTTAGAGATAACTTCAACCTCTACTCCATGTATTTTATTTGTTAGTTTTGTAACCTCAAATAAAACTTGGGATTGGATTAAGTCACTTTCTTCAGTATTTTTACTGATTGTGATAATTTGCTCTTTCCCATCAATTATAATCTTCATTTTCAAAGGGGTTGTTGAATTATTCGAACCAACAATTTGGAAAGTTGTACCTTTAAATTCAAATTCAACAGTTGAATTTTGTCGTTTCGTTACAACACCAACAGCATAAATTTCAGTAGGGCTATTCTCATTTTCCTGAAGTTCTAACCATTTTTTTTCCCACTTACCTTCATAGTGAAAAACGCCACATGTCGCTTCATAAAATTTCAATCTTTGATCTGAATTCATTTTCAAGAATACATGTGTTTGTAAAATTGGGATTACTTTTTTATAAGTTACTAGAACTGTATCTAAATAGGTTTGATAATGCTCTAATAAATCTTTTAGACGTTCTTCTATACTTACTTTTTTATTGCTTACTTTTAATTTAGCTATCAATTTTTCATTGTCCATTTTAAGAATTGGATTAAGAATTAGTTTAGATAGTAAAGTATTCTGCATGTCATGTAAAAGTCTCTCAAACTTTTGTAAAGTATTGATTGGCTGTTCGGATGAGATTACCTTTAAATTTTCAGCCAACTGTTTCAGTATACTTTCCATTTCGTTAAATACACTCATATACGTAGAGCATTCTTTTTCTAACTGATTAAGTATTTTCCCATTAAGCTTCTGTTTCTCCACACTAGTTTGATACCATTGTTCATTCACAACTTTCTGGCCCAATTCTTCTTCAATAACTGCTCTTAAACTTTTAAAATTCGTGCCTGCAATTTTCGCTCCACCCTGAGTTGTATTTATTGTAGGTACTTGAATAAGTTGGAGTACTATTTCCATGTCTGCTTTCATTTGTTGAAAATGTGCATTTGTACTTACCTTTCTATTATATACATCCTCAACTTCAATTATTGTCGCCTTATCTTGATACTGAACCGTGTTATCTGAAAAGCCCTGTTTTTCTTTATCATATCGTTCAATACCATCTGCATAAAACTTATTTTGTTTAAAAGCGAAGTTTTGCCCAACTAAAATAATTTTACTTACCTCCAAGACATTGAGCAGCTGTAAAGTGATGACAGCAATTGATGGTGCATCATAAATAACTGATTTCTGTTGTTTCTCTAGTAATTGCTGCGTTAAGTTATCCTGTGTTGTAATGAAGCTAAACAAGGGTCCAGAGTATTGGTCCAACGTTTCATGTCCAACCGTCGTTGCATAAATCATTGGGATACTTTTAATGCGATTATTATATATTTCTTCAAATAATCTATAGTTATGTTGCTGTGGATCATATGTACATACCGCATCTGGATAAATACTATTATCAATTAGCACTTTAGTTGCAGAACCTACTGCGAAAATATAAGCGAGTCCATTTTCTTTAATATATTTCAGATTGGCAAGCTCTTCATTTAAAGATGGACCTGCACTAACAATTATTGCCGGTTTCCCTTTAAAAAACGTTTTTTTCTCAAATATACTTTGACTCTCTACTACATATTGCAAGTTTTTTATTGAATTAATCGTCCATCTCTTTGAAAACTCCATGACCGTTGCAATATCATTTCCTGTCATAATAAGAAATTGTTTAAAGGATTGGTTGAAGTAATCAATTTGTCCTGGAAACAGCCTTTCATACACTGGCAAAGTAATAATTGTAAATTTTTGATGTACTAATTCTCTTAATTGTTGTAAATTTCCTTGCAATGAATCCTCATTATCATCTACTAAAAAATGTGCTACCTTTTCTTTCGGAAATGTCGTTTTAGATTGTAGCTTCAAGCACAAGTTAGCAATTTCTGCAACTGGTTCATACGCCGATACAAGTTTTTCAGGGAACTGCTCACAAAAGTATCGTATATGATAACCTAGTCCCACTCCATAAAATAAGATATGCTCAGATTCTTCAATCTTTTCTCTAAGAGAATCAATAAAACGTTCAGCTTCCTGCACAGGATTATATTTACTATGAAGCATCATTTTTTTATCATCTATCTCTACTTGTAAAGCTGGAACCCCTATTTTACTTTCAAGTACTTCAACTTGAATTTTGCTCACTTCATCCACCTCCAATAGCCATTAAATTTTAAGTA
This sequence comes from Lysinibacillus sp. KCTC 33748, assembly GCF_002237755.1. Classification (GTDB taxonomy): domain Bacteria; phylum Bacillota; class Bacilli; order Bacillales_A; family Planococcaceae; genus Lysinibacillus. The sequence continues at coordinate 253,541 of NZ_MWSJ01000001.1, read as the reverse complement.
TTTGCCTTCCATCAAAGACAATCGCATTGCTAGAATAAGTCATTAACTTAGCCCAATCTGCCTCGATAAACTCTTGCCATTCTGTAACTAGCAAGATTGCATCTGATTCCGACACACATTCTTCCTTAGTAGCAGCATAAGTTAGCTCTATTCCCTCCAAATACGAGGATTTCTTTACAACTGGGTCATACGCTGAAATTTCAGCACCTTTTGCCACTAATTCTTTAATAATCATAATGGATGGGGCTTCACGCATATCGTCAGTATTTGGCTTAAATGCTAATCCTAATATTGCAATTTTCTTCCCTACAACCTCACCTTTAAAGTGATTGATTACTTTTTGAACAAAGATATGCCGTTGCTCGCTGTTAGCTTGTATAGCCGATTGTACTATGCTTAAATTCACATCATTTTCACTTGCCAAATAGGTTAATGCTTCTGTATCCTTTGGAAAACATGATCCGCCATAGCCTAATCCAGCATTTAAAAAGGCGCGTCCTATTCGGTGGTCCATACCCATACCATCTGCTACTGCATTCACATCTGCCCCTAGTGCATTACATAGATTAGAAATTTGATTGATGTAACTAATTTTAACTGCTAAAAATGCATTTGATGCGTATTTAATCATTTCTGCACTGCGACGATTCGTATGCAGAATTGGTATATTTAATGACTGGAACAAACTTTCTATCTTGTCTCTAGCAATTGGATTCTCTGCTCCTATTACAATACGATCTCCGTAAAATGTATCGTTAATTGCATGTCCTTCTCGTAAAAACTCCGGATTAGATACTACATGAATTTGTAACCCCGCTAGCATATTCGCATGAAGTATTTCTTCCACTCTATCATTCGTACCTACGGGAACCGTACTTTTCACAACAACAATCACATCATGATCTACATTGATCGCAATATCTTTAGCTGCTTGTTCGATATATGACAGATCCGCTGCCCCATCTTCTCCTTGAGGTGTACCGACAGATATAAAGATAATATCTGCCTGTGCAAATGCTTCTTGAGCATTTGTTGTGAAGCATAAACGACTTGCCGCAATATTACGTGCTAGTATTTCATCTAATCCAGGTTCATAAATTGGCGATTGCCCTTTTTTAAGGGTATTAATCTTTTCTTCATTAATATCTAAACAAGTAACAACATGCCCAATGTCTGATAACACGGCCCCTGTTACTAAACCGACATATCCCGTTCCAATAATGCCTACGTTCACTTTGTTACCTCTGCTTTCGTATTGATGTAAGCTTGAATATCATCTTTTAAATCCTCACGTTGTAATGCAAAGTCAATAGTCGCTTGGACAAAGCCAATTTTACTACCAATATCATATAATTGTCCTACAACATCTTGTGCAACTACTTGTTCTTCCTGGTTTAACAATTGAATCGCATCCGTTAATTGGATTTCTCCACCCGTATCAGGTTCAGTAGCTTCCAACTTTTCAAAAATCGAAGGTGTTAGAATATAGCGTCCCATAATAGCATAGTTAGAGGGAGCAGCCTCTTTTGACGGCTTTTCAATAAAACCCTTTACTTCAATTGCCTTACCATTCTGCACCTCAGCTACTGGATCAATCACACCATATTTATGGACACTTTCCATTGGTACTTGCTGGACACCGATGACAGAAACCTTTTCGCGGTCGTATGTATCAATTAATTGTTTTAACGCAGGAATAGGTGCTTGTAAAATAATATCTCCTAGCAAAACTGCAAATGGCTCATCTCCAATAAAACGATGTGCGCAATAAATGGCATCTCCAAGGCCCTTCGCTTCTTTTTGGCGTATATAATGTATATTCGCTAGAGTTGAAATAGCTTCGATTTCTCTTAAATCATCCAGCTTCCCCTTCATTTCCAATGTATGTTCTAATTCATAATTCGTATCGAAATGGTCTTCAATTGAACGTTTGTTGCGTCCACTAATGATTATAATATCTTCAATACCCGATGCCACTGCTTCTTCTACAATATATTGAATTGTAGGCTTGTCCACAATTGGTAGCATTTCCTTTGGTTGTGCTTTTGTTGCAGGCAAAAATCTTGTTCCCAAGCCAGCTGCTGGGATTACTGCCTTACGTACTCTTTGCATTATTCATCTCTCCTGCACTTTACTCGCAAAATAAGCGATTGTTTTCTGAAGCCCTTCATCTAACATGACTTTCGGCTCCCAGTCTAGGATACGTTGTGCTTCAGCAATCACCGGTCGACGTTGTTTTGGGTCATCTTGTGGAAGCTCTTCAAATTGTAATGGTGTATCATTTCCTGTCCATTTCACAACTTTTTCTGCGAGTTCAAGCATTGTAAATTCATTCGGATTCCCAAGGTTTATAGGGCCTGTAACTTCTTCTGTTGTTGCCATTAATCGTAAAAAACCGTCTATCAAATCATCTACATAGCAGAAAGAGCGTGTCTGTTTACCATCACCATATATAGTTAAAGGTTTCTTCAATAAGGACTGGACAATAAAATTACTCACAACACGTCCGTCTTTAGCATCCATTCTTGGCCCATATGTATTAAAAATACGTACAACTTTAATTTCTACATCATACATTCTTGCATAATCAAAGAACAATGTTTCGGCACCACGTTTACCTTCGTCATAACAGCTACGTATGCCGATTGGATTAACATGACCCCAGTAACGCTCCGGTTGTGGATGTACTAAAGGGTCCCCATATACCTCTGAAGTGGACGCTTGGAAAATCTTCGCTCCTGTTTTTCGTGCAAGTTCAAGTAAATGTAATGCACCAAGTACACTCGTTTTGAATGTATGCACGGGATTTACCTGATAATGGACAGGACTTGCAGGGCATGCCAAGTTATAAATTTCATCGAAGTTTCCTAGCTCTGGCAAACTTTCAGAAATATCATGCTGAAGAAAAGTAATTTCCCCTTGTAAATGCGCTATATTTTCGAGCGAACCTGTTTGTAGATTATCGATACAAACTACTTCATGTCCTTGTTCCACTAATCGATCAATTAAGTGTGAACCTAAAAATCCTGCCCCGCCTGTTACTAGAATACGTTTCATTGTAGTCCTCCAAATTTCTTTTGATGCCAATGCCATGCCGTCTCTATTATTTGCTGAAGATTATATTGCGGATGCCACCCTAATATTTGCTTTGTTTTTTCGGCTGAACCAATTAGTCTTGCAGGATCGCCTACACGTCTATCTGAATATATAGTTTGCCCAGTAATCCGCTCAACTTCTTGAATAATTTTGAGAACTGAATGACCTTCACCATTTCCTAAATTAAGCTTTAAATTATTTGCATGCTTACCTAAATATTCAACAGCCCGACTATGCGCATCTGCTAAATCAGTGACATGAATATAATCACGGATACAGGTGTTTCGAAATCTGAGCCAAATACTGAAATAGTTTCCCGTTTACCCACTGCAACATCTAGAATAAGTGGGATTAAATGTAATTCAGGCTCATGCCATTCACCAATGTCACATTCCACAGCTGCTCCTGCCGCATTAAAATAACGTAATGCAGCAAATTTCACTCCATAAGCTACGGAGTAATCCTCCATGATTTGTTCTATCATTAATTTTGAGCGACCATAAGGATTAATAGGGTGTTGTGGATGGCTTTCTGTAATTGGCAACTCTATCGGGTTCCCATATGTTGCACATGTTGAGGAAAAAACAATTTTTTCACATCATAAGATAGCATTGTATCAAGCAACTTAATCGTATTCACAACATTATTTTGATAATATTTTGAAGGTTGTTCAACTGACTCACTAACATAAGCAAATGCAGCAAAATGAATCACTGTATGAATTTGTAGATAACCTGTAAACAATCTCACTAAGTCCTCTTTATTCGCTAAATCTCCTTCTATGAACGGGATATGATTTGGCACAAACTCTCTATGACCTGTGCTCAAATTATCGAACACAACTACTTCTTTTCCTTGTTGTATTAAATATACTATCGTGTGTGAACCAATATAGCCTGCTCCACCAATTACCGCAATCATCTACATATCCTCCACTAAATTGTGTAATTGCTCGATCGTAAGCCATTCTACGTTATTGTCACTTGTATAGGCAAACCCATCTGGCAATATTTTCCCGCCTTCGGCATATTTCTTTGACCACCATGGAAATTCTGGTTGAATAATATAATAATCATCAAATTCAACCGTATGCCGTGCATCATCCTCCATAATCATCGCTTCATGCAACTTTTCACCTGGGCGAATGCCAACAATCTCAATGTTACACTCCGGAGCAATGGCTTTGGCTAAATCTGTAACTCTCATACTTGGAATTTTTGGTACAAAAATTTCACCACCATGCATACGTTCTAAATTATCAAGTACAAATTGCACGCCTTGTTCTAATGTTATCCAAAATCGTGTCATCCGTTCATCTGTAACAGGCAATGTACCCTTTTCTTTTATCTTTTTAAAGAATGGCACAACACTTCCTCGACTCCCCACTACATTACCGTAACGCACAACCGAAAAACTTGTTTTCTTTTCTCCTACATAGGCATTAGCTGCCACAAAAAGCTTATCAGAAGCAAGCTTTGTTGCTCCATAAAGATTTACTGGTGAACATGCCTTATCTGTTGAAAGTGCAATCACTTTTTCCACACCACAGTCAATTGCGGCTTCAATAATATTTTGTGCACCATTAATATTCGTTTTGACTGCCTCGAATGGATTATATTCACATGCATCCACATGCTTCATCGCTGCCGCATGAATGACGATATCGACGCCATCGAATGCACGATGTAAGCGATCTTTATCACGAACATCACCAATAAAAAAACGCAAACGTGAATCAATAAACTCCTGCTTCATTTCATATTGTTTCAGCTCATCACGACTAAAAACAATTACCTTTTTTACACCTAAATTTAAAATCTTTCGAATAAACTTTCTCCCGAAAGATCCGGTTCCTCCTGTGACAAGTACCGTTTTATTTTTAACTGTTTCCATTCTATATTAAATACCTCAATTCAGCTTTTATGTATTTTATGAATATACTCGCTTTCTATTATATATCGGCCAACACTCGAGAAACTAAAATTTTATAACAAAATTACGTCACATCTAATAAGATGTGACGCTAAGTTTATCGCTATCTATTTATAATTCCCTAAACAATAATAACCATTAAGTTATAAATATCCCACAAATAGGTATCGTTGGTATTTTATAGAAAAAATAATTTTAACTCATTCTTGTTTCATATATCTAAAAATTTGGCAATTCTCAGTACCGGTTATACACTCCCAGAACAAGAAATCATCCGAATCTATGGGATGCGTTGGGTTATCGAAATCTTCTTTAAAGCAATTAAATCACTATTACGTCTACAAAAAGCATTCTAAAGCAAATCTTATGATTTACTTGTTAGTCATACAGCTATTGTTTTTGCACCTACATGGTTCTGTCATGGTAAAAGGTTCACTATGTTAACTTGTCAACGACCAATCCATCATTATATTATCCCGACAATTGGTTGTACTTCTGTAAAGAATGTTGCAATTTCATACTCAAACATATCTGCAACTAACACATAATCTTGCATTTCTAATCCTGAATTCACTTCATTTAAAAATTCATGAATTTTTTCCGCCTCAAACTTTACGTTTACACCATTCTTTTCTAGTAATTCCGTAGCATGCACTAGCCACGCCATACCTTCAGAAAAATCTAAAACCATTTGTATGGCATTTTGAACATTATCCTCTCGCAAATAATTTGCAATTTGAACACTTCCCGAAGGTACTTTTGATAAATAATCATTGTAACTTATAATTACTTCTATTACTTCTTCTGTCATGCTTATCCCTCACTTTTATGTTTGTCAATAGCTTCTTATTTTCTTTATAGGTTTATTTAGTTCATTATAAAGATCTTTTGTTTAATCGCTTATACATATCTTCAGCCGTTTCGTTTTCTTTTGCAAGCAGCCAGCATAACTTCCATTGTAATAGACGCAACAATCAACTCAACTGGCAGTTGACCTAAAAGTTCTTGTTATTTCTTTCATTAAAATATCATATAGCTATATTTATTTTTGCTACCTTTTAAAAAATTAATTTAAACATATTTGGGGATATTTTATCATAATTCGATTAACAAAATACTTGAAAGGTTATTCGAATCCCTTTTGTAAAATTCCTCAGACGAATATCAAATCTTCAATAACAGTACTATTAAATACAACTATTTTTTCATGCGTTTCTCTTACTTTTATACTTCCATTGTCTAGTAGTGGGCAATTACTATAAGCTTCTCATCAAATTGAAACCTCTTTAATAGAGCATCTACTAGATAGCTTCATCCATAGCCAAATACAATGTGCATGATGAGGAATTTTATTTTTGGACTAACCGATTTGCTCTTGCTCCTATGTACAAAATAACCATTAACCTTTATTATTCATACTTATCACTCATTATAATATCGGTCATTTTTATTAATTGTGTAAGTAATTAATAAAAAAACCTTTAGCCAAAAAATGGCTAAAGGTTTTAAACACAGCTTCAAAATTATTGTAATAATTGAAGAACGCCTTGAGGCTGTTGGTTAGCTTGAGCTAACATAGATTGAGCAGCTTGCATTAAGATGTTGTTTTTAGTGAAGCCCATCATCTCTTTAGCCATATCTGTATCACGGATACGAGACTCAGCAGCTGTTAAGTTTTCTGAAGATGCACCTAAGTTATTGATTGTGTGCTCTAAACGGTTTTGTACAGCACCTAAGTTTGAACGAGTTGCAGATACAGTGTTAATTGCATTGTCAATTATTTTAATTGCTTTATCTGCATTTTCTTGAGAATCAATTTTAATACCCTCAGTTTTTTCATCATTCGTAGTACCAACTTTTAATTCTGCAGCATCATTTTTTCCAATATTAAGTGTCATGTTTTGACCAGAGTTAGCACCGATGTGGAATTTTGCTCCATCAGTCTCTAAGTCACCGTTTAACAGACTCTTTGTGTTGAATTCTGTAGTATTAGAGATACGGTTAATTTCTTTTGCTAATTGATCTACTTCTGCTTGTAATTTATCACGATCTTCTTGTGTGTTAGTATCATTTGCAGATTGTACTGATAATTCACGCATACGTTGTAGAATTGAGTGAGTTTCGTTAAGAGCACCCTCAGCAGTTTGGATTAAAGAGATTGAGTCTTGAGCGTTTTTAGTAGCCATGTCAAGACCACGGATTTGTCCGCGCATTTTTTCAGAGATTGCTAAACCAGCAGCGTCATCGCCAGCACGGTTGATTTTGTAACCTGAAGATAATTTCTCAAGGTTTTTAGAAGCTTGAGTGTTGTTGAAAGCAAGGTTACGGTGTGTGTTTAAAGCTGAAATGTTGTGTTGAATTCTCATCTGGAATTCCTCCTTGAATGTTTGTTTTTGTCATTCCACATCCGTGTGGAATGTTTCGGATTAGGTAGTAATATGTACTTCCTGCCCCTTACAATTTATATATCGTATTTAGTTGGAAATGTTTAATAGTTTTTCGAAAGTTTTTTTTATTTTTTTATGTAATAGATTACTAATTTAAAATTACCACTAAAAAACCTATTCTTTATTTTTTCTTTAGCTGTTCCAAGAAGCTTGAAGATGCTGTTAAAGCTTCTCTATTTTGCGCTTGAATGGCTTCAAAAACTTCTGAACGGTGTACTTTTACGTTTTTTGGTGCGACAATGCCGATTTTAATTTGCTCTCCTTCGACAGCTAGTATTTTAATTTCGATTTGATCGCCTATCATGATAGATTCATCTTTCTTACGAGAAAGTACTAGCATTATTTCGCACTTCCTTCCAATGTTTGCATTGGGTAGCGTAATGGATAGGATCTATTATCTTGCAGGACAATTTGTTTACCACATCTTTTATCCATGTTAACGATTATAGGTGCCAGCAAATTAATCGTTGATTCTTGGAATGTTTCCTTCATTGTAACTATAGAGTATGTAAGTACGTTCTCTTCCTTCTCAATTTGTAGTTGGTTACGATCATCTTCGCTTATATCAAAACTGTAGTCTTTTTTGAAGGCGAACGGATAGGCAACTACAAAGCCAATTTCCACATTATCAACAGATTGCAGTATCGCTAAAGGGAGTTCTGCATCTATAGGTAATAATACGAAATTTGTTTCATTCTCTAATCCAAGTAAACCATGTTCAAACGTTAAGATGTCCTGTTCCCCAATTTCGATTTCACCTAAAAATTTAGTAGCAATTTTCATTCTTTTATACGCTCCTTTAAATGATGACATTGATGTCAACATCCGGTCTTTGTACCATTGTACCAGTTACTTTTCCTGGCGTGTATTCTTGTATTGGTTTGTTCACTTTTGCGTCAATTATTGGCTCTCTACGCTGAATATTGACATCTGTTGTGCCTGGTGTGTAGTCAATTTTCACAGAGCCTATAGATGGGACAAATTTAATATTAAATGGCGTCCGGTGTGGTCCATGATTTTGTTTCGCGATATTTTGGATAGTTGCACGGCCTTGACCTTTACCAGCGTTTCCCATCATTTGACGTCCCTCACTCGCTCTACGTGCCATCCCTTTAAGAGCCTCTTGCTTTCCTTTTTCCGCATAGTGGGAATTTGATTCCAACGGACCTATCATCCCTATATCCCGTCTTGCTTGAGATGAGTCTATTTTTAAAACGCCTTTAGTCGTATGAACTTCTAAAATAGCGGCCGGCTGTTCAATATGCTGAGTTGCTTTAGGTTGTTTAATAGATTGTTGTGGTTTAGAAATATTAAGGTCTATTTTTGCATCTGTTGTATGAATTTGGATTTGCGGCAGTCTCATCTATACCTCTCCTTTCAAGAAAAGCGCCTGAACAAAATGTCCAAACGCTTCTTTTAATCTTATTCGTTAAGATCTCTCAAATCTGACACATATTAAGAAAGACTATTTTATCTGATAAAATCTACCAATGTTTGTTGAATAATTTTCGCACCAACAGAAAGTGCAGCTTGATGAATTGCTTCACTAGTCACCATTTCTGTAATTGCCTTCGCATAATCAACATCTTCATTATCGGACAATTGCTTTGTTACACTTACTTCACGGATAGAAAGGCGATTTTCCATTAACTCTACACGATTTTGACGTGCCCCAACATCAGCCTGAGCCTCGAGAATTTTATTATGCATAGCTGTAATATCATCGCCTTTGCTTTGTTCAGCTACTCCTCCAAGCGCATTACCAATTTCTTCACCAGTAGCTGGTCCACCAGCACGATTAGGATCTAAAAGATCTGAAATTTTCCCCATCATGTCATCAACATTTTGAAAAAGTTCAGCTCCAGGAGTATTCACTTTCATCTGAATACCATCATAAACTTCAATAACTACATCTTCTGAGTTTACTTTTGTTGGATCAATTGCACCATTTTCAAACAATGGCTGATTAGTACGTGTTCCGCTGAAAATATAACGATCGGCAATCTTTGTGTTTCCTACATCTTGAATTTGCTGACGAATTTGATCAATTTCAGCCTTAATTTTCGCACGTTCATCTGGTGTATTCGTATCGTTAGCCGCTTGAATAACAAGCTCACGAACACGCTTCATTTGTTCACCAACTTGGTTGAGCGATTCGTCTGTTGTGTCTAACCAGTTATTAACCTCATTCATATTACGTGTATATTGTTCAACTTGACCTAAATCACGGCGATAGCCCATTCCTTTTACTGCTATTACAGGATCATCAGAAGGGCGAGTGATTTTTGAACCCGACATGATTTGATCTTGTAGCTTAGACATTTTACCGTAGCTATTATTTAAGTTTAAAAGCATGTTATTCGATAACATGGATTGTGTTACGCGCATATTTTTTAAAAGCCCCTTTCTATCGTAATGCTAGAGTATTTTTTATAGTCCTACACGGCCCATGCCGTTAATGATTTTGTCTAATGTTTCATCGACAACTGTAATCATACGTGCGTTGGCATTATATGCTTGTTGGAACGTAATCATATTTGTCATTTCCTCATCAAGGGATACTGAACTTGCTGAAGCACGGTTACCTGAAAGTGTTACTAATAATTTTTGAGAAGTCATGTTTAAGCGATAAGCTTCTTCCCCATCAGTTCCTAGTTTTCCAATCATCCCTTGATAGAAGGAGTTAAACGTCGCACCATCTAAATCGGCTTGGCTTTTTGATTGAAGATTAGCGAGTTCAAGTGCAAATTTACCATTTCCTTCTTCATTTGCCGCATCAGATGCAGCTAATTTAGAAGGATCTTTTAAAAATTCATCATTTACCTTAATATTGCCTGCAGTTATTGGTAATCCATCTTCCGTAGTAAAGAAATCTAAACCATTTTGAACACCTGTTAAATCATAACCTTGCTTATGCATTTTATTGAAGGCTTCAGCAAATTTAACTGCCAATTTATTAAGGTCAGCTAATGTTTCGACGTAATACCCTTTTGGTCCACCTGGACTATCGTATCCGTACGAATCAATAAGAGATAACATTTTCCCTTTACCTGGTTCTAACTGGTCATATGTAATGGTTTCTGATGTACCAAGTCCACTTACTTGAATAGATGAAAACACATTGGACAAGTCGTTGCCATTAATTTGCTTGGAACCACTTGGATCTGCGACAGTGCCATTTACTTCAATAGTAGCAAAGTCTCTACCATTCACTAGCTCAATCTCTTTATCTGTACCATATGGTTTGAATACAACTGTCACACTTCCTTCAGCCACAGCACTAGCATTTCCACCAGATTCGACACGTTTAATGGATACAGGTATGTAATTATTTAATTCATCGATTAGAACATCACGTGCATCATATAAGTCGTTCGGTACATGACCATTCGGTTCTACTTCCTGCACTTGTTTATTGATGGCAGCAATCTGTTTTAGAAGTGAATTGATACGATTTGTCGCTACATTAATTTCATTTCCTATGTTACCTTGAATTGTTTTTATCTGCTTGTCCATATATCTAAATGATTCAGCTAGGTGGTCAGCACGACTGATTGCTACTTTACGAGAGGCTGCATTTTCTGGGTTTGTACTGACATCTTGAAGACCTTTCCAGAACTGTTCTAATGCTGCGTTTAAACCATATTGAGACGGTTCGTCCATTATATCTTCCATTTGAGAAATCGCATTTGAACGTGATTCCCAATAGCCTAGCTTGTTTGTTTCTTGACGGAATTGGCGATCAACAAATTCATCACGCATACGTTGAATCGATCCCGCTTCAACCCCAGTTCCTAGATGCCCTGGATAGTTAGGTTGATTTAAACCAGCTTGTGGGAAACCTTGCGTTGCTTGCATATTTACTCGTTGGCGAGAGTAACCTAATGTATTTGCATTGGAAATATTATGTCCTGTTGTATATAGAGCTGTTTGTTGTGTAAATAAACCGCGTTTACTAGCTTCTAAGCCCATAAATGTTGAGCGCATTCTTTTTCCTCCTTTTTATGAACATTTAAAATTCCAAGCAAATGTTTCTTGCATGGGCGCAAGAAACTATGCTTGAGAATCAAAAAATGATTTTTTAGCAACCTTATTTGTTCCACGTATCTCACTACCAGAGTAGTTCATTTGCTCGTTCTGAGGTCGTAAGGAACCCATTGTCAGATTGACAAATTGTAGTGATTGGAACACGAGTTTTTGATTTAAATCGTTTTGTTTTTTTAAGTCATTGACAATTTGCAATAATCGATTGCGAACAGCTGAGAGCGTGTCTTTTTCAGTCTGTTGTTCAGCGGCCTCGATGACATCAGCGACAGTTGCTTTGTCAGTTGAAGCAAATCCTTTTGCCCCAAGGTAATCCGTTACCTGTTTCTGACGCTGTTGCTCGAGCTTATCGATGGCTGCTACATGTGCCTGCTCATCCTTGAGCATTTGGTCCAGTGCTTCAATATCGCCAGCTGTAATGATTTCAGTTTTTTTTATGGCTAGTTCAAGTAAGCTTTTATGCATTCTTTCTAGTTTTGTTAGTGTAGAACAAATCGTTTCTACAGACATATTGCGAAGCACCCTTTCTGAAATTCCTTAGAAACGATAATATTTCAGCATATCTTCTGCCACTTTGCGAGCGTCTACTTTGTATTCACCAGATGCGATATCTTCTTTTAATTGTTTTACGCGGTCTGCACGCTCTGTGTTATATGTTGAAATCCCTTGCATCTCTTGTGCAGTCTTTGAAATTTCGATTTTATCTGTGAAGGATGCCTTGTTAGTGCTTGATTTTACATTGCGCACCTGATTGTTATAGGCGTTCACTGCATTAATACCATATGATGTAATTTTCATGTAATCCCCCCTGTCTAAAAGCTTATCTTACTATTATTTCGGATTGTCTCACATAATGTTAAGTTTTCAAATAGAAAAAAGTGTGCTAATTTTGTTTAAAATTAACACACTTTAGACCTATCAATTATGCCTCGGTATAATTGCAATATAAGATATTAGCCTAAAATCATCGCTTCCAGGCGATAACGGCTAACTGACCTGGATCACGCACAAAGCCGATTCCAGGCGTTTTCACAGGATGTGAAGCTCTTAGCCTGAGTTCCTCTATTTCAGCAGGTGTTTGGATACTCGCTGAAAGAATTAACGTTTTCGGTCTGCGTGATAGGTTACACGATCACGATCTGCCACACTGTCACGGAACTCCTTCGCCGCTTCAAATGTACGTAAATCCGCCTTTAATTCATCCTGACATTTTGCACAAAGCTTGCCTGTTGTCGTTAAGTGACCACAGTTATCACATGGGTAGCCAAGATTCGGGAACATTGCAGGCTGTAAGCGTCCCTTGCGTACCCATTTATACAATAACTCCTCTTCAGCTCCTGTTGCTTCAACAATACGTTCTACTGTCGCCGCACGGTTTTCACGTTTACGTAAAAAGCGATAAACGATTTGATATAATTCTTCTTCTGATTGAGCGCATTTATGACATACTTCTCTGACCCCTATATAATTAAAAAACTCATTACATTTCGGACAATTGCGAACCTCTGCCATCTTTCTTCCTCCTCTTAAATCAATTGCGCCTTGGCGTAATTCCGTCCGGATTTTGGATTGTGCCGGGCACCATTCATTCCTTTCAAAATCCGTGACATCCGCCGGAGGCTTTAGGCCAACGATGTTGGTCACTCAGTCGTTGCCACAGGACGTGGCGTTCTTAGACTGAGTTCCTCATTCAGTAAGTGTCTGAATGAAGATAATAACAGCTAAACGAACCTTATTTACTCGTAATCTATTATACACAATGCATTAGCATTTTCATCCATTAATTAGTGTGAAGCTTTTGACATTTTCGGCACCTGCATTTAATAAAACCTTAGTAGCATGCCTTAAAGTCGTCCCCGTCGTTTTTATATCGTCAAAAAGAAAGTATTCTTTATGCTCTACATGGGCTCCATCCATCAGACGGAAAAGAGATGCGACTTGGTTTCGCTGCTCTCTATTTTTGGAGCTTTGCGTTTCTGTCGTCGTCTTTTCTAAAAGTTGTATAAAAGGAATATTCGCAGCCTTCAATAACTCCTCCATATGCGAAAAGGTACGTTCCCTTTGCTTAACGGGGTGCATAGGAATCGGTATAATGGTTGCTTTTTCATGCTTCAATCGTGCATGTAGCTCCTGCCGAAATACTTTAGCAAGTGCAACATCCTGAAGAAATTTATATTGGTGTAAAAAGTCTTTCATTGCATCATTATATTGGTAAAGTGCCGTTGCTGTTGAGGAATATTCAAACTGAGCAGAGCACCTATCACAGATAGTTGGCTGAAATTGTTTTGTTAAAAGTAGTTTCCACGAGATTGCTGATTGCAAAGGCTGTGAGCATAATAAGCACAGTGTTTCAATTTTATTCATGATAAAAATCCTTTCTTATTGTAATAAAGAATTTTTGTCCGCGCATCATCCATTTCAGCCGTAATCCCATGATGAAAAAATACGACGTCTCCCTCTGCAAAATCGGCATTTCGACCAACTCGCCCTGCGATTTGTATGAGTGCACTTGAAGTAAAAATGGTCGATTCTGCTCCAATCACTGCAACCTGTACATTCTTGATCGTAATCCCTCTTTCTAAAATAGTCGTAGTCAGTAAACCTGGCACTTCTTTATCACGTAGTTTAAGCACTTTCTCTTTACGCACAGGATCTTCCGCATGTACTGCCATGATGCTGTCATCTAATAATTGAAAAAGAGGTGTTGCTATTTTCATTAACTCTACTTTTGGAAAAAATAATAGAAATGGCTCTTTGCGTGCAAGGCGCTCCCCTGTCCATTGTTTTAGCTTTCTTGGAATTTTTCCTCGTCTCAAGCTTTTTTCATAGCGCCACAGGGAATGAAATCGAGGGACTGGTAATGGACGATCATGATAGCGCTTCGGGATAAATGAATAGCTTTCATTTCGATATTGAGTAAGTAGTTTAGGAGAAGGGGTTGCCGTGACCAACAATAGTGGCGCACTTTCTGTTTTTGCCTGTTGGACTGCATTTTGCAACGTTTCATCAAATGTATACGGAAAGGCATCAGCTTCATCAACAATCATGACGTCAAAAGCTCGATCAAATCGATAAAGCTGGTGTGTTGTCGCCAAGACGAGCTGGGCATAGCCCTCCTGCTTTGGTGATTTACCATATAATGCATGGATAATCGTTTGTGGGAAATTTTTTTGAAAGCGTGGATATAACTCTAACACTACATCTGTACGAGGCGTAGCGATACATACTCGCATGCCTTGCTCTAACGCATAATGAACAGTCGGGAAAAGTAGCTCTGTTTTTCCCGCCCCACATACCGCATGCAAGAGATGGAAACGCCTTCCCTTCACACTTTCTAGCATTTCATTTGCCGCCTGCTGTTGAAGCACTGTATATTGCCCCTCCCATTCGAGTGAATGCTTTCTTGCCCTCATTGCGCGAGGGCCTGTCCAAATCATCAATTGCGTACAACTACTCACTCTACCCATATTCAGACAATGCCTACAATATATACATTGCTGCAGACACTTTGAACAATCAAACGTTGTAAATTGTTGAAGATCTTCATTATGGCAACGATTGCATTTTACATGTGGCTCTTTTTGAATTCCTTCTATTATATGGAAGTATTTATTCTTGATTGATTTCTCGATATCTTCCTCGGAAAATGGGGTATGCTCCTTTAACCAAATACGTCCTTCATGAAAATCTCGTAATGCAGGTGGCAACAACCAACCTTTGTATGTCATTGCTTTGCTCCTTTCATGTCGTTTTTTTCGGTAAAAAGTTTCTAAATAAAAAAACAGCCTCTACACATTTCCTGTAGAGACTGTCTCACTTACTATTATTTTTTTGTCCAACCTAGACCCATTGAGCCTTCACCTAAGTGTGTGCCAATAACGGGACCGAAGTAGCTCATTTTAAAGTTAACGTTCGGGTAGGTTGCTGCTAGTTGTGCTAGCCATTCTTCTGCTTCAGCAAGGCAATTGCCGTGGATTACCACAGCGTCCATTGCTTCATACTTTTTAGCATCTTCAGCTAGTAGTTCTTCCGCACGCTTTAATGCTTTTTTACGTGTACGAATTTTTTCAAAAGGTACAATGACCTTGTCCGCAAAATGCAGGATTGGCTTTACTTGTAATAAGCCACCGATTAATGCCGCTGCTGCAGACAGACGTCCCCCACGTTGTAAGTGCGCTAAGTCATCTACAATGAAGTAAGCACGAACTGATTGCTTCATGTCCTCCAACGAAGCGTGAATCTCTTTTGCAGACAAGCCCTGAGCCGCCAATTCAGCTGCTCGTAGAACGTAAAAACCCTGCACCGCACAGGATATTTCACTATCAAAAGCGGACACATCAATGCCTTCCACCATATCGCCAGCTTGAATGGCCCCCTGATATGTACCACTGATACCACTAGATAAATGAATAGATATTACCTCATCATACTCTTTTGCCAGCTCTTCAAAAAGAGCGACAAACTCTCCAATTGGAGGCTGGGTTGTTTTTGGGAATTCTTTTGCCCCACGTACTTTATCATAAAATTCAGATGCCGTGATATCTACTTCTTCTTCAAAAAGTTGACCTGAGATATTTACACTTAACGGAATCATATGAATGTTTAAGCGTGCTCGTTCCTCAGCCGAAATATATGCAGTACTATCTGTTACGATTGCTGTCCTCATCCATGTCCACTCTCCTATTCTAACTAGTTTACAATCAATTGCGCCTCGACGCAATTGTTGAGAAGATAAAAAGAAATGAATATGAAATGAATTACGACATAACGTAATCTTGTCTAAGCGTCGAATAGGAGGAAGTCGCTTCACTCTTTCAACATTCTAGACAACTGCTAAATTAATCAATTATGCCTCGGCATAATTGGGTCCGAAGCTTTAACTTAGCATTCATTTCACATTCATTTCTTATGTATAGATCTCCTCATAACCAAACGAGGTTGATTTTCATCCTATTAATCCTACTATGAATGAAAAAAGGCTCATCACCATAAAGCGGGATTGATTTCCTTTCTAATGAAGCAAGTCCAATTAGCAGTTAAGCGTGATGCTTTTTGCCATCGTTACTACTGCGCTCGCTCTAGGGGCTTGTCTTTGACGCTAATGCCCAGGAAATCGCCCAACCTCAACTTTTAGTGATGAGCCTGAATGAAGAGATCCTCATTTTTATTTGCCAGTACTTGATTTCGTGTCGTCCATATAAAAGACGCTAGTGACCTTCCAGTCCCCATCTTCTTTGACGAGTACTGTAACTTGTTGTCCTGCACTTTCATGCTTCACATTTGTTTTAGTTTGCACTAAATGTAATGTTATATTGGAATGGACCTGTGCTTCATTTTCGTTATATTTTATGATTGTCGTATCTTTAGCATCTCGTTTAACGTCTGACTCTTTAAATACTTCTGTTGTGAATTCTTTTTCTTCATCATAGTCGAAACCTTTTGGATTCTTCGAGAGCGTTTGCATATAACGATCAATATCTTTTGAATTAAAAGTTTCAATATATTCATTAAAGGCTAGTAAAATTGCTTTTCCTTCATCAGCAGGGACATTTTCTGCCTTCGTTATTTGCCCACCATTCATTTCAAATCCGACGGTTCCATCATCAATGATTTTTTGTCGTTCTTCTGCATTCATTTCATCTTTTTTATTACCACAGGCAGTTAACATTAATAAAGTAAGAACTGCTAGAAAACTTTTCTTTAACATCAAAAAACCTCCCGCGCATATTGTAGCATATAAATCCCGTTGTAGGAATTTTGTTGTGTATTTTCAACATTTAGGTGCTATATCTTCCTTATGACGCCCACGCTTATAAAATGTTGCACTAAATCAATTATGCCTCGGTATAATTGCGTCCGGAGTCGGCTTTGTGCTTGGGCCTGCACGATGCAGGTCAGTTAGCCGTTATCGCATGGATGCGATAACGGCTAACATCCTATGTGAACTCCTTTCCGATTTCCGTGACATCCGCCGGAGGCTTTGGGCCAACGTAATGTTGGTCACTCAGTCGTTGCCACAGGACGTGGCGTCCTTAGACTGAGTTCCTATATTTCAGCGAATGTTTAGATACCCACTGAAAAGTAACTTAAAACCTCATTCATCTCACCACATATAGAGGTAGGAGGTGAATGCTGAAAGTAGTTAATCGATCTCTATGTATAAATTGTTACACTTTTCGACAATTCGTTCCTATAAAAAAACTGCTTTAAAAACTACTAAATAATATAGTAGCCTTTAAAAACAGCTATCAACTATGCCTCGGCATAATTGTGTCCGGAATCGGTTTTGTGCTAGCGCAAAGAACTCCTTTCCGATTCCGTGACATTCACCAGAGGCTCTAACTTCTTACAATTCTCCTGAAAGAAGTTACATACAATATATGCTATTAGCGTACTTCAACCCAGCCATTTTTGATGGCTGTAACAACAGCTTGTGTACGGTCGTTTACATTCATTTTTTGTAAAATGCTTGAAACGTGGTTTTTAACTGTTTTTTCAGAAATGAATAGCGTCTCACCAATTGTACGGTTTGATTGTCCATCTGTTAATAATTGTAACACTTCACATTCACGCTTTGTTAACAAATGGAATGGGCGACGAATTTCTGTTTGATGGAAGTTACCTTTATTTTCATGCTCAGAAAGGCGACGGAATTCCGCTACTAAATTTTTAGTTACTTTTGGATGTAAATAAGATCCACCATTAGCAACTACTTTAATAGCTTCAACAATTTCATCCGCATCCATTTCTTTCAGCATATAGCCTAGTGAGCCAGATTTTAGTGCGTGTGTTACGTATGTTTCATCATCATGGATAGAAAGCATAATAACCTTTGCATCTGGGTACTCATTAATTAAATCTGCTGTTGCCTCTACGCCATTTTTCCCCGGCATATTAATATCCATTAGTACAACATCAGGTTGATTTTCAGCATATAAAGATACTACATCCGTACCATCATCACCTTCTGCTACCACATCAAACGTATCTTCAAAATCTAAAATACGCTTTACTCCTTCGCGGAATAGCTGGTGATCGTCTACAATAATAATCTTCGTCATTTGTCTTTACCCCCTAAATTTCCTCAAACAATCGTTTTATTCTACTTCTAACGGAATTTTAAATACAACCGTCGTACCTCGATTTATCTCACTTGTAATTGAGATTGTCCCATCCAAAATTTCAATACGTTCTTTCATACCTAAAATCCCAAAGGAATGGTCTTTAACTTTCTGGGA
Organism: Lysinibacillus sp. KCTC 33748; assembly: GCF_002237755.1. Taxonomy (GTDB): domain Bacteria; phylum Bacillota; class Bacilli; order Bacillales_A; family Planococcaceae; genus Lysinibacillus. Next base: position 234,784 of record NZ_MWSJ01000001.1, on the reverse strand, counting down.
ATCGAAACCTATGCCATCGTCCTTTACAACGATATTTACGGCATCTTTCAACCACTCAAGCTTGACCCAAATATCCTTACATTTTCCGTGCTTCATGGCATTCGTTACACATTCCTGCACTAAGCGGAAAATAGATACTTCATAGTTTGATGGTATACGCTTTTCGGTGCTTCTTGATTGGAAATGAACCTCAACACCCGGATTATATTCAGTCACTGTTGATAAGTACTTTTTTAATGTCGGAACAATTCCCAAATCATCAAGTGCCATTGGTCTTAAATCATAGATGATACGTCGCACCTCTGATAATGCATTACGCACCGTTTTCTTTAAATCAGCAATTTCTGCCAAAGCATATTCAATGCCCTTTTCACGATACGTTCTGTCTATTAAATCAGTGCGCATTAGTACATTTGCGAGCATCTGAGCAGGTCCATCATGGATTTCCCTAGATAGACGTTTGCGCTCCTCTTCCTGCGCCGCAATGATACGTATACCAAAATCTTGTTTCATTTTTGCTTGTTCAAGTGCTAAACCAACATTTTTTAAATCTGAAGTTAAGTAATTCAAAACGACATTTACCTGATTGACAATATGATCTGCACGTTCAATCGTATCGAGTAATGCTCTTAACCTTCTCTCCAAATCATCTCGTTTATCACGTAGTTGCTTTTCTTGTGTTCTAATAACGGAGAGCTTCACTTGAAAATCCTGTGCAGTTTCATACGCTTCTCTAACTTGTTCTTCGGTATAATTATCAAAAGCTTTACTCACTAACACAAGTCTTTGCTTGGCAAGCTGTGTGCTTTTTTCTAAAGCATCGCCTTCATCAATAACAATTGAAACTTGTTTTCGAACAATTTCTAGCTCTCTTTGCATATCTTCGAAGCTTCTACGGCTTTGCTCACTTATAATAAAGATATCGTCCTTTGAGCTCATGATTGTTTCTAACATTCGATTAAATATGTCATCAAGCGACTTTAAATCGAAGGTATCATTTGAAAACATAGTATACTCCCCAGTCTAATGTCTTATGATTACTTACCATTTCAATAGACCAATTACATAGTCTACACCCATTATATCATCCCGCTGTTAAAATTTAATGCTTTTTCTTTATGAAAATTATAGAATAGAAGTCAAATAGAACTCTACCTAAAAGGAGATTGGTACGGATGAGAGAAAACTATTTAACAGTAAAAGGATACGGCGAAAGCGAAATTGTTATTTCTAAATCTCGCTTTCTTACTTATATAGAACGCGCAGAAACGGAAGAGGATGCAATTTCTTTTATTGAACGCATAAAAAAAATGCATCATAACGCGACACACAATTGTTCAGCCTATATGATTGGTGAGCATGATCATATTCAAAAAGCAAATGATGATGGGGAACCTAGTGGCACAGCTGGCGTCCCTATGTTAGAAGTCCTAAAAAAACAAGGATTAAAAGATACGGTCGTTGTCGTCACACGCTACTTTGGTGGCATTAAGCTTGGCGGTGGCGGTCTCATTCGTGCTTACGGAAAAGCGACAACAGAAGGTTTACTCGCTGCCCAGGTTGTCGAACGCAAGCTTCATCATTTTATGAAAATTTCCGTTGATTACACATGGCTTGGCAAAGTGGAAAATGAAATTCGCAGTTCTTCGTATACTTTAGAGGAAATTCGCTATTTGGAAGGCGTCGACATTATTGTATCCGTGTTAAAAGAGGAGGAAGAACAGTTCCGAAACTGGGTAACAGGAATGACAAACGGACAGGCAAACATTACGTTTGAGAATGCTCAATTTATTGAATTTATTGTAGATAAATAGTTTTAATTGCCGAAACTATTTATGCATAGTATAATTTTAACGTTAAGCTATTTTATAAACTGCCTATTTATTACATGTATTTGCATAAATTTTAGTTTAATCGTAATATAATCCCCATAACTTAGAGGAGAATATAAATGAAAAATAAAAAGTACAAAAAGAGGTCTTCTAAAGCTTCCTTATTTATAAAAGTTTCCTTACTTCTTGTTGCTAGTTTGGCAATCTGTGTTACTGCTTATGGTGTTTACCTTACTAAACAAGTGGAACACGCAGCTGACTCAGCACATGAAAAATTAGAAGGCCGCGACGTTTCTGCACTTCGCGAAAGTAAAGTAGAGCCGATAAATGATAATGTATCTATCTTATTTGTCGGTGTAGACGATAGTGATAATCGTGGGCAAGGCTCTGATCATTCACGTTCCGATGCACTAGTTTTAGCGACATTAAACAATAAAACGCATACGATTAAAATGCTAAGCATTCCTCGTGATTCATACGTTTATATTCCTAAAGTAGGATATAAAGATAAAATTACCCATGCACACGCTATGGGTGGTACACTGACAACAATTAAGACAGTTGAAGGATTATTAGATATTCCAATTGACTATTATGTACGTATGAACTTCAATGCTTTTATTGACGTAGTTGATGCATTAGGTGGCATCGAAGCTGAAGTACCTTATGCTTTACACGAATTAGACGAATTCGACAAATTTACAATCAACCTGAAGCCAGGTATGCAACATTTAAACGGTAGTGAAGCACTTGCACTCGCAAGAACGCGTAAACAAGATAGCGATATTGAACGTGGTAAACGTCAACAAGAAATTCTATCAGCTATCATCAATAAAGTTTCTTCTGTTGGTTCTATCTCAAAATACGATGATGTCATTAAGGCACTTGGTAATAACATGAAGACGGATATGACATTTGATGAAATGAAATCCTTCTTATCTTATTTAACAAAAGGTGTACCACGCATTGACACTTTAAATTTAGAAGGCACTGATGATATGTCTACTGGTGTATATTATTATCAATTAGATCCAGCGTCAGTTAATGAAGTAAAAGAAACTTTGCAAAACCACCTTGGCTTAGATGAAAATTCAACAAGCCTCACAAATAACGACACTGACAGTGATTCAAGTGAAGAATCTTCAATAAATAACTAGCTTAACTTATAGACTTTCCACTTTCATTTCGTGGAAAGTCTTTTTTTATGGAATCCTATTGCGTATTACTTTCGCGGGGATCTGCTTCTCTTCCGCGGGTATTCACCCTCCTTTCGCGGGTATTCACCTTCCTTTCGCGGGTATCTCTTCCTTCCGCGGGTATTCACCTTCCTTCCGCGGGTATTCACCTCTCTTCCGCGGGTATTCACCTTCCTCCCGCGGGTATTTACTTCCCTTCCGCGGGTATCTCTTCCTTCCGCATTTATTAACTTCTCTTCCGCGAGCATCTCTTCCTCGTCCCGGGATCCGCTTCCCTTTCGCGGGTATTCACCAAAAATCGTGCAAATAGAGTCGACAAAAAAGCAATCACACAAAATGTATGATTGCTTTCACTTTATTATTTATTAAATATCCGTACAAAATTCAATAATGGTTTATAGTTTTTACCCGCGAGTCCAATGACTTCAACCAATATTTCAATTGCTGTTAAAATAACTGCTACGAGTAAAATTGCACCCCATACTTTTGCCATAGAGAAAATAACTGCTGCTAAACCAAACATTATTGCAATCCCATAAATAATGAGCACTGTTTGTCGATGTGTAAAGCCCATATCTAGTAAACGGTGATGTAAATGTGATTTATCAGGATCAGACCATTTTTTCTTCATGCGTACACGACGAACAATCGCAAAGAATGTATCAGAAATCGGCACACCTAGGATGATAACTGGGATAATTAATGAAACGACTGTAACATTTTTAAATCCAAGCAATGCGAGGACCGATATCATGAAGCCAAGGAATAAGGCTCCTGTATCTCCCATGAAGATTTTCGCTGGGTGGAAATTGTAAAATAAAAATCCGAATGTTGCTGCTGCTAAAATGGCTGCGATTGCTAATACGAACATATTGTTCATAATAATTGCCATGACAGCTAAAGTTATAAGGGCAATCGTTGAAACGCCTGCCGCTAGACCATCTAAGCCATCGATTAAATTAATGGCATTGGTAATACCAACAATCCAAATAATTGTTAAAGGAATACTTAGCAATCCAAAGTTTAATTCACCTACAAATGGTAGGGTAATCATATCAATTTGAATGCCACCTACAAAGATAACGATAAGTGCCGCAATAAGCTGGCCAACTAATTTGGCCTTTGCGGAAATTTCACGCATATCATCTACGACACCTGTTGCTACGATAATGCAAGCACCAATAATAATTGCCAGTAAAAAGTTACTACCATTTTCATTGATTATCAAAATCGGCTGAAATATAGCCACAGCTATTAAAAAAGAAAGGAAGATCGCCAATCCCCCGAGTCTTGGCATAATTCGTGCATGTACTTTTCGGTAGTTTGGTGCGTCGACAGCACCTATTTTGAACGCTAATCGTTTAACTAGTGGAGTTAACAATATTGAAGCAACAAATGCTGCTATTATAGACACGTAGAGCATGTCTCTCCTCCTCAAAAAATAATCTACATTAAATCCAAATTGATTATAGCACGAACCGGCGCCGAAATATACTTTTTCTATTTATTTTCCACCATTTCACAAATATTTTCCATCTTTTGCAGATTGGAAGAATGCTGTATGCCAAATGTAGTCACCATACGTAAAATTTGATAGAATAATGTAGTGTCTAGCAGTTAGACAACATTAAAGGAGCGTATATTTCATGTTCTCAATTTTCAAAAGTAATAAAGAGCAAACGAGTGCTCGTCAATTAAAACGCTACTATAAAATAGTAGAACAAATTAATAGTCTCGAAGAAAAATATGTTAATAAGTCAGATGCAGAATTAAGAGAAATGACTTTTATTTTCAAAGATCGCTTACAACAAGGTGAGCCTATTGTATCCATCATCCCAGATGCATTTGCGGTTGTACGCGAAGCCTCAAAACGTGTATTAGGAATGCGTCATTTTGATGTACAGCTTATTGGTGGTCTTGTTTTAACTGAAGGCAATATCTCTGAAATGCCTACAGGTGAAGGTAAAACGCTAGTTGCTTCCCTTCCCTCTTATGTACGTGCATTAGAAGGCAAAGGTGTTCATGTTATTACCGTCAATGATTACTTAGCGAAACGTGACTTTGAACTAGTTGGACAGATTCACCGTTTCCTTGGTTTAACAGTTGGTTTGAATTTACCAATGATGGAAGCAGACGAGAAAAAGGAAGCCTATAATGCAGATATTACATATGGTGTTGGAACTGAATTCGGTTTCGATTACTTGCGTGATAATATGGCATACAGCTTAGCTGATAAAGTACAGCGTCCTTATCACTTCGCCATTATTGATGAAGTAGATAGTGTACTAATCGATGAGGCAAAAACACCACTGATTATCGCTGGTAAAATGCCATCTAACGATGAATTACATCGCATCTCATCTATGTTAGCAAAACGTTTCAAAGTAGATGAAGATTATGATTTTGATGATGAAACAAAAGCTACTTCCCTAACAGATAAAGGTATTGAAAAAGTTGAGGCTGCATTCAATATAGATAATCTGTATGACTTAGAGCACCAATCACTTTTCCATTATGTTATCCAAGCCGTTCGTGCTCATGTCATGTTTGAACGTGATGTTGATTACATCGTAAAGGATGACAAAATCGAGCTTGTTGATATGTTCACAGGTCGTATTTTAGAAGGTCGTTCACTATCTAATGGCTTACATCAAGCGATTGAAGCAAAAGAAAATGTAACGATTACCGATGAAAATAAAGCACAGGCACAAATTACAATTCAGAACTATTTCCGTATGTATCCGAAGCTTTCAGGGATGACAGGTACTGCGAAAACACAGGAAAAAGAAATTCGAGAAGTGTACGGCATGGAAGTTATTCAAATTCCAACCAATCGTCCACGTCAACGTGTCGATCAGCCTGATGTTATTTTCAACAAGCAAGAAGATAAATATAAGTATGTAGCCGCTGAAGCGAAACGTCGTCACGAAAAAGGACAACCCGTCTTAATCGGAACAACGTCCATACTGCAATCTGAAACAGTTGCCGATAGCTTGAAAAAAGCAGGCTTAAAATTCCAATTGCTAAACGCTAAAACAGTTGAGCAAGAAGTTGAGCTGATTTCTCAAGCAGGTCAAAAAGGGCGTGTTACAGTAGCTACCAATATGGCTGGCCGTGGTACAGATATTGTGTTAGGCGAAGAAGTTCATGCACTTGGAGGTCTATATGTTATCGGTACTGAAAAGCATGAAAGCCGTCGTGTAGACAATCAGCTTCGTGGTCGTTCAGGTCGTCAAGGCGACGTAGGTGAAAGTCGCTTCATTCTCTCTATTGAAGATGATATGTTCCGTCGCTACGCAAAAGAAGAAGTTGAAAAATTCTCTGCAAAAATGGTTGTCAACGATCAAGGCATTATTCAAAATAAAGATGCTCAAGAACTCATTGACCGTACACAACGAATTGTTGAAGGTTCCCAATACGGTATGCGTGAATACAACCTAAAATTAGATGATGTTATCAATGACCAACGTACAGTTATTTATGGTCTACGTAACAAAATCTTAGCTGAAAATGACTTGATGGGCGAGCTTAAAAAAATGCTTCGTGAAACGGTTGAATTTGCTGTTCTTGACGCTGCACCAGAAGAAGTAAATTCTGTTGAATGGAATTATGATCAAATGGAGAGTTCTCTTAACTCACTATTCATTACACCTGTCACAATTAACCGAGAAGTGGGCAGAGTAAAACAAATTTTAGAAGACATTAAACCTTCTGAACAAGAACTGCTCAATCATATAGAGAAGTTCGCTGAAAATGAACAAGTACTAGAAGTTCTGCCACAAATCATGCTTAGTTTCATCGATAGTGGCTGGGTGAAACACTTGGAAGTAATGGCTCATTTAAAAGAAGGTATTGGCTTACGTCATTACCAGCAAGAAGATCCAATGCGAATTTACCAACGCGAGGGACTTGAGTTGTTCGGTAAAAATTTCCAAGAATTACGTCGTTCGATTATTATAGAAATTACCGGCTTCATGAAAAAAATTGACGCACAACAGGAGGTACAATAATGGGCTTATTCTCATTCTTTAAAAAATCAGACAAAATCGTTCAAGAAAACACAATTGACTCAAAAGACTTACTAGGAAAAGCTTCTACAAATACAGGCGATAATCGCGATGTTGAAACAAAGCTTTCATTCCATCCAGATTGGGATGTACCACAGGAGCAAAAATACATTTTCAACTTCCTAGCAAACGAACTCGAACCATTAAAACCAAATCAATTATCTCTTTCTTCTATTAGTATTGAAGAAAACAAACGTAAATGGCATGTTCGCGCATTTTTCCGCTCATCTTTACCACAAGCAATCGAGCTAGGAGAAATCGAGCTTTTCATCATGGATAAAAATGACGAGCTAGTAGCATCTAAAAAATTCGATTTCAAAGCACTTGGCACAATTCCAGCAGAAAGCGCTCGCCCATGGGTATTTGAATTCGATAAATCTGCAATTAAAGTAGACGAAATCCCTGAAGATGGCTGGAAAATTGCCTTCAACCTCGTGTCCCTTCGCGGCCACCAATTAGAACTTGACCCATCATGGGAAAAACAACTACCAGCAGCTCAAAAAGAAGAGCTAGCAAAAATCGTCGAGACTTTACCAAAACTAGGTGAAACTGAAGTAAACTTCACCGGCTTACAAGCAAAACTAGCTGATAACGGCAACCTAAATGTATCGATTTTCATCCGAAACGGACACAATAAAGCTATTAATCTAGAACAATTACCACTAGAAATTGTAGATGCTACAGGTAAACAAATTGCTAACGGTTCATTCAACATGGATCCAGTATTAACTGTACAACCAAACTCAACGAAACCTTGGACATTCGTCTTCCCTGCAGAACTTGTTGATGCAAAAGACGCCGACCTATCTCGTTGGACAGCACGCGTAACACAATAAACTATCGAAATCCCTTCTTTTTTAAAAAAGAAGGGATTTTTTTGATCTGCCTTGTGCAGGTGTTTCTGCTTCGTGTGGGTGTTCGCTCGTTTCGCGGGTTTTCGTCTTCATTCCGCGGGTATTTGCCTTCCTTCCGCGGATATCTCTTCTTCGCGCGGGATTCACTTCTCTTCCCGGGTATCTCTTCTTTGCGCGGGATTCACTTCTCTTCCGCGGGTATTCGCCTCCCTTCCGCGGGTATTCGCTTCCCTTCCGCGGGTATTCCCCTTCCTTCCTTCCGCGGGTATTCCCCTTCCTTCCACGGGTATCCCCCTTCCTTCCGCGCATAAAAAAAAGCGATTTCTGCTGTATATGCAAAAAATCGCTTTATTTTTATTTTATAGCGTCGAAACGTTTATAAGCTACTAATCTTGTAGACCAGTAAGAGTATGTAACGTCTGAGACTTCAACACCGTCTGCCCCTGCATGGATAAATTTATTGTTGCCTATATAAATACCCATGTGAGAGATACCCTGTTTATACGTATTTTCGAAGAATACTAAATCGCCTGATACCGGATTATTAACTTGTGTTGAATTACCGAAATAGCCTTCGCTACTGTGTCTGCCTATTTTTAATCCACCTTGATTAAAGGCATAGTAAATAAGGCCACTGCAATCTAGACCATCAGGTGTGTTGCCACCATAGAGATATGGTGTTCCTACTAATGAATTCGCTACTTCTACTGTTTTCTTATTGATAGCTTGTCCATTTGCAGTAGGATCTTTTGATGTTCCCGCACCTGAAGATCCGTTATTATGTACTGTTTCATTCCCAGGTACTGAAGCTCCCGCAGATAATTTTAACACTTGTCCAATGTAGATCGTGTCTGTCGCAAGCCCATTCCAGTCTTTGATTTCCTTTACTGATAAACTATATTGATTAGCGATTTTGGATAAGGAATCGCCTTTAACTACTGTATGGGAAGTAGTTGTAGGTTTTGATGGTGTTGTTGTTGATGGATTTGAAGGTTTTACCGTTTCGTTAGTCGTTTGTTTTGAAACTTCAAGCTTTTGTGCGACATAAATCATATCATTCTTTAAATTGTTCCATGTTTTTATGTCTTGTACTGTAACTTTATGGTTTGTAGCGATTTTAGATAAAGTATCTCCTTTTTGTACGGTATAAGTAGCTGCTTCTGCGGTCTGTAATGCTAAAAAAGAAGTAGCAATAGTAGTTAAAGCAAGGATTCTTAATTTTTTTGTTTTTTTCATACCAATTTGCCCCCATTCGTGCTAAAATATTTCCTTGTGTGTCTATCATACTAGATATTTTAGTAATCAGAAATCGGAAAAACTGACTATTTTTCAAACAATTTATGAATCTTAATGAATCCGACATATTCTGACAAATAATAAGAGATTATTGATTGCAAGAATAGTATTCGTATGATAACATACACTTCTGTATTTAAAATTTTTAGAAAGTTTAATCTTTTCAAATTTAAAGGAGTTTTAATTTTTATGAAAAACATTTTGCTTTTCATCAAAGAGAATTTAGCAGTAGGTTTACTATTATTTGCCTTGTTTTTAGGCGCCGGAAATATTATCTTCCCCCCATTATTAGGTCAACAAGCTGGTGAGCATATAACGTCAGCAATGATTGGTTTCTTAATAACAGGTGTTGGGTTACCACTATTAGCCATCGTTGCGATTGCGAAGGCGGGTGGCGATCTACAAATACTAGCAAACCGTGTTGGTGCTACCTTTGGTATTATTTTTACATCAATTGTTTATTTAGCAATTGGTCCATTTTTTGCAGTGCCGCGTACGGGTTCTGTTTCCTATGAAATCGGGATTGTCCCATTTCTTCCAGAGGGAGCAGCAGATCATTGGGCACCACTTTTGATTACTTCTGTTATATTTTTCGCCTTAATACTAGTCTTAGCAATTAACCCTTCAAAGCTTGTTGATCGCGTTGGGAAAATTTTAACGCCTGTTCTATTAGGTGTTATTCTATTACTAGCTATTAAAAGCTTTATTTCCCCAATGGGTGAACCAGGGGCAGCTATAGGAAAATACACTTCGTCACCATTGACTGAAGGCTTTGTTCAAGGCTATTTAACAATGGATGTACTTAGTGCATTAGTATTCGGAATCGTTATTTTGCAAGCATTACGCGACATGGGTATGTCAGATACTAAGAAGCAAGTCAAAACGACAATTTTCGCTGGAATTGTTGCCGCTATTGGCTTATCATTTGTCTATATCGCACTTGGACAAATTGGTAACACTAGTATTAATGCAATAGGCGCTTTTGATAATGGTGGTACTATTATAGCGAAGTCAGCTGAAGCTCTTTTTGGTACACTTGGGACTATTATATTATCTGCCACAATTTTACTAGCGTGTATATCTACTGCTGTAGGTTTATTGACTGCCAATGCTCAATTTTTCAATAAACTATTTCCTAGTGTTTCGTATAAAACGTTTTTAGTAATTTTCACAATATTCAGTGCAGCAATTACAAACGTTGGTCTTGAAACAATTATTAGTGCATCACTACCTGTATTATTAATTATCTATCCGCTAGCGATGGTGTTAATGGTTCTGTCACTTTTCGATAACTTCTTTAAAGGTGGAAAAATCGTTTACATTTTAGCATTAATTCCTACATTCTTCGTTAGTCTGAATGATGGTTTTAAGCAAATGGAGATTACTATTACACCGTATGTGAACATTTTGAAAACTTTACCATTATATGAACAAAGTCTGGCATGGCTTGTACCTGCAATAGTCGGTGCGCTTCTCGGCTTTATTATTCATAAGCTAACAAAAAAATAAAATATCTTCATCTATAAGATAACTAGAATCTGCTTGCTTTTTTTGCGAATAAGACTTTAGACAACGACTGTCTAAGAATCTTGCATCCTTTACTTTTTCGCAAAAAGCTAGCAGATTCTTTTTTTGTAGGAAATCCCGTCCATTGCGCGAAGAAGGAAAAATGTCACCTACAACTTTGGTGATAAGCCCTATTACAGTTATATGGAAAATCATGTATACTATATATTAGAAAAGAGGTGTCCTATGAAAAGAATATTGTGGTCATTTGTATTCGTTTTAAGCTTTTTCATCTTTCCGTTAACAAATGCTTCTGCTGCAAGCAATGAACAACAGCTTGTAAAGGAAATCAAGGAAATTATTACGGAAAATTATGTGGGAACTATCCACGGAAATTTGCAAAAGGCTAAAACGATTCCTGAAATCATTGAAATGCTAGATCCTTATTCTACATATTTTACGAAAAAGGAATTCGAGGAATTTATCAATAGCATCGATCTATCAACAATTGGGGTTGGTGTGATTCTCGAAGAACATGAAGATGGCATTCATATTTTACAAGTGTTTGAGGGTAGCGGTGCATCAGATGCAGGTGTCGTTGCTGGAGACATTATTACTGCCATTAACGGACAATCCGTTGTAGGAAGCTCCACGCAAGAAGTCTCTGCCCTATTAACTGGTGATGAAAATACTAAATTAGGCGTGACACTCCAACATGCAAATGGTACAACTACTACGACAACGATTACACGAAAAAAATTCACATTACCGAATGTAGAATCTGCACTACTATTTGGGAATGTTGGATACATTTCTATGTCATCCTTCTCTGAAGACGGTGCAGAGCTTGTAAAGAAAGCACTAATTCAGTTAAAACAGCGTGGTGCAACTTCTTTTATTTTGGATTTGCAAAACAACGGTGGAGGCTATGTAACAACGGCTCAGGAGATTACAGGGTTTTTCCCAAAAGCAAAAATCGCCTTTTTACTGGAAGAAGCGCATGCCAATTATAAAGTGCGTGCAGTCTATCAAGACGAAAAATTACCTGCTGATACACGTATTCTTGTAAACCGCTATAGTGCTAGCGCCTCTGAAATGTTAGCAGCAACATTACAAGATCAGCAAGCTGCTATTTTATATGGAGAAACTACGTACGGAAAAGGCTGTATGCAGGGCTTTTTTGAACTGCAGGATGGTAGCTATTTAAAGCTTACGATCGGTAATTTTACAGGTCCTTTAGGGAAAACAATTAATGAGGTCGGTATAAAACCAGACATTCAAACAAAGACTGCCCCTATTTTTCAGGCACATTATGATGCTATAAAAGCTCAATATACAAAATATAAAGAGCTGGCAAGCTTAAAAAATGTTGCGGATCCTAAAAGTTTAACAGTGAAAGTTCCTTCTGCACTTTCTTCACAAATGGCTGAGGATAAGGTTCAGCTAATTGCTTTAGGTGGTAATGAAGTGCCTATGACAGCAAAAGTAGAGGGTCGTTCATTAATCGTAACCCCATCAAAACCTTTATCTGCTGGGCGAGAATATATGATCCTTGTACATCCAAAAACACAAAATGCTAACAAAACGCAGCAAGGTTTTTATCAGCGTATAATAATGAAAAAATAAAAAATTCCTCTCACCATTTAAGTAGTTTCATTATTTAATGTCGGTGGGAGGTTTTTTTCTATTCTTGCATTAAAATTACTGCCTGAAGATATACACACTAACGTCTCACTCATCAAATACTTTACCAATCCTCAATACGCAAATGTCCTTCACCTTACTGTCTATCCAACTATTTCAATCAATTATGCCTCGGCATAATTGCGTCCGGAATCTGCTTTGTGCCCGCACAAAGAACTCCTTTCTAATTCCGTGACATCCGCCGGAGGCTTAACTCCTTTCAGCAGATATTTGGACATCCGCTGGAAATAGCTTAAGAATCTGTACCTGTAGTTTCGCTACGGTACGAAAAACAATTGCTGAAGGAAGTTAACATAGCTCAAAAGTATAACGTCGGTAAATTTTGGTTGGCATATTTTATGTTATTTCTAACATTTGACCCTTATCTTAATTCTCCAACTTTGGTAAAATAATAGAAGCTTAGGAGGGTTATAAATATGAAAAAACTATCAATGTTAACGGTGGTGTTAATGGCACTTGTTAGCTTGCTTATTTGGCAACCAAACATGGCATATGCTGATGAGCTCTCAGGACATATGCATGAAAGTGGTTTACGCTATTTAATTTCCAAAGATGCATTACTGCAAGATGCAAATGGAAGCTATCGTCCAAACGACACTGTCACGCGCGGTGAATTTGCTACTTACATAGCAAAGGCTTTAAACCTTGAGAAAAAAGATAATATTAGTTTCACAGATGTCCCAGATACATATTTATTTGCAACGGATATTAAGCTTGCTGCTACTGCTGGGATTATCACAGGTTATACAGATGGTTCGTTTAAACCAAATGCCCGTATTTCAAGAGAGCATATGGCAGTCATGCTAATTAGAGCTGTTGATTATTTAAAAATCCCAAAAGGTACGCCATCCACTACTTTTATGGATAATGCAGCTATTTTTAAAGACTTCCGCCAAGACATCGCTATCGGAGCAGATTTAGGACTTATTAAAGGTAGCTCCAATGGAATGTTTTTACCAAAAGATAATGCCACAATTGGCGAGGCCTCAACATTTGTACTTCGCTTGATACTTCTAGCGGACGATGTTGAAAATAATGGTGGTAATACTAATAATAACGGCAATAACAACAACAACGGTAACAACAATGGTGAAACTGGTAATGGTAACTCTACTAAGTTCATCGTAAAAGAAATTTCAAATGGCAATCTTGTAGGAAATGAAGCCTTTTCTAGTTTCGATGCTGCTGAAAAAGCTTTGTCAAAAAATACACTTGTCATTACGCTAAATGATAAAATTATGAAAATGTCATCTGGGTATGTTGTAACCAATAATTATGTAGCCCTTAAATCTGAAACAATTAAAGATCAAATCGCTGTTGCTGCTAATACAGAAATGCAGTATTTAGGCAGTGATGCGACACAAGTAAAAGTTAGTTTAGCAGGTCAGGTTGGGTATTTAAAACATGCCGATGTTACATTAATCCCATCTGCTTTAAGTAAGGGTCGTTCTTACTATTCAAACGAGAATGGTGAAATTAAACATACTTTATATGATTATAAATCAAATAAATATTCTTCTAGCTATGTGTATGGAAAAGCTCCCGACTTCATGAAGCAGGGCGAAAAGTACTTTAGCTGGAATGGCATTAATTTCACAAATGCTAGTGGCTCTTCAAAAGGTGAAGCATATAATTACTATCAATTTTTACCTGCACGTGCCCAAACTCAATATACTGCAGCAGAACTAGATAATTACATTATGCAAAAGTTAGCTGAGATTGAAAGTTCAGGGGCTAGTCTTTATAAAAATGCGACAAAGAAAAGTAAGTTAATCGGTTTAGGGAAAGTATTAAAAGAGGTAGAAGCAAATTCTAACATTAATGCCATGCTTATTTTATCGCTTGCCCAGCATGAGAGTGCATATGGTATGAGTGACCATGCTCAAAATCTCAACAACTTATTTGGTTTATATGTATATGACACGAATCCACTAAATAAAAAGTTTGATAGTGTTGCTGACAATATTAATGAGCTTGTTGAAAAGTTCTTGCAGCCGAATTACATTACACCAGGTGGTCCTTACACGAATGGTGCAGTGGTTGGCTCTAAGGAAGTCGGTTTTAACGTGAAGTATGCATCTGATCCATTTTGGGGTGCTAAAATTGCTGGACACTACTACCGTACTGAAAAAGCTTTAGGCTTTAAAGATGCAAAGAATCCATACAAAATTGCCCGTACGACAACAGCAGGTCTGAATGTTCGTCCAGACGCATCAACAAGTCAAAGTCCACTTTTCACATTTAATAAAAGCGGTATGCCCGTTATTGTTACCGATACGAATGTTAATGGTTGGTATGAGGTACTTTCTGATAAACCCCACCCACAACCAGCCTACATCAATAAAGAGTATGTTAAAATCATTAATACCGTGAAGTAGCAATTAGAGGCTGTCTCCGAATATTTTCGGGACAGCCTTTTTCGATACCTTTACCAAAACCAATGGCAAATTGAATGATTCTATCAATTATGTCTCGATATAATTTCATCCTGAATCGGCATTGTGCATAGGCCTGTATGAGGGCCGTCACGATGTCTCTCCTTTCGGTAATGCCACAGGACATCGTTTTGGTTAGTTAGCCGTTACCGTATGAACACGGCGATTTTATGCGGCTTTTTTATTTTAATTTCCGGGTCCATCAACTATACAAAACTATAATTTCAACATAGTTATAGTCGTGTTTAGCAAACAAGCTTTTCAGTCTCTCTATTACGATCACACCCTAATTACTATTCAGCCATTTCTTTTTCTCTTTTTAATCCTTTTCTCACATTTTTATAGTGTTATAAATATTTTAAATACCATTACATATATTAGTTTTGGGATAGCAATCTGTTGCATTGCATCGCCCCAATTTGCTATTGCACTACGCTATCCCGCTAATACATAATTTAACCTTCATACACATTTTATTCATTTGACGGTGCTGCTATTTTTTTAATGTATAGGTAACATCTATTTGCACAAATTAATGTTGAGTGTATTAAACGCACTTACTAGGCTGTGGCGTTGGTTGACCGTCACATCCTCCCTCATTTGTCACCTAGGGTCACTTCCAACTCAGTGACCCTTTTTATAATTTCTTGCCTCAAAGTTTGTAGGCTAAATATAAAAGTAGCTAATCTATTCAAAGATAAACTAGCTGCTTTTTTTCTTTTTACGATTGCTTAAGAAATAGATATTATACATATTTAAATTATCTTCCAGAAGATGCATTTAGAGATTTGAAAGAGTTAACTTTTCATCAGATGCTTTTTAAACAGATTTAGCGGTTTACTGTTATTCAACTAAACTGAGCAGGTTAGTTGAATAGCGTTGTTTAACTTGTGTTCAACAATCGGGCCATTTTATTGCATTAAGTTAATTGAGCTAACGAGGCAGAATAGCATATTCCTTGGCAAAAAAAGACTCAAGCATATTTACGCTTGAGTGAATCAATCCCGACTTGCATCGTAAAGCTTCTGTGCCAAATAAGTCGGTCTTGTGCGTGTATCTGTAAAGTGGTCCCCATCGCCAACGATCAGGCGGAACAGACCCAGTCGTATTGACATATGGGGATTCCAACCGAAGCCTTCCCCTTGAGGCAATATATTATCTTGGTAGAAGTATACGTAGCTTTTTGGGGTTTGTAGCGCATAGAACGCTTTAAGATCCAGTTTCTCGAAAAGCGGTTTAGCCGGCTCCGGAGCTACACTTTTATAAAAAAGTTTAGCATTCTCGGTGGTGGCAGTATTTACGAACAAAGCTCGAAACAAATCAAACGGAAGCATGATTGTGTCGTCATTGGACATGGCTCTAAGCTGTTCAAAACCTTTTCTCGTTTGAGGCGGTAACTCATCAACAAGCGATTCTCCGTCTTTTAATACAAACGCATCCCAGAAGACCAAACGTTTAATACGATCAGGTATCTGTTCAGCAACTTTTTGGATGACTGTTCCACCAAAGCTGTGTCCAACGAGAATAAAATCGTACAAGTTCAGGTGTCTAATATAATCAACGACTGATTTTGTAATCATTGCATGAGTGACATTTTTATTTGGATCAGTTCCATGGCCTGCGTATTCTGGAGTGTAAACTATGTTCCCTTGACTACGCAGTACCGTTGCTACGCCATCCCAAAAGTGAACATCAGCCCAGGAACCATGCACGAGGACAAAGGTGAGCCGTTGAGAATGCCTAAAACTTCCTTCCAATTCTATGGGATAATGCTCCCACAACCAGCCTGCTTTGGAATAAGGATTATAATATTGTCCCTGCGGCACAAACTGGTAATAAGAATTTGGAATTTGATTTTCCCCCGAATGATAAGAAAACACGTACAACATCCTCTCCGAGACGATATAATCAAACTTATTCCTCAGGCTTCGAAAAAATACATTTCCTGTTTTGAAATGGGAATACGATAACATTAAGTATGAAACCATTGAACAAGCTTTGGAAAGAATAAAAAGCGAGGATTAAACTAGCGGCGCTTTACTTCAATAACGTTGTTCAACAAAAGGGCGCGATTATGGAATAAGTATTCTTTTCCTATTCAACTAACGGAAGTTTAGTTAAATTTTCGATTCATGAAAACTAAAAAGACAGATTTTCTACACGTTTCGTAGATTAATTCTGTCTTTTTAGTTTTAACAGCGACAATCTTTGAGAAAACACCCTCCTTTAAACAAGTCTCCCTCTTCATATAAAAGGTTATTTTCCATCCAATCATCATACTTTTCCTTACGAGCATGATCGAACAACTTGGTATATGCTCGGGTAGTTTGATACATCTCATGTCCCAACAAGCACCTTTCCGATTCTATGACAAGCTGTCTGAGCCTATAACTTCTTTCTCCTATCTGACACTAGCCGAACACTTCCCTAACCTACTTGAGCCTTTGAAAACAGCCCCCTTCTTAGCCCCAAACAAAATATATTTATCTATACATAAAAACCTACATGCAAACATAAAAATAATCAGTGGATAAAATATATCTATCATATATCAACTATGCCAGGGATAAAGACTACTTTCATATCACGCCCTACCTTTCCTTAACAATAAAAAACTGCCCCAAAAGTGAGTTAATCACTTTGGGACAGTTTCTATGTTGATCAATTATTGCTTTTTGTAGTATTGCTCAATTCCGTTATAGATAGAATCTGCAAATTTATTTACGTATTCATCAGTTGTCATTTTTTGGCGATCCCCGTCATTTGTTAAGAAGCCAAGTTCCACTAAAATGGATGGGATACTCATATTATTAATGACATAGTATGGATATTGCTTAACGCCACGATTCTTCATATTTAAATTGTTGACAATTTGATTATTTACAAAAGTGCCTAACTCTATATCCTCCTGATACATATCTCCAGCTGAAGCAGCATAATATGTTTCAGTACCTGATGCTGATGTACTGGAAGCAGAGTTTACATGCACACTCACGAAAATCTCACCAAAGTTTGCACTTGTAAAGTTTACTCGATCTTGTAAAGTTGGATACGTATCAGCAGTACGAGTCATGTACACTTTTGCACCAGCATTCTCAAGCTTTTGCTTAACTAGTGTGCTCACTTTTAATGTAATGTTCTTTTCAGAGAAAGAACCTAGTACTGTCCCTGGATCCTTACCACCATGACCTGGATCTAGGATAATAATACGATTTTGCAACGGTTTGCCATTTTGATTTAATAATTTTATATACGATTTATGGACATAACCAGCTTTACCATTGTATTCGATGTTTGCCCAATAACCATTAATTCCGTTAACTTTAACAGAGTCGCCCTTGTTAAGCTTAAATAGCACTGTAGAAGTTGCATTTGCTTCACTACGGACATTTAGGTTTCCAACAGTTGCTCGTCCTAATACATCACCTGAAGCTGTAGGTGGTGTTGTAGGTGGTGTTGGATCAGGTTGTTCGTCTTTACCCGTTTCTGTTGTGCTGTTCGCTACAATGTAACCTGGTAAACCATTCACTTGCGTTAAATGATAACCGCCAGCAGTCTTATAAACTGGTAATTTTACATTCGCTTTAATAGGTTGAATGATTTTTGCTGAAGAAGTTGGTTTGACATATAAGTTAATAGCCCCATTAGATGTCACTTCTTTTTGGACAGCCCCTAACTCATTGCCATCTGCATCTAAAAATTGTGCATAATCTTTATAAAGATAAGCATATGCACCTTTATATGATACCTTTAGCCATTTGCCCTGAACTTCATAAACTGATAGTTTGCCGCCTTTATTAACTGTACCAACAATGTTAGTATTTGATGAACTATCCGCTGTTTTGCGGATATTTAGACCATCTGTCGTTACTTTGACTAGCCCAATAACCTCTTTTGTATCAGGTACAGATGATCCTTTTACAGGTAGCTCTAAACGGAATTTCTCATTTTTTGCACGTGCTACAAATAATGAAAAGTGTGCACGTGTAACGGTATTATTCGGTAAATAATTTTTACCACTACCATTTGTAATACCATTATAGTAAATTGTATTTACATACTTAACGTAAGGGTGTGTAATACTTACGTCAGCAAATGGTGAATCTAAGTTTTCATATTCACTTGTGTCTAAGTTAAATGCCTTTGTTAATACATGGCTCATTTCATCACGAGTAATAGCCTTTTTTGGTAAGAACTTGCCTTGTGTATTCGTTGAAAAGAACCCTAATTGCACAGCTCTTTCGATATAACCTGACATTTCAGTACCTACTGTTACATCCGAAAAACTTGATTTGTTTACGACTAATGGTTTATTACCAGAGGCAACGACAACCATTTTTGCCACTTGTTCACGTGTTACAGAATCATTTGGACCAAAGACTCTTTTCCCATTTACAAAATATCCTTGGATAACACCCAAGCTCACTAAATAATTGATTTCTTCATAAGCTTCGTGATTTTTGGAGATATCTGCAAATGTTACATTTGTAGTTGTATCTGCCATTACACTATCACTATGTATAGTAAACATAGAAGCTGAAATGAATAAGACGCACAACAAAATAAGACTACTTTTTTTAAGATTCAATGTCTTATTTCCTCCCTTCCTGTTCTCTTAACGTATTCATTTTAACAAAATTAACTAAATAAATCATCATCCGACAGCACTTTTCATGTTTATTTTTTCCAATCACTTCCTTTTCAGTGGAATTATCATAAAAATAGAAGAGTCTGCAATTGCAAACTCTCCTCTAATTATAAGCTATTTAAAAGATCTTTTCTTGCAATCAATGCATCAATGAAAATATTATCTAGATTGTAATCTTTCAATAAACATTTTTAGCTCTTTAATTTTTAGTAATTCATCCATACCAAAGCTGCCATTGCCATCTCCATTAGTAACACCGTTCGATGCAAGAATAGAAACATATTGATTAGCCCAGCTATCTTGTGGTACATCACTAAATGTTACTTCTTGACCAGCATTCTCAAGTCCGAACGCTATAACTAATACTTTCGCAATTTGTGCGCGAGTAATTGGTGAAGATGGATTGAATTTACCACTTGCATCACCTTCAAAAATACCTAATTTTGCAACAGCTGCAATAGCACCTGCATGCTCATATGTTGGTTTTATATCGACAAAACCACTATTTTTGTCAGATGTATCTAAGTTTAAAGCTTTCGCAATTTGTGAAGCAGCTTCCGCACGTGAAGCATATACTGTAAAATCAATTGCTACTTTCTTTACTTCAGCTTGTTGTTCTTCGTCAAATGTAGCAACTCGTTTAGCGCCAATGTAGCGAGAACCCCAATAATATGGATCATTTACGTTCGAATAACTAACACCTTGGTTAGTTTGAGAGTGGATCATTTTACCGTCACCTATGTATATAGATACATGTGAGACACCTTTGCCACTTGTATTGAAAAATAGTAAATCTCCAACTTGAAGATCACTTTTAGCAACTGCTGTCCCTTGTTGATATTGAGCGCCTGATGTGCGGTTTAATGTGATGCCTAAATCTGCAAATACTTGAGAAGTAAAGCCAGAGCAATCAAAACCGCTTGTAGTTGTCCCACCGTATTTATATGGAATGCCTAAATATTTAGAAGCTGTATCAGTGACTTCAGTTTTAGTCGCTGCTTCAGCTGAATCTATATGAGTTGTAGTAAATAACATGAAAGATGCAAAAATCGGTAATAACCATTTTTTCTTCATACTTTTGTTATACCCCCTCTAAACTTTTTTGCCTATACATAGACTATCATAAAAGGAGGTATTTTAATTTTTCAATTGTGTAACGATTTCCGGAATAAACAAAAACGCTGATATACCAACGTTTTTTGGCATCATCAGCGTTAAAAATGGAAAAATTTTATTGGTTATTTATAACACTCGTAACATAAATGTAACATTAGCAACTCTTTGTTACATAACCATTTATTTACTCGAAAATAGTTGAACCCAATAATAATTTCCTTGGCGGTCCTGTGTAACCGCAACACCTGTATTTGTATAATGCTCCTTCATAATATTATCTCGATGGTCAGGAGAAGTCATCCATCCTTTTACAACGGTTTCGGGCGATATGAAATACCTTGCAATATTCTCGCCAAAGCTCGTGTAAGAATAATCAAATAATGTCGCTAAATCCCAAGGAGCACCATAATAAGGAGAAATATGTTCAAAATAATTGCGCTTAACCATGTCCTGGGCTTTTATAATTGCGATTTGTGTCAGTTCCGAATCATAGACAACAGGTGCTAGTTGGTTCTCTTCCCGTTCCACATTGATTAACCGAATGACCTCTTTTGACCAAGCTGTCGAAAGATTTATTGTTGGTATATAATCCTTTGCTAAATAATCATAAGCCACTTCAAGCTTCTTTACTTTTTGCTGAAAATTTATGCTACGTTCAACAAAAACTGCTGTTTGAGCCCGTGTCACTAACTTGTTGGGTGCAAAATGCTTAGCATCTATTCCGCCAATAATTCCTATGTCTGTTAGTGATTCAATATAGTTTTTTGCCCAGTGTGTTGGAGAAACATCATCAAATTTGCTTTTATTTTTACCATCCACTTTAAACTGATAGGCTAGTGCTAGCATTTTTGCAACTTCCGAACGCTTTAAAGGCTCATTTGGATGAAAGGCATCACTATTTTGTAAAACCCCTAAGCCTACAAGTTTTTGAATTTCCTTGTAATACGGATGTGTAGCAGGAACATCTTTAAAGTGTAGTGAAATCGAAGTATCTTTGTTTGTTTGAATAGACCGAGCAATTGCAGATGCAGCCTCTGCCCTCGTAATAGCTTGCTCCGGCTTAAATGTATTGTCAGTATATGTAGTCATATATTGCTTCGACAGCATATGTTGAATCGACGAGCCTGCCCAGTATGAACTAGACACATCAACAGCTATGTTGGATGCTGCGTCCGCCTTACTAATCCCAGATAAATTTCCAATAGTTGTAGCTTGTAAAACAATTGAAAGTACCAATATACTTATCACCCTTTTAAACATGGCTACCTCCTATATTTAAATTATTTTAAATTATACCCCTCAAACACGGAAATAAAACTCCCTATTACATACGATTTCTTGATTGATAAGGTTTCACTTTTTTTGGAAATTTCATAGCTTTTTAAATTGTTTTCTATAGTATAGAAGGAGTCTCCCCAAAATATGCATTGGGAAAACTCCTTCTTGTTATTTCTATTCGATCATTTTTAAATATTCTTCTAGAATGCGGTAGTTATATACTAAATCCTGCTGCTCCAGTGAAAGTGAGTTATATAGTTTTTGAGCAGCTAACACCTTTTTCTCAAATGACGTGTTGTCTGGATCAATAACAGAGATGGCTTGAACTACTTTTTGAACAGCCTCTACATCCTTTTCAGCTTTCTTTAATACGTCCTCATTGATGACTTGCGCTCTTAATTTCGAGTCTAACGCTTTATAGGCTGCAACTGCATTCGCTACATCTTCTAAATACGTTGAAGAGGTTGGTGAAAGGCTAGCTATTAATTCAACGACTTTCTTTACATCGGCCATACTTTTCTCCGCTTCTAACAAGATCGAATAATTCGTAATCCTTTGCTTATCTGTCGTATTTAAGCTATCGTACTCTTTTCGTACTGCTTCCACCATACCAAAGTAAAACTTGTCCTTTGGATTTAAATTAGCAATGTTCTTATATACTTTTATTACGTTATCTAATGATAATAATAGATCATCATTATAGACGTAACGTCTTTGCTCGGCATTTAGCTTATCATAGGCTTTTAAGATTTTTTGATATTGACTATTCATGTCTTTGGCCGTAAGTAGTCGATCAATATCCTCGACAACACTAATAACAGGCTTTAAAAGCTTCTCTTGATCTTGTAACACTTTGTAATTTTGTACGGCTCTTTGTTGATCCTTTGGTAAAGCGTTATAAGCTGCACGAATTTCCTGAATACGTTTCACATATTGCTTCGGATCTACAGACGGCAAATCATTAATCATCTGCATAACATTACCAGCACCTAAAATACTTGTTTCTGCTGCTTGTAATAAATAATAGTTTGTTACATATTGCTTCTTATCTGCCGCTAGCGCGTCATAAAGCGCACGTGCCCGAACTGTATCCTCAAGATATGTACTACTTGAAGATTTCAGTTTATTAATTAATTCAATCACCTGAGATACAGGCTCATAGTTTTGTAGAATATCGATATTATTAATATATTTTTTCTGATCTTTATTTAAATTATCATACGCCTTACGCGCAGAATTGACCTTGCTGACAAAATTATTGGATTCCGGATCCAAATTATTAATTTGCAGCATCACATTTAAAATAGGTTTTACCTCTTTTTCACGTGCTGTTAATTCTTTAATATTAGTGACTAATTTCTTTTGATTCGAAGTTAGCTGATCATACGCTACACGTGCATCCAGGAGCTTCGTTAAATAGTCGCCATCTTGTTGTTTCGTTAAATCAATAAGCTCGACAACTTTTTGTGCTACTCCATACTCATTTTCTGCTGCTACAAGTGCATCATAATTAATGATTACTTGTTGCTTCTCTTTAGGTAGTGCATCGTACATCTCTCGTGCTGTTTTCATATCTTGGTAAAATGTCTTGCTTGATGGCTTTAATGTTGCAATGAGGCCAATCAATGAAGCCACATCTTCAACTGCAGTTAGATTCGTATAGTTCGTCACACGTTTTTGTGATACTGTATCTAGTGCATTATAAGCCTTACGCGCAGCGAGTACTTTTTTCGTGTAATCCTTACTTGTTGGATTTAAGGCATCGATCATTTGAATAACCTTAATAACAGCCTTATTATTTTTTTCGTAAGTAGTTAAAGCTTTTGCCTGCTCTACTAGTTTCTTCGCATTTTTATCCATTGTTTTGTACTCTGCAGATAATGCAGCTACCTTCGCGACAAAAGTATCAGGATTTTCATTCGCTAATGCTAAAACACGATCATCAAATGCCTTGGCTGTATCGATATAGCCCTGTGCTTTTGTTAATTCACCACTATTGACTACCTGCGATTTAAGGGCTTCAGCCAAATTATTAAACGCGCTATTTGCTTTCGCTACATTGTCTTTATATGTCTTTTGAGATGGATTTAAGGCGTTTATTTGCACAATCACTTCTATTACAGCAACCTTATCACTTAAATTATTATGATTTCTTACATACCCTTGTTTTGTCTCGTCCAACTTTGCGTAAGCTGTATAAGCAGATTTCGCCTTTGAAATATAACTTTTAGATGTTGGATCTAACTTTTCTAACTTTTCAAATTGATCAATAACATTGACGACTGCCTTATGTGATTTCTCTAAATCTGTTAGGATTTTAATGTTTGTCACAAGTTTTTTAGATGCTGATGGAAGTGCATTATAGTCGGAGCGTGCTTTTAGCATATCAACTACTAAATTATTAGACTTACTTAAATTATCAATTTGACTAATAACAGCTGCTACTGCTAGTTCTTCATTTGCAAGTTGCGACAATTTAGTCTCAAGCTTGTTTTTAATTTCATTTAACGCTGCTGCATCGCTACTATTCCCAACATCTAACGCAGTTACTTTAGTTCGTAATGCCTCTAGTTGTGCTTTGTAATCCTTCATAGATGAGTTTAGTGCATTTACTTGTTTCGATAAATCAGCATATTGGAAAAACAACTTTAATTTATCGCTATTTTTCACTAATGCCTTTTCACTCTCTCCAAGCTTGTCATAGGCAGCTTGGGCAGCAAGTGTTTTGCTTTCGAAAGTAGAAGATTTAGGGTCTAAGCCGTCGATTAATTTTTCCACGCTTAGCACTGCTTTATTAGCCGAAGACAGATTTGATAAGGCATCCGTATACTTTTTATAAGGTGTTACAGAATCGTTGTTTGGATTATGGGCTACGACCACTTTCTTTTGATTCGCTGTTAGTGGATTATAAGCTGTCGTAACTTTTTCTAGCTCTGCAGAAATGGCTGTATAGTTATTTGGGTCGTTCTTTAATAACTCTACTAAATCCTCTAGTGCTTTAGTGGCTGGTAGTACAGCAGTTGCATCTCCTTTTAAATTAGTCAACTTCGCAATATCTGCGCCCTTTGTTTTAAAATAAGTATCGCGTTCTGCATCAGTATAGCCATATTGTAAGGATGTGCCGCGAATAGTCGAAGCAATACTGCTAGCTCCATTTGAATTTGCTAATTTGAAAGCTGTTTCGAATTTACTTTGAACACTTAGATAGGAACTTAAAAATGTTTCATAGGTACCTTCAACAGCTGCAACATCCTTTATAAATGACTTACTTGTATATGTTAATGCATTAATGTTCTTTCCTATTTCCTGTAATTTCTCTAATTGTTGGCGTTGCCCGACAACATATTCATACTTCGCTTGAATAAATGCAATCTCATCGTTATTAAAATCTGTCGTACTTAGATTTTCTACATCACCCTTCGCAATAACCATTTCATCCGCTGTCGATTTCTCGGAAAGCTTTGCAAATTGTGCAATTATTTGTTCTTTTGTCGTTGCGGCAGCTACTCCGTTAACGTTGGCAACTTGCTCTGTTTGCGTTAATACGCGAGACTGTGCATCATTATTTTCTTGCGCATTCGCTATAGCTGTTGGTGCCAGTAATAGACTCGTTATAACTCCCGCTGTCAATTTTCGATTCAATCGAACCACCCTTTCATTTTTCGATTCATTACTTTTGTATCGGTGAAATTCATGTGATTTCAAGCCATTATTTACACTATTAAGCGTATCAAAAGTAATTTTTTATAATAACTTGATAGAAATACAGGAAGTTTTTTCTATTATACTATACAATAGTTTTATATGATGTTTTCCCATCATTCGACATGTAGTTTTTCATAGTGTTTTTTTGTCGAAATTATTGAAAAAAAACAGCTGTTTTTATATGTCAATATCGTTTAACAAGGTGTATACTACAACTTTGATATTTACTATTTTGGAAGAGAGGAAACTGTATATGTTTTACCGTTATAAATTTTGGCATAGCTTAAAAAATCCAACCTACTTTACTAAAATTGTAGAAGAAGGTGAGATTATTGGATACAAAAGACGTTCGTTAACGGTTTTCATCTTATTCATTCTGTTATTTACTGCTCGTGAATATTGGGGGATGGGTACTGAAACTTTAACGACATTGTTCGCAATGGATTTACATAATGAATACTACGTGGCTCGTTACCTTTCGATGCTTGGTGCCATTTTATGGGCTATTGTCTATTTTTGCTTCCATTATTACGGTGTTACCTACCTTTTACATCTATTAACGGACATTCCCTATACATGGATTAAAAAAGTCCAATTATATGTTGTCACATTTTTATTAATCGAAAAAACTATCTTGTTTGTTGTATTCTACTTAACCGGCTATACAACACTCTTTTCATTCTTTTCATTAGCGCCTCTTGCATTGCAGATGATGAGTACGGATTATGTCTTATTCTCACTTAATCAATTGACAGTGGCGACTATGCTAACAATTGTTGTACAGTACACATTCCTTTCTAAATGGGAGGAAGAGGCGAGCAGAAAAATATTAGTCGTAAAAATTATCGGCATACAATTATTCATGGCCTTATTTGTTGGTCTGATTAGTGTATTACCAATTAAAGAATGGATTATTAGGGGGTTAGGATAATGGCATTTATCAAATCAAAGCCTTGGACAAGCTTGACCATCGTATTGACAATGCTATTAGTCGGCGTAAATGCTTATTTTGTCTTTAAAGACGATAGCAAAATTACACGATCCTACTTTATCGATGAATTTCAAAAAGCTTATAAAGGTACAAATACAGAGCGTGTCAAAAAGGAAACGATTGTTGCACCAGCTGAAACATACACACTTACAGCCGATGCGACAAGCTTATCCGCAGTGAATGTAAAGCGTGGCCAAAAAGTATCTCCTAATGATGTACTAGCTTCCTTTAAAACAGAAGAAATTGATAATGAGTTAACAAAGCTTGAGGCAGAACGTGCAGCCTATGAAACTGAACGAAGTGATTTAGAAGATTCGCTTTCTCAAATCGAGAATGATTATGATGATGCTGATCCGAAAAGCTCCGTCAATACGGACCAAATAAACGGCACATTATCTGTCACACTACAATTGGAGCTAGGACAGCAAAGTTCACCATCGACAGCAATAGCCCTTTTGAATCGACATATTGCCGAAACAGATCGTCAAATTGCGCTAATGGATGCACAAATTGAACAAATACAGGCTCGCGAAGGTGTCGTTAGCCCAGTGGACGGTGTTATTGCAGCCGTTAAAGAAGAATCTGGGACAGTTACATTTGAAATCTATTCTACTGAAAAAACGATGCTTGCCTATTTATCAGAAGATGAATGGCAAAAAGTATCGGAAGGCCAAACCGTTGATTTTAAAGTAAAACATATGAAAGATTCCTTATCTGGTACTGTACTAGAAAAACAAACGATTGCAACAGATGATTCTTCTATCTGGGGGAATGAACTTGCAAAAACAACAGATTTACCTCAACCAACGAATTATGAAGTAGTGTTGCAACAAGATGAAGCAATGGAGGACATTCCATTTTCGACTACTGGCAAAGCCTCTATTATTGTCAACGAAGCATCTGATTCTTATAAAATAGATAAATCGTGGGTGCATGCTACTAAAAAGAAAGGTAAAAAAATATACATTGTTGGACCGGATGGAAAAATCGACATGAAGGATATTCATGTTAACTTTAAAACTGCACAGTCAGCTATTTTTACTGACAGTTTAGATGAAGGAACACCTATGCTATCCGATAAACAACGTAATCTTACAGCCTATGCTTTCCGTACAATGCCTGTCGAGAAAATTCAATGGAAACATTTCAAGAAATTAGATTGGAAACACTATGTTAAATATATTGTTTTCTAAATAACATACTATGAAAAAATCCGCTTCAATTTCTGTGAGCATGAAAAGAGCAGCAACGGTTTGCTCTCCTCACAGAAATCTACGCGGATTTTTTCATTGGTGATGATAAAAAAGACTAAATGACTTATTAAATAAAGTATGACTTTTCGCCAAAGCGAGGGGTTGATTTCCGTTCCGGCTGGGCGCTTTGTTGCTGACGCTTCGCTTTCGCACAGAGCAAAGCTTCCTGGGGGCGCCCAGCCTCCACTCCAATCAACTACTTCACATGACATACGTTTTAACAAAATGTCATCAAACTTTTGAGTTTTATCGAAACACTTTTACGTTTTATCGCCCAATTTTTGAATTTTATCGACTAACTTTCACGTTTTATCACCCAACTTTTAATTTTTATCGACATCCACCTGCCAAAGAGCAAAAAAAGATTCACACACGAAACTGTGCGTGAATCCTCACTTAGTGCTCATCTTCTTGCATCCGCGTAAATTTATAGTGATAAATTGGTAGCTCTGCAATGAATGTTATATGTACAGAAGCAAAACGTCAGCCCTCAAAATACTAGAACACAAACCCCTGTAGTTTTCAATCCTACAGGGGTTTGTCATTTGTGCTTTTATTATTTTAATGATAAGGATCTATTCAAGAAGCTTGAGAATTCTGCACGCGTAATTTGTGAGTTTGGTCTGAATGTATTATCTGGGAAGCCGCTTGTTAAGTTATTTGCTATAAGCGCTTGGATATCGCTATACGCCCAATGCGTCGATTTAACATCTGTAAAGTTTACTTTACCTGAGCCTGTTAATTTAAAAGCTCTTGTTAAAATTGCCGACATTTCAGCACGTGAAAGCTTTCCGTTCGGGTTGAACTTCCCTACTTCTTGCCCTTTAATAATCCCAGCTTGCTCTACTGCAGCAATGGAGCTGTATGCATAATGGTCCTTGCTAACATCTTTAAAGTTCGACTCTTTCGATGTTGTTAAATTAAGAGCCCTTGCAATAATAGTAGCTGCCTCTGCACGTGTAATGGAAGCTTCTGGTTTAAATGTTCCATTCTCGTATCCTTTAATAAGAGATTTATTATACAAGCTTTGGATTTCTGAGAAAGCCCAATAACCTTTCGCTACATCTGTGTAGACTAATTCCTCATGATTGTCTTGATACACAGCTTGTAATTGATCGAAATACAGTTGACCTTTCTTTTGAAGAGAGGCTGTAGGCTGTGCAACGTATAATCGTTCGAACTTCAATGGTAGTGTCACATCATTTGGGATTTTCGCAGTGACATACTTCCAACCATTCCAGTCCATACCGCCTTGGCTAGTGAAATCAATTGTCTGTTTTGCTCCTGAACCATCTACAAGTACTCCACGAAGCCATTGCTTTCCACCATCGCCAAATACCCAAACGCCTATGTTATTTGGCTTTCCATTAAGAGGAATCGGTGATTTAGCTACCATATAGGCTGCTTTCGTATCAGATCCTGCTGTTGTAAAATCATAATTTAACTTTAAGCTAGCCGTTCCCTGTCTAGCATAGTCTTTAGAATTTGTTACTGATGCATTTGCTTTCGCAACTTCCACTGTCCATGATGAAGCATTATCGAAGCTATCTAGTAAAATAGGTTTTTCTGCTAAATCAACCACTTTCACAGTTGTCGATGTTCGCACACCGTCATACTCACCGATAATTTTGCCTTCCCCTTTTTGCGTAGCTGTGAAGGTTGCACCGTCCATCTTACCGATATTGCCCTCAACCGTCCAGTTCATCTTAGACGGGTTGATTGTCATAGGATTTAAGTATTGATCGTAAGCACTAGCTACTTTCATGTCAACGGATGAACCTTTCATAACTTGGTTCACATTGTTTAACGTAATAGATTTTGCTTTCCCTGGTGGCGCTGTATTGACAACCTGTAAAATGGCTGACACACGTCGTTCGCTGCCTTCTGAAGGTTTATTCACAAGGTTCGCATAATAGCCGCCCGGATTTCGAGCAACCATCGCTGTAGATCCGCCTCCATCAAGGTTAATGGCTGAAGAAGCGCCCTGTGAAATCAAATAAGAAGCTAAATCTGTTAAATTAGTACCATTACTATGATCACTTAATCTACCATCTACTGTTACAAGAGACACTTTTGTACCAGTTGCATCTACTGCCACCGCAGTACGAGGACTGCGCGTTGAAGCAAATCCAGAGTTCGTTGGCATAGAAATTTCCACTTTGCCATTTTTAACCAACATAGGGCCTGCAGCTAAAATAAATTGAGCATCCATCCATTTTTCATCAATAGATAGATTTACGTCAATGTTTGTCCCCGCAGCTATTTGGCTGCTTAATTCAGTTGCTAGTTCTTTATTTTGCACCGAAATAACAAAGCCATCAGATGGAACTGTTGAATTCCCTTCTGCACCGTACGCAGTTACCTTTGAAACCGTCCCAGAAAGGCGATCTCCGAAATGTAATACTTTCATATCTTGACTAGCATTTGAGACAACAATTTCCATACCCCAATTATTTGTACCTGTTGTACGTTTATCAGGTGTATATAATACTATTTTATCTGTCTTTCTTTCTGTATTGATAAGATCAATCGGATAACTTTTACCATTTACTTGAAAAGATAGATTCGTAGAATAATAGTCTGCGATTGCCTTCCCTGTTTTTGATAGACCAAAAGCAACAGGCTTTTGTGTTGGACTATCATATGTATCTCCCAAAATACCATAGTTAATAATTTCATTCTTTTCAGCTAACAAGTTAGCAGGCATACCATTTCCTAAAAAATAAGATGCATTGACAGCACCAACAACGCGATGTCCATCATATGTGTTTTGCTTTGCCATATTCGTCGTTGTTAAAAGTGAGTTAATCGGTTTCGGAACACCGATTTCAAGTTTTGTATATGTATTATTTAAATTAACATCTAAAACATTGACAAACTCACGAACAGAATTAGAATTAAAAGTTTGCTGTATGTGCATTACTTGCGGCGATATTTCTTTCTTCTCTTCTTTTACTTTATTATCAAAAACTGCTGCATTTGCATAGCTTGGATTTACTGCTAGCATTAAAACGAAACATGCTACAACAATTGTTACTAGTTTTTTTGCCAATTTTCTCAACTCCGAATCAAAAAGTATGGCACGAAGTCATGTTGTGAAACTCATTCGTGCCAGGGACTTCATTTATTTTGTTTCTACATAAATAGCTACGGGAAGATTTACTCCGCCGGCATGCATGAATTCTAACTCAATCGTTTCAGATGAACCCTTCATCTTGTAATCTGGCAATTCAACATATTCTGTACCTACTCTCAATGTAGGCACTAGATACACTTTGCCATTGACCTTTACTGCACCACTATAGATGCCACCTCGACCAGCTAATTTAAGCTTGATCGTTTTTGTCTGTCCTGTTTGATTTACAAGTGGAATCGACACCTTATAGTTCATTCCGAAATGACCTGGATTCCCTATTGCACCATTGATTTGTGACAGTGAATTTTGTGCTGTTAGCAAATTGTCTGTTCGATCATTTGAAATGCTATAACCTACTTCTGGTGAATCTACTGTATAAGCAGGAAGATCTGCTTGAATAGTAGAGTTCGTCCAGGCACCTCGTGGGTGCATCGCAGATACATCAATCGGAACAGGATCTGATAAAATGCTTGTTAAATTACTATTATTCTTTGTTAATACTGTGCGAATCGTATACTCTGGAGTCCCACCATTGACAGCTTGAATATCTAGCTCATGTAAAAATCCAATGATATAATCACGGTGCAAACCATATGATTCGATTACCTTTGTTTCTCCTGGTGCGATGACAATCCCTTTACTGCTAGATTTTTTAAATTTATTATTAAACGTTGCATCAGCAATAGTTAACCCAATATCATGGCCAACCCAGCTATTTCCCGTTTGTTGGCTAGTCCCTTTAGAGTCGATTACTTGGATGCTTTCAGTGCTAGAAGTATTTTGAACTGTAATACCGATTTGTACATCTGTCCCTAACGTATTGTAATGCCAGCCAAATACTCGATGTTTATTTGTAGCTGCTGTTGCTTTCACTTGATATTGGGAAAGTGTAGCATTAGAGTTAGGAATCAGCTTGCTCGTTAACGTTTCTGGATTATCACTTATCAATAAATCACGATCTCCTTCTAAACGAGCAGAAGGAACATTTATAGGCCTTGCTGTAGAACCATAAGATTTTTCAAGGAAAGAGCTTGTATACATATATTGATAAACATAAATGTACAATTCTCTTTTATTTTCGATATAACGTAAATTCCCGCCTAATGTGTTGACAATAAAACTAACAGGAACATACATTTTTCCATTTTGCATAAATGGTTTTTCTTCCATTGTCACAACTTCATCATTTACTAGAACTTGGTTACTATTTTCCTTGAAAAGAAAGCTCGTTCCCGCAATTTGCAATTCAAACGATTTATCTGGTAACAATGTGCCAGAAGAATCTTCTAAGTTATCATATATATAATTAGCCGGAATATAGGTTCTCGATTGCTTTACGATAATTGGATCCTGCATTAC
Organism: Lysinibacillus sp. KCTC 33748; assembly: GCF_002237755.1. Taxonomy (GTDB): domain Bacteria; phylum Bacillota; class Bacilli; order Bacillales_A; family Planococcaceae; genus Lysinibacillus. Next base: position 202,408 of record NZ_MWSJ01000001.1, on the reverse strand, counting down.
AATACGTTCGTTATTAATATGTAAAATATATGGGTCTCCTTGAGTCTCATCTGTTAAGGAAATATCAACAGTTTGTGTAGTAGGATTCCAGTTCACGTTACCACCAAAATTTTCACTAACGAAACGCAATGGCATGTAAGTGCGATCCTTATACATAAATGGTGCAACAACCATTGGCACCTTTTGTCCATCCACTAAGGCAGTCTTTGAATTTACTGTTAAATTAACCGACTTGCCATCTCGAATAGCTGACGCAGTAAGTGTTTCTTTCTTCCAGTCCACACTAGCACCAACCGCCTCATACAAAGCTCTCATAGGTAAAAAGATATAATCAGATTTATTTAAAACCGGATCATTCACTTTGAGCTTCTCACCATTGATATTAATAGAAACATTATTCTTAATGTGAATCTTGTCACTAGCTGCTGATGCAGAGGCTTGTCCAGGTAATATCGTGGCCAAAGCAACTGCGGTAATCATACATGTTGTCTTAAATTTATTAAACATCTCAAACTCCTTTTTCCATAATTAATCTATAGGGTATCTTAACATGAAAAAAGTCCAAAAAGTGGTACTTAAATCGAAAAAAGTCGAATTGGGTACTGGAACCTAAACCCTATTCATGCAAAAGATGCATGGAAATCTTAGGTTTTTCCAACACCTATGAACTTCTTCTTTCAATCTCTTGAATGTCCATTAATTCTTTCCTTACAGGTATAGCTATATATAGGGAAAGAAACATAAAATTAACAATCACTCGTCTTAGAAACTGACACTTATTACTTTAAAATGCCTTGTTCGAAAAAATATAAATCTTGCAAAGGAACAGTTGGTAAAATCGCACCGAATCATTTAGATCGCCCATTTAAAGCAAATGCTCCAAACGAAAAATGGAATACGAACATTACGGAGTTTAAATTATTTGGAGGAAATGCTTTATTGGTGAAATCATTACGTCACGATTGTTCTCGTCCAATATATTCGCTTGTTTCGGAGATGTTAGAATAGACTTTTTATATTACAGCAGTTGGTACTAGTTTTCTTATATTCTTCATTTCGAATTAAAAAGTATGGCACGAAGTTATGTTGTGAAAAACATTCGTGCCAGGGACTATATTATTTTGTTTCTACATAAATGGCTACTGGAAGATTTGCTCCGCCTGCATGAATAAGTTCTAATTCAAGCTTATCTGATGGACGCTTCATCTTGTATTCAAACTCAACATATTCTGAGCTTGTTCGCAACGAAGGCACTAAGTAAACTTTGCCGTTGAACTTCACTGCACCACTGTATAAGCCACCTCGACCAGTTAACTTAACCCTGATCGTTTTTGTTTTTCCTGAATCATTTATAAGTGGAATCATTACCTTATAGTTCATACCGAAGTGACCAGGATTCCCCACTGCACCATTGATTTGTGACAGTGAATTTTCTGCCGTTTGCAAATGATCTGTTCGTCCATTTGAAACGTTATAACCTACCTCTTGTGTATCTACTGTATATGCTGGAAGATCTGCTTGAATAGTAGCACTTGGCCAAGCACCTCGTGGATGCATCGCATATTCATCAATTGCCACCGCGTCTGTTTTGATCTTTGTTAAATCACTATTACTCTTCGTTAATACTGTTCGAATCATATAGTCCGTACTTCCACCATTAACAGCTTGAATATCGATGTCCTGTAAAAATCCAATGACATAATTATCGAACAACTCGTATGTTTCAATCTGCTTTGTTTCTCCTGGTGCAATCACAATACCTGTACTATCAGATTTTTTAAGCTTTCCATTTAACGTTGCATCTGCAAGCGTTAAACCAATATCATGACCAAACCAGTCATTCCCAGTCATTTGCGTAATCCCTTTAGAACTGCTGACCTTAATACTTTCAGAGCTTGAAGTATTTTCAATTGTAATACCAATCTTTACTGCCGCTCCAAGCTTATTTAAATGCCAGCCAAATACTCGATGCTTATTTGTAGCTGAAGTGGATTTAACTTGATATTGTGCAAGCGTAGAATTTGATTTAGGTAATAGACTGTGTGTTAAATTTTCTGGATTATCACTGACCATCAAATCACGATCTCCTTCATAACGAGCAGAAGGAACAGGTTGAGGATATGATGTAGTACCAAAAGATTTTTCTAGGAACTCACTTGTATACATATAACGATAAACATAAATATACATTTCTCTTTTTTCGCTAATATAACGTAGGTTTCCTCCCAATGTATTGACAACAAAAGTAATAGGAACGTACATTTTACCTTTTTGAATAAATGGCTTTTCTTCTATTGTTACAGATTCATTGTTGATCAAAATGTTATTACTACCGTCCTTGAAGACAAAGCTTGTCGCAGCAATTTGTAATTCAAATGATTTATCTGGCAGCCAATTACCTGCCGAATCATCTAAATAATCGGATAAATAATCCGCTGGAATATAGGTTCTAGATTCTTTCGTAATAATTGGATCATCCATTACAATACGCTTATTATTTACATGTAAGATATATGGATCTTCTTGAGGTTTCTCTGAAGAACCATCTAATAAAATATCAACAGTTTGCGTAGTAGGGTCCCAGCTGACATTTCCATCTAAGTTTTCAGTAACAAAGCGTAATGGCATATATATTCTATCTTTATAGATGATTGGCGCAACATCCATCTCTACCTCTTGTCCATCTACTAAGGCTGTCATAGAATCAATTGTTAAATTAATAACTTTGCCATTTCGATTAGCTGATGCAGTAAGTGTTTCTTTGTTCCAGTCAACACTTGCACCAATCGCCTCATATAAGGCTCTCATAGGTAAAAGAAGGTGATCCGCTTTATCTAAAATGGGATCATTAATTTGAATCGTTTCTCCATCGATATTAATCGTAACATTATTTCGTATCTGAATTCCTTTGTCAGTAGCAGCTGACGCAGAGGTTTGTCCAGACAATACGAAAGCAAAAACAAGAGCTGCCACCATACATAAAGCCTTTAATTTGTTTAACATCCCTATCTCCTTTTTTCTACAAAAATTTACTAACTACTATTTACCATATTAACACGAAAAAAGCCCAAAATGTGGCATTCTTATTGAAAAAAGTAGAAATAGGTACTGTTAGCCTAAGGCAACATTCCTGCAAAAGCTCCATGGTGATTTACGGGTCTTCCAAGCCCCTAGGAACTTCTTCTATTCATCTCTTAAGTGTGTTCATTCTACTTATAGTTTTCACCTAAAAGAACGAATCATTAAGGGGAATCATAGAAACTGGCTTTCAAGAAATTTAGCACTTCAGCATAACGTGTGGTTGATTTTCTTTCCTACTGGGCGCTTTCCTGGGGGCGTCCGATGAGCCGCTTTTGGTGCTACCGCTACGTTAGCACTACGCTTTCGCACAGAAAACATCCGCTACGCTGCAGGGTCTCGGGCCAACAGATGTCTTTTGCGCGAAAGCGTGAGTGCAACGTAGCGGCAGCAGCACGATGTTGGTCACGAAGGCGTTATCACAGGATGTGATGATTTTAGCCTTCGTTCCCCTATTGCTGATTCCAAAGGAGTCGCCCAGTCTCCACTACAATCAACTTGAGGGTAAAAGTAAGACCTTGAGGATTGCCGTCCCCAAGGTCTTCTAAAATCAAGTATCTTTTTTTAGTTTTCCCATAGCCTCATCAAGCGTTTCGTATTGGATGTTATCATATTCCCAATTCAGGTGACGATTAATAGCCTTAGCTACCTCATCCCAAGTTGGCCGTATACAATCTTCCAAAATTAAATTTATTTCTTTTTCTATCAACGTCAAATCAAGTTCATTTACCAAAAAAGTTGCTCTGCCATCTAGTAACTTATCTTCTTCTAAAATTGAAAGTAATCTTTTAGGTGTCATAATCCTAAAATAAAAATATTCAACTCCCTCTGAATCAGCAGTCCCTATATCTGCACTTGCAGGGAGTACGAAATCATCTACTATCTCAGGCTCACCACGTAATAGAATTCTTTTCAAAACAGGAACTATCAAAAAAATCACTCCAAATCAAAAATTATTCAAGTTCGACATTCTGCTTAGTCTTTTTTATAGCTGCTTATTGACAGTGAGCAGTTCAAATCTACGTTTTTGCCTTTCACTATTCAAAAATAATCTTTATGACCGCCCCTTATACTACAAATCATATTTTATTCCTTCTCTTTTTTTATTGTTTTTCTCCATTTGTTAATCCAGCGCTCCTCCTGTACTAACCAATCTTTTTCTGACAAATCTAAATCACCAAAAAAACTATCAAATTCAATTGCTTTTCCATTTTTATCTGTTAACACTAATGTAGATCTTGCTGAATTAAAACTAAAATAAGGACAAATGTTATTTTTGCTAACAGCATCCTGCAAACAATGGTAACCTAAAATACCCGGTTTCTCACTGCAACATTTCGGTATCTCTTCTCCTTCATTTTCCTCAAAAGAGCAATAGCCTTCTAATACAATATGAGTCCATGACATATAAACATCTTCCTCTTTTCTAGTATTTATGTGGTTGAATTTTCGTCCGTGGGATAACACCGTTTTTCAGTATACCATCAGCCCTAAATTGTCCATTAATTCTTGTACTCACTCTAATTGCATAGGCGTCATATACCACAATTCCTAGGCTAATCAAGAGCATTAAAATAACCCGAATTAGCATCATTTTGTCTTCTGCTTTTAAAAACCAATGACTCCCATTTTGTATCCATTTATTTCACAACTAGGTCACCGGGTTATTCGAAACTAAAAATAAGCCCTTGATAAATATCTTATCAAGGGCAAAAATATGTTAACTTCTCATCTGGAGATCAGTAAACTAATACATAATTAAATCAAAATCATCAACCTCTCCATTTAGAGTAAAATATAACTTAAATTCTCCTACTACCTCTCCCTTGTACTCAATACATAAATATGAAACCAAGTGATTGTAATCGAGTTCAGGAAAGTTTCTCAATTAGAGTGAGATTTTTTTAATATAATAATTTAAGTCTGTTTGCACAAATTCTTCAAAATACGAATAGAATTCCTCTTCCTGTTCATACATATAAATATTAAAGTGAATCAAAAATTGTTCTATAGTTTGTTTCTCAATCTTCCATTGTTCTATTAAATTTCTAAATTGATCTATGTCTAGCATAATAGAAACCTCCCTAATTAATGTTTTTTTCAAAGTAAGTAAAGACTATATGACATGACTTTTTAACCATATTTCCATATACTCTTGCGTTATCATATTTACCGTAATTTTTATCTCATACTGGTAAAACATTTTTCCTTTTTTAAGCCATTTCCACTATTAACAAAACCTTTATTCATAGCATTTGAAACCTTTTTAGCAGCATCTTTACCAAGATCTATTATATTTTATTTCTTCGATTAAAGAAAAAACCTTGAAAGGCACTAAGGCAATCAAGGTCAATAAATGATATATCAAAACTTCAATACTCATAACTTACCAAACTCTATCCAGAATGAACTTCAAAACAAAAATACCCAAAAGCTAAATCATCGTCTTTTAGTTGCATTTTTATTTTTGCAGTTTCAAATAACACTGGTAAAAGTTCATCTAAATATTGACGATATTTTTTTAAAGAAAAACCAAACTGTTCTGCATCATCATACTTACATAAAGGATAGAGTATTTTCCCCATTTCAATTTCCTTAATTGTAATAGTTTTATAATGCGTATCTAAACAATCAAGTAGATGATTCTCCACTTCTTTCTCCTTTAGATTTTCTCTACATTCTATATAAAACATATACTCTTCAAATTCAATCTGCATGTCCACTCTTTCATTTCTGTAAAAAGGAGTTATTCTAATGTACTCCGTCGTAGACTTTGATTCGATTATTTTTTCTAAAATTCTATTCAAGCTAGTGATTATTGGAAAAAAACTATATTTACCACTGTGATACGTAGTATTCTCATAGATTATTTCATTAATCTTACCTTCTTTTTTTATTATCATAACATCACCTTTTACTTTGAAAAATCAGGGACAAACTTCCAATTTTAATCATTTAAATTCGAAACTTGTATTACTTCCCCAGTACCATTATCTACTGCTACATAATGATTTTTATTTTTATAGTATACAGTTACTGAATTACCTGTGTATCTGTTTTTTGCCTTAACAGTTTTTTACGGTTTATTTATCGTATCAGCGATAAATATAAATACTATCTACTCAGCGAATAAACAAATAGACCATCCGATATTAATACCAGTATTATACGCAAAGCACAAACGATTAAGGGTAAAAGCGCTTCTTACAGCACTATATAGGTAAATCATGCTAACGCAGGAAAATACTTATCCTTGAGGAACACTTATATAATAAATACAATAAACGTTAGAGGAAGGTTAGATACATAAACGAAGATTTAGAAGAAATAATTACAAGGCGTTAAGGAACCGCAAAGAACCCACTCACTTGTCAAAGACAAATAAAAGCACCAACAACCAACAGTAGAATTAGGCTTCAAGTCACCTCAAAACTGACTATCAAAAGTCCTTCATTAAACCACCCCTTTCAAACAAGCTCACACCTTACACAGATAGAAGGGATAGGGTCGGTCGGTTTAAATCAGCGTTATTAGCTGACAATCAATTTATTATTTACCCAATTTAATTATGACTAAAGGAGATTTATAGTGATCAAAAAAATTACATCTAGACTTACACTAGCACTTATTTTATGTTTAATTAGCTTCTCATTTGCCCCTTCTGCAGAGGCAGCACCTGCTATTAAGGTAAAAATTGATGGTGATATTATACAATTTGACCAAGGTGCAATATCTATTAATGGCCGAACTTTAGTACCAATGCGAACGATTTTCGAAGAATTAGAATCAACAGTACAATGGGATGCAAAAACAAAATCTATTACAGCTGTCCGAGGTACAAAAAAAATTGGTTTAGTAATTGGTAGCAAAATTGCCACTATTAACGGGCAAAAGATTGCTTTAGACGTTGCTCCACAAATTATTAATGGTAGAACACTAGTACCTCTTCGTTTTATTAGTGAAGCACTTGGTGCAAAGGTTGATTGGAATAATCAAACGAAAACAGTTTCTATTACTACTTATGTAGGTGCTGATAGATACTATTTTGTAAATCTACAAACTAAAAATTTAGAACTTATTTCAGAAGACCGTTATGATCAGGAAGATCCATTTAATTCCTCACGTGAACTTGTAAGTGATTTTATCTTTACTTCATACCTAGATAATAATCGAGAATTCTATTCTCAGCATACAGTTCGAGTATCAAATGGTGGTACAGGATTTGCTACTCCGCATTACGCCTATATGGAATTAGATGGAATTATTGTTAATGGTAAAGCTTCAGGTGAATACACTATCGAACTATTCGATGTAAATACAGAATCTCATAAAAAGACATATACGGGTACTTTTAAAGATATAACATATGATCGCAATATTAAAACTACAGTACAAGAAATCATCAATAAAAATCATTCAAAATAATACCACGAAAATAAACATAAATCGTAAATTCTTAAAATGAATGTAAATGGCTTATGATTTGATTTTTGCTGAGTTTCAATTTCAATAATACAAGTAAAATACTCTAACAACGTTGGTTGCAAAACACGATATTTTTGGGCTATGATATCGTTTCTTAGAAAATCTACTGTACCCATGAAATCGTTAATCTTTGCATTGTTCCTCGCTAAAGGTGAGGCAGTTCCTTACGCACTTTTTATTTTTGAACTTCAGGATTTACAAGAAACCGATGATGATTTATCTTAATCGGTATTCAAGTTGTAGTATCGGCTTTACTTCTTAGTTAGTGCCTCTATTAGTTCTTACATGGACTGATAGGGGCTATTTTTTATTTTCTTTTTTAGGCATTTTTAAAGTCCGGCCGGTTCGATTGAAGCTGATCACCAAATTTATTCATAAATAAAGAATCTTTTTTCATATGTTCTAGTTAGTAAATACTCTTTTAAAACAAGGGCACATTCCACTGAAAAATGTGTTTGTCTATATTTATTCCCTTTTCCTAGTATTTCAGCTGTTCTGCGATCCAAATTAACATTTTCAATACAAAGTTTCGCGACTTCTGCCCTCCTACATCCTGAAGAAAATAGAAAAAGAATTAACGCCCGATCACGAAGAGGTAATTTTTCTGCGGCCAATTTCACCTGAGCATATTCTTGCTCATTTAAATAGTTAGGTAATCCTTGAGGTATTTTAAGTCTCCACCTTGTTTTCATTACCATGTTTTCTAAATACTCTTCCTCTAGACAAAATTGAAAAAAAGAAGAAAGAGTAGATAAAAAGAGATTTAATGTTTTCGTATTTTTGCCAGCTGAAAACTTATTCAACCATGTAAGTACATCCTCCGATGTTAACTCGTCCAAAGAAACTAAACACTCCGAAAAGAATCTCTCTAGTATCCATCGATATTTTGTAATAGTGGCCTCTGCTTTATTAGTCAACTTTAAACTCAATAAATATTCATTCATAACTTTTCTTGTTAATATCGGGATATCTTCTCGAGTGCTTTCCCAGTATTTCTGTGTCACTTTTAGTCTTCTAACTCCTTTCAGGTTAATAAATTAGTATAGTTATTTACCAAATTTATATTTTTTAAACCTATAAATTTAAATGGGATAGTTATATAAAAGGAAAAGTTTAAATGTTCACTCGAAATATAATCTATAGGCATATCTATATTTATGCTTAAAAATACAAAACGAAAAAGCTTCTTTTAGATAAGATAAATTAAGACTTTTTAACATTACAAAACTGAGCTATTAATGGAACAATTATAAAAGCATTCTCATGAGATAAAATAAAAATAGGTCTAATCTTTATAAGATGGGTGTTCTTCGATAGTGGAAGATAAGATTGTGGAAAACCTTGAAGATGAACAAGTAGTTGAATTTGTTGATGAAATAACGAGGAGATTATGTCTGTTATTTATCGTTTATACGATAAGACTTTAAGGGATTTAGTAAATCGCTAAAGATTTTTCTATTACTCCAAACCAAAATCATTTTGTTCTTCAACAAAGGTAAAGGAAATTGACTAACTAGGCTGTAACAGGGCTAAGCCCATACAAAGTTGTTGTACATACTATATAATTTGATTAACATCGTATTGGTATTTCAATGGAGTATAAAAAGGAAATAGCTAGCTTTTGCTATTTTAAACACTTTCCCTCTTCATATAGAATAAGTTTTTTTACATCCATTCATTATACATTTCCTTACGAACATGATTGAACAATTTGGTATATATACGGATAGTTTGTTACTTTTCATGTCCCAATACGATCCGAATACACTCGAGAGTTATATTTTAGTATTAAATCAATCGGGAGATAAATATTAAAACTTACATACAGAAGTCACCAAAGTTAGATAACCTTTGTACATAAGTTTTATTTAGTTTAAAATTAGTATTTTTCGATAAACTAGGGCCTATAAAATATTTTTTGCAAAAGGAAAAAAGCTCTGAAGAGATGTCTCAACAGAGCTTTTTTTTTCTTGTTATTTAAATCTTTGCTGCAAGTTAAGCTTACTTAGTAACAGTTACGTTAAAAGTACCAGCTTTGATAACTTTACCGTCAGCTTTGTCTTTCACTTGAACAGTGATAGTTGCGTTACCTTCTTTAACACCAGTTACTTTAATTTTTCCAGCATCTTCAATTACTGTAGCAGTACCAGTAGCAGAAGAAGTTAAAACAAGAACTTCAGTGCCTGAAACTGCAACAGTATCATTAGCAGTGTCATTAGCAGCTTCAGCTAAAGTTACATCTTTTAAATCGATTTTTGCAACTGTAGCAGCAGCATTGTAAGCTTCAATAGCAGTATTTAAATCTGCTTTTGCATCATTTAAGTCTTTTGCTGTAGCAGCTGTATTGTTTTTAACTAATGTTGCTGCATCAATAGCTTTTTGTAAAGCTGCTTTAGTTCCTACAACTTGGTTACCAGCTTCTACACCTTCAGTACCAGTAGCTTTTGCTGCTACTGCATTAGCGATTGCAGTGTTTAAATCTTTTTTGGCAGTATCAAGTGCTGATTCTGCACCTTTTTTATCCAACTCTACAGAAGCTTTTTCGATTTTAGCAATAGTATTACCAGCTACATCAGCCACAAAACGTGGGTTTGCAACTTCAACTGTTGCAGCAACTAAATTTGGATCGTTCTTAAGAGTTAAGATAACAGTTTTACTAGTATCCACACCATCTACCTGAGTTGGTTTATCTAATCTCACACCAGTAATTTCAATTTTATCTTTTTTATCTGTATTTAGACCATTTAATACTTCGAAATCTGTTTTTGCGTCACCTGTAAGTTTAACAGCTTCGTTGAAAGTAATTTTAATTTCATTTTGGCTATTTTCAACAGAAGTTATATTTTCAGCATCAACAGTAGCTGCAATTTTGTCAGCAACTGCAACTGGTGTTACAGTTTTATCAATTTTGTTACCTAATACATCAATAGTTGATGGATTTGCAACAGTTAAGAATACTTTAGTATTACTTTTTGTAACTGTAGCATCTTCATTTAAATCTGATTTTAATGTGAAAGTTGCTGTTTTACCATTACTAGAAAGTTCATAATGAGCAATTTCAGAATCAGTAAATTTGAAGTCACCTTGAACTAGTGATTGAATTGGGTTAGCGAATTCTACTTCAACTTTATTTTTTGCAGTAGCTTCAACTGATTTAATAGCAGTTGCTGTATGTGACTCAACAACTCGCTCTTTAGTATATCCGTCTAAATGATTGCCAGCTAAGTCTTTTACAAGTGATACTTTTACTTTGAATTTAGAGTCATCTTTTTTCTCTACTTCTGGAAGAGCTTTACTGAAGTTAAGAATAACTCCTTTTGCATCTTGAGTTACAGTAAATCCTGAAATTGTTAATTTTTTACCTTCTGTGTCAGTTACAGTATATTTATCTACATCAACGATGTTACCGTCTCCACTTGTAGCCATTGCTTCACTAAATGCAACATAAAGTTGTTTTTCGCTTAAGCGTGTTACTTTGTCAAATGTTGGTGCAGTAACATCTTTAACTGATAAAGTTGTAGTGTATGGAAGCATTACATTTTTCAATGTAGTGTTATCAGCTACACCATTTACACTTAATGTGTAATCAGTAGTATCTTTTAAATTACCAAGTAAAGTAATTGTTACTTCTTTATCTTTATCTACATTAACAGTAGTAGAGATTGGTTGAACTTTACCATCTTTATCTTTAATCACATAGTTTGCAGCTTTTTTAGCTGTATCTTTATCTAATGATTTTGTAAATTTGATAGTGATTTGTTTGTTGTTAGAATCTTTAACAAATGTAGAACTAATTACTTCTGGACGAGTTTGATCGATTACAGGTGTTACTTGAACTTTTGTATCTTTATCAATAGCGTTACCAGAGTAGTCTTTTACGTTAGTAACATATAAGTCTGTTGTGTAAACAAGTTTATTGTCACCAGCAAATGTTAATTCATATTTATCATCAGCAAGTTGTTTTAAAGAAGAAGCTTGCTTTTTAGTTCCACCTTGCATCCAGTAGATGTTTGAAGCAAATACTTGTTCAACTGGCTCAGAGAATTTAAGAACTACTTTCTCAAATGAAGCACTTACAACTGATACAGTTGGAGCAGTTTTATCTTCAACAACATTGAATTTAGTGTCAGCTTTCACTGTTTTGAAGTTGTTGTAATCTTCAGTACCTTCAGCAGTTAGAGTGTGTTCTCCATCTGTTAAAGTATTAGATAATTTAAGGATTACTGTGTTTAAGTTAGGTTGGATTGAACCAACAACTACTTTACCATCAATTTGGAATTGTGATGTTGTAGCATTTTTAACTGGCTCGCTGAATTGAACGCGAATAGTTTTATTACCTAAAGCTTCAACTTTAGCTACAGTTGGTACTGTATTGTCAAGAGGCTTGAATTTTAAATCTTTTTCATTTAAAACTTTATCGCCAGCTTTAATGTTGTTAAGAGTTAATTTATATTCAGATTGATTCTCAAATTGTTGTTTAAGAGTTAACGTTACAGAGCGACCATCTTCAGAAACTACTGCAGTATCAACTTCTGGATCGTTAGTACCAGTAATTGCATAGTTGCCTTCTTCAGAAGCAGTAGCTGGATCAACTTTACCGTCAAATTCTACTACTACTTGTTTAAGGTTAGTTGCAGTTTCCATGTTATTGAAAAAGCAAAAAAACAATCCCAAACCTTGTCGTATCAAAGGTTCAATGGGGTATCTAAAAATTTTTGATATTCAGGTTAAGTATGTTTATGAGGACAGAGCATATTAAGGCTATCCAAGAAGAACAACCCACGGTAAATGTAGGTTAAATATAAAAGTAGCTAATCTATTCAAAGATAAATTGGCTACTTTTTTTATTTTTCTTTTCTTTTTACGATTACCTAAGAAATAGATATTATACATATTTAATACGACGGTTATTATAATTCTTTATGCGTTCCCAAGATTATCTTCCAGAAGATGCATTTAGAGGTTTGAAAGAGTCAACTTTTCATCAGATGCTCTTTATTATTCAACTAACACGGCGCAATTTAATACAAGAATATTGTTTTGTCTAAAGCAAATACTACCTTTTAAAAAGGTAGGTGATTAGATGAAAAAGATATCAGTAATATTTTTATTGTTATTAATTAGTTTAACAACTGTTTTATATGTAACTTGGAAAAGACCACAGATAGCAGAGAATGTCAGTGCCAAAGAAATACATTCTGATTTTTATGATGTATTATTGGTGTTATTAGACCCCTATGCAAGGAAAGTGATTAATAAGGAATATCCAAGTCGTAGTTATGCATTTTGGGATGCAGAAATATTAGAAATCAAACGATTAACTGGTGGATATTCTCAGTATGATTTTTCCGTGAAAGTAAAATATGATACTTATACAGGTCCTTTTAATCCACCTGAAGGTCCTATTACATTAAACTATCATGTAACAACAGAAGGGGTTTCAGTAAATAAAATTCAAAAGTAATTCCTTATAAAGGTTTCTACATTATTCATCTAATCGGGGCATTAGTTCAATAACACAGTACAAACATTATTAAACAACAAAAAAACGTATTTAAGTGTTATCCCCTTAAATACGTTTAAATACATTTTTATATTTAGTATACCTTATTATTGTCCAGTATCTTTACTTCACAGCAAAAAAACAACTTCGAAGTTATTTTTTTGTTTTCAAGTTAGAAAATAAATACGATTACCACTCAGCTACTTTCTTACTTTTTCTTCAGCTCTGCTCTTTCTTTTTCATAACGTTTGGTTATTGGATTCTTAACTTCGTCCCACAATATTAGTACTTTTTGAATCTCTTTAGAAACATCGTCCATACTTGCTATATGAATATTGTTCATTCTTGGCTGGCATGTAACCTCAATTGAATCTTCCCACATCTTAACTATTCTAGTGTTAAATTTTCTGTAGTCTGGATCTGCTACATCTCCTATTTTTTCGGCTGTTTGATCTAAAACACGAAGAAATTCAAAATAGTTTTTTCGATTCATTCCATCATAGAATGGACCTTTCCATCTATTCCAATGTTCAGCTAAACTATCAGAAAATTGGGCCCAACCATCATGTACCTTATTATAAGGAAAGAATTCTCGATCTAAGTTTTTTAACCTCTCAATAATGTCATTAAGTTGCATCATTTCATTATACTCAAACTCGGTTAGTTTAAATTTGTACTCATTATTTACTTTTATTTCATTTACTTTTTTACTTTCTAAGATTTCCTTCCATCCATAAAGACTAATAACAAAACCTAATCCTAGGATCGTAAAAACATCACCAATACTAGGTAATGATAAAGAGTTTGCTAGATTAGGAAATAGCCACATAATCATTGCTATAACAAATAAAATAAGAGCCATTCCTTGTACATAGACAGTATATTTTTTAGATTTTGTTATATCTAGTACATCTGACAGGCTAATGAGTGCTGCGATAACTGATATTAGAGCTACTACCGAACTTGGAACTGAATACCCAAAGAGTCTACAGATTGCTGCTATAACAAATATTAATCCAATTGCTATTACAATAATTCCAGATTTAAATTTCATAAATACCACCATTCTTCAATTACATAATCTCCCTTTATTGGTTTGTTTCACTTGGGAATAGATACTAATAAATGAGTAAGCATCGACATTAATTATATTAACATAAAAATCCAACAAAATTAAAATTATCAATCTTTTCTACATAACTACGGATCAAAATACAAACGAGCAATATTTACCACTATTAATCGTTTTAGTACACGCAGTACAAACATTATCAAATAATAATAACGTATACTATCAGGCATTCAAACCCGCATTATCAGTCCAACAATACACAAATTGTTACAATAATAATGTATACTAATCTAGAAAATCAGTTTTTCACACACATTGATTGTGAATAAATGTACTTAAACTAACTGGGTGCTTTAATTTTCGATTCACGAAAAATCAAACCAAAAAGCCAGATTTATTCTACACGTTTTGTAGATTAAATCTGTTTTTTAGTTTTAACAGCAACAATCTTTGAGAAAACAGGATTCTTTAAGCAATTCTCTCTCTTCATATAAAAAGAGGTTATTTTACATCAAATCATCATACATTTCCTTACGAGCATGATCGAACAACTTGGTATATACTCGGGTAGTTTGATACCTTTCATGTCCCAACAAGGTCTGAATACCCTCAATTGGCATTCCCTTTTGTGCTAGATGTGCAGCTAAAGTGTGTCGTAAAATGTGCGGTGTTACCTTAAAACCTAATCTTTTCGAGTAATAACGAAACCATTCTTCCAAAATATTGACATCGTTTGTAGATGTACCATCAGAGTTTAATACTACAAATAACGCAGGGGAATTATCTGTCCGGCTATCTAAGTATGCTTTCAAGTGTTCTGCACACTCTAATGTAAATAAAACTATTCTCCCTATTTCCCCTTTTCCTTCTGGAATAATGATAGACCTTTCTGTCCAGTTAACATCCTTTTTCTCCATATCAAACAATTCACTAATTCTTGCACCCGTCGAATATAAGACTTCCATAATTGCTCTTTCTTGAGTTCGTCCTTCTAAAAACACTCGAAGTTGAGTGAGCTGTTCCTTTAATAAATAGCGAGGAGGTTTTTCCTTTACATACACATACTTTATATTCTTTGTTGGGTCCTGTGAGACAAGTCCCTCCTCTAAACAATAATTAAAAAAAAGTTTCAATGCAGATATCTTACGATTAATGGTACTTTGTTGGTATCCTTTTTGAGTCAGTAGATACTCAAACCATTTCCGAATATCACTCGCTGTAATTTCCTCCACTGTTTTTTCGGAGTGGTTAATAAGTTGTTTTATGGCAATTTGATATGCCTTCAATGTACCAGGGCTCATACGAAATTTATAATCTAATACAAAATGTTTTATACAAACTTCTACATCCATTTCCCCATCCTCCTTATCCCATATACTTTCTGTACATTGAGATAAGTTCTTGCTTTGGGAGTCTTGCATATATTCTGGTTGTCGTAATATCTGAATGCCCTAATTCATCTGCAATAAATAAAAGGTCTGCACCTTTGGCCAATAATTCTGTTGCAAACGTATGACGAAGTCGATGTGGGTGAAGTGATCCTGATAATTTAGCTCTTTTACCCATTCGCTCTAATATCCTTGCAATCCGTCTAATTGAAAGTCGAGTAGGATCTTTCTTACTTGATATGAAGAGGGCTGGATGATCATCTTTTCGAGATTGAAGATAACGATCTAATAGAAGGTTACATTTTTCGGAAAAATGAACTTGGCGAATCTTTGACCCTTTGCCAACCACCTGTGCAGTCCGATTTTCTAAATCGACATCTTTTTTGTCAAGTTGATATACCTCCCCTACACGACAACCTGAAGTTACTAGAAATTCTAAGATCACACGATCCCGAAGAAA
This sequence comes from Lysinibacillus sp. KCTC 33748, assembly GCF_002237755.1. Classification (GTDB taxonomy): domain Bacteria; phylum Bacillota; class Bacilli; order Bacillales_A; family Planococcaceae; genus Lysinibacillus. Next base: position 186,422 of record NZ_MWSJ01000001.1, on the reverse strand, counting down.
GGAGTGCTCAGCTTGTTGGCGAACTTTTGCAATCTCCTGTCTGTTCAAATATCTTGGTACAGGCTTCGGACTACGAGGCATCCATCTTGATTTAATTGGTGACTTATCCATATATCCTTCTTCCACGCAAAAAGTATAAAATTGAGTGAGAGCACTTACACGATACCTAATCGTATTTTCTTTTAAACACTTATCATGTTTGAGTAACCACTCCTGAATATCATTTGACACAAGAGATGAATAGGATACTTCCAGCTCTTTAAAAAAGGCTTGCATAAAATATCTTATGTTATTAATTGTATTGAAACTTTTATTTGCCACTTTCATGTTCAATAGAAATTCATTAACTATTTTCTGATTCTCCTTGTTAAAAAAATCCGTTTTCACTTCCCAATATTTTTCCATAAACATCCCCCTAAATTTGAAATTGGTCATACAGTTTCTTACGTGCATGATTTGTAAGACGAGTGTATATACGTGTGCTATTAACATTCACATGACCTAATAGTTCCTGGATATAGTAAAAATCCATCCCCTTTTCAGCTAAATGAGCAGCAAATGTATGGCGCAAAGTATGTGGTGTTACTTTAAAACCTAACGAACTTGTATATTTCCTAAAAAGCCATTCTACTAAATCACGACTTATAGGTTCTCCTTTTGAATTTGAAAAGAGATATTTGCTGTTGATTTCACGTTGATTCAGATAACTTTTTAACCGTTCTGCACAATCGTAACTGAATAATACAAATCGCTCTTTATTCCCCTTTCCTTTCCGTATCCAAATTTGCCGATTATCCCACTTTATATCTTCTAACTTTATATTTAATAACTCGCTGATTCGAACTCCTGTTGCATATAACGCTTCAACAATAGCTCTATTTCGGAGATCCTCCTGAGCTAGTTCCTGAAGAAGTGCTAGTTCTTTCTTGCTTAAATAATATGGAAGTGAGTCGTTAATTTTTGGTGAATGTACAGTTGAAGTCGGATTCTTTTTTAATAGATTCTCTTCCATGCAGTATCGGTAAAAAGTTTTTAATGCTGTTAATTTCAAATTAATAGATTTCGCCTTAAGACCTTTTTCTTCCATAGAAGCAAGCCAAGCTCGTATATCCATTGCTTTTACTTCATCATAATTTTTTTCACAATGTAAAAAAAATTGTTTAATGGATATTTTGTAACTCCGTATTGTTTCTGAGCTAAATCGAGATTGGTAATCATTGAAAAAAGATTGTTGAATTTCACTATTCATTACTTTCACCCCATAATATTGTGATAAGCTAACATTAAATCTTCTGTTGGAATCCGTGCATAAACTCGAGTCGTATTTAAATCTGCATGCCCCAATTCATCGGCAATAAATTGAAGATCGGCTCCTCTTGCCAGCAAATTTGTCGCAAATGTATGCCGACAACAATGAGGAAATAAAGGTTTTGAAAGTCCGGCCATTTTCCCTAGCTTCCTGACAACATTATAGATCCCATTCGATTGAAGCTTATTACCAAATTTATTCATAAATAAAGGATCTTTTTTTTCATATGTTCTAGTTAATAAATACTCTTTTAAAACAATGGCACATTCCACTGAAAAATGTATTTGTCTATATTTATTCCCTTTTCCTAGTATTTCAGCTGTTCTGCGATCCAAATTAACATTCTCAATACATAGTTTCGCGACTTCTGCCCTCCTACATCCTGAAGAAAATAGAAAAAGAACTAACGCTCGGTCACGAAGAGGCAATTTTTCTGCGGCCAATTTCACCTGAGCATATTCTTGCTCATTTAAATAGTTTGGTAATCCTTGAGGTATTTTAAGTCTCCATCTTGTTTTAATTACCATGTTTTCTAAATACTCTTCCTCTAGACAAAATCGAAAGAATGAAGAAAGAGTTGATAAAAAGAGATTTAATGTTTTCGTATTTTTGCCAGTTGAAAACTTATTCAACCATGTAAGTACATCCCCCGATGTTAATTCTCCCAAAGAAACTAAACACTCCGAAAAGAATCTCTCTAGTATCCATCGATATTTTGTAATAGTGGCTTCTGCTTTATTAGTCAACTTTAAACTCAATAAATATTCATTTATAACTTTTCTTGTTAATATCGGGATATCTTCTCGAGTGCTTTCCCAGTATTTCTGTGTCACTTTTATTCTTTTAACTCCTTTCAGGTTAATAAATTAGTATAGTTATTACCAAATTTATATTTTTTAAACCTATAAATAAAAATGGAATAGTTATATAAAAGGAAAAGTGTAAATGTTCACTCAAAATATAATCTATATGCATATCTATATTTATGCTTAAAAATACAAAATAAAATTTAAAAAGCTTCTTTTAGAAAAGACAACTTAAGATTTTTTAACATTACAAAACTGAGCTGATGTAACAATTATAAAAGTATTCACATGTGAAAATATAAATAGGTCTAATCTTTATAAGGTGAGGTGCTCTGCGATAGTAGCAGATAAGAATGTTGAAAACGTTGAAGACGAACAAGTATTTGAATTTGTTGATGAAATAGAAGAGGAGATTATGTCTGTTATTTATCGTTTATACGATAAAACTTTAAGAGATTTAGTAAATCGCTAAAGATTTCCTTCCTTTACCTTTGTTGTGTAATTGAACAAATTGGTTTTGGAGTAATAAGGAATTGGTATCCTCATTGCACTGTCTCGAAAATAAGATTTGTAAATAAAAAGTGCTAACAAGAAATCATCTGGAAGCATTCTACTTGCGTTATTTTAAACTTATATCAGGTAAAATTTTTCGAGATCCTTCCCCTTTAATGTTGCTATCAGGTTATTTTATATGATGTTATTCTTATTTTCTTTATAGAAAGTATTTAACCGGTACTAGATTACTCCTCAAAAAAGAAAAACCTTGAAAGGTATTTAGCCAATCAAATTTTTCTATAGGTTACTAGCATTAAACCCACCTCTCTCAACATCTGGGTTTGTCATTCAAACCAAATAACAGCATGAATCACTCATTTTATCAGATGAAATAGCTAGAAATTAAAGAAGTCATTTGCACTACTTCAATATCACTACCATCTCTCTTTTTAATTACCTTTGGTTTACTTTCCAGGTATAAGAACGGCAAGTTTAACTGTCAATTCTTCAATCAACACTATAGCATTGTGTCTACAAGGATGTACAGTGAGCTCCTAACTTAATCTAACACCATATACTATCTTACCTTTATTAATAGATTCGTATGCCTAACCATAGAAATCTTATTTAGAATTCCGCCCGGTATCACCGAGTACAATTTCATATGAAACTTCATCCCTTTTGAGTATTTCATTTATAGCATTGAATGCAGGAGGATTAGGTACTTATAGTTTGACTGTTTTACAAGAACAGGATTTTCACCTGTCTTTAGAAAGTAACAGTTAGAAATTTTATAATAGAAGTTAGAATTCCACGTACCAGAATTATTCTAGTAAAAGGAAAAAGTCCTGTAAAGATTACTCTCTACAGGACTCTTTCACATTCATATTCTATTTAATAGAATCGAAATCGAGTAACTATAAATTAGTTAGCAACTGTTACAGTAACAGTTTTATTAGCTAATTCTGCTTTAGCTGTAAATACAACATCAGCACCTGAACTAGTTACAGTCCAATCAGTTAAATCAGTTCCGAATGCAGCTTGGATTTTAGTAGCAACTTGAGCTGCAGTTTCACTAGCAGCAACCGTTACTGTTTTAACAACAGGTGTACCACCATCAGTAAATGATACTTTAATATCTCCAGCATAAATTGCAGGTCCATTAACAGTTAATGTTTCAACTTGCTTTGTTCCAGTAGTTGGTGCAACACCAGCAGTTACTTGAGTACCTGCTGGAGTACCAACACCAGTTGTACCAGTATCAACAGTTGTAATTGTTACTGCTTTATCAGCAGCAGCTGCAGTAGCTGTAAATACAACATCAGCTGTTCCTGTAGGGTTAGAAGCAGTCCAACCTGTTAAACCAGCGAATGCAGTGTTGATTTTAGCTGCAACTTGAGCTGCAGTATCACCATTAAGAACCGCTACTGTTTTAACAACAGGTGTACCATCATTAAACGTAACCGTAATGTTACCATCAGCATTAGCAGGAGTAGTAACAGTTAGCTTGTTAACTTGAGCTGTTCCAGCAGTTAGAGCAGCACCTGGAGTTGTATGTGTAAGTGTACCAGTAACATTAGCATTAGCAGTAGCTTTTACTAATGCAGATTCACCAGTTGATTTTGTAAGTGTATTTTTAGCAACTGAGTGATCAATTACATATTTAGCTGATTCTTTTACAGATACTTTATAAGATGTGTCTACTGTACGAGCATCTGAAAGTGTAATTACAAGTTTTTTACCGTTTACAGCAACATCGTATTGACCAACGTTTAATTCCTTATTGTCAGATACACGAGTAATAAGGAAATCAGCATCGATTAAATCTTGGTTGCCAGCAGCAATTTCATCAATTTTTAATGCTTCTGAATAATTGATTGTAATTTTGTTACCATCTACCTCGTAAACACCTTTATCAGTAATTTCTGGTTTTACAGAATCTAATAAGTTAGTAGATGTAGAAGTTACTTTAATGAAATCAAAACCTTCTGGAGTGTTTCCAGCAAGTGTTACAAGTTTAGCAAAATCAACTTTTAAATTTAAATCAGCAGCAGAAGTTCCAAGAACACCATCTTTGAACTTAACTTTTACAGTTGAAGTACCGTCGATTTCTACATCCTTAACTTGTTCAACACCAGCAATTTCGTAAGAGAATGCTCCTGTAGAAGCAGATTTAACACCAGCGTTTAATTTAACTTTAATTGTATTTTTATCAACTAACTCTGCTTTCATACCTTTATAATCTTGGTCGATATCAGCTAAAGCTAAATCAGTTGATTTTTCTAATTTAATGATATTTTTCCCAGTACCTGTTGTAGTATCTGCAAATTCTTTTAATAAGTTACCTGCAACATCTTTTACTCCAAGTACTTGTAATTCTGATACATTAGCTTTACCTGAACCAGCATTTACAAAATCAATAGTTTTTCCATCACGTGTTTCTGCGAATGTAATAACTACAGTAGTACCATCTTGCATTACTGAAATATCAGCTAAATCTGATGATAAAGTTTGTAATTTACCGTCAACTTTCACAAGATAATTTGAATAATCAACTAAAGTATCAACATTCATTTTCTTGTTGAATGTAAGAACTACACGGCGTTCTTTTGTATTAACAACTTTTGAATCAAATTCAGGAGCGTCTTTGTCGCCTCTTACAATTTTATCACTGTAATCAAGCATTGTGTTTTGAAGCTTAGTAGCATCTTTAAGATTTTTGATTGTAAGTTTGTTTTCACCTGTAGAAAGATCTGAATATAAGTTGATGATTACAGTTTTAGAATCATTCGGGTCTAATTTTGCATTTTGAACTGAAACAACTTTACCGTCTTTATTTAATACAGTATAGTTTTTCACATCTTCTACACTTGTTGAGTTAAGTGCTTTAGAGAATGTTACTTTAATAACGCGTGCATCTGTTACAGTTACTTTTTTCACTTCTGGGCGAGTTTGATCAATCTCAGGAGTTACAGTAACTTTTGTATCTTTTGCAATTTGGTTATCAGAGAAGTCTTTAACGCCTTCTACATGAATATCTACTTTACCTGTTGGAAGAGTTTTTTCTTCTTTAAAGAAGAATTTGTATTTGTTATCAGCAATTGCTTCAAATTCATGAGCTTCTTTCTTAGAATCTCCAGACTTCCAATAAACGTTAGAAGCTTTGATTGTTTCAACATCAACATCTTCAGAGAATGTTAAAGTAACAGATTCTAAAGTTGCAGTTGCTTCAGTTACTGTTGGAGCTTCTTTATCTTCTACAACTTTGAAGTCGTGAGTTGAAGATAATGAAACGAAATCAGCATAATCTTTAACACCAGTAGTAGTTAGTTTATGATCACCAACTGAAAGAGCAGTTGAACTGAATGGAGTTAAGATAACAGAACGATCGTTAGCGCCCATAGTAATTTTACCGAAGTAAGCTTTACCATCTAAAGTAAAGTTAGATTGTTGTAAACCTTTAACTGGCTCACTGAATTCAAGCTTCACTGATTTTGTTCCTAAAGATTTAACTGCTGTAACTTCTGGTAATTTGTTATCAACTGCTGTAAATTCAACGTTTTTCACATTGATTACTTTATCGCCAGCTTTTACATTTGAAATGCTAATTGCATCAGCTTTGTTATTTGCAAGAGTTCCTACAACTGTAACAGTTGCTGTTTTCTTGTCATCAGATAACTTAACAGATTTAACTGCTTTACCTGATTTTAAAGTGTAGTTTGAAGCTTCTTCAGCTGTTTCTTTATCAACAGTACCGTCGAATTCAACTACTACTTCTTTAAGGTTAGTTGCAGATACAGATTTAACAGCTGTAGCTGTAGTTACAACGTAAGTAACTTTTGCTTTGTATTCTACATCTTTGATTTTGAAAGTAACTTCAGTTTCTTTGTTAGGCTCTAGAGCTTTTTCTAAAGTGATAGTTTCTTTAGTACCATCAGTTAAAGTTACGTTTAAAGTTTTAGCGTCAACTACTTCAACTTTATCAACTTTTACAGCGTTATCTACTTCATTTTCAAGAGCACGATTGAATACTGCCGCAAATTCTTGACGAGTGATTGAAGCATTTGGGTTTAGGTTTGTTTTACCATTAACTTCAACACCTTTGATAATGCCGTTTGCAACAGCAACTTCTAGGTAAGATTTAGCCCATGGTTTAACAGTTGAAGCGTCAGCGAAATCTTTAAGATCTGCTTCACCTTCTAATTCGAAAGCTTCTACAAGAATTTTAGCTGCTTCTGAACGAGTTAAGTTTTTAGCTGGTGCGAATTCAGTTGCACTTACACCTTCAAAAATTCCGTTTTCTACAGTAGCTGCGATTGCATCATAGTACCAAGCGTCTTTTTTAACGTCTTTGAAATCTACAGTACCTTCAGCTTCTAATTCAAAAGCGCCTGTGAAGATTTGAGCTGCTTCAGCACGAGTAATTGATTTAGTTGGGTTGAAGTTTCCTTTTTCATCTCCTGAGATAATTCCTGCTTCAACTAAAGCTTTAACATCTTCCTTTGCCCAATCTGAAACTTTATCGAAGTCCTTGATTGTTGTAGTTGATTCTGCTGCTGATGCTGCAGGAACGATTGCTGCTGCAACTAGTGCTGCTGTTGCTGATGCCGCGAAAAACTTACGGCCTTTGTTTTGCTTTGCCATTATTGTATTCCTCCCTAACATTTCCTTTAAATTGGTATTATCCTAACGAAAACTATAGTACTGCTTTGCTTAAATGTATGTATTATAGCTTCCTTGAATAATAAAAAAACCTACAAGCAAATTTTTTTAGTAAAATCCACCAGAAAAACAGTATTAGAATACCATTCTAGTAAATTTATTCACTTTCCACAATAATATAACACTATCTTTCTCTAAATTCAAGCATTACGACATAAATTTAGATATATAAGTTTTTTTTACCGGTTATATTATGGTAACCACTATAACCCAATATTTTTACCTTATTCAGGTTGGTAACATATAGAACCATTTCCTATTATACCTGACTCTCAACATTATCCAAGCATTTTCTGGAATAGATACGAAATTGTCAAATATTAAAGACTTCCGTAAATAATTAGTCATAATTGTAAAGAAACAGTAATATATAACGTGGTTTCCAAATGAGGAATGTCTTTTCTTTCGATTTTATTACTGCAAAAATGGACCTGTTCCCATGTTGTAACAATAGATTACCTATTTTTATGCTACACTTTTAATAGTTTGATAGGATCTTATCAACTATTGAAAGGGGCTTAAAGAATGAAAGGTAAACTCTCGATTTTCGGGGCCATGCTTATTGCGATGTTCTACTTCGCGCCTACAAATGTAGCAGCAGAAGATATTTCTAAGCACTGGGCCTACTATGAAATGAACTATCTTATTACACACGATTTAATGAAAGGGGATGATTCAGGCAATTACCGCCCGAATGATTCTGTCACTCGTGCTGAATTCACCGCATTTCTCGTAAGAGCACTTGACTTACCAGAAGTATCTACGAAACCAAACTTCTCGGACGTACGTGAAGGAGATTGGTATTATGGTGTCATAAAGCAAGCGAGTCACTATCAATTAGTCAAAGGTAATGCAAATGGAACGTTTTATCCAAACGACAAAATTGATCGTCAGCAAATGGCTGCCATGCTAAAAAGAGCTCTCGATTACAAAAACATCAAGACGACTGCCTCCCCTCTTAAGTTTACTGACAATGCTAGTATCGCTAAATGGGCCTATGCCGATGTACAAGAAGTCGTGTCATTAGGGCTGATTGTCGGTAAGCCGAACAATGCATTTGCGCCACTTGCCCAAGCAACACGTGCTGAGTCGGCTACTGTACTCTACCGATTGATACATTTAAAGGCACCTGAAGTTGGTGGCAAGCAATATACTACTACCAACTACTCACAAGACTATAAGGCTGTGGTGGATAAACAGGCGAAAAATAATCCAAAAGTAGATGGCGCTGGCGTTTTCACAGCTAGCGAGGCACTAGTGTCATACTATGTACACCCTAAAAGTTTTATTCAAGATAGTCCGTCCTTTTACCAATTTTTAAAATTATCGACGACTGTTACGAATCTAAATGCAAAAACAATCAACGAAAAAGTTCTTTATAATAAAGGAAACTTAGTCGATTCAGCAGACGCCTTTATTCAGGCAGGTGTTGATCATAATGTCAATGCCATCTATTTGTTATCACATGCATTGCATGAAACAGGCAATGGATCTTCAGCATTAGCAAACGGTATTGAAGTTGGTCTTGATAAAGACGGTAAAGCAGTAATGGTCACGACTGAAAATCGGAATAGCCTGACTGCTATTAAGAAAACATACAATGTATATGGCATTGGCGCTATTGATGCAAACGCCAATAAATATGGGGCTGAACGTGCTTATACAAATGGATGGTTCACGATCAAGGATGCAATTATTGGTGGGGCACAATTTGTGAAAGATCAATATATTAGTAAAGGGCAGGACACATTGTATAAAATGCGCTGGAATCCTGAAAACCCAACGGTCCATCAATATGCAACACATGTCATGTGGGCAGTGCTCCAAGCACAAAAGATTTATGACATGTATGAATTAACAGGTGCTAATACTACGACTACTTTAGTATTTGACGTTCCTGTCTATCAAAACCAGGCTTCCCCTACTTCGTTACCTACTCCTGCCAAGCAATATGCGGTAGATACGGCTTTAGCTGGGGCTACTGGACAGGCTACGGTTGACGACTTAAATATGAGAACTTATCCGAATACAACGGATGCTTCCTCGATCATCACGAAACTACCAAAGAATACTTCGTTCACTGTACTCGGTGAAAATGGCGGTTGGTACAAAGTCAAGGTGAATGGACAAGAAGGGTGGCTATTTAAAGATTATGTAAGTCTGAAAAATGGACTACAGATTGTCGATATGAACATCACGCTAAATGTAAGAAGCGAGCCATCTACTGAATCATCCATTTTAGGTACTGTAAAACCAAAGAGCTTTATCATCGGTGTTGTAGATGCCAATGGTAATTTTGTAAAAAACGGTAACTGGTATAAGGTAATTTATAATGGCAAAACTGGGTGGGTTTTTGGTGATTATATTGTGAATAATAAGTCACTTGATTCAAAATAGGTTTATAAAACAAGAGAGTGCGAATCAAAACGATTCGCACTCTCTCTTTATGTACACCTAATTTTTTACATCCAGGATGAATTTAAATTCCCCCATGAAGATACGCTTATTTCTCTATAATATTTATATGCTATATATAATAGAAGAAACTCAAATTTAGAGGATTTTTTTACCATTTTTTATTATTGTTTTTACCGCCTTTTGAAAGGTACTTTATTAGATTAATCACTGTAAAATTGAAACTACATATTGGTAATTTATAAGATTGTGCAAAAAGTTGATTGGAGTGGAGACTGGTCGACTCCTCGGGGATCAGCAATAGAGGAACGAAGGCTAAAACCATCACATCCTGTGATAACGCCTTCGTGACCAACATCGTATTGGCCCGAGACCCTGGACTGAACGAAGTGAAGGAAGCGGCTCATCGGACGCCCCCAGGAAAGCGACCAGTCGGAACGGAAATCAACCCTCATTTATAGTGGTGAACCTACTATAAGTCCGTTTCCCTTCCCCTTCTCTTTCACAATTCGCCCCATATCATTCCACCGAAAATTTCCTGTCAATATTGCTTTTGTGGTATGATAGATTGCAGTTAAAAAGGAATTAAAGAAAGGTTTGAACACTATATGAAGCATGTAACGATTATGGGCGTACCCTTTTTACATAGTAAACAGCAAGAGTTTGTTGATTTACTCGTTAATCGTATTGAACATGAAGAAAAGACATTCGTTATTACAGCAAATCCCGAAGTCGTGATGCAGGCAAATGAAAATCCTACTGTCATGAATTATCTGAAGCAAGCAACTTACATTTGTGCAGATGGTATTGGCGTTGTGAAAGCTGCGCAAATACTTGGTGATCCGCTTCCGGAGCGTGTTACTGGTTACGACACGATGGTACGACTTTTAGAAGTCGGCAATACAAAGCGCTTTAAGATTTATTTGTTAGGCGCGCAAAATGAAACGCTCGAAAAGACTGTGAAAAATATCAATCAAACGTATCCAAATGTTGACGTAGTAGGCTATCATGATGGATTTTTTGATTGGAACAAAAATGATATTGCAAATAAAATTGCTGAATTACAGCCTGATCTTGTATTTGTTGCATTAGGTGTGCCAAGACAAGAAAAATGGATTACCGAAAATTTAGGTCAATTTAGCAAAGGTGTATTTATGGGTGTTGGTGGTTCCTTCGATGTTATCGCAGGAACAGTAAAACGGGCTCCTATGATCTGGCAAAAATTAAATCTCGAATGGCTCTACCGACTGCTTCGTCAGCCAAGTCGTTTTGGAAGAATGCTTGTCCTTCCTCGATTTGCTTTAAAGGTTTTCGCAATGAAATTTAAAGGTCAGGGAGCACCAAAATGAGTCAGTCTACATTTGTTAAAAGTACTCTTGTCCTAACAGTTGCTATGCTACTTTCTAAAGTCATCGGTAGTATTTTCAGAATTCCGCTACAAAATATAGCGGGCGATGAGGTACTTGGTATATTCAGTTTAGTGTATCCCGTTTATATGGTAGCACTCTATTTATCGGTTGCTGGAATCCCTATTGCTATTTCGAAGCTTATTGCGGAGGCCAATGCAAAAAAAGATACAGATAATGTGAAGAAAATTTATGTTACAGCAAGCATCCTAGCACTATGCTTTGGCGTCATAAGTTTTGCTATCATTTATGGCTTTTCAACTGAAATCGCAAATGCTTTAGGGGGCCCATCAACAGAAATTGCGTTAATTGTTGTTGCTCTTACGTTACTCGTTGCTCCTTATATGGCTGTCTATCGCGGATTTTTCCAAGGCTATGGGGATATGCGTCCGACTGCGATTTCTCAGGTAATTGAACAGTTAGTGCGTGTTGCTCTAATTTTAATTGTTGCCTATTTCCTAGTTGCAATGGATTATTCAAATGACATTGTCGCTGGGGGGATTATGGCAGGCTCTGTCATTGGGGCTGCTGCATCACTCTTCTATTTACGCTTTAAATATTTCCGTTCATCTGTAAAAGTAACGAGCAAGGAGAAATATAAATTTAACGATTTCTCACTCTGGGGTAAGACAATTTTAAAAATATCGATTCCGATTGCCATCGGTTCTGTCACAATGGCACTCTTTAACTTTGTTGACTCCTTTACAGTAACGTACGGCTTAAGAAGTGCTGGTGCTGACTCAAGTGAAATTAGTTTTCTTTACGGTATTTATGGTCGAGGCTTAACGCTTGTTCAAATTACAACTGTTTTTGCGTCCTCTATCATATTACCGCTTGTTCCACTAATTACAACAAAACTAGCCGAACGTAAATTAGATGAAACACGTGGGATTATTGAGCGAACACACCGTATTACACATCTTATTTCCTGGCCAGCCGCTTTAGGGTTACTAGCATTAACCTTACCTTTAAACCTCGCTCTTTTCACAGACTTAAAGGGAAGCTTAATGTTAGCGGTTATTAACCTTAGCTCTGTATTTACATCTCTGACACTACTTGGTACAGGTATTTTACAGGGGATGAATGCTGCCAAAGCTGGAGCTATCATCATTCTTGGTGGCGTTGTACTAAAGATATTTTCAAATATCTTCTTTATCCAAGCGTTTGGATTAGATGGGGCTGCCTATGCAACATTATTTGTTTACTTTGTTTTATTTATTGTAAATTCTATTTTTATTTATCGTGCAATTCGCTTCACTGTATTGGGGAAAGATACGGTCAAAATCATCCTATCTTCTATTCTAATGGGAGCTGCAGTCGGTTTACCTACACTTTGGTTGGACATTGAAAACTGGTCAAGAACGTGGGCGATGGGCTACCTAGCTGTTGCAATTGCAATTGGATGTGTTATTTATTTCCTATTATTATGGCTAATGAATGCCATTCATGAAGAAGATTTAAAGAAAATCCCGATTATCGGGAAAAAGGTTGTCATAAATAAGAGAGGTAAAAAATCTATGTCGAAACAGAAATGGCTTTGGGGAATTGTCATCCTATTGCTCGTCGTATCTTCACCTGGAATCATGATGAGGTGGAATGCTGAGCAAGCGAATGATGCCTATGAAATAGTGATTCCTTATGATGAAATTCAAGTAGTAAACAAGGAAAGCGATTTAACAATGGATAAAATCCTTTCCTCTTTAAAAGATGCAGGGCTTACAACAGTTAGCCTTGAGCCTTTAACATTAAAGGAAATGGAACATCAAGGCTTGATTTCCATTTACGATGAAAATGATTTAGCTTCACAACTACGTTTCACACCTTACAAAGATGCTATAGATGTCAATAAGAGTGGATACTATATTAGCGTTCCTGAAAACGCAAGCTATCAACAGCTTATTAAAGACAGCATTAAGCCAGAAGAAGTACAAATTGGAGATGAGTCTTTCTATTATCTTCCGAGCTCAAACCATCGTTATGGGTTAAAAACACCAATTGGTTACGATAAGCTTGCCGTTGAGATGATCAACAAGCATGATCTGTCACTCATTTTTAAAGTAGAAAATGCAGACAATAAAACAGCCAACGATAAGACCGTTAAGCAATTACTTGAATTAAAAGATTCATCAGCAGGCCGTTTACTTGGTTCAGGAGATGAGGCAATCGGATTTGGTCAAAAATCAGGTGATGCTTACATTGAACAGCTAAGTAATGCAGGCTATTATTTCTACACAATTGAAAGCAATCCCCTTAAGGGTGAAGACAAAATTGCCAAAATGACTGATTATAATATGATCCGCTTGCACAGCATCAATGTAAACAGAGAGACAAAGTTAAGGCTTAATGCAAGCATTGATCGTACAACACGCGCAGTGAAAGAGCGAAATATTCGATCTATTTTCTATCATATTAAAACAAAAGGTAATGCTGAGAAAAATTTAGAGGAAACAATTAAATATTTAACAGGTGTTCAAGAACAAATGCCAAATCATTTCAAGTCTGGCACACCAAAACTATTTGATGTTGTTGCAGTCCCAGCATGGGTAACAGCACTTGTCTTATTAGCAGGTATCGTATTTACTTTCCTTATTTCAGAACTAGTGAAATGGATGCCACTTCGTATAGCAGCAGTTTTATTTATGAGTGCTTTAGCCATCGCGTACTTCCTTCTGAAAAGTACACTTTTCTTACAAGCATTCGCATTAATTATTGCAGTTATGGCCCCAACGTATGCTGTCATTAAAGCAGCTAAGGGCTCTAAAAATATTGCTTCGATCTTACTACAATATTTAAAAGCAGTAGGTATTAGCATCATCGGTATCGTTATTGTCATTGGATTATTAAATGGCAATGCATTTATGACAGGCTTCGAAGCATTTAAAGGCGTTAAGCTTGTTTATGTTGTTCCAATCGCAGGTATATTAGTATTTGTGCTACTAGAACTTAACCGTCTAGTTGATCAAGATCTAAAGAAAACACTTTCGAATACAGTTACTTTATTAAATAAAGATTTAAAGTATTGGCATGTTTTACTGGTAATTGTCGTTGCAGTTATTGGTTTATTCTATATTAGTCGAACTGGTAACTCTGGTTCCGTTAGTAATGCTGAATTGGCATTTAGACAATGGCTTGAGAACATCCTATATGTTCGACCAAGAACGAAGGAATTTTTAATTGGTTTCCCATTCTTTGTTTTATCACTTTATGTGATGGGCATTAATCGAAAATGGGGCAGTATCCTTCTAGTACCAGGCGTTATCGGATTCTTGTCTATCGTTAATACTTTTACACATTTACACATTCCTGTTGAAGTGTCGGCATTACGTACACTTTATAGCGTTATACTTGGTTTTGTCGTAGGACTAGTATTTATCTTTATCTTCAAGATCGGTTACCGTTTTATTTCTAAAGCAGTCGCGAGGTGGTCATAATGCATGTTGTATTATCTGGCTACTACGGATTTGATAATGTTGGCGATGATGCGATCTTACTTTCCATTATCCAAGCTCTAAGAAAATGTCAACCTGATATAGACATTACAGTATTATCGAATAATCCAGCGGCCACTGAAAAAACATATGGTGTGAAGGCCGTGAATCGTTGGAAAATGAACGAAATCAAACAAGTGCTAAAAACAGCAGATGGACTCATCAGTGGTGGCGGTAGCCTCATGCAAGATCAAACAGGAATGAAGACGATCCCTTACTATGCGGGCGTTATTCAAATAGCAAAATGGTTAAAAAAACCTGTATTTGTTTACGCTCAAGGTATGGGTCCAATCAATCATCCCTTAAGTAAATTTATTGTCCGCAAAGCCTTTAATAAGGTAAAAATAACAGTACGAGATAAAGCCTCACAATCTCTTTTAACAGAGATTGGTGTCAAAAACGAGTCTTTCATAGTGCCCGATCCTGTAATTGGACTTAACGGCAGCACCTTCCATACTGATTGGTTAGCAGATGCGTCACTTTCAGCGAACACTTATATTGCTATAAGTGTTCGGGACTGGCCATCAACAGTAGATTACAAACAAAAAATAGCAAACAGCCTTGATCAATTAGTACGTCATGGTGAACAGATTGTCTTCTTGCCAATGCACGGTGAGCACGATGCAAAGTCTTCACAAGAAGTAGCAGCACTTATGCAAGAAAAGAGCATCGTTGCCCCTGCTGATTTATCGATCGAAGAAAAAATTGCAGTCATTGGTCAATCTAAATTGTTAATCGGGATGAGATTGCATTCACTAATTTTCTCATCCATCTACGCTACCCCATTTATTGCGATTTCTTACGATCCGAAAATCGATGCATTTGCTGAGATCATGGATCAACCCATTATTGGACATGTTGAAGTAGATAATTGGGACGGAACATTATTGTTCGAACAAACTGTAAAAGTAATTGAACAATTACCGACCATCCAAGAAAACATGCATCAAAAAGTCCAAGCGTTCCAAGCTGCCGCAGAGACGACAGCAAAATTAGCATTAGAGGCTTTCACAAAAGCATAGAAGTTAAATAAAAATGATGAATTTCAATAGAAATTGAAATTCATCATTTTTTTTGGAACTCTAACAATTTTAAAATGGATTGAGCCTGCTGCATATGCATTGATAGTACATATTGACTTGCCTGCATTAGAATTTGTGCCTTCACCATATTCATCATTTCTTTGGCGATATCTGCATCACGAATGCGAGACTCCGCATCTTGTAAGTTTTCTGCCGTGTTTACGTTCGCATTATAAGCATGCTCTAGACGATTTTGATAGGCACCTAGTCTTGAGCGCTCGCTTGATACACGCTTTAAAGCCTCGTCCATTGAGGAAATAGCTTTATCAGCATCCTCACGAGTTGCAATAGATGACGTATCGTCCAAGCCTAGTGCTCCAGCACCCATGTCGTTAATATACAGCTCGATGCTTTGACCTGAATTGGCACCTGCCTGAATTTTAATACCGTTCGTAGCATAATCTCCATTTAGCAATGTCTTAGTATTAAACTCCGTATCCTTCGAAATGCGCTGAATTTCTTTTTTTAATTCCTGATATTCCAAATCGAGTTTCTCCCGATCACTATCCGTTAATGTATCATTGGCTGCCTCGACTGCAAGCTCCCGCATGCGCTGAATCATATCATGTGTTTCATTCAATGCTCCCTCTGCTGTTTGAACAAGTGAAATACCATCCTGGATATTCTTCGCGCCCATGTTCAAACCACGAATTTGCGCACGCATTTTTTCAGAAATCGCAAGCCCCGCTGGATCATCAGCAGCACTATTAATACGGTACCCAGAAGAAATCCGAAGCATTGCCTTACTCATTGCCCCGTAATGTCTATTCATATTATTTAAAATGGACATCCCCGTTGCTGACCACTTCCCAATCATCATTTCACCACCCCCTATTGTTAAGTATATCGGTCTTTGTGACATTCTCTTTAACTCATTTTGGTAATCGTTTCTAATTTACTAAGCCCTATATAGTAATAGCTTCTCATCCACTTTTATGATTTCGACTTTATACCCATATTGTTTTTGCCTTGGCGTAATTGTGTCCGCACCATTCATGCCATTTAACATCCGTGTGGGCTTAAGGGAAACAGTGGTTTTTGTGCGAAAGCGTAGCGACAGCATCCGTAGGAACCACATCCTCAACACCTTCAGAGGCGGACGACTTTTTGAAGATAAAAGCACCCACTTCTCTTATATAGAAAGGGTGCTTACATAAAATACCGTGTATTCAATTTTCGAAACCTCCGAGTTGATGGTTCTTTTGTTGTAGTAGTTCAAAAAAGAGCTCTTTATTATGATCTAGTAATGCCTGGTCGATTAAATAATCAATGTTTTTCTGCTCCAATTCTGTAATGAGCTGATCTACTTCGCCAACAGTCACTGAAGATACAAGCGGTAACTGAGGCTTCGGCGTAGCGCTTTCAAGAATCGGTGCTAGATGATCATGAACATTTGTAATTAATAATAATTGATATAATGGCAGTCGGATAAAACGATTCCCTTTCTGGAAAACAAACACCTCAGATATATTTTCAATTTGCTGTGTATTCAAGTTGATAATCATCTCTTTACCTTCAATGGGAATGAAATGGAAAATCTCATTCTCTTTTAATATAGAGAAATATTGATAAGCAAATACTAGACGCAGTTTATCTCCAGTAATCTTCGTGTAAAATGGCTTCATATATTGAACTTGCATCATCCTTCATCCCTCCCTATTTATCTGATTATTCAGATTTTAACACAAATAAATTATCTTGTTAACTATCTTCTCCTTGATTTTTTTCTTTCAAATCATTCGGCTTATCATGGACGCATTTTAATCGTATAATGGAAGGACAGTCTTTTTTTCTTTATACTTACATGCCCACTAGCTATACATTTTGAAAGGAGTGAGGTTATGGCATTGTCTATTGCCCAATTAGCTAAGGAACACCAAGAATTTATCCTTGCCAAATTACAGGAAGCTGAACAGGCGTTACATCCTTCCTCTACTGAAGACGAAGAGCTAGTGCGTCGTGCTGTTTTTTCAGTGCGGAACAAATCAGTTGTCTTTGAACGTTTTAATGGAGCGAGTTCTATATTATATGCAAGCGTACAGGATGTCAGACCTGCTTCTGTAGAAATTGATTTTGCCAAAGAGGAGTTGAGCTGTAACTGTCCTCAGCTAAAATGGTGCAGACATCAAGTTGGCGCATTGCTTGCCCTCTATCAGTATTTTGATTCTGTACAAAATTGGTCAAGCACTTGGCGTGCGCAAAAATCAGTGCAATTAAAATCATTAGCAGATGAACGAAGTCCAGAAAGCTGGAAATTGATGGTTGATGAAGTCATGAAACGTTTATTACCACCTGGGCGTATTTTAGAAGGGTATGGCCTTTCTGCTATACGGACGGATGCACTAGAGCGACTTCAACGACATATGCCATTTGAGCGCGAGTGGCAGCCACTTTATAAGCTTTTTATGGAGTTATCGATCTTTAATACAATATGGCGTCATTTAAATGAGACAAAAGGACATTCGTTGGATTCTCCTTATATGAAATATTTTATTGATCAAAGTGTCCAATCATTCGAAAGTATTTTAACCGAGCTAACGGGTCGATCACGACTTTTTGCCACTGACCCATTCTATGATGCGATTCAGGAATTAGTTAGGAAGTTTTTATTGGAACGACAAGGATTGTTTGCGGATCGACTACAAATTTATATGCTACTTTGGGCAGTGCTTTTTTATGAAAAGCCACGACGCGAACAGGAATTAGCACTTATAAATAACCTTGAGAATCCTTCATCTGAGATTTCCTTGCAGTCCTTACAACTGCTATTTTATGTACTGCTACAAAAAGAAAGTTTATTACAAGAAAGAATTGCTCATATTGATGTACAACAAATGCAGGACCTTTTTGAACTAGCTACCTTTGCAAAACGCGCTGGTGAATCACTTGCACAAACTATTATTTTACGTGCGATGCTACCATTTACCGAAGTCTTTTTACAGCAAACTGTGCCAGTTGTAAAGCGAGCTCAATACGTACGTCAATTCCAGCTTTTATACGCAGACATACAGCTTACAGAAGAAGAGGAAGCTACATTATATAGTGCATTTGGTGTTTACGGGCTTCAACCATTTTCGTTCTTTCTTATAAAAAAAGGACGCTATCGTGATTGGGCAGCCCTTCATCAGCTAAACCTCTCCTCCCTTTCTTATTTAGAAATGTGTGGATTAAAGGATGTGCTTCAAGTTGCTCCTGCAACAGTATTGCCCTTATATCATCTATATGCCATGGCTGAAATTACACAAAAATCACGTATGAACTATAAGCAGGCTGTACGAATTTGGAAAAGTATGCGCAGTGCAGCAAAGCGTGCTGGTAAAAATGCTTATTTCGAAACATATATGCAAACCATTCGTGCGGAGTATAAACGACTCCGTGCATTACAAGAAGAAATTGAGAAAGGAAACTTAGTATGATGACTATAAATGCTCCTTCCCCGTTTTCAAAAAAATTACAGCTTCGTATTCATGCTGCACAGGAAGGATATTTTACGTTACAGGGATTTACTGCTGATGGTGCAGCAATGGACGCAGACTCCCTCATTTCTTCATTATTTTTTAACTATGAAGCGAATGTCTATGGGATATTAACCAATCGTTCAGAGCTCACTATTGAGGTTTCAACTTCTGAGCTCCTTGATATTTTTTCACAGCGTTATCTACATCCTTTTATTGAATGGCAAGGTGTAAACACTGAAAGTCAGATGTTGCTAGAAAAAGCATCTGCTTTACAAACGTATTGGCAAGAGCCATCGCTCTGGTCACATGCAGTTATTGCAGATGATTTTTCATCGCTAACATTTCCTCTGGACGGTGTTGAAACATCTTTATTAGAAACAGCTGTGCAGCAAAAACTGGCACAAGCAGGTCTTATACTGTCTGATTTACCAAAGTTAGTGCCATTTTTCTTACGTGGTGGCTGGCCATTAGACCAGGAACGACAAGCAGGTGCAGTTAAAGTCTCCCTACGCTTAAGTGAGCCTGAGGAAGATTCAGATGTGTGGCTTTTAGAAACAGTACTGAGCACGGCTACAGCTAAGAACTACTGGACGCCTGCTATGCGAAAGCAGTCACTACCAATCGCTGATGCTCTACCAGCAAAATGGGAAATGTATGCTGAAGCTATTGAACAACAACAAGGTCAAATTGTAGATCTTCTTTCTATTGAAGATGTAAGTAACGATATTTTCATCCGTATTATGCTTGAGGATTTACAAGTTCGAACATTTTTACGTGAAGATTTAGCAAGGTTACAGGCACTCGGCTTTGACGTTGTATTACCGGCTTGGCTTAAAGATTTAAAACAGTCAAAAATGCGTGTTCGTGTAAGTACTGGCAATGTATCGACAAAGAAGGTTGCTGGACTAGATGATATCTTAACATTTAAATGGCAGTTTTCTATGAACGGACAGTCCATTTCACCTGAACAATTTAAAAAGCTTGTGGAAGAGAAACGCGAATTCATTCGCATAGGTACTGAATGGTTTAGAGTCGATGCAAACTGGATGCAAGAGATGCGTACATTGATGCAGCAAGCAGAAGATGAAAGCTGGACTGTTCGCGAATTACTATTTCGTGAGCTACCAGAGGATTTATCCTTACCTCTTGAAGAAGAGGATGCCGATGATGAAATGCGGGATGACCCGATTTTTGCATTTGAATTGCAACAATCACTTAAATCTTATATGGAGCAGCTTCAAGAGAAAAAAGGACTTCCTACAGTACCCGTTCCTACACCTTTACAGGCTGAATTGCGCCCTTATCAACATGAAGGCTTCGAATGGCTTGTCTTCATGCGCGAACAAGGCTTTGGTGCGTGTCTAGCGGATGATATGGGTCTTGGTAAAACGGTTCAGCTTATTTCATATTTGCTGTATCTTTATGAATCAACTGAGGATACAAAGCCAGCCATCATTATTTGTCCTACTTCAGTGTTAGGCAACTGGCAAAAGGAACTTGCCCGTTTTGCTCCATCGTTGATTGTGCATACGCATTATCAGGCGAATAGAGCAAAGGAGGATGCTTTTAAACAGCTTGTAGAAAGAGAAAAACCACATGTAATTTTATCTACTTACGGCACCGTATCTCAAGATGCTGAGTTTTTACAGGAAGTAGAATGGGTAACGGTTGTACTGGATGAAGCTCAAAATATTAAAAATATGCAAACGCTCCAATCAAGAGCTATTCGTAAATTAAATGGGAAGCATCATATTGCTTTAACAGGGACACCGGTGGAAAACCGTTTATCTGAGCTATGGGCAATTTTTGACTTTATTCATAAAGGCTATTTAGGTAGCTTCGGTCGCTTTAACGAAGAATTTATTTTACCGGTAGAACGAGATGAGTCTGAGTCACATAAACAGAAGTTACGTACAAAAATTCAACCGTTTTTACTTCGTCGTACTAAACGTGACCCACACTTACAGCTTAACTTACCAGATAAACAAGAGTCTCATGATTATTGCCCATTAACGACTGAGCAAGCCTCTCTATATGAAGGATATATATTAGAGACACTCGATCAGCTCGAGCAATTAACAGGCTTTCAAAAAAAGGGACGCGTCTTAAAGATGCTCAGTAAGCTAAAGCAATTATGTAATCATCCTGCCTTGTATTTAAAAGAACCTTTCGAGGATGCAGAATCAATGCTGACTCGTTCTACGAAATTAGAACGTATCGTGCAAATGGCTACAGAAATTGTGGACAACCGCGAGCAATGCCTCATTTTTACTCAATATATTGGAATGGGACAATTACTACAGCATTGTTTTAGCGAACTATATAATATTGATGCACCGTTCTTAACAGGTGCCATGCCTAAGCAGCAGCGCGACCGCTTAGTAGAGGCTTTTCAGGCAGGAGATTTCCCAATATTTATCCTTTCCTTAAAAGCAGGGGGTACAGGCCTAAATTTAACAGCTGCAAATCATGTTTTACACGCAGATCGATGGTGGAATCCAGCCGTTGAAAATCAAGCAACAGACCGTGCATATCGAATTGGTCAAACACAATTCGTGCAAGTGCATAAGTTTGTGACTATTGGTACGATCGAAGAGAAAATCGATAAAATGCTAGCTCAGAAATCTGCATTATCAGAAGAACTAATTCAATCAAGCAAGTGGTTAACTGAGTTAGAAGATGATGAACTTCGTGATTTAATGACACTCGATTTCTAAAGATTTATATATGTGCGCCAAGAGCAAAACGTTCTTGGCGCTCTTTTTTTCAGCGGACATTGCTTGTTACTTCTTCCCTACTTACTTCATATTAATATTTAGTTGTGTGTGTTTAAGGCTCATTGCTGAGCGGTCTTCAGCAATGAACACGTTATGAAAGGTATACATCATTCCTCTCTAAATTGATTGATTACGGTGCAAGTATAGAAGGAAAATGGCGGATCAGACAGCTTGTACTTGCCCCGTATGTACCATTCAGGACTGCGATACTACTGGTAATTGTACTTCAACATCAGGTAGTACAAAATCGGTTAAGCCATCCTGCTCATCAGGTGGCTTTGGCAACACAATAGCCCCATCACGGTCCCTTGGCTTAAGCTGATAAAATCGGACATCTTCTACGACTACTTCTGTTATATAAACCTTTGTGCTGTTTTCATTTAAAAACGATCTCGATTGAATACGACCATTTGCCCCAATTAATGAGCCTTTTCCGCAATATTTAACGATATTCTCTGCCAGCCTTCCCCAAACTGAACAAAGAATAAAGTCAGCATCCACTTCCCCACGACTGTTTTTGTAATTGCGATTAATGGCTAGTGAAAAATGTGTTTGCACGCGATTTTCAGATAAGTGTCGTAACACTGGATCCTTAGTTAACCTTCCGACCAGTCCGACTTGGTTCATTGATTCACCTCCTTTGCTGTTGATTGCTCTCATCATACAAAAATTAATTCCGCATTGGCAAAAGTCGATTTTTATCATTTCCTTCAGTTTTTAATCATAAATTGGGTAAATTGAGGCTTTTACTTTTCAAGTATTGAATGATTTTTCTAGCTGAATGCTTTTCCCTGTAGTTGCAAATGCTAATTGTTGAAATGTACAATTTCGCAGTTTTTATTGATTGCGCAAAAAGCTGTATGGACCCTCCCATAAACAGGGCTAATTGAATATGTTATACTAAAAATGATGACCGACTTAGGAGGATATTACATAATGAAAACGTTTAAAATGCTTTCCTTTGACCTTGTCACAAAAGAGGGCAAGCAACCTTTCCCTTTAGTCGATGGTATTATTATTAACCAGGAAAATAGCCATCAATCTTGGATTCTTGAACTGTTTATGGACCGACAATATCGTTCAACTTTTGATGAACTTTTAGCGAATGCTACTGTCTTTAATGTACGTGCAGTTATTTCATTTCCAGATAATGAGCCTGCTCCTTTCCAGGTTGCCGTACATACAGTTCAAGAAATTGGCGAGCACATCTCTGTCCTGCTAAAAGGGAAGCTCAAGATAAAACGCTCGAAATATGCCGAGCAATTGCTTGCCGAGTTGCTAGCTGAGGGTGTCACTTTAGATAAGTTATTGGACCGCTTCTCGCACGATATGAAAGAACGACCAAAACTAAAAAATGATTGAACTTCATTTAACGATGCAAACATTTGCATCGTTATTTTTTATTGGACAAGTATAGATTTTAAGGTACAATACGATGTAAAAATTAGAGGGGGTAACTATACTTGACTATTGCTATTAGGAAAAAGCCCGTAAAATTACTATGGCTTGAGGCTTTAAAGCGGCGGTTGTTCGATGAGGACCCTGATTTTGACTATTATAATGAGCAATTTCGCCGATTCGATGCCGGTTTTGCTGGTGAAAGGAGAGTTGACCGTGAATGGCTTGAATTAATATGTCCCTATACATTTTTAGTATTACATAATTTAATTTTAATTAATTCTGCACAGCATTCGTATCAACTCGATACACTCTTCATTTGCGGGCATTTTATGCTAGTGGTTGAAATTAAAAATATTAACGGACGCCTTGATTTTGACGAAACTACTCATCAATGTATTCGTACAAAGTCAGATGGTACTGTTGAAGGATTTCCAAATGCCCTTACTCAGACCCAACGACATATGCAATTTCTTAAAGTTATTTGTCAAAACTATTCTCTCCCCATTGAGGGCGCAGTTGTTATTTCTAACCCCTCCGCTATCATTGCAAGTCATCCAAACACAATCCCTATTTTCCATGTTTCAGGACTTCAAAAACATCTTCATTCCTTGTTTCAAAAATATACACAAACTATTTTAAGCGAAGAACAGCTAACACAAATTGCTCAACAACTTCTCAGTCGACATCAGCCATCGAAGATTCCAGCTTCTATTGATTCTTCACGATTCCGCCAAGGCGTGCTTTGCCCGAAATGCCAATACAAATCCCAAATGCATTATGCTCGTGGGATTTGGAAATGTTCATACTGTTACTATGCAAGCGAAGAAATTTTCGCTGAAGCCTTACAAGATTATCGATACTTAGTTAGACCGACCATTACCAACAAACAGTTACGTGAATTTTTCAATATTCAATCCAGTGATGCTGCCAATCGTTTACTTAAAAAATTTCATTTTCCCTATACAGGTTCTTATAAAAATCGCATTTACCAATTACCTGAGAATTTAGTGGACTATATGAAGCCGTTTTTCCGTTCTTCTTGAGGGGGTGCGTGTGGGAGATGGTTTTGCTTCCGCTTTGTGAGGGTTCGCGGGTATTTGCTTTCCTTCCGCGGGTATTCGCTTCCCTTCCGCGGGTATTCACCCCTTCCGCGGGTATTCGCTCCTCTTCCGCGGGTATTTACTCCTCTTCCGCGGATATTCACCCCTTCCGCAGGTATTCGCTTCTCTTCCGCGGGTATTCGCTTCTCTTCCGCGGGTATTCGCTTTCCTTCCGCGGGTATTCGCTTCCCTTCCGCGGGTATTCACTCCTCTTCCGCGGGTATTCGCTCCTTACGCGGGTATTCGCTTCTCTTCCGCGGGTATTCGCTTCCCTTCCGCGGGTATTCACTCCTCTTCCGCGGGTATTTGCTTCTCTTCCGCGGGTATTCACCCCTTCCGCGGATATTCACTTCCCTTCCGCGGGTATTTACTCCTCTTCCGCGGGTATTCACTCCTCTTCCGCGGGTATTCACTCCTCTTCCGCGGGTATTCACTCACCCCTCAGCGTATATCACTCCCCCTCAGCGTATATCACTCCCTCCTCGAAAATATAAAAAAGAGTGTTCCATTGATTGGAAACACTCTTTTTCAAATTATCGAGTAACTTTCTCTTCGACGATCTTTTCTTTAACTTCACCAGTAGTATGTGTTCCTGGTGTAGTTGTTGTTCCCGGTGTTACAGTTCCTGGTGTTGTAGTTCCTGGTACTGTCGTTGTACCTGGTGTTGTAGCTTCTGGAAGAACAGTGTTACGGTTATTAACGTTACGGTCGTAAACGTCATTTCGTCTGTTCGGCTCTACTACGTCTTCTACTCGGTCAACACCACGGCGAACGTCTTCTTTAACGTTCTCCACTGGTCTTGTTTCTACAGCTCTATTTCCCCAGTTACAACCTCCAAGGAATAATGCAGCAAGAATAATTGCCAAAAATGACATTCTCCACATATGAAAAAACCTCCTTCCTCCGGTGCTATGTCATCAAATACAATGTGTGTATTTGTGATCCTACATAGATTGCCCGGGAAAGGAGGGAACTATCCGATTTTTTTACAAACTATTTTTGTTTTTCTTTTAACAATTGTTCAATGTATGCTGCTTCTGCTTTACAGTTGTAGCTATAATTTGTACCTAGCTCTTTTTGCAAGGCCTCAATTGTTTCAATTTGTTTAGCTGTTGGTTCTTCATTTAAAATTTTTGCTATTACTTCGTCGATTTTCTGCGCCATCTCTTCATGGAATTCAGTATTCATCAAAACATCTGCTGGGATTTTTTCGATCCATGCGGCATTTTCTTGAAAATAAGTTTGCCAGCTAGCAATGAAGTCTTCCATAGAAAAACGCTCCTCTTTCCAATCAATACTTGCTAAGTATGATTCAAAAGATGTTGAAATCGAACGCGTAATGCTAATTTTAACACCTGAAGACAATTCCTTATACATCTATATAATCCTCCTACGTTTTAAAAACAAAACTACATGTATTATTCACAATCACATATAGCGCCATTGCATTTTTATAAAATACCGTTATTTCTTTAACTGCACTCCCTAGTAAACTATTAGAAGATTAACAGTTAAGACAATTTTCGATATAATTATTTTAAATCTTTTAGGCTATAATTGCAAATTACACCTGTTTTGGTTGTGCAGGTCCAATAGCGAATAAAATATCCGCTTCACATACTAGTTCCCCATCAACTGTTGCCACACCGTGACCTTTGCCCATAACTCCACGTAGTTTCACGAACTCAACTTCTAATCGAAGTTGATCTCCCGGTACTACTTGTCGCTTAAAACGACAGTTATCAATACCCGTTAAGAAAGCTAGACGACCTTTGAATTCCTCTGCATTTAATAATGCTACGCCACCTACTTGTGCTAATGCCTCTACAATTAAAACCCCAGGCATTACTGGATAGCCAGGGAAATGTCCATTAAAAAAGTCCTCGTTCATAGAGACATTTTTCAAACCGACTGCACGCTTGCCTTCTTCTAATTCAACGATACGATCAACGAATAGAAAAGGATAACGATGTGGTAAAATTGCTTGAATTTGTTCTGCTGTTAACATTTCTTTTCCCCCTCGAATGCTTAATATCAATTTCGTCTTGGCATAAATGTAGCTGTCGCTACAGATAAACAATGTGTCCAGAATGGTACCTACAAAAAAATCTGTGACATCCGCCAGAGACTATAATCTTCATTAAGTAAATGTTATAAACCATTACATAAATAATTATGTAAAACAAAGTATGGTAAAGAATATTATTATTCTTTACCATTCATAATATCAAATATATGCTGCCATGTTTCTGGTTTGAAAACGTCCATGGCTTTACCTTGTCCAATTACACTATAGCCAATTATTGTACCTAAAATTGCGGCAACAACAACTAAGATGATAATAAGTACAACGCGTAGCCAAATCGGAATCAGCCGTATTTGCACCCATCGAACCTCTCGTTGCTCTCCATTTGAGCCGTGTTCCTTCTCTTCTGGTGGCGTATCGGTTTCTTTTGATTGCATAGAACCTCGACTTGAATCGTTTGTCATAAATTGTACTCCTCTTCATTCCTTACTAAACAGTAATTATGGATTTACTATCGAATACCATTAATGAGCCCAAGCATTTGATCTGCTAAAGTGACAGCTCTTGCATTGAATTGATAAGAACGCTGTGTTTGAATTAAATCCGTCATTTCCTTTGAAAGATTTACATTCGACATTTCTAGCACACCGTTCTGCATACCAATTTGCTGACGATTTGCACCTTGTAAATTAGTGACAACTTCAGCTTGCGTATATCCTAACTGAGCTAGGTTATTCGGCAATCCAACATAGGATCCAGAAATGTCCTCCATAAGCTGAGGCTTTTGGAACTCTGTCACCCCTACATTAGTACGAATAAAATCTCCATTTGGATATGATGCCTCTAATACGCCCCCATCACGAATTGCGAAACTTTTTACATTATCCGGTAATGTAATAGCTTGCCCGTTTTCGTTTGCTAATGGATATCCATCTGCAGTTACAACCATTACTGTTCCATTATTTAATGGTGATAAATAAAAGTCACCTTGACGAGTATACACTGTTTTTGTGCCATTTTCACCATCTGGCATTAAAATATTGAAATATTGTTTTGGTTTTGTAAAAGCTAAATCAAGATCTCGACTTGTTGTTTGTAGAGAACCTTGTTTTTGATTAGATTGGATTTGCCCAAGCATTGCACCTGAACCGTAACGGATACCAACAGGTGATTGTCGATCAGCACGATCTAGCTTGTCATTGTTAAACTGCTGATAAAGCAATTCATTAAATGTAGCTTCTTTTGATTTATAGCCCTGTGTATTACTATTGGCAATGTTATTACTAATTGTATCTAGTCTATTTTGTAATTGCCCCATTGTGTTTGTTGCAGTCATCATTGTACGTAGCATGATCAAACGCCTCCTGTTCGCCTATTAAACTTTCCCGATTTCATTAGCAGCTTTTTCCATACTGCGATCATAAGCTTGTAACACTTTTTGGTTAGCCTCGAAAGCGCGATATGCTGTCATTAAATCGGTCATTGTGCGACTAGAATCAACGTTTGAGCCCTCTAGATAATTTTGACGCAGTGTAAAGGATACGCCATTGGCACCGTAGGCTGTTGGTAAGTTCTCACCGTTTTCTGTTCGAATTAAACCATTATCCTGTTTACGTAGCATGTTCGGATTCGTTGCATATGATACGCCAACACGAGCTACTTGCTGATCATTAACGTAAATTGCACCGTTCTCATCTAAGCGGAAATCATCATTCTGTAGCTGAATGCGTTGGCCTCTGTCTGATAACACATACAGTCCTTGTGGATTTACTAAATAGCCTTGACCATCTAATGTGAAATTCCCGTTGCGTGTATATGCTTCTCCGCCTTCTGGATGTGCTAAACGGAAGAAAATAGATCCGGTAGTACCATCTTCATTTTGCGGTAAGTTTCCATCAATCAAAGCCATATCTGTCGTGAAATCAGTGCTATAGATTTGGCCTTGTATGTAATTTGGCAATGTTTCTTGCATATAAATCCCTGTATTTAATGCACCAACTTGGCTCATATATTGAGAACCTGCTTGCTGATTAGCAGGTGCATTCGTTTTTCCTACACTTGACATGAGCATGTCAGGAAATGACCGAATTGTTGATTGGTCTGCTTTAAATCCTGGTGTATTCGCATTTGATAAATTATTAGTTAGTAATTCTGTTCGTCTTTGTTGTGCAATCATACCAGTTGCAACTGTATAAAACCCTTTAAACAAAGGACTCACCTCATTATCTTTTTATAAGGATGCGGGAACTCGATCAATATTTTCAAGCATAATTCCTGTACCAATTGCTACACAATCCATAGGTTGTTCAGCAATGAACACAGGTACCTTTAATTCTTCGATTAATAGTTGGTCCATACCGTGTAGTAAAGCACCACCGCCAGTAATAATGACCCCACGATCAATAATATCAGCTGATAGCTCTGGTGGCGTTTTTTCTAAAACATTTTTTGCAGATTGAACAATCATAGCAACCGATTCATGTAGGGCACGTTCAATCTCTTCAGAATGAATTGTTATTGTACGTGGTAAACCTGTCACCATGTCTCGACCACGAATATCCATTGAATCGTTTCGGCTACCTTTAAAGACTGTACCGATTGTAATTTTAATGGCTTCTGCAGTACGTTCACCAATTAGTAATTTGTATTCTTTTTTAATATATTGCAAAATATCATTATCAAAAATGTCTCCGGCTACCTTAATGGACTCACTCGTTACAATATCACCCATTGATAAGACTGCAACATCTGTTGTTCCGCCGCCAATATCGACTACCATATTACCGCTAGGTTGGAATATATCCATGCCTGCACCAATTGCAGCCACTTTTGGTTCTTCTTCTAAGTATACTTTTTTTCCACCTGATTTTTCTGCGGCTTCACGGATAGCTTTTTGCTCAACACTAGTAATGTTCGTTGGACAGCAAATTAAAATACGTGGCTTAGCTAAAAATCCTTTTACATTTAACTTATTGATGAAATGTCTTAGCATGGCTTCTGTAACGTCAAAATCCGCAATGACCCCATCTCGTAGTGGGCGAATTGCAGTAATGTTACCAGGCGTACGCCCTACCATTTGGCGAGCCTCTTCCCCCACAGCTAATACTTTATTTGTTTTTTTATCAATCGCCACAACAGATGGTTCATTTAAGACGATTCCCTTACCTTTAACGTGTATTAATACGTTCGCAGTTCCTAAGTCAATGCCAATATCTTTCGAAAACATTATATAATTTCTCCTTCCCACCATTTCCAACTACAAAAAACGTTCATTTTTATCTGTTTATCTAGAATATTCTATCACAACCTATTGGTAATTTCACCTAATTTTAGTGAATAGAACTCCATTCCTTTCAATTATATGAACACTTCATGAAAAGAAGAAATTACTTAAACAATTTTTTCATGATCCATCATCGAATAGTTTTAAATGGCATTTTTTAACACTATTATAGGTTGATTGAAGTGGAGACTGGGCGACTTCTTGGGGATTAGCGTCAAAGATGAGACCCTGCAGCGTAGTGACAGCAACAACGAAGCGGCTCATCGGACTCCCCAGGAAGCTCTGCTCTGCGTGAAAGCGAAGCGTCAGCGAATGTTTTATCTGTGCGAAAGCAAAGCGGCAGCTACAAAGCGCCCATCCGGAACGGAAATCAACCCCACGTTATTGTGAGTAGTCTTTTATGAGGAAATATGTATCTAGCTTGTCCTTTGCATTTTAAAAAAGAACGAATCATTCATGACTCGCTCTTTCTTTCCACTTGTTTTTCGTTGCCTCTCCTCCGCGAATATGACGTACGGCCTTATGGTAGGCGAGTATTTCCTTTACTTGCTCAGCTAATCCTTCATGAATTGTTGGCAGTCGCTCTGTTAAATCTTTATGCACCGTACTTTTTGAATAACCTGTCATTTTCGCGAGGACACGCACAGTCTCACGCGTCTCAATCAATAATTCACCGAGGCGTATACAGCGCTTCCGAATGTGCTCGTGCACGTTCTTCGTCCTTTCCACACAAATTCACAAATGGCGTTGGCATCAGATGCACGTCTGCGCATTTCTTCACATTATGTGAGGACAAAGCTGTTCAGAACACATTTTACATTTTCACGATAAAATACTGATTTTTTATGCATTTTTTAGTATTCGTTTCTTACATAGAAAAAGATCATTTTCATTGTTTAGGAGAAAACAAAATGGCCTATTATCAATTATACCTCGGCATAATTGATAATAGGCACGTTGTTGGGCATGAGTTCCTCTATTTCAGCAGCCGCTGAAATAGGTTAAAAGCCTAGTAATTTTTTCGGATTAATATATTTTCCGTTTTCAAGTACTTCAAAATGCAAGTGAATGCCAGCTGCTTGGTTCCACTCGTTGTCAGTCGCTTTTCCTAGTGCTTGACCTTGTGTTACCTCATCGCCTTCTTTGACAGCAATGTCTTTTACAGAGCTATAATGTGTTTCCTTACCATTTGCATGCTCGATCACAATTTTATTGCCTGTAAATGCGTCAAGCTTTACTTGTTTTACTTTTCCGCTTAAAGCAGCAAGTACTTCGAATTCTTCACCATTCATAGAAAGAGAAATACCAGAAGATGTCGTAAATGTTTGATTAAATACCATTAGTGCTTTTTCACGTGACTCAGCATTTGCCTCTACATCATAAAACTCTTGTGAAACTTGAATTTTATTAAGATTTGCTTCCTTGAACGGGTACTTCATATTTTCTGTTCGTGCATTGGTTTCAACTACAGGACCTGAATCTACTTCTGCTACTTCTGGTAATGGAGCCTCTTCTACTTTTGATACAAGACTATTGTAACCAAGTAGTAAACCTGCTAGCATTAGAGCTCCACCAGCGTAAACAGCTGGCCAAAACCATGGCTTCTTCTGTAATTGAACTTTTTCATCTTGATTTTGAGAAGTTTTACTATTTTTATCCTCTCTCATTTTCATCACCTCTAGTTGCAGTGTGAACAACTAGAAGTTATTTTAAACATGCATCTATCTTTTTTATCTCAGTATCTTGATAATAGTAGTGTAAAATTTCGGCAGCAGTTTTCCCATCACTTGCCATAGCATCTGCTCCATATTGACTCATCCCTACCCCATGCCCGTATCCTTTCGTGCTCACCAGCACTTTTCCAGCAGTGGAATTATAAGAGATTTTAAAGTCTGTTGATGCTATTCCCAAAAGTGTTCGAACCTCTCGCCCTGACCATATATTCTTCCCTAACTGCATGCGCTCAACACGTCCGGAATCATTTAAAAAGAACTGTACACGGTTGAAATCATTTGCCTGCCATTTAACAGGCCACAATGCATTCCACTCAGCCAATGTCCATTCTTTTATCGCTGCAAACTTTGGTGATGATTGATCCGTATTACTCGCGACGCTTTGTAAATATGGTACATCATTGCCACTAAAACCGTAGGCACTTTCTGTTTTCCCATTACTAGTAGAGTGAAACATTGCCGTAATTAATTCATTATTATATAGAAGAACTTGTCCTTTCGTTTCGTTAATAGCCTCGACAATTTTCTTTTCATTCCCCGGGAAATTGCTAGTCCAATTCTCTTTTCTTTGTTCCTTATTGTAAAAAACTTGTCTAGCAACAGTAGGAGCGATAGCTATTTTACCGTAATTTGTCGATTTCAACGCGTAAGTTCTTGCAGCAATAGCCTGTGCCTTTAAAGCTTCTTTTTTAAATGAAACAGGCATTTCTGCAGCTACCACACCAGTCACATACGTTTCTAAAGGGATTTTCTCCGGTTGTCCCTCCACTTCTATGAAGATTTCACAAGCTTGTTCTGTTGTTGCAGGCGCATCCTCAACCGTACGTCTCTCACCAAATGCCACAGGAAGCATATATAATGCTCCAGTCAAACAAATTATGCCTATACTCATTATCCATTTTTTCATAAGGAATAATATGCTAAAACTTTTCAAAATATGTGACCGTTGGTGAAGGCAACTTCAATCTAGCATGGTAAATAAATTGAGGGCTACATATGTAAAGCATGCATAAAAGAAGCGTATTTCCGTCATATAAAAAGGATGTTAGTTCCTATATATTAGCGTTTTAAAAACGTATGCCCTGCTATAAAGTGATCTTCGTTCCGGCCCGGCGACTCCTTGGGGATTAGCAATAGAGGAACGGAGGCAAAAAGCATCACATCCTGTGATAACGCCTTCGTGACCAACATCGCGCCCAGCCGGAACGGAACTCAACTTCACGTTATGATGATAAGCAATTATTAGACTATCGCCAGCGTGGATTAAACTATAAAGAAAAAACCCTTTGCTCTTAAGCAAAGGGTTTTAGAATCTATTTAGTTTGTTGGTAATTCTACAGTTGTTTTTTCTTCAACGATAACATCCTCTACTGGTACACGTTCAATCTGTGCGCCAAGTAAAGCCAATTTGCCGTGGAAATCAACATAACCACGATCTAAGTGATGAAGTTTTGTAACTCTAGTCACACCTTCAGATACAAGACCTGCTAAAATTAGTGCAGCCGCAGCTCGTAAATCAGTCGCCATAACTTCAGCACCCTGAAGATCTATTGGCCCTTCGATAAACACAGAACGTCCTTCTATTTTAGCACTGGCATTCATGCGACGGAACTCCTCAACATGCATAAAACGATTTTCAAAAACCGTTTCCGTAATAATACTAGTACCTTCAGCAGTTAGCATTAAAGCCATCATTTGAGATTGCATATCTGTTGGGAAGCCTGGATGTGGCATAGTTTTAATATCAACAGCTTTTAATGGTTTAGGAGCGCGTACGCGGATTCCTTCTTCTAGCTCAGTGATTTCTACACCCATTTCACGCATCTTTGCAATTAATGCTGTCATATGCTCAGGAACTGCATTTTCAATCGTTACATCACCTTTTGTAATTGCTGCTGCAACCATAAATGTGCCAGCTTCAATACGATCAGGAATAATATGATGCTCTGTTCCATATAATGTATCGACTCCTTCGATACGAATTGTATTCGTACCTGCTCCGATAACACGACCACCCATATTATTAATAAAGTTTGCAAGATCCACAATTTCAGGCTCTTTCGCTGCATTTTCAATTACAGTCGTTCCTTGCGCTAACGCTGCAGCTGTCATGATATTTTCTGTTGCCCCAACGCTAGGGAAGTCCAAATACACATTTGCGCCTTTTAAACGTCCATCTGCCTTTGCCTCTACAAAACCATGGCCAAACGAGATTTTTGCCCCCATAGCCTCAAAGCCCTTTAAATGTAACTCAATTGGACGGGAACCGATTGCACAGCCCCCAGGTAAAGCAACACGAGCATAGCCATTTCGAGCAAGTAAAGAACCCATCACTAAAATCGATGCACGCATTTTACTTACATATTCAAATTGAGCTTCACTAGAAAGTTCTTTTGTTGTGTCGATATATACTGTATTGTCCTCAGGTATATATGTAACAGCCGCATTTAGACTTTTTAGTACTTCATTTATAGTAAAGACGTCTGCTAAGTTAGGGACTTCCTTAATTACATTTTCTCCTTTAGAAGCAAGTAAAGCTGCTGCTAGGATTGGTAACACCGCATTTTTTGCGCCCTCTACGCGTACTTTCCCCTGTAGCTGTTGGCCGCCAGTCACTATTATTTTTTCCACCCTATGTCCCTCCGAATTCAATCTATTAACCTATCAAAATTTTATTTTAAAAAGAAGTATAATGTCATAATCAGTAAACAAACAACTCTATAGTACAACTTTTCTTACGCTCGTTCAAGCGTCCAAATCACTATTTTACGTCATTTTTTAATATTTTGCTATTTATTTATTGTACGCATGATTTTTTTTTTTGTGAATGACCAATAACATGGAAGATAAGCGTAAATTTTTAATATATACCCAAAGATTTGTGAACAAAAACCGAAATCTCACAAATTTCTTTTTTTACATATTTCAAAGGACCACATAAATTATGTTATAAAGCCCTGTGAAATATGTAGATTCAACATCTAACATATAGAAAGTAATAACGGTCTCTTAAAATAAATACGGAAGCTTCCCAGACCAATTTGAAAATTGGAGAAAGAAATTTGAAACGACTGATCCTATTGCAACGCTTAATAAAATATAAATTAATTGGACTTGAAATACTTTATTCTTCTTAAAAAGCTTTTCTAACATAAACGCTTGTAGCGCATAAAAGGTAATACCGATAAAAAATATGTGCGATAGAATACCTATTAAAGCTTCCTGCCCTACTGCCCTATATAATTCCATGTTGTTCCTCCATATTCCTTCCTCTAGCCACTGTGGAATAATGTTAAAAAACGGACAGATGTTGAATCTGCCCGTTAAAATTTGAATTAGATATTACCCTCATGAACGTTGATACGATTCAACGCACGTTTTAATGCTAGGTCAGCACGTTTGAAATCAATGTTATCTTGTTTATCTTGAAGACGTCCTTCAGCACGTTTAACGGCTTCTTTAGCACGTTTAACATCAATGCTTTCAGCAATTTCAGCAGATGGCGCTAAAATTGAGATTTTTTCAGGGCGAACTTCAATGAAACCACCGCTTAAAGCTACAAGTTCAGTTGAACCGTCTTCTTTTTTAAGCTTCACTGCACCAATTGCAAGTGGAGCGACCATAGGAATATGGCCTGCAAGAACACCGATTTCTCCTGAAGTTGTCTTTGCGATTACCATTGATACTTCAGAATCGTATACTGGGCCGTCGGGAGTGACAATATTGACTTGAACTGTCTTCATATTTTTTCCTCCTCGTCCCTAGTATTAAACCTCTACGCCCATGCTTTTCGCTTTTTCAACTACTTCATCAATAGAACCAACTAGACGGAAAGCATCTTCTGGTAGGTGATCCCATTTGCCATCAAGGATTTCCTTGAATGAGCGAACAGTTTCTTTAACAGGTACATAAGAACCTTTTTGACCAGTAAATTGTTCCGCAACGTGGAAGTTTTGAGATAAGAAGAATTGAATACGACGAGCACGTTCTACTGTTTGTTTATCTTCATCAGATAATTCATCCATACCTAAGATAGCAATGATATCTTGTAATTCACGGTAACGTTGGATTGTACGTTGTACACCAGTAGCGATAGCGTAGTGCTCAGCGCCCACGATTTCAGGTGATAAAGCACGAGAAGTCGAAGCTAATGGGTCAACCGCAGGGTAGATACCCATTTCTGATAATTTACGCTCAAGGTTAGTAGTTGCATCTAAATGGGCGAAAGTTGTAGCTGGAGCCGGGTCAGTATAGTCATCGGCTGGTACATAAATCGCTTGGATAGAAGTTACAGAACCTTTGTTAGTAGATGTGATACGCTCTTGTAATTTACCCATTTCAGTTGCAAGTGTTGGTTGGTAACCTACCGCAGAAGGCATACGACCTAATAGGGCAGAAACCTCAGAACCTGCTTGTGTGAAACGGAAGATATTGTCGATGAATAAAAGTACGTCAGCACCTTGCTCATCACGGAAGTATTCTGCCATTGTAAGACCAGTTAAAGCTACACGCATACGTGCGCCTGGTGGCTCGTTCATTTGACCGAATACCATCGCTGTTTGCTTGATAACGCCTGAATCGCTCATCTCGAAGAATAAGTCGTTCCCTTCACGAGTACGCTCACCTACACCAGCGAATACAGAGATACCTGAGTGCTCTTGTGCGATGTTGTTGATTAATTCTTGGATTAATACTGTTTTACCTACACCGGCACCACCGAATAGACCGATTTTACCACCTTTGATGTATGGTGCTAATAAGTCTACTACTTTGATACCTGTTTCAAGAATTTCAACTGTAGTTGAAAGTTCATCGAAAGATGGTGCTTCGCGGTGAATTGAATCACGACGAACGTCAGCTGGAATCTCTTCACCTAAGTCGATTACTTCTCCTAGAACGTTGAATACACGTCCTAAAGTAACTTCACCAACTGGTACTGAGATAGCTTTTCCTGAGTCTGTTACTTCTGCTCCACGTTGTAAGCCATCAGTAGATGACATTGCAATTGTACGAACAGAATCATCACCTAAATGAAGAGCAACTTCTAATGCAAGAATTGTTGGTTCTTCATTAGGACGTTCAATCTTAACTGTTAATGAGTTATAGATTGCTGGTAATTGGCCGTTGTTAAATTTTACGTCAACAACTGGACCCATTACTTGAATAACATGTCCTTTATTCATTACTGTGTACCCTCCTATCGTATTCTTATACGACATTGGGAAGCTGGGCCTATTCTAAGGCTGCAGCTCCACCAACGATTTCTGTAATTTCTTGTGTAATTGCTGCTTGACGTGCACGGTTATATTGCAATGAAAGGTCTGAAATAAGATCAGATGCATTATCAGTTGCATTTTTCATAGCAGTCATACGAGAAGCATGTTCACTTGCTTTCCCATCTAATAATGCGCCATAAACTAAGCTTTCCGCGTATTGTGGAAGTAATACTTCTAGAATTGCTTCACCAGATGGTTCAAATTCGTAAGAAGCATTACTGCTAGCAGGTGCAAGATCCGTTAATGGAAGAAGTTTTTTCTCTGTCACTTCGTTAGCAATTGCGCTGACAAAGTGATTGTAGTACATATAAAGTTCATCATACGTACCATCAGTGAACATACCAACAGCTTTACGAGCGATTTCTTTAATATCAGCAAATGTTGGTTGGTCCGGAAGACCGACAACATCGCTGATGACATTATGATCACGTTTCACAAAGTAATCACGAACAACACGACCTACCGCTAAAATAACGTATTCGTCTTTTGATTTATGACGCTCGTCAATTGTACGTTGTACTTGACGTAGGATACTTGAGTTGTAAGCACCTGCAAGACCACGGTCAGAACCAATGACTAAGTAAGCTGTTTTCTTAACCGGACGAGCAGTTAACATTGGATGTCCACTGTCTTTTGTCCCTGAAGCGATCGCGCCTACTACGTCCTGGATTTTTTCCATGTAAGGAACGTACGCTTTAGCGTTTTGCTCTGCACGACGTAACTTTGAAGAAGAAACCATCTGCATCGCTTTCGTAATTTGTTTCGTACTCTTTGTAGAATTAATACGACCTTTTATTTCGCGTAAGTTTACCACTGGTATTTCACCACCTTTTGTTTTTTAATCAAGTGACTAGCTCGAACTTATTCTGATTTAGCGAAAGTTTTTTTGAACTCAGTTAAAGCTGCTACGTAATCCGCATCAGGAGCAAGTTCTTTTGTAGTACGAACGTGATCTAAAACGTTTGTGTGGTTTGTATCTAACCAGCTTAAGAATTCACCTTCAAAGCGAACGATATCTTGTACTGGAATATCATCTAAGTGACCTTTAGTTAATGCATAAAGGATAGCAACTTGTTTTTCAACTTTAAGTGGTTTGTTTAGGTCTTGTTTAAGAACTTCAACCGTACGTTTACCACGCTCAAGTTTAGCAAGTGTGATTTTATCTAAATCAGAACCGAATTGAGCAAATGATTCAAGTTCACGGAATGCAGCTAAGTCAAGACGTAGTGTACCCGCAACTTTTTTCATCGCTTTAATTTGAGCAGATCCACCTACACGTGATACAGAAAGACCGGCGTTAATCGCTGGACGTACACCTGAGTTGAATAAGTCAGATTGTAAGAAAATTTGTCCATCAGTAATTGAGATTACGTTAGTTGGGATGTATGCAGAGATATCCCCAGCTTGTGTCTCAACGAATGGAAGAGCTGTAATAGAACCATTTTGATATGTTTCATTTAACTTCGCAGCACGTTCAAGTAAGCGGCTGTGTAAGTAGAAAACATCACCAGGGTATGCTTCACGACCTGGAGGACGGCGTAGAAGAAGTGAAAGTTCACGGTAAGCTGATGCTTGTTTAGAAAGATCATCATACACGATTAATACGTGCTTACCTTGTAACATGAATTCTTCTGCCATAGAAACACCAGCAAATGGTGCTAAGTATAGTAATGGAGCTGGTTGAGACGCAGCAGCAGTTACAACGATTGTATAATCTAACGCACCGTGCTTACGTAACGTTTCAACTACACCACGTACAGTTGATTCTTTTTGACCGATAGCAACGTAGATACAAATCATATTTTCACCATCTTGGTTTAAGATTGTATCGATTGCTACAGATGTTTTACCTACTTGACGGTCACCGATGATTAACTCACGTTGACCACGACCGATTGGTACTAAAGCGTCAATCGCTTTGATACCAGTTTGTAGTGGTTCGTGTACTGATTTACGAGCCATTACACCGAAAGCTGGACTTTCGATTGGACGAGATTTTGTTGTGTTGATTGGACCTTGTCCATCCACTGGTTGACCAAGTGGGTTTACAACACGGCCAATTAGTTCTTCACCAACTGGTACTTCCATGATACGACCTGTACGACGAACTTCATCGCCTTCTTTGATGTCTGCGTATGGACCTAAGATTACGATACCAACGTTACCTTCTTCTAGGTTTTGAGCCATACCCATAACACCGTTAGAGAACTCTAAAAGCTCTCCAGCCATGGCGTTGTCGAGGCCATGAGCAAGTGCGATACCGTCACCAATACGGATAACTGTACCAACTTCGCTTACTTTAAGTTCAGATTCATAATTCTCAATCTGTTGTTTAATCAGACTGCTGATTTCTTCAGCCTTGATGCCCATGTATGTCACCTCTCACATTTCTAAATTATTAACCGATTAATTCACGTTTTAGGCGCTCAAGCTTGTTCGCAACTGAGCTATCATAAATATGATTACCGATTTGAACACGAATACCACCAAGAAGTGATGGATCAATTTCGTTTGTAATGTTTAATGTTTGCTTCCCTACAAGTTTCGCAAATGTTGTAGAAATATTAGTGCTTTCTTCAGCAGAAAGTGCACGAGTAGAGAATACTGTTGCATCTGCAGAACCTTGTGCCTGTGCAGCAAGCTCAGCATATGCGTTCGCAATCAGCTTCACTTCGTTTACACGTTTTTTCTCAACAAGTAGTTGAACTGTGTGTAAAACTTCTGGAGTTGCACTTGCAAAGATTTCAGCTACCATTTGTTTCTTACGTTCGATAGAGAACTTAGGAGCATTTAAAAGTGTTAAAAAATCAGGAGATTCTTTGACTACTTTTGTTAGCTCGTTTAAGTCTGCTCCAACTTCAGCAAGAATGTTTTTTTGTTGCGCTAATTCAAATAGCGCTTGTGCGTAACGTTTTGCTACAGTTGAATTACTCATCGAGCTTCCCCTGCCTTCGCAATCGTCTCTTCAATTAGAGCACGGTTGTCAGCCTCAGAAATTTCTTTGCTAAGGACTTTAGATGCTGCAAGTACAGATAATGAAACGACTTCATCACGTACAGCTGCAATAGCTTTTTCTTTTTCAGACTCAATTTCACGTAAAGCCGATTCTTTTAAGCGGTTTGCTTCATTGCGAGCTGCAGTAAGAATTTCTTCTTTTTGCACTTCGCCTTGCTTCTTAGCGCCTTCAACAATCGATTGTGCTTCCGTACGAGCTTCTTTAAGAAGGCTCTTTTGTTCTTCTAAAAATTGGTGCGAATCTTTGCGAGCTTTTTCAGCTGCTTCGATTTCACTAGCTACTAATTCTTCACGTTGTTGCATGATGCCCATAAGTGGACCCCAAGCGAACTTTTTAAGTAAAAACATTAACACTAAGAAAATGATTAATGTTGCTGCGATGTCACCACCGTTGAAACCGGCACTAGCGCTGCCTAGTACAAGATTATCTAAAAACACGATTG
The DNA here is from genome assembly GCF_002237755.1 of Lysinibacillus sp. KCTC 33748. Classification (GTDB taxonomy): domain Bacteria; phylum Bacillota; class Bacilli; order Bacillales_A; family Planococcaceae; genus Lysinibacillus. The sequence goes on along the minus strand of NZ_MWSJ01000001.1, from coordinate 146,187 downwards.
TTTCACTCCCTTCAAGAGCTTTGACTTCAACATAATAAATTAATTAATTACTTGAAAAACTACCTATTTTAAAAAGCTATATTTACACATAGCTTTTATCAGTTCCAAAATGAAGGGCGAAGTTTCATCTAGAGATTTCTGCTTCGCCACTAGAATTCAGTGTACAACTGAATTATTTGTTCATTACGATGAATGCGATTACTACTGCGATGATTGGTAGGGCTTCAACTAATGCTACCCCGATGAACATTGTAGTTTGAAGAACGCCACGTGCTTCTGGTTGACGAGCGATACCTTCTACTGTTTTTGAAACGATAAGACCGTTACCGATACCTGCACCAAGTGCACCTAGACCGATTGCGATTGCTGCTGCTAATAAACCCATTTGAAAATTTCCTCCTTGGAATTGTTTGTTTTTTTTTGGTTTAAGCATAAGATTTATGCTTTATATTAATGGTCATCGCTCACTTTATGAGCCATGTAAACCATTGTTAACATTGTGAAGATAAAGGCTTGGATAAAGCCGATGAAAATAGAGAAACCTTGCCATGCCATCATTGGAACAATTGCTCCGACGAATCCCATTGGACCCGTAACAGCTAAACTTGCGATTAAGCCAAGTAAAATCTCACCTGCATAGATGTTACCGTAAAGACGAAGACCTAATGTTAAAGTGTTCGCAAACTCTTCAACGATTTTTAGCGGGAACATGAATGACATTGGTTTGAAGAATGTACCAACATAATGGCCTGTCCCCTTCATTTTAATACCATAGAAATGTGTTAAGGCTAAAATCATTGCTGCAAGAGTCATTGTAACGGTTGGGTCAGCTGTAGGTGATTTCCACCAAAGTTGGTGATCATAGACGATAGAGAATGGAAGACCTAATAAGTTAGATACAGCGATAAACATAATTAACGTGATACCTAAAATATGGAATCGCCCACCAGTTTTCCAGTCCATGTTGCTTTTGATGATGTTCTTTACGAAATCCATAATCCATTCCATAAAGTTTTGCATACCTGTAGGTTTTAACTTTAAGCTTCTAGTTGAGATGAATGCGATTAAGAAAACGACTACAGCTGCAACTAGTAACATCATTACAGTTGAAAGGTTGAATGTTAGTGTAAAAAGACCAAAGTCAACTACTTTCAATGGAGCTTCATGATTCATTGTTATTTTTCACCTCTCTTTCTAATTTAAAGCACATTAGCGGTTCTTTACATGGGACACAATTCTCTCGACAAAGAGAAAAACGTACGGAATCATTAGCCCTATGACCGTGCTAATTAAGTGAAAATAGTTTGGCAACGAAATGGCTAGAGCGACTGCCGCTACACCTGATCCAAAGCGGAGCATTGTACCAAGTGAGCCTATTTTCTTCCCTTCACTAATGGATCGATCAAACTTCTCCATACGGCGAACTAAAATCCAAAAATTATACGTACCAAAGAATGCACCGATTGCGATGCCCGCAAAAAACGTCTGATAGGGCGTAAATCCCCAGCCTAATGCACAGAGTGCGAGCAAAAAAAATAACGCTCTCTTCTGCATAGCAAAAATGTGATGCAAATCTAGCATTGGTTTATAATCTCCTGAATCATTTTTTCGAGTAAAGAAACATTTGCTGACCACTATGTGAAATCAGAAAAGAGCAGTGAAAAACACTACTCACAGCGGAATAGTAACGGGAGAGCGTCATTTTGAAATCACAGGTGTAAATCCCAAAAAATCTTACACCCCGAAACGCACAAAACGTTGCAAATCGACAGCTTTTAGTTTGAACTGTCAATTTAGTAGAAACTTGATGTAACAAGTGTTTCAACCTCTATTTACGAATAGAAACCCTTATCATTCTTACCCTTTGTAAGCATACAATAGGAGATATTTGAAGTCAATTAGTAAAGTAGAAAAACTTCACAGCCACTATACTCTTGTCAAATTGTTGACAAATTTGTGTATGAAAATTCATAGTTTCAAAATCACAGTTAACGTTTATGCAAAAAAAAGCTAATTTGCGACACATATATGCTCGCAAATTAGCCCGCCTACCATGATTAGTACATTAGACTCATTTTTCATTTCTGAAAAGGGATATTACTTGCTTTTTTGTAAAAATCCTAAAAGAGCCTTCACAATATACTCAGAAGCATGTCCATCACCATAAGGATTTGACGCTTTTGACATTGCTTCATAAGCATTTGTATCTTCTATTAATTGTTTAGCTAGAGAATAGATAGTTTCTTCTTCCGTTCCTGCTAGCTTTAGAGTCCCTGCTGCAATACCTTCTGGGCGCTCTGTTGTATCTCTTAGTACTAGAACTGGTTTACCTAATGAAGGTGCTTCCTCTTGGACACCACCAGAATCCGTTAATATCATATAAGAATTAGCCGCAAAGTTATGGAAATCAAAGACTTCAAGAGGTTCAATTAAATGAACACGCTTATGATCTCCTAAAATTTCATTCGCTATTTCTCGTACAGCTGGATTCATATGAACTGGGTAAACAACTTGTACATCCTCATGCTCTTCTAAAATTCTAGTAATCGCTCTGAACATATGACGCATAGGTTCACCTAGATTTTCACGACGATGTGCTGTTAATAAAATCATACGGTCTGTGCCTATTTTGTCTAAGACAGGATGTGTGTAATGTTCACTTACTGTTGTAGCTAATGCGTCGATCGCTGTGTTACCAGTGACAAAGATAGTATCAGGGTTTTTATTTTCATCTAAAAGGTTTTTCTTTGATACTTCTGTCGGTGCGAAATGAAGGTCAGCCATAACACCTGTTAACTGGCGATTCATTTCCTCTGGGTATGGTGAATACTTATTCCAAGTTCGAAGACCTGCTTCCACATGTCCGATAGCAATTTGGTTATAAAATGCAGCTAGACTTGCAATGAAAGTCGTTGCTGTATCACCATGTACTAAAACAATATCCGGTTTTGCTTCTTTCATAACTTTGTCTAAGCCCTGTAAAGCATTTGTCGTCACGTCAATTAATGTTTGACGATCCTTCATAATATTCAAATCGTAATCAGGTGCAATTTTAAATGTTTCTAAAACTTGATCGAGCATTTGGCGATGTTGGGCTGTTACCGTCACAATCGATTCTATTTGCTCAGGATGCTTTTGTAATTCCAATACTAGTGGGGCCATTTTAATAGCCTCTGGTCTCGTACCGAAAATCGTCATTACTTTCCATTTTTTCATCAAAACGATTCGCACCGTCCTTTGTTATATTTGTATGAAAAGTGCTTTACTTCCATTGATCTGCGTCATATGAGGCAAGTGTCGAACTTTAATAGAAGTAATTCGCCTAACATACTATGAAACGTCCTTCAATAATGAAGGACGCTCTCTATAGTTATAAGTTTCCTAAAAATTACATACTGACCCTATTTTTACGGCTTATCATCATAACGTAGGTTGATTTCCGTTACGACTGGGCGCTTTCCTGGGGGCGTCCGATGAGCCGCTTCGCTTCGCTCCAGGGTCTCATCTGTGACGCTGATCCCCGAGGAGTCGCCCAGTCTCCACTCCAATCAACTTATCATCATGATATACGTTTTAACAAAATGTCATCCCTATTTTCCGTTGTTGAATCTTGTTAATACCATTGAATAGTGTTCAGTATTATTTTGTACCAAATAGGCGGTCGCCTGCATCACCTAGACCAGGGACAATGTAGCCATGGTCATTTAATTTTTCATCAAGTGCAGCAATATAAATATCTACATCTGGATGATGTTTTTGAATTTCTTTAACACCCTCTGGCGCAGCGATTAAGCACATAAATTTAATGCTTTTCGCACCACGTTTTTTCAGTGAGTTGATCGCTTCCACTGCTGATCCACCAGTTGCAAGCATTGGATCTACAATGATGAAATCACGTTCTTCTACATCTGCTGGAAGTTTTGCATAGTATTCTACAGGTTTTAACGTTTCTGGATCACGATAAAGACCGATATGACCAACTTTAGCAGCTGGAATTAGATTTAATACGCCATCTACCATGCCAATACCTGCACGTAAAATTGGGACAATCGCAAGTTTCTTACCAGAAAGTACTTTTGTCTTAGCAACAGTAACCGGTGTCTCAATTTCAATTTCTTCTACTGGCATCTCACGTGTAATTTCGAATGCCATTAATGTTGCCACTTCGTCTACTAGCTCACGAAATTCTTTAGTTCCTGTATTCTTATCACGAATATAAGTTAACTTGTGTTGGATTAGTGGATGATCAAATACGTATACTTTGCTCAAAGGGATTCTCTCCTAACCGTTCGGATTCATTTTTATCTCAACTAGTATAACAGAAAAAAGGAGTCGTCTCAAAAATAAATTTGGGACAACTCCTTTTCAAGAATGTTTCCTACATATGCTAGCGATTATTTATCAAGTATTGTATCTACTTGTTCTATTGTCATTGGTTTGTAATAGTAATATCCTTGTCCTACTGTACAGCCTAATGCGCGTAAAATCTCAACCTGCTCTTTATTTTCAATACCTTCTGCGACCGAAGTCATTCCTAGGTTTAATGCTAATTGAATAATGGATCGGACAATAGCGAGGGTCGCACCATCATCAATAGCATTAATAAAGCTACGATCTATTTTTAATTCAGTAAAAGGCAGTCTTTGTAAATAACTTAAAGATGAAAAGCCTGTACCAAAGTCGTCCACCGAAGTTTTAAAGCCGTAGCCCTTTAATTCCTGGATAATTGAAAAAGCAGTCTGAAAATCAACTAGGCCAATATTTTCTGTCACCTCTAAAATGATATATTTCGGATCAATATCATATTTCCGAACGAGCCCCAATGTATCCTGTACAAAATTAGCATAGTAAAAATGATCAGGCGAAATATTGACTGCCACCTTCACTAATTTTTTCCCTATTTTCTCACGCTCTGCTAACCACGAAAGAACCAACTCTAATATTTGAACATCGATTTCGCGTACCTTCCCTGCACTTTCTGCCACTGGAATAAAGATTGCCGGTGACACGAAACCTAGTTTTGGAGAAATCCAGCGAGCAAGCGCTTCAATACTATGAATTTCTCCTGTCCGTAAATCAACCTTTGGCTGCAAATTCACCGAGATTTCTTTATTTTTTAATGCCTGTGCCAAATGGTTTAACACGGTCATTTGCTGCTCAAGTACATCGTTTCTTTCTTGTGTAAATATTTCCGTATGAGTACCCGGTTTATTGGCAGCAAAGGACACAGCATTATCTGCAAAGCGAATCGCATCAGCCATTTTGATCTCATCGTTATATAAAGCAATACCCGTTTTTAGCGTAATATAAATGCTCTTACCACCTATAATAAAAGGCTGACGAATAATCTCTTTAATGCGCCTTTCATAATAGAAGAAATCTTCATCAACTGTTGCATTTGACATGATTAAACTAGAGCTTGTAAATCTAGCAATATATTCGTTACGCTCATACTTCTCTTCATTTAAACGTTTGGCAATTTGTCTTAACAGCTCATCGCCCGCTTCACGTCCATATAACTCGACAATATGATGGAATTCGCTTGGCTTTAAGATTTTGATGTTCCCATTTTGACTGCACTCTTTTTCTACCTTATTTAAAAAACCGTGTCGATTTGGTAGCCCCGTTGTGATATCGACATAGGCTAAATCCCATATCTTTTTTTGTGTTTTTGCATACGAATATGCCAACGCAACAAGAGCACCGATTTTCCGAAACATATATTCAAGGAACTTACGATCACTACCATGTTGCTCTAACAAGATGGCAAACAATCCAATTGCTTGCTGTTGTTGATTGTATATTGGCATAAACCACCCAAATGACTTTTTAGATGAATTGGCAAACCTTTTATATTCTATTGGAATATCAATATCATCCAAATTTTTCACTAGAATGGACGTCTCCCCTTGCATAACACTCTTAAAAAAATCATTGTTTTCACAACAATCGGGTAAACTTTTTGTTTTATCGTTCCCTCTAAAAATCTGTAATTGATTTGCCTCCGTTTTGACAAGTACCATACTTGATATATTCGGCATAAAAAATTCATCTAAACCACTGCAAACAATGCTCATCTTTTTAGCAAAGGAATTGTCCTTTTCAATCGCTTCGTACATAGCATTCTCAAGGCGCATTAAAAACTCCACATTGTGAAAGTACGTAACATCCTTCACTAGTACTAAAACAAATAATGTTTCATCTTTATTATTTTGAAATGGGAGTGCTTGTACCTCTGCCCAAAAAAGAGGTTTATCGAAGCAACTATGGTGCAATTTCGCTTGTACCAAAACTCCACTATGTATTTTTTGTTTAATCTTTTCAACAGTTGTCTGTTCTTCGTTTGACAACCATGCAAAATAATCGCTATTTATTATTTCCGAACGTGTAGTATTTGTCAGCGTACAAAAAGAATCATTACATTCCAATACGCAATGATTATTTGTCGCATCAAAAATAACGTAGCTTTCTTTAGAATGATCTCCTAACCTACGAATTGTATTTAATAGTATTTCATTTTCTATGGACATCGTTTTAGTAACCATACAGCCCCTCCTCCCTCTTACATTGTACATAAAGATTCAATAAATTGTCACTTTTATAAAAAATCCTTTTTTCACAAGGACATCATCTGTCTCACTCTTCTATACTATATCCTTTTATACTAAGTTTATGTAAATAAATTCAAAAATAAAAGTATTTTATTTCCATTTGCAAAAAAACTTATCATCGAAACATGTGGTTGAGTTCCATTCCGCGGGCATCAGTGCGAGCGGCTGGCAGCAAGCCAATAAAAAAAAGCTGTGATTAAAGTGCAAAGTACCACTTTAACCACAGCCTTATCTTCTATTAAATTATACGTATAATGGATGTTTGTCCGTTAACGCTTTTACGCGAGCTTTCGCTTCAGTTTTAACTGCTTCATCCTCTGGATTTTTAAGAACTGTAGCAATAATTGCCCCAACTTCTTTCATGTCTTCCTCATTGAAGCCACGAGATGTTACTGCTGGTGTACCAATACGGATACCAGAAGTTACGAATGGAGATTCTGTATCGTAAGGAATTGTATTTTTATTTGTTGTAATCCCTACTTCATCAAGTGCGTGCTCTGCTACTTTACCTGTTAAGCCAAGTGATTTCACATTAAGAAGTAATAAGTGGTTGTCCGTACCGCCAGATACAATTTCAACGCCTTCTGCCATTAATGCTTCTGCTAAAGCTTTAGCATTCGCTTTAAGTTGTTTTGCATACTCTTTGAATTCTGGTTGTAATGCTTCACCGAATGCAACAGCTTTTGCAGCGATTACGTGCATTAATGGTCCACCTTGGATACCTGGGAATACAGATTTGTTAAGCTTTTGCTCCCATTCTTTCGAAGCAAGGATTAAACCACCACGTGGGCCACGTAATGTTTTATGTGTTGTAGATGTCACAAAATCAGCGTATGGCACTGGTGATTGGTGCTCACCAGTAGCTACAAGACCAGCGATATGTGCCATATCCACCATGAAATATGCTCCTACTTCATCAGCAATTTCACGGAATTTAGCGAAATCAATTTCACGTGGGTATGCAGATGCACCCGCCACAATTAGTTTTGGTTTATGCTCTAACGCTTTTTGGCGTACATCTTCATAATCGATTACTTGAGTATCTTTTGTTACGCCATATTCAACGAAATTATACAGAATACCCGAGAAGTTTACAGGAGATCCGTGTGTTAAGTGGCCGCCATGAGATAGGTTCATCCCAAGTACTGTATCTCCTGGTTCTAAAATTGTGTGGTATACAGCCATGTTTGCTTGTGCACCAGAGTGTGGTTGTACGTTTGCATATTCAGCACCAAAAATTTCTTTCACACGATCACGTGCGATATCTTCCACAACATCTACGTGTTCACAACCGCCATAGTAGCGTTTACCTGGATAACCTTCAGCATATTTATTTGTTAGAACAGAACCTTGTGCTTCCATTACTGCTTCTGATACAAAGTTTTCTGATGCGATTAACTCAATATTTGCTTGTTGACGTTTTTTTTCCGCAAGAATTCCGTCTAATACTGCTTTGTCTTGTACTGCTAATTTTTCGTATGCCATGTTTGAAAAAGCCTCCTAAGTATAATCGTTATTTGTATACCACTGTTTTCAAAGGTAATTTTATTTATACACTGCACGCTCTCCGCCAATCAGCTTTGGACGTGTTGTTGCAACTGTCACAACCGCTTCTCCTACCATTCGCACAGAAGTACGAACCGGAACAGCTACTGCCTTTAAATGCATACCAATAAGAGTTTGACCAATATCAATACCTGCATTTGCTTGCACAGCTTCCACTACAATTGGATTTGCAAATTGCGTAAACGCATAAGCGGACATCGAGCCACCCGCAGTACGAACTGGTACAACTGTTACCGGTTCATAACCAAAACGTTCTGCCGTTGTTGCTTCCATAGTAATAGCACGATTAATATGCTCACACCCTTGGAACGCTAAATGTAGTTGATGTTTCTTTGCAAATGCCTGCAACGGCTCATAAATCGCCTCTCCAATTTCAAGCGCGCCTGCTGTGCCAATTTTCTGACCAATCACTTCAGATGTCGAGCAACCTACAACAAAAATAGTATTCGGTCGTAGGGTTACTTGCTCTTCAAATTCACTGAGTAACTGAGTCAAATGTGTTCGTATTTGTTGTACAACCACTATGCTCAGCCCCTTAATTCTAAATTATTTATGTCCCACAGCTAAAAAGCTCTTTGAAGAACTTTCTAGCGTAGGACAAATGTTAACAAACTTAATTGCGTTTTATTGCTCAAGTTCAGCGATCTTTTCAACGCGTCGCGTATGACGACCACCTTCAAAATCTGTCTCAAGCCATACTTTAGCTATTTCACGTGCAAGGCCTGGCCCAATAACACGCTCACCCATTGCTAAAACATTTGAATCGTTGTGGCAACGCGTTGCTTTTGCACTAAATAAATCATGTACTAAAGCACAACGAATCCCCTTAATTTTATTCGCAGCTATAGACATACCAATGCCTGTACCACAAATTAAAATACCTTTATCAAATTCCCCGCTAGCAACACCTTCAGTAACTGGTTTTGCATAATCAGGATAGTCTACTGAATCCGCAGATTGTGGACCAAAATCTTCGTAGCTGATATTTAGCTCATCTAACAGCTGCATAATCTCACGACGTAAGTTATTGCCTCCGTGATCAGAAGAAATTGCTATTCTCACTGGGTTCCCTCTTTTCGAAATTATAGTCAACACTAGTGTACCACTTCTCTCCCAAGAATAACATGATTTTTCTTGCATTTTTATGCTGATTTCTCCTAAAAGACGAACATTTCTTGTAAATCTACATAAAATCATTCACTTTCAAGACTGTTTTCCTGTGGATATTGTGTATATCATGTTGATAAATTCGGATAACGGCATTTTGTTGTAATATTCTATGTTCTAAAGTTTGTTTCCATTTTCAATTACAATGGACATACTATATCAGTATTATTTCTATGTATTACCAGTATTTGATGATGTAGAACGGTTCTGTGAGTAGATGTGGGTGTGGGGCGGTGGGGGCGGCGGAGCGTGGCGGGGCGTGAATTCTTTTTAGGTTGAAGCTCTATCTGGCGTTTTGACGGTTTTCTCCGTCACTTTCGGCTTTCTATCCATCATTTTGACGGTTCTATCCACGAATTTCGGCTTTCTATCCACGATTTTGACGATTCTATCCACGATTTTGACGATTCTATCCACGATTTTGACGATTCTATCCACGATTTTGACGATTCTATCCACGATTTTGCGGTTTATCCGTCGGTACTGCCCTTCTTTCCATCATCACTTGGCCGACTTTCCTTCGCTTCAGCTTTTCTTTCCGTCGCTCTCCTCTCTTTATCCGTCGTTTCCGCTGTTTTATCCGTCGGTACTGCCACTCCTTCCGTCGCTTGGCCGACTTTCCTTCGCTCACGCTTTGCTTTCCGTCGCTCTGCTCTCTTTATCCGTCACTTCCGCTGTTCTATCCGTCGGTACTGCCATTCCTTCCGTCGCTTGGCCGACTATCCTTCGCTCACGCTTTGCTTTCCGCCGCTTTTCCCTCTCTATCCTGCGCTCCCGCCCGTCGGCACCGCTCTTCATTCCTTCACTCTCCTCTCCAAAGCCACCACACACAAACCAACAAAAAAACTGTAGCAAACTCAAATCTCATCTGAGTTTATCTACAGTCTATTATCTTCGCATTTAGGCTTGTCTATCGAATTGTTGAATCATTTTGTGGAGTTCTTCTGATTGTTTCTTTAGGCCTTCTGCTAGTTTTTCTACTTGCTCAATGGCGTATGCTTGTTCTTCTGCTGCGCTGCGTACTTCTTGTGCGCCGGCTGACGTTTCTTCTGCGATGGCTGCCACTTCTTGGGATTGACGGGCAGTTGTTTCGATGTTGTGCATTTGTTGTTCGATTAATGAAGAAATTTCTACAATTGCTGTTGCCATTTCGTGTACGCTTGAAGACATGCCTTCTACGGCTGTTGTCGTTTCTGATACACGGGCAGCTTCTTTTGTCGCGAATGTCACTTGCTGATTCATTTGTTTGACTACAACCTCAACGTTTTGTTGCATTGACTGGATAAGGGTTGTAATGCCTTGTACTGCTTTCGCACTTTCATCCGCTAAGCTACGAACTTCTTCTGCTACAACCGCAAAACCTTTTCCATGTTCTCCAGCACGCGCTGCCTCAATGGAAGCATTTAACGCTAGTAAATTTGTTTGTGCAGCTATATCGCCAACTAAGCTAATGATGCGTTCTACCTGTCCAGCGTTTTCCTCTAGAAGATGAATGCTTTCTAATGCCTCATTATTGCCAGCTGCAATTTGTTGAATGCTATTTACTAACGTTTCGATCGCATTTGTTGTTGTCGTTAAATTATGTAGAATCTCTTTGGATTGCGTTGCTGATGCTTCTGCTCTACTATTGACTTCTGTAGCGAGGGCTCGTACATCTTCAATTGCTTCGGCTGTATCTTGGACTGCCGTTGCAGATGTCTCTGCACCAGAAGAAATATGCTTTACTGTAGAAGCGATATTCTCTGCTTTTTTTGTTGCAATAGCAGCTTCATCAGATAGTTGGATAATTGTTTGATTAGTTTGCTGGAAGTTACTATCTATACTTTCCACCATTCCTCTTAAGTTTAACACCATTTGTTGGAATGCCTCTGCGACAGAACGAATTTCATCACTTGTTTTCGGCATTTCTACATCCTGTCCAATTTTTCCTTCTGCTACTCGGGAAGCTGAATTTTCGAGTTGCTGTAAAGGCTTAATTAAGATTACACTGAAAACTGCGGCCAATATGCCTGACCATACTATCCCTGACACATAAGTAAAAATTTCAAACAGTTTACGATTGATTTCTGGGAAAAAGGTAGGTTGTAAATATTCGATAAATATAAAACTAATACTGTAAGTGATTAGTGCAAGAAAACTAACAAATAATACTAGTTTAAATCGTAAACCAAACTGCTTTTTCATAGCGACCCTCAATTCTCTTCAATTTTTTTTACTAATCGTTCTACTAATGTTGTTAATTCTGCAAATGTTTCTTTATAAATTCCTATACTACCACCGTAAGGATCTACAACATTTCCACCACTAACTTCGCTTGTATATTCTTTTAAAGTAAAAACTTTTTGTTCAGCATTTGGGAAATTAGCAATAATTGTATCTTTATGAGCTGTTGTCATTGTTAAAATTAGATCGGCCCACTCCATTTCAGTTATTGATAATTGTGTTGCTAAATGCTGATGCGTCATATTTGCTTCATATAATACTTGTTGTGCATGTGCAGACATTTCTGCATTTGGCATCGCATAAATGCCCGCCGAACGAACTTCTACATTGTCCAATTGTTTATGTTTTAAAATAACCTCTGCCATAGGACTGCGACAAGTATTCCCGGTGCAAACAAATAGTATTTTCATACTTATCACCCTCCATTGATTTTTCTATTGCCGGATAGCAAGGAAGCCCATAATAATGAAAAATATTCCTGTTATTATTTGTAATTTATTTCCAAATAACGTCTGACTTTTACGGGCAATGACTAATGACCCATAAGAGCAAATAAGTGCACTGACACCCGCACTTATAATAAATACCATTTTCTCTAAGTTTAGCATACCAAATGAAACACTTACTGAAAAGGTATCTAGGCTTGCGGTCACGGCTAAAAGTATTGGTGAAATTGTAACTTTTTCATCTTTCCGCGAAAATAATAGCAAATGTAAGCCCATACAAAATAATAGAATACTTGATATCCATTGTCCCCACTCTAAGAGGAAACGCATTAAATAGCTTCCTAATTCGAAGCCTAATAGCGGGAAAAGCATATGCAAAGCAGCTGTCCATACTGATAAAAAAAATCGATACTTAACATTTGGCAGTAATACATATAAGCCAATCACATCTACAGACGTTATTATACCCGCAAGAATTCCCTGCAAGAAAGCACTCCTTCGCTCTCTAATATTTTATCATTTTATGCTCGAAAATACAGTATTATCATAATACAATTTCCTTACAATATGGTGCTAAAAGTCACTCTAACAAAAAAAACAATCGGCTACCACTATAGTAAAAACTCGCTATACTTTCTACAAACATAGCTCAAGTACAAAAGTCTAAGTAGATACCCCCACTGATTAATACAAAAAAAATAGTATGCCAGAGTTACCTCTAACATACTATTTTCTAGGTAGTTTATTTACGGAGTATACCATTTTCCGCCAGCCGCTTTCTCAAGTCGATTCATAATTGCAGCTCCTACTCCTTCAGTCGATGTAGTAGTCGCTAAGATTATTGTAGCCGCTGTTTTATCGCAAGCTCTTAGGGCATGATACAATGCCGCACCCATCTCTTCTTTACTACCAGCTTCTCCTACTGAGAAATAATAATCAGCCTTGCTGTCAACAAAACTAGCTGGTGCAAGTAACGCTACTTTATGTCCTTGTTTTTGTAATTGATGTACAGCCTCATGAACTTTTTTTAAATCACAATCGATTAATAGCACAGGAGCATTAGGTGCATAGTGTGTATATTTCATCCCAGGGGCTTTCGGAGTAGTCTCTAATTTCTGCTCTGTTTTTGAAGGTTGCAGTACTGGACCGATTTTAGCCTCTAACATTTCTTTTGTAATTCCACCTGGACGCAAAATTACTGGAGGTTCGTGTGTAACGTCTAACACTGTGGATTCGAGCCCGATCCCAGTAGTACCTCCATCTAAAATATAAGGTATGTACCCTTCCAAATCATCCTGAACATGTATAGCTTCTGTAGGACTCGGCTTCCCACTACGATTAGCACTCGGCGCAGCAAGTGGCTTTTTTAATTGTTGCAGTAAGTCGAGTGCAACTGGATGATCTGGCATTCGAATGCCGACAGTCGTAAGACCAGCTGTCACACTGTTTGCCAACACATTTGGCTTTACAGGCATGACAAGTGTCAGTGGACCTGGCCAAAATAAATCCATGCATTTTTTTGCTACTTCTGAAATATGCTCGATATAGAGTTCAACTTCCTCTTTCGTGCCAATATGGACAATTAGCGGATTGTCTGAAGGACGACCTTTTGCTTCAAATATCTTTTTGACCGCTGTATCATTTGTTGCAACAGCTCCAAGCCCATAAACCGTTTCTGTTGGAAATGCCACGACCTCACCTGCATTTAAGATATCCACAGCCTGTGCATAATTTGTCTGACTATTCACATTTCTATCCACACTTTTGCAAACGGTTTCCATAATTAAAACCTTCCTTCAATTATTCGTTTTTACTGAATTATCCACATAATGTTTATAACTTATTAAAAATTGTGCATAAGTTATCTGAATTTGTGAACAATTCATTCAAAAAAACCTTTAATCCATTCCCATATAAAAAATGTAACTGGTTCCTTTTCTTCTTTTATTTCTTCTTTTTGTTCATCTTTATCGGGCTCACAAATCGATGGAAATATGCTACACCACCAGTTATCACCACGTGCATCACCGATTTTCACGACAATCGATTGATACAAATTTTGTGGATAAAGTACTGCGTTATGTCTCTTTGGTGGAAATAAGTTATCCCCAATTACAACTTGTGTATGAAGCTGTGGATAATTCTTTTTAATTTCTGCTTCAATTTCTTGTTTTAATGAAATTATTTGCTCGTTATCCTCAGTTTTAGCTCCAGCACTAGCAACTACTTGCTTAAAATACGGCTTTAAATTTTGGACAAGCTGTTCCTTTTCAAGCTGATCCTGTGTCGTATTACTATTAGCAATCACGCGTATACGAAAATCATTTTCTTGCTCTTGATTGCTAGCTTCTTTCGCAAAACCTACTAATGATGGAATATATAAAATACATAATTGCAAAGAAATCGCAATTACTACTAATCTTGCAAAAGCTAAAAAGATATTTTGTTTTGGTAATCTAATAATCTTGTATTCGTTTAACATAAAAATCCCTCCTTGCTCCACATTGTGGGCAAGAAGTAGATGCTTTATACATGAATTTCACAAAAAATCATTCGGGGCTTACCGTTTATATCTTTTTCTATCGAAACTGTAGCCTGCGGAAAACTATTTTTAAAGAATTGAGCGACCTGCTCTCCTTGTGTATATCCGATTTCAAGACCAATGAGAGCTGGTTTTTTCATAAGGGGTGGAAGCTGTTCAGCCAATTTTCTATATAAAATGAGTCCGTCTTCTTCTGCAAAAAGAGCACTATGTGGTTCATGCTCTAGCACAGTATTTGACATCTCTTTTGCTTCATCAAAAGCAATATACGGTGGATTCGATAAAACGATATCAAATTTCTCACCTGACAGAGGTTTCGTTAAATCTCCTAGTCGAAAATCAATATCCGCCGCTAATCTTTGTGCATTTTTTTGTGCTGTAGATAAAGCAGCCTCAGATAAATCAGTGGCTACGACTGTTAGCTCTGGACATTCTAGTTTCATAGAAAGGGCAATTGCACCACTACCTGTACCGATATCTGCAAGCTTCAAGTTTTGATTTTTAAATATTTTGTTCATACGATTGATCGTTCCAAGCACTAATTCTTCGGTTTCCGGTCTAGGAATAAGTACTGATTCATCGACAATAAATGAACGGCCGTAAAATTCTTCACTACCGATGCAATACTGTACAGGTCGTCCACTCGCATGCTCTTCGATGAGTTCTTTAAATTTCTCTTGTTGCTCAGCTGTTAATGCATCTTGAAGGTGTAACATTACTTCTGAATAGCTAGTGCCAAGTATATGCTGCATGACAATACGTGCCGCTGTTTCCTCACGACCATTATCCACTAAAAAAGAAGAAGCCCATTGAAGGGCCTCCATCACATTATTATAGGTCATCATTTAATCGCTCTAACTTCGATGCTTGCTCTTCTAAAATGAGCGTATCAATGATTTCGTCTAGTCTACCTTCGACGATTTGATCTAGCTTTTGAATCGTTAAACCAATACGGTGGTCTGTCACTCGGTTTTGTGGATAATTGTATGTGCGAATACGCTCAGAGCGATCGCCTGAACCTACAGCTGATTTACGTGTAGCATCAATTTCCTTTTGTGCTTCTTGCAAATACATATCAGCAACACGAGCACGTAGAATTTTCATTGCCTTTTCACGGTTTTTAATTTGTGATCGTTCGTCCTGCATCGATACAACAACACCTGTCGGTAAGTGGGTCATACGCACAGCTGACATCGTTGTATTTACCGATTGACCACCAGCACCAGAAGATGCAAATGTATCCACTCGGATATCTTTCTCATGAATATCCACATCTACTTCTTCAACTTCAGGTAAACAAGCTACTGTCGCTGTCGATGTATGAATACGCCCTTGAGATTCTGTTGCAGGTACACGTTGTACACGGTGTGCGCCATTTTCAAATTTGAATTTTGAATATGCGCCTTGACCGTTAATCATAAAAATAACTTCTTTATAGCCGCCCATTGGGTTTGGCGTCGCTTCCATTATGTCAATTTTCCAGCCTTGTGTCTCTGCATAACGAGAGTACATACGGAATAAATCACCTGCGAAAATATTCGCTTCGTCTCCACCAGCTGCCCCGCGAATCTCCATAATAACGTTTTTATTATCATTAGGATCTTTTGGAATTAATAGAATACGTAAACGTTCTTCTAACTCTTCTTGCTGTTCTTTTAGAAGATTGAATTCTTCTTTCACCATTTCATGCATATCAGGATCTTTTTCATTATCTAGCATCTCACGTGTATCAGCTAATTGCTCTTTTACACTTTTATATTCACGATATGCATCTACAGTTTCCTGGATATCTGATTGTTCTTTAGAATATTCACGTAATTTTTTATTATCATTTACAATATCAGGATCACTTAAAAGCTCTGTTAACCTTTCGTAACGATCCTCTACTGCTTGTAATCGATCGAACATGGATTTCACCTCTATTTAGTTTTTTATAAAGTTTGCTCTGTTAACTGTCGCAAAAAAGAGAAACTCTACATTAGCATTACGCTAAGTGCGTAAAGATTTTTTATAAACATTTATTATTTCCACTACTTAGTATAAGGAATTCTTCGCATGTATGCTACTTTTTCCTCGTTCCAGCAACTGGAGCAATTTGCCTTATAGCGGCGGATGCGCGTGACATTTACGACACACTGGATAGTAGGAATCATTCCCACCAATTTGAATTTGATCACCTGTATAAACAGGCTTTCGACTTTCATTAACACGTAAATTCATTGTCGCTTTTTTATGACAGAACCAGCAAATCGTTTTCATTTCCTCAATTTTATCTGCATATGTAAGCATGTACTGACTGCCTTCAAAGAGCTCATTTTGGAAATCGTTTTTTAGACCGAAGCCCATAACTGGAATATCTAACTCATCTACGATATATGCTAACTGCAAAACATGTTCTTTTTTTAGAAATTGTACTTCATCAACAAGTACACAGTATGGTTTTACAGCATTGTTTTTTACTAGCTCAAAAATATTTGTATCATCATTAACAGGAATGGCTTGTTGACGCAAGCCTACTCGACTTGAGATAAAGCCTACTTCATCTCGCGTATCTATGCCTGGTGTAAACATCATTACAGGTTTTTGTTGTTCTTCATAGTTATGCGCAACTTTTAAAATTTCTATGGATTTACCACTGTTCATTGCACCGTGTTTAAAATATAGCTGTGCCATTTTGTCTTCTCCCTTTCTTCATGTCGAGCTGGATACTGAAAAGACTCGCATCAACGTATTTCTTTAACTTCTTTCAGTAGTTGTTTCCCACCTCTGTCGGGGCGAGATGAATGCGGATTAAAGGCGTTCTTTGTGCAAGCACAAAAGCCGCTTGCAGACGCAATTATGCCGAGGCATATGTGATTATACTGAAAAAAATACCTGCCAAGCACATGCTTGGCAGGTATTAAACTAACATTAGTTTTTAAGACCGTATTTTTTGTTGAAACGATCCACGCGACCATCAGCAGACGCGAATTT
This sequence comes from Lysinibacillus sp. KCTC 33748, assembly GCF_002237755.1. Lineage (GTDB taxonomy): Bacteria > Bacillota > Bacilli > Bacillales_A > Planococcaceae > Lysinibacillus. Next base: position 128,659 of record NZ_MWSJ01000001.1, on the reverse strand, counting down.
TTGACGGCCAGTATAGAATGGGTGACAGTCGTTGCAGAACTCGACAACGATGTTTTCTTTTACTGAACCAGTTTTGAAAGTATTACCACAAGAGCAAGTTACTGTTGCTTCTTTGTAATCTGGATGAATTCCTTGTTTCATATTCGTTTTCTCCTCTCGCCCTGAACCATCTGGAACAGAGTATTATCGAACTGTACCTTACATAGCCCGAATATGTCGGCTACATATGTACACGTTGCATACTTTGCAATATTACCATATGAAATATACATTTGACAATAGTTTTGAATGTATTCAGTTATTTAAAAAATTTAAACACTTCTCCGATTGCAGAGTCTATCATAAATGAGAAAACAATCGAAGATAAAATACATGTTACTACTAAATAGAAAACGAAACCGTAAAAACTATCAATGTTTTTAGATTTATTACTTAACAACTTAATCATGACAAATATAGGGATAATACCAATAGCTAACGCAAATCCAATGTATATCATCGTTGTTGAATACGAGAATGATTTCAACAATCCTAATAAAATACTTAAAACCATAATAGCTATAGGTAGTGTATAATAGTTTCCTATTTTACTAATAACATTTGTAAAACTTAGACTTTCCGAAAATAGTTTTGCCGTTAAAAATATAGCAAAGATACTTATTGCTATTAGTAAAGAAATGAATAACGACATGTAAAAAAATACTTGAAAGAAGGATGGACCAATGCTTTCAAAGAAACCAAATCCTCCGGAAAAGATTTGTTTTATTAATGTGAATACTGATAATGCAGTTAATACAACATAGATAATCATACTAATAATACTATTTTTCCAAGTAGCTTCTACATTAAAATTTGCGGATGGCATTTTTAATTGTTCTACAAAATAATTAACGTATAATTTAGATTGCTTTTTAATTAATTCAATTTGCTCATTACTTTGCGTAGTTCTCTGAGCAGTCTGCGTATATTGTGAGTTTGGTTGTTCATCACTCATGCTATGCGTTGTTGCCGCTCGTTCTTGTGCAGCATTTTCAATCGGAGCTCCACATTTCCCACAAAATCTTCCGTCATCCTGCGCATGGCCACATTCTAAACAGTTTTTCATATGTACACCTCATTAAAATTTTGTCTTTTTCGTTTGTAAGACGAAAAGACATATTTCTTTTTAGCTCGATTGCAACTTTACTACAGTATGTACAAAACAATACTTCCTCACTATTTTGCTCCCCGTAATTTGTGCAAAATCCCACTAATAATACCCATTACCTATATATTATAACAAAATTATACAACAAAAAATTGTAAAATAACAGATTTGGTTACTATATTTATTCAACCTTAGATGAATACTTTGCAGATTTATCGGAACAAAATCTCATTTTATCGGAACAATTTTAACTTTTATAGGAATATTTTCTCGTTTTATCGGATCAATCTTAGCTTTTATCGGAATAACTTCAGTTTAATTCACATTATGGTAAAAAAAATCACCATCAACTATTGCTAGTCGATGGTGATTTATTGAGTTAACCGCGTACTTCACGATAGTCATTATCCACTAATCCTATTTTTTTATTTCGTTCTTTGAATCGAATATTATGGGAAGACACGTACGCCACTTTTGGTGCGTCCGGCTCTAAATAAAGCTTTGCACTATTCAATGCTAAAATACCATCCGTAAATGCACCTGCTATTAATCTCACCTTAGAAGGATGATCTACGAAATCTCCTGCACCATAAACACCTTCTATATTTGTTTCGCGCTTTTCATTGACAATAGCTACTCCGTCTTGAATATCTAGGCCCCACTTTTCAAGTGCGCCATAATCACATTTTAAGCCATGATTAACGATGACTGCATCCACTTCTAATTGTTCGGCTTCGTCTGTTTCTTTATTGGCGATTGACACGGACTGTATTAAATCACCATCACCATGCAATTGCACCACTTCGTAAGGTGTTTTTATAGATACAGAGGATTCGCGCATTTTTATAACATTTTTTTCATGACCACCAAATTCATCACGTCGATGAACAATTGTTACACTAGCCGCAATTGGCTCTAGCTCATTTGCCCAATCTACAGCAGAATTACCACCACCAGAAATTAAAACATGCTTATTACGGAAAATTTCTAATTCCTGTACTGTGTAATATAAATTTGTCACCTCATAGCGATCTACTCCAGCTATCTCGAGCTTTTGCATAGAAAGTACACCGTATCCAACTGCTAAAATGACCGTTTTCGAATAGTGTTTCTCGCCTGTTGAGGACGTTAATATAAATGTACCATCACTCTGCTTTTCTAATTTTTCAACTTTTTGATTTAATACTATCGTTGGATCAAATGTTTTTGCCTGTTCAACTAGTTGTTCAATTAGCTGTCCACCTAATATTGGTGTCACAGCACCAACATCCCAAATCATCTTTTCAGGATAAATTAACATTCGACCACCAAGTTGAGAGCTATATTCTATAATTTTTGTCTTTAAATCGCGCATCCCACTATAAAAAGATGTATAAAGACCTGCGGGTCCCCCACCAACAATCGTTACATCATACATTTCTATCGTCATATTCGGCATTCCTCATTTCACCTTTTATTTTTCACTCTTTTTCTTTTCTAACAGCATATTTGTCACTTCTTCTACTTGGGCAAGTACAGCAATCGGGTCAAACGCCCAAAATCTTTCTGCATCTAAATAAAATACATTGTTATTTTTCACTGCATCCATTGACTTCCACAAAGAATCTTCTCTGTTTAGCTCCGCACCATTCGATTCATCTAAGAAAATATAATCTCCCGCATATTCAGGTAATACTTCATAAGAGACTTGCTTGTACGTTTCCCCAGTGTCAATTAACTCCTTTTGAGTACTTTGGGGTGCTTTTAGTTGCAATTGCTTATATATTGCTTGCCCACCACGATAAATACCATCACCGTATAAATAAAAATCTTTGCTGTATGCTCCAAAAATAGAATACGTTTCATTTGGATCTAAAACTTCTGCTAACTTTTCACGATTTTCTGATACTTTCTCTGCAAACATTTTCAGCCAAGCTTCTCCTTCAGCTTGTTTTCCTAAAATTTCAGCGAGCCCTTTTACTTCTTCTTCCACACTACGGTAGGTTTCATAGGGCAAAACAACAGTCGGTGCTATTTTGGATAACTTTTCATACGATTCTGCATCCGCTTCAGCTGTAATAATTAAATCTGGCTTCAATGCTAAAATAGATTCAACTGCACTTTCCCCTGTATTTTCTATAGCATCAATTTGATCTTGAATGTGGACATTATCTAAATCTCGTTGTGTCGCACCTACTGGCTTTACCCCTAATAGTAATGAAGTTGGCAAATATGCATCCACTACAAGTCGCTCAACTTTTGTAGGAATTTCAATTTCTCCATTAATAGTTGATATCTTTTTTGTCGTTGCTTCTGTCTCTGCTTTAGGCTCACCATTCACTGATGTCTCGTCATTGCTACTACATCCCACAAGCATAAATGCTACTATAATTAAAAATATAGTTCTTTTTTTCATCATTTCACTCCTCAGAAATTGAAACACTCCCTTTTATTCCTTTAAACGTGCCAATAAATATAAGAAATATGGTGCTCCTAAAACTGCTACAACAATCCCAGCTGGAATTTCTGATGGCTCTAATATTAAGCGGCCGATTGTATCGGCCATTAAAACTAATAATCCTCCTAAGAGTGCGGCGGCTGGCAGTAAAAACTGATGTTTAGCCCCAACGAGCTGACGTGCCAAATGTGGAGCAATTAATCCAACAAATCCAATCCCCCCACTTACTGACACACTTGCCCCAGCTAATCCTACAGAAGCCGCAAGAAGCCAGCGACGCTCCCTTTCAATAGAAGCTCCCAAACCGACTGCTGTTATTTCTCCTAGATTTATAACGTTCAATACGCGGGATTTTGAATACACAAATGGTAGTAAAATTAGTAACCATGGCAATAAAGATACTACGAATCTCCAATTTGATCCCCAAATACTACCTGCTAGCCACGTTGCAACGAATTGATAATTTTCAGGTGTTAAACGCAGCGTCAGCACAATCATCGCTGAGCTAATCCCCGCTGCTACTGCAATCCCTGTTAATAGTAAGCGCATTGGGGTAATTCCTTCATGACGTCGATAAGAGAGTATATAAATTAAAACAGCTGTCATCCCTGATCCTACAAATGCTAACACTGGCAGTAAAAATACAGGTGCTGCTTTAGTAGATGGAAAAAATGAAATATAAAGCATAACTGCAAGTCCAGCTCCTGCATTTATACCCAAAATGCCTGGGTCAGCTAGAGCATTTTTAGAAATGCCTTGTAAAATAGCCCCTGAAACTGCTAAGCCCATCCCCACCAAAACTGCAATAACAATACGAGGTAGCCTAAATTCAAATAAAATAAGTTGCTGTTGGGCATCGCCCTGACCAAAAAGTGTTCGAATAACCTCCATTGGTGTTAGCTTTATAACCCCTGTATTCATACTAATGACGAATGTGATGACTATTAATAAAGCTAGCGCACTTAGAATTAAGAAGTTTTTCTTTTTAGCTTTTTGTTGAGTTACTGTTAAAAAACTATTACTCATAGTTCTTTTCCTCCTTTACGGGCTATATAGAGGAAGAATGGAACTCCAATAAAGGCAATTAGCGCTCCAATTGGTGTTTCGTAAGGTGGATTGATCATCCTTGCAACAAGGTCAGCCAACACAACAAGTAATGCTCCATAAATTAATGAACACGAAATAATCCACCGATAATCGTGTCCAACTATGTATCTCATAAAATGCGGAACGATTAAGCCAACAAACCCGACTGCTCCTACGACTGATACTGCCGCTCCTGCCAACACTAAAACAATCACCATTCCCCATATTTTTACTACGTTAGTACGTTGCCCAAGTCCTACGGCAATTTCTTCACCTAAACTGAGTAATGTAATGGAACGTGATAAAATTAGAGCTCCAATCATTGCCGCCAGTATCCATGGCGATAATATTTGAAGATGATACCACTTTGTACCTGAAACACCTCCTGCATACCAGAAGGCTAAGTCTTGTCCAATACGATAATAAAGGGCAACGCCTTCCCCTAGCGCACCTAGTAGAGCGCTTACAGCAGCACCTGCCAACACTAATCGCATTGGCGTTAGACCACCTTTTGACAGTGAACCTACGCCATAAACAATCGCAACACCTAAGCCCGCTCCAACAAATGACCATAAAACTATATACATGTACGATAAATTAGGGAAAAAAGCAAAGCAGATTGCTAGCATAAACGCGGCCCCAGAATTTAACCCTAATAATCCAGAATCCGCCAATGGATTGCGTGTCATGCCTTGCATAATCGCACCTGCGACCGCAAAGCATCCACCTACTAATCCTGCGCCTAACACTCGTGGTAATCGAATATCATGTATAATTTGATGTGTTGTTACATCCGGTGAAAAATGAGTAATAGCTGTCCATACAGTACTCAATGATATATCTGCGGCACCAAATGAAATTGACAAACCGATTGCAAATATTAACCCTATCACCCCAACAATTAAAGCTACTACACCACGGACTGGATGAGATCGCTGTTGTAGTTCATCTAAATCTCTGAGCCCTCCTACTCCTGTCGACGTAGTCATACACTTCCTCCTTAATCCTTACGATTTCAATTCCCTACTTAACGCTATTCTTTCATGTCGTGCAGTTGGTAAGATAAGCAGATAGGATTTTTACTATATGGGCAGACAGCCATTTCTGCATCAATATTGAACACCTTTTGTAAATTTTGCTTTGTCATCACTTCATTTGGCTGACCATTCACAATTAATTGTCCGTCTCTCATTGCAATCATAAAGTGTGAAAAACGAGAAGCATGGTTCAAATCGTGTAATACCATCACAATCGTTCGTTTTTCCTCTTTATTTAGCTTTTGTAACAGTAATAAAATATCGAGCTGATGTGCTAAATCTAAATAAGTAGTAGGTTCATCAAGTACTAAAATATCTGTTCCTTGAGCTAATGCCATGGCAATCCATACTCGTTGACGTTGCCCACCGGATAGTGCCTCTATCGGACGGTCACTAAACTCTCTAAGGCCTGTAACATCTATAGCCCAATGAATATATTCATAATCTTCCTTGTGCAATGTACCAAACCCTGCTTGATGTGGAAAACGGCCATAGGATACTAGTTCAAAAACTGTTAATCCTCCTGGAGCTGTTGCTGTTTGAGGCAATATCGCCATTCTTTTCGCCACTTCTTTTGTCTTTAATTGATGAATCGCTTTTCCATCTAAGTAAACTGCTCCATCTTGGGTCCGTAGTACACGCGCAACTGCCTTTAATAAGGTAGATTTGCCACAGCCGTTTGGACCAATAATCGTTGAGATTTGCCCTTTTGGAATTTCTACACTTAAATCATGTACAATGAGCGTCGAGGAGTAACCAATAGCCACACGATCTATTTCAAGAACTGACATATAACCCTTCCCTCCTTTTATTAATTTCGCCTTGGCGTCATTGCGCTGAGTGATGATAAAATGACAAATTACTAGCTTAGATTTGTAAGCCAAATTGCGCTGTATACAAACCATAATAAGCATTTTGTCTATCCATTAATTGCTCATGAGTACCTTCTTCTATAATTCCTTTTTTCGATACAACGACAATTCGATCAGCATCTTTTATCGTTGCTAAACGGTGTGCAATCACTAATGTTGTACGGCCTATTGCGAGCTCGTTTAAGGCTTGTTGAATTGCCTGCTCGGTTTCTGTATCCAAAGCAGACGTTGCTTCATCCAAAATCAATACTTTAGGATTTTTCAAGAATATACGTGCAATCGATAATCTTTGCTTCTGTCCGCCTGATAATTTCACGCCACGTTCACCAACTAATGTATCCATACCATCAGGTAGCGCTTTAATGACATCTGTAAGCTGCGCTCGCTGTGCAGCAAACCAAATATCTTCCTCACTCGCGTTTAAATCACCATAAGCAATGTTTTCTCGAATTGTGCCATCAAACAAAAAGACATCCTGTTGAACAATTCCTATATGTGAACGTAATGATTGCAGCTTAAAATCTCGTATATCAATGCCATCGACTTTTATTGAACCTTCATTTACTTCATAAAAACGTGGTAATAAACTGCAGATGGTAGACTTCCCTGCACCAGATGGACCTACTAACGCAACCGTTTCACCAGGATGTACCTGTAAATTAATATGATGTAAGGCATGATTATTTTCAGAGTAACCAAACGATACATTAGTAAATGTAATTTCACCTTCAATTTCATCGATAGCTTTTGCCTCTGAACGATCTGCAATTTCAGGTGCTGTTTCTAGAAATTCAATGTATCTTCTAAACCCTGCCATTCCTTTCGGATAACTTTCAATAAACATATTAATTTTATTGATTGGGTTTAAGAGAATACCTGATAATAAAATAAATGCAATGAATTCACCATTTGTTAAATGGCCTTTTAAAACGAAATATGCACCTACAAATAGCGTGAATAATGACAAAATTTTTGTGAGAATGCCTGAAATCGCTTCATTCCAAGCCATTACTTTATAGGAAAAAAGTTTTGTCATTCGAAATCTTTCATTGTTTACTTTAAAGCGCTTAATCTCATGCTCTTCATTCGTAAAGGCTTGTACAACACGAATACCACTTACATTGTTTTCAACACGTGCATTAAAATCTGCAATATCCCCAAACATTTGACGGAATGCTTTGGACATTAACTTCCCAAAAATAATCGTTAAAATTAAGATGATTGGAACTAGTAGGAAAATTAGTATTGTAAAGGTTGGATCAATGTAAAACATAACTCCGAATGTACCTACAATCGTCATTGCAGCAATAAACATATCCTCTGGTCCATGATGCGCAAGTTCACCAATGTCCATTAAATCATTCGTCAATCTTGAAACTAGATGTCCTGTTTTATTGTTATCGAAATAACGAAACGAAAGCTTTTGAACGTGACTAAATGCTTCCCTTCTCATATTCGTCTCAATATTGATACCTAACATATGTCCCCAATACGAAACGATAAAATGTAAAATAGAATTAAAAATATATAAAACGAATAATAATAAACTAGCCATAATAATCCACTTCAGTTCACCGTCTGGTAGAATATCATCAATCACCTTATTTAATACGATTGGAAATGCTAATTCGATAAGGGCTACTAGTATGGCACAGGAAAAATCTAAAATAAATAATCCTTTATAGGGCTTGTAATATGAAAAAAAACGCTGTAATAACATTGAGGAAGCCTCCTATTATCAATATCATTCATAGTATTCTAGTAAATAAGCTACCCAATCATACACAGGTAGCTCACATTACTTTGTACTATTTATTACTTTTGTTGAACCTTTGTAAACTCTACTATTTTTTCAGCAAGGTCTTCGGCTTGATGTAATCCTGAGAGTGGATCAGAAGCAAAATAATATTCTGGTTCTAATTCTATTGTTTTATTATTTTTAACAACATCGAGATTTTTCCAAGTGGAAGGGAATTTCTCTTCTTTATTAAAGAAATTAATAACAAAAACATAATCCCCAACATAGTCTCCTACCACTTCATAGGAAATTTCATAACGCCCACCTGTAGATTCTTTCGTATCGAAAAGCTCCTGTACCTTTTCCTGAGGCTTCATATTAAGTATTTGATAAAGTGCTCTACCACCTGACACACTTGAATTCCCTACAACTGTTGCATTTTTTTCGAATACATCATAAATAGTAAAAGTAGCTCCTTCTGGGATAACATTATTTATTTTTTCCTGTGCTTGCGCTATACGTTTCTCAAAATCTTGAACAAATGCGTTAGCTTCGTCCTGACGACCTAAATATTCTCCCATCGCTTTAACTTCATCGGTAGCCGATTTATGTGCTGTTTCCGAAAATACAATAGTTGGTGCAATCTTTTCATATTTTTCTACATCTTCTTTATTCCATGTAATGATTAAATCTGGCTTTAATTCTAAGATCTTTTCTAATGATGCACTCCCATCTGTACCAATATTGGAAATATCACCTTCCTTGTAATACGATTTTAAAAATGCTGCAAAGTCTAAATTAGCTGTCACTGCTCCTACTGGGATAACATCCAACGCTAGAATTTGTCCAAGATACCAGTCTGTCACTACCCGTTCTGCTTTTACTGGAATCTCTACTTGTCGTCCACTATCATCTGTCACAGTTCTAGTCTTTACTTCTTCTGACTTAGGTTCATTCTCTTTATGTTCAACAGATTGCTTTGTATCTTCTCCACATGCTGCAAGTAAAACGAACAAACTTAGCAAAAATGGTATTTTTACATGCCTACTTATTTTTTTCATCATTATGTTATTTTCCTCATTTTCAAATTGTTTTGCTTGCGCGAGCTGTTTCTTATTGTATTGAAAATGATTCTCATTTGTAATGGCGATTTCGGACAAGTTTGATGTATATTTCAGCCTAAAATTACTTGGTGCCATATTTGTTGCCTTTTTAAAAACCCGACTAAAATAATATTCATCTTCAAATCCAAGCGAAATAGCTATTTCTTTTATGCCATATTGATTTTCTACCAAGTAATGCTTAGCCTTTTCTATTCTTAGCTGCTGTAAATAAATTTGTGGACCTACTTCATAACGAGCCTTAAAAATACGTAATAAATGACGTGCACTTATGTTAAGTAAATCAGCAAGTGCCTGTATGGATAAAGATTCATGTATGTTTTGCTCTATATACAGACGTGCTGCTTCTGCCCTATCAATGTCGTGCGATTCCCCCTGCCCCTCAGCCAGTTCTCGAAAAACACGATAGACGAACTCATAAAAGGATGCTTTCACTGATAAATGCTCTTGAATAGAGCCCGACTGCCATTTGCTGTACATATCTTGCAAAATTGTATGTAAGGCTACTGGATTTGCAGGTATACAAGAGAAAGTCGTTTGGAATGGCTGATATTGTATCTGTAAATGTTGCATAAAAGCATCTTTGTAAATGACATCCCCTTTATAAGAGATAAGGAAGTAGCTAATGCTATTTGGTGCCGTAATATGAAGGGATTTGGACTTTCCAATATGGAAAATACTAAAGCGCTGTACATGATAAGGTTGGTCATCAATGACAATTTCTGCATCTCCTGCTGTCATGACAAGGAATGCGCTATTTTTTAAAACCTTTGTCATTCGAACATCGGTATTACTAACATAGTCAATTTGCTTTAACTGGATATTTGCATTTTGCCATAGAAGCATATAAGCATCATAATTCATTTCCGTCTCCTTTTAAAAATAGAATTATATGGAACTATTATATTGATAATGATTCTCAATTTCAATTATTTTTGATTAAATAAAAAAATCACCATCGACTATTGCTAGTCAATGGTGATTCATAATTATAGTAGGCCTTTGCCTTTAGTAGCTTTTTTCATATCTTCATTTAGCTTTTCAAAGAATTCTTCATTTGATTTTGTTGTACGTAATTTTTTCATGAAGCGCTCCGCGAAATCAGGTGCGTCCGAGAATGTTTTACGAATTGCCCATAGCTTTTCAAGTTGCTCAGGCTCAAGTAGAAGCTCTTCCTTACGTGTACCTGAACGGCGGATATCAAGCGCAGGGAAAATACGACGCTCTGCTAATTGGCGATCAAGATGAAGCTCTAGGTTACCTGTTCCTTTAAATTCTTCATAAATGACCTCATCCATACGAGATCCTGTATCCACTAATGCAGTTGCTAAAATTGTTAAACTACCGCCTTCTTCAATATTACGTGCCGAACCAAAGAATCGTTTTGGTCGATGGAACGCAGCAGGGTCAATACCACCTGAAAGCGTACGACCGCTCGGAGGAATAACTAAGTTATACGCTCGTGCTAAACGTGTAATAGAATCCATTAAAATAATAACATCACGCTTATGCTCAACTAAGCGGCGTGCACGTTCTAATACAATTTCTGCAACTTTCACATGATTTTCTGGAACCTCATCGAAAGTCGAGCTCACTACATCAGCATTTACTGAACGTTCAATATCAGTTACTTCCTCAGGGCGTTCGTCAATTAGTAATACAATTAACTCTGCATCTGGATAATTTGTTGTAATCGAATTCGCGATTTCTTTTAATAATGACGTTTTCCCTGCTTTTGGTGGTGCAACGATCAATCCACGCTGCCCAAAGCCTACAGGTGCCACTAAATCCATAATACGTGTCGATAAATTGCGTTGTGTAGTTTCAAGCTTAATTTGTCGATCAGGATATAAAGGCGTTAATGCAGGGAAATGCACACGTTCTTTAGCTACTTCTGGGTCTTCACCGTTAACAGCGTCTACTTGTAGTAGTCCATAATAGCGTTCATTTTCTTTAGGTGGACGTACTTTACCAGATACCTTGTCCCCATTTCGTAGGTCAAAACGACGAATCTGAGAAGCAGAAATATAGATATCCTCTTTACTTGGAGAGTAGTTAATTGGTCGAAGGAAGCCAAAGCCTTCTTGCGAAACAATTTCTAGTACGCCTTCCATAAAGAAATAGCCTTCTTGCTCCGAACGAGTTTTCAAAATAGCAAATATTAATTCTTTTTTCGTTAGCTTGCTATAATATGAAATTTTATATTGGCGTGCTAGGGCATAAAGCTCCTTTAACGTCATGTTTTCTAATTGAGCGATTGTCAATGCAGACATGTGCACAACTCCAGTCTTTTTCAAAATATAATTTTCATTTTTGGGGTTATCATAGAAGTTTTTTGTGATAGGCCTATATCACCTTGGCATAATTGTTACACTTTACTTTCAATACAATAGCATTTTGCTACATGAAGATAAAGTTAATCTTTTCGTACCTGTCAGCATTTTCAGTTCTTCGTTAGAAATTAAGCAGGGCGATAGATACTTCAATTTACTAGGCAAAACATTGAAGCATAACATAGCCTTATAAAACTATGGGATGGTTGAAAATTTAGAAGAAGGTACCTAGTGCAAAAAAAGATGCACTAGGTATATTTTAGAAGAAAATTTTATTTATAGCTAGGTTTTTTATCAAGAGCGTGACGACCTTCTACAAATCGTACAGTTCCAGATTTAGCTCGCATAACTACTGAATGTGTTAATGCGTAGGCTCCTTTATACTGAACACCTTTTAATAGCTCACAATCTGTTACAGCAGTCGCTGCAAAAATAGCATCGTCACCTTTAACTAGGTCATCTAAATAAAGAACTTTTTCTACGTCTACACCCATTTTTTCGCAGCGTTCTAACTGTTCAGCATCTTCTGGCACTAGCTTCGCTTGGAAGTCTCCACCTAGACATTTTAAAGCAACAGCTGAAATAACACCCTCTGGTGCACCACCTGTACCAAACATAATATCAATGCCAGTTTCATCAAAAGCAGTATTGATAGCTGCTCCAACGTCACCGTCTTGAATAAATTTAATACGTGCTCCAGCTTCTCGGATTTCATCAACAATTGCTTGGTGACGTGGTCGATCTAAAAGTGTAGCTACTACGTCCGAAATATCTTTATTTTTAGCTTTCGCTACTTGTAATAAATTATACGTAACAGAAGCGTTAATATCTACTTTACCAGCCGCTTCTGGTCCTACTGCAATTTTCTCCATGTACATATCAGGCGCGTTTAACAGATTCCCTTTATCTGCAATAGCAAGAACTGTCATTGCACCATTTGTACCCTTCGCTACAATATTTGTACCTTCTAATGGGTCAACTGCAATATCTACTTTAGGACCACCATTGCGTAAGCCAAGCTCTTCACCAATATAAAGCATTGGTGCTTCATCCATTTCGCCTTCACCAATCACTACTGTAGCATGCATTGGAATTGTATCGAACATTACGCGCATCGCTGTCGTTGCTGCATCATCTGCCTCAATTTTTAAACCGCGGCCCATCCATTTCCCGGATGCGATTGCTGCTGCCTCTGTTACTCGTACTACTTCCATCGATAAACTACGTTCCATTGTCTTATTTGCCTCCCGTTATCGGCATGTTTCTTCGCCGAAACATTCAAATTACCTCTATTGTAACATAGTTAGTTCAAAACTTTTAGCTCTCATTATTCCTTTGTCTCTGCTACGCGTGCCATTATTGTTTCACGTCGAATATCAGCGCCTAAATCACGTAATTTCTCAATAAGTGAGCTATACCCACGCTCAATATGATAGATATCGTGAATTTCTGTTTCACCTTCAGCTAAAAGCCCTGCTAATACTAATGCAGCACCAGCACGAAGGTCTGTAGCTGTTACAGTTGAACCTTGTAGTTTATTTGGGCCTGTAATAATAGCTGTATTTCCTTCAACGCGTGCAATGGCATTCATACGACGAAGTTCATCAATATGCTTAAATCGAGCTGAATAAATCGTATCTGTTATCTTTGAGGAACCAAATGCTTGAGACATTAATACAGAAAGTGGTTGCTGAATATCAGTCGGGAACCCTGGATACACTAATGTTTTCACATCAACGGCCTGCAATGTGGATAGGTCTGTTTTGGGTACAAAAATACTTTCTTCATCAATTTCGATTTTTACACCCATTTCACGAAGCTTTGCAATAATCGCCTCTAAATGCAATGGAATAACATTATCGATGGTAATGCCTTCACCTAAAGCGGCAGCCATTATCATAAACGTAGCAGCTTCAATACGATCTGGAATAATCGTATGCTCCGTACCATGAAGCTCCTCTACGCCTTCAATACGGATAACACTAGTACCCGCACCTTTAATATTAGCTCCCATGTTAGTGAGAAGAGTTGCTACATCAATAATCTCTGGTTCTTTTGCTGCATTTTCAATAACCGTACGTCCTTTTGCAAGAACAGCAGCTAACATAATATTAATGGTTGCTCCCACACTGGCAACGTCTAAAAATATTTTGGCACCAATTAATTCATCAGCACGTAAATAAATCGCTCCATGCTCATTCGTAACTTTCGCACCCAATGCCTCAAAGCCTTTAATATGTTGGTCAATAGGACGCGGCCCTAAGAAGCAGCCTCCCGGTAAACCAATCACAGCTTTTTTAAAGCGACCAAGCATGGCTCCCATTAAGTAATAGGAAGCACGAAGTTTTTTCACGTTGCCGTTCGGTAATGGTAAAGCAATCATTTCCGTTGGATCAATTGTCATTATGCCATCCTCAAATGACACTTCTCCACCGATTTCCTCTAATAATGCCTTTAACGTCCACGCATCAGAAATTTCTGGTAACCCTCCAATTGTCACTGGAGAGTTCGCCAAAATTGATGCTGGAATTAAGGCGACTGCACTATTTTTTGCACCACTAACTTTTATTGTACCCTGTAGGCGATTTTCGCCTGTAATTTTATAAACATCCATTTCGCGTTCTCCCTCATGATTGGAAAGTAATTTTTCTGCAATTGGCTCACTATATAATCTTATTATTCGCCTTTTCTCTTATTCCAATCCGCTAAAAATCCTTCAATTCCTTTTTCCGTTAGTGGATGATTGAAAAGTTGCTTTAATACTTTAAATGGAGTAGTCGAAATATGTGCACCTGCAAGTGCTGCAGCTGTTACGTGTTGCGGATGACGAATTGATGCAGCAATAATTTGCGTATCGATATTATGGATTGTAAAAATATCTGCAATCGTTTCAATTAGTTCTACACCGTTTTGACCCATATCATCTAAACGACCGATAAATGGTGATACATATGTAGCACCTGCACGAGCAGCCATTAATGCTTGGTTGGCACTAAAAATTAATGTTACGTTCGTTTTAATACCTTTGTCTGCAAAGAAGCGACATGCCTCTAAACCAGCTGGAGTCATTGGCAGTTTAACTGTAATATTCGGAGCAATTTCAGCCAATTCTAAGCCTTCTTTAATCATACCTGCTGCATCTAGAGAGATTACTTCCCCACTCACTGAGCCATCTACAAGCTCTGAGATTTCACGAAGTCGATCATGGAAAGAAACATTCTCTTCTTTTGCAACTAATGATGGGTTTGTTGTAACACCTGATAAAATACCCCATGCGTGTGCTTCTTTAATCTCTTCAAAGTTTGCTGTATCTATAAAAAATTTCATTATTTTTTCCTCCTAATCACTATTTTGACTCATCATCCTACTTGAAGTTGATTTCCGTTCTGACTGGGCGCTTTCTTAGGACCCATCAGTTGGAACGGCAATCAATTTACTATACCACTTTTGGTGATAAGCCTATTATTTAAATTTTTGCCAAAAATTTTTTATTTCAAAAACAAGAGAAGGTCGATAACAACATCAACACTTCTCTTATTATGTGTATTCATCTCTGTTTTTTTTGCGTATTAGATACTAAAATTATGCTTTTTGTGCACTACCAAATTCACGGATTTTCCCAATAACTGTCGCTTTAATCGCTTCACGTGCTGGTGCAAGGAATTTACGAGGATCATAAACAACTTTATCGTTATCAAGAACTTCACGAATTACTTTTGTAGCAGCAATTTGATTTTCAGTATTGACGTTAATTTTTGCTGTACCTAATGAAATTGAGCGTTGAATATCTTTTGTTGGGATACCTGTACCACCATGTAATACTAATGGAAGGTCTGCTAAGTTTGAGATTTCTTCCATTTCTTTAAAGCCTAAGTTTGGTTCTCCTTTATAAGGACCATGTACAGAGCCAAGTGCTGGTGCTAAACAGTCGATATCAGTCATTTCAACCATTTTACGGCATTCTTCTGGATCAGCGTACATAATACCACCGATTACGCCATCCTCGTCACCACCTACTGTGCCAAGCTCAGCTTCAACAGAAACACCTTTCGAATGAGCGTACTCAACTACTTTTGAAGTAGTCGCAACATTTTCCTCAAATGGATGATGAGAAGCATCGATCATTACAGAAGTAAAGCCTGCATCAATAGCTTCTTTACATTTTTCAAAGCTTGAACCATGGTCAAGGTGAATAGCTACAGGTACCGTAGTGCCATAAGATTCCATTAAACCTTTTACCATGTGTACAACGGAAATAAATCCGCCCATATATTTTCCTGCACCTTCAGAAACGCCTAGAATAACTGGAGATTTTTCCTCTTCAGCTGCTTGTAAAATTGCTTGAGTCCACTCAAGGTTGTTGATGTTGAACTGACCAACCGCATAACCTTCTGCTTTTGCTTTAATTAACATCTCTTTCATAGATACTAATGCCATACTAAAAATCCTCCTCTTAGGACTATTCTTTCTACATAAATATGCTATTTAATCATAGCAAAAATAACAGCCCCTGAAAAGCAGGGGCTGTTATTTTCTACGCGAAAGCGAAGCGGCAGCGTCCAACCGTAGTGCAGTGGAACGAAACGAAGGTTAGCCCCTGAAAAGCAGGGGCTGTTATTTTCTACGCGAAAGCGAAGCGGCAGCGTCCAACCGTAGTGCAGTGGAACGAAACGAAGGTTAGCCCCTGAAAAGCAGGGGCTGTTATTTTCTACGCGAAAGCGAAGCGGCAGCGTCCAACCGTAGTGCAGTGGAACGAAACGAAGGTTAGCCCCTGAAAAGCGGGGGCTGTTATTTTCTACGCGAAAGCGAAGCGCAACGGAGCGGCAGCGTCCAACCGTAGTGCAGTGTTAACGGAACGAAGGTTACGCGAAAGCGAAGCGGCAGCGTGCAGTGCAACGAAACGAAGGTTCAAAGCCCTAGTAAGGTCAGATTGTGTTCCAAGAAGGTAGATGTCGATATTTTTCGAAAGTTGGTCGATAAAATAAAAAATTTGGGTGATAAATAAAAAATTTGGTCGATAAATCGATAAAGTTGGTCGATAAACAATCAAAATTTCTCGATAAACCTTAAAACTGCAGCTCATTAAAGATTTTTGTTGCTATCATTACGCTGCACTGCAGAAAAATAAAAGAAGCTCATCGGACGCTCTTTGGAAGCTTTGCTCTGTGCGAAAGCGAAGCGACAGCAACAACTGTTTTAACTGTGCGAAAGCGAAGCGACAGCAACAAAGCGCCCAGTCGGACGGAAATCAACCCCTCGTTATGGTGATGAGTCATTTATTGTGGAAGCAAAATAATAGTAAAATGGTAGAAAACCTCTATAATAACCAAGAAAAACAGGCGGTGTTGACCACTGCCTGTTCATCTAAACGTTTACTATTTTATTAACCTCATCACGCACTTCAAAAATATCAAAAGGCTTAGTAAAATATCGAATGGCTCCTAAATCTAATGCCTCCTGTACAACGTCCAATTCACCATATGCTGTCATCATGAAAACCGGAAGTTGTGGCCATCGCTCTTTTAAGTGCTTTAAAATTTCTATGCCATCCATTCCCGGGATTTTCATGTCTAGCAGGACACAATCTATTTCCTCTTCCTCAGCATACTTCAGTGCTTCCATACCATTTGCAGCTAAATATGTACCGTAACCTTCTTTTTTCAATACTTCATTTAAAAGTAAACGAATTCCTGGTTGATCATCGACAATTAGTACTCGTTTCACATTTCATTCCGCCCTTTTTTTAGTTATTATTTTTACGTAAAATTCTCTCTATTATGTAATATTCTCCTTTAACCTATTAATACCTTCTATTATTATAAATTATCTACTTTTGCTTTATGCTCTTTTCAAACCTATAATATTGATTGAGGTGGGACCATGTCAAAAATATTAACAACACAACTAAGTGGATTATTACAAAGAATAACACAAAATGAAGAGGAAGCAATTGAAGAAACAGCGCGATTACTTGCACAGGCGGGTATTAGTGAAGGTAATGTCTATTTCGCATGCTTTGGCGAAATGCAAGTTGTCGAATTAAATGCATTTCAAGCTGTGGAACGTTTTACGAAGTTAGTCCCTTGGACAAAAGATACAATGATCACAGAAGCGGATCGTGTATGCATTTTTACACGTAACGCACACGATGAGGATGCATTAGCATTAGCACAGCAATTAAATAATCAGTTTATTCCATTTGCAGCCGTTGCTAGCGAAGTAGCTAATGCCGAAAATCCACTAGCAGATTTAGCGTATACGTATATTTCGACACGCATGCGAGGTGGTTTATTACCAAACGATTTAGGAAATCGCATAGTTGTGCCACACGCTATTGCTGCCCTTTTTGTTTATGAAGCCGTAAAAATTGCGTATGATGAAATGCTTAGTCTTGATGACGAAGAGCTATAAAGGAATCTATAAAAAGAGTTGTCTCAGTGTTAGAGACAACTCTTTTTATTAGTGTTGAAAAACAAAATGGTCAAGGAATTCTTTTAAATATTGTGGCGTTTTAAATAAGGATGATTTCCGTTCTATGCTATTAGCTTTCCTGTCGGCAAGTATCAAGTAGCCTTTAACACAAATCAACAAAAGCGTTAAAATTTTCGCATTTCAAAAGTGAACTCTAATGCTACTAACTATAATCAAACGGAAAAGACTTATAACAGTGATTCGATTTAAAACTGCTGTTGCTGTCGCACAGAATAAACATTATTGCTGAAGTTTAATTTAATATATTAAAGTGCCTTGCCAGCAGAAGAGACATACAATGTGAAGTGTTGATTGGAGTGGAGGCTGGGCGACTCCTTGGGGATTAGCGTCACAGATGAGACCCTGGAGCGAGCGACGCGAGTGAAGCGGCTCATCGGACGCACCCAGGAAAGCACCCAGCCGGAACGGAAATCAACTCCTCGTTTTGCCGAAGAGCTAAAAAAAGAGTTGTCTCAGCAAGTGAGACAACTCTTTTTTGTATTATTTAAATGTTGCTCCGATAAAATCACGGAACAATGGCTGTGGACGGTTTGGACGTGATACTAATTCTGGGTGGAATTGGCATGCTACGAAGAAATTATTTTCTGGTAACTCGATAATTTCCACTAATTTACCGTCAGGGCTTGTACCTGAGAAGACAAGACCTTCTGCTTCCATCGCTTCACGATATTCATTGTTAAATTCATAACGATGACGGTGACGCTCATAAACAAGCTCTTGACCATACGCTTGGCTTGCCTTTGAGCCTTCTTTTAACTTACATGGGTATAAACCTAAACGTAATGTACCACCGATGTCTACACTGTCGTTTTGATCTGGTAAGAAGTCAATAATTGGGTATTGTGTTTGTGAATCTAGCTCTGTAGAATGCGCTCCTTGTAAACCAAGTACGTTACGAGCAAATTCTACTGTTGCTAGTTGCATACCTAAGCAAATACCTAAGAATGGTACATTATTTTCGCGAGCATATTGTGTCGCTAAAATTTTACCTTCAACTCCACGATCGCCGAAACCACCTGGAACTAAAATAGCGTCAGCACCTTTTAAAAGCGTAGCAACATTGTCAGCCTCTACATGCTCCGCATTAATCCAGTCAATCTCAATATCAGAATTAAATGCATAGCCTGCATGTTTTAATGCCTCTACAACAGAAATGTAAGCATCTTGTAGTTCTACATATTTACCTACTAATGCTACTTTTCGTTTATTTGGTAAGCTCTTCACTTTTGCTACAAGTTCGCGCCATTCTTCCATATCCGCTTCTGGTGCTTCAATGCCAAAATGGTCAAGTACGATATCATCAATATCTTGTGCATGAAGGTTTAAAGGTACTTCATATAAATGCTCTGCATCACGAGATTCAATAATTTCGTGTGGCTGTACATCACAGAATAAAGCTAGTTTTTCTTTCATATCTTGTGGCACTTCTTGCTCTGTGCGTACAACGATAATATTTGGTTGAATACCTAAAGAACGTAATTCTTTTACAGAATGCTGAGTTGGTTTTGTTTTAAGCTCACCTGCAGCTTTAATGTAAGGGATAAGCGTACAATGAACGTACATTACGTTGTTATGGCCTAAGTTCGTTTTCATTTGGCGAATTGCTTCAAGGAATGGTAATGATTCAATATCCCCAACTGTTCCGCCTACTTCTGTAATAACTACGTCTGCGTTAGTTTCGCGACCAGCGCGTTGAATACGATCTTTGATTTCATTTGTAATGTGAGGAATTACTTGTACTGTTCCACCGTTGTAATCGCCACGGCGTTCTTTTTGTAATACAGACTGATAAACACGACCTGATGTCACTGTAGAATGTTTTCCTAGGTTAATATCAATGAAACGTTCGTAGTGACCTAAGTCTAAGTCAGCTTCTGCGCCATCATCTGTTACGAATACCTCACCATGTTGATAAGGACTCATTGTACCTGGGTCAATATTGATATATGGGTCAAATTTTTGAATCGTCACTTCTAATCCGCGATTTTTTAATAAACGACCTAGAGATGCTGCTACAATCCCTTTTCCAAGTGAAGACACAACCCCACCTGTTACAAAAATATACTTTGTCATGAAAAAATTCCTCCTTATGTTGTACTAGAAATTGCTAGTAAGAAAAGTACATTCACGCCACATGCTGATTCTAAGCATTGATGCCAATGTTTTGACAGGCTAAGAAAATAAATATTTCTCATCCCTAAAATAAGAAAAGCCGAGAATGCCTACAAATATGTAGTCGATTCGAAGCTGTAATCGTTTCTATCTCTTTTCTACTTTCCTTTTAAAAAGTTTTAACATATATTCAATCACCGCTTACTATACATCATGAATAATTTAGCGCCTTACTATTCATTCCGTCATTATAAACATGGGAGAACTTGATTGAATAAAGTTAAAAAATAAAAAAAACGCTCCTCCTGCATAGGTTTGCAGGGGGAGCGTATTACATACACGGTCTTTCTCCTTTAATAAGGAGCCCAAGTAAAAGATTAAACGTAACCGTGATAGAAGTCAAGATTTTTTACTACAAGGATAAAAGAAAGAAAATTTCAAAGAGTAATTATCTTAGGCTTCTTCCTCTTCTTCAAATTCATCTTCATCTTCATCGACAAAGTCCTCATCGATTTCTTCATCAATGTCCTCTAAATCATCTTCATCAAAGTCGATATCTTCTTTATCATCTGCTTCGTCTTCTTCATCTTCGTCTAGATCTTCTTCAACGAATTCTTCATAATCTTCATCAAAGTCAATATCTTCTTCTTCTAAATCTTCTTCTAAATCTTCTTCATCCTCAAGGGCTGCTTTAGATTTTTTCTTATGCGTTTTAACAGATGGAGCTGTTTCTTCTTCAATCTGTTCAACTTTATACCATTCACGTAAGCCCCAGCCTGTTTCTTGATTAAATAAGAAGCGGCCATCTACATTTAAATCAGTGTAAAATTGTAGTAGGCGAGCTTTTATTTCTTCATCACTATAGCCCACAAGCTCTTGCATTATTGTTAATAAGTCGTTATAAGACACTGAGGCACGTTTTTCATTTAAAATTGCATAAGCTAAGTTAATTAACGATTCTTCCGCTAATTGTTCTTTTGTCATTTCACGAAAATTCATTCGTGCACTTCCTTTCTCTCATCACATTGGACGTTTTAAAATTTATATAGCTTTATTTTCGGAGCGCAGCAAAAAAAGGCCGCACAAAAGTAACTTCCCATCATAAGCATAATACCCATTATATACAAAGTATTATCCTCATTGCTAGCTTCAATTACTGTTTTTTATATCACGCATCTTTTTTATCCCCAAGTAAAACAAATAGACAGATAATAATAGTAAAGGAACAGCGCCAATTTGCTTATCATACAGGAAAATAACTCCTACCACCAAAGCTAAAATAATGATGTAGTTAATAGCCGATTTCATCATCTATTGCGTCTCCCCTTTTTTTTACATTTCTATTATAACGGAAATAAAAAGAAGTGCCTAATCCTAAGACTAGGCACTTAAAACTATACAAACATTTTGTACAAAATAGAATAAACGTTAACGATCATTACATATTACGACGATATTGTCCGCCTACCTCGTATAAAGCATTCGTGATTTGCCCTAAGCTAGCGACTTTTACGGTTTCCATAAGCTCCGCGAAAATATTACCGTTGTTTACAGCTACTTGTTGTAATCGGGCAAGTGCCGCTGCGTTCTCGCCTTCATGTTGCTTCCAGAAGGCTTGTAAATTACGAATTTGCGTCTCTTTTTCTTCCGTCGATGCACGCGCAATTTCCATATTGTTAATTTCATCTTCAGAAGGCGGATTCGGATTTAAGTATGTGTTTACACCAATGATTGGTAACTCACCTGAATGCTTTAGCATCTCGTAGTGCATAGATTCCTCTTGAATCTTACCACGTTGATATTGTGTTTCCATTGCACCTAGTACGCCACCACGATCATTGATACGATCAAACTCTTCTAGTACCGCTTCTTCTACAAGATCTGTTAACTCTTCTACGATAAACGCTCCTTGTAATGGGTTTTCGTTTTTTGCTAAGCCATGTTCCTTCGTAATAATCATTTGAATAGCCATCGCACGACGTACAGATTCTTCTGTAGGCGTTGTAATAGCCTCATCATATGCATTCGTATGCAATGAATTACAGTTATCCTGTAATGCCATTAACGCTTGTAACGTTGTGCGGATATCATTAAAGTCAATCTCCTGCGCATGCAAACTACGTCCAGATGTTTGAATATGATATTTTAATTTTTGCGCTCGTTCATTGGCGCCGTACTTATCACGCATAACAATTGCCCAAATACGGCGAGCTACGCGTCCAATAACTGTGTACTCTGGATCAAGTCCATTAGAGAAGAAGAATGATAGATTTGGCGCAAAGTCGTCAATATTCATTCCTCGACTTAAATAATATTCTACATACGTAAAGCCATTTGCTAATGTAAAGGCCAACTGTGAAATTGGGTTCGCACCAGCTTCAGCAATATGGTAACCAGAAATAGATACAGAATAATAATTACGAACTTTATGATCGATAAAGTATTGCTGAATATCTCCCATCATACGTAACGCAAACTCTGTTGAGAATATACATGTATTTTGCCCTTGATCTTCCTTTAAAATATCTGCTTGCACGGTTCCGCGTACAACCTGTAATGTTTTCTCGCGCGTCTCCGTAAATTCTTCAACTGTTAAAGGTCGACCCAGTTCTTTCTCACGTAGTTTCACTTGCTGATCAATAGCCGTATTCATGAACATTGCCAAAATAACCGGTGCTGGACCGTTAATTGTCATCGATACAGAAGTTGATGGTGCACATAAATCAAAGCCTGCATATAGCTTTTTCATATCCTCTAACGTACAAATAGAAACACCCGACTCTCCAACCTTCCCATAAATATCAGGTCGGTAATCTGGATCTTCACCATATAGCGTTACCGAATCAAATGCTGTTGATAAACGTTTCGCATCATCATCCTTCGATAAATAATGGAATCGTTTATTCGTACGCTCAGGCGTTCCTTCGCCAGCAAATTGTCGCTTCGGATCTTCCCCTTCACGTTTAAATTGGAATACCCCAGCTGTATATGGGAATTCACCAGGTACATTTTCTTTATAAACCCAGCGTAAAATTTCACCATAATCTACGAATTTTGGCAAGGCAACTTTAGGAATTTTCGTACCAGATAAACTCATTGTCTTTAAAATTGTTCGAATTTCCTTATCTCGAACTTTCGTTACTAATTCATCTCCAGCATACGCTTCTTTTAAAGCATGCCAATTATCTAAAATACGTTTAGATTCAGCCGTTAATTCATCTCTAACACCTTCCGCTAAAGAAGTAAGAGATGCGATTAATGCATCATTTGGCGCCTTTTCCTTAATCGTTTCAATAGATCCCTCTAATTGGAATAGACGGCGAGCAAATTCCACCTGTTGCTCTGATTTTTTATGATAGCCACGCACAGTGTCCGTGAGTTCTCGTAAATAATAACGACGGTCGTTTGGAATAATCACATCTTGCTTTTGCGTTTTCGCAAATTGCTCATAGCCCGTCTCCCAATGACTACCTGTCTTCGTATTAATGATATTTACTAATGCAGCAAATAAAGCATTCGTTCCTTTGTCATTAAATTGACTAGCAATCGTACCGTACACAGGCATATTATCCAGTGATTCATCCCAAAGCTCTCGTGAACGTTGATATTGCTTCTGCACTTGACGTAGTGCATCCTCAGAGCCTTTGCGTTCAAATTTATTGATGGCAATCACATCCGCAAAATCAATCATGTCAATTTTCTCAAGCTGTGTAGGCGCACCAAATTCACTTGTCATTACATACATAGATAGATCAGTGTATTTTGTAATTTCCGCGTCACCCTGACCAATACCACTTGTTTCAACGATGATTAAATCATAGCCCGCTACACGCGTTACATCTAGCACGTCCCCAATGGAAGCAGTAAGCTCTGTACGAGATCCACGAGTTGCTAAACTACGCATATATACGCGATTATTGAAAATCGCATTCATACGAATTCGGTCACCAAGTAAAGCGCCGCCTGTCTTTTGCTTTGTCGGATCGACAGACAGAATAGCTACGCGCTTATCCGGAAACTCTTTCAAGAAACGACGAATTAATTCATCTGTTAAGGAAGATTTACCTGCACCACCTGTTCCAGTAATACCTATTACAGGCGTTCCTTTTGAGCGTTTGCGAGCTTCCGCTAGCATCTTTTTCGTTTCTTCATCATCATTCGACTCAGCCGCAGTTAATAAGTTTGCTAAAATTTCAGGTGTTTCTGTCGATAGAGCATCCAGCTTTTCTTGATAGCTACCTATAGCAGTCGGGAAATCAGTTCCTTTAATTTTCTCATTAATCATCCCTTGTAATCCTAAAACACGCCCATCCTCTGGTGAGAAAATCCCAGCAATCCCGTAAGCATGTAGCTCTTTAATTTCACGCGGTAAAATAACACCACCGCCACCACCATAAATTTTAATATGTGGCGCCCCTTTTTCACGCAGCAAATCATACATATATTTAAAGTATTCCATATGTCCGCCTTGATAAGATGATACCGCAATACCTTGCGCATCCTCTTGGATCGCAGCATTTACGACTTCTTCCACGGAGCGGTTATGTCCTAAATGGATTACCTCTACACCGCTCGATTGTAAAATACGTCGTATAATGTTAACCGAAGCATCATGTCCATCAAATAGACTTGATGCTGTAACAAAACGTACGTGATTTTTTGGACGATATACTTCTACCTTTGTCATATGAAATCCCCACTTTCTCCCCTTAATCAATTAACCCTTTGTGTAATGAAACAGCTTTCTAATCATAAAAAAAATCGGTAATTGCAATGTCGCTCTATGCAATTACCGACAACCCCTTTACAGAACTTATTAGAACCCCTTTATGCCTGAAATGAACAGTGTTATTTGCATTTCAATAAATTCGTCAATCGAGTGCTGACGATGGAGCGCCCATTTACGGAATGCCCAACTTTGTCCAGAAACGACTAAATTATTTGCTGCTAAGTGAATTTGTTTATCTGTCATCGTTATTTCACCTGACTGCACACAGCGTTTTAGTAATCGCTCAAAAGTAGCAACCATTTCAAACTCTTTACTAAATACATAGCGTTGTGCTTCTTTCGACAGCGATTTAGTTTCCTGGTACATGATTGTCAGCTCATCAACCAAACTATCAATTTGCAAGAAATACTCTCGAATCATTTCCTTTAGCTCTTCAATCGTTCCTGCCTTAATCTCAAAACTTGAAAGTCGCCCCATCGCATGGTGATAAATACTATCACATACAAGGTAAAGGACGTCTTCCTTCGTCCGAATATATTCATATAATGTTCCGATACTAAAGCCTGCAGCTTTTGCAATTTCTCTCGTTGTGGCACGGTGAAACCCTTTTTCTTTAAATAATCTAATGGCTCCCTCTATCATCTGTTCTCGACGAATGGCGATGAGATTTTCATCTTTTACTGTTGACTGTACTTGGGGTCTTTTATCTTTTTCTGTCATACGTTACTTTGTCAACATACGAGAGATAACAAGTCGTTGAATCTCTTGTGTACCTTCGTAAATTTGTGTAATTTTTGCATCACGCATGAAGCGTTCAACTGGATAATCCTTCGTATAACCATATCCACCAAAGACTTGAACCGCCTCAGTCGTTACACTCATCGCCGTATCCCCAGCCATTAATTTTGCCATTGCTGACGCCTTACCATAAGGTAGACCATTTGATTCTAACCAAGCCGCTTGGTATGTAAGCAGTCGAGATGCTTCAATTTGAGTTGCCATATCTGCAAGCTTAAAGGATACACCTTGGTTGGCAGTAATCGGCTTACCAAATTGCACACGCTCTTTACCGTATTCAACCGCTGCATCCAATGCGCCTTGGGCAATACCTAGAGCTTGTGCGGCAATACCATTACGTCCTCCATCTAGTGTTGTCATCGCAATTTTGAAGCCTTCTCCCTCAGCTCCAAGCAGGTTTTCTTTCGGAACGCGACAGTTATCAAAAATAATTTCAGTTGTAGGAGATGAACGAATACCTAGCTTTTTCTCCTTCTTTCCTACCGAGAAGCCTTCAAAGCCTGCTTCAACGATAAAAGCAGATGTGCCATGTTTAGCTTCTGGATCTGTTACTGCAAATACAACATATGTATCTGCTACTCCACCGTTCGTAATGAAGATTTTCGAGCCGTTTATAATATAATCATCGCCATCACGTTTTGCATATGTTTTCATGCCACCAGCATCCGAACCTGATCCTGGCTCCGTTAAGCCGTATGCACCGATATGTTTACCTTCTGCCATTGGACGAAGGTATTTTTGTTTTTGTTCTTCATTACCGAATTTAAAGATCGGCCAACCCGCAAGTGAAGTATGTGCTGATAAAGTTACCCCTGTTGAAGCACATACACGTGATAATTCTTCTACTGCAATGACATATGCAAGATAATCAAAGCCTGCACCGCCGTATTCTTCTGGCCATGGAATACCCGTTAAGCCTAGCTCTGCCATTTTATCGAAAATTGCACGGTCAAACTCTTCGTTCTCGTCACGTTCAGCTGCTGTTGGTGCTACTTCATTGATAGCAAAATCACGAATCATTTCACGTAATTGCTCATGCTCTTCTGTTAATTGAAAGTTCATTGTCCATTTCCCCTTTTTCGTTAGACTCAGTTTTGTTGATTTCTATATGTGATGATATTTCTCGGGATTAACGGTCTTCCCTGTGCAATCGCCAACCATCCTTGAAAAATCAACTTCGCAATAACATCAGACTTTATTTAAGTAAATGTTTACTAATGACTAGCTTTTGAATTTCGCTTGTACCTTCGTATATTTCTGTCACCTTTGCATCTCGGAAATATCGTTCTACAGGATAGTCTTTTGTATAGCCATAGCCACCAAAAATTTGTATAGCGTCTATCGCTGTTTGCACGGCTGTACGAGAGGCAAAAAGTTTCGCCATCGAGGCCTCGGCTCCGCATGGCAACCCTTTTGTGCGTAAATCTGCTGCTCGAAAAACTAGTAACTTTGCTGACTCTACGGCAGTTGCCATATCAGCAAGCTTGAAGCCAACCCCTTGTTGCGCTGCAATAGGCTTTCCAAATTGGACACGTTCTTTTGCATACGCAGTAGCTGCCTCTAGCGCCGCTTCGGCAATGCCTAGAGATTGAGCTGCGATTCCAATACGTCCAACGTCTAAGTTAGCCATTGCAATTTTAAAGCCTTCCCCTTCCTCCCCAAGAAGGTTTGCGGCTGGAATGCGACAGTTGTCGAATGTTAGTTGAACTGTACGTGAGCCGTGTAAGCCCATTTTATGTTCATCTTTACCTATGATTAAGCCTGGTGTTCCTTTTTCAACAATAAATGCTGAAATACCACGTGTTTTTTCAGCAGGGTTCGTTGAAGCAAAGACAATATAAACATCTGCTTCTCCACCGTTTGTAATAAACACCTTGGAGCCGTTGATGACATATTCATCACCATCTCGCACCGCTTTGGATTGTAAAGAGCCAGCGTCAGAACCAGCGCTAGACTCTGTTAAACAAAATGCCCCTAAATATTCACCCGCGGCAAGCTTTGGAACATAGCGTTTCTTCTGTTCATCATTGCCGAAATAAATGATAGGGTTTGTTCCAACCGAAGTATGCACGGATAAAATAACACCCATTACTGCGCTAACCTTTGATAGTTCATTGATTGCAATTATGTACGATGTGAAATCCATCGCTGAGCCGCCTAATTCCTCAGGCGTTGTAATCCCCATTAAACCTAATTCTCCCATTTGCGCAAGGAGTTCACGTGGAAACTCTCCTGCTTCCATACGTTCTACCCACGGTTCAATTTTATCCTGAGCAAAATCACGAACCATATCACGCATCATTATTTGTTCATCTGTAAATTGTAAATGCATCTATAATGTCACCCCTGTACGTTGTCCCGTTGCATTTCATTTCATTTGAATCGTCCCATCCCCATAGGATTATTCATAAACGTAAAAGCCTCTTCCAGATTTTTTACCTAGCCATCCTGCTGCCACATACTTACGAAGCAATGGACAAGGTCTATATTTACTATCACCTAAGCCCTCATGTAAAATCTCCATAATGGATAGACATGTATCAAGGCCAATAAAATCTGCCAATGTTAACGGTCCCATCGGATGATTCATGCCGAGCTTCATTACATCGTCAATGGCTTCTTTCGACGCTACACCTTCATACAATGCGTAAATCGCTTCATTAATCATTGGTAATAAAATACGATTCGAAATAAAACCTGGGAAGTCATTTACTTCCACTGGCGTTTTCGATAGTTTTACTGTCATGTCTTCAACTGCTTTGTAGACTTCATCACTAGTAGCTAACCCTCGAATAATTTCTACAAGCTTCATAACAGGTACAGGATTCATAAAGTGCATACCAATCACTTGCTCTGGACGATTCGTAACAGCTGCAATTTCCGTAATTGGTAAAGATGATGTATTCGTAGCTAAAATGGCGTGTGCCGGTGCAATCTGATCAATTTGCTTAAAGATGGATTGCTTCACTTCCATATTCTCCACAGCAGCCTCGATGATAATATCTACATCACTAGCATCCTGTAAATCTAGTGACATATTAATACGACCTAAAATGGCTGCCTTCTCATCCTCAGTTTTACGCCCCTTTTCGACATCACGTGTTAGGTTTTTCGTAATGACTCCTAAACCGCGTTCGAAAAATTCTTGTTTCATGTCGTTCAGTTTTACATCATAGCCAGCTTGTGCACAAACTTGTGCAATGCCAGAGCCCATTTGCCCTGCACCAATAACCATTACTTTTTGAATTCCCATCATTCGTGTCCCCCTGTTTTCGGTACTTCAATCATAATCGCATCGCCTTGCCCTCCACCTGAGCAGATAGCAGCAATTCCGATACCACCGCCACGACGTTTTAGTTCATGAGCAAGTGTTAAAATAATGCGTGCTCCAGATGCTCCGATTGGATGACCTAACGCAACTGCACCACCGTTAACATTGACCTTTTCAGCATCTAAATCCGCCAGCTGCTTGCTGACAAGAGCTACTGCTGCAAATGCTTCATTGATTTCAATCAAATCAATGTCAGCTAATGATTTCCCCGTCTTTTTAAGTAATTGGTTAATGACAAGCCCTGGTGTTTGCGGGAAGTTCTCTGGTTCAATCGCAAGCTCTTCATGGCCGATAATCACCGCCAGCGGCTCTCTTCCTTCACGCGCTGCACGTTCCTCACTCATTACTACTAAGGCACATGCACCATCGTTAACGCCAGGTGCATTACCTGCTGTAATCGTTCCATCCTTATCAAAGGCTGGCTTGAGTTTTGCAAGTACTTCTATTGACGTACCAGCTCTTGGTGCCTCGTCCGTATCGACATGAAGCGGCTCTCCCCTACGTTGTGGAATTTCCACAGGTACGATTTCTTCAGCAAAGTAACCTTTTTCAATTGCTGCAAGTGCACGTTCATGACTGCGAACAGACCAAGCATCCTGCTCCTCACGGCTTAACGAATATTCTTTGGCCGTTACATTACCGTAGCTTCCAATATGCGGCCTTGTCTTATCGAAAGCACATGTTAAGCCATCATATAGCATGCCATCTACCATTGTTGAATCGCCCATGCGTAAGCCTGTTCGACCATTTTGTAGATAATACGGTGCATTGGACATAGATTCCATACCACCAGCGATTATTACTTCTTCGTCCCCTAATCGAATTAGCTGATCCGCTAGTGTTACAGCACGCATCCCTGACGCACAAACCTTGTTAATCGTTTCTGTTTTCACTGCTATTGGTAAGCTTGCTTTGATCGCAGCCTGCCTTGAAGGAATTTGGCCCTGTCCCCCTTGTAAAACGGAGCCTAAAATTACTTCATCCACTTCATCAGGCGAAATATTCGCTTTCTCAAATGCCCCTTTTATGGCGATCGCGCCTAAATCACTGGCGCTTAATGCTGATAGTGAACCTCCAAACTTACCAAATGCAGTTCTTGCTCCTGCTAAAATTACTGCTCTATTCAAGTAAAACACCCCTTTTGTTTTACGTTCTAGAAGAAGTATAAGAGCATCAACGTTGACTGAACGCTCGCTCGACCTCTATCGATGAAAAATGGGAGTTTTAAGTACAACTCCCATTTCCATTTAATCTTATTCTACAAAACAATTATTTATTGTGCAATTTATATTTTTCAGATAACTAAAATATCTCTGCAATAACCATCATTTTTCTGCGCTAGTCTCTGCTTTCTCGTTTTGTTCGACACTATCCACAGAAGCTACTACTTCTTCAACCATTACATCCGCTGCTTCTTCAACAGACTCTTCGACAGCTTTCACTTTTTCACCAAATACTGAACGCTCCAATAGTTCTGCAACATCGAATGTACCGATTGTATCCTCAACCTCTTTTGCCTTCGTACCATCCTCAAGCATCGTTAAGCAATAAGGACATCCAGAAGAAATAACTGAAGCATTCGTTGCTAAAGCTTGCTCTGTTCTTGCTACGTTAATTCGGTTGCCGACATGCTCTTCCATCCACATTAAGCCGCCACCTGCGCCACAGCACATTGCTTCTTCACGATTACGCTCCATTTCCACAAGCTTAATACCTGGAATACCTCGTAAAATCTCACGTGGTGCATCATAAACATCGTTATAACGACCTAAATAACAAGAATCGTGAAACACAATCGTTTCATGAACTTCGTAATTTAACGCTAGACGATTTTCATCAATCAATCGATTCAATAGTTCTGTATGGTGGTAGACCTCACCCTTCCAGCCAAAGTCTTGGTATTCATTTTTAAAGATATTGTAAGCATGAGGGTCAATTGTAACGATTTTCTTCACGTCGTTTTTCTCAAATTCATCAATATTCGCTGTCGCCAGCTCTTGGAATAAAAACTCATTTCCTAAACGACGAGGAGTGTCCCCAGAGTTTTTCTCTTTATTTCCTAAAATCGCAAACTTCACGCCCGCCTCGTTTAATAGACGACAGAATGCTAAGGCAATTTTTTGTGAGCGGTTATCAAACGCCCCCATTGAACCTACCCAGAATAAATATTCCATTTCTTCGCCTGATTTTTTCAGCTCTTTCACTGTTGGAATATGAATTGTTGGATCTAGGTCACGCCAATTTTCTTTTTCTTTACGGTTTAAGCCCCAAGGATTGCCTTGACGTTCGATATTTGTCATCGCGCGTTGTGCATCAGGGTTTACTTTTCCTTCAGTCATTGTTAAGTAACGACGTAAATCAATAATTTTATCGACGTGCTCATTCATAACAGGACATTGATCTTCACAGTTACGGCAAGTTGTACATGCCCAAATCTCTTCTTCTGTAATGACTTCGCCGATTAAAGAAGGGCTGTAAATATCTTCAATAACTGCCCCCTCAGCACCAGCTGCCATCGCTAACTGATTCCCCTTTGTTTTAGCAAAGAATTGATAAGGTACCCAAGGCTTTTGCTTAATCTCAACAGCACCAGTAAATGTTAAATGATCACGTAGCTTCACGATTAAATCCATCGGTGATAGCATTTTCCCTGTCCCTGACGCTGGGCACATATTTGTACAGCGTCCGCACTCTACACAAGAATATAAATCTAGCATTTGTTTTTGTGTGAAGTCTTGAATACGTCCAACACCAATTGCTGGAATATCCTCTTCATCTTCAGCATTTTCTAATGCTTCGAAATCGATTGGTGTTAAAGTACCTGTACGATCTAAACGATTCATGTACACATTGATTGGACTCACAATTAAGTGGAAGTGCTTCGATTGTGGTACATACACTAAGAATGTTAATAGAATTAATAAGTGCGCCCACCACATTACATAGAAAACAACTGCCGCTGCTGATGCTGGTAAGAAGCTAAAAATAGCAGCAATGCCAGAAGCAACTGGCTCTGTATATGTTAGTTCTTCACCATGCCAAATTAGTCCCATACCATTTGCAAGCAATGTGGATACCATTAACCCGCCAATGAATATTAACACAAGCCCATTTTTCCAGCCTCGTTTTAGACGTACTAGCTTTTCTACATAACGACGGTAGAATGCCCACACGACCGCCACTAAAATCATTAATACTACAAGCTCTTGGAAAAATGTAAACACACTATAGAAAATGCCAAGCGGCAAATGTGATCCAGGTGCTAACCCCTTCCAAATTAAATCAATGGCGCCTAGCTGCACCATCAAAAATCCATAGAAGAACATAACGTGAATTAAACCACTCTTCGGATCTTTTAATAGCTTATTTTGGCCAAGTACATTGACCATAAGATAACGAATTCGTTCTTGAACACTTTCATCAAACTCAACCTTTTTCCCCAATTGCACAAACTTATAGCGTGTTTTTAACAGATAGAAAAATAACCCTACTGCATAAAGCACAACCACGACTGTTAGAACAATGTTTGCAATTACTAATGGACTCATGGTTGGTCCCCCCTTTAGTTTGTCGTAAGTTTCTCTCTTTGTATTAAATTTGCTAGTTCAATCATTATATTCCTATTCTAATAAATGAGTGAGCATTCAGTCAACATAAAACGGAAATATTTCTGATAATTTAATATTCTTACATTTTACAAGAAGAAAAGCCACCCTATTTTCAAAGCGGGCTATTAACCACTAAAGAGATTTATTCACTTATATTATAAATCCGTCTTTTGATTGTATTTAGATATTAAAAAAGTCGATTTGCATCATGTTTTTGATGACAAATCGACTTTTCAAGTGCGCGTGATGCCTATAGCCTTTCGTTCCCCTAATCGCGGTCTCATCTGTGACTAATCCCCGAGAGGTCGCCCTTAGTTGATAAAAACTGAAATTATTCTGATAAAAGCTAAAATTGTTCCGATAAATCTTCTAAGTACTCATTGAAAAATGAATTCATCACAATAACCACAACTTTAGGTAGTTATTTTTTAAAGACATTGCCGCTTCGAATATATTCAATATCCGCAACATTCAATCGGAAATTCACAACACGTGCAACCGCAAATAAATAGTCAGATAGACGGTTTAAATATTTTTGTACAATTGTCGGTACATCTTCGATTTCCTTCATAAGCGTTACCATTTGACGCTCTGCTCGACGTGCTACTGTGCGAGCAATGTGTAAAGTTGCAGCTGCTGGTGCACCGCCTGGTAGAATAAAGCGTTGTAACGGTGGTGCTTCATCTGACAATGCATCAATACGCGATTCCAACACTTCAATCGGTTGCTCTGTAAGCTTATAATGACGCTCCTTCATAACATTAGCAAGGTCACCACCTGCATCAAAAAGCTCATGCTGAATCGTTTCTAAATCAATTAGAATATCTTTGAATAGCTCACGATCTAATTCACTAATAGCCTTGCCAATAAAAGAATTTAATTCATCGATGGCCCCATATGTCTCTACGCGTAAGCTATCTTTGTCAACGCGTCCACCGATAAGACTTGTTTTCCCTGTATCGCCTGTTTTCGTGTACAGCTTCATTTCTCTCATCTCCTAGAATTGTTTTTTATCAATTTCGCCTTGGCGTAATTGCGTCCGGAGGCTTATCTTCATTCAGTAGGTGTTTGGACACCCATTATAAGGAACCACATTAGCAATCATCTCACCACCTTCAACGGTGAGAGTCATTTACTGAATGAAGATAATTTCTTATTGCCTGTACAGTCGTTTCAAAAACGCCTTTACCGATGATCTTACCTACATCAGTAATGGGACCGCCGTACAGCATTTCTTCCCCTTTTTGTGTCGCTGCAATCAATAAACTATCTGTAGCAGTACCTGTTGCAATCGTACCACTAAGCTCATCACGAATATTCTCTGATTGCAATGCCTTTGTTTTCGCCTCATTAGCCGTCATCATTGCTTGGAAAAACGCTTCTTCTGATAAACAGCCATTCACGATGACCCACGTATTTATAGTACCAATATATGGTTCATCTTGTCTTTCATGTGCACGAGATACATCAACAGCATTACCAACCCCAGCCGTAACAACTACAAGAACGCTACCAAAGGAAGCTGGAAATTCATTAATAGCGACAAGATTTGTTGGCACAGCTGTTAGCATGACGACTGTACTTGTAGATGAAAAGTGCTCCTTTTGTAAAAATTCTGCGACCTCTCTCTTTACATCATTAATCACATAATCTATTGGTACAGAGCGATTTAACAGACAATCATACCAACCGATACCTGGATTATGGACAGCTGAGGACACCGTTTTTAAAGGAAACTCTGATTGAAGCTGAATGAAATGATCTGTAACAGTGAAATTTTCTTTTTTAATGACAGCACGTTGCTGATGTTCAACGGAGGCTGGCATCATTGTAATTTGAGGCTTTGGCATTTCTGGATGTGCATAAGTTGCCACTCGTGCATGATAAACGTCCTCGATTTGCGAAGCGATTAATACTTCATGTGGCGCCCCAAATGCCCGCATCCGCCCTTCCTCCATTAGTAATAATTCATCACAGTAAAGAGAAGCTAAATTCATATCATGCAGTACCATAATAACGGTCAAACCACATTCTATTGCTTCCTTTCGTACCATATCTAAAATTTGACGTTGATGCGCAATATCTAGATGGTTGGTCGGCTCATCTAGCAGCAATATTTCCGCTGTTTGTGCAAGAGCCTGGGCGACAAAAACCCTTTGCTGTTCACCGCCCGACAAAAATTCCATCGATGTCTGTTCATAGCGTTTCACACCTGTTTGCAGCATTGCATGTTGCACTGCTTGTTCATCACGATCAGACCAGCTTGAAAAGAAGCCAGTTTGATGTGGATAACGTCCAAGCGATACAGCCTCCCTTACACTGTTTGAAAAGGCATTAGCATGTAATTGTGGCAGCACTGCCATCTTCTTTGCTAATGCACGAGCAGTGTAAGAGCTACTGTTTTTACCATCTACTAATACAGTGCCTGCAGTTGCTGGCAGTATGCCACTTATTACTTTTAACAGTGTGGATTTCCCGCTACCATTTGGCCCTAAAATCCCTAGTATTTTACCTTTTTCAACGGAAAAACTTATATCGTGGACGATCGGTACGTCTTCATAACCACCGGAAAGATGTTCAACAACAATCATGCCCGTACCCCCTTGCCTCTACGTTGTTTATAAAAAATATAGGAAAAAACGGGCGCCCCAATAAATGCAGTAATGACACCTATCGGCAATTCTCTTGGCATAATAATTGTTCTTGCTATTAGATCACAAATAATTAGCAAAGTTGCCCCATTTAAAAATGATAATGGCAATAAATGACGATGATCTGAACCCCAAACCATTCTCGTCATATGAGGAACAACTAAACCAACAAAGCCAATTGTTCCGGAAACAGCTACCGCTGCTCCTGTCAGCATGGATCCACCTACTAAAATAATATATTTACTACGCTTAACATTGACACCTAAATGCTTCGCACGTTCTTCACCGTATAACAGAACATTTAACTCACGTCTTTGTGTCCAAAGCATAATGGAGCCAATAATGACAAACGGAATGATCATCTGAACGTAAGGCCAACCACGCATCGATACTGAACCGAGCAACCATCCGATTACTTGGCGTAGCTCCTCACCAGATAATGCAATCATTAATGAAATCAAGGAACCTAAAAATGAACTAAATATTACCCCTGTTAAAATAAGAGTTTCCATTTTTAGTGAACGGTCTACTATTCTAGCAAAGCCCATAACAGCTACCATCGTTAATATGGCACCTATCATACTAAAGGTTGGCAATGTAAAATGACCGATGACAGGTATTGAGACACTAAAGAAAATCGTCATCACTGCGCCCACTGATGCACCAGAGGAAACACCTAACGTATAAGGATCAGCCAAAGGATTTTTTAATAGGCCTTGAAAAGCTGCCCCTGCAATAGCAAGTGATGCCCCTACAAGCCCCGCTAGCATCACTCGAGGTAAACGAATCTTCCATAAAATATTGGCGGCTGTTTCATCTGCCGCCTTATTCCACAATACTTCTAATGGAATATGAACTGAGCCTATCGCTACACCACACCAGATGCTAATGATTAAAAGCGTAATTGCTGTTACATAGGCTACAATTGTTTTACTCATTTAAACGCCTCTGGGTAAACGGCCTTTGCTATTTCCTCAAGACCATCTGCTAATCGTGGACCTTGACGACTTGTCGTACTTTCATCCACTTGTACAATAGCTTTATTTTTTACAGCAGAGATTGTGTCAAAGCCTGGACGTTTCGGTATTTTCGTTAAAATATTCGGTACATAATTATATGCCACAACAATGACATCTGGATTTTTCGCGATAATTTGTTCAGCATCAATTGGATACCAGTCATCATTTACATCTGCTGCCACATTTTCAGCATGAATCATTTCTAGCATTTCATTCATAAATGTACCTTTACCAGCTGTATAAATCTGTGGCTCATCCGACGATTCTACAAAGACTTTCTTTGGCTCAACACCCTCAAGTTTTGTTTCAACTTCTTTAACTTTTGCCTTCATATTTGTGACAATTTTCTTAGCTTCTTCTAGTTTTCCTGTTGCACGACCAAGCTGTTCAATCGTCTTGTAAGTCTCATTAAAGCTTTTAGCATCCGCTACAACAAATACTTTCACACCTGCAGCCTCAAGCTGTTCAATGGCTCCTTTTGAATAACTCATACCCGATGCATGTGCAAAAACGATATCTGGCGATAAAGCAATAATTTGTTCAATATTATAATCTGTACCGCCAACCTTATCTTTTTTAGTAGCCTCTGCTGGATAATCGTCATTATCTGATACACCCACTATTTCATCATTTAAGCCAAGACCAAATAAAATTTCAGTGTTACTCGGAATAAGAGAGACTATTTTCTCAGGGGGTGCTTCTAGCGTAATGTCTTTGCCAGTAGCATCCGTTATCTTTATTGGGAATGTTGCTTGATCTACTTTTGATGTCTCTTGCTGCTCAGCAGATGACGGCTTGTCATTTGTCGCCTCTTTTGTGTTGCATGCTGCAAGCAAGCTAACAGCTAAAAATGCTGATAATCCTATTTTCCAAAATTTCTTCATGTGAATCCCCCTTAGTCTATCTGTGCATAAAGTATTTAACGACTTGTTTTTCTGATTGATCGACACATTTTGGGTTTTTATCGTTTAAGGTTGTGGAGTTGTCGCGCAACATTGGGTTTATCTCTTAACGCTGCGGGTTATCGCCCAACTTTTTGAGTTTATCACCCAACATTGTGGATTTATCGCCTACACCGTGAGTTTCCGCACAACATTGTGGGGGTTATTACCCAACTTTTTAGGTTTATCACCTAACATTGTAGGGTTATCGCCCTCTTTGTCAAATTTATCGATATTCAGCTTACAAAACAAATACCCCTCATCATAAAAAAATGAGGGGGTCAAATTTGCACAATATACATATACAAAATCCACCATCCTATCCTCGTAGGCTACAACGTGTTTTCTATAAAGGCAGGTCTCCTGGCTCGTGCTTCTACGCTTTTTCAAGCCTTCCCGAAATTTTCAGTGGCGCAGATTGAAAAAACTCACACTTACAGTGGCGGGACCGCATCGGAATTACACCGATTTCCCTTTTCACTTTACTTAAGTAAAGAACCTTTATAATATTCAGTTGATTGTATTATACATGAAAATCAAAGAAGTCGCCTCCATTCGAGACGACTCTTCATCAAATCAATTATGCTCAGTATAATCGCCACAGGACGTGGCATTCTTTGACTGGGTTCCTCTATTTTGTTTGGACACCCGCTGCAAAAAGTTAAACGATGTCTGTAAAATACTGTACCGTTTTCATTGGTGCACCCATTTCTCGTAATGCCCATGTGTTCTCTAAATAAATATCTGCTAGCTTCTCATATTTGCCGCCGAATCTTTGTGCCCATTCAACTGCTACAACACTTTCATATACATGTGCCATTTGCTCTGCGACCTTTTTTGCCTCAAACGTTTTTGTTGCATCATCTAAACGGCTAAATGTTTGCAAAGTTGAATCTAGTTTTGCTAATTGCCCTACTACAATTTCAACTAATGAATTGTCAGCTAGTTTTTCTAGACGTTCCTCCATGACACGAACAAACATTTCATGCACATGAAACTTATCAACTAAGCGAATGAGCTCTAATGCTAAAATATTCGCAGTCCCCTCCCACACGGTAAGGACCTGAGCATCTCTTAATAACCGTGGTGTAACAAAATCTTCAATATAGCCGTTTCCGCCATGTAATTCAATGGCTTCACTCGCATAATGCACAGCTTGCTCTGCCGTTTCTTTTTTCATGATTGCAATATACAAGCGGTTCAAAATGATGTCCTCTTTATTCCCCTGCCCACTAGTTACTTTATCGTACAGCTGAATAAGGTCAAAAACTGTGGCAACTTCTACATGAAGCTTGGCAGCTAATTTCCCTAGTGTATCCTGAATCATAGGATATTGCGTTAAAGGTTTACCAAATGCATGGCGATTTGTCACATAGTGCTTCGCCTCTAAATAACCGCGGCGCATGATGCCGATAGAGGCAACTGCATTGCAAATTCTTGATAAATTAAGCGCCTCCAACATATAGTAAATCCCTTTATTTAGGTCACCGACAACATATGCTAGCGCCCCATCAAATTCCACCTCACCAGAAGGTACTGCTCTAACACCAAGTTTATCCTTTAAACGCCGAACACGCAGGTTATTAACTGTGCCATCATCCTTTCTCCATGGAACTGCAAACAATGTTAAACCCTTTGAACCTGCCTGAGCCCCTTCTATGCGTGCCAATACCATGGTCACTCCACACATTCCAGCGTTAGATGCAAAATATTTCTCACCATATAAACGATACTGCTTGCCGTCCTGCCTTGCCTCTACAACATTCGCTCCGACATCAGAGCCACCTTGGCGCTCCGTTAAAAATGTAGCCCCCTCATAGAGCTCTGTCTCTCCAGTTGCACAAACATGTGGTAAAAAGCGCTCCTTCACCTCATCACTCGCATAATGATCAAGTAAATAAGCAGTTGCCATCGTTAACGTAACAGGACAGTAAAAGCCTGGTTCAGCATGTGATAGTATATAGCCTTGAGCAAAGCTATACACATAGTTGCCCTTTCTACCTAATTGCGGAATATCTTTATGCACATAGCCAACAATGCCAGTATTGTACGTCTCTTCAATTGTTTTTTTATAGCCGTCATTGACCCAAATCTCCGACACTTCTTCACCATAAGCATTATACCTTTGTAATCGAGGTTCACCCTCCCTATCCGTATGTTTAGCTCTCACATCAATATCTCCGGCACAAAGCTCACCGAAATCCGTTAGCTCACGTGTTGCATATTCCGCAAACTCTTTATCTAGCATCATTTCTAAAACGTTTTGAAGTGTATCATTCTCTTTAAAAAAGTTTGTTGTTTTCAGTTCTTCCTGCTGTAAAACCTTCATGCTATCTCACCTCTTGTCCTTTCAACGTTTGTTTTAGTATTTTGCCTGATGCATTTCGTGGTAGCGCTTCCACAACTTCAAAGATACGTGGAATTTTATATTTAGCAAGATGCTCCTCCAAATAAGCTTTAAGTTCGTTCTCGTCAATTTCTGTTTTAGCAGCATAAACAGCCTTCACCGTTTCTCCCCACTCCGGATGTGGTACACCTATTACAGCAACTTCAAATATTCCCTCATAGCTCAACATACGATCTTCAATTTCTTTCGGATAAATATTTACACCGCCTGAAAAAATGACATCCTTTTTACGATCGACAATCCAAATATAGCCGTCCTCATCTAAGCGAGCTAAGTCACCTGTTTTCAGCCAACCATCTATAAATGCAGCCTTTGTTGCGATATCATCCTTGTAATAACCCACCATATTGCTCTCACCGAATAACACAATTTCTCCTACTTCACCAACACTGACATCTTCTCCATTGTCGTTGATAATACGAAGCTCCGCTCCAAGTGGTGCACGTCGTCCAACGCTCCCCGCCTTCGTTGCATGCTCTTCACCAAGCAATATTGAACCGTTTGGACCAGCCTCTGTTAAGCCATAGACACAAGTTAAATTTTCTGTTCTAAAAGATTTTTGTAAATGACGGACTTCGTTTTGTGATAACGGTGCGCCACCATATGCCCACCATTTCATCGATGATAAATCAGCTGTTTGCAATCTTGGCAGTTGGGCAGTTAACAAATATGCAACAGGTGCTCCAAAGAAATGCGTTGTCCGCTCCTGCTCCATTGAATCAATAAATAAATCAGGTGTAAACGTTGGTGTTAACACGTTTGTTGATCCTACAAATACCCCAGCCATTAAAAATAAATGTAATGGAGCTGAATGCGTTAACGGCATCATTAGAAGGAACCGGCTTTCTGGTTTTACTTCCATTTCCACTGCAATCATTTGCGCTACAGATAAAATATTACGATAACTAAACAACACACCCTTTGGTTTTCCCGTTGTACCCGATGTATATAAAATCGTTGAGACATCCTCTTCATTTAACTGGCAATCAATTGTTTGAGTGCTCGCATGTTCAATAAGTGTTTCATAGTTTAGCCAGCCTACGTGCTCTTGACCCGTTTTGATTTTTAAAGGAACTACTGTGATGTTTTCAATTGCTGCAAAAATTGCCTCATGCACTAAAATAGCTTTAGCATCAGCATGCCGAGCTACATACTCGACCTCCTGCAACGTAAATTTCGCATTTACTGGAACGACAATAGCCCCGATGCGCTGAATAGCAAAATAGCTAACAACAAACTCTACAACATTTGGCATAAAAATGATTACATTATCGCCTTGTCGAACACCCTGCTCTACTAAAGCATGACTAAAACGTGTCACTTGCTCATCTAAATCACGATAAGTTACTCGTCTTCCCTGACAAACAACCGCTTCACTCATAGGGTACTTTCGCGCATTACGTGCTAACAAATTAGAACTATTCATCAAGCATCTCTCCCTTTAAAGTCGCTAATTTTTCTGTAAATATGCCTTGTAATTGCTGTATCTCTTTTTTCATCTGTACAAGCTCTGCGATTTTGCCATCAATCTCTTCAATTTTTTGTTCCCCATATTCGACCGTACGCTCCAACTGCTGAATGCCCGTGCGATCATAATCAAACAGCAATACCATCTCCTTAATTTCCTCAAGTGAAAAACCGTACCGCTTTCCTCGGAAAATAAGCTTAAGCTTCGCTAATTCTTTTTTTGAAAAGGTTCGTTGATTAGTAGATGATCGATTGGGATGAAGCAGCCCCAGCTCCTCATAATAGCGAATTGTCCGTGTTGAAACCTTAAACTGCTTAGCCACTTCTTGAATCGTCTTCAACACCATCTCCCCTTTCCCATTTTTCATCAGTATATCATTGACGCTAACGTAAACTTCAACAAAATATCTGAATTTTACAGAAAATTATAGTTTTAGAGAGATAAATCTGTTTGTTTCAGGGATTTTACGCGGCACTTTGATGGTTCAACCCATGACTTTGGGGTTCTATCCACGATTTTGATGGTTCTATCCACGATTTTGGGGATTCTATCCATGACTTCAATTTCCGTCGC
Organism: Lysinibacillus sp. KCTC 33748; assembly: GCF_002237755.1. Taxonomy (GTDB): domain Bacteria; phylum Bacillota; class Bacilli; order Bacillales_A; family Planococcaceae; genus Lysinibacillus. The sequence goes on along the minus strand of NZ_MWSJ01000001.1, from coordinate 86,759 downwards.
TTCAGCGGTTCTTTCTGTCACTTCGACTGTTCTTTCCGTCACCTCGGCCACTCCTTCCGTCACCCCAGCCACTCCTTCCGTCACCCCGGCCACTCTTTCCGTCACCTCAACCACTCTTTCCGTCACCTCAACCGCTCTTTCCGTCACCTCAACCGCTCTTTCCGTCACCTCAACCGCTCTTTCCGTCACCTCAACCGCTCTTTCCGTCACCTCAACCGCTCTTTCCGTCACCTCAACCGCTCTTTCCGTCACCTCAACCGCTCTTTCCGTCACCTCAACCGCTCTTTCCGTCACCTCAACCACTCTTTCCGTCACCTCAACCGCTCTTTCCGTCACCTCAACCGCTCTTTCCGTCACCTCAACCGTTCTTTCCGTCACCCCGGCCACTCTTTCCGTCACCTCAACCGCTCTTGCTTCCTAAAACAGAAAAAAACCCCCGGCACATGATCGTGCCGGGGGCTGGAAAGACGATTATTACATTTTTTCTGGTGCTGATACGCCGATTAAGCGTAGTGCGTTGGCAATTGTTGTACGCACAGCAGTGATAAGAGCTAAACGAGCTTCTGTTAGCTCTTTATTTGAAGCATCTAACACTTTTTCAGCGTTATAGAAGCTGTGGAATGCAGCTGCTGTTTCTTGAATGTAGTTGGCGATACGGTGTGGTGTACGGTGCTTCGCAGCATCTGCTACCATTTTCGGGAAGTCGCCCACTTTTTTCAGTAAATCGATTTCTTTTTCAGCAGTTAAAAGGCTTAAATGATCTGTTGTTGCAGCAAAGCCTTGCTCATTTGCTGAGCGTAAAATTGAAGAAATACGTGCATGCGCATATTGTGCGTAATACACTGGGTTTTCGTTTGATTGAGATACGGCAAGGTCAAGGTCAAAGTCCATGTGAGAATCGCCTGCAGTTTTCACGAAGAAGTAACGAACTGCGTCTAAGCCAACTTCTTCTACAAGCTCACGCATTGTAACAGCGTTCCCTGTACGTTTAGACATTTTGAATTTCTCACCGTTTTTATAAAGTTGAACCATTTGGATGATTTCTACTTCAAGTGTATCACGGTCGTAACCAAGCGCCTGAATAGCAGCTTTCATACGTGGGATATAGCCGTGGTGATCAGCGCCCCAAATATTAATTAATTTATCGAAGCCACGTACAATTTTATCTTCATGGTATGCGATATCTGGAGTCAGATATGTGAAAGAGCCATCATTTTTAATTAATACGCGGTCTTTATCGTCACCAAAAGTTGTCGAACGGAACCAAGTTGCACCGTCTTCTTCAAATACATGGCCATTCGCTTTCAGTTTATCTAACGCTACTTCGATTTTGCCGTTTTCGTATAGTGATGTTTCTGAATACCACTCATCAAAGTTTACACGGAAGTTTGCAAGGTCTGTTTTTAACTTGGCTAATTCTAACGCTAAACCATGTTGACGGAAGAATGCAAAACGTTCTTCTTCAGATTTTGATAAAATTGCATCGCCATGCTCTCCTACTAGTTTACCAGCGATTTCAATAATATCTTGACCGTGGTAGCCATCCTCTGGCATCTCAGCATCCAATCCTAAAGCTTGCTTATAACGCGCTTCAAGTGAATACGCTAAGTTATTAATTTGGTTACCTGCATCGTTAATGTAGTATTCACGAGATACTGCGTAACCTGCCATATCTAACACATTGCATAATGAATCCCCTACAGAAGCTCCACGTGCATGACCTAAATGAAGATCTCCTGTTGGATTTGCAGATACAAATTCAACTTGAATTTTTTCTCCTGCGCCAGCATTTGAACGGCCATAATCTACACCTTGCTCAAGCACTGCTTTTACTACACCTGTTAGGAAATCTTTACGCACAGTAATATTCATGAATCCAGGGCCAGCAATATCGATTTTTTCAATATCTGTACCTGCTGTGTCTAGGTTTTCTAATATTGCTTCTGCAATTGCACGAGGTGGTTTTTTTGCTAACTTCGTTAATTGCATTGCAATGTTTGTTGCATAGTCCCCATTCGCCTTATCCTTAGGTGTTTCTAGGTGAATATTTAACTCTGTGCCAGCTTCGACTAAACCAGCTTTTTCAACAGCCTGCGCAATTGCTACTTTAATGGCTTGTTGTACTTGTTCTACTGCGTTCATCATTGTACCTCCGTAAATGTAATGTCTAATGTATAATTGCCAACGGATTGCCCACCCATTAGTAAATCGTACTGTACATGGAAATCTCCGCTTACTGCCTGCTTTGTAAACGTCATTTCTTTCGTGTCTATGACGAGTGGCATTGAACCTAATTCACTTTCATAATGACCCATTTGTTGTTCAATTATGTTAAGTGGTAGTCGCATTTTTATTGCTCCATTACGCATAATTAATGCCTGTTCATTGCCTAGCTTCATAGTTGTGCGGATGGTTTTATCCTCCTGCACCTCTTCATATTTCAAATATATGCTTCCTGCTTTTTCAAGTAGCTGCCCTGTTAGCAACATTTCATAACCTTCAGATTCCCCGTCAATCGGTCGAATCGTAGAAATGAGCTTAATGTTCACCTGCGATCTTGCTTCGTTCGCCATTATGGACGCTCCCTTTTAATGTTTTTACTATAACCTTTTTATTATAGGATGAATACTCATATTTTTTCAAGATAGAAGTAAGTATTCTATCCGATGTTTGTTCAGAATTACTTACCATTTAAGTATTGACACAAATCCCCAGTAAATCTACAGTTATGTTATAAAGTCTGAATTTTTCATCACTTTGTTGAAATGAGGGTTGCTATATGTTAACACTTGAACAAATTCATGCTGCTAAACGAAGAATTTCTCCTTATATTTTTGAAACGCCTATTATTCAATTAAACGGTCTCGATCATCTTTTAGGATGTCACGTCTACATAAAAGCCGAGAATATGCAAAAAACAAACTCCTTTAAGCTTCGAGGGGCTCTCAATAAAATGCTTTCCACACCATTAGAACAATTACAAAAAGGCGTAGTTGCTGCATCCTCAGGTAATCATGGTAAAGGTGTTGCCTTTGCTGCCAAACTGTTAAATAGTAAGGCAACAATTGTTCTACCTGATTCAGCTCCTACCGTTAAGGTTGATGGAATACGTGCCTTAGGTGCAGAAGTTGTACAGTGTAAGCTAACAGAAAGACATACCCTAACTGAAAAGCTTAGTCGTGATTATGGCTATTACAACATACATCCTTATGATGATTACGATATTATGGCAGGACAAGGAACAGTAGGCTTGGAAATAGTAGCACAGCTTCCAGTTGTCGATACTATAGTTGTTCCTATTGGTGGTGGTGGATTATTAAGTGGCATTGCAACTGCTGTCAAATCCATAGCCCCTCATATCAAAATAATTGGTGTGGAGCCCGCTGTTGTTTCGCGTTACACAAAAAGCTTAGAAGCTGGTGAAAGATTGCTTTTAGCCGAACACAAATCTTTGGCAGATGCCCTACTAACTTTACAGCCAGGGGAACGAAATTTTCCAATTGTCCAACAGCTTGTCGATGAGGTTGTAAGTGTAGATGAGTCTTTGATCCAACGTGGGATGAAAACCTTACTCTCCGAGGGTAAAATTATCGCAGAACCCTCCTCTTCTATTGGAATTGGCGCTGCCCTGCAAGGAGCTTTACCTATTCATAAAAACGAAAAAGTATGTTTCCTCATTACAGGAGGCAATGTTGGATTAGAGGCTTGGACTTAAAGATACTAGCCAAAAAGGCATCTACTCAAATGAATGAGTAGATGCCTTTTTGACTGTCGAGTTTAAACGTAACTCTCTGGATTTTTTAAATTCATAACCGCCTTTTTAGGAAATAAAGCTTTCCAGAAATAAATAGCGAGACCAATTAACACTAGACAATGAAAGATATAAATAGAAACAGCAAGAACATTCGGCTCACTTTTATCGGTCAGAATAGCAATAAAATCATGCGAAGCGTGCCAGATAATCGGGAACATAATACTTTTTGTCTTTGCAACAATTTCTGCACAAACTAACCCAAAGAGGCATGCAAATGCTACTTGCATTAATGTCAATAAAAAATCCTGACCGGAAAGTACATTTACAAAATGTCCAATTCCAAACAAAATAGAGGAGCCTATAATAGCCGTTTTAAGCCCTTTCGCTGATAAATATTTGAGAATTAGGCCACGGAAAATAAACTCTTCAAAAAGACCAACGGCAATAACAAATAGAAACAAAATAAATACATATTGCGCAGAAAAACCATCTCGATCTGTAATACCACTAAAGAATGCAGTCAACTCAGAAATAACGATAACAGCCATCCACGCCTCTACTTTAAACTTTCTAAATCCGAAATCTTGGAAAGAGAATTTACTTTTTTTCATGATCCAAAGAGTAACTAGTACACCAACTGCAAAGGCAATAAATTGAATCAAAGTTATAGAGCTTAAGCTACTTATATTTTTGACAGCTATAATTACACCAGCTATGAAAGGAAAAATAAGTGCTAGCAAAGTAAATAGCATCGATAAAAGAATAGGTGAATTTTTCATTTTCATTTATTTTCTCCATTCAATAATTTTAGTTTTACTCCTTCAAAAACGTCTTTTAAAATACCCTCAATTTCCGAGCTATCTAAATCGCATGTATTTGTCGCACACATTGTTGCTATACCGTGCGTAGTTAACCATATATCAATAAATAGAGATTTAGCAGAGGTTTGAGTTAATCCCGTTAAATTAGAAATTAGCGCTATAATTCCTTGATTTTCTACGTCATTTATTAAATCCGAAAAGCTCGTGATCTTATATTTATTAGATAGGAATAATAGCTCAAATAACTTATTTTCTTCGCGAGCAAAGTTAATATAAGCTAACCCCATTCCTAAAAAAGAACTTTCTTGCAAGCCCTTAAACATTCTTTCGTTATAAAGATTGCTAGCTCTTTCATATATGGCATACTTCAAATCGTCCATACTTGAGAATAATCGAAAAATAGGCTTTGTCGAACAACCTAATTCTTTTCCCAAATCCCTTGCATTCACACTATCAATGCCACTTTTCCTAGTCATTTCAAAAGCACAATCCAATAAAATTTCCTCTGTAAATCTCTCTTTTGGTGCCAAAAAAATTCGCCCCCCTTTATAGGTAACACTTGTTACCTATAAAATAACAATATTTTCCTGTCTATGTCAATACGATATGTGATACTAATCGAAAGTTTTGAAAAAGCAAAAAGAGTTCAACTTGGTAAATGAGCTTTTTTCCAAAGAAAGTCCTTGAACTCCCCAAAGATTGCTTTTAGCAGAACAAAATCTTTCACTGATGCCCTACTAACTTTATAGATAACAACTTGTCGATGTTCAATCTGAATAAAAACCTTACTCTCCGAGGGTAAAATGTTCACAGAACCTCCCTCCACCATTAGTATCGACGCTGCCCTGTAAGGAGCTTTACCTATTCGGATAAACAAAGAAGACGCTTCAACATTAGCTCATCAAAAAAGCATCCACTCAAATGAATGAGTAAATGCCTTTTTATCTTGTTTAAACGTAGCTTTCAGGCTTCCCTTTTTTATTTCTCTCTCCATCTTTCTTAGAGAATAAAACTCTCCAGAAATAAATTGCGAGACCAATTAGCACTAGACATTGAAAGACATAAATAGAAACAGCAAGAACATCCGGCTCACTTTTATCAGTCATGAATGCAATAAAATCGTGCATAGCGTGCCAGATAATTGGAAAAATAATACTTTTTGTCTTTGCAACAATTTCTGCACAAACTAGCCCAAAGAGGAATGCATAAGTAATTTGTAATAATGTCATTAAAAAATCTGCACCGGAAGCTAAATTTGCAAGATGTCCAATACCAAACAAAATAGAGGAACCTAAAATAGCTACTTTAAGCCCTTTAGCTGATAAATAGTTAAAAATTAGACCTCGGAAAATAAGCTCTTCACAAAAACCAACGGCAATAACAAGTAGAAGCAAAATAAATAAATATTGCGCAGAAAAACCATCTTGATCTGTAATACCATTAATGAATGCAACCAGTTCAGAAACAATGATAACAGCTATCCATGCCTCTGCTTTAAATTTTCTAAATCCGAAATCCCGGAAAGAGAATTTACTTTTTTTCATGATCCAAAGAGTAACTAGAACACCACCTGCAGTGGCAATAAATTGAATCAAAAATATAGAGCTTAAGCTACTTATATTTTTGGCAGTTACAATTACACCAGCTATGGCAGGAAAAACAAGTGCAAGCAAAGTGAATAGTATCGATAAAAGAATAGGTGAATTTTTCATTTTCATTTATTCTCTCCATTCAATAATTTTTGTTTTACACCTTCAAAAACGTCTTTTAAAATACCCTCAATTTCCGAGCTGTCTAAATCGCAAGTATTTATCGCAATACCATGCGTAGTTAACCATATATCTATAAATAGAGACTTAGCAGAGGTTTGAAATTAGCGCTATAATTCCTTGGTTTTCTACCTCATTTACTAATTCTGAAAAGCTAGTGATCTTATATTTATTGGATAGGAATAACAGCTCAAATAACTTTTTTTCCTCTCGCGCAAACTTTATATAAGCTAACCCCATTCCCCAAAAAGAACTTTCTTGTATGCCTCGAAACATTCTTTCGCTATAAAATATAGGCTTTGTCGAACAACCCCTAATTCTTTTGCTAAATCTCTTGCATTAACACTATCAAACCCATTTTTTCTAGCCATTTCAAAAGCACAATCCATTAAAATTTCTTCTGTACTTTAGGTGCCAAAAAAATTCCCCTCCCTCGATAGGTAACATCAGTTACCTATGATGTAACAATATTTTCCTGGCTATGCAATAAGATATGTAATACTAATCAAAAAGTTTCCAAAGAAATGAAAAAAACTCACTTTGTAAATGAGCTTTTTTTCACCAAGAAAGTCCGTAAACTCCCATTATCTATCGGATCATGTTAACCAAATTACAAAAGCAATTGGGGCTAAAAATGGTCTCATTACGCCCCACCTTTAGCCTCATATCAAGCTGTATTTGCGATGACGTTTCACTTTCGCTAACAGCACGGCAAATCAAATCGAAATCACCTTTATTTTCCTTATTCACTTTCTTGTTTAATTTGATTAATTCTCTGTTTTCCCCATTCATACATCATTTCAACGATTGGTAATAACGTCATCCCTAGTTCAGTCATTGAATACTCGACTTTCGGAGGAACTTCTGGAAACACTTCTCGGTGAACAATCCTATCTTCCATCAGTTCACGTAATTGGTTTGATAATATCTTATGAGATATTTTCGGAAAAAGTCTTTGAAGCTCACTGAAGCGATGCGGTCCTTCGACGCCTAAATGCCACAGAATAACAACTTTCCATTTACCGCTTATGATCGATAAGGTAAGTTCTTTTTCACAATGGTAATCGTTATTTATTATTCTCTCTTTTATCTCTTCTCTTAATTTATCTGACATAAAGCTAACTCCCTTTTCATATAAGTAACTTTTAGTAACCTCCGCACAAAAAAGTGCACTCTTCACAATGTAGAAAACCGTAGTAAAATGAGGTTAGTCTTAAAGACAAATCTTAATCTATTTTTTCGTCTAAATAAAACGATCTTATCTAAAGGAGAGAAAAACATGCAAGCAATCGCAGGTAAAGTGGCGTTAATTACAGGAGCTGGACGTGGAATTGGACGCGCAACAGCAGTAGCATTTGCGCAAGAAGGTATTCACGTAGGTCTTGTTGGACGTACGCTTGAAAATTTACAACAAGTAGCAGAGGAACTAAAACAATATGATGTGAAGGTAGCCATCGCTGCGGCAAACGTAGCGGATTTAGACTCTATTACTACAGCCGTTGAATCTATTCGCGGTGAGCTTGGCGCGATTGATATTTTAGTAAACAATGCAGGTATTTCTAAATTCGGTGGCTTCATGGACTTAACGCCTGAAGAATGGACAAATATTATCGATGTCAACGTAAAAGGTGTGTATTACACAACACGTGCTGTATTACCGGAGATGATCGAGCGCAACACAGGCGATATCATTAATATTTCCTCAACTGCTGGTCAAAAAGGTGCACCAATTACAAGCGCATACTCGGCTTCAAAAGCTGCAGTTATCGGACTAAGTGAGTCATTAATGCTTGAAGTGCGTAAGAAAAATATTCGCGTTACAACATTAACGCCAAGTACAGTTGCTACAGATATGGCTGTTGAACTAAACTTAACAGACGGCAATCCAGAAAAAGTGATGCAAGCAGAAGATTTAGCAGATTTAATGGTTGCACAACTAAAACTTCACCCACGTGTTGTCTTAAAACATGCTGGACTTTGGTCAACGAATCCTTAATAGAACTCTATGAAATATCAAGGCGCTATCCGATGTATTTGGAATGGCGCCTTTCTTTTTTAACAATATGCTCCTATGAGATCCATACAGTTTACGGCTACTTTCTCTAGGAATTGGATGAACAAATAGTTTCTGTAGTTAGAGCTTAAAGTTACCCCTACTCACCCGCTTCTTTTCGAAATAAAGGTTCTATCGAAGTACTTTACTAGCACCTTCTTCCAGCACCACAATTAAAGAGAATTATTTCCTTAGTTCTAACTCATCATTCATTAAATGTATAGCCTCTTTTTCCGCCTTCGATTTAATTATCAATCTATAACTTCCAACTATTTTAAAAATTTTTTAACTTTAACTAACTTTTTATAGTTGGAAAGACGTCCAATAATTAGTAATTAAACCATTTAAACAAGAGGAGAAATAATTATGAAAAAAACAACTAAAAAATCATGGATGATTGTATCAGCACTAACAATAGGGATGGCTGTCTTCACGCCATATCAAGCTGAGGCAACTACAACAACGAAAACAACAAACGAAATAACTGTTAAAGCTGAACAACAAATTAAAGGCACTATTAAAAGTGTTTACGGAGATAGCATCTCAATTAAAGGGAAAGACGGCAAAAACTATTATATCGACCTTCAGAAATTTTCAGATAAGCAATTAGAAAAAATGAACTTAGTAGAAGGTCAGGAAATCTCTGTAGAAGGTAGCTTAGTACAAGATTATTCAGACTTCTATACGTTTGACACATATAAAAAAAGCTTACCTAAAGAAATAACAAAAGAAGACCTAGCAAAATTAGAAAAGTTATTTAATCAAATGAAGAAGTTAGAAAAAGAAGAGAAATATGATGAAGTAGAAAAAGTTAATCTTGAAATGGATAAAATCACAAAGCCGTATATTTTAACTAGCTGGGTACCTATATCTTTTGAAGAGTTCATTGAAGAGTATGGATTTAGTGAAAAAAATATAGTTATTAAAGAAAAAGATAAAAAACAACTGAAAGATATTTATAAACAGTGGATAAAACTAGAAAAATCTAATAAAGAAGAGGACGCACAAGAAAAATTCGATGAATTCCAGAAGGTTCTTCAGCCTTACTTAGATGCTCTAAATCCACCGATAACATTTGAAGAATACATCTCAGATTTGGAATTAGATATCCCGGTTGAAGCTATGCCAAAACTAAAAACTTTATACAATGATGCTAAAAAAGCTGATACAGATAAAAACGAACAATTATCTGACAAGCTATGGGGTGAATTCAATGAATTGCTTGATCCTTATTTTAAGCCAATCAGCTTTGAAGATTTCTTTTCTAACTTTGATTTCGAAATCAAGTCAAATGATCAAAAAGAATTAAAAAAGCTATATGAAGAAGCAACAGCTCTTGCTAAAAAAGGTGACTATGAAAAATCAAATGCAAAATGGGATGCTTTCGATAAAATTTTAAATCCATATTATGAAGCAAATAAAGAAATACTAATCTCAGCTTCTAAAGTAACGATAAACGGTAAAGTTTATACTTCAAAACATTAATATATTTCGGGGTTATCCTAAAAGTCATTAAACAATGATTTAGGGATTAACCCCTTTCTTATCTCCTTATAGCCCTATACGCTTATTGTGAGTATTTTTCTCGCCATAATTTTTTTAGTTATTAACAGTCTGCAGTCCGAAATTTCCCCACTTATCCACTAACCTTAAATTTCAGAGTCGGTGACAACTTTGCTCTAAGCAAAAAAGGATTTCCGCATACACATGCAAAAATTCTTATGAATAATGATATCCAAGTAAAAGCCATTGCCGAACGATTAGGAAATACTGCTGAAATGATCCATACAGTTTATGGACACATTCTCTAGGAGATGATGGTGCAAACAGTATCTGTATTTAGTCAAAGTTTAAAGAAAAATGGGGCTAGCTTATTGCTAACCCCACTCCAACCAGTTTATATAAACACTAGAAAACCTTATTTATTTTACCCAGCCTAAAATCATTTCTCTCAATAACTTCGAAGCTGTATTTACTGTCATTTCCGATGTGTCGTAGATTGGTGCAACTTCAACTAGGTCAAAGCCCACTACATTGACGTTACTCGCTGCAATTGCATGGATAGACGCTAGTAATTCTTTTGATGTAATGCCTCCGCAATCTACTGTTCCTGTACCTGGCGCATGTGCTGGGTCAAGTACATCTATATCAATCGTTACGTAAACGTTGCGACCCGCTAAAGACGGTAATACCTCTTTTAATGGCTCTAGCACTTCGAATTTTGAAATGTGCATGCCATTTTCCTTCGCCCATTCGAATTCTTCTTTCATACCTGAACGAATACCAAATGAATATACATTTTTCGGTCCGATATGTTCAGCAATTTTGCGAATAGGTGTTGAGTGTGAAAGGGGCTCTCCTTCATATTCTACACGTAAGTCTGTATGTGCATCGAAGTGAATAATTGCTAAGTCATCATATTTTGCTGATACAGCTTTCATAACAGGCCAAGATACTAAATGTTCGCCACCCATACCTACAGGGATTTTACCATCCGCTAAAAGCGTCTCGATATACTTTTCAATTTCATCTAACGAGCGTTGTGCGTTGCCGAATGGTAACGGAATATCACCCGCATCAAAATATTTCACTTCTTCTAACTCACGGTCTAAGTATGGGCTGTATTCTTCTAGACCAATGGATACTTCACGAATACGCTGAGGGCCAAAACGTGAGCCCGGACGGTAACTAACTGTCCAGTCCATTGGCATACCATAAATGACCGCCTGAGCATCCTCATACGTAGGATGACTTTTTATAAAAACATTTCCTGAATAAGCTTCATCAAATCTCATTAATAGACCTCCACTTTTAGAAATTAATCCTATTACATTCATTTTCATCAGTTCATTACTAAATTGATTTCCGCTCCAATTGAGGGTGTCCAATCCCCCTCCAATCATTTTTCCACATGAAATCTATTTTATAACTTGTGATAATGAACCTCTATTAAGGGCTTACAGGAATGTAATGAAACCTCTATCCCTGTATCCTCGTATACATTATTGGAACGTCTAGCAGAATTCGATTAAAATCTACAACGTGCTATTCTTTTGTCGAATGCTAGCATTTCAAACAGTACAAAAAAAGTATAGATGTTTTTGAATAAAGTGCAATAGTTTTTACCAATAATTTCGATTAAATATGAATGTTCAAACACATACTATACGCAAGTGTGAGAAAACGAGGTGAAGTCGGATGAAGAGAAAAAGCTATCAACGTAAGCAAAAACGTTCAAAGCGTACACGTAAAGCACTTACCTATTTTGTTGCCTTTACATCCGCAATTGTAGTAGCATTTATAGCTTTACGCGTCTATGTTCAAGTGGCCGGTGCCCCGCCTTTAACCGTACCTAAAGCCTCTATTTTCTTAGATGAAAATGAGAACCAAATTGGGGATCACTTTGCGAATGAACGACGTTACTGGGTTAGTCTTGATGAGATGTCTCCCTATTTAAAGCAAGCAGTAGTAGCTGTTGAGGATAAAGATTTTTATAAGCATGGCGGTTTGGATTTTTCTCGTATCGCTGGTGCAATATTAGTTGATATTAAGGCTGGAAGTAAAGTTCAAGGAGCAAGTACAATTACACAACAATATGCTCGGAATCTATATCTTTCACATGAGAAATCGTGGACACGAAAATTAAATGAAGCACTGTATGCTTATAGATTAGAAGTTTTTTATGATAAAGATGAAATACTAGAAGGTTACTTAAATACTGTTTACTACGGCCACGGTATGTACGGCGTAGAAGCTGCAAGCCGATTTTATTATGGAAAGTCTGCAAAAGATTTAACACTTGCGGAAGCAGCAATGTTAACCGGTGTTCCAAAAGGGCCAAGTATTTACTCCCCTATTGTCAATTTAGAGAAGGCAACTAATCGCCAACACGTTATTTTAAAATTGATGACTGATCAGGGTGCTATTACGCAAGATGAAAAAACACGTGCAGAAAGTGAAAAGCTTGTCTTAAAGAATGATAGCTGGGTAGCCACAAAATCTGTAGCACCATTTTTCCTTGACGTAGCATGGCAAGAGGCTAGTGAAATTTTGAAATCAAAAAATCTCGACATTAGTGAGGGTGGCTGGACTATCCAAACAACGATTAATCTAGAACATCAAAAGGCAGCTGAAGAAGCTGTAGCTAAACATATGCCTGCTGATGATCTTCAAACTGCTTTTGTTAGTATGAAATCCAATACAGGCTCCGTTACAGCATTAGTTGGAGGTCGTGACTATGCTGCAAGTTCATTTAACAGGGTTACACAGGCAAAACGTCAGCCAGGCTCGACCATTAAACCTATTTTATATGCGGCAGCTTTAGAGAATGGTTATACACCATTAACACTTTTAGATGTAGGTGAGACAACTTTCACTTATGATCATGGACGGGCCACATATTCACCTAAAAATGTTAACGGTCAATTTGCAAACCATGATATGTCAATGGCACAAGCTATCGCTATTTCTGATAATATTTACGCTGTTAAAACTTTAGAGGAGATTGGCTTTAAACCATTTCACGAAATGGCTGATCGCTTCGACGTGACTATTGGTAAGAAGGACAATTTATCCATGGCACTTGGAACGACCGAAACAACATTATATGAAATGACGAATGCTTATAATATTTTAGCATCGCAAGGGAAAAAAACTACGCCTACTACTATTGTTTCTATTAAAAATGCTAACGGCGATACTATCTACGAAAATAAAGAAGTTAGTAAAGAAGCTGAAACAGTTCTCTCAAAAGAAAATACGTATATCTTAACAGAGATGATGACAGGTATTTTCGATCCAGTCTTTAGTGATTATTCTCCCGCTACAGGGATTAGCATTCGCTCTCGTATGACGCATACGTATGCAGCAAAATCTGGCTCTACTAATAGCGATCAGTGGCTGATTGGATTTACACCTAGCTTAACTGCCGGCGTATGGAACGGCTATGATCAAGGGAAAAATCTAACAGAAAGAGAAGATACCGCTGCTACTAAGCAAATTTGGATCGACTTTATGGAGACTGTCAATAAAGGAACAAAGAACGAGGATTTCAAAAAACCGAAAGGCGTTAAAGGTGCGGTCATCGATATTGAATCAGGTAAACTAGCGACAAATGCCTGCCCTCAACAACGTCTGATCTATATGGATGCTAAAGATGTACCAACCGAAAAATGTTCTTCAAACTTTGATATTCTCGATACCGATACGTGGGGAGAGTTCTGGAATATGCTCCCATTCAACATTTTTAAAAATTAACGAATCATGCGGAACCTTTATCTGCAATAAGCGTTTTATTAGCGAAGGCTCTCGACAAAGTAACAGACATAAACTAAAAAGAAAAGCTTTCTCTTCCCCGGAGCTGTGTCCGTGGGAACAGAAAGCTTTTCTTTTTATGGTTCGCGAAGTAGATGAGAATCATGGGGCATTTGGCTTGGGTTTGGGTTGTTCAAATGCCGCATAGCGCTCATCACATTCGCAGAACCAAGTGTCCTAGCTTACTAAAATGTAAGTTCTTTATCAAGTTTACTTGGTTTCAAACTCACTTTCAACCTTATATGAAAGCGATTATGAAATGTCACAGATTGTTCAATCATTGTAGGTCTATTAAACAAATAAACCTTGACGCAATTGCTCCTCACTGCGTGCCCATAAGTCAGGGTTGAGCTCGGCTAAGAAAGAAGCTAACACCTTTTTAGACGGCGCATCCATATGCTCTACCATAATGTGACGCTTCATAGATTTATCCATTCTATTCACATGATCAGCTAAAATTTTGTAGCCACGACGTTTTTCACGATTAACTACCATTTCACACGCAGTTACACCCGCATAGTAAGGTCCATCCGCTTTATGATCGATTGTCACCCATACTAGCCAATACGCTTTTCCACCTTCTGAATCAGCGCGATCTGTCGTAAATTTAATACCTCGTTCCACATCACTGCGAGCATGCATAGCACCGATTTCAACTGATGCCGTCCCCTCTTCTATATCGATAATGACTGGCGATACGTTTTCAAGCGAAAGCGAACCGATACCAAATCCCTTATGTCCGTCTGTTGGATCATTTTTAATAATAGTAAAGCCCATTTTTTGTTTTGGTTTTTCTTCATTTGCCATACTTTAACTACCTCCATTCTGCTATTATAAAATTAAAGCATTGTTATGCGTATTAGCGTCGTAATGAACGCTACTAGCATAGCGCAAATGCCTACATATAAGTAAGAAGTTTATATAATACTTTCTTATAAACTAACTATACAACATTATTCAATAAAGGAGGCAATATTATGCCATACGTAACAGTGAAAATGCTTGAAGGTCGTACTGAAGAACAAAAACGTGCACTCGTAAAGGAAGTAACAGAAGCCGTTTCTCGTACAGTGAATGCGCCACCAGAAAATGTAACAGTCTTCATCGAAGAAATGTCTAAAAACCATTACGGTGTTGCAGGCGTACGCTTCAGCGATAAATAAAGATTAGAACGGGTAGAGCATATAAAGCTCTACCCATTTTTAACGTATGGTAGCCTTCGTTTAGAAGCTTGTTACAGGCGTTTTTCGGTTCTATATACGGAATAGGACCACTACCGGCAACTCGTAATTTCAATACTAGGATGTGTTTTATGACATGAATAAATTTAAACTGCCACTACTCATTTGTATGCTTATCGTTGGCCTCTTACTTATTTTTATTAACCCCATTCAACATGCAATTATTGCCCATTTGAGTAAACAATTAAATACAACTGATTACAGCGCTGAGGAGATGGCCAAAAACAAAAATGCAGATGCCGATTTTGAATTTGAAGCCGTGCAATCCCTTTCCATAGCGGAAGTTTTAAAAGCGCAGACAACCGCCAGCAAAATGCCTGTCATCGGTAGTATCGCAGTCCCTAGTGTGGATATGAAACTACCTATCGTCAAAGGAGTTGGTAACGCCGCTCTTGCCGTTGGAGCAGGCACGATGAAGCCTACTCAAAAACTTGGACAAGGAAACTACGCATTAGCAGGTCATTATTTTGAAGAAAAAGATATTTTATTTGGCCCCTTATATAAAGCTAGCATAGGAGATACGATATATTTAACGGATTTAACGAATATTTATGAGTACAAGATCACAACTAAGGAAATCATCGCTGCAACAGATGTTTATGTTATTGATGATATCCCTGATAAAACGCTTCTAACCCTCGTTACATGTGCTGATGAGGGTACGAAACGACTTGCCGTACAAGCAGAATTTGTCGAGCAATATCCATTCGACAAAGCACCTGCAAAACTATCAGAAACCTTCTAGCATAAGAAAAACCCCAAGATTTTTACGATCCTGGGGTTTTCTTATTGAAAATTATTTCACTTCTGTATTGCGACGGCGCAATAAGAATAATGCACCTAGAACAAGCGCTACACCAATTAGTGTAAGAGCTGTTTGGTTTGCTCCATTTGTTTGTGGCAGCTTGCCTTGCGCGTTTAACTGCGCTTCCATTTCTTTTGCATCTGCTTTGATTTTATCAATATCCAGATATTTATCTACTTCTGCCTGTTCCTCTTTAGATAACTTGTTGTATTTATCGAGGAAACCATTATATTCATCTAATGTATCTTTATCCGCTGTAGAAGGATTGTATGGCTTTAATTCTTTTCCTTGATCAATAACTTCTTCTACAGTTGGTTTTTCAGGTTTTGTTGGGTTTGTTGGATCTTTTGGATCTGTTTCGTTACCTGAACCACCTGGATTTGTTGGATTAACTGGCTTCTCTGGATCTGGTTTTGGTTTTGTTGGTTTTTCTGGATCAACCGGCTTTTCTGGTTCTGGAGTCGGTTTCTCTGGATCAACTGGTTTTTCCGGATCCGGTTTTGGGTCAACTGGTTTTTCTGGATCTGGATCAACTGGTTTCCCTGGATCTGGGTTAGGCGTCCAGCCACCACCGCCTCCGCCACTTGTTGATTTAGGTTTTACTGTTGCAGCGCATGTATCTTTTACAGTAAATGAGCCAATTAAACTAGTACCATCATATACATTGTACGTACCTTGTTTAATAGCTTCATTTGGCAATAGAACCGTTCCTGCAATACTAGTTGTGAGAACTTCATTACCGTCTGCATCTTTAACGATATTACCTTTAGCATCTTTTATTGTTATCTTTGCATTCACATTAGGCGTTCCAAGTTCAGTTAGTACTGTTAATGTAAATGAAGGACAAGCAGGTGCTGCTGATACTTCTGCTTCACATTTAACTGAATATTTAACTGTTATTTGACCAATGAATAGATCGCCTTGATATACACTATATTCACCTGAAGGAATGTCTTTAGATTGAATCGTAATTTGACCTAATTCATTTGTCGTTTGATTAGTAGCAATAATTGCTCCTGTTGCTTTATCTTTGATTGTGATATTGCTAACATTAGGACGCGGATTGCCATTTTCATCCTTCACTGTTAATGTGAATAGCTCACATTTTGGTGCTGGTTGAACTGTTTTTTCACATTCGATATTCGTTTCGAAAGTACCAATTTTTTCACCATTTACTTCAACTGTATAAATACCTGGTTCTAAATCAGTTAATTCAATAACACCTGTCGTAGTTTTTGTGCTAATAATTTCGTTACCGTCAGCATCTTTAACAACGATTGTTGAAGTACCGTCAGTAATATTATTACCATCAACATCTTTTACAGTTAATTTAAACTCTTCGCATTTTGGTGCCTGTTCAACAATAAATTCATGCCCACAGTCTTTTGTATACGTTAAAGTTACTGTCCCCAAGAATTGGTTACCTTCGTATACGGTATATTCACCTGGCTTCACGCCATTATCAGCATTAGTTTTGTTTGATTCAAAAATAAACTTACCTGATGCATCAGTTGATGCCTTTACTTCTGTAGTACCTGATTTTAATGTTAACTCTTTAATATTTGTACGGATGTTGCCGTCTGTATCTTTAACTACGATTGTGAAGTTTTCGCACTTAGGTGCTGGTTGAATACTCGCGTTACAGTTTTCACTGTACTCTACAGTAATCGTTTTTAACGTCTCACCATTATAAATAACATCGTACTGACCTGCTTTAACTTGGTCTGGAGTAAAAGTAACTTTACCGTTTTTAACAGTATGATTTTCTGATAATCCCGTCGCTTTACTTACTAATGTTACTGTTCCATCCACTAATTTACCGTCAATATCGTATACTGTTAATTCAAACAGTGAACATTTCAATGGACTTTCTGGTATGTTGGCGATTTCAACAATTTGTTTACCCTCAAAAGGACCTGATGTTGCTTTTTCATCTCGATTTAATGTAAAGATTACATCCGGATTTTCAAAACCATCAACTTTTGTTTCTTTTAATGTATATTTACCCTCAGCTAATTTTAATCCGAAGTCTAATACACCGTTTTCATCTGTTTTTGCGCTAACTAATGGTTTATTTCCTGTGTATTGGCTGTATAAAGTAAACTCAACATCTTGCATTACTTCGCCTGTTGCAGCATTCGTTTTTAAAATGACAAATGGTACTTTAACTGTTGATGCTTGGTTACCGTAATTAAAATCAGCAATTGACCAGCTATCTTTTCCACTTGTTTGACTGCCACCTTGATAGCTTACTTCTACTTCATTTTCAGCATCAGAGCCTGATTCTCCTGTAAATACTGTTTCGTATTCTATATAGTATGCTGCAGTTACATCACCTAAATTAAGAGTGAACGTACCGTTTTTCATATCTACATTTAATGTATACTCACTTGGATCTAAAAGTGTCTTTTTTTCAGCTGGATTACTTGGAGTTGTTCCAGACAATGCAACTTTATAAATTCTAAATGTATCTTCTAAAATCATTTGTTCTGGGTTACCATCTTCATCTTTACCCACTGTGTCGGTAATGACTACATTGTCTAATTTTGATTGTGCGTAGTTAAACTCAAAATTCCACTTAGCTACTGCAGAACCACGATCAGCTTGATGACCCATTTTGTTTAAAATTTTATCTGTATGATTTACATCAACTGTTTTTGACCACGAAGCATTCTCACCTTCATCGCTTGTTAATGTAGCTGTATTCGTAATACGTACTGGGTTCCCATGTGGGAATATGCCATCTTCATCTACTGATTCATATGTCACTTTATAAGGACTATTAATATCCCCTAGTTCAAGCTTAATTTCGTTCGGTTTACCTGAAGTGTTTGGAATCTCTATTGTTTCTGTTCCTGTGAAAACACCACTTGCATTTAGTTCACCTTTTTGCACTACAATATTTTGAACTTTTTGTGTATCTGGTAATTTATCCTCAAATACAGCATTTTTTAAAGAATTGTAGTTAAAGTTAAATTCAACATCCCAGTAGAAGGTTTTTGTTTCGTAATTATAATGACCTTCTTTTTTACCATTTGTTTTTTGTTCAGTCCGAATCTCTTGTTCTGCTGAAGCAGAAGGAGATTTCGGCAAATTATCATTTGTCATTGTTACTTTATTATGATATTCAATTGTATTTGATCCAGCATGTCGAATATCGTATTCAGTATCATACGTAATTACGATAGGCTCTTTTATTTCATCGTTTAAAGTAATTTCAAAACCAGCTTTATCTTTATTTGTTAGCGTATAATCTTTACCACTAACTAAAGGCTTATTACCTATTTTCACTTCCAAAGTATCAACTTTTAAAGTAAGGTTTCGATCTGTAAAATCATCAGTAAACACAGTTCCAGCAGCTAAATTATAACCAGCTTGGTTCGCCACAATCTTCCATGACATTGTTTTATTTTGATAGTCAATACCATTTGCAGATTTATTTAGTAATAGATTTATTTTATTATAATTAGAATAATCTTCTACCGGTTTTGACATATCTGGGCGTGATACTTCATTTTTTACCGTAAAACTCTCAGTTGGATACACACCATCTTTTGGCTTTGTTACATATTTGATAACATACGGTTTTGTTACAGGAGCATTAAATTTTAATTTAAAACTATTTCCATCTTTATCCACTTTATAAGAAATAGCGGCAGGAGTATTACCATCTGCCTCAAACACTTGTACCTCTCCTACTAATTCTTGAGTATCAGTCCAGATGTCCGTTAGTACTGCGTTTTCCTGTGAAATATTGCGGTTATTGAAGTTATACTTAATTGTCCAATATGTTCTTAAATCACTAGCAGTAGGACCTGTATGCGTTTTTGCTAATGGATCACCAAAGCTCACGTTTACTGATACAGTAGTAGATTTCCCATTATAAGTTGCCTCATTTTCAAAGATAGCATTATTAACGTTACCTGCGTCACCAACTTCTGTTTGATACGTAATGCGGTAAGCAGTATGCTTTTCATTCGGCAATGCAATTGTCATTTTATTGTTATCGAAGATTGGAGTCACAATGACAGGGTCATTAGAGACTGTTATCGCGCCATTTGGTGATACATTTAACTTTGTAATTTTTACAGAATCTTGCTTAAATGTATGCGCCCCTTCTAGTGTATCAACAAAATCTGAAGTGCCTGATGCTTCATTAACTCGTAAATCTGTATTAACATCTACTGTCCAGTCAATAAACTTACTATTTTTCCCACCATTATCTGCTACACCTGATTTGGACACCGGTTTACCGCTCGTTTTAGGTTGGAAATTCAACTTAATGTTTTCAGTGCCGGGTAAACTAATTGTTTCTTCCCATTCCGTATTACCGCTTGCAAAGTTTGCTTGTACGCTAAAGTACGCACCTGGCTCAAGGGCTACACCCGTTCCTACATCATCTCGTAAAGCTTCGTTGAATGTAATTACAATGTCATTTCCACTTTTTGAAATTGTACCTACCTCACCGTAAGCTGTTCCTTTCGGGAAAGTGATATTTTCAAAAATATCCGGTAAAGTGTACGTTAATGTTGTACCCGGACCATAGTTATGTCCCGCTTCTAGTTCTAAATGAAATTTAAACTCTGCAGATTGTCCGTTAGAAACATTAATACTTTCATTTGGACTTACCTTTTTTCCATCCACAGTAAACTCAACATTTTTAATTACATCAACAGACATAATTTGATCATATGATGGGGGTGTAGTTTCATCATCCTTATCTTCTTTTGGATTTTCTCCTTCACCACTAACATCGCCTTTTTCAGGTTCAGTTTGTGTTTCAGGGAGTTTACCTACACCCGTAGAACCAGTAACAGGATCATCACCTTTTTCAGATCCAGTTGAGGTTTCAGGTAGTTCAACTACGCCCTCGGAACCAGTAATAGGACCATCACCTTTTTCAGATCCAGTTGAGGTTTCAGGTAGTTCAATTACTCCCGTGGTACCAGTAATAGAACCATCACCTTTTTCAGGTTCAGTTGAGGTTTCAGGCGATTCACCTACTCTCGTGTTATCACTACTACCCACATCTCCAGATTCAGCTGAATGTGCTAAAGTTTGTGCTCCGTCAATCGCAAACACTGAAATCGGTGAAAGGACTGTTTGGAATACGAGTAGCATTAAGATTATTGCTATGTTTAGTTTTTTAAATTTTCGCATGTTTCTCTCCTTTTCTAAGTTCAGAGAGTTACCTATTGGTGTTTGCTGACGACGTTGCATCCTTTCGTCTCGAAAAGCATGCCGCAAACAATAGGTTGGTCCCTCTTTCCTTCTATTCAATGGTCGTTTATATGAATACACTCGAATAAGTACTCACGAATAGGCACTTACGATGACTTATGTATGTGCGATGTACAATTAGAATATATCCATAGTACTTTTGTGATACCCTTAATAATAGGCACAACCGATTTTAGGGTTTTCGACTCATTATAAACGATTATACTAAACAAATTCTAAACAATCCTGGACTTTTTATTTATAAAATTCTAAAAATTTCTATATAGTTTCCACTTTTTTCATCTTTATACAACGACAAAAAAACAGTGAAAATAACTCAATTAGAGTACTTTCACTGTTTTTCACTATAGACACGTTGGAATACTATTAATTCCATTTATTTTTTTATACATATTTTTATACATAAAAATTTTTTATTAATTTTTCCCCTCACCTTGCAGCAAGGCTAATATTTGTTTCTTCACAGCAGGATGGGTACTATTGTCCTCTAGAAAATCTAGTGGGAAATATACTTTATGATCTCGTTTCATGCGACCAGAAATAGAATCAACAATAATAGATTCACGTGATAGCTCTCGTAGCTCTCCATTTTTCATTTCTAAGAAAATAGGAACACGGACTTCCTCTTCTCCTGGTCGATAAAAGTCATACGGTAAATCTGCTGTCGTATCGTGGACAAGATAATATTCTGGATTTAAATCAGCTTGCTTGAAGAGTTCTTGTAGTTTTTGATATTTATCTAGCTCTACACCTGGATCTAAATCGATGTACTGAAATAGCTTTCGGTTAACAAAGCGGCGACTTAAGTCACTTAATATAACATCATCTTCTTGCATCCAAAGTTGAAAATATGTAAAAAGAATACTCTCATCTAATGCAAGATAGTCATCTAGCGTAATGGAGTTGCGGAAAAATGCTAAAAAGTGTGTAGGTTCGTGCTTAAATTTATAGCCAGCTAAGCTTAGTTGCTTAGCTCGTTTTAAAATATTATTTAATACAACCTCCGCACTGCGAGATACTGGGTGGAAATAAATTTGCAAGTACATTTGATAGCGGCTCATTATATAATCCTCTACCGCATGCATACCCGTTGCCTTGATAACGACCTGATTTTTCCTTGGACGCATTACTCTTAATATACGCTCCATATCAAAATGACCGTAGCTTACGCCTGTGAAATAAGCGTCACGCTGTAGGTAATCCATACGATCAGCGTCGATTTGACTCGATATTAAACTGACGACCTGCTTATTCGGATATGTTTTTTCAATGACCTGAGATACTTTCTCCGGGAAGTCAGCCGATACTTTTTTTAATACGGCATTCACTTCTGTATCACCGAGCAAAATTTGTCTTGTATAAAATTCATGATCAAGCTCAAAAACATTTTCAAAGGCATGTGAAAATGGCCCATGCCCTAAATCGTGTAAAAGGGCTGCACAAAGCACAAGCAGGCGTTCATCCTCATCCCATTCCGGACGACCTGCAAATATATCATCTACTATGCGGCGTACAATTTCGTAAACGCCAAGTGAGTGACTAAAGCGACTATGCTCTGCTCCGTGGAATACTAAAAATGTTGTACCGAGCTGGCGAATTCGACGTAGTCGCTGAAACTCTTTCGTACCAACTAGATCCCAAATCACTTGATCCCGTACATGCACATAACGATGCACTGGATCCTTGAATACTTTTTCCTCTTGTAATTTAGCTTTTGCATAATGTGTCAATTGTACAGCACCCCCGTTTCCTATTTGTTCTATTATATGCGATAAATACAGGACTAGCATACATATTGCCTTTTAATTATAGAGACTATCAACCTAACTCACTGTATTCTCGTCTTATTTTAGGTTTCTATTGACCTAATTTCCACGTGATGAGGCGACGGTGAACGTGAACCTTCCGTCGTTTCATCAAGGTTTTCCGTCGCTTTGCCGGTTCTTTCCGTCTCTCTGACTCTTCTTTCCGTCACTTCGGCGATTCTTTCCGTCGCTCTAACTCTTCCTTCCGTCACTTCATCGATTCTATCCATCAACAATAAAAATCCAAACAAAAACTATCTCCAACTAGACTAGCGAAGATAGCTTTTTGTTTTACCTATTTTTTTAACTTTGCTAAAACCTTTTCCATTAGTTCTTCTTCCGTTAATGCAGCAACAGGACGGCTATTTACAAAGGTAAATGTTTTTTTACGTCCTGGGCCACAGTAAGAATGACAGCCAATTTCGATGGTTGCATCAGGATCGATTTCCTTTAATTTTGGAATTAACGTTTTTAAGTTAACGGCCTGACATTCATCGCAAACTTTAAATTCGTTTGCCATTTTGTCAACAACCCTTTCTATATATTATTTTTTTAACTTCTTTCAGCAGAAAGTCTCCCACCTCTACAGGTGGCGAGATGAATGCGGTTTTAAATCACTTTTCAACGGGTGTCCAAACATCCCGCTGAAAGAAGTTAAAGCCTCCGGCGGATGTCACGGAATCAAAATGGAGTTCTTTGTGCTAGCACAAAGCTGATTCCGGACGCAATTATGCCGAGGCATAATTGATTCAAATCAAAAATCTGTTTCTATTGAATGTATGACTTTCACATATTTAAGTATGTAGCATACGTACAAACCTACATCGGGTATTGTATCGCATTATTCCCCTTGTATTCAAGCATAATTCCTTCCACATGGATGAATAAAAGGTTAAAAGATTGGTCATGCTAGTTGTAAATAAAAAGTTCCAAATAAAGGTGGGAGGATTTTAATATGAGTAAAGTTAGACAAGATGCTTGGTTAGAAGAAAACGATGAATTGTTAGCAGAGGCGGTCATTCGCCATGTGACGGAAGGTAGTACACAGTTAAATGCCTTTGAAGAAGCTGGAGATGCTTTGAACCGTACTGCTGCTGCATGTGGTTTTCGTTGGAATGCTGTTGTTCGTAAAGAATACGAGGAACAATTATCAGAAGCAAAAAAAGAAAGAAAAGAAAGAATGCGAGTGTTGGGAGCTCCGGCAAGACGCCGTGCTTCTAGTATGTTTACAGTTAATAGTAGTGCTGCAGAAGGTAAATCAATTCCTCTATCTGCATTAAATCTTGATATTGTCATAGCCTATTTATTACGTTTACAGCACTCTGGTGAAATAGGTAATGAGTCTACAAAATGGAGACAACTAGTACACGTAACATCTGAGAAAAATAAAAAACTAGAGAAAACCATTACACAGCTAGAAGAAGAAAATAGAGCTATTCGAAAAGATTATGAGCAATTTGTTCAAATTATGAACCGTGCTAGACGACTAGTTACACTAGATGAAGAGGATGAACGAATTGCACCTGTCTTCAAGATGGAGAAAAACGGAAACCTTGTTGTAAGTAGCCCTTATCCTCAAGAAAATGGCGATGCGCTTAATTAGCAGCATCGCTTTTTTCTTTGCATAATATCTCACTGACATCTTCTGGAGTTTTTCACTTCATCAATTCGGTTTAAGCATTTTCGTATTTCGTTCAAAAATACGTTGTAAATAAAACGCATATAGCGTTATTTCTTCATCATGAAAAGATTCAACTCGAATTTCTTCTGCCATATTGTTAAGAAGTTGCTGTAAACGAATAACAACAGCTTCCACCGTTAATGATACATCCATTAGTTCAGATAATGACGCCATCACATCAGGGACAATATTAGGATACGTAAATTTCGTTTCCTCTCCTTTTAGACTTTCCTCATAAAAGTCACGAATGAGTGCAGCTCGATCTGAACCGCTTCCTTCAACACATAAATAAATTTGCACAGCTACACCTTGACGTAAACGTCTCTGAGAAATACCAGCAAATTTCTTTCCTTTAATACTTAAATCATAGGAACCTGGACAATAAGAGCCTACAATTTCATAGGCTTCAATTTGATCTGCTACTTCTGGGAACAAGCTTTTTACTAAAGCTACCATTACATCATAGCCATCATCAATACTTAGCGCTTCCGTTTGTTCAGATAATACAATAGAAATATTCAGTACACCTTCATCCAGCACAACTGCTAATCCGCCTGAATTGCGTACAATAGGTTGATAGCCTTGTGCTTTAAGCAAGTCCATGCCCTGCTGCACATATGGTAGACGGTGATCCTGAATACCAAGCACAACAGATGCATCATGTACCCATGTACGAATAGTTGGCGGAGAGGCCAATTGCCCTACTAGCTGACATAAAGTATCGTCTGTTGCAAAGGATTCAAGTGGCGATCTTTGCTTCGCGCTAATAGATTGATCGTAAAAACGCCAAATCGGCTGTTGTAAAATACTTTTCATGATTGGAGCTCCTCTATTTACATCTCTTCTCTTTAGAATACATTATCTATGGAAGGTGTCAAATTCGTGAAATGCAATCATGAACTTAGGGATTTTGTACAAACTATGATAAACTAAATTTCGAATGATATTCACTTATAAAGGAGTGTTTTTAATAATGAATGAAGCAGCTATTACTTTAGATGGTTGGTACGCTTTACATGATTTCCGCTCAATCGATTGGGCTTCATGGAAACTAGTTTCTGCTGAAGAACGCCAAGCAGCAGTAGAAGAATTCATTGCCTATTTAGAAAAATTAAACGAAGCTGATATCGCTAAAACAGGTGCCCATGCATTTTACGCAATCGTTGGTCAAAAAGCTGACTTTATGATTATGACTTTACGTGAAACAATGGAAGAACTACAAGAGCTTGAAGCTGAATTCAATAAATTAGCGATTGCTGATTTTACAATTCCTACATATTCATATGTATCTGTTGTAGAGCTTTCTAACTATTTAGCAGGTGATTCAGACGAAGATCCTTACCAAAATCCACATGTGCGTGCTCGTCTATATCCTGAACTTCCACGCGCTAAGCATGTATGTTTCTATCCAATGGATAAACGTCGTCAAGGCGATGACAACTGGTATATGCTTTCAATGGATGACCGCAAATCGCTAATGCGTTCTCACGGTATGATTGGTCGTGGCTATGCTGGTAAAGTTAAACAAATCATTACTGGTTCTGTTGGCTTCGACGATCATGAATGGGGCGTTACACTATTCGCAGATGACGTACTACAGTTTAAAAAATTAGTATATGAAATGCGTTTTGATGAAGTTTCAGCTCGCTACGGTGAGTTTGGTGCATTCTTCGTTGGTAACCTTCTTGATCAAGAAAAACTTGTGAAATTCTTAACTGTTTAATTAAATATAAAAATGCGAGTCCACCAATCGGACTCGCATTTTTTAATATTCGCTTTCTTCGCTGTTCTCTGATTCCAATATTAAAATAATTGTATGAATAAAAAAACCAGCTAGAATCATTAGGAAAACTAAATACCAATTATACGGTTGCTGATAGTATTCTGCTATCCCAACGGCGATGAATGCACTTATGATTATTGCTACAAACGTACCAAAAGTATGCATTATAACACTCCTTTATGAAAGCAAAAAAATATTTCCAACTTTAGTATGTCACCGTTTATTTTTAATATACTTGCAAAACATCAGATTCCATCTACTCAATCAAAAAAATAAGAAAGTGTCATCGTAATGGATGACACTTTCTTATTTTCGTATGCCTGTGCTGCGCTTCAAGACCTTTCATCTTTAACCTTCAAAATTAATATAATCGTATTGATGAAAAATCCGACTATGATTATTAGTATAAAAAGATACCAATGGAGTGGCTGTCCGTAAAAACTCCCCACTAAAAATGCCAGCACAGCACTCAACAAAATGCCTACCCACACACCAATCTCCATACCCTATCACCTCACATGTATTCAATACACATGCAATGTCCATCTCACGTTTCCCGCTATATTTTCTATTCTCTATTTACCCATTTTTATAAGCGTAACGCCACGCCAAAGTTGAAAAGCATGCCATTTAATAGCCGGGAGATTCCTTGGGAATTAGCTTCACAGATTTTTGGAAATAACGTAGTAAAGAAATGAAGGATAAACATACACGGCCTGTGCGATTCAACTCCACGTTATAGTCATGAATCAAAAAAATTTTTTCGCTTCTTTTACATACGACTCGTCATTATTAATATATGCTAAGCCATTTTTAATTGTGAATTTCTTTCATCGAAATTGAACATGTCTACGATACCATCATGCATATACTGTCTGCGAGGAGGAGTGAAAATCGCTGTTATCAAAACGAATGATGCACAAACAGCCATGCTAGCAAGGCTTATGCGTGCCGAGGCAGAGGGTGAAGGGAACTTAGGTATGCTAATGGTCGGCAATGTGGGCGTCAATCGTGTACGAGCAGATTGTTTAGATTTTACGGATGTTCGTACAATTGAACAAATGGTATATCAGCGTCCTGGGGGCTTTGAAGCGACACTAAAAGGCTACTTTTATCAGCGAGCACGTGATCAAGACCTTCGATTAGCAAGGAGAGTTATTCAAGGCGAAAGATTCCATCCAGCAACTCGTTTACTATGGTTTTTCAGACCTGAGGGAGATTGTCCAGCACAATGGTATGGTCAGTGGAACACGGGAAGATTCAAAGCTCATTGCTTCTTCTCGCCAACCGAAGAAGATTGTCCTCAAATCTAAAAGAAAGAAGGTTGATAACTTATGATGCCTTATTATTGGACACCGACAACGCAACAACAACAAATGCCTCAAGTGCCTCCACAGGTACTTCCTGGAGCACGCCAACCTGGACGGGAGCAATCGTATATTGAAAATATTTTCCGTTTGAATCGTGGAAAACCTGGTACTTTCCATTTTTCCTTCGAGCATGCGATTGAGCCAGGGAAAAACACGAAAGTAGTACGAGGCGTTGTAGAAGCTGCTGGTCGAGATCATGTTATTTTACGTGAACTCAAATCGAACCATCGTTTCCTATTCCCAATGATTTACTTTGATTTTGCTGAATATGATGAGGAAATGGCATACTTTAACCAAAATCCATAATTGAAATGAGCTATTCATAAGTTCGTATTTTCTAAATTTCCACTCCTCAATAGCAAGGAGGACCGAGCAAAGGGGTGCTCCTTCGCTACTTCTTGCTCATACTTCGTTGCAATGCAGTTTCGTTGTGACTCCCAATTAGGTCTCATGCTTTGATTGCCCGCAAATGTTTTTCGTATGAAATGAGGAATCTACGTGGGCATTTACCATTAAATAAAAAAATCGGCATGGTAGGATATCCTAGCATGCCGATTTTTATTGAAAGCCCTAAGAGAGCTAACTATTGATTTTCATGTAAAAATTGCAATGTTGCTTTTCCTAAAGTCTTGGCAGCAATCAACATTGCACGCTCATCAAAATCAAAGCGTGCATGATGATGAGGATATGCCACTTCCCATTCTGGCTTTTTAGCACCTGTGAAGAAAAATGTACCTGGTACATTCTCTAAATAATATCCAAAATCCTCACCAATCATAAATGGTGGGCACGTTATAATATTTTCTACTCCTGGTATATCTACCGCAAGTTGTGCAACAAACTCTGTTTCTTTCACATGGTTGTAAACTGGTGGATAGCCCCTCGTATAACGATACTTATAGCTTGCACCAAAGGCTAAACAAGTGGCATTTAAAACGGCCTCAAGCTCTTGCTCCATTTGTTTGCGTACCGATTCCTCAAAAGTTCGGACTGTTCCAGCTAATACTACTCGCTCTGCAATCACATTAAAAGGATTAATGGCCTCAAAATGACCAATTGTTAAGACGGCTGATTTTAATGGATCGATACGTCGAGATATAATCTGCTGTGCATTTACTACAAACTGTGACGCAAGAGTAACTGCATCAATAGAATGATGAGGCTCCGCACCGTGACCACCTTTACCTTGAATCGTAATTTCCACTTTATCCGCGGCAGCCATAATTGCCCCATCTCTCACCAATATATCGCCCAATGGCGTTGGTGCCCATAAATGTGTACCGAAAATAACGTCTACTCCTTCTAGGCAGCCATCTTCAATCATAGGTTTTGCTCCACCTGGCGCCATTTCTTCTGCATGCTGATGAATGAAAATTACATTGCCCGCAATGTCATCTTTCATTGCGTGAAGCACTTTAGCAAGCACTAGTAACGTCGCAGTATGACCATCATGTCCACATGCATGCATTTTACCATCTACTTTTGACTTATAAGGAACGTCATTTTCCTCCTGAATGGCTAATGCATCAAAATCAGCGCGTAATGCTACTGTTTTACCTGGTTTTCCTCCATGTAAAGTTGCAACAACACCCCGTCCACCTACATGCTCACGAACCTCATGTCCTAACGCGCGATGAAAAGCTGCTACATACGCTGGTGTTTCCACTTCCTCAAAGGATAATTCCGGATATTCATGTAGATGACGACGAATCTCTACCATTTCATCATAATTATTATCTAGTAAAGTAAAAAGCTTCTCCATATCACAAAACCTCACTTCTTATTTGTCGAACTTATTTGATAATTATAGTGTACTATAAATCCTTACAAAAACAATAGGGATTAAAACTACCATTCTATAGTAATTATATTGTTGATCCGGAAGAAAAATTCTCTTGATTGTTTACTAGTATTTATCCGTAAAAAAACCCCCTCACACATAGTGTAAAGGAGTATTTTTGTAATATTATCGAACATGTTTTAGCGCAGCTACTATAATTAGAACCCAGCCAGTTAAAAATAGAACACCACCAATTGGTGTGATGGCGCCTAGAACTTTAACGCCGCTAATTGCCAGTACATATAAGCTTCCTGAAAAGAAGACAATCCCTAGGTTGAAAAAGGTTCCCGCTAAATTTAACTGCTTCACCTCACCTAGTATTTTAGAGCTCATCAATAGTCCAATGATAAGGATAGCCGTAGCTTGAAACATCTGGTACTGCACAGCTGTTTCCCAAATCCCACGACTATAATCGTCTAGAACTTCTTTTAAAGCATGTGCACCGAATGCACCTAGTGCCACTGCTAAAAAGCCATGAAGTGCACCTGTCACGATAAATTTTTTCATATCATTTCCCTACCTTTTATCAATTTCGCCTTGGCGTAATTGTAGCTGTCGCTACAGATAAATTGCCACAGGACGTGGCGTTCTTAGACTGAGTTCCTTTTCATCTAGCCACCTTCAGCGGTGGGAGCATTCGCTAAATGAAGATAATTAAAAATCAAAAATTGAATCGCCATTCGCTCCGTCTTCTTCTTCAATTTTTGCTGTATATAAACTTGGTTGCTTCGGCTCTGACACTAGCATTTGTGGCAAATGTTTTGACTGCGCTTTAGCAATGCCGTCAGATGCGTCTAATACCACATCGCATAATGCTCGGATTGCTGTTAAGGCTTCACGAATTTGCTGTTCATCTCTAGTATTTTTGACACCGGATAATTGTTTTTCAAGTTGTTGAATAACGGCTTGATAAGGAATCATTGCATTCTCCTACTTTCTGCTTTTGGCACAAATTTCAGACAGTCCGTGCCAGAGGATTGTTTAACGACAACGGATGGTATTTGCTTTGTTTTAAAGCCATACGCTACACAAGCCCGTGGAGTTTGTGGGTCCCATGTTACTTTAAAATATTGACATTTGAAACAATTCACCTTCATCGTTGTCCCCCACTTTCTTCTATTATTAAATGTAACACGAAACGATAAGCGCTTCAATTTCGCTTTGGCACAGAAAACAATTATAGCTATCGCTACAAAAGTATTTACTGAATGAAGATAAAGATTACTAAGCTAGGCACCAATCAATCGGTTGCTCTCCCCATTCCTCTAACTGTGCATTGATTTTCGAGTATGGTTTACTGCCAAAAAAGCCTCGATAAGCACTTAGTGGACTAGGATGAGGCGCTTCTAAAATAATATGTTGCGTTGAGTATTGACGAATTAATTGTTTTTTTCGTTGTGCTGGTCTACCCCAAAGTACAAAAATAACGGGTTTATCTCTAGATGCTAATTTATCGATGACCGCATCCGTGAATTGCTCCCAGCCTTGTTCTTTATGGGAATTTGCCTGGCCTGCTCGAACAGTTAATACAGTATTTAATAACATTACACCTTGCTGTGCCCATTTTGTTAATGTTCCGTCTGCAGGGATTGGACAGCCAAGATCATCCTGTAACTCTTTTAGCATATTTCGTAAGCTTGGTGGATGTGGGATTCCTGGCATGACCGAAAAGCTTAAGCCATGTGCTTGGTTTGGTCCATGATAAGGATCCTGACCTAAAATTACGACCTTCACATCTTGATAAGCTGTTGTATAAAATGCATTCATTATATCATTCACCGGCGGATAAATTACTTGTGTTGAATATTCATGTTCTACAAATTGACATAGCTTTGTATAGTATGTTTTTTCTATTTCTTCTGTAAATATTGATTGCCAATCATTCGGGAATGCTTGTTTCATCTTAATATAAGCCCCTTTCTCTTCTTACAACGGTACAAAAAAACAATGTCGAATTCAAGCTTCAATTCAATTATGCCTTGGCATCATTAAGTCCAAAATCAGCTTTTAGTTTAGGCCATCATTAGGACCGTATTGCTTCATGCAGGTCAGTTATAGATGGATGCGATGATGCTACGCTAACACCCTTTGTGAACTCCCTTCCTATATAAAGGTGGGGGACTTTTACTGATAAAAGTTAAACTGACCTTGTAAAAATATATATTTCTGACTATTTTTATGCACCCAGAATAAGACTATACTAGATGATAATTTTAAAAATTCCATCTATAAAGGAGATCTTCCACATGGTTCTTAAAAAAACTTTAACGATTGCTGGTTCAGATACATCAGGTGGCGCAGGTATGCAAGCCGACCTTAAAACATTTCAAGAGCACGGCACATATGGCATGGTGGCATTAACGGTTGTCGTAACAATGGATCCAAACGGTTGGACTCATAACGTAACGCCATTACCGACAGAGCTTTTGCAAAAACAAATCGATACGGCTCTGTCAACAGGCATTGACGCAATAAAAACTGGTATGCTGTCAACGGAAGAGATTATTCGTATTGCAGGTGATGCTATAGCGAAATCTGGTACGACAAATGTTGTTATTGACCCTGTAATGGTATGTAAGGGAGAAGATGAAGTATTGAACCCTGGTAATACAGATGCAATGATTCAACATCTTTTACCATTAGCTGCAGTTACTACACCTAACCTGTTTGAGGCTGGACAATTAGCCGGGACTGGAACACCAAAAACAATCGAGGAAATGAAGACAACAGCTCGTAAAATCCATGAACTTGGTGCTAAAGCTGTTGTGATTAAAGGTGGAAAAGCGCTAGCTACTGAAAAAGCGACTGACTTATTTTTCGACGGTGAAAAATTCTACTTATTAGAATCTGGAAAAGTTGCTTCTACTTATAACCATGGGGCTGGCTGTACATTTGCCGCTTCAGTAACAGCTAACTTAGCAAACGGTCTTTCAGTAAAAGAGGCTGTAATTGAAGCAAAAGAATTTGTTTCAGCTGCAATCGCTCACGGTTGGGCATTAAATGACTATGTAGGACCTGTTATGCACGGTGCTAAATCTCGTTTTGGCGCACCACAAGTAACCGTGACTGAAATTTAAAGACGAAAGAGGCATCTGAATATCAGATGCCTCTTTTACATATAGTGGTTCTCCATCATTTCGATCCGTTAATCCCATGGATTGTTCATCGAAATGAATTTGGCCAAAGCCTTACTTTCCTTTTTACGTTCTGCACGCGCTTTTGCTCGTAAAGCCGCGGTTTCATGTAGCTTTGTCTCCTCTACTGTTTCCGGAATGACAGATGGAACAGGAGTTGGTTTATTATTTTCATCTAAAGCAACAAAGGTTAATAATGCTGTAGCCGCTACCTTTCGTTCACCCGTTTTCAAATTCTCAGAAATAATCTTTACGAAAACCTCCATTGAAGATGTTCCTGTCCACGATACATACGATTCGAAATATACAGAATCAGTTTGGCGTATTGGGTGCAAGAAATCTACTGAATCCGTTGAGGCTGTTACACAATCTCTACGACTATGCTTCGCAGCAGAAATTGAAGCTACTTGATCGATATCACTCATTAATCGACCACCAAACAGTGTATTATGATTGTTAATATCATTCGGAAAAACACGACTTGTACGCATGACCCTTGATTCTTTACAATATTTAAAGTCTTTATTCACATCTATCCTCCCCTAAAAACGATTGTTTATTTTTACTATATTCCTCTACTTTTTCATAAAAATCAAATAAATTGACGGAAGATTAAGAAATTTACACTTAGAACCTAGGGGATTATTACTCAAATGTAAAAAGCTCAGGACAAGATACGCTACTTCTTCTTATGCCATATATTAACTGTATATGGGAGGGAGAAAAATGAAAAGACGTAAACAACAAAACATAAATGTTGATCCAACTAATCTGGGTGGTCAAGAAGCAGGTCTCCTAGGTGAAGGTACAGGTATTCTAGCTGGGGATATAACCTCTACCAAAGTAGAAGTAATATCTTCAATGATTTTAACAATAGGATATTCATTAGCAACCCTCTCCACCATTTTAGCATTGCAAGAGGAAGAGCAACAGGAACAAGCAAGAACCTCAAACGCACAAAATCAAAATTTACAGTTTAGACACATGCATAAGCATCTACAAAATCTCAACAATCGTCTAGATTCCATTGAACGAAAACTCAACCGATATTAACAAATACATACTCCCAAAAACCAAACATTATAAAAAGCCGCGATTCTCCGTCATAAAAGAGAATCGCGGCTTTTTACTATATTATGATAATGAGCTTTACGTCTTCTTCCCTTGGCATGGCCATGCATAAAATGTTAAAGGAACGTCATCTATTGTACCAAGATAGAATTCGTTATTACCTAGTTTAAAATTCCCTTCAACAATTATGGGCTGCTTATCCGTCAATTAAGGAAGAAATCGTGGTCGCAGTATCTTTTCGTTTGTGAAACCGCATACAATACAAAACGACACATTTTGTACAAAATTGCGTTCACCTTTATTATATTGATATATTTCAATAATTTTTTCAAGAATATTGCTTGATAAATCTTCATAGAATAAAGGATGCCATCAATTATACATCAGCATAATATCTTTTGCGCGAAAGCGTAGCGGCATGATGTTTGTCGCTCAGTCGTTACATAGGACATGGCGTCTTAGACTGAGCCTCTAATTCAGGAGATTTTTGAATATCCTCTGAAAATGACCAAGCCTTCTAGAGGCATTCAATTTCCCTTTGTGAATTATTTTTACTATACTTAAAGGAGAAATAATCGAGAGGAGTGTTAAGATGCAAGAGGTACAAGTAAAGACGTTACAGGAATTATTGAATTCTTTCGCCAACAAAGACGTTTATATCCATCTTGAGACGACGAACGGTTCTTATGCAGCACACTTTGATGAAAAATTTTTTAATGCAGGTGCTTTTATTCGTAATGCTAAAATCAACTATGAACTTGCTAAAGTGGTAGATGATTCACCCCATCGTGTTGGCTTGAAAATGGCGCATGGCTGGGTTTATGCACAGGGCATCACACATTTTGAATTAGATGATTTAGGCCGTTTATTAATGGCTGGACTAGATTACTCAGGTAAATTGGCGATTGCACTTGAAATTAGCGAAACGCCATTTGCTTATTAAGGGGGACGACTTTTTGAATTTACAACCACAACGTCATATTTTAATTGTTTACCCTCACCCAGATGATGAGGCTTTTTCAATTGCTGGAACAATTGCCTACTATACGAAGAAAATGAATACACCTGTTACATATGCCTGTTTAACTCTAGGCGAGATGGGTCGTAATTTAGGAAATCCACCTTTTGCAACACGTGAATCCTTACCAGAAATTCGACGTAAGGAGCTTATTGCAGCGGCAGATGCTATGGGCATACAAGATTTACGTATGCTTGGTTTCCGTGATAAAACAATTGAATTTGAAGACGATGAAAAAATGGTGAAGCTTGTTGAAGGTTTAATAGAAGAGTTAATGCCTTCTCTTATCTTTACATTCTTACCTGGTTTTGCAGTGCATCCTGACCATGAGGCAACAGCACGTGCCGTAGTAGAAGCTGTTCGTCGTATGCCAAAAGCCGCCCGTCCACAAGTATTGGGCTGTGCCTTTGCAAATGATACGATTGAAAAAAATGGGGAGCCACATGTTGTTGTCAATATAAGTGAAATGAAGGCAGATAAAATTAATGCCTTGCAAGCACATGCATCCCAAACTGCTTGGATGATGCAAGAAACAGAAAAACGCGTCGATGACGGTGAACCAATGAGCGAAAGCTGGCTTAATATTGAAAAGTTCTATATTGTGAATCCTGATCATTATGTAAAATAAAAGCTTTAATTGACAATAAAGCGGATCTGTCCTCTTTCTAAATGGAGAACAGATCCGCTTTTATGTTAAGCGGTCCTCATTTTCTTTAAGAAATGAATCATGAAGGTTATAGCAAATATAATAATTAGCACAACGAAAAACATATAATGTGGAACGTGAATACCGATGACGCTAGCTAGCATTTTCAGTGCAATAATGCCAATTATAATAAATGCCGTTGCCTCTAATTCTGGTATTTTTTCAATAATGATTAAAAATAAGCCTGCAATCGTTCGCATCATTAAAATACCTAACATTCCCCCGATCAGTAATATCCAAATTTGATTGGATATCGCAAAGGCCGCAAAAATCGCATCAATTGAAAAGGCAATATCCATCAGTTCTACAGAAATAACGGTTGCCCAAAACGTTCCAAAAATGCGAACCATCAACCCTGTTTTTTTCATTTCCTTAGCACTATCAGCTTCACCAATCTGTAAGAAATGAGCGACACATAGCCAACCTAAATACAGAGCTCCTAGCAATTTAATATACCAGAATTCTACCAAGTAAACGCCTATCCCAATAAATAAAAATCGGAAAAAATAGGCCCCAAACATTCCGTACATTAATGCTCGTTTACGTTGCTTGGTTGGCAAATGCTTCACTAGCACTGCTAATACAAGTGCGTTATCAGCCGAAAGCAAACCTTCTATTATAATAAGTGTTGATATTAACCCCCACGATACAGGGTCAGTCAAAATTTCTTTCCACATTTCCCAATCGAAAAATTGAATGTATGTAGATAGAATTCCTTGAATGATTTCCAATTACATACCCTCCTACTTGTCCTAAGGTATTCTAGTATATGCTGGACCATTCCCGTTATGAGGAAATGTGTGCATCCTTTATTTCTCCAAAAAATTCTCGAATAAATCTATTTTGCATTAAATAGACACCGAAAATTTAGAATTTACTAAAAATTAATGACAAAAAGCTTATAAAGTGTGCTATCATAGATAAATGTTTTATACGTATACGGAGGATGAATATTATGGAAGTTGCTGACACTAGAACCGTGCAAGTAGAAAATATCTTGATTGCACATCATTTCTTAAAAGACGTAGTGGTGCACACGCCGCTACAAAAAAATGACTATTTATCCGAGAAATACGGAGCTAATATTTATTTTAAACGCGAAGATTTACAGCATGTACGCTCATTTAAACTTCGTGGTGCCTATTATAAGATTAAAAAAATTGAAGAAGAAGCTCGTAAAACTGGCGTTGTTTGCGCAAGTGCGGGCAATCATGCTCAAGGTGTTGCCTACGCCTGTGCACAATTGAAAATTCAAGCAAGTATTTTTATGCCTCAAACAACACCTAAACAAAAAATCGACCAAGTTCGTATGTTTGGTCGTGATTTTGTAGAAATTATTTTAGCAGGTGATACTTTTGATGATTCTGCAGAAGGTGCATTAGCTTACTGTGAAGAGCACGATAAAATCTTTATCCACCCATTTGATGATTTTGATGTCATTGCTGGTCAAGGTACGGTCGCTGTTGAAATTATGAATGACATGGAGGAGCCAATTGACTACGTATTTGGTAGTATTGGTGGTGGTGGCTTAATGTCCGGTGTTTCTGCCTATGTGAAAAATCTTTCTCCTCATAGCAAAATTATCGGTGTAGAACCTGCTGGAGCAGGCAGTATGAAAGCTGCATTTGCAGAAGGCGGTACGGTGGCACTTGATTGGATTGACAAATTCGTAGATGGGGCCGCGGTAAAATGCGTCGGCAATCACACATATGATGTTTGTCGTCGCTACTTAGACGACATCGTACTAGTACCAGAAGGAAAAGTATGTACAACAATCTTAGATCTTTACAATAAACACGCCATTATCGCAGAGCCTGCTGGAGCTTTATCAGTAGCAGCCCTCGATTCTTACAAAGAGGAAATTAAAGGCAAATCAGTCGTTATCATCATTAGTGGTGGTAATAATGATATCGGTCGTATGCAGGAGATTAAAGAAAAGTCTTTAATTCACGAAGGCTTACTATACTATTTCATCGTAAGCTTCCCACAACGTGCCGGCGCCCTTCGCCAGTTCTTAACAAGCGTTGTAGGACCAAATGACGACATTACAACTTTCGAATATACAAAGAAAAACAACAAAGAAAGTGGTCCTGCCTTAGTTGGTATCGAACTCGGCAATCGCAAAGATTACGAAGGATTACTAGTACGCATGAATGAATTCGGCTTCAAATACAAAGAAGTAAACAACGATATTCAATTATTCGGCTTACTAGTCTAAAATAAAAAGTCACACTTGCTATGTGAGTGTGGCTTTTTTGTGTGGATGAGAGGTTTATCGAAACTTTTCTCTTGTTTATCGAGACTTTTCATAGTTTTATCGACTAACTTTAAGAAAATATCGACATTTACCTTACAAGCGACACTATCTGACCGCACCGATAGTTTGCGCCGCTTACAATTACTCTAATAAATTGGCAGGAATTACATATTTCCTATTTTTATTTTCACCTATCTCTTCAAATTTTAACTTTTTTAATAAATAATAAACCGCCTTCTCTGAGTCAATATCAAAAAACTTACGAAACTGAGCATTTGTAATATTGTTGCTCAGCATTAATCGAAAATCATGTAATGCGATTAGCATGGATTGATTATCAATCGATTGGCAATTGCTACAAAACCATTTCCCATGGGTGTAACGTAGGATATGGTCAAAATGACACTGCGAGCATAGTGCCCCCGTCTTCAATTCATCAACCATAATATCTAGGGTCCATTGAGTTGGTGTATGCATCTTTAAAATATGCTCAGATATTTCTCTCAAATTTTTTTCACTTAGACAGACTTGTTGATGCTGCTTGAACAGTTGATCTATCCTTTCAGCCAAGCCACTCACATGAATAATCGGTTGCGCGGACAAACTGGACGTCATAATCATATTCGGATTTGAAGAAACGACTATATATTCAATCGGTATATGATGCCCACTCATTTGAAATAATCTACGCAACATTCTGGCGTGTCGCTTCACTTGATCAAAAGGATTGCGAAAACCATCTACTTTGTCATCAGACGTAATTCGAATAAATTGATGCTTATCTTCCATATATTCTACACGCCCAACGATATTTTTGATTTCAACGATTAGCACAAAATGTTGGGACATAAATAATGTGTCCATTTGATGTGTCGATCCAGCAGCACTCTCAGCCTTAAGCTCTACATCATGCAATAAATAATACGTATGTTCCAAATAGATTTCCCGCCATTCTCGATCTACTCTTTGCTCGCCAACAATGCCAGCCCTTGTTCTTCCTAGCATTTCTTGAAAATAATAATACTTAGCGTGAGATTTCGGTAAACGTCTCTCGATCATTTCTAACACGCGTTGCTTTGATGAAACTTCGCGCTTTTTAAGTAACATATTTTCACCTCCTTTAGCTAGATTATAATGCACTTCCCTGGACTTAACTAAATTTTCAGTTTTTAATTGACCCAACTTCCCAAAAATATCGACATCCATCAAAAAACGCCCACACTAAATGTATGAGCGTTTTATCATTTATTATCCTAGTAACGCACGGTCTGAGTTCATCTTCTCACCGCGGATACGTTCGAACTCTGCCATTAAATCTGGGATGGTTAATTCATGCTTGCGATCCTCGCCAACCTCTAAAATGATTTGACCTTTATCCATCATAATCAGTCGATTTCCTAAGTCTAAAGCTTGTTGCATATTGTGCGTGACCATTAATGTCGTTAAGTTATCTTTTTCAACTAAATATTTCGTAATACGTGTGATTAACTCGGCACGAGATGGGTCAAGTGCCGCCGTATGCTCATCTAACAATAAAATCGAAGGCTTCGTGAAGGTCGCCATTAAAAGAGACAGCGCCTGACGCTCCCCTCCCGACAGTAAGCCAACTTTTGCAGACAGACGATTTTCTAAATTTAAGCCCAACATCTCCAACGATTCCTTGAAAAATTCTCGACGCTTTTTATCAACGCCGAAGCGCATACCTCTAGTCTTATTACGTGAGAAAGCTAATGCTAAATTTTCCTCAATCGTCATTGTTGGGGCTGTACCAGCCATCGGATCCTGGAATACGCGACCGATGTAATGGGAGCGCTTATATTCTGGTAAAGACGTAACCTCATTTCCATCAATTGAAACCGTGCCGAAGTCTGGTGTTAGTGCGCCAGAAATCATATTCATCATAGTCGATTTACCAGCACCATTACTGCCGATAATTGTGACGAAATCCCCTGGCTTTAAGTGCAAATTAATTTCTGCAAGTGCAATTTTTTCATCAGGCGTACCTTCATTGAAAACCTTATTAATACCGTGTAATTTAAGCAAGGCCCTTCCCTCCCTGCTCAACCGTCTTTACTCGTGTTTTCTCTGCTGCGCGCTTCACCCTACGTTTGCGCTCCTTACTCTTATTAATAAATTGAGGTAAAATCAACGCAATAATAACAATGATAGCTGTTATTAATTTCATATCTCCTGAATCAAGGAAATCTACTCGTAATGCCAACGCTAAAATAATGCGGTAAATGATAGCTCCGGCAATGACGGCGAAAGTTGTACGCATAATTGTTTTTGTACCGAAGATTGCTTCGCCGATAATAACAGATGCCAGACCGATAACAATCATCCCGATCCCCATACTTACATCTGAGAACTTCGAATATTGCGCGATTAAAGCTCCCGAAAATGCGACAAGTGCATTAGAAAGTCCTAGCCCAAGAATAATAAGAGTATCTGTGTTTGCCGAGAAGCTACGAATCATACGCTTATTATCACCAGTTGCTCGAATAGCCAGGCCGATTTCTGTTTTCAAGAACCAGTCTGCAATGAACTTAATTAAAATCGTGATAATTAATACTACGATTATCGTACTCCATGTTGAAGGTAGTTGCTGAACGCCGAAGCCTTTTAGTAAGTTATTTAATGCCGTATCGATTCCCAAATTACTCCAAAATGCTTGAAACTTTGAAAATAAAGTTTCTGAATTTAATAATGGAATATTCGGACGACCTATCGTATTCTCTGCAGTGGATCCCATAATACGTAGGTTAATAGAATACAAAGCAATCATCATTAAAATCCCCGATAATAGAGGATTAATTTTCCCCTTCGTGTGAAGAATTCCTGTCATACATCCAGCAATAAATCCAGCAACAATTGCCACTAAAGTCGCTAAGATCGGGTGGTAGCCAAGCAGAATCATCGTCGCCGCTGTAGCCGCCCCTGTTACAAA
The DNA here is from genome assembly GCF_002237755.1 of Lysinibacillus sp. KCTC 33748. Classification (GTDB taxonomy): domain Bacteria; phylum Bacillota; class Bacilli; order Bacillales_A; family Planococcaceae; genus Lysinibacillus. Next base: position 46,150 of record NZ_MWSJ01000001.1, on the reverse strand, counting down.
GCTTCCATCAACCGTTAAATCCGGAAAATCTAACACGCGGAATGTTAAATACACACCAAGTGCCATAATCGCATAGATGATTCCTTGCTCCGTTGCGCCAAATATTGCTATAAACATAGTTGAATCATCTCCTAATAATTTCTTAAACAAATTTTTATTAAAAATTCTTATCTGAGATCCATTCTCTAAAACGATGGAGCTCAAAATTAAGATAATTGAAAGCCATACATAATATAATCTAAGGATTTAGCGCGACGTCTGTGATAAAATCTTCTTCCAACGTTCATATTGCTAGAAGTATGTTCCGTGCTCACTTGTAGAAAGCTTTACTAAATCCATTTGTTCAATAATGGCTCATCACCAAAAGTTGGAGATGATATTTATTAATACTTTCAATGTATATAAGTTGATTGGAGTGGAGACTGGACGACTCCTTGGGGATCAGCGTCACAGATGAGACCCTGGAGCGAGTGAAGCGGCTCATCGGACGCCCCCAGGAAGCTTTGCTCTGTGCGAAAGCGTAGTGTTAACGTAGCGGCAGCAAATGTTTTATCTGTGCGAAAGCGTAGCGACAGCAACAACAAAGCGCCCAGTCGGAACGGAAATCAACCCTACGCTATGATGATGTACTAATTTAATGGGCATTTCCTGATCTAATACGATTTACTATAGGACTCTTTCTTACATAAAAGCCCTTTAAATTTTTTTATTCTAAAAGAAGATAAAGCGGGGGCAGTTTTAGTTCTCCCCCGCTTCGCTCCATAAGATGATCATGTCAGGTCATTACTTTTCTAAAAGCTCCGCACCCCAAGAATCTTTAATGTCGATTCCTAAATCATCTGCTACTTTTTTATTGATTAATAGTTTTAGCTTTTGTGGATATTGAGCTGGAATATCAGCAGGAGTTGCTTCACCTTTTAGAATCTTCACAGCCATTTGTCCTGCTTCATAACCGATGTCAAAATATTCAAAACCATATGCACCTAAGCCACCACGTGCCACAGAGTCAAGCTCTCCAACAACTAATGGTAATTTATTAGCATTTGCTACATCAATGACAGACTCAAGTGCCGAAACTACTGTATTATCAGTAATAATATAGAATGCATCAGCTTTACCGATTAACGATTCAGCAGCTTGTTTTACTTCTGCAGACGTTGCCGCAGATGCCTCAACTACTGTTAAGCCTTGCTCATCCATCACTTTTTTCACTTCTTTTACTTGTGCTACTGAGTTTTGCTCACCAGCGTTGTAAACCATACCTACTTTTTTCGCACCCAAATCCTTTAAGAACGCCACTGTTTTCGAAATAGTATCAGGATGTAAATCGATTGTTCCTGTTACATTTTTCCCTGGCTTCTCTATAGAATCGATGAGCTGTGCGCCAACAGCATCTGTTACAGAAGTAAAGATAATTGGAATATCACTAGTTGCTGTTGCTGCCGCTTGTGCAGACGGCGTAGAGTTCGCAAAGATTAAATCTACGTTGGCACTTACTAGATTGTTTGCAATCGTCGTGTTAAGACTGTTATCACCTTGCGCTATTTGTTGATCGTAATCTACTTTTAAGCCAGATTCTTCAATCGCTTTTTTGAAACCTTCAGTTGCAGCATTTAAAGATGGATGCTCCACAATTTGAGTAATCCCGATCTTATATGTTTTATCATCTGTCGTGCCGCCCTCACTTGCATTATTCGTTTCGTTCCCTTTCGAATCCGACGAACTAGAACCACTGCTACCACAAGCAGCAAGCATTAAAACTAATCCAAATAACAGGAACGAAAGCTTTTTTAAATTGCTTTTCACAAATAATCCCCCCGATTTTGATCTCTGATATTTATCACACTTTATCCAAGCGAAGTGTGAACGTATCGCTATATTATCGCTATTAGCAAGGTTCGTCAACAACATTATGAATCTTCTGACTATTAATTCCAGCAAAATATTTTTTCCTTTCAATCAATTTGTCGCTTTAAACCGCTAAACTACGCTGTTTTTACAATTTGATTTCTTTTTCTAACATAACAAAAATTTTTTTTACAATTTAGCGAAGTTATTTTTCTGACATCTAATTTTAAGTAATATATGTAAAAACTAAAAAACCTGACAGTGAAAATGTCAGTACCTCATAACAGGTTTAATTCGCTCTTACTTTTTTAAATTTTCTACTAGCCCACTACTTTGAGTAACAGGATATTTTGGAAGTTTGAGTAACGTCTTGAATTGCTGAATAAAAACAACCCGCGAGTGCTTTAGAAGTATTACTCCCTTTATGGTTAGACGTGCAATACTCATTTATTTCTTGCTAATAAAAATCTACAGAAAATGTTCATTTTAGTCCCCCTTTTTACATTTAATGCATATGATGCATATGAGATTAGTGCCGTTCCCAAAAAGGAGGAATACCATGAATAATGATAAAATCGATTTAAACCAATCTTCTTATTCACAAGAACATCAAAATGCAACTATAGGAAATGTTGATACAATCATTTCTAATCTATGTGACAGTCTATTTGTTTTTGCTTTGGATTTCACTCTAAATGCCTTAGAGTATACGAAAGAAATGGAAGAGGAATTAGAATATACAGATGAATTCAAGAAACAAGTTAACGATTTAATTTTTGAAATAGAAGAAATTAAAAATACTTTAGAGGAGTAATTTCTAAAAGTGCTGTTCATAATCATTGGATATATCCATCCCCCACTATCAATAGAGCCTCCATTCACCCTGCCCCAAAATCCGCTTAATTATTTAGCGTTTTAAACTACTGAAATGGTCACTTGTTAAAAGTACTGTTTTAACAAGTGACCAGACATATCCACGACTTCAAACCTTTCAAGGTTACTTCTCATCTGCTATTTCTGCATAATTTTCTAGTAAGTGTACAAGCCCCTTTTCATAGGCATTGTCATTAAAAAACTTTGAACAAGATCAAATTATTATCGTTAGCACTATAATTTTTTACACGTAGCTATTTACAAATAAGCATGAACATTGATATGATTGCATTTGCTTCACGTGGTTCGTAACCATCCCACGTAAAAAAACTAAGGAGAAATAAATATGAAAATAAAATTTTTAGCAACGAGTGGCATTATTGCAGCACTCTACATTGCTATTACATTATTAGTCGCGCCATTTGGCTTTACAGAGGTGCAGTTCCGAATATCGGAAATGTTTAACCATTTAGTTGCATTTAATCCACGCTTTGCCGTTGGTATCATTATTGGTGTGTTCATCTCTAACCTCTTTTCACCACTCGGTATCTACGATTTAGTTTTCGGTGTAGGCCATTCGATGATTACTCTTGGGTTGCTCATTCTTATTTGTAAATTTGTCAAAAATATTTGGGCACGTTTAATCATCAATACATTTTTATTTACTTGTACAATGTTCATCATTGCATTTGAATTGAATTTAGCATTAGAATTACCATTCTTCTGGACATGGTTAACTGTTGCTGCTGGTGAATTTGTTGTCTTAGCGGTTGGTGCACCGATTATGTATGTATTGAACAAACGCTTAAACTTCAAAAATTTAATTTAATTTGATTTAATTGACGGATCTTTTAGATTCGTCTTTTTTTATTTTTCGGAAGACACCTTGACAATATTCTGAAAATATTCTAAAATTCATTTCAATAAATGCTAGGAAAAAGATTAGTAGCAAGCGCTAGTACTTAAAGAGAGCTGATGGTTGGTGCAAATCAGTAGTACGTACTTGTGAATGGACTTTGGAGCAGCCTCATCAAATGTGAGGACGAAGTTACTCCCCGTTATCGGAGTACGAAAGCGCGCAGTTTTTGCGAATGAAGGTGGCACCACGGTTACTCGTCCTTTTTACAGAAGGATTGTAGTGGCTTTTTTTATGGAAAAATTAGATAGAGGAGTCGAGAGAAGATGAGTATAGTAGCAGAGAAAAAAGGATATTTTGGTGAATTTGGCGGTAGCTTTGTTCCCGATGAGCTTCAAAATGTTTTAAGTATTTTAGATGAAAACTTTCAAAAATATAAAGACGATGAAGACTTTAATAAAGAGCTAGATTATTATTTCCGTGAATATGTTGGGCGCAAATCTCCACTTTATTTTGCTGAAAATTTAACAAAACAATTAGGTGGCGCAAAAATTTACTTAAAACGTGAAGATCTTAACCATACTGGTTCACATAAAATTAATAACGTTCTTGGACAGATTTTATTGGCCAAGCGCATGGGTGCAAATCGTGTTATCGCCGAAACAGGTGCAGGTCAGCATGGTGTAGCAACAGCAACTGCTTGCGCAATGTTCGGGATGGATTGCACAATTTATATGGGTTTAGAAGATACTAAGCGCCAAGTATTAAACGTCTTCCGAATGGAGCTTCTTGGTGCAAAGGTAGTAGCTGTTGATAAAGGTCAAGGGCGACTAAAGGATGCAGTGGATGAAGCATTTGCTGATTTAGTAGAAAACTATGAGACGACTTTCTATTTACTAGGGTCTGCGGTTGGGCCTCACCCGTTCCCTACAATGGTGAAGCATTTCCAATCCGTCATTAGCCGTGAAAGTCGCGAACAAATTTTAGAAAAAGAAGGTAAGCTACCAGCAGCAGTACTTGCTTGTGTCGGCGGCGGTAGTAATGCGATTGGTGCGTTTGCAGAATATATTGCAGATGAAAACGTTCGCCTCATCGGTATTGAGCCAGATAAGGCCGCCACATTAAATGAAGGAACACCGGGTGAATTACACGGCTTCAAATGTTTAGTGCTGCAAGATGCAGAAGGTAATCCATTACCAACCTATTCGATTGCCGCTGGACTAGATTATCCTGGAGCTGGTCCAGAGCATAGCTATTTAAAAACAATTGGTCGCGGAGAATATGTAACGGTGACGAATGAAGAGGTGCTCGAAGCATTCCAAGTGCTATCAAAGGTTGAAGGCATTATTCCAGCACTTGAAAGTTCCCACGCCGTGGCTCATGCACTTAAGCTTGTGCCCACATTATCTCCGGAAGAGAGCATTATTATCAATATCTCTGGTCGTGGAGACAAAGACGTTGAGCAAGTATTTCAAATGCTAAATAGATAAAGGTAAAGATAAAGAGCGACTTCCCTTTGTGGAAATCGCTCTTTTATCTATACGAGTGAACCCAATTTCGGATAAATTTCTGCTACATTATCACGAAGCTTAGCTTTTAGGAATTTTCCAACTGATGTTTTTGGAATTTCGTCTAAAAATACCACATCGTCTGGTACCCACCATTTTGCAAACTGGCTTTCTAAAAATGTAAGAAGCTCCTTTTCACTTGCTGACATTCCTTCCTTCAATACTACACAAGCTAACGGGCGTTCTTGCCATTTGACATGTGGAATTGCGATAACTGCCGCTTCCAACACAGCGTCATGAGTCATTAATGCATTTTCTAAATCCACTGAGGATATCCACTCCCCACCCGACTTAATTAAATCCTTCGTACGATCTGTTATTTTGATAAAGCCATCCTCTGTTCGTACCGCAATGTCCCCTGTATATAACCAGCCGTCTCGATAGGCATCATTGGTACGCTCATCCCGATAATACTCGTGTGAAATCCATGGACCTCGCAAGCGTAACTCACCCATCGTCTCTCCATCCCATGGTACTTCCCCATTGTCATTGGTAATACTCGATTCAATACCAGCCATCGTCATACCTTGCATTGCTCGCGATTCAATACGCTTTTCAATAGGCCATTCATCCATCCAAGACATATAATTTGATAACGCTACAATTGGAGTAGTTTCAGTCATTCCATACACGACAATATACGGAATGCCATACTGCTCTTCAAATGTACGAATAAGTCGAGTAGGTGAAGCAGAGCCGCCACAACAAATAGCACGTAACGAACTAATATCTCGCGCATGCTTCTCCTGTTCCTGCAACGCACCAATCCAAATTGTCGGTACCCCAGCTGTTAATGTAACCTTCTCCTGCTCTACTAAATCCAATATGATTGCTGATGTGAATTGTGGACCAGGCAATACTTGTGTAGCACCTACATTGACACTAGCAAATGGTAAGCCCCATGCATTTGCATGAAACATCGGTACAATTGGCATCACGACATCACGCTCCGAAATGCCCATTGAATCAGACATACTCAGCATCATACTATGTAGTACTAGACCTCGATGTGAATATACAACCCCTTTTGGATTTCCTGTTGTAGCACTTGTATAGCACATTCCAGCAGGCTCCTCTTCCCCTATATCTTCTGGGAACTGATAGTTTTCATCCGCCGCTGCTAATAAATCCTCATAGGATAACACATTCGGTAATGTCGTTTTTGGCAAAGTATTCTCGTCCGTCATAATAATATAATGTTTCACTGTCTTAAGCTCAGGCGCAATGTTTTCGATGATTGGTAGCAAGTCCACATCAATCATTAAAATTTCATCTTCTGCATGATTAATAATATAAATTAAATGCTCTTCTGATAAACGAATATTCACCATGTGCAAAATGGCACCGGAACACGGTACCGCAAAATAAGCCTCTAAGTGGCGGTGCTGATTCCAAGCAAAGGAGCCAACCTTCATTCCTCTTGTCATCCCCAGCTTTGTGAGCGCATCCGCCAAGCGACGCGTTCTTTTTGCCCATTCTCCATATGTTAAACGGTGAATCTTCTGTGGACTCGTACGTGAAACAATAGTCTTTCTAGCAAAATAGCTTTCTGCTCGTTTAATAAAGTTTGTTAATACTAACGGCGTCTGCATCATAAAAACTATCCATCCCCTCTTCTTGCGAACTCCCTTTTTTTACCTTTGTGAAATATCAACAATCAATTTAATTGAATACTATTAATATTCTGAATATGATTATATTGGAAAATTATAAATTACGCTATATATTCCAATAATTTTCTTTTTATTGTTAAGTTTCCCTAAAATAGTTTCATCGGCATAACGTGGGTTGATTTCCGTTCCGGCTGGGCGCTTTCCTGGGGGTGTCCAGCCTCCACTCCATCAACTTTTATATAGATACGTTTACCAAATGTCATCCCAAACTTTAATAATCGCCCATCAAAATAAAAAAGACGAAGAAAACTCAATTGTTTTCTTCATCCGTTTTAATTTCATCTATGAACAAGCTTTTGTTTGTAGCTTAATTTTTAATTTTTCTAGCATATCAACTGTCATTTTAGCTAAGTCATACTGCGCTTTAAAGCCCCATTCTTTTTGTGCCGCTTCTACATTTATAGAATTTGGCCAGCTATCTGCTATCGCCTGACGTACTGGATCTACATGATAATCCATACGGAAATGTGGCAAATGTTTTTTAATTTCTGCCGCAATTTCAGATGGTTCAAAGCTCATTGCAGTGATATTAAAGGCATTACGATGGATTAGTTTGCTACTATCAGCTTCCATCAAATCTACAATAGCTTGCAATGCATCTGGCATGTACATCATGTCCATGTACGTACCTTCTTGAATATAAGACGTGTACTTCCCTTGCTTGATCGCCTCATAGAAGATTTCTACTGCATAGTCTGTCGTTCCACCTCCTGGAGGAGTTACGTATGAAATTAATCCTGGGAAGCGGACACCACGAGTATCTACACCAAAACGATCGAAATAATAATCACATAATAGCTCACCAGCAACTTTATTTACCCCATACATAGTTGTTGGACGCTGTAATGTATCCTGTGGTGTATTATCCTTCGGTGTCGACGGACCGAACGCGCCTATTGAGCTCGGCGTGAAAAATTGCAAGTTTAACTCACGCGAAACTTCTAACGCATTCATTAAACCACCCATATTTAAATTCCACGCAAGCAACGGATTTTTTTCCGCTGTTGCTGATAATAACGCCGCTAAATGCATCATTGTATCTGCACCAAAATCCTTCGCTAAATCATGCATTCTTTGTCCATCCGTAACGTCCAATACTTCAAACGGACCTTTAGAATGCTCAAGCTTCCGAATATCTGTCGCTAATATATTGTCCTCTCCATAAATACCACGAAGTTTTTCTACAAGCTCAGAACCTATTTGACCTAGTGCACCTGTAACCATTATCTTTTTCATTTCTCCAAACCTCCACCTGTGAACAATCGTACTCCTACAGAGTACACTAATATATAAACAAACATTGATTTAACAACACTTCTGATGATTATCATTATAATTTGTTCATATTAAAAATACAACCATAATATTTAGAATTTTGAAAGATAGACAGTAAAAACCCTTTACTATCAGTATATGAGCCCTAAAAAATATTGTACAAGACAAACATACAAAATAAATATGTACACCCAGAAAGTACATTTGTTCATTTTTCATAATAGCATTGTACATTGAAATGATCTTGCCCTTACTTGCCAAAAAAAAAGAACCTACCTTGTATTCAAAGAAAGGTCCTTTGTTCTTATTAAATTGAGAAACGCTTTACGGCTATTTGTAAAACTTTCGATACCTTATGTAGCTCTTTAATATAATCATGGAATTGCTGCTGCGCGGTTAACTGATCAGCAGTTAAAGTAGCTACATGTTTAGTTGATGCTGCATTTGTATCCGAAAATGATGTTAACATCGCCGCATCATCACTAACTTTTTTCGTATGGTTAGCAATTTCTTGAACGGTTGCAGATACTTCCACTATATACGGCTTCATTGTATGTACTTTTTCTAAAATTTGATCAAAGCTTGTCGCTGTATCCCCGGTAACCTGTACGCCCTTTTCAGTTGCGACTAACACCCCATCCATCATTTGCACAGCATAGCTAGAATCTAAATGAATGTTTTGCACGATGGACGTAATCGTTTTTGTCGAGTGGACTGTCTGCTCTGCAAGCTTTCGTACTTCATTGGCCACAACAGCAAATCCTTTACCGTGCTCCCCTGCTCTAGCAGCCTCAATAGATGCATTTAAGGCTAGGAGGTTTGTTTGCGCTGTAATTTTTTCAATTACCTCAACCATTTGATCGATTGTAGCTGCTCTTTCTACAAGATTAAAAATGGCAGTATTCGATTTTTCAACTGCCCGTTTAATAGCCTGTATTTGTGTTAAATTTGCCTGTACAATTTCCGTACCGCTTTCTGCATCCCGTGCAGTTTTATGAGCAAAGTTTTCAACAACCTGTACCTTTTCTAAAATCACTTGCACACCATTTAGCACTTCCTCTAGCGATGCTGTATTGGAAGCTAATTTCTCAGTAGAAGCAGCAGTTGAATTTGAAATGGACTGCACATCCTTTGCAATTTTACGTGTCGTGTTAGACGATTGCTCGGATGATTCCTGCAGTTTCCCAGTCATTTCTTCAACCTCATGTGCACTATTTGATACTGTGTGAAGTAGTCTTTTCACCTCTGTGACCATTTGATTGTAAGACAATACGACTTCGCCAAGCTCATCCTGTGCCACATAACTGGCATTCGCGGTGAAGTCACCCTGCTCTGCACGCTTTAATAATGACTTCAATTGACGCGTTGGTATATTCACAGCTTTTGTTGCTATAAACCCTATACAGATGACTAGCAAAACAACAAATAAACATACTCCACCTAATAGCCAATAACCAAATTGTACATCTTTCAGATATGTCTGTTGCTGTTCCGTAGCCCTCTGAACCAAATAGCTTTGTATTTCTTCTAATAATGAATGACTTTGCTGGCTTACAGGCAAATACGATTGCGCATAAAATGATTGTTGTTCATTACGACCCAATTGCTTATAGCGATCAATCAAGTCCACTTGCTGTGCTAGCAAGGTCTTCAATTTCTTCATCTGATGGTTCATCTTTTTATCGATTTCTAGACTTTCTAAATGATTTAAAGGCTGCTCAGCATTTTTTAAAATGCCAGACATTTCTCGATAAACCCCAGCTGAACTCACTAAATAATCTAATTGTCGTTGTGACTCCTCTAGTTCATTTAACCATCCGATCGGCACAAGTCCCTCTGTATAGCTTTCACTTGCATGCCATGACATTTTCCGTAAATAATCAACACTAAAAATACCTAGCAATACATTCGATAGTACACAAACAATCATCAGTACAAGTAGCTTGTCCTTCACCATTATGTATCGAAAAAAACGCATCATCTTCGGCTCCTTCTCCAACTCTTACCAATAATAATAGTATGAAGATATAAAGCTAGTGTTTTGTTTTTGTAAAGATTTCGCGAAGAGTTGTGAAATTTATCCCATATCCACCTCAGGGTGTCATGATATTAGTCCTCATCAAATACCTGCAAGAACATGCCGATACGATTAAGAAATTGCCTCCACATTATGTTGAAGAGCTTTACTTCCCTCGCAACCTCCCAGAGCTTTGCTTCCGTACATAAATCAACCAAACGTCATCTTGGTAATCCTACGAATTCACTCATATAGCATCAAATGTAAAATTAACAAAATAGTAAAAACGATTTATAATTTCCAATAATCATAATAATCATTTATTTCGCAACCTTCTTCATTTCCTATCGTTGTCTATTAATAGTATGGTTTAAGTTTATCTTCATTTTGCTAAGTGTTTTTAGTAGCACAGCAACTATTACACCATTGATCAAAGGAGGTGTTTGAATGTTACAGTTTAATAAATTAGATAAAACTTTAGTCATTAGCTTGTCATTGCTCGGTATCATTAGTTGTCTCTTCGTTCATTCCAGTAGCACAGTGTTTGAGCAGTATACAAGCTCGTTTATTACAAAGCAGCTTTTTTATTACCTAATCGGATTTTTAGTTATGTATAGAGTAGCAACACTTGATATTGAGCAGCTTAAAAAAATAGGATGGCCATTTTATTGGGCGATGGTCTTATTAACATTTGCTTTATTCATTGCACCCGAAAGTATAGCCCGGACTGTCAATGAGGCGAAGCGTTGGTACCAAATTCCAATGTTAGGATCATTTCAGCCGTCAGAGTTTTTAAAGTTCGCGCTTTTAATCGTTGTTAGTAAGGTTATTGTGGCACATCGAGAAAAATTTGTGCGCCCTACTTTTTTAACGGATATGCGACTACTCTTCATCATTGCTATTATCACTCTTCCCCCTATGCTTGCTGTTTACAAGCAACCTGATACGGGCATGGTCATGCTTTATATGTCGATGATTGTACCGATGATTTTCTTTTCAGGTATACAAAAAAAATTGCTAATAATCTTTACAGTCATTCCAGTATCAATTCTCAGCGTTGTGGCTATTCTATATGTAAAATTTAATGAATTTTTTACAGACAAAATTTTAAATAAAATGTCAGGGCATCAGGTTTCTCGAATTAATGGATGGTTGCAGCCAAATGAATATCCGGACTCATCTTTTCAAACGAGGCAGGGATTTTCAGCAATTGGTACAGGGCAGTTTACCGGAAAAGGTTACATGAACAATAATGTCTATGTCGTGGAAAAGCATACAGATTTCATTTTCGCAAACATTGCTGAAGAGCTCGGGTTCATCGGCGGGGCATTTGTCATTGCTCTTTTATTCTTCGTTATTTACCGCATTGTTCTTATTACAGTACAAGCAAAGGACCCATTTATGACGTTGATGGGAGCTGGTATTTCTAGTTTATTAGCCTTCCAAATTACACAAAATATCGGTATGACCATTGGACTTTTACCTGTAACAGGGATGACATTACCATTTTTAAGCTACGGCGGAAGTTCACTCATCTCCAATTTCATGTTAATGGGCATTGTGTTGATTATCTACAATTCTTATAGTGGCTACATGTTTAAAACTACAAAAGAGTAAGGTGACGGGTATGAACAACACTATAAAAAGGAGAATCTTATTATTGCTTTTCCTAACAGGGGGAGCTTTGTTCATACTCCTACTGCGCCTTGCCTTTCTTATGCTATAAGACAATCAAAAAGCTGTCTCAAAAGTATTTTACGACTTTAGAGACAGCTTTACTTTTAGATTTTATATTATGCCTGCACTTTATGAATACTATCAATCACAACTTTTATGATTGTATCAAGATCCTCTTGTACAATATTAAGTGGTGGAGATAATGTTAATACGTTATTAAAGCCTGCAACAGTTGCGCCATTTTTACCTATAATAACCCCCTGCGCCTTACATGCGGCAATAACAGCATTTACTTTATCTACTGGTAAAGGCTCCTTCGACGTTTTATCTGACACTAACTCGATGCCCATTAATAAGCCTTTGCCTCGAACATCCCCAACTTTCGGGTGATTACCTAATGCTTGCTGAAGTGTTTGGAGGGTAGTAGCTCCAACTTCAGTAGATCTTTCAAATAATGCTTCTTGCTCAAGAATCTCAATATTTTTTAATGCAACCGCACATGCGACTGGTGATCCACCAAATGTATTAACATGGCGGAAATAGCCGTATGCATCAGAGCCAGTGAATGCCTCATAAATTTCTCGTTTTACCGCTGTAGCTGATAATGGTAAATAGGCACTTGTAATCCCTTTGGCCATCGTAATAATATCTGGTTTTACGCCGTAGTTCATGAATCCAAATGGCTTACCTGTTCGACCGAAGCCACAAATTACTTCGTCTACAATCATTAATGCTCCATGTTTTTTACATACTTCCTCAATGCCCTTTAAGTAGTTCTCCGGAGGCATAATGACGCCCCCACCTGTAATAATTGGCTCTAAAATCATCGCGGCTACTGTTTCACTTAGCTCCCACGTCATCGTTTTATCGACAGCCTTTACGCTTGCTAAATCTGTTGGAGCAAGTGTATCACTTTCATGTTCTCGATATTGATCAGGTGGCGCTACATGAATAAAGCCAGGAGATAATGGTTCATATTTATATTTGCGTTCCGCTTGCCCTGTCGCAGCCAAAGCTCCGAAAGAATTCCCGTGATAGGCACGGTAGCGAGAAACGATTTTATAGCGAGAGCTTTCTCCTTTTTGTTGATGATACTGACGTGCAATTTTAAACGCAGTTTCATTAGCCTCTGACCCACTATTGGAGAAGAAAATAACATAATCTCCACCAAGCATTTCATTGATTTTTTCAGCCAGTTCAACTGCTGGTAAATGTCCCTGCGATAAAGGAGCATAGGCGTTTTTCATCATTTGCTCATGGGCAACATCTGCTAATTCCTTGCGTCCATAGCCTACATTTACACACCATAATCCTGCCATTGCATCGATGTATTCAACGCCATCTGTATCAACGATCCTCGCACCATTTGATTTTTCAACTACATATGTTGCTTGTGGATTGTAAGGTTTCATTGAATGCCATACATATTGTTCATCTTTCTTTAAAATATCACTTTTAAGATTTACTTGAACCATATCTATACACCCCTTTATGTTATTTTCACTTAGTCACATCGTTATTGCTTGGAAACGCAAATGAACTTGTCGTATCCTCTGTTTCATCCGGCCAGCGTTCAGAAATTGTTTTCGCTTTCGTAAAGAATCGTGCTTGGTCCGGCCCAAACATATGCCCTTCACCAAACTTAGAGCGCTTCCATCCGCCAAAATTGTGATAGCCAACTGGAATCGGAATCGGAACATTAACGCCTACCATTCCTACTTCAATTTCTTCCTGGAATTTACGCGCCGCCGAACCGCTGCTCGTAAACATCGTGACACCATTCCCGAGTTCGTGGTCATTAATTAAATCAATAGCTTCTTGTAAGGATTCGACACCTACAACAATACGCGCAGGACCAAAAACTTCCTCTTTAAAAACAGTCATTTGTGGAGTTACGTTATTTAACAATGTCGGTCCAAGGTAAAAGCCTTTAGACGTTTCGCATATTTTCGGATTTCGGCCATCCGTTACAAGATTAGCCCCTTCTTCAACAGCACCATCGATATATCGAAGAATCGTATCTTTTGATTGTTGCGTAATAACTGGGCCAAAATCTACATCGCCATCTGTATATGGACCAACCTTTAATTTCAAGATTTTATCCTTTAATATTTCTGTAAAGCGTTGCTCCGTATCTTTCCCAACGACGATTGCTCCAGAAATAGCCATACAACGCTGAGACGCCGCTCCAAATGCTGCACCTAGAAAGGCATTAGCTGTTTGCTCTAGGTTTGCATCAGGCATGACAATCATAAAGTTCTTTCCGCCACCAAATGCAGCGACACGTTTATTGTGCTTCGTCCCTGTTTGATAAATATATTCCGCAACAGGTGTAGATCCAACAAATGAAATTGCTTGTATCTCTTTATTTTCAAGCAGTTCATTAACCGCTTCTTTATCACCATTAACAACTGTCCAAATGCCATCTGGCAGTCCTGCCTCTTTCCATAACTTACTTAAATATAATGCCGAGATTGGCACACGCTCAGATGGCTTTAAAATCACTGCATTTCCTACTGCAACTGCCATACTCGTAATCGCTAGCGGCACCATAACAGGGAAATTAAATGGAGCAATTGTAGCAACAACTCCAAGTGGGGCTTTTGCAGAGAAGGCATTAATATTGCCGCCTACATTCACCGAGTATTCTCCCTTCAGCATTTGCGGGGCACTGATTGCCATATCTATGGATTCAATGCCACGAACAATTTCGCCCTTTGCATCTTCTTTTGTTTTCCCACTTTCCTCACAAATGACTTCGATGAGCTCATTCTGTCTTTCTACTAATAACTGACGGAAACGATGTAAAACCTCAACCCGTTTGCCAATCGATGTCTTTTTCCATGCAGAAAACGCTGCCTTTGCTAGCTGGATAGCCTGCTTCACTTCATCTTTAGTTGCTAACGGAACTTGCGCAATGATCTCTCCTGTTGTTGGATTATACACGTCTGCGTAACGACCACTAGTACCAGCTGTTTCAACACCATTAATAAAATGTGATAATGTTTTCATTTTTTGCTGAACTGTCATAATTTCCCCACTCCTCGTTTATAGTTATTCAAAATCCAACTCTTCCTTTTGGAAAATAGAGCTAGCTTCATCTACCGGGTTAAGCGACTTTTTCTTTTGTGTAACTAAATAGAAAATCATCACTACTGCCACTACGATGCATGTAAATAAGATTTGTGAACGCATCGATTCAATAAAGAACATGGAGATCAGTAATGCTGTTATAACCAAGATTGTGAAATACGTTAAATATGGGAATAACCACATTTTCACTTTTAATAGCTCGGGGTTCTCTTTCTCTATTTTCCGGCGCATTTTTAATTGTGAAAATGCAATGATTAAGTAAAGAATCAATGTAATTGCACTACATGAACTAAGTAAAAACATAAACACTTTATCTGGTGAAACATAGTTCATAATAACGGCAATATAAGAGAAGAATGTCGCTGTTAAAATAGCATTAACAGGTGAACCCTTTTTATTTAATTTCAAAAATGCCTTTGGGGCCTCCCCCTTTTCCGCTAAAGAAAATACCATTCGAGATGTAGCGTAAAGCGCAGAGTTTAAGCACGATAAAACCGCTGTTAAAACAACAAAATTCATGATTTGTGCAGCTGCGGGTATTCCGATGTAATCCAACACTGCGACATAGGGACTAGTTAAAATATCCGAGGAATGCCAAGGTAATAATGTGACAACTACCGTTATCGATCCCACGTAGAAAATCAAAATACGCCAAGTAATTGAATTCGTAGCTTTTGTCACTGCTGCTAACGGTTCGTCAGATTCCCCTGCCGCAATGGCCACAATTTCTGTGCCCATAAAGGAGAAAATAACAATGACTACCCCCATCAGGACAGCTCCAAAACCATTCGGTAAAAAGCCACCCTCACCGATTAAATTAGCAGTACCTACTGCATTAAAATTAGGTGCGATACCAAAGATAATAAATGCACCAAGTCCAAGAAAAGCTATAATACTCGCAACCTTAATAAGAGAGAACCAATATTCAAATTCACCAAAAGCTTTTACGGAAAGAACATTTGTTAAAGTAAGTGCGACAGTTAATAAAAGACTTAGTAACCATAAAGGAATCCCATCATACCAATATTGAATGATTGCAGCTGCTGCAGTTGCCTCTAAAGCAATGGCAACAACCCAGAAAAACCAATATAACCAGCCAATCATAAAACCAGCCCACGGACCAATGGCTTCATGTGCATAATGCGCAAAAGACCCACTTGTTGGATTGACAGCTGCCATTTCTCCAAGCATTCGCATGACGAGAATAACGATAATGCCCGCAAATATATAAGATAAAATTGCGCCAGGGCCAGCAAGGTTTATTACTGAGCCACTTCCCATAAATAGACCCGCTCCGATAACCCCCGCAATCGCGATCATCGTCATATGCCTTTTCTTTAACCCTCTCTGTAAATGCGTTTGTTGCTCCATATTCAGCTCACCTCTTTTATTAGATTGGATTACCGCTTACAAAAATTTTACATGTTACATAGAAACGAAGGTATAGACAAACTGTAAAATTCTATACATTTGTTTTAAACATAATGTAAAATAGACTAAACATTCTAAAAATATAATATTTAAGTTAATTTCAGCAAAAATAATACCTCAATGAGAAAACTAGAAAAATATCTATGTTAAAAGGAGGGAAGTTAACATGAGTCAATTTAAGCTTCAAGTGAAGGATGTATTAGAAAACACATACTTCCAAAGTGCGGAGGTCGTAGCTGGTGAGGATGGTTTATTACGAATTGTAAAGTGGGCTCATGTCATTGAAATTATACAAGTAGATAATTTTCTAGCTGGTGATGAATTAGTTTTAACAACAGGAATTAGCCTTCAGCACAGCATCGAGAACTTTATCTTTTTCGTGGAATCCTTAATCGAAAAAAATTGCGCGGCATTGTGCATTGAATACGGGACTTCCATACAGACCATCCCAGAAGTGATTGTAGCTCTTGCTAACCGGCACAGCTTCCCTATTATCGTTTTTCATGACACGGTTCCTTTCGTCCGTATTACACAAGATTTACATAGTCAAATTATGAATCAGCAATATTTAATGATCTCTACTTTAGAATCCTACTCCCAAGCATTAAATAAAAATGCTTTATTAGGACAAAACGCAGAAGATGTTTTACAAAATATGTATCATGAATTGAAGACACAAATTGTCTTTTCTATTAAAGGTCGAGAGCCTATCTTTTTTCCAAATATGCCGCATACTAAGCGCCAGCAACTAGTTACGCTGAAAACATCAGCACCCGTATTTAAAAATGAGCCCATCTTTATTTTTGACCAGCATTATGCAGATTTAACGCTCTATAGAGAGGATGGTCTATTCTCAGAGTTTGAATTACTTATTTTAGATCGTACAGCTACTGCCTTAGCACAACTTTTAATGAGAGAATTTTATATTGAAGAGAAAAGGGACATTGAGGATGCCTCTATTTTAGGAGATTGGATTGATCAAAAACTATCGAAAGAGGAAATTTATAAATTTATCGTTACCTATCATTCTAACTATAAGCTTTCTAGCGGGGCTGTTTTTATGTTAGCAACGCCTAATGTAGTCTCTAAAGTACAAGAGGATATTGTCTACAGCAAGCTCTACTATCGAAACCTTTTTGAGCAAAATGGATTTATACCATTTCTCTATGAAAGAAAAAGCTATGTCATTTTTATTTTACTCCATAAGAAAGATAGTAAATCTAGTCGCGAATTATTAAATACGTTAGTTTCTTCCCTGCAGAAAACCGATTTTTATAAAAAACAACTAGTTCAAGGGTATCAAGTTGCCATTGGCAAAGTCGTTGCAGACGTAGAGGAAATACCGAAGAGTTATCAAACTGCACTCGAAACATTGTATATTTGCAGTAAAGTACAAACTACATCTTATTTTTATGATGATTTACATTTGTATCACCTCATCTATAAATTACAGATGCAAGTAAATTTACAGGAAGTGATTCAAGATTATTTACAGCCAGTTATTGAATACGACAAAAAATATAATAGTAAGCTATTAGAAACGCTGCAAGTATATTTGCAAACGAACGGCTCTAAACAACAAACCGCAAATCAACTGTTCATCGTACGCCAAACGCTCTACCATCGTTTAAAAAAGCTTGAAAGTCTTTTAGGGAAAAATTTCATGAAGGGGCATAATCGAATTACGCTTGAATTTATGTTGCTCGCCAATTCTTTAATTGAGGATAAAAACTAACTGCTGATTTATGATTGATCAGCGATGTTGCAAGAATAGCACGCTCAAAGTCGCTATGAGCGTGCTATCAGATTTTATTTTTCGGTAACTACTCCACTATATAACGTTGGTCTGCGGTCGTCATACACTGGAATTCTGCCCCGTACTTCATCGACAATCGAGAAGTCCACGTCAATGACAGCTACTTCCTCATCCTCTGCACCAACCCAAAGCACTTCGCCCCACGGTTGAATAATCATTGATTGACCATTGAAGTTTTCTACTTTTCTCGATATACGATTAACAGCAATCACGAAGCATTGATTTTCGATGGCACGTGCTTGCAGCAATGTGTTCCAATGATCGATACGCGGCGTTGGCCATTGTGCCGGTACGAACAATACTTTTGCGCCCTCTAAAGCGTGAGCACGTAGCCATTCTGGGAAGCGAATATCATAGCAAATCACGCCTGCAGCCTCGATATCACCAAGGGCAAAGCGATTCATTTCATCCCCTGCTTCTAAATATAAATGCTCGTCCATCAAACGGAAAAGATGTGCCTTGTTATATTCACCAACTAACTCACCGTTGCTATCAAACGTATACATCGTGTTGTAAAATTTATCGCCCTTCTTCGTCGAAACAGAGCCCCCAACAATATGTACGCCAAGCTCTTTCGCTAAGTTTGATAAAAATGCTTTCGAACGTTCTCCATCCACATCTGCAATCTCTGATAATTTTTCAAGTGCATAGCCTGTATTCCACATTTCCGGTAGTACAATGATTTCTGCACCTTGTTTTGCCGCTTCACGAATCTTGTCCTCCGCACGAGCAAAATTTTCTTCTACTTTGCCAAAACCAACATTTAGTTGGATACACCCAATTTTCATCTTAATTCCTCCCCTAGTCCCAAAAATATTTCTTTTTCTGCATTTGTGTTTTTCTATTTTTCATTATACTACAAGTAAAAATGATATCGCTGTTGTCTGAGCTAAGAGCAGCTTTGGAACAAAAACAAAAAGACCAGGATCTCAGCAATAAAGTGAGCCCTGGCCTTTTCGCGAAAGTGAATCTTACTAATCAATTTTGCTCTTAGTTTTAGATTCTATTAATTAGTACGATTAAGTTTAATAAAAGTTACAGTAATTAAAAAAAAAATTAAATATTATTTTAAAGGGTTTAAAAGTAAAGCCAAAACCTATGTTTTACGGGCATTGTTAAGATGCCTCAGATGTTGGCATAATTACGTCAAGAATCGGCTTTGTACTTAGGCTCGCATGCTCTTTGCTTGTATTTTGTGCGTCCATCTTTGTAAATAGAGACTCTAGACAATTAGTAAAAAAAGTAATATTATTTGCATCAATTATTATTTTCTAAAAAGGAGAACATGCATGGAATTCTCAAAAAAACTACAGCAACTCCCGACTCAATTTTTTGCAGCATTGGTGCAAAAAGTGAATTCTGCTTTAGCAGAAGGGCGCGATGTTATCAATCTCGGTCAAGGCAATCCAGATCAGCCCACTCCCCAACACATTATAAAAGCGTTACAGGAAGCAGCTGAAAACCCTCAACATCATAAATATTCTCCATTCCGTGGCATCGTAGAATTACGTCAAGCAGCCGCAGACTTCTACAAACGTGAATACAATGTTGATATTGATCCTGAAACTGAGGTAGCTATTCTTGGTGGTACAAAAATCGGTCTTGTTGAGCTGCCGTTAGCGGTTTTAAACCCCGGTGATACAATGTTATTACCCGATCCTGGATATCCAGATTACTTATCTGGTGTCGTATTAGGTGATGTTAATTTTGAAGTCATGCCACTTTTCGCAGAGAATAATTTCCTGCCCGATTATAATGCTTTATCCAATGAAGTAAAAGAAAAGGCAAAGCTTCTTTACTTAAATTACCCGAACAATCCAACTGGTGGTACTGCAACACTTGAATTTTTCGAGGAAACGGCGCGCTTTGCTAAAGAGCACAACATGATTGTCTCACATGATTTCGCTTACGGTGCAATTGGATTTGACGGCAAGAAACCTATTAGTTTCCTGCAAGCGGAAGGTGCCAAAGAGGTCGGCATCGAGATGTATACATTATCTAAAACATATAATATGGCAGGCTGGCGTATTGGATTTGCAGTTGGTAACGCTGATATTGTTGCGGCTATTAATCTTATTCAAGATCATCTATTTTGTAGTCAATTCCCTGCCGTACAACAAGCAGCAGCGGTTGCCCTTACAGCATCTCAGGATTGCGCGAATAAGCTAAGAGCGACTTATGAGCGTCGACGAAATGTTCTTATCGAAGAAGCACAGCGAATTGGTTGGCAAGTAACCGCACCAAAGGGCTCTTTCTTTGCATGGCTCCCTGTTCCATTAGGTTATACAAGTGAGCAGTTTGCTGATGTATTGCTCGATAAAGCTGATATCGCAGTAGCTGCAGGCAATGGCTTCGGTCAATACGGTGAAGGCTATGTTCGTGTAGGTTTACTTGTAAGTGAAGATCGCTTACGTGAAGCAATCAGCCGAATTGAAAAATTAAACTTCTTTAATTTATAAGCATTGGATTTCCTTCCATTCAAAAACTGTCCTATTAGTTCACACTCGCTATAGGGGCAGTTTTCATTTCATGATCTTTCTTGGTTGCCTCAACCCTTCTTCTAACGGATAAATTGAACATGACCTTTGATTCATCAAACTATCTAATACACTGTCCTGATAACAATATTTCCACCCTACCCTAGCAAGAATTCCCATGCCTCTTTCGCGATCAAATAGTATAACAAAATAAAATATTTCAAAAATTCGATTGACTTACTATATCCTATAATCTATATTAGATATATCGGATTTACAAAAAAATATTATAAATCTCTTATCAAGAGTAGCTGAGGGACTGGCCCTATGAAGCTCGGCAACCTCCTTTTTTAAGGAAGGTGCCAAATCCAGCAAACGATCATCGTTTGAAAGATAAGAGAGGACGTTTTTTCATGAGCCTCTCTTAATTTTTTTAAGAGAGTTTTTTTTATTTTTACCAGCCGATAAAACAACTTTGGAGGTATGTCTCATGAAAAAGAAAAACAAAATTTTACTAGGTTTAGCGAGTCTCACATTAGTAGCAGCATTAGTAGGCTGCGGTACTAATGAAGATAAAGGTAGTCAAGGTAAGGCTATTAATGAAAATAAAATTGTAGTAGGTGTAACTTCTGGTCCACACGAACAAATTGCAGAGGTTGCAGCAAAAGTTGCCAAAGAAAGTGGCTTAGAGGTAGAACTAAAAACGTTCTCTGATTATGTTTTACCAAATACATCGTTAGCCGAGGGTGATCTTGATGTAAACAGTTATCAACACAAGCCTTTCCTCGATGCATTTAACAAAGATCACAAAACAGATTTAGTACCAGTAGGAAAAACAATTTTAACTCCTATGGGCATATACTCTGATAAATATAAATCATTGGATGAAGTTCCTGATGGTGCTACATTCGGATTACCAAATGATCCAACGAACGGGGCTCGTGCTCTATTTGTTCTTCAAGAGGCAGGCATCATTAAATTAAAAGAAGGTGCAGACTTAACAGCATCTATTCGCGATGTGGAAGAAAACAAAAAGAATTTTAAATTCATTGAATTAGAGGCTGCACAAATTCCGAAGCAGCTTAGTGAAGTAGATGTGGCAGCTATTAATACGAACTTCGCTCTTGATGCTGGTATTGATCCTAAAAAAGACTCCATTCTTTTAGAATCTACTAACTCTCCATATGTAAACTACATTGCGGTACGTGCTGAAAACGAGGATGACCCAGCGATTAAAAAATTTGTTGAAGCCTATCAATCTGATGAAGTACGCAAATTTATTGAAGAGGAATTCAAAGGTTCTATCATTCCAAGCTGGTAAGTAACGATGAAGGGCCTTTCATAAATTGAGAATCTGCGAGACTCCTATAGGAATGCTAGCAGATTCTTGCTTAATAGAAGGACTTAGAAAGGAGAGTTCACAGTATGATTCAACTAGAAAATATAACAAAAGAATTTAAAACTAAAAAAGGTATCGTTAAGGCAGTAGATGGCATTAACCTGCATGTCAAAAAAGGTGAAATTCATGGGGTTATTGGCTACAGTGGCGCAGGAAAAAGTACCCTTATTCGCTGTGTTAATTTATTAGAGCGTCCAACAACAGGAAAAGTATTGATCGACAATGTAGATATTACTTCCCTTTCTTTAAACGACCTCCGCAAAACACGTCAAAAAATCGGCATGATTTTCCAGCATTTTAATCTCTTAAAAACAGCGACCGTTTACAACAAT
The DNA here is from genome assembly GCF_002237755.1 of Lysinibacillus sp. KCTC 33748. Classification (GTDB taxonomy): domain Bacteria; phylum Bacillota; class Bacilli; order Bacillales_A; family Planococcaceae; genus Lysinibacillus. The sequence continues at coordinate 23,815 of NZ_MWSJ01000001.1, read as the reverse complement.
ATCTCGGTACCATTAAAGCTTCTAGGCTATAACGACTCTGAAGTGAAAAAACGCGTCGCAAAATATGCAGAAATTGTTGGCCTAACAGAGAAATTAGATAGTTATCCTAGCCAACTTTCGGGTGGTCAAAAGCAACGTGTCGCTATTGCACGTGCCCTCGCCCAAGAGCCTGAGATTTTACTCAGTGATGAAGCGACAAGTGCTCTCGATCCTGAAACAACTGAAGCTATTCTCGAGCTTCTCTTGAAAATTAACCGTGAGTTGGGCATCACTATTTTACTCATTACACATGAAATGAATGTTATTCAAAAAATTTGCGATGATGTATCCGTTCTTGAATCAGGGACGGTTGTGGAATATGGCTCTGCTATAGAACTATTTTCGAAGCCTCAGCACCCAACGACACGAAAGTTTTTAAACACTATTTCTCAACGTAATTTATCTTCTTCCCTAATCGAACAATTAAATCTTTCCGGAAGTGTGATTCGCTTAACATTCCTTGGTGAAAGTACCGGGAAGCCATTACTTGCAGAAGTGAGCAAAGTTTATGATGTACAACCAAATATTTTAACAGCCAATATCATTGAATTAAAAAACGGCATCGTCGGTAATATTGTCGTGCATCTACACGGTAAGGCACATATCGTTGAAAAGGCACTTACGTATTTTATAGAAAACGGGGTATGCGTTGAGGAATTAGGAGGCGAATTAAATGAATAGCATTCAAAGTTTCTTTGCAGACTGGTCAGATGTTATTGGGCAATCCATTTTCGAAACCTTTCAAATGGTCGGGATTTCATTATTGTTTTCTATTTTAATTGGGATCCCTTTAGGGCTTTTAATCGTTTTAACTCGTCCGGGGCAATCATTTGAAAATAAATTTCTCTATCAATTTTTCAATTTATTTATTAATATTATTCGCTCTGTACCGTTCATTATTTTACTATTCTTCATTTTACCGTTCACGAAGCTGATCGTTGGCACAACTATTGGTGTAAAAGGTGTTATTGTGCCGCTTGTTGTTTATACAGCACCTTATATTGCACGACTTATGGAAACGGCACTTTTGGAAGTTGATCCAGGTGTTGTGGAAGCTTATACAGCAATGGGTATTAAACGTCGTCACATCATTTGGAATGTCTTACTACGTGAGGCTCGTCCATCCATTATTTTAGGCTTAACAATTGCCACAATCGGTCTGATAGGAGCAACAGCAATGGCTGGAATGGTTGGCGCTGGTGGTTTAGGTGATCTCGCATATCGTTACGGTCATTTACGCTATGAGGTCGATGTGATGTATGCGACAGTGTTTATCTTAATCATCCTTGTTCAGATTATTCAATCAATGGGTAACCGCTTTGCTGCGAAACTTAAGAAAGATTAATAGGAGGATGACGATGACTAAAACAACACATGGTGATCTACTGTTAAAAAATATTAATGCACAAGCCCCCTTCCCTATTTGCTTTGCAGATTTAGAAAAGGCTGTTGCAGAAAAAATGGAAGCTGGTCCGTTTGGCTACATTCGTTCAGGTGCTGGTGGTGAGCAAACATTACGGAATAACCGTGGAGCCTTTGAAAAATACTCTATTATTCCACGCTTTTTACATGATGTTTCAAGTATTGATACATCGATTGAGCTGTTCGGAAAAGTACATCCAACCCCGCTCTTATTTGCTCCTGTTGGCATGAACAAAATGGCACATGACGAGGGAGAGCTTGCCGTGGCACGTGCGGCTGATCAGTTAAAAATTCCTTATATTCAAAGTACAGTTTCAAGCTATGCACTTGAGGATGTGGCACAAACAGCCCCCACTGCTACTAAATGGTTTCAATTATATTGGTCAACAAATGAGGAAATTGCATATAGCATGGCCGCCCGAGCCGAGGCTGCTGGTTTTGAGGCTATTGTTTTAACTGTAGATACCGTCATGCTTGGCTGGCGTGAAGAAGATGTTCGCAATCAATTTTCACCTTTAAAACTTGGGTATGCTCGAGGAAACTATATGAATGATCCTGTTTTTACTGCTTCCTTACCAGATGATTCATTCGAGTCATATGTACAGGGCGTTTTGCAAAATGTGTTCCATCCTACATTAAATTGGGAGAATGTACGTGAATTAAAGCGCCGTTCTAATCTCCCTATTTTACTGAAGGGAATCTTACATCCTGAAGACGCAAAACTAGCTATTGAAAACGGCATTGACGGTATTATCGTATCAAACCACGGTGGTCGCCAATTGGATGGCGTAATTGGTTCACTCGATGCCCTTCCTGATATTGTGAAAGCTGTAAAAGGACGAGTTCCTGTCATTTTAGATAGCGGTGTGTATCGTGGCATGGATGCTCTTAAAGTACTCGCTTTAGGAGCTGATGCTGTTGCCATTGGTCGTCCCTTCGTCTACGGACTTGCATTAGATGGGCAGCAAGGAGTCGAAAAAGTAATGACGAATTTATATGATGAATTAAAAGTTTCCATCGCTTTAGCGGGGGCAATATCTATAAAGGGACTACGTGATATTACATTAGTGAAAAAAGATGGAAAGTGAATAAATCGTCCGGCAGTTTGAGGTGGAGATAAGAGACTTATCGGAATAAATTTGTGTTTTATCGGAACAATTTTGAGATTTATCGGAACGTTTCACCGATTTATCGGAACGTTAATATAAAAAGGGCTACCTCCTATTGAGGCAGCCCAATTTTTTATTGAATAACGCCTAGTTCACGGCCGACTTTTTCATAGATTGCTAGAGCGCCGTCCAACATTTCTTTTGTATGTGCCGCTGTAGGCATGTTTCGAACACGTCCTGTACCTTTTGGAACTGTTGGGAAAACGATTGATTTAGCGTAGACGCCTTCTTCAAATAGGCGACGTGAAAATTCCTGTGTAAGCTTTTCATCACCAATAATACATGGTGTAATCGGCGTTTCAGATTCGCCAATATTAAAGCCTAATTTAGCAAGACCCGCCTTTAAATAATCGCCATTTTCCCAAAGCTTATCGTGCAGCTCTGTTGAGTCAATCAGCATTTGCACTGCTGCTGTAATCGCAGCAACATCACCTGGTGGTAATGCTGTTGAGAATAAAAATGGACGAGAACGCACTTTTAGCCAGTCAATTAAATTTTGCTTACCAGCTACATATCCACCAACAACACCAATTGCTTTAGAAAGTGTACCAATTTGGAAGTCGATTTCTTTTTCTAAACCGAAATGCTTCACAGTACCCTTTCCTTTACCTGTTACCCCTGATCCGTGCGCATCATCTACATATGTTATTAAATCAAACTCTTTCGCAATCTCAACGATTTCTGGTAATTTTGCAATATCACCGTCCATTGAGAATACGCCATCCGTAATAACCATGACTTTATTGTATAAGCCTGATTCTGTTGCTGCCTTTGCCTTTGCACGTAAATCATCCATATCGGAGTGATTATAGGCAATAATTTTGGCACGTGATAAACGACAGCCATCGATAATCGATGCATGGTTTAATTGGTCTGAAAGAATCGCATCATTTTTATCCATAACAGCTGAAATTGCTGCCATATTACAGTTAAAACCGGATTGATAAGAAATCGCTGCCTCTGTTCCTTTAAATTCAGCAAGCTTTTCCTCTAATTTTACGTGTAAATCAAGTGTACCGTTAATCGTACGGACTGCTCCAGCCCCCACACCATATGTCTCTATTGTTTCTTTGGCAATACGCTTTAATTCTTCATTCGTTGCTAAGCCAAGATAGTTGTTTGAGGATAGATTAATTAGATTTTTGCCACGTACCTGAATAATGGGTCCGTTTGCTCCCTCTACTGGATCAATTTCATTGTATAAGCCTTGTTCATGTAAGTCTTGTAGGTTTTCATCTAAAAATGCATTCAATACTTTTGACAAGCGTATCATCCTTTCCTAGGAAAACTGTTCTAGCTCCTAGTGTAGCACAAGCATGTTATAAGAAAAATTACTTTGTTAATCTTTCGAATAATGGGGCAGTTTTTTCTCGCCAAAGAGATGACGATAGACAATTATCTATTAAGCGACGGACTGTATACTCCGCTTCCGCATAACGCTTCGAATAACCCATTGCATCCTGCATTGCTTCTTTATACTTTGCTCGAATATCTTCAATTTGAACTTCAGCTTCTTGTGAAATTGCGCAATGTTTCCCTATATCGAAAATTTCATCCCCTAATCTGCCGTCCTCTGGATCAAAGATATGAGGATCCGTACTATCAAAGATGCAGAAATTTAATTCCGGGATAAGAACCATATCAACAGAGTTTGCATCCAAGCCACACCAAATAATTTGCGCATCGAGCCCTCTCGCATTCGCTTCGTCTGCCAAACCTTTCATTAACGAAGATTTACCTGTACCTGGCTTCCCTTTGATCATCAATCTCCGAGATACATTTTTCGTTATACTATCTACTGTATTTTCGGCCCCCCTCGGAGTTAACGTTCCGAGTAAGCGATGCGTGCGCATACCTGTTTTGTTTAAGACCATCGATTGGAAAACCTCTGCCTTTAAATGTTCAACCTGGTCATTTAATGCCCCCCAGTTCATACAGCTCTGTGTCACTACTTCCCAATCATCATGAATCTTTATAGCTTTAGTAAGCGACGAAATACACTTCTCACGCCATGACTCTCGTTCCGCCATCGTATTAGCAAGCTGTTCGCCAACCTTTTCAAGCTGGATTTCTTCTAAGCAATCATAAAATGACATCACCCGATGCTTTGTGCCAAGAAAAGTCGGTTCAATCCCCCACTCCGATGACCATACAAATAATCGATTACAGCCTTGAACGTATACTGCCTCTACAACATCCTCCAGCAAAGCATGCTTAAACCACTCCACCGAAAAGCCCTGCTTTACATAAAAATACCCAAGCTCTTTCAGAAGCTCAGATCCTTTAAACGTCGGTGCACCCTGCAAAATATAAACTAATTCTGCCTCATCCATCATTTCTTTATATAAATGTTTAACTCCTTGCCCAGTCAGTGCGTGTCCATAGTAATAGGTCACATTTCCGTTCAATTTCGATCCCCCTTTCTTATGCCTTGCATTATATGAAGGAACCTTTTAAAAAATGAAAAGCTACGTTTAAATTTTTACGAATAGGATAAAAGTCGAGTTTTTAAGTTTGGAGGGCGATGTATGATAAAAAAATTGGGACTGTTTTGTTTGTAATTGGTATAGCAATGACGTTAATAGGTATGCCTTATTTATTGGGTTATTCAAAAAATGAATTTTTAAAGTACGCTTTATATTTAGGAATGTTAGTAACGATTATATTTACCCCTGCACGTACAATAAAAAAACAAAATAAAAAGTAATGTTTTCGAATTAAAGACAGTGCCCGACTATCCGAGCAGTTTATCGCTCATCTAAGTGACACTTCCGCAAATTGACAATAAAAAAACTACCCAGCATATCATTTTTGGGTAGTGGTGATTGATGCAAGCTTTGCTTTTGTCACAGCGACTAAATCATCTAGCTGAACGTGGATTTGCATGCCGATTTTTCCGGCACTCACAATAATACTTCCTTGCTCTTGAGCTGACGCATCAATAACAGTCGGATAAAGCTTCTTCATACCGACTGGAGAGCATCCGCCTCGCACATAGCCTGTATAGCCAAGTAACTCCTTGACTGGGAGCATGTCGATTTTTTTCTCTCCGATAACCTTTGCAGCAGCTTTTAAATCAAGCTCATCTGCTACAGGTATAACAAATACAAAAAGCTTTTGTGCACTTGCCTTTGCTACTAATGTTTTGAAAACATGAGAAACTGGGTGACCAATTTTTTCAGCAACTGATATTCCGTCAACTTGGCCGTCACCAGTCTCATATTCAATTACGTCGAATTGTATTTTTTGTTGCTCCAATAATCTTATCGCATTTGTTTTCGCATGCTTTGCCTTCGCCATATTAAAAATCTCCTATCTGCAGCATTAGGCTATCAAGGAGATCATGGAGTCATTTCCCGGTCGATAGCCTTCTTTTGCCATTTGAATATGAGTGGCATATTTTTCAGAAGCGTTTTTAAATGTTCGCGCTCTGTATGCCTCCTCATAACTCTTACCGAAAATTGTATCTACAAATGGATCCAATTTCAATTCCTTAGTAAACCGTTCTGGTACTTTGACGTCAATACCTTCACGTACAAAGGCAGGCTCACTGTCATCTACCTCTTGACCATTTAATTGCGCTTGCATGTGCTGTATTTGAGCATTTGCACTTGCTGCTACACGTAAATCCTGTGGTGATGGCTGCGGGGGTGCTAATGCTGAATTCCTCACTTGCTCTAAAATTTGTAACGTGTCCTCGGCATTCCCATCCTCTACTACAGACGCTTCCTCATCTATACGCTCTAACTGAGAATAATGCATTTGCGTTTGCTCATGTGCGAACACATTTTTCGTTTGTTGCAAATCTTGAATGATTGCTTGCTGTTGAGGTGTGATCTCTTTCGCTTCCTCTTTTTGTTGCTCATAGAGTTCTTGATCTGTATGCCCTAAAAGTAAATTTTCTAGCTCAAGCAATAATGGATTTTTCTTTGGCGGAAAATACAGTGCGTTTTTTCGATAGGCATCCCCTGCTTGTTTTCGTTGTAAAATCTTTTTACGATTATCGTGTGATGACAGTCTTTCTTGTTCTATTAAACTTGATAGTTTCATATAATTCACCTCGGCTTTCTATTTAATATGCAAATTCAATAAAAAATATGATTCTATCTTTTATTTTCTATACTCTTACACTCTAAACAGTTTCTTACATTAATTATCGGAATTTTCTTTATTAATTTCAAGAGTTAATTAATACTAAGCTCCTAAAGAAATAATTCACTTTCGACAAAACAGGCACAAAGACCTCTATGAGCCCCCGGTATTATGCTCATTTAGTATTTCTATATTTGTATCATCACCAAAACATGCGGTTGATTTCCGTTCCGACTGGGCGCTTTGTTGTTGCTGTTGCTACGCTTTCGCACAGAGCAGAGCTTCCTAGGGGCGTCCGATGAGTCGCTTCGCTTCGCTGCAGGGTCTCGGGCCAACACGATGTTGGACACGAAGGCGTTAGCACAGGATGTGATGCTTTTAGCCTTCGTTCCTCTATTGCTGTTCCCCAAGGAGTCGCCCAGCCTCCACTCCAATCAGCTTATTTACATAGTAGACTTTTAATAAAAACTTTTCGTGATGAATCCTAAATTTGTTACCACTAAAAAACAGCCCTTTTGCAAGGACTGTTTCTATCTATCTTTAGGTTTAATAAGTATACTTTTATAGGCTAGGTAGCCAAGCCATGCTCCTAGTGTATTTAAAATTAAATCATCAATATCTGCTGATCCAACCGTAAAAATAAACTGGATAGTTTCTACCGCTAGGCTAGAGATAAAACCTATACAAATAACGATCCAAGCTTTGCGGCACTTTTTTGATAATAGTGGTAGTAAAAAGCCCATTGGGGTAAATATTAATAAATTGCCGAGTAAATTAATAATAATGATATCAACATTAAAATACTGAGCGTAATTTATATAGCGCAGAATTGTATCAAAGGGAATAAAATTTGTTGTTAATCGCCAGTTACTATAATCAAACAGCCCTAATTCACCAAGAGAATACTCGCCATTGAACAACATAACAACTACATTCACAAGACGATCAATGACTAGTTTATAAAAAGCTATTACAGAATAGATACAAAAAAAGATCCACCCTGCTATCTTTATCGGTAAATAATATGTATCTATTAAAGAACGATAAGGTAACGGTAGCTTGGCTCCACTATGTATACTATTTTTTGTCATGCCTATACCACCTACTTCCCTATATCCTCACATAATTTTAATATTCACCGCTTCCCTAAGCAAGTGGTAATAATAAGGTGGATAAAGCCTTGTAGCATACTATCGCAAATTATGTAACCTTCACATCTGTCTGGGTTCGATTAGAAAAGAGATGACTGAACATCATGTTAAACACAAAATAAAAAAGCTGCCTCAATGAGCTGAGACAGCGTTATTTCAAGGCCTTATACTGGATTTACTCCATGTTTACGTTCTGAGAATAATAAGTACTTTGACATATAAAGCTCTAAGCGTGATTCAAGTGCTTTTCTTAAATCATTTGGCTCTATAACGTCATCAATAATCAGCTCTGAAGCTAGACGATAGACATCGATTTCCTCTTGGTATTCCTTGCGTTTCTCTGCGATAAAGCTTGCTTGCTCCTCTTTTGGGAGTTCAGCAATTTTATTGGCGTATACTGCGTTAACTGCGGCTTCAGGGCCCATTACAGCAATTTGTGCATTGGATAATGCAATACAGCAATCTGGCTCAAAAGCAGGACCTGCCATTGCATACAGCCCTGCACCGTATGCCTTCCGAACAATGACCGTTAATTTAGGAACGGTTGCCTCGCTCATTGCAAAAATCATTTTGGCACCATGGCGTATTATCCCTGCTTTTTCAACCTGCGTACCAATCATAAACCCTGGTACATCGGCAAGGAAAAGAAGCGGAATATTAAACGCATCACAAAGTGAAATGAACTTTGCAGCTTTATCAGCTGAATCGTGGAACAAAACGCCCCCCTTTACGCGCGGTTGGTTGGCGATAATTCCAACGGGTTGCCCATTAATGCGCCCTAGCCCGGTAATTAATTCTGGAGCGAATAATTTTTTCACTTCACAGAACGAATCTTCATCAATAATACGTTCAATTAACTTATACATATCAAAAGGAACGTTTTGATTTTTCGGTATTAGCTCATCAATCGATTTTTCAAATGAAGCTGGTGGTTTTGGAGCCTCTACCTTACTACGCTCTGCAAAGTTATTCGGGAAATAGCTCAAGTATTTACGAGCATAGGAAATAGCTTCCTGTTCTGATTTAGCAAGCACATCTCCACAACCGGAAACAGAACAGTGCATTTTCGCTCCACCCATTGTTTCCAAGTCTACCTTCTCGCCTATAACCATTTCTGCCATACGAGGAGATCCTAAATACATCGATGCATTACCTTCTACCATGACAACAATATCGCAGAATGCAGGGATATAGGCACCACCTGCCGCAGAAGGGCCAAACAGTAAGCATATTTGAGGAATTTTACCTGAAAGCTTTACCTGATTATAGAAAATGCGTCCTGCTCCTCTGCGACCAGGAAACATTTCTAATTGGTCAGTAATACGTGCACCTGCTGAATCGACTAGATACAGTAATGGGCAATTTAGCTTTTCAGCTGTTTCTTGAATCCGAATCATTTTTTCTACTGTACGTTTCCCCCAAGAGCCAGCTTTAATCGTCGAATCGTTTGCTAAAACACAAACAGTACGACCATGGATTTTACCGATTCCTGTGATTACGCCATCTGCTGGTAGGTCCCCTGCTAAGCAGTTCGCGTACAAGCCATCTTCTGATTGAAGCCCATCATCTAATAATAATTCGAGTCGTTCACGTACAAATAGCTTTCCTTGTTGTGCATTTTTATCGTGATATTTTGGCAGGCCACCTGCTAAAATTTGTTCCTTCATTGTTTTCGTCGTATTTTCTGTCGGTACATTGCTCATAGTTAATTCCTCCTTTTGCCCAAACGGTTACGCCTCAGCATAAATAATTAATCATATACCTAGATTTCAGTTCATCATCATAGCGTGGGGTTGATTTCCGTTCCGGCTGGGCGCTTTGTTGTTGCTGTCGCTACGCTTTCGCACAGAGCAAAGCTTCCTGGGGGCGTTCGATGAGCCCCAAGAAGTCACCTAGCCCCACTTTTGATGATATGCCAATATTTTAAAATCCTACTTTATAACTTTTCAAAATCTATTATCAGGTCTTTATTTCCCTAGGTATTGCGGTGTTCGCTTTTCCTGGAAAGCAAGTAAGCCCTCTAATCGATCTTCTGTAGGAATCAGAGCATTATATGCAAGTGATTCGATTTTTAAACCAGTAGCTAAGTCGACTTCAACACCTTGATTCATGGCGATTTTCGCCTGTACTAAAGAAAGCGGAGCATTTTTTGCCATTTCAAGCGCAAGCTGCTGTGCCTTTTCAAGTACTTCATGTCCTTCATGAACATACTCTACAATGCCGTAACTTCTTGCTTCCTCTGCATTTAATCGACGTGCTGTATAAATTAATTCCTTCGCTTTTCCAATGCCAATTAGTCGTGGAAGTCGTTGTGTACCTCCAGCCCCTGGGATGATGCCGAGAGATGTTTCCGTAAGGCCTATCTTGGCATGGGCAGCTGCCAGGCGTAAGTCACAGGCTAACGCTAGCTCGAGTCCGCCACCAAAAGCAACGCCATTTAATACGGCGATAACTGGTTGAGCGAGTGCTTCTACTTTTGCCACTGTTGCTCCGATTAATTGCACAATCTGCTTTACTTGTCGGTCTGGCATCCCTTTACGCTCTTTTAAATCTGCTCCTGCGCAAAAGGCTTTTTCCCCCGCCCCTGTTAGTAAGACGACTCGTACTGAAGGATCACCATTTATGTTGTCGAGTGTCGCGCTAAGTTCTTGGAGCAATTGTACAGACATCGCATTTGCCGCTTCCGGTCTTGAAAGGGTAATAAGCCCAATGCAACCATCTAATAATTCAAAACGAACGAGTTGCGTCATATTTGACTCGCACTCCTTTCATTACGGGCAATCGCCATTTGTTTAGAGGCGACTGCCTTCCCTAGTTTCTGTTCAATAAACAGTGCAGCCTCTAGCACTTTATTCAGTTCTACACCCGTTTTAATACCCATTCCATCTAATAAATACAATAAATCTTCCGTAGCCACATTACCTGATGCTCCTTTGGCATATGGACAGCCCCCAAGTCCACCAAGCGCGCTATCAAACTTCGTAATGCCCATTTCTAAAGATTTAACGATATTTGCTAGCGCTGTACCACGTGTATCATGAAAATGCATCGCAAAATTTTCTACAGGGTATCTTTTTAATAATTCTTCTAAAAGACTTTCCACCTGTGTCGGTACACCAACACCAATCGTGTCACCTAGAGAAATTTCATCGACGCCCATTTCCAGTAATTTTTCTGTTACTCGCAAAACTTTTTCTGGTTGTATGTAACCTTCATACGGGCACCCAATCACCGTTGAGATATAGCCCCGTACGTTTTTATGCGCTGCCTTTGCCCCGTCCACAACTTCCTGTAATATCGGAAATGTTTCATCGATTGATTTATTAATATTACTTTGGTTATGGCTTTCACTTGCCGACATAAAAACACTCACTTCGTCTACTTCAGCCTGCAATGCACGTTCTAAGCCACGCATGTTCGGTACTAGTGCCGCATACGTGATATCTTTTTGGCGTTTAATGGCTTGAAGAACCTCCACTGCATCAGCCAGCTGTGGAATCCACTTCGGATGCACAAAAGACGTTACCTCGATATAATTCAATCCAGTTTGACTAAGTAAATTTACTAGCTGTATTTTATCGGCAGTTGCAATATGCGTTTTCTCATTTTGCAAACCGTCACGAGGACCAACTTCCTTTAACGTTACATGCTTTGGTAGCTGCATAAAGAAGCCTCCTTATTCGATTTCTAAAATATCGTCATCTACGTTAATGAAATCTCCTTCATTCGCAATGATTTTTATAACTACGCCATCTTCTTCTGCTGCAATAGGAATCTCCATTTTCATCGACTCTAAAATTGCCACATCTTGTCCTGCAGTCACTTTCTCGCCCTCTGTTACAACGATTTTCCATACTGTTCCTGCCATGCTCGCTTTAACTGTTGCCATTGTAAATCCCTCCAAATGTATGAATAACGCAACCGCACTCATTGTTTAAGTGCGAATGCTTTTATCAATTTCGCCTTGGCGTAATTGCGTCCGGATTTTGAATTGTGCACAGACCTGCACGAGGGCCGACACGATGTCGGTCATTTCGGTAATGCCACAGGACGTGGCGTCTTTACCGATGCAGGTCAGTTAGCCGTTTTCGCAGGATGCGAAGGTGTTAGACTAACATCCTTTATTCATTCCTTTTAAAATCCGTGACATCCGCCGGAGGCCATTATCTTCATTCAGCAGGAATCTGCTGAATGAGGATAAATGTTCTTACTTTGTCTCTGCTAATTGAGGTAAATAATACTCATCCACAAATTTAGTCGTTGTAAAGCCCTTTAAAAATTGTTCATGTGTCACTGTTTTCAACAACATCGGAATATTTGTTTGAATACCTTCTACTTTATACACTTTAAGTGCCTCAATCAGTCTTTCACACGCAATTGCTCGTGTTTCTCCCCACACGACTAATTTGCTAATCATTGGGTCGTAAAAAGGTGTTACCGCAGTGCCAGCCTCTACGCCACATTCATGGCGAATACCTTCACCTGTAGGCAATTCAAATGCCGTAATGGTGCCTGGAGAAGGGAAAAAGGTCGATGGATTTTCGGCGTAAATACGTACTTCAATTGCATGCCCTTCTCTTTGTATGCTCTCGCGAGTAAATGCTAGTGGTTGTTTTGCCGCAATTTTTAATTGCTCCTCCACAAGATCTAGTTTTGTAATTTCCTCCGTCACTGGATGTTCCACTTGTAGGCGCGTATTCATCTCTAAGAAATAAAAGTTTTGCTCCGCATCTACTAAATACTCAATCGTACCAGCATTTACATAGCCAATATGCTGAACTGCCTTAACTGACGCATCTAGCATTCTTTTTCTTGTTTCTTCAGAAATGAATGGAGATGGTGCTTCTTCCACTACTTTTTGATTTCTACGTTGAATCGAACACTCACGTTCAAATAGTGGTACGACATTGCCATCAAGGTCTGCAATAATTTGTACCTCGACGTGATGAGGATTCGCAATAAATCGTTCCATATACATCGTGCCATCACCAAAGAATGACTGTGCACGCTTTTGATTCCCCTCAAAGGCTTTTGCCAACTCCTCGGCATTTTCAACGAGCTGCATACCGATCCCCCCACCACCAGCAGAGGCTTTTAACATAATCGGATAGCCTAGACGGGAAGCAATTTCAATAGCTTCCGCGACATCTTTCACCGGTGTCTCTACACCTTCAACAATTGGTACACCTGCAGCTTTCATTGTTTTTCGAGCTTCTAATTTACTGCCCATCGAAGCAATTACGTCCGCGCTTGGTCCAATAAATACGAGGCCCGCTTCTGTACAACGTTTAGCAAACTCAGCGTTTTCTGATAATAAACCATAGCCCGGATGAATTGCGTCAGCGCCGCTTTCCTTCGCTACTTCAAGAATACGATCAATATTTAAATAGCTTTGGGCAACAGGTGGCTTTCCAAGGCAAAATGCCTCATCAGCATCCTTCACATGTAAGCTTTCAACGTCTGCCTCAGAATACACCGCAACTGTTTGAACATTTAGTCGTTTGCATGTTCTTATAACACGTCTAGCTATTTCTCCGCGATTGGCAATTAACACCTTCTTGAACATTCACTGACCCCCTTCTTACTTCACTGTTGGAACGAAATTTTCTCGTAATTTAAACTTTTGCACTTTTCCAGATGCAGTCATCGGATAATCCTCGATAAAGAAAATATGTCGTGGTATTTTATGTCTAGAGATTTTATCCCGACAATAATCTCGAATCTCTTCCTCTGTTGCCTGCTCTCCTTCTCGCAATATAATCCAAGCTGCCGCTTCCTCTCCATAAACAGGATCAGGAACACCTGCAACCTGTACATCTGCAATTTTGGAGTGTGTGTAAAGGAATTCTTCAATTTCTCGAGGAGATATATTTTCACCGCCACGAATAATCATATCTTTTAAACGCCCTGTTACACGTACATAGCCCGCCTCATCCATCGTTGCCAAATCCCCGGTATGCAGCCAGTTATCCTCATCTATTGCAAGAAGCGTTTCTTCCGGGTTATTATAGTAACCTTTCATGACTTGGTAGCCTCTCGTACATAGCTCCCCTTGCTCATTCGGCGCAGCTTCTTCGTTTGTACCAGGAATGACAATTTTAACTTCTAGATTTGGCAATGCACGGCCAACTGTTTCAACCTTTAACAGTAGCGGGTCATTAGCCCTCGTTTGTGTAATAACAGGTGAGGCTTCTGTTTGCCCGTAACAAATCGTAATATCCTTCATGCCCATTTTGTCGATAACGGCCTTCATAACCTCGATTGGACAGTTAGAGCCAGCCATTACTCCAGTACGCAACGTTGATAGATCAAAAGACGCAAAATCCGGTAAATTAAGCTCACTAATGAACATCGTTGGCACGCCATGTAACGCGGTACACTTTTCTTTTTCAACCGTTTGTAACACCTCAGTAGGTGAAAACTCTTGTACTGGTACCATCGTCCCACCACTAGTAGTAATCGCTAATGTTCCAATTACACAGCCAAAGCAATGGAAGAATGGGACAGGGATGCACAAGCGATCTTCGTAAGTTAAACGCATACATTCTGCAATATTAATCGCATTATTGACTAAGTTATAATGCGTTAACATAACACCTTTCGGAAAACCTGTTGTTCCTGAGGTATATTGAATATTAATAACATCATCATAATGAAGTGCTTGCTGTCTTTGATCTAATTGCTCCTCCGTTATTTGCTCTGCAGCAGATAACACATCCGACCAGTTTAGCACTCCGGGATATTTTGTCTCGCCAATTAAAATAACATTTTTTAATAAAGGTAGTCGCTCTGATTGCAAATTACCTGGTTCACAATGTTCAAGCTCTGGACATAACTCTTGCAGTGTATTTATAAAAGAATGGTCTCGATAATTTTCAATTAAAATAATCGTTTTTGCATCGGATTGCTTCAATAAATATTCCAACTCGCTTGAACGATAATTAGTGTTTACAGTGACGATTGGGGCTCCCATTTTACCTGTACCAAATTGCAGCTGCACCCATTCTGGAACATTAGTCGTCCAAACTGCAATATGCTCACCCTTCTCTATTCCAAGAGCCATCAACCCTCTAGCGACTAAACGGCTTTGCCGATTGAGCTCCTCATAAGTCATACGTAAATCCCTATCTGCATATACTAATGCTTCGCGTTGTGGATATTTTTCAGATTGTTCATCTAGCAATTGACCAATAGTTTGATACACAAGTTCTGCCATGAAAATCCCCCTAGTTAAGATGATTAGCAACCAATTAGACGAGAAATAACGAGACGTTGAATTTCAGAGGTACCCTCACCGATTTCCATTAACTTAATGTCACGTAGATGACGCTCTACATCGTATTCTTTCATATACCCTGAACCACCGTGAATTTGAATTGCTTGATTACAAGTGCGGAAGCCCATTTCAGAGGCGAATAATTTTGCCATTGCCGCTTCCTTCCCGAATGGTTTCTTTTGATCTTTAAGCCATGCCGCCTTATGTACTAACGTACGTGCAAGCTCTATCTCCATTGCCATATCGGCTAATTTAAATTGTATTGCCTGAAGTTTTGATATAGGTGCACCAAATTGTTCACGTTCTTTAGCGTATTTTAATGCTTTCTCATAAGCTGCCTGTGCAATTCCTACTGATAATGCAGCAATGGAAATACGCCCACCGTCTAACGTATTTAAAAATTGGCTAAATCCACGTTTTTCATCCCCTAAAAGATTAGCCCTTGGTACACGAACATTTTGCAAAATAATCTCACATGTATTGGAGCCACGTACACCCATTTTGTCGTAATTGCAGTTGATCGTTACGCCAGGAGTGTTAGTTGGTACAATGATAGATGAGATAATTTTTTTACCATCTTCACGTTTACCTGTCACTGCTGTCACAATAATTTGGCGTGCAAAGCCCGCGTTTGTGATCCAGCATTTTTCACCATTAATGATGTAATCATCACCATCAATTACAGCTGTTGTAAGTGTTCCACCAGCATCTGAACCTGCATTTGGCTCTGTTAGACCAAACGAACCTAATGTTTCCCCCTTCGCTAACGGAACAAGCCATTCTTGCTTTTGCTCCTCTGTGCCGAAATTGTAAATAGGCGAAGCACCTAAGCTAACTGCTGCTGCATAGCTTAATCCTGTACCGCCACACGCACGGCCGATTTCTTCAACAGCAAGTGCATAGGAAACAGTATCTCCGCCTGAACCGCCGTACTCTTCAGGAAACGGGATCCCTAATAAGCCTAGCTCTGCCATCTTTTTAAAGCTCTCTATTCTCATCGTCGATGTCTCGTCAACCTCACGAGCATACGGTTTAATTTCTTTTTCAGCAAAGTCACGTACCATATCTCGAATCATCTCTTGCTCTTTCGTTAGTTCAAAGTTCATCCCCAGTCCCCCTAATGTTTAATTTGCCATAGCAGATTTCGTTCAGATGACAGCTGTAATAAATGAATACCGACCAGTCGGTTTGTATTAAATATTAATAAAACCAGTCTTTTCTGCTGGCTTCTCCTTGACCATAAATTGAACCGCTTCGTCCTTTGCTTGCTCAGTGACAATCGCACGCAATACCATATCCGTAAATACTTCTGTAATTTCCTCCATTGTTAATGGACCTGATTGCTTAAACCATTTATATGTCCAGTTAATCATCCCGACAATAGCCATCGTTACAATAGTACAAGGTAGTTCTGTACGAAAATCCTTTGTTTGCTGGCCTTCCGCTATGACTTTTTGTAAAATATCCCGATATTGATCTCGTTTATTATGAATAATTTCACTATATTCCTCCGGCAATGAACGGCTTTCTTCATAAAAAACAGTAATATGTGCTTGATACATATCAAATACTTGTGTCAGTGTTTGCAGCATTGCACATAAACGTGTAATCGGTGTCTCGTATTTGTCATATGCCTCCTGTGACTGTTTAATCACATACGAAATAAATACATCATGAATTTCA
This sequence comes from Lysinibacillus sp. KCTC 33748, assembly GCF_002237755.1. GTDB lineage: Bacteria > Bacillota > Bacilli > Bacillales_A > Planococcaceae > Lysinibacillus. Next base: position 6,983 of record NZ_MWSJ01000001.1, on the reverse strand, counting down.
TACAACAGTTCATCTTTCGATTTAAAATTATGATAAAATCCACCCTTTGAAGCACCAATGTATTCAACAATGCGATCAACAGTTACATTGTGATAGCCATCTTGCTGAAATAGCACTACAGAAGCGTCAACAATGCGTTGTTTTAATGTTTTCTTTACCATAGGCATCTATCATCCTTCTTATAACTCTTTACTTAATCACTCTTTATAATTAGAAAAGGTTTCTGGTCATTGCCATAATGTGTGCTTGATTTCCGTTCCAACTGAGCGCTTTCCTAAGGGCGTCCAGTCTCTATGACATACGTTTTAACAATATGCAATGCCACCCTATAATTCTGGTGACAACCCCTTATTTTCCCTAATTATTAAAAAACTATGACACCATTAATATAGCATTCTGAAAATTCAGTGTCTAGCATCTATATAGATTTTAATTAATTTTTCGAGAATTTATTTTACATAAAGTAGAATTTTAAAAACCACCACAAATAAAAAACCTACAATTACTGTATGCTTCCCATCTTATTTTTATTACTAAAATCTCAAAAAAATTCCCTAGTGCTGTACAATCACACTAGAGAATCTACAAAACATAGTTATGAAGCTTTTGGTATTTTTCGTAACCACGAGATAATGATTGCAATAATTAACGCAAAACCTAAATAGCCCATTGTTGAATAAACCTTTCCAACTAATGTCGTGAACCCAACTAAACTCGCAACAAAGCCTATTAAACCAATTACCACAATTCCTATTTTAAAATATTTATGGTCAGGCGCTATAAAACGTACTGTAAATGCGTAAAGCATTCCTACAGCCGTATTGTACATCATGCCTAATAAAGCAATAGACATTAAAATCCCCACTACAGGATGAATTTGTTTGGCTAACTCTAATGTTGGCATTGCTGTCCCACCAACTACGTCCATTTTAACGAATAAAGCAATATTAATAAGTATGATTAAAACACCGAGCATAATACCACCAAGAAAACCGCCTAAACCAGCAATCTTGCGCTCTTTAACCGTTCCCCCCATAACAATTAGCATCGCTGTACCAGCAGCTATGTTATAAGATACATAGAGGAGTGCCCCTACTAGCCAATTGGAAGCCGCAGATGATTGCTCTTTCGCTAGTACATTCTGTTCTGCAATTGTTAAATCCATTGTGAAAATAGAGTAAATTAATATGATAAAAACGATCCCCATCAAATATGGCGTCACTAAAGCTATTATATTAATAATATTTTTCACATTTAATAGCAGCGTTAAAATCGTAATGATTACCATGAAAATGCTGCCGATCATCGGGTTCATACCAAACATTTGCTCAAACGTTGACCCTGATCCCGCAAACATAACAACTGCCACACCAAATAAGAAGAACGTTATGACTATATCTAATAGTACGCCAACATAGCGCCCACCGATTTGATAGATTACCTCTTTATGAGATGTCGTTTGTGAATCTGCCCCTAATTGCGCTAGACTCATCCCTAAAAACGCAAAAGCAATTGTTGCGACAATTCCTCCTGCTATACCGTAAAGACCAAAACTCGTAAAGTATTGCATAATTTCTTGTCCTGATGCGAAGCCAGCACCAACGATTAATCCTACAAACGCGCCACCTATCTGCCAACTTTTTTTCATAGAACACCTGCTTTTCTATTTAAATCAATTATGCCTCGGCATAATTCCGTGACATCCACTGGAGGCTATAGGCCAACAAATGTCTTATGCGTGAAAGCGTAGCGCCAGCAACAGCACGATGTTGATCATTCAGGCGTTTTCACAGGATGTGAAGTTCTTAGCCTGAGCTCCTCTATTTAGTCACATTATTTATAAGTTTTCTGTGCTACTGTAAACAAGTCGATCGTCTCTCTATTTACTTCATAACCGATACCCGCTTTTTGAGGAACTTCAATAAAGCCGTCCTTCACCACAACTTCTGGGTCGATAATGTCTTTTTCCCAATATCGACTGGAACCTGCTGTATCGCCAGGTAAAATAAAATTCGATAATGTAGTTAACGCCACATTATGTGCACGACCAATACCCGACTCAAGCATGCCGCCACACCAAACAGGAATGTCATTTGCCTCACAATAATCATGTATTTTCTTAGCTTCAGTTAAGCCACCGACACGTCCAATTTTAATGTTAATAATTTTAGTACTGCCCAATTCAACAGCTTTACGTGCATCCTCTAATGAATGGATACTTTCATCCAAGCAGATAGGCGTATCGATTAATTTTTGTAAAGCTGCGTGATCGATAATGTCATCTGACGCCAATGGCTGCTCAATCATTGTTAAATTAAAAGCATCTAGCTGTTTAAGCGTTTCAGCATCTGTGAGACGATAAGCTGAGTTCGCATCCGCCATAAACGCCACATCTGGGAACGTCTCACGTAATATACGCATTACTTCTACATCCCAACCTGGTTTGATTTTAATTTTCATTCGTTTATAGCCTTCATTCACAAAACCATCTACTAACGCTACTAAGTCCTCGATTGATTTTTGAATACCGATACTGATTCCAACTTCAATATTGTCCTTTTTGCCACCAAGTGCAGCCGCGAGAGATTGATTCGTCTGTTGGGCATAAATATCCCAAATAGCACCTTCTATCGTTGATTTTGCCATATTATTTTTACGAATCGGTTTAAATAGCTCATTGACCTCATCCGGATGCTGAAGCTCTTTATTTAAAATAAGAGGAATTAAGAAATCTTCTAGCATGTGCCAGTTCGTTTGTAATGTTTCCTCGTTGTACCAAGGAGAGTGGAAGGCGACAGATTCTCCCCAACCGATTGTTCCTGATTCATCTTTAACCTCTAAAACTAAAAAATCCTTATCATCAAATGTGCCAAAGCTTGTTGTAAATGGTTCTTTTAATTTCATCTTTAAATGTCTAATGGTAAATTCCGTTATTTTCATATTGCTTTGCCCCTTCCAGTCCTAAAGTTTCTAATTTAACGAGAACATACTCATTGTAATTTTCTTGCTGTTGCAATTGAACAGCTGCATAACCTTGTGCAAATAATTGTTGTACTAAGCGTCTCGTTTTGAAGCGCCAGTCCAATGCTAATGCCGGATCTTGCAACTTCAATGCTTGAAAATCCTTTGGTACAGGCAGCGTATATAAATCGTTGTTATATTTCAAATTTTCAGTTACTTCTAAACATAGGAATCCTTGTTCATTTTGTACACAACTAGCTACTGGTATGGCATTCTTTGCGTCTATTGAAACGCTTTTATTGACGTAATCAGAGGTTATATACCAGCTCACCTCAAAACGATCAGAAGGTAACCCCTTATTTAAACCATCCTGCATTTCTCCATAGCAATTTTCTATATACGTATAACAAATACCATTTAATTTGGAGAGATTAAGATAACCATTTCGTGTCTCCAGCGGATCAAAGGTCCATACCATTAAATCATAGCCCCGTTCTATAGCAATGGCTTGCTGGGCATATTTTAATTTTTCACCTATTCCTTGAGAACGGTAGTTTTCTTCTATCCCCAACATATGGGAACACAAATAGCTTTTGCCCTCTCGAAACCCCGAAAAGCCATAGCTAAAGCCAACTAATTGGTCACCATCATAGGCACCCACAACGATCCCACCATTTTTCACAGCGGTTAACGTTTGATGAATGGGAATAGAAGGCATCCCCCAAATGTTATATTCCAATTGCTGAACTTGTTCCAGCTGCTCGATTGTCTTTATTTCTCGTATATCAATCATCCTATCACTTCTTTCTATATCTTTATCCTAAATGAACGGCTCGTTCTATAAAGCTCGTAAAATTGCTCTCGTAATAATGCTCACTCCTGTAATAAGCCGCTCTCGATTAAAGGTCATTTTCGGATGATGTAAGCCTGGTGTTACACCACAACCTAAGCCAAGCATTGTTGCTTTAAGGTTCGGACGCTCATACGTATAAAAATGAAAATCCTCTCCTCCAGGGGTAACGACTGGTGGAGCACATGCGCTTTCCCCAACCACATCAATAATAGCGGAATTCATATGCTGTAAGGCCTCATCATTCACTAATGCTGCAACGATATGTGCATCTACAGTTAAAGAAATTTCGGCTCCATACATCGCTTCAACCGATGCTTTTACACGTTCAACACCATCCGTGAGAGCCTCCATTACTTCATTTGTTTGTGCCCGTGCATCAATGCTAAATGTTGCTTTCCCAGGAATAATATTTGTAGAGGTTCCTCCTGCATTAAATTGCGTCATTTTGACTGACGAAGAGACATTAGGGTCTGTCCAGATTTTTTGTAAACCTTCAATAATTGCGGACCCTACCTCAATGGCATTAATGCCAAGTTCAGGTCGTGCGCCATGAGCCTCTTCTCCAATAATAGTCCCCGTAAAAAGCTTTGCCGCACCGTGATACAAGGCCGGGGCGTACGTTCCGTCCCGTAATTCTTTCACCGGACGAACATGGACACCAAATAAGTATTCTAGAGGATCAATAAGCCCCTTTTCAACGAATGCTCGGGCACCCTGTGCTTTTTCTTCAGCAGGCTGAAAAAGAATACGTACTGCACCGGGAAGCAAGTGCTCCATATCCTTCAACGCTAGTGCTGTCCCAATAGCCATCGTCATATGACCATCATGACCACAAGAATGATTCGCCTTAAATACATCATCTACTTCCTGCCATAGTGCATCGATATCCGTACGAAATCCGACTCTCGGTGTTCCTTTCCCAATATCTACATACAGTCCGGTCATGTCTTCGAATAACTGAGGCTCCATCTGTGCCTCCTTCAATAAATTGGCGATGTACTTCGTTGTCTGCTTTTCCTGCCAGCTTATTTCCGGATGCTCATGTAAATGTGTAAAAATCTCCGTCAATCTCGGCTGTAAGTTTTGTAATACTTGATTCATATCATTCAACTCCATCGATTTGCTAAAAAGCTATTTTGGAAATCATCATATTTTACGCGTTGATTTTCATAATAGTCGTGATCCTGTGCAGTCATACCTGCAATTAAAGTATTTAAAAATGAAATAAGTGCTGGCATTGCATCAATCGTAGACATTTCTTGTTGTTCATTTATAAAAGTAATCGTCGCATATTGTGTAATAGGTGCAATTTTAGAATCTGTAATGCCAATGATTTCACAATGTTTCTCTTGAATTTCAGCTGCAAATTGAATCGGCTCTTTAAAATAGCGATGGAACGATAAAATAATGACCACACTATCCTCATCAATTTCTTGTAAAGCTCTAATGATTTCACTAGTATCAAAATCTAAAATCACGACGTTAGGACGCAGCATATTTAACGTAAAATACAACCATTGTGCCGCTAAATGGGACGAGCCATTCCCAACAATATAGATTTTTTTCTTCGTATGCAGCAGGATGGAAGCACGATTAAAATCTTCTTCGTTAATGTTCTTTGCAACGTTTAAAATGCTAGATGCATCCTTTTCCATCGTTTTTTCATAAAACCGCGGCGTTTCAAAAAGCGCCTGCTTTGATTGCAAATAATTTTGCAAACTACTAGTATTCCCTTCATTGAATAAATGCATCGTAATCTCACGTTGCAACTCAGCATAACCCGATAATCCTATAGCGTAGCAAAAGCGGATAACTGTCGTTTCACTTACCCCTGCTCTCTCCCCCACATAAGCAGCTGAATGAATACCTGCAGTCTGCATATTTTTGAGAATAAAGACAGCTACCTTCTGCTGACTCTTCGAAAGCTCCTGGTATTTATGTTGAATGACTTGGTGAATTGTTTGATTACCCATCAAAGAAGTACATCCTTTTTTATTTTATTTTTGAAGTTTTAACTTCATTCTGCATGATACATAGCCTAGCATAGTTTTTTTCACAATTCAATATATTTTCTGAAAGTTCTGTTTATATCTTCTGAAATCAATGAAAATGGCTGTTTTTTAAAAGATTGCTGCTTTTCAACCAATCGAGTGGGCTTGTTCAATAAGCAGGAATGAATTTTCGTTAATCTTTAACGGTGGATTTGTTTATAATTGGTAACCCTTGTTCGTTTCGAACATTATAAAGTACAGGGGCAGGAAAGTTATTACTTAATATTAGGAGGGATGTAGTAAGTGTTTATGAACCGTTGTATATTTTCTTCTTTTTAATTTTGCTTAGTTTGATTTATATTCTAGTAACTATTTATACAATCTGTAAATTTAATATGATCGGACTATTACTGGTTATTCTGTCTATATCTAGTTATTTGTTAATTGATAAATATATGTTTGATGCAGATGAATACTCTTCATTATTCGGGTTAGGCTTTCTTGAATTGACACTTCTATCATATCCGTATATTTTTCTTGGATTATCAGTTGTTTTCGGAAAAAAGGGTGAGCGTAGTTAGAGGTGGCTTTCGTTAAAGATTCGGTTTGCGGAGAATAAAAAAGCAGAGTTAATCTTAAGAAATTAACTCTGTTTTGCTGAATTCAAGATTTTGTGTAGCATTCTAGTCTTGCAAAAAGAAATTCTCCCACTTAGGTTATCGTCCTATACACCTTGAGGAAGGAAAGTTCTCTCGTTCTATAAAACTGCAAACAAAAAAGCCGAGGAATAAATCCACGACTTTTTTCAGGTGCCTAGCGATGTCCTACTCTCACAGGGGGAAGCCCCCAACTACCATCGGCGCTAAAGAGCTTAACTTCCGTGTTCGGTATGGGAACGGGTGTGACCTCTTTGCCATCATCACTAGACTATTGTCGACCTCCAATACACGGCGTATTACTGCGTCAGCTTCTCTCGTTCAATCGGTCACGTACAGAGGTACGCTCCCTCATTCACTCGTTTGCTTCCTTGTACTACTTGTGTCTTGAAGCTCTCTTCGGCTTTCAATATACATCGCATTTCTTCGTCAGCTTCAGTCGTTCAGTCAGTCACGTACTTGAGTACGCTCCTTCCCTCTCTCCATCGCTTCCTCGAACTACTCGTATCTTGAAACCCTTGA